>NZ_JBYMTJ010000001.1:0-1525000 GCF_057773125.1 Pseudoxanthomonas sp. 97-1-1 | reverse complement strand
GCTGGAGGCAAACCCGGTGAACTGAAATATCTAAGTAACCGGAGGAAAAGAAATCAACCGAGATTCCCTGAGTAGTGACGAGCGAACGGGGACCAGCCCTTAAGCTGGATTGGTTTTAGAAGAACAGTCTGGAAAGACTGGCCATAGACGGTGACAGCCCGGTATTCGAAAGGACCTTTTCAGTGAAGACGAGTAAGGCGGGGCACGAGAAACCCTGTCTGAACATGGGGGGACCATCCTCCAAGGCTAAATACTCCTGACCGACCGATAGTGAACCAGTACCGTGAGGGAAAGGCGAAAAGAACCCCGGAGAGGGGAGTGAAATAGATCCTGAAACCGTGTGCGTACAAGCAGTAGGAGCCCGCAAGGGTGACTGCGTACCTTTTGTATAATGGGTCAGCGACTTACTGTTCGTGGCAAGCTTAACCGTATAGGGGAGGCGAAGGGAAACCGAGTCTGATAAGGGCGCATAGTCGCGGGCAGTAGACCCGAAACCGGGTGATCTAGTCATGCCCAGGGTGAAGGTGCCGTAACAGGTACTGGAGGCCCGAACCCACTCCCGTTGCAAAGGTAGGGGATGAGGTGTGATTAGGAGTGAAAAGCTAATCGAACCCGGAGATAGCTGGTTCTCCTCGAAAGCTATTTAGGTAGCGCCTCGTATGAATCTTCTTGGGGGTAGAGCACTGTTATGGCTAGCGGGACATCGCGTCTTAGCAAACCATGGCAAACTCCGAATACCAAGACAGAATGTACGGGAGACACACGGCGGGTGCTAACGTCCGTCGTGAAAAGGGAAACAACCCAGACCCACAGCTAAGGTCCCAAATTTCGTGCTAAGTGGAAAACGATGTGGAAAGGCACAGACAGCCAGGAGGTTGGCTTAGAAGCAGCCACCCTTTAAAGAAAGCGTAATAGCTCACTGGTCGAGTCGGTCTGCGCGGAAGATTTAACGGGGCTAAGCACGAAACCGAAGCTTGGGGTGCATAACTTTGTTATGCGCGGTAGAGGAGCGTTCCGTAAGCCGTTGAAGGTGACTTGAGAAGGTTGCTGGAGGTATCGGAAGTGCGAATGCTGACATGAGTAACGATAATGCGGGTGAAAAGCCCGCACGCCGAAAGCCCAAGGTTTCCTTGCGCAACGTTAATCGACGCAGGGTTAGTCGGTCCCTAAGGCGAGGGCGAAAGCCGTAGTCGATGGGAAGCAGGTTAATATTCCTGCACCTCGCGTGAGTGCGATGGAGGGACGGAGAAGGTTAGGTGTACCGGGCGTTGGTTGTCCCGGGGAAAGGCGGTAGGTTTGGATCTTTGGCAAATCCGGGATCCTTTAAGACCGAGCACCGAGACGAGTCCTTTTGGACGAAGTCACTGATACCACGCTTCCAGGAAAAGCTCCTAAGCTTCAGCTCACGCAGACCGTACCGTAAACCGACACAGGTGGGTAGGATGAGAATTCTCAGGCGCTTGAGAGAACTCGGGTGAAGGAACTAGGCAACATGGCACCGTAACTTCGGGAGAAGGTGCACCCTCTTTGGTGGCCCATGCGGGCTATAGCTGAGGGGGGTCGCAGAAACCAGGCCGCTGCGACTGTTTATCAAAAACACAGCACTCTGCAAACACGAAAGTGGACGTATAGGGTGTGACGCCTGCCCGGTGCTGGAAGGTTAATTGATGGGGTCAGCCGCAAGGCGAAGCTCTTGATCGAAGCCCCAGTAAACGGCGGCCGTAACTATAACGGTCCTAAGGTAGCGAAATTCCTTGTCGGGTAAGTTCCGACCTGCACGAATGGCGTAACGACAGCGGCGCTGTCTCCACCCGAGACTCAGTGAAATTGAAATCGCTGTGAAGATGCAGCGTTCCCGTGGCAAGACGGAAAGACCCCGTGAACCTTTACTATAGCTTTACATTGAACGTTGAGTTCGTCTGTGTAGGATAGGTGGGAGGCTATGAAACCGAGGCGCTAGCTTCGGTGGAGCCAACCTTGAAATACCACCCTGATGTGCTTGACGTTCTAACCTAGGTCCGTAATCCGGATCGGGGACCATGTATGGTGGGTAGTTTGACTGGGGCGGTCTCCTCCCAAAGAGTAACGGAGGAGCTCGAAGGTACGCTCAGCGCGGTCGGACATCGCGCACTGTGTGCAAAGGCATAAGCGTGCTTGACTGCGAGATCGACGGATCAAGCAGGTACGAAAGTAGGACTTAGTGATCCGGTGGTTCTGTATGGAAGGGCCATCGCTCAACGGATAAAAGGTACTCCGGGGATAACAGGCTGATACCGCCCAAGAGTTCATATCGACGGCGGTGTTTGGCACCTCGATGTCGGCTCATCACATCCTGGGGCTGTAGTCGGTCCCAAGGGTATGGCTGTTCGCCATTTAAAGTGGTACGCGAGCTGGGTTCAGAACGTCGTGAGACAGTTCGGTCCCTATCTGCCATGGGCGTTGGAGATTTGAGAGGGGCTGCTCCTAGTACGAGAGGACCGGAGTGGACGAACCTCTGGTGTTCCGGTTGTCACGCCAGTGGCATTGCCGGGTAGCTATGTTCGGAAGCGATAACCGCTGAAAGCATCTAAGCGGGAAGCGCGCCTCAAGATGAGATCTCCCGGGGCACAAGCCCCCTAAAGGAACCATCAAGACTAGGTGGTTGATAGGTCAGGTGTGTAAGTGGGGCAACCCATTGAGCTAACTGATACTAATGATCCGTGTGGCTTGACCATATAACCTCAAGTGGCCTTGGACTCGACGATATCGTCAGAGAAAATCCAATGCCCGCTACGTCACAAGACCCTATGAGAGATTGGCGCCTTAATCCGTTCCTTGGATGGCGACGCTCCAACCCTCTCCCTGGTGAAATTAGCGCTGTGGTCCCACCCGTTCCCATCCCGAACACGGAAGTGAAACGCAGCCGCGCCGATGGTAGTGTGGCTTAAGCCATGCAAGAGTAGGTCATCGCCAGGGGCTTTACCCCGAAACCCCCGTCCGATAGGACGGGGGTTTTTTCTTGCGTCGCTTTGGCCAACAATCGATCCTCATCTCACAGGGGGACGATGCATGAAGCGGTGTCGATTGATCTTGGCGATTGCGCTGATCGTGCCCGGTGCTGATGCTGCGGCAGGAGGCACGTCGATAACGGCGCAACGCGTGCATGAAGCAGCGCTGGTGCTTGATACGCATCTGGACACGCCCGCGAATCTGCGGCGCCCCGGCTGGAGCATCGCAGACAATCACCAGCATGAAGGCGATCTCTCGCAGGTCGACCTGCCGCGCATGAAGGCTGGTGGGCTGGATGGAGGCTTCTGGGTGATCTACACGGCCCAGGGTGCGCGCGATGACACCGGCAAACGCGCCGCGCGCGACCATGGTCTCGAGCGTCTCGCCAGTATCCTGGAGATGCTCGCGGCGCATCCTGCCGAGATGGAACTCGCGCTCACCGCGGATGACGCCGAGCGGATCGCCGGTGCCGGCAAGCGCGTGTCGTTCATCAGCATGGAAAACGCCGCGCCGCTGGCGAGTGATCCAACCCTGCTGACGGCTTACCATCGCCTGGGGTTGCGCATGCTCGGCATCACCCATGTACGCAACAATGATTTCGGCGATTCTTCCACCGATCCGGCAGGTGCCGAGTGGAAGGGACTCAGTCCGGCCGGACGGGCTCTGGTGGCCGAAGCGAACCGGCTTGGCATCGTGCTGGATGCGTCGCATGCCAGCGACGCGGTGTTCGACCAGTTGCTCGCGCTGTCTTCGGCGCCGATTGTCTTGTCGCATACGAGTGCCGATGCGATCTACGACCATCCGCGTAATATCGACGACGCGAGAATCCGCCACCTCGCGGCGAAAGGCGGGGTGATCCACGTCAATGCTTACGGCGGCTACCTGGTCGACATCCCGAAGATTCCAGAACGCGAAGCGACGATGGAAAGCCTGTCGAAGACGTTCGGCCCCGAAAACAGGCTGCCGGCGGATCGCGTGGCGGACTATCTGGCCGAGCGCCGCGCAATAGACGTGCGGTATCCCGCCAGACGGGCGACGTTCGACGAATACATGGCACACCTGCTGCACATCCTGAAGGTTGCTGGCGTGGATCATGTCGGCATCGGCGCAGACTGGGATGGCGGCGGTGGCGTCGTTGGCCTGGAAGATGTCAGTGCCCTGCCACGGATCACCGAGGCGCTGCTGGCGGCAGGCTACTCCGAAGTGGACATCCGGAAAATCTGGGGCGGCAACCTCCTGCGCGTATTGCGGCAGGCGCAGAAGGGCGCCGCGCCCCCGGCATCTCCATGATCGCAAGGGTGCACTGCCGATACTCTTCGACGACCGCTCCGCTGTGGGTGAATCGATGCAGTGGGTCAGGACGCCTTCGCCCTCGCCGGTGAGCACGGGCAGGGCAGAGACATGAGTGAATCCATCACGCCGCGACGCTTCGTTGCAGGCCTTCCTCTCGACATTCCCCGGCACTGGTTACCGGGCAACGAAGTGGTTTCGTCGCTGCTCAATGCATACACCATCCTGGTGCCCGCGAACGAAGCCTTCTATATCCGGACGCTCAATGCGTGCATGCCGCATGTTGCCAGCGACGCGCTGCGCGGGCGCTGCCAGGCGTTTATCCGGCAGGAGGCGCAACATGGAGTGGCGCACAAGCGCTACTGGGACAACCTGGATGCGCAGGGATACGCATACCGTGGCTTCGAGCGCACGGTAGATCGTGTCGTCTTCCGCACGATGGACCGCTACGCGCCGCTTTGGCTACGGGTCTCACTGGTGAGCTGCGTCGAACACATCAACGCCTTCCTGGGGTATGAGTTCCTGTCGCAGTCGATCCTGGTCGAGGCGGATCCAAGTGTGCGCGACCTGATGGAATGGCACTTCGCAGAAGAGATCGAGCACCGTGCAGTCGCGTTCGATCTGCTGCAGGCGATTGCGCCTCGCTACGCGGTGCGCTTGCTGGGCGCGCTGACGACAACCACGCTTTTCTACGCCTTGATGATCGGCATGGCCACGTCACTGTTGGCCCAGGATCGCTTGGTGTGGAGAAAGGCCTCCTGGCGCCAGGTGGCCCATCACTTCGGGAAGGGGCATGGGATGGCGCGCCGCACCCTTCGTCACCTGCGCGACTACCTGCATCGGGACTTCCATCCTTCGCGTTTGGAGGGTGCCGACGACCTTGCCGCCCAGGTGCTGGCGAGGCAGGCTCGGAAAGCGCCGCCCGCCGTCGTGGCGATGTCCTCCCGAACCTGAACGCCAGATCGCCGGGGCGGGTGAGGGATTTCCGAACTAGCTGGGCATTACGTGATCCGGGATTGCCAAGTAATTGATAGGACAGGAATATTCCTGGACTAGTCCGCCGGAGGGAGATTGTTGCAGACGTAGGACAATGGGGAACTTCCCTGGTGGTTAGCAGTCGAACCCCCCGACTGCTAACATCCCTGCCCATGAGCCAGAACACTCCTACTACCGCCCTGGTCACCAACAGCCTGCCGATTCCCAGTGCCCTGGGTTCGCTGGACGCCTACATCAGTGCCGTGCACCAGATCCAGGTGCTGTCGGTCGAGGACGAGCGAGCGCTCGCCCACCGTTATCGCGAGGATGAAGACCTCGACGCGGCGCGCGAGCTGGTGCATTCGCACCTGCGCTTCGTGGTGCATGTCGCCCGCGGTTACAACGGCTACGGCCTGCCGCTGGGGGATCTGATCCAGGAAGGCAACATCGGCCTGATGAAGGCGGTGAAGCGTTTCGAT
Organism: Pseudoxanthomonas sp. 97-1-1; assembly: GCF_057773125.1. Classification (NCBI taxonomy): domain Bacteria; kingdom Pseudomonadati; phylum Pseudomonadota; class Gammaproteobacteria; order Lysobacterales; family Lysobacteraceae; genus Pseudoxanthomonas; species Pseudoxanthomonas sp. 97-1-1. Next base: position 1,519,268 of record NZ_JBYMTJ010000001.1, on the reverse strand, counting down.
CCCGACATGGGCGTGCGCCTGGTGAGTTTCGCCGTGCACTGGATCCGTGCCGAGATGCACGAGTTCATCCTGAAGAACTGGCGCATCGTGAAGGTCGCCACGACCAAGGCGCAGCGCAAGCTGTTCTTCAACCTGCGCAAGTCCAAGACACGCCTGGGCTGGATGAATGCCGAGGAAGTCAGCGTCATCGCCAAGGACCTCAACGTGTCCGAGCGCGAAGTGCTGGAGATGGAAGCGCGCCTGTCTGGTCGTGACATCGGTTTCGACGCCTCCTCTGACGAGGACGAGGATCATGCCCCGCCCTCTCCGGCCAGCTACCTGGTCGCCCACGATGAGGATCCTTCGCAAGCCTACGAGCGTGCGGACAGCGAAGACAATCAGATGGAACTGCTGCGCGAAGGCCTGGCGAATCTGGATGAGCGTTCGCGCGACATCATCAAGCGCCGCTGGCTGGATGGCGAAAGCAAGATCACGCTACAGGAACTTGCCGACGAGTACGGCATTTCCGCCGAGCGTGTCCGCCAGGTGGAAGCCAACGCGCTGAAGAAGATGAAGGCGCTGTTCGCGGCCTGACCCGGCATCGCGTCAGCGTACTGAAGAGGCCCCGTAAGGGGCCTCTTTTCGTTTGCAAGGTTCATCGATCGACGGAAGTGTGATCCACTACGCCGCGATCCGCCTCGGGCGGCAACTAAAGGAGCAGGGCATGGCGTGGGGCAACAAGCGGCAGTGGGTACTCGCGTTGGCATTGGCATGCGGCATGGGGGCGGGCGCGGGCGGCACGCCGGCCATGGCGGCCGAAACCGGCAACACCAAATCCTCCGGCGAAACGCGCGGCGTGAGTTTCAGCATCGATCGCGAGGAATACGACGCGCAGGCGCGCGCCGCGATGCAGATCGATCCGGTGGTGTCCGCGCAGCTTGGCGCGATTCGCAAGGTCGTGCTGGACGATGCCGCGAGCATGGACCAGCCCGGCCCGGACGTACTGGTGTTCGACGTCGAGGGCAGCCGTGGCAAGGGGCGCGTCACCGCGCGTTTCATCACCGTCAGTGCAACGGAGGAGGCGCTCGGCCCTGGCGTGCTGGTGATGTCGGACGGCACCGAGCACGTGATCGAAGGCGACGCCGACGCGTTGGCTGCGGAAGACGACCACCATGGGCACGACCATGATGAGGACGTCGGGGCGGGCGCCGATCTCTTCACCCGCCAGGCGCAGGAAGCCGCGCAGCGGTATCCGCTGATCCGCCAGCACATCGGCCAGATCACGACATTCGAGATCGACACGGAGGCTACCGGTGCCGCGCCGGGCATGAACACCTTCGTGTTCGACGTGGTGGGCGACAAGGGCCGTGGGCGATTGGAAGCGGACTTCATCACCGTCAGTGCCGAGACCGAACGCCTCGGCAAGGGCGTGCTGACGCTGGCCAATGGCCGCCGCTTGCCGTTCGAAGGCGAGCCGCGCGGTGAAGACGAGCCCGCCGATGAGGCGGGCGTCGATGGCCTGTTCGGCGATATGCAGGACAACATCTTCACCCGCCAGGCGCGCGTCGCCGTGCAGCGCTACCCGCTGGTGCAGCAGCACATCGGCACGCTCGCCTCGTTCGAATTCGACCTGGCTGCCACGGGCGAGGCCGAGGGTGCCAACGAGTTCGTGTTCGCACTGGCGGGCGACAAGGGCCGTGGCCGCATCCTCGCGGAATTCATCACCGTGGACGCCGACACCGAGCGTCTCGGCAAGGGTGTGCTGACGCTCGCCGATGGCCGCGAGATTGCGTTCGAGGGCGAGGCGCCGATGGAGGGCGAACTGGCGTCGCCGCGCATCGATACGGATCGCGGCGAGGTGCCCGACACGTTCGCGCGGCAGGATGGCATCTTCGTGCTGCAGGCCAACGCGGCGATGCAGGCGCATCCGGTCGTGCAACGCCACATCGGCGACATCCGCGAGGCGGCCTTCGACCGTGACGCGTCCTGGGCAGCGGAAGGCGAGCTGTATGTCTTCGACCTGAAAGGCAGCAAGGGCGCAGGCCGCCTCGAGGCCGAATTCATCACGGTCGATGCGGACAGCGAGCGCATCGGCGACGGCGAGCTGGTCATGGCCGACGGCAAGCGCTATCCGCTGGACCCGAAGTAGGCCGGACAAGATCCGGATAGCGCCGCCTCAAGGGCGACACGAACATGGCATCCCGTTTCCCGCAGCGTGATGCCATGTCGTTCGTGATCCGCGGGCTGTCGCCCGAACCCTTCCGTCCTCTGTTCGCGCTCGACGCCGCCGCACTGGCGGCGCGCAACATCCGTCGCGTCGTCGCCGATGCCGACCGTGGCTTTCCCTGCCGCGTCACGCTGCAGGATGCGCAGCAGGGCGAGACCCTGCTGCTGCTTCCCTATCTGCACCACGATGTCGCCGGTCCGTATCGCGCCAGTGGGCCGATCTACGTGCGCGAAGCGGCGCTGCATATCCATGCCGCCGAATACCACGACACATTGCCGCCGTCATTCCCGCGCCGGTTGCTGTCGCTACGGGCCTATGACGAGGACGGTCTGATGCGGGACGCCGAGGTGGTGGAAGGCGCGAACGCGTCACCGCACCTGCAGCGTCTGCTCGATGCGCCCGGCGTCGCCTATCTGCACGTGCATAACGCACGTCCCGGCTGCTACGCCTGCCGCGTCGATCCCGGCTGATCCTCGTCCTTGCCGAGGATGATCCGCGCGCCGCGCTGGTAGCTCCAGTATGCCCAGCACCAGTTCAGCAGCACGACCAGGCGGTTGCGGAAGCCGATCAGGAAGAACACGTGCGCGGTCAGCCAGAACCACCACGCCAGCAGCCCGGAAAATTTCAACCGACCGAAATCCAACACCGCCGCCATCCGCCCGATCGTCGCGAGATTGCCGTAGTCCTGGTAGCGGAACGCGCCGGGCGCCGGACCACCCGACAGTCGCGCACGCAGCACCTGCGCCACGTGCCGGCCCATCTGTTTCGCCGCCGGCGCCACGCCGGGCACGGGACGCCCGTCCGAGGTCACGGCGGCGAGATCTCCCGCGACGAAGATGTCCGGATGCCCCGTGACGCTGAGATCGGGCTGCACCGGCACGCGGCCGGCGCGGTCCAGGGGCACGTCCAGCGAGCGCGCAAGCGGTGATGCCGCCACACCGGCCGCCCACACCACCGTCTTCGCGGGCACGAAGGCGTCGCCCAGCCGGTAACCCTCGTCGGTGATGTCGCTGACCGGCGTGCCGGTCACGACCTCGACGCCCAGTTTTTCCAGTTGCCTGCGCGCCTTTTCCGACAGTGCGTCGGGAAACGAAGCCAGCACGCGCGGTCCCGCTTCCACCAGTCGCACGCGCGCCTGCGAGGGATCGATGCGGCGGAATTCGTTCTTCAGCGTGTGCCGCGCGATCTCCGCCAGCGTGCCCGCCAGTTCGACCCCGGTCGGTCCACCGCCGACGATCGCGAAGCTCAGCCATGCGGCGCGCCTGCCTGGATCGGTCTCTGCCTCCGCACGCTCGAACGCGAGCAGCAGGTGACGTCGCAGTTGCAGCGCATCATCCAGCGTCTTCAGGCCCGGTGCGTGTCGCGCCCATTCGTCGTGACCGAAGTAAGCGTGCGTCGCGCCCGTGGCCAGCAGCAACGAGTCGAACATGATCGTCGTGCCGTCCGCCAGGACGACCTGCCTTGCATCCGGCTCGATCGATGCAACATCGGCCAGCCGTACTTCGACGTTCTCCTGTTTGCGCAGGATGTGGCGCAGCGGCGCGGCGATATCGGGTGCGGACAGCCCGGCGGTGGCCACCTGGTAAAGCAGGGGCTGGAACAGATGGTGGTTGTGGCGGTCGATCAGGGTGATGCGTACCGGCGCGGAAGCCAGCGCACGCGTGGCCCAGAGTCCGGCGAAGCCGCCGCCGACGATGACGAGATGGTGTCCTGCCTGCATGCCGTCTCCTGCTGCCATGGTCGCGTGGCGTCGTCGCGGATTGTCGCACGCGCCGTATCCGGGGCGCGCAGGATCATTCCGGATCGCGATCGATCAGCGAGGTCTCGCGCGTATCGGGCATCCACAGGTACACCAGCAGCGAGCATGCGATGCACGCCGTGACATACCAGTAGAAGCCGGTTTCGTGGCCGATGTCCTTGAACCAGAGCGCGACCATGTCGGCGGTGCCGCCGAAAATCGCCACGGTCAGCGCATAGGGCAAGCCGACGCCGAGGGCGCGGATCTCGACGGGAAACATCTCTGCTTTCACCACTGCGTTGATCGCGGTGTAGCCGCTGAGGATCACCAGCGCCGCCATCAGCAGCCAGAATGCCTGCGCCGGGCTGGAGACCGTCTGCAGCGTCGACAGGATCGGCCACGTGCACAACGTGCCCAGCACACCGAAGGCGATCAGGATGCGTCGACGGCCGATCCGGTCGGACAGCGCACCGACCACCGGCTGCAGCAGCATGAAGAAGAACAGCGTCGAGGCGTTGATCAGGCTGGCCGTCTGGCTGGCCATGCCCGCGCTGTTGACGAGGAATTTGTGCACGTAGGTCGTGTATGTGTAGAACGCCAGCGTGCCACCCATCGTCAGTCCGACCACGGCGAGCACCGCACGTGGGTGTTGCATCAGGGCACGCAGCGTGCCCTGCGCCTCCTGCTGGTCTGGCGTGCCCGCAGCCTCGCGGCGGGAGAACGATTCGGTCTCCACCATGTTCCGGCGCAGCCACAATGCCACCAGCGCCGCCGCGGCGCCGATCGCGAACGGGATGCGCCAGCCCCATTCGCGCAGCTGCCCGTCGGTCAGGAATACGCGCTGCAACGCGATCAGTACGGCCAACGCGATCAGGTGGCCCATCACCAGCGTGACGTACTGGAAGCTGGACCAGAAGCCGCGATGCCCGCGCGTGGCCATCTCGCTGAGATAGGTCGCCGATGTGCCGTATTCGCCGCCGACGGACAGGCCCTGCAGCAGCCGCGCCATCACCAGCAGGATCGGTGCCGCCACGCCGATGGTCGCGTAGCCCGGCGTGCAGGCGATGATGAGCGAACCCGCACACATCATCACCACCGACAGCATCAACGCGCGCTTGCGGCCATGGCGATCGGCGTAGCGGCCCAGCAGCCAGCCGCCGAGCGGGCGCATCAGGAAACCCACCGCGAAGATCGCGGCGGTCTTCAGCAACTGACTGGTGCGGTCCCCACCGGGGAAGAACACTTCGGCGAAGTACAGCGAGAATGCCGCGTAGACGTACCAGTCGTACCACTCCACCAGGTTGCCGACCGAGCCGCTGAAGATGCTGCGCAGGCGGCGCGCGGGCGTCATGGCAGCGTGTGTGTCGGCGCTCATCAGTAGAGGTCCATCGGGTCGATGTCGAGCGACCAGCGCGTACGGCGCGCTTCCGGCATTGCATGGATCTGCGGCAACGCGAGGTCGAGTGCGCGGTGCAGCGTGCGGCGTTCCGGCGAGGACAGCAGCAATTGCACGCGGTGCAGGCCGGCGCGGCGTGGCATCGGTGCGGGCAGGGGGCCGTGCATTTCCAGGGTGGCGTCCTGCGCGCGCAGGCTCTGCTTGGCGGCCTGCAGGAACTGGTGCGCGGCATCCACGTGCTGGGCTTCCGCACGCAGCAAGGCCAGATGTGCGAACGGGGGGAAGCCCGCCATCCGGCGTTGCTCCAGCTCCGCATCGGCGAAGGCGTGGTAGCCGCCGGTGATCAGCGTGTTCAACAGCGGATGATCGGGGTGATGCGTCTGCAGCCAGACATCGCCGCGCTTGCCGGCGCGCCCGGCGCGCCCCGCGACCTGGATCAGCTGCTGGGCGAGCTTCTCGCCCGCACGGAAGTCGGTGGAAAACAGGCCCTCGTCCACGCCGACCACCGCCACGCGGGTAAGGTGCGGCAGGTCGTGGCCCTTGGCCAGGATCTGCGTGCCTACCAGGATGCCGGGCGCATCGCCGAGCCTGGCCAGTTGTTGCGCCAGCCCATCACGCTTCTGCGTGGTGCCGCGGTCCACCCGCAGCACCGGCACGTCGGCGAACAGGTCGGACAGTGTTTCCTCCAGCCGCTCCGTGCCGATGCCCTGCGGTTGCAATGCCAGGCCGCCGCAGTCGGGGCATGCCGGAGGGGCGGCCTGCCGCGCGCCGCAGTGATGGCACTGCAGGCGCTTGCCGCCCGCATGCACCGTCATCGCACTGTCGCAGCGCTTGCAGTGCGCGCTCCAGCCGCAGTCGTGGCACAGCAGCACCGGGGCGTACCCGCGGCGGTTCTTGAACACCAGTACCTGGCCATCCGCCTCCAGCGCCTGGTGGATGGCCTGCAGCGTGTCGGGCAGCAGGCCGGCCTGCTGCGGTCGCTTGCGCATGTCCAGCACGCGCACGCCGGGCGGTTGCGCCCCGCCCGCGCGCCGCGACAGGCGCAGGTGTGCGTAGCGGCCGCTGCGCGCGTTGTGCAGCGTCTCCAGCGATGGCGTGGCGCTGCCCAGTACCACCGGCACGTCCTGCGCCTTGCCGCGCACCAGCGCGAAGTCGCGTGCGTGGTAGCGGATGCCGTCCTGCTGCTTGTAGCTGCCGTCGTGTTCTTCGTCGATCACGATCAGGCCGGCCTCCGGCAACGGGGTGAACACCGCCGAACGCGTGCCCACGATCACCCGTGCCTCACCACGCAGGCAGGCGGCCCAGGTACGGGCGCGCTCGCCATCGTTGAGGCCGGAGTGCAGCGCATGCACGGGCACTCCCAGGCGCTCGCGGAAGCGCGCCAGCATCTGCGGCGTCAGGCCGATCTCCGGCACCAGCACCAGCGCCTGGCGTCCACGATGCAGGCAGTCGGCGATCGCGTGCAGGTAAACCTCGGTCTTGCCGCTGCCGGTCACCCCGTCCAGCAGCAGGGCACCGAAGCCGGTCGTGCCGGTGATCGCCTCGGCCGCGACGCGCTGTTCGTCGTTGAGCGCCGGACCAGGCCGGGGCGAAGGGGGCGTCGTCGTGGCGGGCGCGACGACGCGTTCGGCCAGGCCGCGTCTGGCGAGGTCTCGTGCGGTGGCGCGCCCGGCATCCACGTGCAGGTCCAGCACGTCCTCGTCGAGCGAGGCGTGTGCGGCCAGCAGGTCGGCCAAACGCCGTGGCCGGCTGCCTGCGCGCAGGCGATCCTGCTGGGTGCGGCCGGCTTCCGTCAGCCGCCAGTGCCAGGCGTGGGTGTCCGGCAGCGGCTCGCCCTGGCGCAACTGGACCGGCAGGGCCGTTGCGACCACCTCGCCCATTGGCGCGTGCGTATAGCGCCCCAGCCAGTGCAGCGAGTCGAGCAGTTCCCCGTGCAGCAGGGGGCTGGCATCGAGCAGCGCCTCGGCGTGGCGCAGCTCCAGATCCGGATCGGCCGGCTGCCCGACGCCGGCCACGAAGCCGGTCAGCGCACGGTTGCCGAACAGCACCTTGACCCGCTTGCCCACGTCCTCCGGCGAGGCGGCGTGGCCGGGCGGGGGCAGGTAGTCGAACAGCCGTGGCAGGGGGACTGGCAGCGCGACCTGGAGGACGGAAACGGGCGACATTGCGTGCAGTGTATCGGCCCCTCCCGGCGGGGGCACATCTCGCGCAGTTGCGGTGATGTCCTGTCAAAATCTTGACGAAAATCACGCAAGTGCCCATCCCACAAGGGGATTCCGATTTATCCACACCAGCTGTGGATAAATCTGTGCATGGCGAGATTGCTTCACGGCGCGATGACGGTCCTGCAAGCCTCGGTGCCACCTTGGCGAAAAAAGCGCCATCCCTATATTTTTCAATGAAATCATGCAGTTGCCCGTGAAACCCGATTGACACAATGTCCTGACGGGGGAGTCCCGGGCCCGGCATGACGGTTTGGTGACCGCTGTGCACAACGTTTTTCGCGGAAAGCCTTGTGCGGCCGAAGAGAGCAGGTTCCGGCGCGATGTCAAGCGTCCATAGGGGCCCGCAGGCTGACTATGATCGGGTCGTCCGCAACCGGTTTCGCCATGGCTCCCACCCCCGCTTCCGACCCGCCGCCCGCCGCCCTTGCCGCCTTCCTGCGGGGGTGCGAACGCCGGGGCGCGGTGTTCGCCGCGCTCCAGTGCGGAGACCCCGACCGTGGCGACGTCGCCCTGGCGGCGGCATTGCGCGCGTTCCGTGCCAAGGCGGCGGCGCTGCCGATGGCGGACTGGCCGGTGCGCTTCTGGTCGCTGCTTGCCGCCACCCCGCAACTGCGGGCGGACGGCGCGCACGCGCACTGGTCGGGTTCGCTTGCGGCCCTGGCGGCACCGGCGCCTGCCGACCGCGCCGCCCTGCTGCTGCGGCTGGCAGGCGGCCTGCAGGAGGCCGAGGCCGCCGAAGCGCTCGGCATCGACGACCCGGCCTACCGCGATGCCTTGGCCCGTGCCTGTCCGCGTGATGCGGCCGGGCAGCCCGACGCTGCCGGGTGGCGTGCGCTGGCGGAAGCCATCCAGCAGCACCTGCGCGACCTGTCCCCTGACCGTCTCGCCACACTGGCCCGCCTGCGGGAGGACGCCCTTGCCGGCACGCGCCCCGTGCCGCCGGTGGCGAAGCCCGCTGCGCTGGCCGTGACGGCTCCTCCGCGCCGCCGACGCTGGCATTGGAGCCTGCTCGCGGTGCCCCTGTTGCTGGCGGCCGCTGCGGCAGGGTGGTGGTGGTGGGACAGGCAGGGCGCCCCGCCACCGTCCGGCACGGCAGGAGTCCCGGCGGGCGGCGACGGCGCGCTGGCGCTGCCTCCGGATCCGGTGATCGCCGTGGCCGAACTGCCGGCTGCCGACGCCCCTGCCGTGCGCTCCGACGCTGCGATGGCGCCGCACGAACATGTGGACTTCGCGCTGCTCGCCGATGCCGACGAGGAGGCCCTCGCCCGCGAGGCCGACTTCCTGGCCTGGTACGTGGCCGGCGCAGGCACGCCTCAAACGCCTGCCGTGGAGGATGACGATGCGGCGCGTTGAGATGCGGATGGCGCTGCTCGGCGCCGTGGGCCTGGTGGTCTCGATCGCCGGCATCGCCGTCTCCGCCGCGCAGGACGCCGCGCCCGGCGCGCGCTGGCAGGCGATGTCACCGTCCGCGCAGGCGGCGTGGCAGCAACGGCGCATTGCGTGGGATGCGCTGCCCCTGCACGAACGCGAAGACCGTCGCGCGCGCTACGCCGCCTGGGGTGCACTGGACGAAGTACAGCGCGTGCGGTTGCGCGCCGCGGCCGCCGAGGTCGCTGCGCTGCCGCCGGAACACCAGGCTGCCCTGCGCACGCAGTTCGCCGTGCTGGATGCGATGCAGCGCAACGGATGGCGCTTGGGGCCGGCGCTCGGTGCTGACTGGCCACGCCTGCACCCCTTGTTCGCCTACGTACCGCCCGGCGAGCGCGACGCGGCGCTCTCGGTGCTCCACCAGCTCGACGCGGAGCAACGGGACGATCTGGCCGCGCTGGCGCAGCGCTTGCCGCCGCAGGACCGGGATGCGTTCCGTCGTGAACTGCTGGCGGTGCCTGTCAGCCAGCGGCGCGCATGGCTGCGGCAACAGCGTGATCGCTAGCCGGGGGGAGCACTGAACACCGGATCCCGTTCGTGGTTCGACGGGCTCACTACGAACGGCGTGCACGGCGGCGTGCCTGCACGGCGTCGTCGTGCGGCGTTTCCCTACGCATTCACCAGGCTGGTCAGGGACAGCAGGACCATGGCCGTGACGACGAGCATGAAGTACAGCATGCCCAGCGCGAGGTACTTCACCAGCGTGACGACCGGGTGCTGGCGATAGACGCGCTGCTGCATCCAGAACAGGTACACCGGCATCCAGCACATGATCAGCAGCTCGGCCAGCCACACGGGCGCGCGTGCCACGGTCGCCTGCGCGGGCAGCAGGCTGTCGATGAAGGACAGGGCGAAGAACGCCAGCACGCACAGGCACAGGTAAGCGTGGCTGTAGAGCGCCACCACCAAGTGTTCCAGGTACACCCGGCGTGTACCGATGTACGCCAGCTTCAGCAGCAGCGCGAACACCGGCACCAGCACGAACAGCGCCGATGGAACCGACCCCATCATGGTGTTCTTGAACAGTTCGGGGTCTTTCTGCAGGCGCGGGATGTTGTCCTGCGCCCGCGCGATCTTCTTGTTCAACCAGCGGTTGCCGAACGCCGGCAGCCAGTCCACCCGGATCGGATTGTCGGTCGGATGCCATGGCTTTCCGTTCTGCGAGAACAGCGAGCCGGTGGAATCCGGCATCGGCCCGTCCTTCGGAATCCGGTCGGGTTCGGCCAGCGCCGGATGATCCGGCTGCAGCGCGGCGATGCGCGCGCGTGCCCGCGCCTGGGTCCCGCGGATGTTGTCTTCCACGCGACCGCGCGCGAAGGCGAGCGGCGGCGGGATGGTGGCGCGCGCGGCCAGCAGCCCGTCGATGGTCCGGTCGCGCAGGCGCACCACTTCGTCGGGGTCGGTCAACGATTCGAAGTCGACGCCTTCGTCCCCTGCGCCCGTCACCTGGACCGTCGTGCCGCCCTTGCCGTCCGCCACGGCAGGCGGGCTCAGCACATCGCCGCTGCCCATGGCGAACTTGCCCACGAAGAACGTCAGCACGCTGAGGACGACGAACAGCCGCAGCGGCGCCACGAAGGGCGCGCGATGGCCTGACAGGTAGGCGTTCGCCAGCTTGCCCGGCGACATCAGTGTGCGCAGGGTGCGGAAGATGCGGCCGTCCAGGTGCCAGAACGACTCGAACACTTCCTCCACCGCATGCCCGAAGCTGCGCAACGGATTGTGCGAGGTCTGTCCGCAGGCATGGCAGAACTCGCCCTGCAGCGGTGTATGGCAGTTCTCGCACGCGCTGGCGTGCACGGCATCGTGCGATGGGGTCATGGGGCGTTCGGGTGGCGCGGCGGGCTAGCGGGTAAGATACCGGCCTCCCGTGACCCGGTGCCAGCGCGAATCCGCGCGGCCGCAGTCCGGCGGTTGATCCCATGTCCCGTTCCCCCTCCCCGACCCCGCGCTTCGGACAGGAAGTGCGCGCCACAGGCACGCTCGCGTTGCCGCTGGTGCTGGGCCACGTCTCCACCGGCCTGATCGGCTTCGTCGACAACGTCATCGCCGGCCACCACGCCACCCAGACGCTGGCGGCCGTCACCGTGGGTACCGCGTTGCTGTGGCTGCCCATGATGGTGCCGATCGGTACGCTGATCTCGCTGACGGCGTCCGTGTCGCAGCTGGATGGCGCGAAGCGGCGCGACGAGATCGCGCCGCTGTTCCGCCAGGCGCTGTGGCTGTCGTTGGGGCTGGGCCTGCTGATGTTCGCCTTCCTGAGCGCGGCGCCGTATGCGCTGGCGGCGTTCGGCATCACGCCCGACATCATTCCCGGTGCGACGGCGTTCCTGCACGGCATCCGCTGGGGCGTGCCGGCGCTGACGTTCTACTTCTGCATGCGCTATCTGAGCGAAGGCACGCACTGGACGCTGCCCACGATGATCCTGGGCTTCGGCGGCCTGCTGGTGCTGGCGCCGGTGGGCTACGTGCTGACGTTCGGCAAGCTCGGGTTCCCGGAGATGGGCGCAGGCGGGCTGGGCATCGCCTCGGCGCTGACCATGTGGCTGCAGGCCATCGCGTTCGCGATCTACCTGGCGCGCGCGCGCCGCTTCGCCGACCTGCAGCTGTTCGCGCATTTCGAGCCGCCGCGTCGCGAACCCATCCTGCAACTGCTGCGCACCGGCCTGCCCATCGGCATCACGGTGCTGATGGAAGGCAGCCTCTTCATCGTCACCGCGCTGCTGATCGCGCGCCTGGGCGCCACGCCCGCGGCCGCGCACCAGATCGCCATCAACGTGTCGGCGCTGTGCTTCATGATCCCGATGGGCGTGGCCGAGGCCACCACGGTGCGCGTGGGCCATGCAGTCGGTTCGGGCGACGTGGCCGGCATCCGCCGCGCCGCGCACGCGGGCTACGTCATCGTGCTGGCCACGCAGGCCATGTCGGCGTTGTTCCTGCTGCTGGGCCATGACCTGGTGGTGGCGCTGTATACCGATGACCTGGCCGTGGCCGCCCTCGCCGGCACCCTGCTGCTGTTCGCCGCCGCCTTCCAGTTCCCCGATGGCATCCAGGTGCTGTCCGCCGGTGCGTTGCGCGGGCTGAAGGACACCCGCGTGCCGATGTGGCTGGCCGTGGCGGCCTATTGGGGCCTGGGCATGCCGCTGGGCGCCGGGCTTGGCCTGGGCCTGGGCTGGGGACCGCAGGGCATGTGGCTGGGCCTGATCGTGGGCCTGACCGCCGCCGCCGTGCTGCTGGGCTGGCGCTTCCAGCGCAGCAGCCTGCGCTGGACCGCCGCCACGCCCGCGGCTTCCGCACGGTGACCAACGGGGCATGTAAGCCCCGCAGGCACACGCTACAGTGACCCCAGTTTCCCGGAGTTCCCCATGAGCCAAGTCGCACCTGCACCCCGCCGCAGCCCGATCACCACGTTCTTCGTCGGCCTGTGGGACGTGATGAACTTCACCCGCAAGCTGGTCCTCAACCTGATCTTCTTCGGGCTGCTGTTCCTGATCTTCATCGTGTTCGTCATCGCCGCCGGCAGTGGCGGGGTGAAGCCGCTGATGGAGCGCACCACCTTCGTGCTGGCGCCGGAAGGCCGCCTGGTGGAACAGTTCACCGCCGACCCCGCCACCCGCGCGCTGGCCAAGGCGTTCGGCGACAAGAGCGCCGAGGAAGTGCAGCTGCGCGACCTGCTGCGCGCCATCGAGGCCGCGCAGAAGGACGAGAAGATCGAACGCATGCTGCTGCGCGTGGACCAGCTGCAGCCCACCGGCTACGCCTCGTTGCGTGAAGTCGCCGCCGCGCTGGCGAAGTTCCGCGCCTCGGGCAAGCAGATCGTCGCCTTCGGCGAGAACGTCAGCCAGACCCAGTACCTGCTGGCCGCGCAGGCCAACGAGGTCTACATCGACCCGATGGGCAGCCTGATGCTGGAGGGCCTGGGCCGCTATCGCCAGTACTACCGCCAGGGCCTGCAGGAGAAGCTGGGCGTGGACGTGCACCTGTTCAAGGTGGGCGAATACAAGTCCGCAGCCGAACCGTACGTGCTGGACGCTGCATCGAAGGAAGCCAAGGAAGCCGACCTGTACTGGATGACCGACGTCTGGCAGCGCCTGCTCGCCGACATCGCCAAGGTGCGCAAGACCACGCCCGAGGCGCTGGCCGCCGGCATCGACACCATGCCCGAAGGCATTGCCGCCGCCGGTGGCGACCTGGCCAAGTACGCCCTGCAGCAGAAGCTGGTGGACGGCCTGAAGACGCAGGAAGAAGTCGAGAACCTGCTGATCGAGCGCGGCGTGGCCGACGAGGATTCCGACACCGGCTTCCGCGCCATCGGCCTGACCGGTTACCTGTCCCAGCTCGATTCCCGCACCAATCCGCTCGACAAGCGCCCGCAGGTCGCCGTGGTGGTCGCCGAAGGCGAGATCACCGACGGCGACCAGCCGGCCGGCCGCGTCGGTGGCCTGTCCACCTCGGCGCTGCTGCGCGAGGCACGCGACGACGAGGACGTGAAGGCCGTGGTGCTGCGCGTGGATTCGCCCGGTGGCGGCGTGTATGCCTCCGAACAGATCCGCCGCGAAGTGGCTGCGCTGAAGAAGGCCGGCAAGCCGGTGGTCGTCTCGATGGGCGACCTGGCCGCATCGGGCGGCTACTGGATCAGCATGAATGCCGACCGCATCTATGCCGACCCGTCCACCATCACCGGTTCCATCGGCATCTTCGGCCTGATCCCCACCGTGCCGCGCACGCTGGAGAAGATCGGCGTGCGTACCGACGGCGTGGGCACCACCCGCTTCGCCGGCGCGTTCGACATCAGCCGCCCGCTGGACCCGGCGGTCGGCCAGGTGATCCAGTCCGTGATCGACAAGGGCTACGCCGACTTCACCGGCAAGGTCGCCGAGGCGCGCAAGAAGCCGGTCGAAGAGATCGACGCCGTGGCACGTGGCCGCGTGTGGAGCGGTGCGCAGGCCAAGGAGCGTGGCCTGGTCGATGAACTCGCCGGCCTGGACGCGGCGCTGGCCGATGCCGCCAAGCGCGCCAAGCTGGGCGAACCCGACAAGTACCGCGTGCGCTACATCGAGAAGATGTCCTCGCCGTTCTCGCAGTTCATGGGCGGCTTCGCCGGCAGCCGCCTGGGCTCGGCGTGGTTGAAGGACTCCGACTTCGCCCGCGCCCTGCTGGCGCGCAGCCTGCCGGAGATGGAAGCACAGCTGCGTTTCGTCGACGAAGCCGTCAACGACCGCCACGGTGCCCCGGTGAAGAGCCTGGCGTACTGCTTCTGCGAGTTCTGAACCTCATCGTCATCGCATGATCGACGGGCCGCGTGGGTAACCGCGCGGCCCGTTGCGTTTGCGGCATCGCCTGCCATGCAGGTCGCGGAGTGCAGGATCGCCCGGCTGGCAGTGAATATATGAAAAATATATGATTCATATACTCCATCCCTTCTCAAGGCACCTCCATGGGCATCGTCAACATCGACGACGCACTGCACGACCAGCTCCGCCGCGCCTGCACCGTCAGTCACCGCTCGATCAACGCGCAGGCCAACTTCTGGATCAAGGTCGGCATGCTGTGCGAGATGCACCCGGAACTGAGCTTCCAGGCCATCGTCGCCAATGAACTGCGCGCGGCGGGTGTGCAACCGCAGCCCGTGCGCCCGGGACACGCATGATCAAGCGCGAGGCCGAGCTCGCGTTGATGGCGGAGGCTGGCGTATTGCTGGCCTCCGTGTTCGACGCGCTCGGCAGGCTCACCCTGGAAGGCATGAGCACGATGGCGATCAACGACTTCGTCGAGCGTATGATCGTGGACGACCTGCACGCGCGGCCCGCCAGCAAGGGGCAGTACGACTTCCCATATGTGCTGAATGCCTCGATCGACGACGTGGTCTGCCATGGCATGCCGTCGGAGGCGGATGTGCTGCGCAGCGGCCAGATCGTCAACCTGGACATCACGCTGGAGAAGAACGGCTACATCGCCGATTCCAGCACCACGTATCTCGTTGGCGAGGTGGCGTATCCGGCGCGGCGCCTGGTGGCGGCCACGTACAGCGCCATGTGGAAGGGCATCGCTGCCGTACGACCCGGTGCGCGGCTGGGCGACATCGGCCATGCCATCGCGCAGTACGCGCGCGCGCACGGCTACAGCGTGGTCAGGGAATACTGCGGCCACGGGATCGGTCGCGAGATGCACGAAGATCCGCAGGTCCTGCACTACGGCACCCCGGGCACCGGTCTTGAGCTGGAAGAGGGCATGGTGTTCACCATCGAGCCCATGCTGAACCAGGGAAAGGCGGCGATCCGCTCGCATCCGGACCAGTGGCCGGTCTACACCCGCGACGGAAAACTCTCCGCCCAGTTTGAACACACGGTTGCGGTCACGCGGACCGGCGCTCGCGTGCTGACGCTGCGGCCGGGAGAAGTGCCGCTGTGTGAGCTTGGGTGATCAGCAACGACCGCATTGCCAGAGCGAGTTCATGCGAGGTCGTGTGATCAGGCAGGATTCTCAAACAACTGCTTGCAATGTCGGATTGACCACGTGGACGACCACGCAGTGGGCCACGACGTGCGAGCCTTCTTGGACGATGAACTTGAATCCGGGATGGAGGCGGCCAGCCTGATACTCAGGTGCGAGAAACCAGAGCTGCGCTCGTGCGGTGGTTCCGGGGGAATGGATTCGACGCCGATGTACTCGTGATATGCGTCATTGAGCATGCCATCGAGGCCAAAGTCGTGGTGTGGCCTGTATCCGGAGTGGATCGGGCCTGACTTGCCACTGTCTTCGGAGCTCAGGAAGCAGATGTCGGCTTCTATATCAGGTGGACGGCCTGGCCTCGCCATAGTGTCGAATGCTTGAAGTGGGCGAACGATGGAATGAGGTTTCAGTCCTCGCGCTCCAGCGCCGACCACATCGCTTCGATGATCACCATTGAGGCATCATCTGGGCGGCACGGCTTGCGCACGCTGAATCGATAAGCTGGTCATAGCCCCGCCACAGTCCGAGGAGCGGTATCGGTCGAGTGCACTTTATCCCGGAAACCATCGATGACGCCCGACGCTGGCGCAGGGGCGTGATCGATGAATCAGGAGGTGCCGTTGTCGCTGCCCGCCTGTGGTTCCGGCGGCTCGTCGGTCGGTGGCGGCTCGGGAGCGCGGCAGGCCACGCACGCCAGGGTGAGCAGGGCGAGCAGGATGAGGCGGATCCGGATCATGGCGACGGTCCTCCTGTGACGTGGCGCTATGCTACGCCCATCGATGAAGGAGACGCATGTGGCGGCGAACCGGTGGCGATTGGACGGGCAATTGGCCTTGGTGACCGGGGCCAGTGCGGGCATCGGGCTGGCGATCACGCGCGAGCTGCTTGGCTTCGGCGCCGACGTGCTGCTGGTGGCGCGCGACGAGGATGCCCTGCAGGCGGCGCGTGCCGAACTGACGGAGGAATTCCCCGAGCGCGGTATCAGCACGCTGGCTGCCGACGTGGCGGACGACGAGGATCGCCGGGCCATCCTGGACTGGGTGGAAGACCACGATGACGGCCTCAACATCCTGGTGAACAACGCTGGCGGCAACGTCACGCGCGCGGCGGTGGACTACACCGAGGACGAGTGGCGCAACATCTTCGAGACCAACCTGTTCTCGGCATTCGAGCTGTCGCGCTACGCGCATCCGCTGCTGACGCGGCATGCCGCCTCGTGCATCGTCAACGTGGGCAGCGTGTCCGGCATGACCGCCGTGCGCAGTGGCGCGCCCTATGGCATGACCAAGGCCGCGCTGCACCAGCTCACCCGCAACCTGGCCGCCGAGTGGGCCGAGGACGGTGTGCGCGTGAACGCGGTGGCGCCGTGGTACATCCGCACGCGCCGCACGTCCGGGCCCCTGTCGGACCCGGACTACTACGACGAAGTGATCGAA
Organism: Pseudoxanthomonas sp. 97-1-1; assembly: GCF_057773125.1. Lineage (NCBI taxonomy): Bacteria > Pseudomonadati > Pseudomonadota > Gammaproteobacteria > Lysobacterales > Lysobacteraceae > Pseudoxanthomonas > Pseudoxanthomonas sp. 97-1-1. Next base: position 1,502,386 of record NZ_JBYMTJ010000001.1, on the reverse strand, counting down.
CGCACCCCGATGCGCCGCATCGGCGAACCCGAAGAAGTCGCCGGGGCCGTCGCCTTCCTGTGCCTGCCGGCGGCGAGCTACGTCACCGGCGAGTGCATAGCGGTGGATGGCGGGTTCCTGCGATACGGGTTCTGACGATGGAGATGCGCATGGGCAAGCGGATCGGGATGGCGGTGGTGCTGGTCATCGCGATGGCGTCCTGCGCCTCGGTGCGCGCACCGCTGGCGCCTGACGCCTATCAGCTGGATATCCGCGACAATCCTGCGGAACGTCGCTTCGACGTGGTACTGCAGTCGCGCCACGACCGCGCGCTGTGCGTGTCCAGCGACAGCTGGCCGCTCTCCCCGGGCACGCTGCGTGCCGAGAACACCGGGGTATACCTGGAGACGGCGGCGGGAATCCTGCCGCTCCAGGGTCAGTTCGTCAGTGTCTATTGCCCCGGTGGTTGCGGCGAGGTGCGCGTCGAACCCGGTGCAACGCTGTCCGGCTTCTTCGCCTACAGTGCGTTCGGCGACGCCGATCGCATCGCCGCGGATGCGAGCAGGCAGCTTCACTACGCCCTGGCGCCCCAGGCCTGCCGTCGACCCGCGCGCTAGGGTGTCCGGGCGGCCGCCTCCGGCGCGCTGAAAACCACCCGGCCGTCCGCATCCAGCACTTCGATGCGGGCGTCGCCGGCACGATCCACGCGCAGGCGGATGCGGTCCTTGCCGCTCGCGTCGGCCAGCAGGATCTCGGCATCGTTGCGTTCGTTCTGGATCACGATGCGGCGCGTGGCCTGCCTGGCCGCGTCGAGCACCTTCACGTGCGAGGGCACGGCCTGGTTGATCTGCAGGCCGCTGCTGATGGGCTCGCCGTCGGCGCCGATGCGCGTCAGCAGGCCGATGGCGTCCATGTTGGGATTGTCGAAGGCAAGCGCCGAAACCTTGCCGGCCTCCACGTCGGTGAGTGCAAGGCCGCCGACTTCGTTGCCCTTGCGGTCGTAGAACACCAGTCCCGCGGGCGTGACGGCGCGCTTGAAGGTTTCTCCATTCAACATCGGCGGCGGAAAGCGCTGCTGGTTGGCCAGCACCACGCGCGGCGTGCCGTCCGCGTCCACGATGTCCAACCGCTCCACCGACAACCGTTCGAAATGCGGGTCGGGCGCTTTGAAGGCCACCAGCAGCAAGGCGATGAAGGCCATGGTCAGCGCACCGGCGTAGGCACGCATCAGCCGCATCTCGCGGAGCAGGCGGGGCAGGGGGTCGTGCGGCATCGGTCAGTCTCCCGGGGCGGAACACCCGATTCTACCCAGCGCCCCGCGCACGCGTGCCGCATCGCGGTCCGCGATGTTCCGCAGTGCGGCGACGGTCGCCACGGTGCGAAGGAGGGTGCGATTGAAGTTCGTTTTACACGCACGACGTAGCGTGTGCCGACCTGGAGATGAGGACATCGGGATGCGGCGATGGATCAAGCGCGGGCTGTTGGCCTGCCTGGCGGCGATGCTGGTGGTGGGAATCGGAGGGTTCGCCTACGTATACACGCTGGACCTGGATGCGCAGCCGCCTGCGGATCCGGACAGCACGGTGGCGGACCTGGCCTTCATGCGCGATGCGCAGCCGCCGACACGCGGGAAGATCCTGGCGGTGGTCACCAGCACCTCGCACTTCCCGGGTGGCGGGAAGAAAGCGGGCTTCGAACTGACTGAGCTGGCGCGGGCGTACTACGTATTCCGGGCCAACGGCTATGACGTCGACATCGCCAGTCCGCACGGGGGATCACCCCCGATGCGGCGGGATGACGAGGACATGGTCGAAGCCGACCATGCCTTCCTCAATGATGCGGTCGCGCGCGGGAAGCTCGATGCCAGCCTGTCGGTGCGAGAGGTGGATCCCGCAAATTACGCGGCGGTGTACTTCGTCGGCGGCAAGGGCACGATGTTCGACTTCCCCGATGATCCGGCCATCCAGCGGCTGGTGCGCGCGGTGTACCAGGCAGGTGGTGTGATTGGCGCGGTGTGCCACGGGCCGGCCGCGTTGCTGGAGGTGACGCTGGACGATGGCACGCCGCTGCTGCGCGGCCGTCGCGTGGCTGGCTTCAGCAACGCGGAAGAGCTGTTCCTGATCGAGGATGCACGCGCGCGCTTCCCGTACCTGTTGCAGGACCGCCTGGTGGAAAAGGGGGCGCGTTACGTGGAAGGCCCGATGTACCTGGACAACACGGTGGTCGATGGTCGGGTGATCACCGGACAGAATCCGTGGTCGACATGGTCCACCGCGGAGGCGATGGTTCGCGCGCTGGGCCATGCACCGGTCGCGCGCGCACCGGGACGCGACGAGTTGGCGGTGCAGGTGCTGGCGGCCTATCACGCGCGCGGTGTCGATGACGCGCGCAAGGCACGTGCGGAGCGGCCGGGGGCGGACAAGCGCCTGCTGTTGATGCATGCGCTGGTGGCCGCCATGCAGGGGCGACTCGGCGATGCGTGGCGGTTGCAGGCGCTGGCGCGAGACTGAGGGGCATGCAACGACGAGGCGCCGATGCAGGGATCAGGGGCGCAGCGTCATTGCCCGCAGTTGCTTTCGCTGACGATGCGCGCGACGCGCTCGTGTTCGGCCTTGTTCCGATCGACGTTCTCGCGGCGGGCGAAGCGCCAGGCCACTTCGGTTTCGTCGAGGCGCTTCTGCCATGCCTCGCAGAGCGCGCCATCGGGCACGCGGGCGCAGGTGTCGCGCACGACTTCGCAGGCTTGGCCGGCGCCGGATTGCGGGTTGCCATCCAGTCCCACTGTCCGCAACGTCACGCAGCGCGAGGCGGGTTCGCTGTCTTCGGTGACGTAGGTGCCCTTGTCGTGCGTGGTGCACTGGAACAGCACCGGCGGGGGCAGCCGGCGCGCGCTGTCGGCGGTCGCTGGCGCGGCAGGCGTTGCGGATGCGGGTGCGGCAGGCGTGGCCATGGCCGGCGATGCCTGCGTGGGCGAAGCGAGCGACGTGGCCGTGGGCGCGGACGTCATCGGCACCGTGTTGACGCCCTGCATGGTGCGCGCTTCCTGCTTCATGCCTTTGGGGCATGGCGAATTCTGCAGCGTCAGTGCGCCGCTCGCATCCGTGCAGCGGTAGATGGTCACCTCGTCCGCGTGGGCGGCCGGGGTCGCGGTGATCCAGCACAGGACCAGCAACGGAAGACAGGCGGGGGTGGCGCGCACGGGGGGACTCATGGATTCCTGCAATCGTTGGCGATGCGCGCGTCGATGCCGCGCTGTTCCAAGTCTAGCGCGCGCCGCTCGCTCGACATGGCGCTGCCGTAGCGGCGCAGGATCTCGTAGCGACGGTCGGAGAGGCGCGCGCACACTTCCTGCTGTGGCAGCGGGTGGCAGGTGTCGCGCACCCAGGTGCCACCGGGCAGGATCACCGGGCCGGGCCCCGGCGGGTGGCCACCCGGGGGACGCGGTGGCCGGCGGTCACCGCTTTCGAAGGACAGGTGGCCGTTGCCGACCGACACACTGCCGGACACGCTGGCGCTGCTGCCGACGCGCGGCCAGGCGGGATAGGCCACACCATACGGGACCCAGCGCGGATTGCCGTCGTCGTTGTCGCTGGTGTAGACCTTGCCCTCCGGCGTGGTGCATTCGTACATCGGCCGCGGCGGGGTGAGGTACACCACGCGCGTGGGGGGCGGCTCGGCAGGCGGTGGCGGCACGGGCGTGGGCGCAGCGACAGCAGGTGGTGGCACGGGATCCAGCGGCCGTTGCATCGCGCGGACTTCCTGCTTCTCGCCTTTCAGGCACGGCGAATCGCGCAGCGCCACGCTGCCGTTGGCGGTCACGCAGCGGTAGATGGTGACCTGCCCGGCGCCGGGTGCCGCCTGCGCGCCCATGGCGGCAGGCGACAGCGTCAACAGCATCGTCAACAGCGGTGGGGCGAGGCGGAGCATGCGGCCATGGTGCGCGCGTGCCGGAGGGATGGGAAGGTGGAAGGGCGGCCGTGTACGGCCGCCAGTCATTCGCGCAGCGATTGGCCGGTCAGCGCATCACGGATGACCGTGGGACGGGCGAGGCCGCCCGTGTGGCCGGCGACAACGGCGTCGACGCGTGGCAGCAGCAGCGGGTCCAGGGCGTCGCGGTCGCTGACGGCGGGCTTGCCACTGAGGTTCGCACTGGTGGACACCAGCGCGCCGCCATAGGCCTGGCACAGGCCGATCACGACCGGGTGTTCGCTCACGCGCACGGCGATGCCGCGGTGCACGCCGGTGATCCAGCGGGGGGCTTGCGCGGTGGCGGGCATCACCCAGGTGTGAGGGCCTGGCCAGCTGGAGAGCACCTCGGTGAGGCGGTCCGTCGGAACGGCGGCGACATCGATCAGCGGCTTGAGCTGTTCCAGCGTGGCGGCGATGAGGATCAGGCCCTTCTCCACCGGTCGCTGCTTGATCGCCAGCAGCCGGTGCACCGCGCCTTCGTCGAACGGATCGCAGCCCAGGCCCCACACCGCCTCGGTGGGGTAGGCGACGATGCCGCCACTGCGGATGACTTCCGCGGCTTCCTCGATGGTCCGTTCGATGGGCATGGTGTCGTCGGCGTCGTGGTGGGATCAGAAGGGAGCGTCGTCTCCGGCGACCGCCTTGGATGCCGCCTTCTTCACCGTCTTCTTTGCTGCTGTCTTCTTGCTGGCGGATGTGGTCGCCGTCTTCCCGGTGGCTTTCTTCGCTGCCTTCTTCGCCGGTGCCTTCTTGGCAGCAGCCTTCTTCGGTGCGGCTTCTTTCTTCGCCACGGCTTTCTTCGCGGCGGTCTTCTTGCCGAAGCCCTTGCGCACCGGCTTGCCGGTTTCTTCCAGCAGCTTGGTCACCTCGTCGAACGTCAGCGACGCCGGCTCGCGATCCTTGGGGATCTTTCCGTTGAGCTTGCCATCGCTGATGTACGGGCCGAAGCGACCGTTCAACACCTGGATGTCGCTGCCATCGAATTCCTTGATGATGCGGTTGCGCGCGATCTCTTCCTTCTCTTCGATCAGGAACACCGCGCGCGCCAGGTCGATCGTGTAGGGATCGTCTTCCTTCTTCAGCGACGCGTACACGCTGCCGCGCTTGGCGAACGGGCCGAAGCGGCCGATGCCGACGCTGACCTCCTCGTCCTTGTCCTGGCCCAGCTTGCGGGGCAGCTTGAACAGTTCCAGCGCGTCTTCCAGCGTGATGGTGTGCATCGATTGGCCGGGACGCAGCGAGGCGAACTCCAGCTTCTCGTCGGTGTCCTTGTCGCCGATCTGCGCATACGGCCCGTAACGGCCCAGGCGCACGCTGACCGGCTTGCCGGACTTGGCGTCGGTACCGAGTTCGCGCGCGCCGGTGGCTTCGCTGCGGTCCACGGTCTCCGCCTTTTCGGCGACCAGGTCCTTGAAGGGACCCCAGAACCGCTCCATCAGCGGCACCCAGTCTTCCTCGCCGCGGGAAACGGCGTCCAGCTCGTCCTCCAGCTTGGCGGTGAAGTCGTAGTCCACGTACTGGGTGAAATGGCCGGACAGGAACTTGGATACCGCGCGGCCCACGTCGCTGGGCTTGAACGCGCGGCCTTCCATTTCCACGTACTTGCGGAACTGCAGGGTCTGGATGATCGAGGCGTAGGTGGAGGGACGGCCGATGCCGTACTCCTCCAGCGCCTTGACCAGCGCCGCTTCGGTGAAGCGCGGCGGCGGCTGGGTGAAATGCTGGTCGGCGTGGATGCGGTCGAGCGGCACGGTGTCGCCGGGTTTCATCGGCGGCAGCTTGCGGCCTTCGTCGTCGTCCTCGGCGTTCTTCTGGTCCTTGCCTTCCTCGTACACGGCCAGGAAGCCCGGGTCGACCACGGTGGTGCCGCTGGCGCGGAAGCTGTGCTGGCTGCCGGCGGCCAGGTCGACCGAGACGGTGTTGAGCGTGGCCGGGACCATCTGGCAGGCGACGGCGCGCTTCCAGATCAGGTCGTACAGCTTGCGCTCGTCGTCGCTCAGGTGCCGGGCGACCTGCGCGGGCGTGCGCAGCGCGCTGGTGGGACGCACGGCTTCGTGCGCTTCCTGCGCGTTCTTCGACTTGGTGACATAGACGTTGGGCTTGTCCGGCAGCGCCTGCGTGCCGAAGTCGCGCGCGATGACGTCGCGGATCTCGGCCAGCGCTTCCGCCGACAGGCTCACCGAGTCGGTACGCATGTAGCTGATCAGGCCGACGGTGCCTTCCTCGTCGCCGATGTTGACGCCTTCGTACAGCTTCTGCGCCACCTGCATGGTCTTGCGGGTGGTGAAGCCGAGCTTGCGCGAGGCTTCCTGCTGCAGCGTGGACGTGGTGAACGGCGGGGCCGGGCGGCGCTTGCGCTCCTTGCTGGTCACATCGGTGACATGCAGCATGCCCTGCGCGGCCTGCTGGATGCGCAGGCGGGCCGCTTCGGCGGTGTCGCCGTCGGTAACGGTGAACTGTTCGAACTTCTGCCCGTCGAGCTTCGTCAGCTTGGCGGTGAAGGCCTGGCGCGGATGCGCGCACTCGGCCTCGATGCTCCAGTACTCGCGGGCGATGAAGGCTTCGATCTCTTCCTCGCGCTCCACGATCATGCGCAGCGCCGGCGACTGCACGCGGCCGGCGGACAGGCCGCGCTGCACCTTGCGCCACAGCACGGGCGAAAGATTGAAGCCGACCAGGTAGTCCAGCGCGCGGCGCGCCTGCTGGGCGTCGACCAGGTCGCCGGCGATCTGCCGCGGCTGGGCCATGGCTTCCTTGATCGCGCGCGGCGTGATTTCGGTGAAGACCACCCGGTGCAGCGGTTTGTCCTTCAGCAGGCCGCGCTCCTTCAGGATCTCGGCGATGTGCCAGCTGATCGCCTCGCCCTCGCGGTCCGGGTCGGTCGCCAGGAAGATGTCATCGGCACCCTTGGCGGCCTTGGCGATGGCGTCGACGTGCTTCTCGTTCTTCTCGATCAGGTCGTAGCGCATCGCGAACCCGTTGTCGGGGTCCACCGCTCCTTCCTTCGGCACCAGGTCCCGGACGTGGCCATAGGACGCGAGGACGGTGAAGTCCTTGCCGAGGTATTTGTTGATCGTCTTGGCCTTGGCGGGCGACTCGACGATGAGCAGGTGCTTGGGCATGTCAGGGGTTCAGGGGAGTTCGGGTGGGCCGTCCGGGGCCGGCTAGGGTGGCCCAGATGCGGGCGCCAGAGAAGCGGACGCCCGGGGCGGGGGCCCCGGGCGTTCAGATTTCCTATTTATAGTGGTGTCACGGCCGGCCCCGGCCTGTCAAGCCGCCGTGGTGGGGCCGGGCCGGGTTCCGTGACCCGGATCGCGCCGTGGGGCCGGTCAGCGGCTCATCGAAAACAGGGCGGCGAAGGCCACCAGCATCAGGATCACCGCACCGGCGATCAGCAGGCCGCCGATGATCAGCACCGCCAGGGCCACCGGCCCCAGTTCTTCGCGCTGGCGCCCGGGTTGCGAGGTGAAGGCCCACTTGTCGACCACCAGCGTGTCGCAGACCAGGTCATGCAGGGCCTGCTTGCGCGACGTGAAGGCGGCCATGAGGAAGCCGATGCCGAGGATGACGGCCGACAGTATGGTGGCCCAGTAGCGGGCGAAGCCGCGCAGGAAGCTGATCCTGTCCCCGTCAGCGCGAACCACTTTGATGCCGATGGCCAGTTTGCCGGGTGTGGCCATCAGCCCGGCCGCGGAGTGGAACCAGCCGTAGGCCATGGCAGAAAGCACGTACGAGATGGCGGTTTCGCCGACGTTGAAAGCGCCCGCCGCCCCCGAGAAGCCATCGGCGAACGAACTGCCCAAGCCCAGCAGCCCGGCGATGATGGTGGCCACGATGCCCACCGGGATGCCGATGGCGAACGCGTCGATGAAGCTGGCCGCCACGCGCTTCCAGAAGCCGGCATACACCACGTGACCATCCGCGACGGGGGGGCTGTAGGTGACGCGGCCCATGTCCGCGCGTGGTGCCGCGTAGGGCGACGCGGCCGCCTCCGGGGATTCCCCCGCCGCAACCGCGCGGGTGGCGGCGGCTGCGGCCGCCACGGCATCGGACTGGCTGGCATGCGCTGGCGCATGCCGTGCATAGCTGGGTTCGCTGGCGGTGAAAACGGCCCGGCCGGTCAGCGGGCGCTCTACGGGTGCCGGCTGCGGTTCGGGCTCCTGCGCGGCAGGCGCAGGTGAAGCCGGGACGGGGCGCGTGTCCGCGATGCCGAGTTCGACCGCGAGTTCGCCCAGCGGCGTCCACTGGTTCATGCCCTCCCGCCAGGCAAGCGATGCACTGGTCAGGGCACCGGAACGGTAGAGCCCCGTGAGAGCCTCCGGGGACACCGGGCCTTGGCGCTCGTGCCGGATATCAACGTAATACCACTCGGTCATGCAGGGTCTCCTTGCCCTTTCAGGATTGTGTGGCCAGCGGAATCAGGATGGCGGCCATCATGGCGATGAAGATCAGGCCGTAGATCACGGCCGCGATCGCCAGGATCACCTTCGTGGCGGTGCCGAGGCCGCGCTGCTGCCAGTCGGGATGCGCGGTGTACGCCCAGCGGTCCACCACCAGCGTGCCCACCGCCATGTCGTGCAGGCCCTGCTTGCGCTCGGTGAAGGCCGCGATCAGGTAACCGATGTACAGCGTGAGGTAGTTCAGCATGACGGCCAGCCAGCGCAGCAACGCGCGACCCAGCGTCAGGTGGCGCCCGTCGATGTCGGTGACCTTGATGCCGACCGCCATCTTGCCCAGCGTGGCCTGCTTGCCCGAGGACTCGAAACCGACGTAATACGCCGCACTGATCACCGGATACAGCAGGTAGACCAGCGCCATCATGCCGAACATCGCCGCCATGCCTTCGGCGTCGTTCCCGCCGCGCATCAGCAGGCTGCCGCCGACGCCCAGCACGACCACACACACGATGAGCACCAGGTAGTAGGCGAAGCCCACCACCATCGAGTCGATGAAAAGCGCCGCGAGGCGCCGCCAGAAGCCAGCGAGCACCACGTCGCCATCGCCCACGTAATGCTGTTCCGATGCGATCTGTGCCGCAGGCGGTGCGTAAGGCGCGTCTGCGGCGGGGATGTGGAGTTCAGTGGCGGCGTCGGCACCTGCTGCCGGCGGGTCCATCGTGCCGACTGGCAGGTCCAGTTCGGAGGCCAGCGCACTCAGCGGCTTCCAGTCCTCCAGCCCCTCTCGCCACACCAGGGACTGCGCGCCCAGGCGCGCCTGGCGGACATGGCCGCCGAGTTCCCCGGCCGTGAACGGCCCCTGCCGCTGCCCTTGGGCGTCGGCGTAATACCAGTGCGTCATGCGTTCGATCCCCGATGAAATACGTGGCCTGCCGCGCCACGTCGACGTTGCTCAGCCGCGACACTCCATGGGCAGCCATTTGTCGTCGATTTCCGACGAGCACTGCCATTCGGTGTGGTCGCTCCCCATGTCCCACCACAGCTTCCTGCCGTCGATCTGCGCGTTGCCGGTATTGCCGAACTCCAGCTCGAAACCGCAGGTGCCGTCGTCGAAGTCGCCGACGACGGCGCGCGTGATGTAGGTACCCGCGTAGCTCTCGGGCGTGCCGATGCCGCCTTCGCCATTGGTGGGGCAGCGGCCTTCGCGATCATGGAAGGCCTTCACGTCGCTGCGCAGTTCGACGTTGTCGATCACCGCCTGGGAAACCTTCGAGCGCAGGGTGTAATCGTTGTACGCAGGGATCGCGATGGCGGCCAGGATGCCGCCGATGCCGACGCAGGGCAGCACCAGGGCCGCCGCCACGATCAGTGCGATCCTGCCGCCCGACATCCCTTTCTTGGCGACGGGCTGCGCGGGTGCGCGCAACAGGCGTTCCTGCACGGGAGAAGCGGCAACATGCGCTGTCGGCGGCGGTGGAACGGGCGGTGGCGTCCCGCCGCCATCGGCCGGTGCCGCATGCAGTCCCAGCTCGGCGGAAAACTCCCGCAGCGGCAGCCACTCGGGCAGGCCTTCGCGCCAGACAAGGCTGTCCAGCGCGACGCGGCCGTAACGGTAATGGGTGACCAGTTCTTCCGACGACACCGGCCCGTGCTGCTGACGGTTCCGGTCAGCGTAGTACCAACCCGACATGCTTCCCCCTGAAGCGTTTCAACGCCTCAGTGTACCGGCTCGGGTTCGTCCGCAAACATCTGGGTTTCCATCCACGCGTAGGCGGCTTCCGAGCCGGGCTGGTTGAACAGCACCATCAGCACGACCCACTTCAGGTCGTCCAGGTCCAGTTCGTCCTGGTCCAGTGCCATTGCACGGTCCAGCACCAGCTCGCGCTGGTCCGCGTCCAGTACGCCATGCTGCTCCAGGAACAGCAGGAAGCCCCGGCATTCGACGTCGAGCTTTTCCAGCTCGGGACCGTGGAAGACGCGGGTGGGGCCGCCCACGCGCGGCGTCGACGCGGCCGGCCGCTGGTCGGCCAGGGCATCGAGCCAATCGAAGGCCTTGCTGATTTCGGCGGGGCTGAAACCGGCCTGGATCAGGCCGTTCTGGAGAGAGTCGCGATCGCGGACGGGGTCCGCATCTTCAGTGAAGTAATGTTCGAACAGGTACAGCAGTACATCCAGGATGCTCTCTTTCATTGCCCCTCGGCCTGCGTCATCGACGCTGTGGAGGTGAAGAAACCGGTCTTTCTCTGGTATCGGCCGTGTTCTGCCGTTACTAAGCCATCCAGTTCCATGACCAGCAGCATGGAGGACAGTTCCGCAGCCGTCAATCCGGTTCGTGAGACGAGCTGATCCATACCTGTTGGGTCGTGACCCAATCCTTCCCACAACTTCTGGTAGTCGGCGTCCAGTCGCAAGGGTGTCTCGCCTGGCCCTGCGATTGCCGCCGATTCAGTCTCGCCCAAGCGGCCACGCAAGGCGTTGGCGAGGTCTGCGGCCAGTGGTGCCACCGCCCCGATGACCTCCTGCGCGCATTCCACCAGGGCGGCGCCGTCCCGGATCAGGCGGTGGCAGCCCCGCGCCAAGGGGTTGTGGATCGAGCCGGGGATGGCGAAGACCTCGCGCCCGGCTTCGCCGGCCTGGCGGGCGGTGATCAGCGCCCCCGACCGCTCGGCGGCTTCGACCACGAGCGTGCCCAGCGTCAGGCCCGCGAGGATCCGGTTACGCGAAGGGAAATGGCTGCGCATCGCAGGGGTCCCGGGCGGGTGTTCACTGACCACGGCGCCGTGGGTGGCCAGGCGATCGCGCAACCGGTCATGCCCCGGGGGATAGGCGATGTCCGGGCCGGTGCCGACGACCGCAAGGGTGGTGCCGGGTCCCAGCGCCAGCGCGGCCTCATGCGCTGCGGCGTCGATGCCCCGCGCCATGCCGCTTGCCACCACGATCCCTGTCGAGGCGAGCGCCCGTGCGAAGGCGTGGGCATTGTCCCGTCCCCCGCTGGTCGGCGCGCGGCTGCCGACCACGGCGACGGCGGCCCTCCACAGCAGGGTTGGATCGCCTTCGACGAACAGCGCGAGCGGCGGGCTTCCGATCTGCCGCAGCGGGGCCGGGTAGTCCGCGTCGTGCCAGCCGATCAGGTGATGACCGGGGGCTTGCAACCACTCCAGTGTTCTCATGTGTGCGTCATCGGCAGGGCCGCGCAGACGGGTGATCTGTACGTCATCCATTCCTGCCGCTCGCCAGGCGCTTGCTCCTGCCCGGAGGGCCGCCGCCGGTGTGCCGTGCTGGTCGAGCAGGCGTCGGCGGCACAGCACCGGGCCACTGGCCAGGACCAGTCTGGCCAGTGCGATCGTGTCGTCGGTATGCATGCCGCGAGCGTAGGCCGGAAACGACGACGGCGCCCTCGGGCGCCGTCGCGGTCTTGCGTAGGAATTGCCTGACGCGGGTCAGTAGGTCGCGTCGGGGTGCTTCAGCTCGTAGCCGACCCGGGTGGCCTCCACGCCTTCCATGACCAGCGCGTAGCTGACCTTGTCGAAGGTGCGGAACACCATCGCATGGCTGGCGTATTCGTCAGGCAGGCTGACGCGGCCGGCGCCCGACTTCGGCGACTCGCTGATTCGCGAGGACTCCGGATGGGCCATGCGGTTGGCGGTGTGGCTGCCATTGCGCCAGATCGAGAACACGGTGCCGTTGTCCACGCCGTCCAGGCGGCCGCCGGAGATGGCGATCACGTCGCGCGTACCGCCCGAGGTGAGGGCATCCGCCACCGCCAGCACGCGCAACTTGCCGGCCGGATCGCTGGCGGGCGGATGCGGGAAGAAGTGCAGGTCGTAGGGCTGCGCGTCCACCGGGATCAGGCGGTCACCGACGCGGACCTCATGTCCGCCGATGTCGGCGACCAGTGTGCTGACCTCGGTGCCCGGGACGACACCCCGGGTGAAGGTCGCCACGTTGACCTTGGCCAGTTCGTAGCCAAGGAAAGCGCCCTTGCCACTCTGTTCGACGATGTCCTTCCACTGGTCCACTTCGCCGCGGATGGTCTTGCCGCGGAAGTCCAGGTCCTGCGCGCGCGGGTTGTCGGTGAAGCGGGCCGTCGGCCGGACCACCGCAAAGCGCTGGCCAGGCTGCGCGCCATCCAGTCCGCGGACATAGATGTTGTGGCCGCCGGAGCCGCGCAGGCGGTCTTCATCCAGCCCGGCGACATGCGGCAGGCTTTCGAAGCTGTCGACGACGCGACGATCCTTCAGGTACGCCTCGATGTCGGACAGCGGGATGGCGTTCAGCGGGGCTTCCTGGCGCGGGCCCGGTTGCACGGCCACGCGGTCCAGGTAGGCCAGGCTGATCACATCGCCCGGATAGATCAGGTGCGGGTTCTGGATCTGCGGATTGGCCTGCCAGATCTCCGGCCACAGCCACGGCTTCTTGAGGAAGCGCGCCGAAATATCCCACAGCGTGTCGCCACGCTTGACCACGTAGGTATCAGGGTGGCTCCCCGCCATCTCGGCAGCGGCCGCGTAAGTGCCGACGGTCAGCGCCGCAACGGCGAGAACCGTACGAAAATATTTAAACATGGCGGTATCTACCTGATTCCCCGACAGGTGGTCAGCACTATAGTCCAGAAAACCCGACGCAAAGCAAGCGCCCGCGTTAGAATTCGTGAGGGCTTGCCGGATTCCACTGGCGCCCCCATCCAGAGAAGCATCATGGCCCTGCTCCCCATCCTCGAATTCCCCGATCCCCGCCTGCGCACGAAGGCCGTGCCGGTGGATGCGGGGCATGTGACCTCGTTGGCGTTCCAGCGCCTGCTGGACGACATGTTCGAGACCATGTACGACGCTCCCGGCATTGGCCTGGCCGCCAGCCAGGTGGATGTGCACCAGCGCTTCATGGTGATCGACATCAGTGAAGAGAAGAACCAGCCGCAGGTCTTCATCAATCCCGAGCTGAGCGACAAGTCGGGCGAACAGATCTACCAGGAAGGCTGCCTCTCCGTCCCGGGCATCTTTGCCGACGTGACCCGTGCCGATGCGGTCACCGTGCGTTTCCTCGACCGCCAGGGGCAGCCGCAGGAACTGCGGGCCGATGGCCTGCTGGCGGTCTGCATCCAGCATGAGATGGACCACCTGGACGGCAAGCTGTTCGTCGATTACCTCTCGCCGCTGAAGCGCGAAATGGTGCGCAAGAAACTGGCCAAGCAGCGCAAGCACGTCGCCTGACGTGCGGGCGTGGCGGGATCGGGTGCCGGGCTGGTCCCGCCCGTTCCGATATCCCTTTCCTGAGGTCTCACCCGCATGAGAATCGTCTTCGCCGGCACGCCGGCGTTCGCCGTGCCCAGCCTGCGCGCCGCACATGCCCACCATGAAGTCGTCGCGGTCTACACCCAGCCCGATCGCCCGGCGGGGCGCGGGCGCGGGCTGACCCCTTCGCCCGTCAAGCTGGAAGCGATCCAGCGCGGCATCCCGGTGCTGCAGCCGCTCTCGCTGAGGAAGAAGTCCACCCAGGACGCACTGCGCGAGATGCAACCGGACGTCATGGTCGTGGTGGCTTATGGCTTGATCCTTCCGCAGGCGGTCCTGGACATTCCCCAGTACGGTTGCTGGAACGTACACGCCTCGCTGCTGCCGCGCTGGCGCGGTGCCGCGCCGATCCAGCGCGCCATCGAGGCGGGCGATACCGAGACGGGTGTCTGCCTGATGCAGATGGAAGCGGGCCTGGACACCGGGCCGGTGCTGCTGGCGCAGAGCATGCCGATTGGTCCGGAAGATACCGGCGGGCAACTCCACGACCGGCTTTCCGATCTGGGCGCCCAGGTGTTGCGCGATGCATTGGGTCTGCTGCGCGCCGGTGTCCGCCTGCCGCCGCATCCCCAGGCGGAAGAGGGCGTGGCGTACGCACACAAGCTGGACAAGGCCGAAGCGAAGCTCGACTGGTCGCAACCGGCCGGAGTGCTGGCCCGCAAGGTGCGTGCGTTCAATCCCTGGCCCGTGGCCGAAGCGCAGGTCGCCGGCGAGCGCTTGCGCATCCACGGAGCGGTCGTGGTGGACCAGTCCCACGACGCCACGCCGGGCACGTTGCTCGCGGCAGGCCGGCAGGGGTTGGACATCGCCTGCGGCGTTGGCGTCCTGCGCCTGCGTGTCGTCCAGCGGGAAGGGGGCAAGGCCATCACCGCGGCGGACTACCTCAACGCCCGGCGCGACCTGGTGACGGCATGAACACGCAGGCCGGCGTCGCGGTACGGGTCCTGGCCACCCGTGTCGTCGATGCCGTGATGCACCGTGGCCGTTCGCTGAAAGCGGAACTGGCCGCCTGCCTGCCCCGCATCGATGACGCACGGGATCGCGCGTTGCTGGAGGCGATCTGCTTCGCCGTGCTGCGCTCGCGTGCCCGCAGCGAGGCAGCGCTGGGGCAGTGGATGAGCAGGCCGCTGGGGCCGCGCGACAACGAGTTGCGTGCGCTCCTGCACGTGGGGTTCGCGCAGGTGGTCATCCTGGGGCTTCCCCCGCACGCGGCGCTGTCGGCAACCGTGGAAGCCGTGCGCGCGCTGGGGAGGCCGCACCAGGACAAGGTCGTGAATGCGCTGCTGCGTCGTGCGCAGCGTGAAGGCCTGCCCGCTGTGCCTGCTGACGCGCTCTGGCCGGAGTGGCTGCGCCGGCAGATCAGGGCCGATTGGCCTGAGCATGCCGAGGCGATCTTCGAGGCCAGCCAGCAGGAAGCGCCGCTGTGGTTGAGAGTCAATCGATCTCGTGGAAGTCGCGACGAGTACCGGCAACGACTGGCGGATGCGGGCATCGTGGCGGACCTCGCAGAAGACATGGCGGATGCGCTGGTCCTGCACGAACCGCTGGCCGCCACGGCGTTGCCCGGTTTCGCCCAGGGTGATGTCTCCGTACAGGATGGCGCCGCCCAGCGCGTGGCCGATCTGGCAGCCGCATTGCCCAAGGGAGCCCGCGTGCTGGACATGTGTGCCGCGCCCGGGGGCAAGTCCGCACACCTGCTGGAACGTGATCCTTCATTGCGACTGGTTGCACTGGATGTGGACGCCCGCCGGTTGCAGCGCGTCCGGGAGACACTCGACCGGGTGGGTGTCAGCGCACACCTGCAGGCAGCCGATGCCACCGATACAACGGCCTGGTGGGATGGCCAGCCTTTCGATGTCGTGCTGCTGGATGCGCCCTGCTCCGCCACGGGCATCGTGCGCCGGCAACCGGATGTGCTGCTGCATCGGCGAGCCGAGGACCTTGCGGCGCTGACGCGGCTGCAAGCCAACCTGATGGATGCGGCCTGGCATGTCCTGGCCCGCGGCGGGCAACTGATCTACACGACATGTTCGATTCTGCACGCAGAGAACGGACGACAGATAGAGGCGTTCCGCTCACGCCACCCGGAAGCGGTGCTGGATGCACTGGATGACACATGGGGTCACGAAGACGCGGGCGGCCGGCAGTGTTTGCCCGGTGAGGAGGACCGCGACGGGTTCTTCTACGCATCATGGCGCAAAGCGTGAACCGCGTTGCAGGACGCGGCCTGACCCGATTGCATGGAGCGTGCCGCGTGCCGGGAGTGCCTCGATTGCCGCATACTTCCGCACGCAGGGAACCGTCGATTCACATCACTTTGACGTAACAAGTAAGCGGTTGGCTCAGACTCTGTTTCCCGGAGTACCGCCTGCCGCCTTCATGATCGTGCCGCCACAATCCGCAGGACCCGAGGTATACAGGTGAGGAGCTATCGTCGACAGGATGTCGCCCGTGGGTTGGCGTGGCTGGCGGGATTCAGCGCGGCCACGCTGCTGGTGGTCCCCAAGGGACTGTCCGTATTCGCGGTACTGATGCTGGCGGCAACCTTGGCCGCGCTCCCCGACCTCTGGCGCAGCGGACGCACAATCCCACGTGCCTGGTATGCGTTGTTGGCGGCGGCATTGATCGTTGTCGCGATCACGGCCATATCCACCTGGACGGCTGGCGCGGGTTGGACAGCGCTGGACAATCCTTCGCGCGCGCTGCTGCTGCCCTGGTGCGCCTGGGTGGCATGGACGACTGGCGTGCGGATGTCGAGCCTGTGGTATGGCGCGCTGGCGGGCCTGCTCATCGCGTTCGCCATCTCGATCGTGCAGGTGTGGCTGGGCGTCGAGCGGGCTGGCAGCGAGGCGAACCCGATCGTGTTCGCGAATGCGGTGCTGACGTTGCTGGTGGTCGCGGTGTTCTGTCGGCCGCCGGGCAGGGGTCTCCTGATGCCGCTGCTGTTGGTGGGGATGATCGTGCTGGCCAATGTGGCCGTCATTCTCAGCGGCAGCCGCGGCGCGCTGCTGGGCCTGGGATTGGTGGTGCTGATGTTGTTGGTGGGCGGTGCAACGCAGTACCGGTGGCGGCGGCTGGGTATCGCCGGCGGTGTGCTCGCGACCTTGTTCGTCGCGCTATGGACCGTGCCATGGCTGTCCACCCAGTTCAGGCTGGACCAACTGCATGCGGACGTGTCCGGCTATGCGCTAGGCCAGGTGGACAAGCCGATCAGCGCGCGCCTCGCGCTTCTCTCCGTGGCATGGGACGCTTTCCGCGCCGCGCCGCTTACGGGCATCGGCATTGACGCTTTCGAGGCGCGTATCGACGCCAGCATCTATTGCCAGGGGGCAGAGCGGCATTTCTGCGGGCTGGAGCACGCTCACAACGATCTCGCCCAGTGGGGCGCGACGATGGGGGTCGCCGGGATCATCGCCTTGTTGACCCTGTACCTGGTCCCGCTGGTAATCGCGGTGCACCAGATCCGCACGGGATGCACGGGGGTGGCGGCAGGAGCCCCGTGGGCGGCCGGCATGCTGGTGGCCACCTACATGGTTTCGGGTCTGACGCAGTCCATGTTCGCCCACGCGCTCAGCACGAGTGCATATGTGGTGCTGGTGGGATTGCTGCTTGGCATCGGCATGCGGAACGAGTGAGCGCGCGCCCGCGCATCATTGCTGGCACATGCTTCATGCTGCGTTAGCGTGTTCTCCGCCTGCAGAACTCGCCAGGTCGGGCAGTAACGCCCGGTCAGCCGTCTCAAGGTGCCTGTCCAGGCCCAGTAGGCTGCGCGTGCGCCGTCCGTGTTTCGTTTCGAAGATCAGCGCGTCATTGGCGCTCGTTTCCCCATCGTGGCGTTCAGGGTGATACAGATGGCTGGCCAGGCCTGCGAAACGGAGTGACCGACGCCTGATGCCCAACCGTATGGCGCGAACCGCCAGATCAACATCTTCGCGCCCCCATCCCTCGTAGCGTTCGTCGAAGCCGTTGAGTGCGACCAGATCTTCACGCCACCACGCCTGGTTGCAGGTCTTGATGGCTTTCAGGGACGTATTGGGGCTCACGGCTGCGATGCAGCGCGACAACCATGGCAGGCGCAAGGCGTGACGCCGCCGGCGAATGCCCGGATCGAAGAACCGTAAGGTGTAGGCGTCGCTGGCAAGTAGCCTGTCACGACCGTCGGCATCGGTCAGCACGCGCATACCTTGCACGAAGGTGTTACGCCGCGCGGCAGCAAGGTGATCGGCGACGAATGCAGGATGCGGCACCATGTCGCCATCGAGCAGGATCACGTACTCGCCGGAAGCGGCCGCAATGGCGCGGTTGCGGCACAACGCAGCCCGGAAGCCCTGGTCGGGTTGCCAGCAATGATGCAGAGGTATCGGATAGTCGCGTGCAATGCGCTCGACGCAGTCACGCGTGGCGGGGCCAGATCCGTCATCGGCCACAATCACTTCGCCAGGCAGTGTCTGCTGAGCTGCGAGCGCGCGCAATGTCTTCGCCAGCGCCTCGGGCCAATTGAATGTCGTGACGACGACGCTGACCGAATGCGGCTTGCGCGAAGCGGGCTTGGTATTCATCGCTTCCCCATTCTGCGGCCAAGCATGATCCCAAGCGCCCGCTCCCATCGTTTCCACCATGGGGCCGTTCCACGCAGCGCGAGCGAAGCATACCGTTTGCGCTCCGTCCGCGAGGGCGCGACCTTCGTGCGGTACTCGTACTTGCCAAGATCCGCTGCGGACCGGTCGAGGCCGACGATGGCCGCGTAGTGGTTGATGATGCCGAGGTTGCGGATGCGGTTGCGGTAAATTGACACCGGGTCGCGGCGTGTGGCCCACCAGCCATTCTTTCCGTGCGACCGATAGCGTACCTCGCCGGTTGGCAGGAAGTACTTGCGTGCGCCCAGGATGCTGGCGCCGTGGACTACGCAGGCATCGGCGCACAGTCGCCACAATGCGTCGAAGGAAGCGGGAAGGTCGAGCGTCCGCACGGCCCAGTGGCGGCGGAGCGAAAGTGCTGATGTGGGTGCGCCGTACCAGGGCTGGAATACGAGGGTGCTGACGGCGGTGAAGCCAAGATCGACGGGCTTCTCATCGAAGCGGATGTGCTCGCTGTCGTCACCGAAGACCTGCAGGTCACTGAAGACAAAGTCAACATCCGCGCGCTGGTCGTATAGCCCGGCGAGTGCTTCCAGGTAACCGGGTTCCCACAGGTCATCCGCATCCAGGAAGCAGACCACGTCGGCATCGGCTGACATTACGCCTCTTCGGAACGCCGACAATTGCCCGCCATTCTCGCCGAACAGGAGTATCACCCTGGGGTCGGCACCGTAACGTTGCCGGAGCAGTTCGGGCGAGCCATCACTGGATCCGTCGTCCACCACGATGACCTGTCGTGGCGCATGGCGTTGGGCCAATGCGCTGTCCACCGCAGCCTCGACGAACGCGCGGTAGTTGTAGTTGGTGACGACGACGGCGAACGTGGTCATCCTAGGCCTGCAGCAGGCGGCGGAAGTAGGAGATGGTTTCTTTCAGTCCATCCTCCAGCTCGATACGGGGCTGCCATCCCAGCTTCTTGCGTGCCAGCGCGATATCCGGCTGGCGCTGCTTCGGGTCGTCGGAAGGCAGAGGCTGGAAGACCAGCCGGGAACGGCCGCCGACCAGAGCGAGCACTTTTTCCGCCAGCTCCAGCATGCTGAACTCGCCGGGGTTGCCTATATTGACCGGGCCGGTGAAGCCGCGCTCTGTCTCCATCATGCGACCCATGGCATCGATGAGGTCATCCACGTAGCAGAAGCTGCGTGTCTGGCTGCCATCGCCGTAGATGGTGATGTCGTCGCCGCGCAACGCCTGCACGATGAAATTGGACACGACGCGGCCGTCGTTGGGATGCATCCGAGGTCCGTAGGTATTGAAGATTCGCACGACCTTGATGTCGAGCTGGTGCTGGCGGAAGTAATCGAAGAACAGTGTTTCGGCGCAGCGCTTGCCCTCGTCATAGCAACTGCGGATGCCGATCGGGTTGACGCGCCCCCAGTAGCCTTCCTGCTGCGGATGCACCTCCGGGTCCCCGTACACCTCGCTGGTGGACGCTTGCAGGATGCGCGCATCGAGCCGCTTGGCCAGCCCCAGCATGTTGATGGCACCATGCACGCTGGTCTTCGTGGTCTGCACCGGATCGTGCTGGTAATGCACGGGCGAGGCAGGGCAGGCAAGGTTGAAGATGCGGTCCACTTCCACGTAGAGGGGGAAGGTCACATCGTGCCGCATCAATTCGAAACGGGGATGATTGAGTAGGTGGGCAATGTTCTGTTTGCTGCCGGTGAAAAAGTTGTCGACACACAGTACGTCATGGCCTTGCTCGACCAGTCGCTCGCACAGGTGCGACCCGAGGAAGCCGGCTCCGCCGGTGACCAGGATGCGCTGCATGGGAAAGGGGGATAGTGGGGACGCAGTATTTTCCCGGGACTGTGGGCTGAGGGCGGGTCCGCGTGTAAGCGCAAGACAGCCGCCAGTCAGGAAGTCATGCCAGTGAAGGATCGGCAGGCCTCCTGCAGCCGGAATCTGCGTGGGAGTCTAGAATGACCGCCATGCACCCCCCCCTTCCCATCTCCCTCGTCGTCATTACCCACAACGAGGCGCTGAACATCGGGCGTTGCCTGGATAGTGTGCCGTTCGTCACGGAAAAGCTGGTGGTCGACAGCGGGAGTACCGACGATACCGTCGCGGTCGCGGAGGCGCATGGCGCGCGCGTGGTTCACCAGGACTGGCTGGGGTTCGGGCCGCAACGCAACTTCGCCAGCACCCAGGCGCGCCACGACTGGTTGCTGGTGCTGGATGCGGACGAGTTCCTGTCGGAGGAACTTGCCGCGCAACTCGAACGCGAATTGCCCTCCTTGCTGGCCTCTGCGAAGGCTGGTGCCTGGCTTCGCCGTCGTACCTGGCTGATGGGCGCACCGATGCGGTGGTACCGGCCGATGGTGGGCGAGCGTTCTGCGCGGATCTATCACCGCGACCGGGCGCGATGGACGGATGCCCGCGTGCATGAGTCGTTGCGTTTCGATGGCGAGACGGTAGAGTTCCGCGCGCCATTCAATCACGCCGACAACCCCAGCTTGGTGCACAAGCAGCTGAAGGTACTCCGTTACAGCGAACTCAAGGCTCTGGACTGGCGCGACAAGCGGCGGCCGGTACGGATGTGGCTGACCCCGCTGGTCTATCTGTCGAGCTTTATCAAGGACTACCTGCTGCGACTGGCTTTCCTGGACGGCTGGCGCGGTTTCATCATCGCCCAGACTGCCGCGAACTACGCTGTCTACAAACGCATGCGCTACTACGAGATGCAACACAACCCGGCCTCCATCGAGGCCGCGCACCGCAAGCTCGCACGACACCAACTGGAACACTGATGGCCAAGCATTATCTCCTTTACGGCTCGGAGCGCTACGCGCTCGCCATCCTGCGGCCGTTGCAGGATGCCATCCGTGCTCGCGGCGACGAGGCCGCCTGGTTCTTCGATGGCCCAGGGGCGGAGGACCTGCGACCGGACGAGAGACTGCTGACCACCACGGAGGAAGTCCGCCGCTGGAACGCCATCGCCGTGATCACCGGCAGCAACGCGGTCCCGCACTTCTTCCCAGGCGTGAAGGTGGAAACCTTCCACGGCTTCGATGCGGGGAAGCCCCGGCATATCTACATCCGCGGGTTCTTCGACCTCTATTGCACCACGGGGCCGAACGACACGCGCGCATTCACGGACATCGCCGAGCGCGTCGGCCACTTCAAGGTGGTCGAGACGGGCTGGCCGAAGATCGACCCTTTCATGAAGGATATCGCCGGCGCCCTGCCGCCGGTTCGCGAACCGCCGGTCATCCTGTACCACTCCACGTTCTCCCCGTCGTGGAGTGCCGCGGAGACGCTGTACGAAGAAGTGAAGCGACTGTCGCGCACCGGGGAGTGGCGCTGGATCGTCACCTTCCATCCGAAGATGAATCCGGACACCGTGGCGAAATTCCGCGCGCTGCAGAACGAACACCTGCGCTTTGCCGACGACGACAACATCCTGGACCTGTTCCCGCAGGTCGACATGATGTGTTCGGACACATCGTCGGCGCTGAACGAGTTCCTGCTCACGCACAAGCCGGTGGTGACGTTCAAGAACCGCAGGCCGGGCCCGCAACTGATCGACATCGACGATGCGGCCCAGTTCGAGCCGGCCATCCGACGCGCGCTGTCCCGGCCGCCGGCGCTTATGCAGGCCATCGTCGACTACGCCGACAGCATCCATCCATACCGCGACGGCCGATCGAGCGAACGCGTGCTGGAGGCCATCGACGCGTTCATCGCGGCAGGGGCACGCAACCCGCGGCCCAAGCCGATGAACCTGTGGCGGAAGCTCAAGATCCGCAAGCGCATCGGCTATTGGGGGCCGGCCTGAGGACCGCGACCGGTTGTCATCTGGCCCGGCGAGAATCGGGCGGGTGAAGGGGTGTCATGAAGATCACTGTCATTGCCAGTACGTACAACGCGGAGGAATGGCTGGAGAAGGTGCTGCACGGCTACCGGTTCCAGACATGGCGCGACTTTGAGCTGATCGTCGCCGACGATGGTTCGCGCGCGAGCACCCGCGAGATGGTGGAACGGCTGGCGGCCGATTATCCGGTGCCGTTGCGGCATGTCTGGCACGAGGACGCGGGTTACCGGCGACAGGAAATCCTGAATCGCGCGATCCTGGAGTCGTCGCACGACTACATCCTTTTCACCGACGGCGACTGCATTCCGCGCCGCGATTTCGTGGGCGTCCACGCCGCACTGGCGGAGCCAGGGCGCTTCCTGTCCGGGGGCTACTGCAAGCTGAGCATGAAGGCGAGCAAGGCGATCACGCTGGAGGACATCCGCGACGGCCGGTGCTTCCAGCTCGACTGGCTGCGCGCGCTGGACCGCGTGGGATTCTCGCCTGCGCTCAAGCTGGGCGCGGGAACGCGGACCGGCCCCCTGCTGGATGCCATCACCACCACGCGCGCGACGTTCAACAACTGCAACTCTTCCGCATGGAAGCAGGATCTGCTGGCGATCAACGGTTACGACGAACGGATGAAGTACGGCGGCCCCGATCGCGAGCTTGGCGAGCGTCTGGAGAACCATGGGGTGCGCGGCAAGCAGATCCGGCATCGCGCGGTCTGCGTGCATCTCGATCACGCGCGTGGTTACAAGACGTCCGAATCGCTCCAGCGCAACCTCGCCATCCGCGCACAGACCCGCGCGCAGCGCATCACCCGGACGCCTTACGGCATCGAGAAGACGGGCTGATCGCGCATGGGTAGCGTGCGCCATGCGTGGATCACGTCGGCGACCTGAAGGTCACTGACGCGGCTCGCCTCGCCGCGTTCGCCGCCCAGCACATGGATCGCTCCGGGACCGATGGGTCGCCATTTCGCGGGCGACGCGGAACCGAACATCACGACGAGCGGGCAGCCGAGCGCGGCAGCGGCATGGGCGGGGCCGGTGTCGACGGACACGATGCTGTGCGCCTGTTCCAGCAATGCGAGCAGGCGCGGCACCGGAAGTTCCCCTGCGGCGTTGACCATCCTGGGCGTGTACCCAGCGGCCGCGTGGATGTCGTCCAGCACGCCGCGTTCGACCGGCGATCCGCAAAGCACGATCCGGGCATCGGGCCGGTCGTTCCAGATCGCGTCCGCCAGTCCGGCCCATGCACTGGGCGGCCAATGCTTGGAATGGCTCAGTGCGCCCAGACGGCCTCGCTTGTGGGTGCGCTTGTTGCCAGGCTGGAACAGGATGCACGGCGCGGTTCCGAATCCGTAGGCGGCCTTCCAGCGCAGCACGTCCTCACGATCCGCCGGGCGCACGACCAGCCGCGGCAGGCGGAAGGCAGCGGCATCGACCTCGGCAGCATGCGGGTAGGGGTGCGCCGGATCGTTCGCACCCAACAGCAGCCAGCGGTCAGGCCAGAGTCTCGGGACGCCGTCGCGCTCATCGTCCTCGAGTGCGCGCCGCACCTGGTCCTCGTCGGGTATGCCCGCACGTTGCAGCAGGCGCAGTGTGGGCGAATGTGTTTCGCACACGTACACGGGGCCGCGCCCGCGTGCGCGCAGCCGACTGACTGCCGCCCATTGGCTGGGGCAGAGCAGGTAAGGCGTATTGCGGCTGCGGATCGTCCACACGGAACCCACCTCCGGCAATGGCTCGAGCAGGGCGTGCGTCCAGGGTCCGGCGCCCAGTACATCGACGGGACGGCCGTAGCGTGCGTGCAGGAGGCGGATGAGGGTGGTGAGCATCACCACATCGCCGAAGGCGCCACAGCGCACCACGAGCGGAGCGGCGGCGTCCGATTGCGGAATTGACTCCATGTTCACCATGTCAGGCGGCGATTCGCCAATGTGCCACGCAGGCGATCATAAACAATGGCCACGTCTTCGAAACGTACGAAGCGCAGGCACAGCGGTGCGGCGATCCCGCTCGCGCCCGCCGTATCCAGCCAGAGCGTGGCGGTGCCGCAGGCGTGGTCGAGGGGCGAGCGCGACAGGCGCAACGCCTGCAGTTTGTCGATCTCGGCAAAGCGCCAGTAGCGTGACCACCAGCCACTGCGCACCGCCACGACGTGATTGTCCAGGGCCCAGCCCATGCGCTGCGCCTGCCGGTGTGCGGCGTACGCGGCGAAGGCGAACCATGCGAGCCCCAGCCAGGCCCAATGGCCGACGTGCCACGCTGCGAGCGCGGTGACCGGTACCAGCAGGGCCAGCGACGGCAGCAACAAGCGCCAGCGTGCGGAGTCTTCGACGGGCTGCCAGTCCTCGCGCGGCCATTCCACATGCGGCAGCAGGTGCCGCACGAGTGCATCGCACGCGTCTGGCGACGCGACGGGGGCCACGTCCTTCAGTGCGCGCGTGTCCTGTTGGCCTGCCTTCTCGGCGACGGCGGTATCGATGCGCAGCGAGCGGCGGTGGAACACCCGGTGCAGCACGCCCTCATGGATGGTCCATGCCTGGATGCGCCGGCGCGCAACGCTGGTGCGCAGGCGCGCAAGCAGGCCGCGTTCCACCATCAGGCGGCGTGCATCTTCTGTCAGCCGGAAGCCGTGGAACTGCAGCAGGGCCAGCACGACGGACAAGGCCCGGACCAGGCCCAGCGCGAGGATGACGAGCGCGACGACGCTGGCCGCGCCCGCGAGCCAGCCCAGATGCAGTTGCTCGGCATAGCCGTAAGCCTGTTTCGCACCCTGGCGGAAGAACTGCTCGATCATCTTCTCCGGCAGGATCTGCCACGCGGCACCGAAGCCCGCGGCGACCACGATCATGCCGCGGTTGGAGATCAGGCCAAGCCTGATGACTTCCCGTGTCGAGAGTGACAGAAGTGTGGTGTCGGCCGGGTGTGCTGCGCCCGTCGTACCCGGCGCCTCGTGGGCGGCCGTGCCATGCGCCTGATGCCGCACCAGGTTTTCCAGGGCCAGCGCGTCGTGCAGGCCAAGGACCCGCATTTGGGCTTCCGGCTTCTGTCCTCCCGCAGACTCGAGCCGCACCTCTGCGACGCCGAACATGCGGTGCAGCAGCGACTGGTGGACCACCACGTTGTGGATGCGCGAGAACGGGATCTCCCGTCGCGAGCGGTGCAACAGGCCTTCGCGCACCGTCAGGCCATCGCGCCCGATCGTGTAGCGATAGGTGAAGTACTGCAGGATTGCCAGCACCACCAGCACGGCGATGCCGATGATGGGTGCGAGCGACGCCCAGACGTCGCCATCGCCACTGCTCTTGCGGGCACCGAACACCACCAGCGCGACCAGCGGAAAGATGAGCTGCTTGAGTTGTTGCAGCAGCACGAACAGCCATGACCAGGGGTGCAGGCGGCGTTCGTCGGGAGCATCGGTTTGCACGGCGCCATCCATCACAGCGCGTCGTCGTGGTCGACCTGCGTGGCAAGGCGTTCGCGCAGGCGCTCCGCGTCCTCTGCATCCAGCCCCGACACGGAAACCGCCGCCATCCGCGTGCCTGCGGTATGCACCACCAGGGTCGACAGGCGTGCGCTGCGTTCGAGCGGTCCCCGCTTGAGATCCAGGTGCTGCACGCGCGAAATGGGCACGTGGGTCTCGCTCTGCCACCAGTTACCGCGACGCAACGCGAAACCCTGGTCGTCCAGGCGCCAGCGGGTGCGCCGATGGCGCTTGACCGCGACCCACGCGCCGATCAAGGCGCCGGCCAGCGCCGCTGCCGGAACGGCAAGCCAGGGCGACACGACGTCAGTGGCCCGGGAGATGAAGAAAGCAGGGATCGCCAGCGGGAACATCAGGGCAGCACCGCCCAGCGCGGCCAGCCAGGCGCCGCGGGGCGGCAGTGATTGCCAGTTGGCGACCGCCGGCAGGGGTGTGGGGATATCGGGGTGCGTCACTGCCTGCCTGTCCTCAGTTCATCGATCATCCGATAGTCCAGCACGTAGTCACGGCCGCTGCGATAGCGGCTCAGCCGGGCTTTCATGCGCTTCAGGACCGCGTCGCGCTCGCGCCCGCTGTACTCGGGATCGGCGCTCATCTTCTCCACCGCTTGGCTCTGGAAGCGGACAGCCTGCTCGAAGTCGTGATTGGCGGCCAGCGCAGCCGCGACGGTGTCCAGTTCATGCCAGGCCAATGCCTCTTCGCGATGGATCATGTGCTGGGCGAGTTCCAACGCCTGGACCGGATCGCGTTGTCCGGCGACAGGACAGGTGGCCCAGATCCAGACACGTTCGTTGCGCGCAGACTCCGCTCCGGCTTCTTCAGCGCGCGCCGCCCATTCCGCTGCCTGCCGGCAGTCGCGCGGCAGACCGCCCATGCCATCCAGGTAGTAGTTGGATTGTGCCAGCAGTGCTTCGGGCGGCCAGCCTTGGGCCACTGCGCGCTGCAGGTGGGGGAGTGCCTTGAGCATGGCAGCATCGGTCTGGCCTTCTTTGCCCCCGGTGATGGTGATGAACGTCATCCACGCGGCGTCGCCATGTCCGCCTTCGCTGGCCTTCTCCCACCAGGCGAGGCCGGCGGCTTCATCCTTGGGCAGAACGGCCGGTATCTCACCGCTATACAGCAGGCTGCCGGTGACGAATTGGGCGAAGGCGTCGCCTTCTTCGGCCTTGCGCACCACGGCGCGTACGCGCAGGTGTCGCCACTGGCTGTAGTCAGGCCATCTCTCATTCAGTCGCGTGCGCTTGGCCGCATCATCCAGCAGCGCCCGGTCGAGTGTGGCCAGGCTGGGCGCCTGGCTCTGGAGCGAATTCGAGAGCGACATTTCCAGCACGCGGGATTCACTCATGCCCGTTCGCCGTATCTGCTCGTCCATCCCGAAGGACATGTCCTCCACCATGGACGTGTAAAGGAAGCGCCACTGACCGTCCTCGCGCACGAACGCGGGCCCGAACTGGAACTGGGTCTCCGTCGGTGGTGCCAGTTCGCCGATCGCCTGGTCGCCCACCACCGTGACGTGGGACAGGCTTGGTATGGCGGCATCAGGCTGGGGTGGTCGGGTATTGATCCAACCCCGGCTCACGCACAGGGTGGCCACGGCGCGATCGTCCATGGCCTGCAATGCCGCCTCGGCTTGAGTGGCGCGAAGAAGATAGACGACCACGCGATCAAGAACCGGCAGGCGCCGCAACTGATCAGGCGAGGCGTAGAGCGCCATGTCGCGCAGAAAGCCGGCGTGCGTCAGGCTCGAGTCTGACAGCAGATCCACGGCCTCGACCCTATCCTGGCTGCTGAGTGCTGCATAGCGATCCCACGCTCGTGAGACCTCGTTCATGGTGGCCATGTCCTGCGCCGCCGCCGGCAGCACCAGCGCGCCAGCCAACATCCCGGCCAACCATCTCCGCATCCGCATCGTCTTCCCCCGTGTATTCCCCTCAGTGGTAGGGATTGCCCTCGCCACTGCCTTCCGGCCGCAGGGTATAGCGTTTGTAGGTCCACTGGTACTGCGCGGGATCGCGGCGCGCGATCCGCTCGACGGCCTGGTTGAGTGCTGTCACGGCCGTCACGGCGTCCGTATCGGCGATCGCTGCGGGTGCGCGCTCCACGTGCAGCGCGAAGTCCGGCCCCGGACCGATGCGTTCACACCAGGCGAACAGCACCGTCGCCCCCGTGCGCTCGGCCAAGCGCGACACCAGCGTCATGGTCAGCGCGGGCTTGCCGAAGAACGGCGCGAATTCGCCGTCGCCCATCTTGGGCTGCTGGTCGGGCAGGATACCCACCGCACCCCCATCCTTCAGTACCTTCCACAGTTGGCGCACGGCGGGGCCCTCCGCGCGCACCTGACGGATGTTGTCCGCTCCACGTACCCGCAGCAGGAAGGCGTCACCCGCCGGCGACTCAGGCGGGCGGTAGACGATGGCGATCGGGCCGCGCGAGGCCAGCCACTGGTTAAGCAGCTCCCAGTTGCCGAAGTGGGGCGCAGCGACGATCACGCCTTTGCCACTGGCCAGCGCTTCGTCGTACAGCGCCTCGCCGTGACGCTCGCGCAGGCAGGCCAGGTTCTCGCCTGCCGGCCGCGTCCAGAAGCGCAGCGTTTCCAATGCCTGCCGCGCGGTCGTGCGCAGGATGGCGGCGTGCAATTCGTCCCGCTGTCCCGGCAGCAGGTCCGGATAGGCGATCTCCAGATTGCGGCGGGCCACCCGGCTTTCGCGCACGTCGAATCGCCGCCACGCCCAGGCCATCGCATCTCCCAGTGCGCGCAGCCAAGGCCAGGGGAGGCGCCCGATGAAGGCGGCGGCGTGGTAGCCGAAGGCGGCGAGGGTGTCCGGTTTCATCCGCCGAGTGTAGCCAACCGGCGTGCCGCCCTTGCCAGTGCGGGACGGCGCCCCCGGTATCCTGTTCTTCCCTTCATGCCATCCGGACCCATCCCATGCTTTCCCTGATCCAGCGTGTGACCCGGGCGAGCGTCGCGGTCGACGACACCGTCGTGGGGGCCATCGACACCGGTCTGCTGGCCTTGGTGGGGGTGGAACCAGGGGATGGCGAGGCGCAGATCGCCCGCATGGCCGACCGCCTGCTGGGTTACCGGGTCTTCGCCGACGAGGCGGGGCGCATGAACCGCTCCCTGGCCGATACGAACGGCGGACTCCTGCTGGTCAGCCAGTTCACGTTGGCCGCCGATACCCGTTCGGGCATGCGGCCCAGTTTCACCACCGCGGCCCCGCCCGCCGAGGCTGAACAGGGCTTCAACCGGCTGGTCGACATCTGCCGAGAAAAGCACGCCGGCAGGGTGGAAACCGGGCGTTTCGGCGCCCATATGGTGATCAGCCTCGTCAATGACGGGCCCGTGACCTTCCTGCTCCGCCCGTGACGTTCTCCCCTTGCCGGGAGACAGGCTTCAGGAACCCAAGCCGGTCCGGGCTGGTATAATACGGGGTTCTCCCTTTCCTCTTCCCGGTGGCGCAACCTCGATGGCCAACGAACGTCCTGCGCAGCAGTCCGACATCAAGCTCTTGATCAGCAAGGGCCTGGAGCAGGGCTATCTGACTTACGCCGAAGTCAACGATCACCTTCCCGACGACCTGGTCGATCCGGAACAGATCGAAGACATCATCGGCATGATCAACGGCATGGGCATCGATGTCCATGAAGTCGCTCCCGATGCCGAAACCCTCCTGCTTGCCGATGGCAACACCGGCAACCGCGAAGTCGACGAAACCGCGGCCGAAGAAGCCGCCGCGGCGCTCACTTCGCTGGATACCGAAGGTGGTCGCACCACCGACCCGGTGCGCATGTACATGCGCGAGATGGGCACCGTCGAGCTGCTGACGCGCGAAGGCGAAATCGCCATCGCCAAGCGCATCGAGGAAGGCCTGGGCCAGGTGCAGGCGTCGCTCGGCAACTTCCCGTGGTCGATCGAGCTGTTGCTGGAAGACTACGAGCTGCACAAGGCGGGCAAGAAGCGCCTGGCCGAGGTCATCGTCGGATTCAACGATGTCGAGGAGCCGGCGCCGGAAGTACCGGTGGCCGAGGAAACCGTCGAAGCCGCCGACGATGCCGCCGACGATGAAGAAGAAGCCGCCGACGATGTGGCCGAGGAAGCGGGCCCGACCGGCCCGGATCCGGAAGAAGTCGCGCGTCGCATGCAGGTGCTGGCCGACGGCTACGCCAAGTTCAAGAAGTCCTATGCGAAGAACGGCCCCGAGAACAAGGCCGTGGTCAAGCTGCGCACCGAACTGGGCGAGACCTTCGTCACCCTCAAGCTGCCGCTTCCGCTGACCGACACGCTGGTACGCAAGCTGCGTGAGGTCGTGGCCCAGGTCAAGGACCATGAGCGCCGCGTGCTGCACTTGTGCGCCAATGTCGCCAAGATGCCGCGCAAGGAGTTCCTGCGCGCGTGGGAAGGCAACCAGACCAACCTGGGCTGGGTGGACGAGGTGTTGAAGCGCAAGCAGAAGTGGTCGTCGGGCCTGCGTGACGTCAGGGAACAGATCGTCGCCGAGCAGGAAGCCACCATCGCGGTCGAACAGGCGATGTACCTGACGCTGGCCGACATCAAGGAAATCAGCCGCGCGATGGCCTATGGCGAAGCCAAGGCACGCAAGGCGAAGAAGGAAATGGTCGAGGCCAACCTGCGTCTGGTCATCTCCATCGCCAAGAAGTACACCAACCGCGGCCTGCAGTTCCTCGACCTGATCCAGGAAGGCAACATCGGCCTGATGAAGGCGGTGGACAAGTTCGAATACCGTCGCGGTTACAAGTTCTCGACCTATGCCACCTGGTGGATCCGCCAGGCCATCACCCGCTCGATCGCCGACCAGGCGCGCACCATCCGCATCCCGGTGCACATGATCGAGACGATCAACAAGCTCAACCGCATCTCCCGCCAGATGCTCCAGCAGTACGGCCGCGAGGCCACGCCGGAAGAACTGGCGAAAGAAATGGACATGCCGGAGGACAAGATCCGCAAGGTGATGAAGATCGCGAAGGAACCGATCTCCATGGAGACGCCGATCGGCGACGATGAGGATTCCCACCTGGGCGACTTCATCGAGGACACCAACGTGGAGTCCCCGATCGAGAACACCACCAACATCAACCTGTCGGAAACGGTTCGCGACGTACTCGCCGGCCTGACCCCGCGGGAAGCCAAGGTGCTGCGCATGCGCTTCGGCATCGACATGAACACCGATCACACGCTGGAAGAGGTCGGCAAGCAGTTCGACGTGACCCGCGAGCGCATCCGCCAGATAGAAGCCAAGGCACTGCGCAAGCTGCGTCATCCGTCGCGTTCGGAACAGCTGCGCAGCTTCCTCGACATCGATTGACGCAGCGGAACCTCTGCGTTTACACCAATGAAGCGCGGCCCTGGTGGGCCGCGTTTCTTTTTGGTGCATGGCGTACCCGCGCATTGTGCGCAGTGCGTGGTCTTGTCATTCCGCTCACATCACGCGATCTAGAATGAACGAGACACCCGTTGTCATGGGAAAGGCGTGGAGCGCAGACAGGTATTGAAGGGCGCCATCGCGTTGGCGGCATGGGGCGCGATGCCTCGTGTATGGGCACAGGCGAGCGTCACGGCAGGCGCCACGCCAGGCCACTTCTCACTGGAAACGGTTCCAAGACTTGCACGGACGCTGGCGCGCCAGCCCTATCGCGCACCCGATGAAACCCTGCCGGCGTCACTGGATGTCGGCTATGACGGCTACCGCGATATACGCTTCGATCCCGCGCAGGCGATCTGGCGCAAGGAGGCGCTGCCGTTTCGAGTGCAGATGTTCCATCGGGGCTTCCTGTTCAAGCAGCGCGTCGAGCTGTGGCGCGTGCACGAGGGGCTTGCCGAACCGATCACCTACTCCCCCGACCTGTTCGATTTTCCGGAAGGGGTGACGCCGCCGTGGGACCCCGCGCTCGGGTTCGCCGGCTTCCGCGTGCATGCGCCGCTCAATCAGCCGGACGTGTTCGACGAACTGGTCGCATTCCTGGGCGCCAGCTATTTCCGCGCGCTGGGCAAGGGGCACGCATATGGTCTCTCCGCACGGGGACTGGCGTTGGGCAGTGGCGACGCGGGCGCGGAGGAGTTCCCGCTGTTCCGTGCCTTCTGGATCGAGCAGCCTTCGGCAGGCGCGAAGCATCTGGTTGTGCATGCGTTGCTCGACAGTCCCAGCGTGACGGGCGCATTCCGTTTCGTGATCGGCCCGGGTGGCGAAACCGCCATCGACGTGCAGTCGCACCTGTATCCCCGCGTGGACCTGGCGCATGCCGGCATCGCGCCGTTGACCAGCATGTTCGAGTTCGATGCCGGTGATCGCGTGGGCACCGACGACTACCGTCCGGCCGTGCACGATTCGGATGGACTGGCCATCTTCAACGGGCACGGCGAACAGATCTGGCGTCCGCTGAGCAACCCGTCGCGGGTCCAGCACAGCGCGTTCGCCGATGCCGATCCCCGCGGCTTCGGCCTGATGCAGCGCAAGCGTGGCTTTGGCGACTATGCCGATATCGAGGCGCGTTACCACCAGCGTCCCAGTCTCTGGATCGAACCCAGGGGAAATTGGGGAAGAGGCGCCGTCACGCTGGTGGAGATTCCCACCGGCGACGAATACCACGACAACATCGTGGCGTTCTGGCGGCCCGCCGCGCCGCTGCGTGCGGGGCGCGAACACCGCTTCGACTACCGCATGCACTGGTGCGACACGCATCAGTGGGACGCCGACCTGGCCGTCGTCACCGACACGCGCATTGGCGCGGCGCCTGATCCTGCGCGTCGACTGGTGGTGATCGATCTGGATGGCGGCCGCCTGGCCTCGCTGCCGCGCGATGCGAAGTTGACACCGGATGTGTGGGCGGCGAGGGGCGACATCGTCGGTGCGGTGGTCTATCCGAATCCGGAGACGCGGGGCTGGCGGTTGAGCTTTGAATTCCGTCCCCAGACAGGGAACACGGATGGACGTGACGTGGAACTGCATGCGCGCGTGCTGGAGGGGCACGTGCCGTTATCCGAAACCTGGCTGTACCGGTGGAGCACCTGACCATGAACACACATCGCGTGGATGATCTGCTGCAGCAGGAGTGGCTGCCCCCGGAATCGCCGCTTGCCATGCCGGTACAGGACCTGCGGACAGGCCGTCTGTCGTCAAGAGCGCTGCCCACATCGCCCCCCGCCATCAGGCGGCGGCGTGCGCTGGTAATGGGTACTGCGATCGCGCTGACCCTGTTCGCGACCTACCAGATCTGGTGGGTATTGCGCGGCGACGGCATCAATGTGCTGGAGGGCGTGCTGCTCGCGTTGTTTGTTGCGCTGTTCGCCTGGATCGCGCTGTCGTTCTCCAGCGCACTGGCTGGCTTCGTGCTGCTGTTGCGCCGACGCCCGCATCCACTCGGCATCGATGACGCGGCGGCGCTTCCCGAGCTATCGACGCGCACGGCCCTGCTGCTGCCGACCTACAACGAAGACCCGCATCGCGTGCTGGCCGGCCTGCATGCGATGCATGAGTCGCTGCAAGATACGGGACAAGGGGATCGCTTCGACTTCTTCATCCTCAGCGACACCACGCGCCCGGAAGTTGGGCATCAGGAAGTGGCGGCCGTCCGGGCTCTGCGGCGCAGGCTGGGTGCCGATGCACGTGTGTTCTACCGCCGTCGCCGCGAAAACGCGGAACGCAAGGCGGGCAACATCGCGGAGTGGGTGCGGCGTTTCGGCGGCGCGTATCCGCAGATGCTGATCCTGGATGCCGACAGCCTGATGACCGGCGACACCCTGGTCCGTCTGGCGGGTGCGATGGAACGCAACGCCAGCGTTGCACTGATCCAGACGCTGCCGATGATCGTCAATGGGCGCACGTTCTTCGCGCGCATGCAGCAGTTCGCCGGCCGTGTGTATGGCCCGGTGGTCGCGCATGGCATCGCCTGGTGGCATGGCGCGGAAGGCAACTACTGGGGGCACAACGCCATCATCCGGACTGCGGCGTTCGCCAGGCACGCCGGCCTGCCCCATCTTCGCGGCGGCAAGCCGTTCGAGGGGGCCGTGCTCAGCCATGATTTCGTGGAGGCCGCGCTGCTTCGTCGCGGTGGCTGGGCCATCCACATGGCGCCGGGGTTGGGCGGCAGTTACGAGGAAGGACCGCCTTCACTCACGGACATGCTGGTACGCGACCGCCGCTGGTGCCAGGGCAATCTGCAGCACGGCGCGGTGCTGCCGGCGCGCGGTCTGCACCGCATGCATCGGCTGCATCTGCTGGTCGGCATCGGTCACTACTTCACTGCGCCGATGTGGGCCATGCTGATGCTGGTAGGCCTGGCCATCCCCTTGCAGCAGGCCGGCTTCAACCTGAGCCAGCCGCATCTGGAAGGCTTCACGCCTGCGCTCTACTGGCGCGGTGGCGATCCAACCCGATTCCTTTGGGTTTTCTACTTCACGATGACGGTACTGCTGGCGCCCAAGGTGATGGGTTGCATGGCCACGCTGGTGCAGCCGGCGTTGCGTCGGCAGTGCGGCGGTGGGCTGCGCATCATCGGCAGCGCATTGCTGGAAACCGTGATGGCGGCATTGATGGCGCCCGTCACCATGTACGTGCAATCGCGTGGGGTGGCGGAAGTGCTGGCTGGACAGGATTCCGGCTGGGAGACGCAGCGCCGCGACGACGGCAGCGTGCCCCTCGCCAGCCTCGTACGCCGCTACGCGGGATTGACGTTGTTCGGCGCGAGCAGCGGCGTGGTCGCCTACCTGGTGTCGCCCGCGCTCGCGGCGTGGATGGCGCCGGTCGTGCTGGGCATGGTCCTGTCCATCCCCATCAACGTCCTGACGGCATCGACCGTGGTCGGCCAGCGCCTGCGTGCTGCCGGATGGCTGCGCATTCCCGAGGAGTCCACGCCTCCGGCGATCCTCAGTCGCGCCCTGGCGTTGCGCGCCGCACCCGACGACGCGCCATCGGCACCCGTGGCCTCCGGTACAATCCTCGCGCTGGGGGCCTATAGCTCAATGGTTAGAGCAGAGGACTCATAATCCTTTGGTTCCAGGTTCGAGTCCTGGTGGGCCCACCAAAAAGTAGTATGAATTCCGGCGTGGTACCGACCCCAGAAGTTGAAACTGTGTTTCAACTTACGATGAAAAAAAGGCGATAGTTGCAACGACTTGCCTCCGAATGACGGCCAGATGGGGGCGCTCTGGCGGTTTTCGGCCAGAAGCGGACATCGAACGTCTGACAATCAGGCCGACCCCAAATGCGCGTTCGACCTGAATTGCTAGACCCAACACCCATGGGAGACAAAAGAGACGAACATCGCCAGGGTCTGAGCGTATGGCGATGACGACTGTGTCCCGCACTCGATTTCTCCAGCCGTTGCGAATGGAGCTTGGGCTGGCGCCAAGATCCATCCGTCGTTGGTGTGGCCAGAGATTAAAGCGCGCGAATTCCAGATGCGGGGCAAGTGTCGCAGTCCTCTAAAGGCAAGCGACGCGCGAACACCGCTTCACCAGCTGAAGCCGGCGCCCGCCGACACGCTCTTCTCGCCGCCACCGAAAGCGGCACCCAACGACACACTTGCGCGGTTGCCGATCACACGCTGGTAGCCAACCGCCATGGCCTGCTCACCGCCCTGCGCGCCGATGCCCACGCCCACGCGGTTCTTGCCCGCCAGGCCTGCTGTGTTCATCGCCATGCCGGCGTAAGCACCGCTCATCGCGGCCATGGTGTCGATGCGGCGATCCAGATGGCTGAAGCGGCGGTCGACGTCGCCGCGGAAGGCGTTGAAGTCGTCGCTCAGTCCGGTAAGTTCGGTGAAGCGGGCATCGGTGTAGGCATTGGCCGAAGCGAGTGTCGTGGCGTCGCCAGCATCGGCGTAGTCCTGCGCCGTCGCCAGTGTGACCGCATCGCCCGCGGCCATGTCGTTGCGTACGGCGGCTTCTCGGGTATCGGTATAGCCATTGGCCGTCGTCAGCGTCGCAGCGTTGCCGGCCGCCATATCGATGCGCACCGCAGCTTCGCGGGTATCGGTGTAGCCGTTCGCGGTCGACAGCGTGGCCACATCGCCCGCGGCCATGTCGCTGCGCACCGCAGCTTCCCGGGTGTCCGTATAGTCGTTCGCCGTGGCCACCGCGTTACCTGCCGCGTCCAATGCTGCATCGGCCATCGCCTGGGCAGTGTCCGCAGTGGAAAGTGCCATGTCGGCGGTCGCCTGTGCATCGCCTGCTGCGTCCAGCGCCGAATTGGCCGTGTTCGCCACCGCATTCAACTGGCCAACGTTGACCGCATCAGTGGTGGCGGTACCCGCCGCGATATTGGTGACCTGACGCTGTTGGCCTGAAGAACCGACCGAGACCACGTTCGCGCGACCCTGATCACTACTGTTGTAGCCCAGGGCGACCGATCCACCCCCGTTGGCCGACGCGCCGGTGCCGAGCGCGATGTTGTTGTCGGTGCCGCTGGAACCCGAGGGGCCCGGGAAACCACAGCACATATCCGCGCCCCGTCCGCCCGTGCCGGCGCTGCTGCCATTGCCGATGGCGATGTTGTTGTTGCCACCTGTCCCGCCAGCGCCGCCGGTGCCACCTGCGCTACCAGTTCCTCCCGCACCGCCATTGCCTGCGCTGCTGTTCGCGCCAAGCGCGAGGTTCGCTGCGCCGCCCGCGCCACCCGTGCCGGCGATGCCTCCGGCAGTGGCGATCCCACCCTGACCGCCATTGCCTGCACTGCTGTTTTGGCCTATTGCAACGTTGCCGGTTTCGGCGCCCGGCCCGCCAGCCCCGGCCGTCCAGCCTGGAGGAGCCGGGCCATTGCTGCCATTCACGCCCACCGTACTGCCCGGCATGCACGCCATGCCGCCGGTGGTGGGGTTCTGGTTGCATGGCTGCGTGGGTGCGGTACCACCCACCACCTGAGCTTCGGCCGACGTCGTTGACAAAAGCAGGCCGCCACCCGCAGCCAGCATCAGCATGAAATGACGGACAGTATTGATGTTGCGGCGATACCTACGCATGGCGATGCCCCCTGTGGCATGCCGCCGGCCGCCACGCCATGACGCGGCCACCCACCGGCGACGATGGCGCACACGGTAGGTGCCGCATCCCGCCCCGGGTATCCCTGAAATCAGGTAAAGCACTCCCGATCCGCCCTCGAGGCCGCGCTCACGCGGCCAATGGCAGATCCAGTTCCAGCGCAGTGCCTTTTCCATCGGAAGCGCCCGCGATGCGCAGCTCCGCCCCGAGTCGCTGGGCGCGGTGGCGCATGCTCGCCAAGCCGGCACCTGCGGCCCGGGCCTGTCCGGCCGCGGGTGCCGCCCCGGCAAGGCCGACGCCATCGTCACGCACGCGCAGCTCAAGGCGATCACCGGCACGGCGCAGATGGACGTCGACCCGCGCCGCGCGACTGTGCTTGAACACATTCGTCAATGCCTCCTGCAGCAGGCGCAGCAGGTCCAGGCTGCGGCCGGGCCCCAGTTGCAGACCCTCCAGACCTTCCACCCGCCAATGCGCATCGATGTCCGCCGCTTCCAACAGGCGGCTGGCGCGATGGCGCAGCGGGGCGATCAGCGTGGCCAGGTCGGCCTGCTCCTGCGCGGTGGTATCGATCACCAACCGCAGGTCGTCGCGCATGTCCTTCAGCAGATCCACCACCTCTGCCCTCGAGGTCTCGTCCGGCGCCTGCTGCAGGCGGGTGATCGCCCCCACCAGCGTGCCGCCGAAGCCATCGTGCAGGTCGCGCACCAGCTGCAGGCGCTCCCCTGCACGGCTGTGCGCCAGCGCCAGCGCGTGCTGCTGGTTGAGTGTGTCGGCCAGGGTCACGGTGGCGGCCTGTACTTCGCGATGGAGTTCGGCGTTGAAGCCCT
The DNA here is from genome assembly GCF_057773125.1 of Pseudoxanthomonas sp. 97-1-1. Classification (NCBI taxonomy): domain Bacteria; kingdom Pseudomonadati; phylum Pseudomonadota; class Gammaproteobacteria; order Lysobacterales; family Lysobacteraceae; genus Pseudoxanthomonas; species Pseudoxanthomonas sp. 97-1-1. The sequence continues at coordinate 1,465,002 of NZ_JBYMTJ010000001.1, read as the reverse complement.
CCACCCGCTTCATGGTCTGCGCGAAGCGATAGGCCAGCACGAACCCCATGCCCAACAGCATGACCGGCGAGGTGAACGACCCCAGGTAGCTCACGCCGCCGTACCAGCCCATGTACACACCGAGGTCGTGCAGCGACACCAGCAACGGGACGCTGATGCAGGCCGCAAGCACCTTGTAGTCGCGGCGATCGCTGCGCAGCGCGAAGACGACGAAGACCGCGCTGACGACGTACAGGAACAGGATGGCGGGAGTCACGTACAGATTGCGCAGTGGCCCCATCCAGTGCGGAAACGATAATCCCAGCACCATGCCCGCGCCCGCCAGCGCCAGCAGCGCCCGCTCGAAGCGCGGCCATCGTCGCTCCGAGAACCGCAGCAGGAAGATCGTATGGGTGGCGGCGGAGGCCACGAAGACCGCCGCGATGAAAGCCTGCCATCCGTCCGTCGTGCGGAACGGCCAAGGACTGCCGGCGATGAAGTTCCAGTCGTACAGCCTGCCAAAGACTGCGCTCAACGCATACCAGCCATACAGCGTGTCCTGCGGGCGTAGCAGCCAGAAGATGCCGATCATCGCCGCCAGCACCAATCCCACGGCGGCGTCGAATATCTGCATGTCACGACGTGCAAAACGCTCCCGCTCGTACTGGCCGCGCAACACGATGGGATCGCCCACGCTGACGGTACCGAACGCAGGCTGATAGGCGGCCAGGCCGGAAACCCGTACGAGCAGTTCGTTCTGCCCTTCGCGCAGGAGCGCCGGCGGCACTGTGTAGTAACGCGGCACGTGCCACTTGCGTGACAGCGGCTCCACCAGTGAGGCGTCCCGGTCGATCGGCTGGCCATTGAGGGAGACCGCGGCCGCCAGGCAGGTGTAGTCGAGCAACAGCCCGACCGGCTGCGATGCATCCGCCTGCTGCCAGCGGACGCGGTACCACACCACGCCATCATGGCCGGGCCAGCGCTTCTCCCACAGGTCGCGCAGTCTGACCGGTACCCAGCCCTGCCGCGGGGGCGCCTGCGCCGACCAGTCCGACCGCACGGCATCCGCCCGCTCGATCCGCATCACGTGCTGCGCCTGCACGGGAAGCATGGCAAGCATCGCCAGCAGGACGACCAGGCACCGGACGATGCGCCTCACTTCAGCAGGCCCCGTGCCCGCGCCTCGTAAACCGCCTCGGTCCGTGACCCGACGGCCAGCTTGCGATAGATGTTCTTGACGTGGCTTTCGATGGTCAGCCGCGACAGCGAGACCAGCTCGGCGATCTCGCGATTGGTGAACCCCTGCGCCACCAGCTGCACGATCTCCATCTCGCGCTGCGACAGCGGCGGCACGGGCGAGGACCGCAGCGCCGGATCGGCGCCGACAGGCAGCAGCGCCAGAATGCGGCGCGCGATGGAAGGATCGATGGGAGCTCCGCCGCGTTGCAGGCTCTTCAGCGATACCACCAGTTCCTCGTCGTCGCGCTCCTTCAACAGGTAGCCGACAGCGCCGCTGCGCAAGGCCGTCAACACGCTTTCCTCTTCCGCGAACGACGAGACGATCACCGCGGCAGCCTCGGGAGCGTGCGATCGCATCCACGCGATCAAAGCATTGCCGTCGCCATCGGGCAGGTACATGTCGACGAGCGCCAGAGTGTAGGGATGCGCCTGCAGTCGCGATCGCGCCGCGTCGAGCGTATCGACTACGTCGATCTGCGCCTCGCTGGCCAGACCTGCCACCAGGCGTTGCAGGCGGTGACCGGCATGGATGTTGTCTTCCACAATCAACACATCCGACATAGCGATCGGTTGCATCTCGATCAAACCCCAGCGCTGGAACTCAATCAAGTCTAGCTGTGCCACTGACCGCCGGCCACTCGACGGGCTACGAACATGGCTAGCCCCGCGGCCGCATGAAGCCCGCCATCCTCACGCGACTGACAGCCAATCCACAACGCGAAGGCAAGAACCAGCCAGAGCGACCTGTCGTCCGTGGTGGCGCGTCTCTGCTAGCGAAGCTACGACGTCCGCTTCTGGCCAGAAGCGGAAATGGGTTCTGCTTCGACAGAAAGAGCAATGCCGGTTTGGCGGCTGCTCGACCGTTACAGGCTTCCGCCCGTAAGTAAAAGTGGCACTTCGCCAGTTCGCTCGCCTACCCATACCTGCATTTCAAAAGTCTGCAACCAGCCGTAATTGGTCAGAAAAGCCACATCGGCAGCATCGCGGCCGTAAGCGACCACGATCCGACCCCCACGGGGTGCGGCCTGCGTCGGGTCGAAGGTGTACCAGCGGCCGTCCAGGTACGCCTCGAACCAGGCATGCAGATCCATCGGTTCCAGTCCGTGCAGATATCCGACCACCATCCGGGCAGGAATGCGCAGGCTCCTGCATAGCGTGATTCCGACATGTGCGTAGTCGCGGCAGACCCCTGCACGTGCTTCCATGGTGCCGAGTGCATCCGTGGTGGCGTCGCTAACCCCGTACCGGTACGCGATATGGGTGCGGATCCATTCCACGATTGCCCCCACTTGCCCACTGCGGGGGGCGGCCTCAGCCACGATGGCCTGCGCCTGGTCGAACGTACGATCGCTCGGGCAGTAGCGACTCGGCAGCAGGTACTGCAACGCGTGATCGGGCAGGAAAGCGGCCGGTGTCGGCGCGACCCACGGCGCAATGACGATATCCCGCTCGGTCTCGACCTCAAGCTCTGCCCGGATTCGCATGCGTCCACGCCGGACCACGAAACGCTGGCACAGGTTGCCGAATACATCGACGAACTCGGTCGGGCGAACATGGGGGTCGAACGTGTAGGTTTCGCTGATCATCCATTGCGCTTCGCCGTTGCGCGGTCGCAACATTGCGACCACCGCGCAGTCCTCGTTGGATTCGACAGTCAGTTCGCATCCGGCTAGCAGGCGCATGTTCGGTCCGATGCGAGGTGGGAGTTCATCACGAGCGCGCGTTGGTCAGTTCAAGGCTTGGCCGACATTGCAGCACGTAGCCTCCCACATCTCGCACACGTCCGGCGTTACGCGCCAATGAAACGCGCGGTGCACAAGTCATGGGTCAGCATGGGAATCCATGTCCCCCGCGCGTCGATCGACACCCGGGCATGGTACGGCAGAAGATGTCCGCATCGGGTCGGGAGCGGACACCAGGCGCCGACTTCGTACAAGGCTGGTCAGATGCGCCCTTCCGCGACCAGCCCGCGAGTGCGTTTCAGCGTCGACTGGATTGCGGCCTTGAATCCTTTTTCACTATCCATCCAGGCCTGGGCTGCCTGTTCCTCCGGACCGTTGGGCACTTTGCCGCGCAACCCCAGGTAGCCATGGAAGCGAAGCTGGAGCTCGCCGCGTTCGTCTTCGAGCAACTCGTTGATGATCGCGCCTTCGCGTGGGCTGATGGCCTGGAAGAAGGTGATCTTCGTGTTTGCCTCGAAGGTGATGATCTCGGTGAGATCACTGCCAAGGATGGTCGCTTCGCGCACCAGGTGCGATGGGCTCTCCCCGACGATCTCGCTGCGGGTGCATTCGTCGGGCGGGAAGAAGAGCCTGGCGTCGCGTGCCTTCTGCACCAGCCCCTCCCATGCCTGGGAACGGGTGAGTCGTGTCTGGCCGGGCGCGTTCACCGGCAAGGTGGCGGTCGAGTAGATCATGGTGGGCTCCGTGATGGATGAGGTTGGAAGAGGTCAGCCGGCCGCGGCGGTTTCAGCGGCGAAGTCGCGATACGAGCGCAGTGGGCGTCCCAGTCGCTCGGTGAGCCGCGCGACGTCGCCGGGTTCGGGCACCATGCCGTCGGTGAGGAAGCGTTCGGCCATCTGGCGCATGTCGTAGGCCATCCACGCCGGCATGAACTGGCGCAGGTTCTGCTCGAAGCCCGCCGTGTCGTCACCGCCGTATGCGATGTCGCGGCCCAGCGTCGCGGACCAGATGGCCGCGACCTCCGCACCCGTCAGCGTATCCGGGCCGACCAGGTTGAGGCGGGTCAGCGCGCTGCCGTCGGGTGCCCGATCGTGGGACAGCAGCTCGATCGCCGCGATCTCGCCGATGTCGCGCGCATCGATCATCGCCAGGCCCTTGCTCCCGATCGGCATCGGGTACACGCCATGGCCGAGCACCACGTCCTTGACCGTCAGGTCGTTGTCCATGAAGTAGGCCGGGCGCAGGATCGTCGCGTTGAAGCCCATCTGTTCGAGCATGCGTTCCACGCCGAACTTGCCGGCGAAGTGCGGCACGTTCACGTAGCGGTCGCTGTGGATCACCGAGAGGTAGACGACCCGCTTCACCCCGGCTTCGCGGGCGACATTGAGCGTGATCAGCGCCTGGGTGAATTCATCGGCCACCACCGCGTTGAGCAGGAAGAGCGTGGACACGCCCTGGAAGGCCTGGCGCAGGGCATCGACATCGAGCAGGTCGCCCTGGACGGTCTCGACCCCGGCGGGGAGGTTCGCGTTGGCCGGGTTGCGGACCAGGGCGCGCACCTTGGCGCCACGCTGGGAGAGGTGCTGCACGACGTGGCGGCCGACAGTTCCGGTGGCGCCGGTGACGAGGATGTTCATGGGAGTGCTCCGGGTGGGTGAGAAGGCTCCATGGTTGTTGATCCGGATACGGGTCGATAGCCCATATACTTGGACTGCCCGTCTCGTTGGTGGAACACGTGGACCTTCTGGCCCTGGCCGACTTCAACCTGGTGGCACGTCATGGCGGCTTCGGCCGGGCGGCTAGGGCCGCGGAACGACCCAAGGCCACATTGTCGCGACGGGTCGCGGACCTGGAGGCGAGCCTGGGCGTGCGCCTGTTCGAGCGCGGGTCCCACACCCTGAAGCTGACGCAGGAAGGGCGTGCGCTGTTCGAGCGCACCGAAACCCTGCTGGCCGAGATCGGCGAAGCCGCCACGGCGGTTGCCTCGGGTGGCGAAACGCCACGCGGCAGGCTGCGCATCAGCGCGCCGCTGCTGTTTTCGCAGATGGCACTGGGCAAGCTGTCGGCCCGCTTTGCATTGCGTTACCCCGAGGTGCGCGTGGAGATCACCACCGAGGACCGCGCCGTCGACATGGTGGAGGAGGGCTATGACCTGGTGATCCGGGTCAATCCCGATCCCGACGAGCGCCTGATCGGGCGTATCCTGCTCCGCGATCGCCTGGTTGCGGTGGCCGTCCCTGACCTTGGGAGGCCGGAGCCAGACGTTGCTGTGCGTGCGGTGGTGCGTGCCTCCGGCAATCAATCCGCGTGGGATCTGGCGACACGGGGCGGTGATGTGCGCGTGCCTATCGAACCGGTCCTGCGCCTGGCGTCGCTGATCATGATCCGCGATGCGGTTCGGACGGGAATAGGCGCCGCCGTGCTGCCCTTGTCGCTGGTGGCCGGCGATCTGCACTCAGGCGCGCTCGTGCCATGGGGCGACGTGAGGGGGCGGCCCATCGAGATCTGGGCGCTGTACCCATCCCGGCGTCTGCTGAGCGCACGCGTATCCGCGTTCCTTGAGTTCCTGAAGGAGGCATTCCCTCAGGGACAACCAGAAGAGCTGACGGCCTATCTCACGAGTGAAGAGGTCACGACGCAGACAGTGACGACTGGCTTGCCGTAGGACGTCCCCCGATATCCACTGTCGATCGAGGTGGACATCGTGCGCAGTGAGGGAGTGATGCCGGGCGACACGACCTCGATCATCCGGAGGCACGGGAGTGACGGCGTGGCTTCCTCGCCGACGAATGGCAGGCGTCGGGGATGTCTTTGAAGATCAGTCGGTGCAAACACCACCCGCATGTTGCGGCCTGCGCTCTACCTCAGGTGGGATCGGTGACGCAGATTCGTTGTGATCCCGGATTACAAACTGCGATTCGTCCCTGCGACTGACGGATTCGAGCCGGGATGCACACGAATTTCTGCATTTTCACGCTCCATCTACGTACTCCAACGTTAGCTGAAGATATGTTGCGGCGCTGGCAAGAAAGGCCGCTATATTCCGAGTCCCCCAGACGAAGGAGAATTGTAATGTTCCAGAACAAGCGATATCTCAAGACGGCACGCGTGCTCGGCGTGGCGATGGTTGCGGCCGTGGGTCTTGGCGGCTGCGCCAGCTACGACGATGAGTTTGCAGGGATCAACTCGCGTCTCGATCAGCTCGATACGAAGGTGCAGGGCGCTGCCCAGAGCGCCGAATCCGCGAATCAATCCGCGCAGCAGGCAAACCAGCGGCTGGATCAGATTGAAGGCCGCGTGCGGCAGCTCGAAGCGGCACCGCGCCGCGTGCCGCGCGGCTGATCGCGCTTGCACGATTCGTTACGCGCAGTGTGAACCCGGGACCCGGTGGCCCTTGCTGGCCACCGGGATCCTTTCTTTCCCCCATCTTGTCCCGAGGATCCACGCCATTCGTACGTCCATACACCCTGCGATCCGCGCAGCCTCTGGCGCGCTGCTGTTGGCGCTGGCGTTTGCGAGCTTCGGGGCGTCCAGTGCCGAAAATGTCGACAAACAAGCGGTGACCGTCGCCGACCAGCTTCCGGAAGGGCAAGAGGTGTCCGACACGGTGATCGAGCTCGCAGGCTGGATCGTCGCGACCAAGGACAGCCAAGGCTATCCCTTCGCAATCATCGACAAGGCCTCTGCCCAGATCCTGGTGTTCGGCGGCGACGGCCGGCCTCGCGGGGCGGCACCCGGACTCTTCGGATCGGCGGTCGGCGACCACACGGCCCCCGGTGTCGCCGGTCTCGCGCTCCGCGAGATTCCGGGGCGCGATCGCACGACGCCTGCGGGTCGCTTCGTGGGCGGTTTCGGCCCGTCCATCGACGCGGGGCGCGTACTGTGGGTGGACTACGATTCCGCCGTCTCCATCCATCCTACCGCTACCGGTGTCCCCGCCGAGAAGCGTGAAGAGCGCCTGGCATCGCCGACGCCCGATGACAATCGCATCACGCATGGCTGCATCAACGTCTCGCCGGAGTTCTACGAGCGGATCATGCAGCCTACTTTCGAGAAGGGCGGGGTGTTCTACATCCTCCCGGACAAGGCGCCGCTGGCGGAGACCTTCCCGGAGTTCGTGCAAAGTCGCGAGACCGCGGAACGCCACGACGGAAGACGCGCACGACCCGCCCGCCGGTGAAGGGCGCGTCGGCGCGCTGCCCTTGGTGCAAGGCAGCGCAGAGGAGGCTGCTGCTACTTCTGCCAGCGCAGCACAATGCCGTGCCCTCCATGAAGTGAGGGTCCGATCAGGGATTTCGTCGGATCTTGGCACCTTCTCGACCCACCAAAGTCCACACGCATACGTCCGTAACTCGGACATTCGTCTCCTCGGCATTGCTGCGTCCCGTTCGCCCAGTGGGCGGGTCTGGCGATCATTCAAGCCGGAGCGGACATCGCTAGAGTTGTTCTGCAAGGGTGAACCGGGTTGGTTCGTCTTGGCAGACCTCCATGCGGCGTTGCACTGTCGGAGGATCTAGTCGTCCATGGAAGACAACAGGGATCGAATGTAGGCACCCTTCTCCAACGTATACGCAGCCTTGTCGCCGGCATGCACGATGTCGAGCCGGCGCTTCAGGGCCTCGTACTCGGACCGGCGTGCGTCGTCGACGCGCAGCAGGTCACGGAAGCGGAGATGTTCCCGCCAGAGTCGACCGCCTTGTTCGACGCCATGCAGGTGGATGCGCAGGTCGCCCGCGATGTCTTTGACGAAGTAGCGACGCTGCGGGATCGCGGCTTCGTAGTGAGGCCGGTAGGTGTAGTCCAGCCTCACGATGTCCGCGACGCGGGCCTCGATCTCGGCGAGTGTTGGCGCGCCCAGCAGGAGGTCGATGACCGGCTTGGCCGCGAGGCCGGGTACCGAGGTACTGCCGATGTGCATGATCTCGATCGGCGTACCGGCGAAAACCGGCAGCAGTGCCTGCCGGAGATCCTGGAAGACCAGCGGCCATGTGTGAGAGTAGGGTACGAGCATGATGCGGGTCCGTGGATCGGGGGAAGGTGGACCAGGCGTCAAACGCGCTGGCCGTCATCGGGGGATGTCGTTGTCGTGACGTCCGGCGAAGTCCGCACGACCCACAGGCCCAGCAGGCAGTACCAGAGGCTCTGCGCGACGACCACGAAGGTCATGCCGGGGACGTCGAGCGAGATCAATCCCGTGGCATAGCCGATCAGGCACAGCAGGCCCGCGATCACACCGTAGATGCCGCATGGGACAGCAAGCCGCCCGGGTTGGCGCAGCATCGCGGCAGACCACAGTACGATTCCGGCCGACATGCCCAGCGTGCCGAATCCCGCCAGCACCTGATTGGCGGAGAAGGCAAGCAGCACCGAAGGCAGCGCGTCCTCGGCAAGCGGGATCAGCGGCAGGACGCGCTGCAGATAGTCACCGATCAGGAAGCCGCTGATCAGTGCCGCGCCCAGCATGGCAGCTGCGCCCAGGGTGTAGAGGCGCACTGCGGCCCACACCCAGCCGTTGCCTGGCCAGCGCCGTGCGAGGTGGGCCAATGACAGCCAGAGGGCGATGATGCATACGATCATCGCCAGGTGCACGTGCCGGCTGAGTGCCGAGATCTCCGTGAGGCGGGTGAGCCGCGCCGCCATGTCGGCGCCCTGCGTGGTGGGATGGAAGATCATGATGAGCGGCGCCAGCACCCCGCTCGCGATCAGCAGCACGCCGGGCAGCACAGCGCTCGGCGCGCGGGAGGAAGTCGTGGTCATGCGATGCCCTTGCGAAGAAGAGCGTACAGGCTAGCGAGGCGATCGCCGCCGGTTTCCGGACAATCGCGGCCCAATGTCCGGCAGGGTTCGTGGGATGATCCAGCGCATGACACAGCTTGAGCCCAACGAGGATCCCCGCAGGCGGCGCACGCGCCAGGACCTGATGGCGGCGTTCTTCTCGCTGGTGCTCAGTCAGCGCTACCACGAGATCCGCGTCGGTGATGTGCTGGCGCGATCGGGCGTCAGCCGCTCGACGTTCTACGAGCACTTCCGCAACAAGGACGAGTTGCTTGCCGCCAGCCTGGAGGGGCCGTTCCAGACGCTGGCCAATCTGGTGGGAGGGCAGGCGGACGTCAACAAAGTGCGCGCGATTCTCGACCACTTCTGGCAGAACCGTGCACTCGCACGCAGCCTCTTCCAGGGCGCTGCGCTGCGTATTGTCCGGTACACGCTGGTCATGCACGTGGAGAACACGCTGTCTCCGGCGCAGCGCAGCCGCCTGCGCATTCCCGTGCGCCTTGCCGCACATGGGCTTGCCGATGGTCTGTTCTCGCCGGTGGTGGCGTGGTTGCTGGGCGATGCCAAGTGCAGTGCGCAGGAACTCGCCGTGGCGTTGCAGCTGTCCACGGCGGCGGCCACGCGCGCACTGCAGACCGGCGCCCCCGCCGACGATTAGCCAAGGAGAAAGGAATGAAGATGCAGCGCGTGATTCCGATGCTGCCCGTCCGCCACATGCCGACGAGCGTCGAGTTCTACGCAAAGCTGGGCTTTGCGGTGGAAAAGCGCAACGACGAATGGCGCTGGGCGATGCTGGTGCTGGACGAGTGCCGGCTGATGGTGGACGAATCGATCAACCAGCCGCCGGATGCACCACGCACTTCGGTGGTCTACCTGTACCCCGACGACATCTTCGCCTACCACCGCGACGTGCGGAGGCGCGGCTTGGACGTGCCTTCGATCGGTCATCCCTTCTACAGCATGAGTGAGTTCCGCATTGAAGACCCCGACGGCAATCGGCTGTGGATCGGGCAGCGGACTGGCAACTGAGCTTCCCGCATGGAGTACGGCGTTCATCGGAACGCATCCACGGGTTCAATGATGTCCGCTTCTGGCAGGGAGCTGATGGAAATCCTCGACACGTTGGGATGTCCTTCGCAGTCCAGGGACAGTCAGCCGGAAAGTGAGCCAGGAAGTGAGTCGTCGCTGCTTTCTTGATGCTTGTATTTCAGCAAGGACAGTGACGCAGCGGTTCAATCCGGTCGCGGGTGGCCACATGATCGGTGTCTCGATGTGCGATCAAGCACAGGTTTCCGGGATGGCCAAACCATGACGGACGTCCGGCAGGATTGTCTGCCATGGAACGCTCCATGCTCGCCGGCCAACGACAACGTGTCGGTCCGCTCGCGGCCCTGGACTCAAGCAGGGATCGCATCATTGCTCAAAGTCCATGCGCTTTCTTGATGATCTCTGCGGCCCGCTCGCCAATCACTACGCAGGGTGCCATCGTGTTCCCGCTCGGGACATTGGGCATGATGGATGCATCTGCGAGCCGCAGCCGATCGATGCCGTAGACCTGCAGGTTGCCGTTGACCACCGACATCGCGTCGCGCCCCATCTTCGCCGTGCAGGCCTGATGCCAGAAGGTCACTGCCGAGTCGCGGATGTAGGTTTCCATCCCGGACGCATCCAGGCTTCCCGGCATGGCCTCGCGCTTCAACAGCTTCTTGAACGGCGAGGCGTGCGCCATTTCGCGTGCCAACGCGATGGTCGCTACGGCGCTGCGCACATCGTCGGGATGCGACAGCGTATTGGCTTCGATCCGGCAGGGTGCGCCCGCGTCGGCGCCGGTCAGGTGTACCGAACCCCGACTCTTGGGATGGGAAAGCCCGGCGAAGGTCATCCAGCCATGTGCCGGTACGCCGCGATGCGCGGTCTCCGGTGTCGGCACCGGGAATTCCAGCTGGCAATGGAATACATCCGGAGCAGCCAGCGCAGGATCGGTCTTCCAGTACAGCGTGGCCTCCGACCCGCCGTTGCCCACGCCCACCGGCGCGCCCGACTCGAAGATGCAGCCGAAGGAGACGTGGTCCTGGTGGTTCCGTCCGACGCCGGGCAGGTGCTGGATCACCTTGATGCCATGAGGCGTCAGTTCCTCTTCCGGACCAATGCCGGACTGCATCAGGACCTTGGGCGTATTGATCGCGCCCATCGACAGGATCACCTCGCGGTCGGCCATGATGCGCATGCTGCGCACGCCCTGCATGACCTCGACGCCGATGGCCGTGGTGCCATCCAGGACAATTCTGCTGACCTGGGCGTTGGTCATCACCGTCAGGTTGGGCTGCCCCAGCTTCGGGAAGATGTAGGAGCGGAAGAGCGATGATCGTCGGCCCGCCTTCACGATCAGGTCGTTGAGTGCGACGCCGCCGCGCCCTTCCATCATGACGCCATTGGGACTGTCGAACGTCGGCAGTCCGAGGGTTTTCGCGGCCTCGATCATGGCAATCGCCACCGGTTGGGGGTGCGGTGGCGTTTCCACGTGCACCGGACCACCGGTGCCGCGCCGGACGGCATCGGGCACACCGCGCCAGTCCTCGACGCGTCGATAGATGTCGAGGACTGCACGATAGCCCCACGCTTCGTCGCCGGCTTCTTCGGCGAAGTGCTCCCAGTCACTCTGGTGCCCCCGCGCCCACACCATCACGTTGATGCTGGATCCGCCTCCCAGCACCTTGCCCATGTTCAGCGGAATGGCCCGGTGATTGAGGTGCGGATTGGGCTGCGCCACGAAGGCCCAGTCGCGATCGGAGCCGAGGTTCAGTGGCCACTGCGTGGGCTCCAGCACCTCAGGCAGCTCATCGGATCCGCCCGCCTCGATCAACAGCACGCGCACGGCGGGATTTTCCGCGAGCCTGCCGGCCAGGGCGCAGCCGGCAGGACCGGCGCCGCAGACGATGAAGTCATAACGACCCGGATGTCGTACGTCGGTCGCGTGAGAAGCATGGAAAGGACGGTGAGAGCTGGACATGGACACGGCGGCGGATACTCAGAGCGAAGTGGGGCGTCCAGGCAGCCGGGTGCGGCCGCCCGTCGTGGGGAGGAGGTGCGATGGGGAAGCTGCGGACGCGCCGTCCGGCGCGCCCGCGAGCGACGCTTACCTGGCCGGTTGGCCGGCTTCCCTGGCGGCGCGATCGATCGTATCGGCGACCACCTTGGGCTGCGTCATGAAGACCGCGTGGCTGGCGGACACCTTGGTGATGCGCGCGTTGATGCGCTCGGCCATGTGGATGAGCATGGCCTGATCGAACGCCTTGTCTTCGGTGGCAATCACGGCCCAGCTGGGCTTCGTGCGCCAGGCCGCGTGGGTCAGCGTGGTGCCGAACACCGACATGTTGATCGGCACCTGCGAGTCGCGCAGGAATGCCGCGTCGGCATCGGTGGTGTCGTGGGCGAAGCCGGCCTTGAACTTGGCGGGACTGATGAAGCCGTAGCCGTCGCTGCCTGTCTCGATCACGAACTCGGGCGTGGGCGCGAAGCCCGTGTACTGCTGGGCGGTGGTTTCACCGGCGTCCGGCGCCAGGGCGGACACGTAGACCAGGCCGGCCACCTTGTCGTGAACGCCGGCTTCGGTGATGACGGTGCCGCCCCAGGAATGGCCGACCAGAATGGCGGGACCGTCCTGGCGGTCGAGCACGCGCTGGGTCGCCTTCACGTCATCGGCGAGCGAGGTCAACGGGTTCTGCACGATCGAGACGCGATAGCCACGCGCGGTGAGGTCGTCGTAGACCGGGCGCCAGCCGGCACCGTCGGCGAAGGCGCCGTGCACCAGCACGACATTCTTCACCTGCGCGCCGTGGTGGCCGGGCGTAGCGTCGTGGGCCTGTGCGGAGGGGGAGATGGTGGCCGCGAGAGCGGCCGCGAGCACTGCAGGGATCAGCTTGAACATGGTCGTATCCTCGGGCGTTGGGTAGGTGTGCGGCGTGTCGGCCGGCAGGGCTACTGTGCGGCGCACGGCAGGACTATCGGTTGCTTCTAGTCCTGAAAACTTGATCAATCGTGCTATTGACTCGCCGGGCAGCCTGAGGGGCGCCATCACGCGGTCGGTACGGTCCCGCCGTCGATCGTGTACTCCGTACCGGAGATGGAGGCCGCGCGGGGCGACACCAGGAACGCGATGAGGTCCGCCACCTCGCCCGGCCTGGCCGGGCGACCCAGCGGGATCCCGCCCAGCTCGTTCATGACCAGCTTCTTGCCACCCTCATAGTCGGTGCCGGCCTGTGCGGCGACGCGTTCGACCAGCGCCACCGATGCCTCGGTCTCGATCCAGCCGGGCGATACACGGACCACACGCACGCCTTTCGGAGTGACTTCCTTCGACAGCGCCTTGCTGTAGGTCGACAGCGCGGCCTTGGCGGCGGCATAGGCGGTCGTGGCATCGGGCAGCGGCAACGTGTGCTGGATCGAAGTGACATGCAGGATCACCCCCGATCCCTGCGCGATCATCGTCGGGAGCAGGGCACGATCCAGCCGCACCGCCGACATCAGGTTCAGGTCGAGTTCCCTCGCCCATTGCGCGTCATCCAGTGCGGCAAACCCACCTGCGGGTGCCGACGATCCGCCCACCACGTTGATCAGGACATCGATGCCGCCGAGGTGGTGCAGCGCCGCGGCTGCCGCCAGGCGGGCGCCTTCTGCGGTGGCAAGGTCTGCCGTGACATAGCGGACATCATCGATGGCGTGCTCCGGGCGCGAGAGCGCCGTCGCCACGGTCCGTGTGCCGAGTCGGGCCAACAGCCCGACCACCGCCGCACCCACGCCACGCGTGCCGCCCGTGACCAGGACACGCTTGCCGGCCAACTGCAGGTCGAAGCTCATGGGACGATCTCCAGCGTGGCGATCTTTCCGCGCTCCAGGGTGAAGGTGTAGCGCAGGTCCACGGGGCTGCCGGGGAAGTTGCCCGACACGTGGCAGGTCACGGTGCAGCTGCGCCCCTGCTTCTCCCACGCATGGGGTGTGGCGCTGTAGGTGTATCTGGCAGATGCGTCCGCCTTCCACGCTTCGATCGCCGCCAGCCCGGCGTGGGTCTTGCCCTCGTCCAGCACCCGCCCGTCCCTGGTGAAACAGCGGGCAACGGCCTGGGCGCCCTGGCGGTCGGCATCGAAGTAGGCCGCGATGGGCTCGGGCAGGTTCAGGTCTTTCATCGCAATGCTCCGGCGGGGTCTGTGGAGCTAGGTTGATCCGTTCTGGAAGATAAGAGAATCGCCTATTATCAGATCAGGCTATGTAGGGATCAGCACACAATGCGCGGCACCGAATTTGCCGAACTCAAGGCCTTCGTGGCCGTCGTCGACCGGGCCAGCTTCGCCCGGGCGGCCGATCACCTGGGACTGTCCCGGTCGGCTCTCAGCCAGATCATTCGACAACTCGAATCACGGCTGGGCGTTCGCCTGTTGAACCGGACCACGCGCAGCGTCTCGCCGACGGAACCGGGGCGGCGTCTCCATGGGCGGATCGCCCCGATGCTGCGCGAGATGGACGAGGCCGTTGCGCAGGCGGTAGGCGCGAATGCGCGCGCTGCGGGAACGCTGCGGATCAACACACTGAGCATGGCGGCGAAGAAGGTGATCGCACCCCGGCTTGGTCGGTTCGCGAACGCGCATCCGGAGGTGGTGCTCGACATCGTGGTCGACGATGGCTTGAGCGACATTGCGGGAGAAGGCTTCGATGCGGGCATCCGCGTGGGCGGTCGCCTGCAGAAGGACATGGTCGCAGTGCGGCTCACGCCCGACATCGAACTGCTGGCGGTAGCGTCGCCCGACTACCTCGCCCGGCACGGCGAGCCCAGGACACCTGCCGACCTGGGCCATCACGCCTGCATCAACTGGCGATTCCCGGGCAGCGGGAAAGTGGCCGGGTGGGAATTCCGGAAGAAGGGAAAAGCGGTCGAGTTCCTGGGCGAAGGCACCGTGATCGGCAATCACCAGGACATCGTCGTGCCCGCGGCACTCCAGGGGCTTGGAATCTTCTACGCCTACAACGACGAGGGCATTGCCGATGCCCTGCAGGACGGGCGGCTCAGGCGGGTCCTTTCCGACTGGTCGCCGACCGTGCCAGGCCTGTATCTGTACTACTCCAGTCGACGGTACATGCTGCCGGCACTCCGTGCCTTCATCGATTGCCTGCTGGATCGCGATCTCGGCAGCGAGGGTCAATCAACGTCAGGAAGTGCCAGCTGACAGGTCGAGGGAATTGCTGGCCTCGCCATGTCCGTCTACGGCTGCGGACTCAAATGATCGATGCGATGCACTGAAGGCTGCGCAGGCAGCAGGCATGTTGCAGATGAGGCACGGGAAGAGGATCCATGGCACCGACGGCCGGAAGGCGCGGAGGGGGGATCGCTGGCAACTGGGCAGGTCCCTGCATCGGATCGTGTCCCTGTTTGATCGGCACCCCAACTCCGTTCGGGACCTCCTCGCCGGACACGGCGGCATTCGCCCTCCGATGAGGCGGCGAGCCACGAGCCGGCCGTTGCGCGCAAGCATGTTTCCGGGCGGGTCCGGGCGCGGCCTTCCTTCCCTTTTGAAACGATCCAAATCGAACGTATAGTGCTGCGTCTCCACACGTGATCCCGGCATCGGCCGAGTTTTCCCATGGATTCTTCGCAGCACCGGATCGCTTGCCTCGTGGCCGACGTTGGGGGCACCCATGCCCGGTTGGGCTGGTGTGCCGAGGACGATCCGATCGATGTGCGGGACATGGCGATGTACCGCTGCGCGGAGCACGCGTCCCTTGCCGCCATCCTGGAAGACTACCTGCTGCGCCTCCACTCGACCCGGCCGGGCCTGCGGGTGGCGTCCGGTGTTGTCGCCATCGCCGGTTTTCTCGATGGCGACCGCCTGGTCAACGCCAACCTGCCGTGGAAGGTGTCCGTGCGGCGCACGGCGCAGGAAGCCCGGCTGGTGTCGCTGGAGGTGATCAACGATTTCGAAGCCGTCGCACGTGCCATCCCCGGCGTGCAGCGCAGCGCGCTGGTGGCACTGCTTGCGCAGGACGACCCCGGCATGCAGTCGCCGGCTCTCGTGCTGGGTCCGGGCACCGGGCTGGGCGCGGCGCTGTGCCTGGATGCACGGGGCCGTGAAGTGCTGCTGAGCGAAGCCGGCCACGCGGCGCTGGCCGCCCACACTGCCGTCGAACTGGACGTGCTGCAGCGCTTGTCGCGACGCTGGTCGCACGTGGACAACGAACGCGTGTTGTCCGGCAACGGATTGATGCATCTTTACGATGCGCTGGCCGATGTGCGCGGCGCCGTGCCGCGCTGGAAGCAGGTCGCACCGCTGGTGGAAGCCGCCCGTGGCGACGATGCGCTGGCGCGGGAAACGCTGGAGGTATTCTGCGGTTGGCTCGGCAGCCTGATCGGCGACCTGGTGCTCACCGTCGGCGCACGCCAGGCCTACCTGGCCGGCGGCGTGACCCGCCACATCGCGCCGTTCCTGCACCAGGGCGACTTTGCGCGGCGATATGCCGAAAAATTCACCGGCGCACGCACGCCACCACCGTTGTGGCGCATCGACCACGGGCAACTCGGCCTGGTGGGTGCCGCGATGCATGCGCGCACGCATCGACCCGCGCGCGCCGAACCAGCACATGAGGAGCAGGCATGAACGGCAGAAGAAAATTCCTGGGCCAGGCGGCGTTGTCGGCCGGTGCGCTGGCCTTGTCCGGCCGGTCGGCGAGCCAGCCGGCGGGCAGTACGCCGACGGGCGCGCGCGTGGTGTCCACCTGGGATTTCGGCGTACAGGCCAATCAGCCGGCGTGGAAGATCCTGTCGGCGGGCGGTGGCGCACTGGATGCGGTGGAACAGGGCGCGCGCTGGGCCGAGACGGATCTGTGCAACCCCACGGTCGGGCGCTGCGGCAACCCCGATCGCGACGGCATCCTGACCCTGGATGCCAGCATCATGGATGGCGATGGCCGCTGTGGCGCGGTGGCGGCACTGGAGGACATCGACCACCCCATCAGCGTGGCGCGGCGCGTGATGGAGAAAACGCCGCACGTGATGCTGGTCGGCGATGGCGCGCAGCAGTTCGCGGTGGAACAGGGCTTCAGTAAACAACGCCTGCTGACGCCGCAGGCCGAACAGGCATGGCGCGAGTGGCGTGCACGCGCCGAGTACAAGCCCGAGATCAATGCCGAGCGCAGGCAGCGGCCGGGCGACCGCGACAACCACGACACGCTCGGCATGCTGGCGATCGACCGCCACGGACGCCTGGCGGGCGCCTGCACCACCAGCGGCATGGCGTGGAAGCTGCACGGTCGCGTGGGCGACAGCCCCATCATCGGTGCAGGCCTCTACGTGGACAATGAGGTCGGCGCGGCCACCGCCTCGGGCGTGGGCGAGGAAATGATCCGCAACGCGGCCAGCTTCCTGGTGGTGGAACTGATGCGGCAGGGCCGTTCGCCCATGGAGGCGTGCCGCGAGGCCATCGCGCGGGTGGTGCGCAAGCGCCCGGAAGCCAGCAAGGCGTTGCAGGTCTGTTTTCTGGCGTTGAACAAGCACGGTGAAGTGGGTGCATTCGCGCTGCACCAGGGCTTCGTCTACGCGGTCTGCGACGCGCAGCGGCAGGACGCATTGCTCGCCTCCGACGCCGTCTACGGTGAAGGCGCGTGAGTGCATCCCCGCCGCTGGCGCTGGAGATCGCTGCCGGCTCGCTGGGCTCCGCGCTGGCGGCGCAGGCGGCCGGTGCCGACCGGGTGGAACTGTGCGAAGGCCTGTCGTCCGGCGGCACCACGCCGTCCTACGGCACGCTGGCGCTCGCGCGCGAACGCGTGCGGATTCCGCTGTTCGTACTGGTGCGGCCACGTGCAGGCGATTTCCTTTACGACGCCCGCGAAGCCGACGTGATGCTGCGTGACATCGAGATGTGCGTGCGCCTGGGCTGCGACGGCGTGGTGATCGGCGCGCTGCAGGCCGATGGCGGCATCGACCTGCCGTTGTGCGAACGACTTGTCGCCACAGCGGGGCCGTTGCAGGTGACGTTCCACCGCGCCTTCGACGCGGCACGTGACCAGGCGCAGGCGCTGGAACAGGTGATCGCCCTGGGTTGCCAGCGCGTGCTGACGTCAGGCGGGCAGGCCACGGCGATGGCGGGAGGTGACCGCATCGCCGCCCTGGTGCGTCAGGCCGCGGGCCGGGTGACGGTGATGCCGGGCGCCGGCATCGATGCCGGCAATGTCGCCGCGCTGGCGACGCTGACCGGCGCCTGCGAGTTCCATGCCTCGGCCAAGGCGGCACGCGTTTCCTCGATGGCGTTCCACAATCCGGCTTTGCAGGGACTGGCGGCGGACTGGTCGGAAACCGATCCGGCGCGCGTCCGCGCACTTCGCGCAGCGCTGGATGCCGCGAGCCGGCGCTAGCGGGACATCGAGTACGGACGCTGGGTCGGATCGGTGGCCCAGGTGGTATTCGGTTTCGCCTGCATCACGAAGCGCAGTTCGCCACCGGCGAGAATCTCGTCATGGGTCAGGTACGCGCGCGTCAGCGGTTTGCCGTTGAGGCTGGCGCTGCCCACGTAGGCATGCGCATCGTCCAGGCCATCGGCGATGATGCTGAAGCGCTTGCCATTCGGAAGATGCAGTGTCGCGCGCGGCAGGAACGGCCGGCCGATGATGTACTGGTTGCTGCCGGGCGTGACCGGATAGAACCCGAGTGCGGTGAACACGTACCACGCCGACATCTGCCCCAGGTCGTCGTTGCCGGCCAGGCCATCCGGACGTGCCGCGTACTGGCTGGACATGATCTGCTGCAACCGTGCCTGCGTGCGCCATGGCTGGCCCGCGTAGGCATACAGGTAGGCCACGTGGTGGCTGGGTTCGTTGCCGTGCGCGTACCAGCCGATCAGGCCGGTGATGTCCTCCATGTGCGCGAACACCGACGCATCCACCTTCGCATCGAACACCGCATCCAGGCGCGCCAGCAGCGCATCGTCGCCGCCATGCGCCTCCGCCAGGCCCGCGACGTCCTGCGGCACGTACCATGAGTACTGCCACGCATTGCCTTCGGTGTAGTCGGTGCCGTAGCCACTGGCGCTGGGGTCGAACGGCGTGCGGAAGCTGCCATCGCGCTTGCGTGCGCGCATGAAGCCTGTGTCGGCGTCGAACGCATGCTTCCAGTTGGCGGCGCGCTTGTCGAACGTTGCGGCGACATCGGCCTTGCCCATCGCACGCGCCATCTGTGCCACGGTCCAGTCGTCGAAGGCGTATTCCAGCGTCTTGCTGGCTGCTTCGCCTTCCTCGTCGATGGGCACGTAGCCCAGCTCGCGGTACTGCGCGATGCCGTCGTACGGCCCGTAGTTGGCGCTGGCCACCATCGCCTGCAACGCTTCCTCGGCGTCGTAGCCGCGGATGCCCTTCATGTACGCATCGGCGATCACCGGCACCGCGTGGTAACCGATCATGCACCACGTTTCCTGCCCATGGAACGACCATACCGGCAGCACGCCGTACGGGCTCTCGCGGCGCGCGGCCAGCAGCGAATTGACGAAGTCGTTCGTACGCTGCGGCGGTTGCACCAGTGTGGCCAGCGGATGCAGGGCGCGATAGGTGTCCCATAGCGAGAAGGTCGAGTAGTTTGTCCAGCCTTTCGCCTGGTGCACGGCATTGTCCGGGCCGCGGTACCGCCCGTCGCTGTCCATGAAAAGCGTCGGGCCGAGCAGCGTGTGGTACAGCGCGGTGTAGAAGCGGGTGCGCTGCGCCGGGTCGCCCTGGGCATCCACTGCGCCCAGTGCTTCGCTCCATTGCTGTTTGGCGGACGCGCGCATGCCGTCGAAATCCCAGCCGGGCGATTCGGCATCGAGGTTGGCGATGGCGCTGTCTTCGCTGACCGGCGAAATGGCCACTTTCACCAGCACGGGTTTGCCGGCGCCCGGGGCGAGGTCGAATGCCGCAACCAGCTGCCGGCCTTCGATCTGCGCGCGTTGGCGCGGGTCTTTCTCGCCGGGCGGCGGAAACCCCTTGTACGGGATGTCCTGTTCGGTGTTGTGCAGCGCATGGCCGGTGACCGGCTGCGAGAAGCGCAGGGCGAAATACAACTGGCGGCCCGGCGCCCAGCCGCGCGTTTCACGGAAGCCGGTGACCGTGCCGTCGGCGCGCACGCGTACGCGCGACCACGACACCTTGCCGGGGTAGTCGTACATGCTGGTGCGCAGGTCCAGCACCACATGCGCGGGCTTGCCGGCGGGGAAGTGGTAGCGATGCATGCCCACGCGCGCGCTCGCGGTGAGTTCGGCGCGCACGTCGTAGTCGTCCAGGGTGACGGCGTAGTAGCCGGGCTGGGCGGTTTCGGTGGCGTGGCGGAAGCGCGAGGTATAGCCGCTGCCGGGTTTGTCGGGGTCGCCGCGTTCGAGCTTCAGCTCGCCGGTGGTGGGCATCAGCAGCAGGTCGCCCAGGTCGGAATGACCGGTGCCGGAAAAATGCGTGTGCGAGAAGCCGACGATGGTGGTGTCGTCGTAGCGGTAGCCGGCGGCCCAGCCATAACCGTCCTTGCGTGGCTGGATACGGGTGTCGGGCGACAGCTGCACCATGCCGTACGGAACAGTGGCGCCGGGGTAGGTATGGCCTTCACCCCCCGTCCCGATGAAGGGATCCACCGCCTCGTACGCGGCCTCGCCGATGTCTGCCGATGCCGCCCACGCGCTTCCCGCCACCGTCATCGCGCACGCTGCGAAACCCGCCAGCATCAAGACCTTCGTCGCGTACCGCGTGTTCATCCTGCACCCTTTTGGATCGGTCGAATTCGGCGAAGCTAGCACACGCCCGCGAGACCGGTCACTCGGGCTCCCCGTGGTCGGCGGCGTGAACGCGCCGCGCGCCGGACAAGGGTGCCGATCGCTTCCTGCTGCGCAGCAGCATGCGTCGTCGCGCCCGGCATGCTACATCTTAGCCGCGCAATTGGATCGATCCAACTAGGGCTTATTCGCACGGAATGCCATCGGCGCCGCACGCGCGCCATGGTCAGCCGTCGGAATTCCGGAACGTCGTTCACCGGAAGGCCCCGCGTGTGCGGGTAGCCGCGCAGGTGTCGAACAATGCACGCATCGATCATCAACCGGGGAGTCCACATGCCGCACTTCATCACGCACCACACGGGCCGCATCCTGTGTCGCGGATGGCAGGTGCATGTGCTCTTCGTGCTTGCGCTGATCGCAGGGGCCGTCCCCGCCATGGCGCAGGCGGCAAGCGAACGCACGCTGGAAGGCGGCTGGGAATTCCGGCAACTGACCGATGGCAAGGTCGCGCCCGGCGCCGGTCCCGCACAGGCACCACGACAATGGCATCGCGCCACGACGCCCAGCACCGTGCACACCGACCTGCTCGCTAACGGCCTCATTGCAGATCCCTACAAGGGTGCACCGGAGGCCGGCCTGCAATGGATCGGCCTCGCCGACTGGGAGTACCGGACGAACTTCGACGTATCCCGCGACACACGTGATGCCGCGCGCAGCGACCTGGTGTTCGAAGGACTGGATACCTTCGCCGAGGTCTTCCTCAATGGCGAGAAAGTGCTCGACGCCGACAACGCATTCCGGACATGGCGCGTGCCCGTCCATGGCCGGCTGCGCGCGGGCAGGAACGAACTGCGCGTGATCCTGCGCTCGCCGATCGCGAAGCTGCTGCCCCAGGTGCAGGCGATGCCGCACCGGATCGCCGGCAACTATCCCTCGCCCTACGGCGACGAACCGAAGGACGCGATGACCGCGAACTTCGTGCGCAAACCGGGTTACCACTACGGTTGGGACTGGGGGCCGCGCTATGTCACGGCGGGCATCTCGAAGCCGGTGCGCCTGCAAAGCTGGGACCGCGCGCGGATCGACAATCTGCAGCTGCGCCAGGACCGTGTGACGGAAGCGCGCGCGGACGTGACCGCGGTGGCGACAGTCGACGCCGTACGCGCCGGCCGCTACCTCGCGCGCCTGTGGCGGACCGCGCCCGATGGCGAACGCGTGCTCGCGGCGACCCAACGCGTGTCGCTGGCGGCCGGCGTCAATCGCATCTCGCAGGCGATCCGCATCGAAA
This sequence comes from Pseudoxanthomonas sp. 97-1-1, assembly GCF_057773125.1. Classification (NCBI taxonomy): domain Bacteria; kingdom Pseudomonadati; phylum Pseudomonadota; class Gammaproteobacteria; order Lysobacterales; family Lysobacteraceae; genus Pseudoxanthomonas; species Pseudoxanthomonas sp. 97-1-1. The sequence goes on along the minus strand of NZ_JBYMTJ010000001.1, from coordinate 1,443,274 downwards.
AGCCGCAGCGCTGGTTTCCGGTCGGTTATGGGTCGCAGCCGCTGTACCGCTTCGAGCTGGAACTGCTTGACGGCACTCAGGTCATCGACGCGCGGGGCGAACGGACCGGCCTGCGCAGTGTGGTGCTGCGCCGCGACCCGGATGCGCAGGGCAGGGGGTTCGCCTTCAACGTCAATGGCATCGCAATCTTCGCCAAGGGCGCCAACGCGATCCCGTTCGACATGTTCCAGCCCAGGGTGACCACCGCGCAGCTGCGGCGCGTGCTGCAGTCGGCAGTCGATGCGAACATGAACATGATCCGCAGTTGGGGCGGTGGCTACTACGAAAGCGATGCGTTCTTCGACATCGCGGACGAACTCGGCCTGCTGGTCTGGCAGGACTTCATGTTCGGCGGCGGCATGCAGCCCGCCTATGACCCCGCGTTCCGCGCCAACGTGGTGGCGGAGGCGCGCGACCAGGTGCAGCGGCTGCGCAATCATCCCAGCATCGTGTTGTGGTGCGGCAACAACGAGGAAGAGATCGCCTGGAAATACTGGGGCCACGGCAAGACACTGAAGGAAGCCGATCCGGTGTTCGCGCAACGCGTCTGGGAAGGCTACGCGCAACTGTTCGGCCATGACCTGCGCGAGGTCGTGGAGGAGGAGGCCGGTGGCATCGCCTACTGGCCAAGCTCGCCGAGCGACGACATGGCCGAGGTGGCGAACACGCCGGCCAGCGGCGACATGCACTACTGGGAGGTCTGGGGCAATCCGGCGCGCCCGCCCTCGGCCTACCTGGACGTGACGCCGCGCTTCGTGTCCGAGTACGGCCTGCAGGCGTGGCCCGTGCAGCGCACGATCGATCATTTTGCGGCGCGCGATGAACAGCGTGTCGATGCGCCGGTGATCGAGGCCCACCAGAAGTTCATGGCCGGCAAGGGCAACGAGCGTCTGCTGCACTACGTGCGGATGGAGTTCGGCGAGCCGCGCGACTTCGCGGACTTCGTCTACCTGAGCCAGGTGATGCAGGCCGAAGGCATCGGGTTGGCGGCGCGGCACCATCGCGCCAGCCGGCCGTACACGATGGGTTCGCTGTACTGGCAGCTCAACGATGTGTGGCCCGGCGCTTCGTGGTCGGGCATCGACTGGTTCGGGCGCTGGAAGGCGCTGCAGTTCCATGCGCGCCGGTTCTTCGCGCCGGTCACCGTCGCTGCCCTGCGCAAGGAAGGACAAACCACCGTCAGCATCGTTTCGGACCGGACCACGCCGCGTGGCGGCACGCTGCGCCTGCGCGTCATGACGCTGCAGGGGCGAGTGTTGCGGGATGAGACGCGACGGGTCGAGATCGCGCCGCTGTCGGCGTCGCGCATCGCCACCTACGATGATGCAGAGCTGTTCGGTGGCGCGCCGCCATCGTCGACGGTCGCGATGTTCGATCTGGCCGCCGACGGCGAACCCGCCGCGCGCGAGGTCGTCTATCCCGCGGCGGCCAAGGACATGCAGTGGCCCGATCCCCGCCTGCAAACCCACCTGCGCCAGGAAGGCGACCGTCACGTGCTCGATATCACCGCCGCGGCGCTGGCCCGCGCGGTGTGGGTCGACTTCGGCCAGGTCGACGCCGACCTGTCCGACAACGCGCTGATCCTGCTTCCCGGCGAACGCATCTCGCTGCATGTGGCCTCCGATGCGGATCCCGACACCCTGCGCAGCGCCCTGCGGATACGTTCGCTGGCCGATGCGCTTCCCTCCGATTCCCCCATTCCCCGGAGCATGCCGACGCCATGACGCAGTCCGTTCCCGTGCACGACGACTTCCGCAGCGAAACCTTCCTGCGCGACCACATCCGCAGGACGATGGCGTTCTACCATCCCCGCTGCATCGATCCGGCAGGCGGTTTTTTCCACTACTTCAAGGACGACGGGCGCGTCTACGACGCTTCCCATCGCCATCTGGTCAGCAGCACCCGGTTCGTCTTCAACTACGCAACCGCGGCCCGCGAGTTCGGCGAGGAAGATCCTGCGCTGCGCGATGCGTACATGAAGGCCGTGCGTCACGGGCTTGCCTTCCTGCGCGAACGGCACCTCGATCCACAGAGTGGCGGTTACTTCTGGACGCTGCGCGACGGCGTGCCGGAAGACACCACGCAGCACTGCTACGGCGCCGCCTTCGTCCTGCTGGCGTACTCCATTGCGCTGCGCGCAGGCGTGGAAGAGTGCCGGACCTGGATGGACGCCCACTGGGACCTGCTGGAAACGCGCTACTGGGAGCCGGAGCACGGCCTGTACCGTGACGAAGCCACGCGCGACTGGCAGTTCAGTCCCTACCGCGGGCAGAACGCCAACATGCACATGTGCGAAGCCATGCTGGCCGCGTACGAGGCCAGCCGCGAGCGTCGCTACCTGGAGCGCGCGCTGCAGCTGGCCGACCACATGACCCGGCGCCAGGCGGCCCAGAGCGAAGGCCTGGTCTGGGAGCACTACGACGCGAACTGGCAGGTCGACACCGACTACCATCGCGACGATCCCCGGCACCTGTTCCGACCGTGGGGTTTCCAGCCCGGGCACCAGACCGAATGGGCCAAGCTGCTGCTGATCCTGGATGGCCACCTGCGCGACGCAGGCGCGACGGCCGCCGACTGGCTGGTGCCGCGTGCCGCGGAGCTGTTCGACCGCTCGATGGAAGCATCGTGGGACCCTGAGTTTGGCGGACTGGTCTACGGTTTCGCCCCGGAGTCGCTGCGCAAGGACATCGCGGGTCCGTCGCTGCCCGATGGCCACCATTTCATCTGCGACGACGACAAGTACTTCTGGGTACAGGCCGAATCGCTCGCCTGTGCGGCGCGATTGGCCAGCGCCACCGGCGAGGCGCGCTACTTGGCGTGGTACGACCGGCTGTGGGACTACGCCTGGCGGCACATGATCGACCATCAGCATGGTGCGTGGTTCCGCATCCTCGATCGCGAGAACCGCAAGTACGACGACGACAAGAGTCCCGCCGGAAAAACCGACTACCACACCATGGGGGCTTGCCATGACGTCCTGTCAGTGCTGCGCCGCGATGTCTGATGCTGCCCGCCACCGGAGAGGATCCTCCGGTGTGCTCGCCACCCTGCTGCTCCTGGCTTCCGGCGCCGCAGGCGCGCGCGAGGCGCAGTTTTCGACATCGTTCGAACCTGGCCAGCCCGCCCCCGCGCTGACGGAAGCAGGCGGCGTCCGCACGGCCGTGGGCAACGGACCCGACCAACCGTACGCGGCAAAGCGCGGCATGGGTTACAGCGGGATGCATGCGTTGAAATATAGCGGCGACGTGGCAGGTCGTGCGCATCTCTACACCGTCGATATCGGAATCGGCACGGACACGAACCTGTCGTGGATGGTGTTGCCCGAGATCGTCGAAGGCGATGTCTCCACGTCCACGGGCGTTTCGCTAGACCTGGTGCTCGACGACGGCACGCGGCTGACCGATGCCGGCGCGCGTGATCAGCAAGGAGCCGCCATTGGTGCGACCGGCCAGGCGGCTTCCATGACGCTGTATCCCCAGCAGTGGGCACGGAAGCAGGTCCACCTGGGCGACCTGCCTGCCTTGCACGGGCGACGCATCAAGGCCATCGAGCTGGAGCTGCAGCCAGGCTCGCGCGCTGGCGCGAGCGGCTGGATCGACGACATCGCCATCGAAGAGTCGCCACGCATGTCGGCGCGGCGCCCCAGCGACCTGGTGCTGACCAACCGCGGCACGCAGTCCAACAGTACGTTCTCTCGCGGCAACAACATCCCCGCGACCGCGATGCCGCATGGCTTCAATTTCTGGGTACCCGTCACCGATGCGGGCACGCTGGCATGGCTCTATCGCTGGAGCGAGCACAACGGTGCCGACAACCGGCCGCGCCTGCAGGCGCTGTCCATCAGCCACCAACCCAGCCCGTGGATGGGCGACCGCCAGACCTTCCAGGTGATGCCGTCCTCCACGCGCGGCGTGCCCGAAGCCGACCGGGAGCGCCGGGCGCTGTCGTTCTCGCACGAGAACGAGCTCGCCAGGGCGCACACCTACCGCGTCGACTTCGACAACGGCATCCGGGCCGAGATCGCGCCGACCGAGCGCGCGGCGATCTTCCGGTTCCGGTTCCCGCAAGGCGGGGACGCGAATCTCCTGTTCGACAACGTCGATGCGCGCGCCGGCCTGACGCTGGATTCCCGCACGCAGACACTCCACGGCTACACCGAGACCCGCAGCGGCCTGTCGAATGGCGCCACCCGGATGTTCGTCTACGCGACGTTCGACCGGCCGTGGGCCGGCAGCGGTGCGATCGAGACCGGACGCCCCACGCACTACATCAAGTTCGCGCGTGGCGGCGGCGATGAAGTGAACATGCGCATCGCCACGTCGCTGATCTCGGTGGAACAGGCGCGGCGCAACCTGGAACAGGAGATCGGGGCCGAGGGTTTCGACACCGTGCGTGAGCGTGCGCAGACAGCATGGGATGCGCTGCTCGGTCGGGTGAAGGTAGACGGCGCGAGCGAAGACCAACTGACGACGGTCTATTCCAATCTCTACCGCCTGTTCCTGTATCCGAACATCGCGCACGAGAACGTGGGCAGCGTCGAGCGTCCCGACTGGCGACACGCCGACCAGAACAGCTGGTCGAAGGACCATGCAGGCGGCGACCCGCTGCGCACCTCCGCATCCATCAAGGCCGGCCGGATCTACGTCAACAATGGCTTCTGGGACACGTTCCGCACCAGTTGGCCCGCGTACGCGCTGTTCGCCCCCGGGCGCGCCGGCGAGATGATCGACGGTTTCCTGCAGCAGTACCGCGATGGCGGCTGGATCGCCCGCTGGTCGTCGCCGGGCTATGCGGACCTGATGGTCGGTACCAGCTCCGACGTCGCGTTCACTGACGCGTGGCTCAAGGGCGTGCGTGGCTTCGACGCCGATGAAGCCTACGAGGCCGCACTGCGCAACGCCACCGTCGTTGCGCCCGTGTCCAATGTCGGGCGCAAGGGCCTGGTGCATTCGATGTATCGCGGCTACGCGGATAACGCCGTGCACGAGGGACTGTCCTGGACCCTCGAGGGCGCGATCAACGACTTCGGCCTGGCCCAGTTCGGCCGGGCGCTGGCCGCCGATGAAGGCGATCCTGCGCGCGCGCAGCGCTATCGCGAGGAGGCCGAGTACTTCCAGGCCCGCGCCAGCGACTATGCACACCTGTTCGATCCGGCGACCCGGTTCTTCCGCGGGCGCGATGCGAAGGGCGCATGGGGGCAGCCGGCGCCGGACTTCGATCCGCGCATGTGGGGTGGCGACTATACCGAGGCCAATGCATGGACCTTCGCGTTCACCGTGCCGCACGACGCAGCCGGGCTGGCAACGCTGCTGGGCGGGGAAAAGGCGCTGGCGGATCGGCTTGACGAATTCTTCGCCACGCCGGAAACCGCAGGCCGCGAGTTCGCAGGCACCTACGGCAATGTCATCCACGAGATGACCGAAGCGCGTGACGTGCGGATGGGCATGTACGCGCACAGCAACCAGCCCTCGCACCACATTCCCTGGATGTATGCCGCCGCCGGCCAGCCCTGGAAGACGCAGCGCATCACCCGCGACGTGCTGCGCCGGCTGTATCTGGGAAGCGAGATCGGCCAGGGTTATCCCGGCGATGAAGACAACGGCGAGATGTCGGCGTGGTACCTGTTCGGCATGATGGGGCTGTATCCGCTGCGGATGGGAGCGCCGGAGTACGTGATCGGCTCGCCCGCGTTCAAGCGTGTCGACGTGCGGCTCGAGAATGGGCGCACCCTTACCGTCATTGCCCACGGCAACGACGACCGCAACGTCTATGTGCAGTCGCTGAAGCTCAATGGTCGCCCGTGGGACCGTGCCTGGCTCCGGCATGAGGACATCGCCAACGGCGGCGTCCTGGAATTCGTCATGGGCAGCACGCCGTCCAAGTGGGGAAGCGGGGCCGACGCGCTTCCTCCCTCGATGACCGCGGCAGGTACGGCACCTGCGGGCCTGACGGATGCGTCGCGCAACGCGGAGGTCATCGCGCTGGCCGGGAAAGCATCGCCGGGATTGTTCGACGACGATGCCGCCACTTCGCTGCCATTGCCCGCGCAGGCGGCGGTCGATGTCCGGTTCCGTGCGGCGACCCGGGTGAGTCACTACACCATCACCAGTGGCGGCGCGCCGTTGCCGGGGTTGGCCTGGGCGCTGCAGGGTCGCAACGGAGCAGGTTCGTGGACGACGCTGGACGAACGTGATGCCGAGGACTTCAAGTGGGCGCGGCAGCTTCGGCCATTCCGCATCGGCAAGCCCGGGGACTACCGGGAGTACCGGCTGCAGTTCACGAACGGTGCGGTGATCGACGTTGCGGAGCTGGAGCTGCTGACGCCGACCACGATCCTGAGCGTATCCGGGCGATAGGGTGGTCACCGTCCCCTGTCGCGCACCGATGAGGGACGGAAAAGGCGCAGTGCCAGCATCGTGCATGGGCGCCCCGCATGCGCTATCCACGAGGCGGAACAGGATGTTGCGCGGCAGCATGCATGCGCTGAAACATTATGGTAATTATTCGCGCGGCGGAATTAGAACGATCTAATTCCGGGATTACTGGCAGGTGGGAAGGGGAGGCGCAGCGGAAGGGTGCGCTTGCCGGTTTGTGTGGACGTACTGCCTTCCATTGAAAACAGATTCATCGCATCGGAATTTTGGATCGATCCAAACAATCTTGCGTCAGCAGCTAATCAATCTTGGGAGAGGGTGATTGAAATGAAAGGCACGCCACACGTACGCATCCGCAATTCTCTATCCACCGCCATCGCCGTCGCGCTGGCCACCGCCGTACTGCCGGGCATCGCGCTCGCGCAACAGGCGACGACGGAACAGGGCGGTTCCGCCGCCACGGACCTGGACAAGGTCACCGTCACCGGCTACCGCTACTCGATCGAGCAGAGCCTGGACCAGAAGCGCAACGCGAACGCCATCGTCGAGGTGATCACTGCCGAGGATGTCGGCAAGTTCCCCGACAAGAACGTGGCCGACGCGCTGCAGCGCGTGCCGGGCGTGATCGTCAGCCGCGACGGCGGCGAGGGCAAGAACGTCAGTGTCCGCGGCTTGTCTTCGGAGCTGGTCCTGACCCAATTGAACGGCAACTACATCGCCAGCGCCGAATCCAATGGCGACCCCACCCGTTCGTTCAACTACACCCTGCTGCCGTCGAACATGCTGGGCAGCGCCGAGCTGTTCAAGACGCCGGAAGCGCGCATCGACGAAGGCGGCATCGGCGGCACCGTGATCCTGCACACCCGCCGTCCGCTGGAACTGGAGCCGAATTCCGGCTTCGCCTCCATCGAAGGCACCTGGGCCGACACCACCAAGAAGACCGACGGGCAATTCTCCGGTTCGTATTCCTGGCATGACAAGGATGACCGCTTCGGTGTCTTTGTCGGTTACACGCAGCAGAAGCGCACCACGCGCACGATGGGCGCCAGCACCGAGGGCTGGCAGTGGTACGGCCGCGACGAAGGCGGCACCGCCGTCGACGTCAATGGACAGCCCTCCGACTTCAACTCGAACTGGTGGGGCGGCACGGGTTTCTGGGACCAGAACGGCAACTACTACACCGGCTTCATGATGCCGACCTCGGTCAACCTCAACGTCAAGGAGGAGGAGCGCGAGCGCAAGGGCGGCCAGCTGACCTTGCAGTTCAAGCCGACCGACAACCTGACCCTGACCGCGAATTACTTCCGCTTCGACCTGTCGCAGAACTCGCAGACCAATACGCTCAAGGTGCCGGAATGGAACATCGCGCGTTACTTCGGTGACGGCAATTGGCGGGGTGGCCGCCTGCTCGACGGGCTGAGCTTCGATCCGAGCGGCACCATCGTCACCGGTGCGGATTACAGCCTGCATCCGGGCAAGACGTATTACTGCAGTGAGGACGAAGCCGCCGCTGCCGGCATGGCGCCCGGCGGCTGGGGTTCGGACGACTGCACCGTGCCGACGCCGCAGATCACCGGCAGCTACAACATCGAGAAGTCGCTGTCGCAGACCGTCGATTTCGGTGGCGAATGGCGCGGTGAGAAGCTGGACATCAGCTTCAAGGGCGGCCGCACGTGGGCCGAGGGTGGTCCGGAACTGCAGTTCGCGGTGCCGCTCAAGCCGCGCCGCCAGAATGCGGACGGCAGCTGGACGAACGGCAACTTCGCCAGTTCGTGGAATCTGACCGGCACGCCGACGATGACGTTCTCGCCGGAACTGATGCAGAACCTGCAGAACGGCATCCTGCAGGTCGACCTCGGCTCGACCGGCTCATCCTGGACCCGGAACGACACCGAGCAGAAGTATGCGCAGGCCGACGGCACGTGGCACTTCGACGGCGATTTCTTCGAATCGCTCCAGTTCGGCGTCAAGGGCCGCGACGGCGGCATCCATCGCAGCACCGGCAACAGCTACTGGGTGTGCCCGGGCACCGACCCGAGCGACTACAACAATCGCTACTGGAATGGCCGCTGCAACGATGTCGCCACCCAGTTCTCGCCGAGTTTCCTGCGTTCTCTGGGCAACCTGGCCGGCGGCATCGACGCCAGCGCTTACCCGGCGATCAACTATCCGGCATACATCGCCTATCTGAACAGCACATACGGTCCGATGCTGACCCGCGAGGAAGACAACTTCGTCTACAACGTTGACGAGAAGATCTACTCGACCTATCTGCAGGCCAACTTCCGCACCGATCGCCTGCGCGGAAATGTGGGCGTGCGCATCGCGCGCACCAAGCAGCATGCCGATTCCACGGACAAGGTCACTTCGTACAACGATTACTTCTTCGATGGTGCCGATGGCAATCCTCTGGCATGCCAACAAGGCGCTGCGGCACCCACTGGCGCGCCAGCCGACACATACTGCGGCACCGAGGGGTACTGGAGGCTTTCGGACAGCCAGCAACGAGCCGAATCGTTCGTCGTCAGCGCGCTCGACCGCAACTACACCGATGTACTGCCGAGCTTCAACCTCGCCTACGATCTGACCGATAACCTGGTGTTGCGCGCAGCGGCGTCCAAGGTGATCTCGCGTCCGAGCTACAGCGACATCGCTGCTCCCGGCAGTCTTGAGTACTTCAGCCCCGAGTATGTGGCCGATCGGCGCTTGACGGGTGGCGCAGGCGAGCAGGGTTGGTACGGTTCTGGCAGCAACAAGAATCTGGAACCCTACAAGGCGACCCAGTTCGACCTGGGCCTGGAATGGTACTTCCAGCCGGGTTCGGTCGCCGGCGTGGGCCTGTTCCGCAAGAACGTCAAGAACTTCGCGGTGGGCGTGATCAACGACGTGGACATGATCGTCGATGGCCAGACCGTGACGGTGCAGAACTACAGCACCCAGGCCGGCGGTCGCGATGCGGTTTCGCAGGGCGTCGAACTGTATGCGCAGCACACGCTGGATTTCGGCCTCGGCTTCCAGTTCAACTACACCTACAACGACGCCAGCGAGGCAGCCGTGACCCTCGAAGACGGCACCGAACTCGGCAAGACCTCGATGCCGGGCAGTGCCAAGAACCAGACCAACTTCACCGTGTTCTACGAAGCGCAGAAGCTGTTGCTGCGTGCCTCGTACAATCGGCGTGGCGAAGTGGTGCAAGGACTGGTCAACGGGCTGAACGTCTACGAAGAGCCGTACTACCAGATCGATCTGAACGCGGCATACAGCTTCACGCCCGCACTCAGCATCAGCGCGTCGGTGCTGAACCTGACCGAGGAAGAGACACGCTCGCATCTGGGCAACGACACCAAGGATCGCTTCTACACCAATGGTTATGCCGGCCGCGTCGCCTACCTGGGCCTGACCTACAAGTTCTGAGGACGTGTCCCCTGTTCGCCCCTTGCCTTCTCTCCCGCCTGGCGACAGGCGGCTTGGGGCCGACGGCCCGGCTACGGCCGGGCCACTTTTCCATTCATCGTGGCGGGCATGGACGCTGCCACATCCGGTGAGGCCCGCACGATGCCAGCTCCCGTCGGCATCGTGCAGATGCTGCTCCCCGCCAGTGCCACCCTTGCCGACCCACGACGACCAGTGAACGCATGAAAGACATGACGATCAACGCGATGTTCCGCTCGCTGTTCCTGCTCCTGGCAACGACCACATGGGCAGCCGAAGCGGCGCCGCGAAGCCTGGCCGAAGAGGTCAACACTTTCATCGGCAGCAAGGACGACGGCAACACGTTTCCTGGAGCGTCCGCGCCTTTCGGCCAGATCCAGGTCAGCCCGATCGGTTCGCATTATTCCGGTTGGCGCTACGACGACCCGCAGATCCGCGGCTTCGGCCACTCCTTCATTTCCGGCGCGGGCTGCTGGGAGCAAGGGGGACAGGTATCGGTGCTTCCGGTCACCGGGCGCATCGGTCCGGGCGGCGAATTCGACACGGCCGACGCCAAGACGTTCGACCACAAGCGCTACGGTTCGCGCTACCGGCATGACGGCGAGAACGGCCAGGCGGGCTACTACAAAGTGCGGCTGACCGACTACGGCGGCATCGATGCCGAGACGACCGCACTGACCCGCGCCGCCGCCGAACGCTACACCTTTTCCAGCCGCGGCGAGGGCCACGTGCTGGTCAACGTAGGGCAGGCCAATGAACGCCATGCGGTCACCGGCAGTGCCATCAATGTCGTGGGCGACCGCGTGGTGGAAGGCAAGCTGGTTACCAAGAGTTTCTGCGGTGGTCATCAGTACACCACCTGGTTCCGCCTGGAGTTCGATCGCCCGTTCAAAGCGTTCGGTACCTGGGGCGAAGCCGGAGGCGTAGTGAATGCGCGCCACAGCATGGAAGGCGAGGGCAAGCCCAACGGGGCATGGCTGACCTTCGACCTGGAAGGCAATTCTTCCGTCACGGCCGTCTCGGCCATTTCCCATGTCGATGCGGACGGTGCGCGCAACAACCTGCGCAGCGAAGGCATGCAGGGCGGACGGCTGCTCGGCTTCGACGCCATGCGCAAGCGCGCGCAGTCGGTGTGGGACAAGGAGCTGGCCAGCGTGCGTGTGCATGGCGGCAGTACCGACGACCGTGCCGTGTTCTACACCGCGCTGTACCACGCGCTGCTGCAGCCGTTGACCGGCAGCGATGCCGACGGCCGCTATCGCGGCTACGACGACCGCATCCACCGTGCCGATGGCTGGACCTACTACGAGTACTTCTCGCTGTGGGACACCTACCGCTCGCAGAACCAGCTGGTGGCATTGCTGCGACCGCAGCGCGCCGCCGACATCGGCCGGTCGTTGCTGGCCATACGCGAGCAGGGCGGCTGGCTGCCGCGCTGGGGTTACGCCAGTTTCGAGACCAACATCATGACCGGCGATCCGGTGACGCCGTTCCTCGTCGACCTGTGGCGTTTCGGTGCGATGAAGGGCCGCGAAGCGGATGCGTATGCAGCGCTGCGCGAGAACGCATTCGGCGTGCCGCCGTTGAACTCGCGGCATGCCGGCCGTTCCGGCAATCCCCACTATCTCGAGCACGGCTTCGTGCAGTACGACCGCGCTTTCCCATCCAAGGGCATGGACGTGGATCCGCACCATGGCGGTTCGGCGACACTGGAATACGCGCTGGCCGATTGCTCCCTGTCGTTGATGGCCGATGCGTTGGGGCATGGCGATGACGCTGCCGTGCTCAAGCGGCGGGGCCGCAACTGGCGCACGCTCTGGGATGCGGACATCCGCGACGAGGAAGCCGGGTTCAGCGGCTTTCCGCGTCCGCGCACCGAGGACGGCCAGTGGTACACGCCGGCGGACGGCCGCTATGGCCCGCGCTCGCACCATGGCTTCCACGAGGGCACGGCCTGGCAGTACCAGTGGTTGGCACAGCAGGACGTCCCGGGCCTGGTCGAGGCGATGCACGGGCGCGACCAGGCGGCCCGGCGCCTGGATACGTTCTTTGCCTACGATGCGCTGCTGGCCGATCCCGCCGGGGCTGCACGCAAGGCATGGGTGGTGGGGCCTTACAGCTACTACAACCAGTTCCGCTACAACCCCAACAACGAACCCGACCTGCACGCGCCGTGGATGTACACGCTGATCGGCCAGCCGTGGAAGACCGCCACGGTGCTGCATGCGGCGCAGCGGCTGTTCACCAATGCGCCCAATGGCGTCACCGGCAACGATGACCTGGGCACGATGTCGGCGTGGTACCTCTTCAGTGCCATGGGCCTGTATCCGGTGGTGCCGGGCACGGGCCAGTTCGTGCTGCATCCTCCGCGTTTCGCGCGCATCGACATCGATCTGGGGCAGGGCCGCACGTTGCGCATCGACGCGCCGCAGGCGGACGACGACAAGCTGCAGTACATCGGCAACGTGTCGTTGCGGGGACGCGCGCATCCGTCCGTGTGGGTGGATTGGGAAAGCCTGCAGCAGGGCGGTCGCCTGCACGTGGAACTGACCGGCACGCCTCCGCAGCAGGGCTGGGGTACGCGGCCGGACGACCTGCCCGCATCGCCCTGCGCCGCGGGTCCGGCCGCACTGCCCGGGGCGGGTCGATGAGTCTTCCTGCCGCCCTGGCGAGCGTGCCGGTGCAATGGTTTACGCTGCGGACTTTCTCTGGAATGAATCGATCCATATGAGCCAGAAGCGTCCCTCGCGCACGGCTGCCACCGGCAAGGCCGGGTCCTCGTCGCCCAAGGCGGGCAAGCCGGTGAAAAAGACGGCGAAGAAGGCGGGTGAAGCCAAGCCCGCCGCGCCCGAGCGCAAGCGTGAAAGCCAGCGCGTGGTCACCGTCACCGATATCGCCAATGCCATCGGGGTGTCGCGCGCGACCGTGTCGCTGGTATTGCGTGGCAGTCCGCTGGTGCATGCCGACACGCGCGCCCGGGTGGAGGCCGAACTGAAGCGCCAGCGCTATGTCTACAACCGCAGTGCGGCCAACCTGCGCAGGCGCACGTCATCCAGCGTCGCGCTGGTGATCAATGACCTGTCCAACCCGTTCTTCGCGGAGTTCGCCGCAGGCGTGGATGAAGCCCTGGGCGGGCAGGGCTACGTCACCCTGCTCGGCAGCACGGGGGAATCGCCGCAGCGCCAGCAGGCGGTACTTGCGTCGCTGATGGAGCACACACCTGCCGGCGTGATCCTGTCCCCCGCCGAAGGCAGTGATGCCGCTGAACTGCGTACCGTGCTGGATGCACGCAGCCATGTGCTGCTGTTCAACCGGGAACTGGCCGGCGCGGATGCATGGGACTTCCTGGCGCTGGACAACGAGCGCGGCGCACGCATGGCGGCCGAACACCTCATCGGCCTGGGCCACCGCCGCATCGCCTTCTTCGGCGGCCATGCCGATTCCAGTTCGTGCCGGCAAAGGCGCGCGGGTTTCGCGCAGGCGATGGCCGCGGCGGGTTTGCCGGTGGAGCCGCAATGGCTGATCGAATCGGCGCCCAACCGGCTGGAAGCGGCTACGCGCACCGGTGCGCTGTTCGGTGAGCGCGCCAGTCCGACCGCCGCGGTCTGCTACAACGATACGGTGGCGCTGGGCCTGATGCTGGGCCTGGCCTCGCGCGGCATCCAGCCGGGCCGGGGCTTCGCCGTCACCGGCTTCGATGACATTCCCGAAGCGGCGATGACCACGCCGCCGCTGACCACGCTGTCCGTCGATCCGCGTGAGCGCGGCCGGCAGGCGGCGCGCATGCTGCTGCAGCGCGTGGCCGATCCCGATGCTGCCCCGATGCGCACGATCGCGCCCGTGCGTCTGTGCATCCGCGAAAGCAGCGGCGTACCGCGCCCATGACGCTTCCCCTTTCTTCTTTCCCATTCGTCCGTTGAGGTCTACGACCGCATGCCGATCGCATCATCCCCACCCACAGTGACCTCCCGCGGGTCCGCCTCGGCCGTCACGCCGCGCGCGGCGCTGGCCGTGGTGACCACGATCTTCTTCATGTGGGGCTTCCTGACCTGCCTCAACGACATCCTGATCCCGCACCTGAAGGCCGTGTTCGAACTGAATTTCGCACGCGCGATGCTGGTGCAGTTCACCTTCTTCGGTGCGTACTTCCTGATGTCGCTGCCGGCCGGCCGGCTGGTCGCGCATCTGGGCTACAAGAAGGGCATCGTGGCCGGCCTCGCCATCGCTGGCGTGGGTGCACTGGGCTTCTGGCCGGCAGCGGAACTGCGTGTGTACGAAGCCTTCCTCGGCGCGCTGTTCGTGTTGGCCACCGGCATCACCGTGTTGCAGGTGGCAGCCAATCCCTACGTGGCGCTGCTGGGGCCAGAACAGACCAGTTCCAGCCGCTTGACGCTCGCGCAGGCATTGAACTCGCTGGGCACCGCCATCGCGCCACTGATCGGTGGCCTGCTGATCCTCGGCAACACGGTGAAGAGCGCCGATCAGATCGCGGCGCTGCCGGGGGTCGAGCAGGTCGCGTATCGCGCGCAGGAGGCGCAGGCGGTGCAGGGGCCGTATGTGGGGCTCGCGGTCGTGCTGTTCCTGCTGGCGCTGTTCGTGTTCCTGTTCCGCCTGCCCACGCTGAGCGAGACCACCGAGCAGGCCGGTCCGGTGCGGCATACGCTGGGCGAAGCCTTGCGCCACCGCCATGTGCGCTTCGGCGTGCTCGCCATCTTCTTCTACGTCGGCGCGGAAGTGGCCATCGGCAGCTTCCTGGTCAACTACCTGTCGATGCCGGCCATCGGCGGGTTCGGCGAACAGGAAGCCTCGCGCTACGTGGCGGCGTACTGGACGCTGGCGATGATCGGGCGTTTTGCCGGTTCGGCGATCATGGTGCGCTTCTCGCCGCGCAAGCTGCTTGCGCTGTTCGCGGTGGCCAACGTGGTGCTGCTGGCGACGACGTTGCTGGGCAGCGGCAAGGTATCGCTATACAGCGTAGTGGCCGTGGGCCTGTTCAATTCGATCATGTTCCCGACCATCTTCGCGCTCAGCATCGAACGCCTGGGACCGTTGACCAACAAGGCCTCCAGCCTGCTGATCATGGCCATCGTCGGTGGCGCCGTAGTGCCCTATTTGCAGGGCGTGTTCGCGGATGGCGTGGGCGTGCAGGCTTCCTTCCTGCTGCCGCTGTTGTGCTATGGCTACATCGTGTTCTACGGCCTGTCGGGTTCGCGCCCGGCACCGGCCACGCAGGCGCAGGGAGCGTAAGCGATGTCGAAGATCGTCTGTTTCGGCGAGGCCCTCATTGATCTGCTGGCCCAGCCCCCCGCCACCGCCGACACGCCGCGCGCATTCCTGCAGTACGCCGGCGGCGCGCCCGCCAACGTGGCCGTGGCCGCCGCACGGCTGGGCGCCGACGCGCATTTCGCGGGCATGCTGGGTCACGACATGTTCGGCGACTTCCTGCTGCAGAGTTTCGTCGCTGCCGGCGTGGCGACGGATTGCATCGTGCGCACCAACGCTGCCAAGACCGCGCTGGCGTTCGTTGCGCTGGACGAGCAGGGCGAGCGCAGCTTCAGTTTCTACCGCCCGCCCGCCGCCGACCTGCTGTTCCGCAGCGCGCATTTCCTGCCTGCCTGCTTTGGTGGCACCGGCAGTTTCCATGTCTGCTCCAACAGCCTGACCGAAGCCGGTGTCGCCGAAGCGACCCTCGATGGCATGGCGCGCGCACGGGATGCCGGAGCGATGGTGAGCCTGGATCTCAACCTGCGTCCGGCGCTGTGGCCCGAAGGCGTGGATCCGGGCCCGCGCCTGTGGCAGGCCCTGTCGGCTGCCGACCTGGTCAAGCTCTCGCAGGAGGAACTGGATTATCTGGCGCAGCCGATGGGTGGCGGCGCCGATGGCGAGGCGGCCGTGCGGGCGCGCATCTTCGAAGGCAAGGCGCACTGGCTGATCGTCACCGATGGCGCCGCGCAGATCCGGTGGTTCACGCGGCAGGCGTCCGGGCACGCGCCCAGCTTCCGCGTCGAAGCGCGCGATACCACGGCGGCCGGTGATGCCTTCGTGGGCGGGCTGCTGTTCCGGCTGGGAGAACTCGGTGGCGATGGCCGGGGTTTCCATGCCTTCTGCCAGCACCAGGAAGGCCTTGAAGACGCCATCCGCTTCGGCGCTGCCGTGGGTGCGTTGGCGGTGACGCGGAAGGGCGCATTCGCCGCCATGCCGTCGTTGGCCGAAGTGAACCAGCTTCTCCGGGAGCAGCACCACGAACCCGCCGCCCTCGCTCTGGGAGACGAAGGCTGACGCGCCTCCAGGAAAGCAGCGTCGTGATTCCCCGCGGCGGTAGGTAGGTCCTGCCGGCTCGGCAGGGACAGCCGCGGACCGGAGGAAGACCCGCACGCACCGGCGAATCACGCCGCTGGCGTGCACCGGGGTTTCAACACGACGTTGAACACGTCTAGAATCCCCGCCACGATCCCATCGGTCGTGGCCGCTCCGCGGCCGGCACAGCTGCCGCCATGCCAATCCTCCCACCTGCTTGCCGGAGATTCGCATGCGCGTCACACGCCTGGCCGCCGCTTTGTGCGCGGCCCTGTTGCCTGCTTCATTCGCCCACGCCCAGACGTCCGCTCCCGACAGCGGCGGTACCGGCCCTGCCACGCTCGACACCATCGTGGTCAAGGGCGAGAAGTCCGATCGCGACCTGCAGGACACCACCACCAGCGTGGCGGTCACCACGGACGTGCGCATGGAGCAGGAAAACCTGGTGAGCCTGTACCAGGTGTTCGACCGCACCGCCAATGTCAGCAAGACCTATGGCGATTCGGGCTTCACCCTGCGCGGCATCAACAACAACGACGGCGAAGGATCGCCGCTGTCCACCATCTACCTGGATGGGGCGGCGATGTCGCACTTCATGACGGCCACCGGTCCGAGCACGCTGTGGGACCTGTCCCAGATCGAGATCTTCCGCGGACCGCAATCGACCATCCAGGGCGAGAATGCGCTGGCCGGTGCGGTCCTACTCCGCACGCAGGACCCGGACCTCGACACATGGGGTGGGCGGGCCCGCCTGCTGTTGTCGGACCCCTCCGACCAGCGGCTCGCTTTCGCGGTCGGCGGACCCCTCATCGAGGATGAGCTCGGTGTGCGCCTGGCCGTGGAGCGGCGCGATTTCGACGGCTTCGTCGACAATCCGACCCGCGGTGTCGGCGAGGATGCGCTGGAGTCGGTGCTGGTGCGCGCCAAGGTGTTGTGGACGCCCGCGGGAATTCCGGGCCTGACGGCGCGCCTGAGTCTCAACCACTTCGATCGCACGGGGCCGTATTCGTTCACCTACAGCAGCCTGGATGTGCCGGACTACTTCGACAACCGGGTGAACCTTTCCGATGCACCCAATATCGACGACACCCGCACCAACAGCGCCACGCTGGAAGTCGACTACGGTCTCGGTGACCGGTGGTCGCTCAATTCCGTCACCGCCTGGAGCGATGCCGACAGCCATCGGCGCTACGACAACGACTACACCGCCACGCCCGGCGCGGCCGGTGGCGCTGAACTCGATTCCCAGGCCCTGTCGCAGGAGTTGCGGGTGCGCTACGAAGGCGCGCGCCTGCGCGCCCTGGCAGGGCTCTACTACTCCGAGCGCGACACCCGCAACGCCACGGCCAGCCTGACCAACGTCGACACGCCCGGCGAAACCATCGCCGGCCTTCTGCAGTCGATCGGGCTGGACCCGGCAACGGCCGGCGCCATCGCGCAGCAGTATGTCGCCGCACTGCCCGTGATCCCGGTGGACTACCGGAGCGCGTCCCCCTCGCGTTCGGAGAACAAGGCGTTGTTCACCGATGTCGAGTTCGACCTGGTTCCGCGCTTCACGTTGCTGGGCGGCTTCCGCTACGACCGCCAGCGCTATGGCTTCGGCAGCCGGACCTCGGCTGTCTTCACCGGCACGCTGCCCGATCCGGCGATGTTCGGTTCGCCGCTTGCGCCGGTGATCGCGGGCATCAACCAGGCCGTGCTGGGCTTCGTCGGCGCGGCCAACGGCACCTCACCGTACTCCACGCGCACGTTCGACACGTTCCTGCCCAAGCTGGGCCTGCGCCATGACATCAGCGAGGATGTTTCGCTGGCTTTCGTGGCGCAGCGGGGTTACCGGTCGGGCGGTTCCAGCTTCAATCTGGCACGCAGCATGGTGGTCGCCTACGACCCGGAATACACCGACAACTACGAAGTCTCGCTGCGTTCGCAATGGTTCGATGGCCGGCTGACGGTCAATGCCAATGCGTACTACATCGACTGGAAGGACAAGCAGGTCAGCGTCAACTTCGGCCAGGGCAGTTTCGACTACCACACCGTCAACGCCGGGCGCGCGCACCTGTACGGCTTCGAGCTGGAAGCGACGCACCGTCCCTCCGACGGTTTCGACTGGTACGCCTCGCTCGGTCATTCGCGCACGCAGTTCGATGACTTCGAACCGGTCCTGGGCGGCAACATCTACGACTACTCCGGCAGCGAGTTCGCGTATGCACCGCACTGGACGCTGGCCGTCGGCGCCAACTGGCGCTTCGCGGACAACTGGGTGGCCAACCTCAATGCCAATCACCGCAGCGCTATCTATGGCACCACCGGTACCGTGCAGGACCAGCTTGGATCACGCACGCTGGTCAACGGCCGTTTCGGCTACGAAGCGCTGGACTGGAGCGCCTGGCTGTTCGCCGAGAACCTGTTCGGGGAGGAGTACATCCAGTACCGGTACACCGACCAGAGCCTGGACCTGACCCACGGCATCCTCGGCGCACCGCGTGTGCTGGGGGTCGGATTCGAGGCGCGCTGGTAGCGCGCGGTATCCGGCCATGACGACGAGGCATTCGCGATGACCCTGCTCTACCTGTTGCTCTCGCTGTTCTCCGCGAGCGCCTTCTATCTGGCGAGCCCGCACCAGCAGCTGTGGGCGCGCATGTCAGCGCACCGTACGCTGGCGCGCGCAACGGCCTGGCTGTCCGCCGTGTTGGCGGTTGCCATGGGCATCGTGGCGCTGGGGGTCTGGGCTGGCGTGTTCTCCGCGCTGACCGCCTGGATGTCCGGCGTCGTGGCGCTGCCTTACCTGGATGCCTGGCGCCGCACGCGCAAGGGGGTGGCCCATGTGGGGTAAGTCGTTCGCCGCGGCATTGCTGGGGTTGCCCCTGACCGTGGGCGTCATCGGTCTGCTGGTGCTGGTGTGGCCGGGGGAACTGCAGCGCATCACCCTGCCGTGGCTGTTGCTGGCATTCCCGCTCTGGGTGGGGGTGATGTCGCTGGCATTCCTGGCCAGGACCGGTTGGCGCGCCTGGATGTGGATGGGAGGCGCGACGTTGCTGTGCTTCGCGCTGATCCATGTGGCGAAGTCCGTGGGCTGGGCGGCGGAGTTGCCGGCATGAAGGCGACGACGCTGAGGATCTTCCTCTCGGTGCATACCTGGGTCGGGCTCGCCTCGGGCATGCTGCTGTTCATCGCGTTCTACGCCGGTGCCATCACCGTCTTCGTGCACGAGCTGCAGGGGTGGGAACGCGCGCCGCAGGCGACGCTGTCGCATGCCGAGGCCATGGACGTGTCGCAGGCGCTGGTCGAACGCGTGCTGCGCGAGCAGCCGAAGGCGGCGGAGGGGCTGACGCTCGTGCTCCCCGGCGATCACGGCCCACGACCATCGGCGTACTGGTACGAAACGGCGACGGACACGCAGCACAAGTTCGTGTTCAGGGACGATGGCGAGCTCGAACAGATGCCCGGGCGCAGCGGGTTCGTCCAGTTCATCTACGACCTGCACTTCACCGCCGGCCTGCCTCGCACCTGGGGGACGTATCTCTTCGGCGTGGTGTCCATCCTGTACGGGCTGGCCCTGGTCAGCGGCGTGGTGATCTATGCGCCGGTGTTCCTGAAGGATCTGTTCGCGCTGCGCGTGGGCCGCAACATCAAGCGGCTGTGGCAGGACGCGCACAACGTGGTCGGCGTGCTCTCGCTGCCTTTCCACGTGATTTTCGCCTGGAGCGGGGCGGTGCTGACCATCGGCTTCCTGATGCTGGCGCCGTTCCAGTTCCTGGTGTTCGACAACAGATTGATGACGGTGCTGGAGCAGGATTTCGAGATCGCCCCGCATGTCGAGCCGGCCGGGGTCGCCAGACCCTTCCTGCCTGTCGCGGACCTGGTGCGGCGGGTCGAGACGGCACTGCCCGGCATGACCGCCGAAAGTCTCTTCTACCATGACGCAGGCGATGCCAATGCCCAGGTGACGGCGTACGGCGAAGCGCCGCAACGTCGACTCAACGGATTCGGCGGCGTGGCCGTCAACGCGGTGACCGGCGAGGTCATCGCCGCCGTCGGGCCGAAGGATTTTCCGCCCGGCATGTCGATGTTGCGTGGCCTGCAGACGCTGCATTACGGCAATTTCGGCGGGTTCGCGGTGAAGTGGCTGTACTTCCTGCTCGGTCTCGCCGGTGCGTTCCTGTTCTACAGCGGCAACCTGCTGTGGATCGAGGCACGGCGCAAGCGGCGGCAGGTGGAACAACCCGGGCGAACGCGCTTCGTGGCCGGCCTGACCATCGGCGTGTGCCTGGGGTGCGTCGCCGGCATATCGGCGGTGTTCCTCGTCGCCGCGGTGCTGCCAGGTGTATCCATCGCGGGCAGCTATGCCGTTGTCTTCCTGGCGGCCATCGCATGGGCATTCCTGCGGCCGCCGGCACGCGCAGCGTACGAACTGCTCTGGTTGTGCGCGTTGTTGACCGCGGCCATCCCGGTCGCCGGTTGGATCGGGTCGGGTGAACACCTGTTCGCAGCCCTGTGGGACGGCCACTGGCACCGCGCCCTGATCGATGCAACGGCGCTGGCCATGGCGCTGGCGTTCCAGCGCATGGCGGCGGCGACCCTGCGACGGGGCCGCGAAGGCGATCCCCATAGCGTGTGGTCGTTGCAGTAGGAGCGCGCGCGGTTGCCGCACCTGCGACCCGGGACAGGCGGCAGCCTGGTCCCAGTTGCGCGGGGAGGCTACCCGGCGCGATTTCCCCTCGTGGGGGTCGACATCGCCCGTGAAATGTGAGTTACGCTACATTTGAGCCGTCGACTTCCCCTTCCATGAGCCAACACGACTTGCCGTCTCCACGCGTTGCCGTTGTCGAAGATGAAGACGAACTGCGAGGCCTGATCGTTGAGGAGCTGAGCGAGCGTGGCTACGACGTTGTCGGGCTGGCGAGTGCGGAAGCCCTGTATCGCCACATGAGTGTCCAGGCGCTCGACATCGTGGTCCTGGACATCGGCCTGCCTGGCGAGAGTGGGCTGGGGGTGGCATCGCACCTGCGGCAGCTTGCCTCGGTGGGCATCATCCTGCTGACCGGCCGCGGCGGTAAAAAGCTCATGGCGCAGAGCTTTGCGGTAGGTGCCGATCTCTTCCTGACCAAGCCCGTCGATTACGACGTGCTGGCCGTGGCCGTCGCCAATCTCCATCGCCGCCTCGCGCCTGCCCTGAATGGCGCGTCATCGGATGACCCGCGTGCGGTGGTCTGGTCGTTGTCCGATGCGGGCTGGACGTTGCACGGACCCGATGCCAGGACGCTGGCGCTCAGCGAGGCAGAACGCACGATCCTGGCACGGCTTCTGGAGCAGCCTGGCACTCCCGTATCGAGGACGGCCCTGATCGACGTGCTGACCGACCAGCCCTGGGATTTCGATCCCCATCGGCTGGACGTTCTGGTCCATCGTCTCCGCGGCAAGGTCAACAGCCGTTTTTCGCAGCCGCTGCCGCTGCGCGCCGTGCGTGGAATCGGCTACGTATTCGCACCCTGATGCTCTTCCGGTGAGAAACGGTGAGTTTGGGTGAGCCACCGTCATTGATGCGCGTCCCGGCGCAATAGAGACTTTTCTCACATCCGGTGCCGACATCGGTACCGGAACCGCACCGCGCGAGCGGTGATGTCTTCTCGCCATCCCGAGGGTCGCCCGCCGCCACGGTTTACGCCGCGACGCGGGCAAGGCCGTCCTGATGGCTTGCCGGGTTCGATCCGGCCAAGCGGAACAGGGGAAAGTCAGTGAACAAGCAGGGTGAGCCGACGTTGATCGGCGGATGCGCGCGCGCGCGCGCGGGTTCGACAGGGTGGTCGCTGCGGAATCGCAGCCGGGCGTGGCGCTGGATGACCCTGGCGACATGGCTGCTGGCTCCTGCCGCACTGGCTGCCGACCTGCAGATCACTGACCTTTCCGACACGGGCTACGATCCAACGCCGGCTGGCGGCGAGGTGGTCTACAACGTCACGGTCGAGAACGGTGCCGCCGATACGGTGCCCAACGCCGTGGTGATCTTCGACCTGCCTGCCGGCACCGTGGCCGGCACGCTGCCGGCGTTCTGCAGCGCCGACGCCGGCGTGCCCGCGCGCGTGGTGTGCGCGGTGGGCGAACTGGTGGGCACGCAGACGGCGCAGGGCGCGCCGGTCAGTTTCCAGCTCGGCGTCGATACGGGCGGCCAGGCGCCGGGCACGGTGACGATGCGTGGCGCCATCGGATTCGGTTCCGCGGTACCGCCGGCCGGTACGCCGATCACGGCACTCACGCCGGGCGATGCATTCTTCGCCAGCGACACCAACACCGCCAACAACCAGCGCAACGAAGCCACCACGCTGACGACCGCCGGCGACCTGCGCCTGCTCAAGAGCGCCACGCCGGATCCCGTGGTGGGCGGTGCGGAAGTCACCTACACGCTGACCGTGTTCAACGACGGTCCGAGCGCATCCACCAACTTCCGTGTCGTGGACACGCTGCCGGCAGCGACGACGTACGTGGCCAGCAGCTTCAATGGCGCTGGCTGGACGTTCAACAGCGGCACCATGACCGCGACCCACGCCGGCACGCTGGCGGTGGGCTCGAGCAGCAGCTTCACCTTCCGTGCCCGCGTGAACGCCGGCAGCGGCAACATCATCAACGCGGCGACGGTGGTAGCCATCGGCACGCCGGATGCGGATCCGAGCAACAACGATGCCGACGTCACCACCAGCATCACGCCGGGTGCCGACCTGGCACTGAGCAAGTCCGCGGCACCCGCGCCCGCGATCGCGGGCCAGTCCGTCACCTTCACCCTGACCGCGCGCAACCTCGGCCCGAGCGTGGCGCAGAACGTCAGCCTCACCGACGCGTTGCCGGCGGGCTTCGTGATCACCGGCGGCACCCAGCCGGGTGGCTGGAACTGCAGCAACGATGGCGCCAACGGCACGCGGACATGCACGCGCGCGGCGGGCATGCCGGTCGGCGCGGTGGAAACACTGACCATCGTCGCCACCGTGCCCTCCACGGGCGCCAACAGCAGCGGCGACGTCACCAACACGGCGACGATCACCTCCACCACGCCGGATCCGAACGGTCCGGTCCTGGGCGTGAACAACAACGATGGCAGCGTCACCTTCACCGTGCTGGCCGACGGTGCCGACCTGTCGATGACCAAGAGCAAGTCGCCGGCGCTGGTCGCGGTGTGGGATGGCATCGGCCCCGACACCGACAGCCGCATGACCTCGCTGATCCGCGTGCGCAACCTGGGGCCGCGCGCCGCCAGTGGGCAGGTGCAGGTGGTCGACGAACTCGCAGCGGGTGAGGAGTTCGTGTCCGCGTCCGGTCCGTGGACCTGCGCGGTCGACAATCCGTACGCCGTGCCGCCCGCGCGGCAGCGCGTGACCTGCGACCTGAATGCCGGTTCGCTTCCGCTGGCGGTGAACAGCGACTCGCCGCAGCTGCAGATCATCAGCCGCGCGCGTGCCGCGGGCGCGCTGACCAATACCGCGTGCACCGGCGGCTCCAACGGTTCGGTCGAACCGCTGACGGCCGGCGGCATCAACCAGGATCCGGAAACCGGCAACGACTGCAGCGGCGCGGGCACCCGCACCACCGACGAGCGCGCCGACCTGCGCATCGCCAAGCAGACCAATGGCCCGGGCGATGCGGACAACGTGCTGACCGCCGCGCAGGACACGGTGACCTACACGCTCACCATCACCAACGACGGCCCGGACAGCACCACCGGCATCGTCGTGAACGATGCGATCCCGGGTTTCGTGGCCGGCCGCACCACCGTCAGCGCGAACGCACCCGCGGGCTGGAACTGCACGACCGGCGCGTCGGTCGTGTGCCGTTCCGGCACCACGGCCCTGGCGAATGGCGCCAGCGCCAGCATCGTACTGACGGTGCAACGCGCGCTCTTCGACAGTGCCGGCCTTGGGGCTGGAACCTGTGGTGGCGTGCCCACGACCAATGCGTTCTGCAATACCGCCGGGGTCGGCATCGATGCCGCCGTGGCGGGGTCGGTCGGCGAGATCAACGCGGCCAACAACAACGCGTCGGACTGGCTGCGGATCGATCGCGTCGCCAACGTGCAGACCACGGCGAAGAGCATCACCTCGGGCGCGACCGGCCAGGCCGGCGTCAACACGACCTACGTGATGTCGTTCCGCAACCAGGGGCCGTCGACGGTGCCGGGCGTGGTGTTCCGCGATGTGTTCACGCTGCCCGCCGACGATGCCGGCTTCGTGCTGATGTCGGCCACGCGCACCGGTGGCGGCACCGCCACGTGCACGGCCACGCCCGGTCCCGGCATCACCACGGCGCCTGCGGCAGGTGGCGTGTCGTATGCCAATCCGACGGCGGGCACCGCACAGGTCACGCTGACCTGCGTGCCGCTGTCGCTGGCCAATGGCCAGACCGAAAGCCTGACGGTGGTGATCCGTCCGAACGTCAACGTCGGCAACACCGGACGCGTGTTCACCAACGTGGCGGACTTCTTCTTCGACCGCAACAACGACGGTACGCCCGATCCGGCCAGTGGTTCGGATGCCAATGGCAGCTTCGATTTCAATACCGACGGCAGCGCCGGCGACGACCAGCGCAGCGCCAGCCTGCCGTTCAACAGCGGCAGCGTGGACCTGATCACCAACAAGGTGGATACCGGCTTCACCGGCGGCGTGGATCCGTTGGGCTACGACGCCGTGACACCGGCCAACAACGCCATCACGTATCGCGTGACCGTGCGCAACAACGGACCGTCGGTGGCGACGAACGTCCGCATCAGCGATACGTTGACGCCGCTCGCGGGCCGTACCGTGCGCTTCCTGGGCGTGTCCGCGTCGACAGCGGGGCCGTTCGTCGACACGGATTGCAGCGTGACCGCGGGCAGCAACCCTGCGGTGGGTGCGCCGCTGGTGCTGGATTGCGTGATGCCGGGCATCGGCTTCTCCACCAACCTGCCGGGTGTGGTGGCATCCGCCCAGACCAGCACGCTCTACCTGCGCTATGCCTACGAGACGCCGCCCGGCGCCTCCGGCGATACGCTGCTGAACTCGGCCACCGCCAGCTCGGCGGAGACCGACACCAACCTCGCCAACAACACCGCGGACCAGGACACGACGATCCGTTCGCGCGCCGACCTGGCCGTCACCAAGACCATGGTCGCGCTGGCACCCGACCCGGATCCCGCCGTGGCGCTGCCGCCCACCATCGGCTCGGTGTCGCTGCGACAGCCGTTCTACTACGTGATCGGCGGGGTCAACAACGGTCCGGGTGCGAGTCTCTCGCGCGACCGTACGGGTACCAGTCCGCTCAATGGCACCGGCACGGTGGTGACCGACACATTGCCGGCGAACCTCATCGTCACCGGTCCGATCACCTGGCGGAAGGATGGCCCCGATCCGGGCGGCGACGAACAACCCGTCGGGACGGGCACCTGCAGCCAGGCGGGCAATACCGTCACCTGCACCCTGGGCGACATGACCGTCACCGGTCGCGCACGCATCATCGTGCCCGCGCGCTGGGATGCGTATCCCGCGGGCGGTACCAGCAACAACACCGCGACCATCGCGACCGAACAGGTCGATCCGGTCCCGGGCAACAACACGACCACCGTGCCGCTCGGCGTCACGCGCTCCAGCCTGGCGGGCGTGGTGTTCGAAGATCGTGACCGCACCGGCGCCAACGGCGGCACCCACCAGGGTGCAGCCACCGAGCCGGCCATCGCGGGCGTGACCATCACCCTGACCGGCATCGATGCGTACGGCAATGCCGTCAATCGCAGTGCCATCACCGCTGCCGACGGCAGTTACAGCTTCACCGATCTGTCGCCGGCCGATGCCGCCGGCTACACACTGACGCAGACGCAGCCTGCCGGCTTCGTCAACAGTCCCGCGGCCCTGCCCACCAGCGGTGGCGCGGAGCCTTCGCTGGGTGGCACCTACAGCGCCGGTTCGCCCAACTCGGTCATCGCCGCCATCCCGGTCGGCGCCGACCAGGCCGGCGTGCGCTACGACTTCCCTGAAGTGCGCCGCCCGGCGCTGTCGGGCTTCGTCTACATCGACGGCAACTTCAACGACATCCGCGACGCGGGCGATGCGCCCATCAGCGGCGCCACGGTCGAACTGCTCGACGCCGGCACTGGTGCCGTCGTCGCGACGACGACGACGGATGGCAGCGGTGCTTACGGTTTCAGCAATCTGGATCCGCTGATCGTCTACACGCTGCGCGAAGCGCTGCCCACCGGCAGCTACCAGAACCGTCCGACGGCGGTGAATCCCGGCCAGGTCGGCGGCGCGCCGTGCGCCACGGGCTGTACGCCGGGCACCGGTGTGGCGGGTGATGCCGCCACCACCGACCGCATCAGTGGCATCGACCTGGGTGCGGGTACCGACGGCACCGTGTTCAACTTCGGCGAAGACGCCGTGGCCGGTATTTCCGGCAGCGTCTACGTGGACCGCAATGGCAACGGCAACTTCGACGGCGGTGACGCCGGCACGGTCAATTCGCGTCCCAACGGCGGGCTGCAGGGCGTCAGCATCACGCTGACCGGTGCGGGCGCCGACGGCATTTTCGGCAATGGCGATGATCCGGCGCCGGTGACGGTGCAGACCGACGCCAATGGCGCCTACCAGTTCGCCGGCCTGGTGGTCGGGCAGGACTACCGCGTCAGCGAAACGCAGCCCGCGGGCTATGCCGACGGCACCGAAAATCCCAGCAACGCCATCGACATCGCCAACCTGCCGCCGGCCGGTTCCGCCGGCAACGACTTCGGTGAAACGCTGGGTTCGCTGGCGGGCCTGGTGTTCGAGGATTTCTCGGCCACTGCAGCCAACAACAACAACGGCATCTTCGACGGTGGCGAGAATCCGATCGCCAACGTCACCGTGACGCTGACCGGCACCGATGTGCTGGGCAATGCGGTCAATGTCACCGCGCAGACCGATGCGGCCGGTGCGTACGTATTCCGCGACCTGCTGCCGCCGCAGGCCGGCACCACGTACACGATCACCGAGACGCAGCCCACCGGCTACATCGATGGCCGGCACACGCCGGGCAATGCCGCCACGCCGGGCAGTGCCACCACGTCGAACGTCATCGACGGCATCGCGATCAATGCGGGCCAGGCGGCCACCGGCTACCTGTTCGGCGAACTCGCCAATGCCGTCATCAGCGGCACGGTCTATCTGGACCGCAACGACAACGGCGACCAGGATGGTGGCGAACCCGGCATCCCCGGCGTCACCGTGGTCATCGAAGGCGCCGGCCCGGATGGCGTGTTCGGCACCGGCGACGATCTGCCGCCGGTCACGCTGACCACCGATGCGAACGGCGGCTACAGCTACGGCGGCGCGATCACGGGGCAGAACTACCGCATCGTCGAAACGCAGCCCACCGGCCTGGCCGATGGGCAGGAGAACACCTCCAACCGCATCACGCTGACCAACGTGCCGGCCGCCGGCTCCAGCGGCAACGACTTCGGCGAGCTGGCGGCATCGCTGTCCGGCAGTGTGTGGCTGGATGCCAACAACAACGGCGTGCGCGAAGCGGGTGAGAACGGCATCGCCGGTGTCAGCGTCAGCCTGCCTGCCGGCACGCTGGATGCGCTGGGCAATGCCGTCGCTGCCGCCGTGACCGACGCCAATGGCGAGTACCGCTTCGGCGATCTGCTGGCCGGCACCTATGCGGTGACCGAGCAGGCTGCGCAGCCCGTCGTGGGGGGCGTCACCACGCTCAATGGCATCACGGTGGCCGGCACTGTCGGTGGCAGCAGCAGCGGCACCGCCACGCCCGTGACGACCGTGCCCAGCGCCATCACAGGCATCGTCCTGCCCGCGGGCGGCGATTCGGTACAGAACAACTTCGGTGAAACGCTGGGCGTGTCGCTGTCCGGCCGCGTGTTCTTCGACGCCAACAACGACGGCGTGCAGTCGGGCGCGGCCGAAACCGGCATCGAAGGCGTGACCCTCACCCTGACCGGTACCGATGACACCGGCGCGTCGGTGTCGGTGACCACGACCACCGATGCGAACGGCGACTACGCCTTCGATGGCCTGCGTCCCGGCACCTACACGGTGACCGAACCGCAGCAGCCCACCGGCACCAGCAACGGCCAGACCGTCGCGGGCACCGTCGGCGGCACGTCGACCGGCACCGCCACACCGATCGCCACCGTGCCCAGCGCGATCAGCACCATCGACCTGACCACGCCGGGCAGCGCATCGGTCGACAACCTGTTCGGCGAGATTCCGCTGAACAGCGCGATCAGCGGCCGCGTGTGGGAAGACACCGACAACGACGGCGTCATCGACCCGTCCGAGCAGGGCATCGGCAACGTGGTCGTGCGCCTGACCGGCACCGACCTGGCCGGCAACACCATCACCCGCGACGTGACCACGCAGCCGGATGGCAGCTATGCCTTCACCGAACTGCCGCCGGGCACGTACACCATCACCGAGCCCGACCAGCCGGCCGGCACGCTCAACGGCACCACCGTGCCTGGCACGGGTGGCGGCACCGCCACGCCGCCGACCAGCGCACCGTCGGTGATCAGCACTGTCGTGCTGGGCGTGGGCGAGGAAGCCAGCGGCAACAACTTCGGTGAAGTGCCTTCGGGCAGCATCGCCGGCCGCGTCTACAACGACGGCAACAACAACGGCGTGATCGATGCCGGCGAAGGCGGCTTCCCCAACGTGCAGGTCGTGCTGACCGGCACCAATGAGCTGGGCGAAACGGTCGACGTCACCGTCACCACCGACAGCGAAGGCCGCTACCGCTTCGACGACCTGCGCCCGGGCACCTACACGGTGACCGAGCCCACCCAGCCGGCGGAGACCCTCAACGGCATCACCACGCCGGGCACCCTCGATGGCACGTCGCTGGGCGTTGCCACGCCGGTGAGCACCACGCCGTCGGCCATCAGCGGCATCGTGTTGCCGCCGGGGGGCGATTCCATCGACAACAACTTCGGCGAGATCGGCGATTCGCCGGACCTGGTGGTCAGCAAGACCGCCACGCCCACCACGTTCACCGTCAACAACCCGGGCAGCTACACCATCCGTGTGCGCAACATCGGCCAGCAGCCGAGCGCGGGTGAATACGTGGTGGAAGACCGCCTGCCGGCCGGCCTCACGCTGGCGGCCACGCCGACCGGCAATGGCTGGACCTGCACCGGCGCTTCCGGCGACAACCGCTTCCGCTGCAGCAGCAGTGCGGTGATCGCGGCGGGTGCCACGCTGGCCGATGCCATCATCGCGCAGGTCCGCGTGGATGCCTCGGCGGCGACCGGTTCGCCGGTCAACAACGCCGTGCTGGTGGAAGGCGGCGGCGAGAACGAGTTCCGCACGCCGACCACCGACGAGCGCGCCGACTTCGAAGGCAATCCGGCCGATCTGCCGGTGTGCGATCCGGCGATCACGCAGAACGCGTGCCGCCTGCCCACCGCCGTGCAGTTGTCTGCGTCGGTGTCGGGCACGGTGTGGTTCGACCAGGGCAGCGAGTTCGGCGTGATCGATGGCGGCGACCGTCGCCTGTCCGGCTGGGTGGTGGAGGTGGTGAACGGCAGCGGCCAGGTCGTCGGCACGGCGACCACGGGCGCGGACGGTACGTACTCGATCGCCGACCAGGTGCCGGGCATCCCGCTGGCCATCCGTTTCCGCGACCCGGCGACGGGCGTGGTCTGGGGCCTGCCGGTCAGCGGCGAAACCGTCACCGGTCCGCCGGTGCCGTGCGATGCGGGCAGTGCCGTCGCCAACGGCACGGCCAGTTCGTGCCGCAGCAGCGACAGCGGCTTCACGCATCTGGCGGTGGTCCTGGCGCCGGGCGCCAACCTGCCGCAGCAGAGCCTGCCGCTGAATCCCGGTGGCGTGGTGTACGACGCGACCACGCGCACGCCGGTCCCCGGTTCACGCGTCACGCTCACGCCGGTGGGTACCTGCGCGGGCTACGCGCCCGAGCAGCACGTGCTGAACGCCGCGCTGGGCGGCTACACCGTGCAGGGCACGTCGGTGTCGATGACGGTCGGTGCGGAAGGCTTCTACCAGTTCCTGCTCGGTCCGGATGCGCCTGCCTCGTGCCGCTTCCAGCTGGAAGTGACGCCGCCGGCCGGCTACGCGTTCGAGTCCGGGATGATCCCGGCGGAAACCGCGCCGCTGTCGCCGCCGTCCACGCCGGGCGTGGGGCATCCGGTGCAGACCAATGCCACCGCGCCGACGGCGCCGGTGGGCACGGCAACCCGCTACTACCTGGAGCTGACGCTCGGTTCGGGCGTGGCAGTGCCGGTGCACAACCACATCCCGCTCGACCCGCAGGTCGCACCGGGCCTGGTCATCACCAAGACCGGCGACCGCAAGACGGTGGAAGTGGGCGACAGCCTGGTCTACACCATCACCATCCGCCAGACGGCGGGTGCGTCGATGGGCACGGTCAACGTGGTCGACCGCCTGCCGCACGGGTTCACCTTCATCGACGGCACCGCGCGTGTCGATGGTGCGGGCATCGCCAATCCGCTGGGCAAGCCCGGCCCGACGCTGGTGTTCGATGTCGGTCCGCTCGCGGTGGGCGCGCAGAAGACGCTCAGCTACCGCGTGCGCGTCGGCGTGGGCAGCCAGCAGGGCGACGGCATCAACCGGGCGCGTGCCCATGGCTGTTCCATCGAGGGCGGTTGCGTGGATCCGACCACGCTGGCGCCGTACCCGAACGGCGGCGTGGTGCCGTCCAATCCGGCCGAGTACCGCGTGATCGTCAGCGGTGGCGTGTTCACCGACGAAGGCTGCGTGCTGGGCAAGATCTTCGTGGACTGCAACGTCAACCACGTGCAGGACCGCGAAGAGATCGGCATCCCCGGCGTACGCATGTACTTCGAGGACGGCACCTGGATGGTCAGCGACTCGGAAGGCAAGTACAGCTACTGCGGCCTGCCGCCGAAGAGCCACACGCTGAAGGTCGATCCGTCCACGCTGCCGGTCGGCTCACGCCTGACCACCAGCAGCAACCGCAACCTGGGCGATGCGGACAGCCTCTTCATCGACCTGAAGAACGGCGAGCTGCACCGCGCGGACTTCATCGAGGGCAGCTGCTCCAACCCGGTGATGGAACAGGTGAAGGCGCGCCGCACGCAGGGCGAGATCCGCGCGCCGGAGACCGAACGCAACCAGCAACCGTTGCGCTTCGACAGCAAGCCGGCGCGCGCGCCGCAGCAGGCCACCGATTCGGCCAACCAGCAGCCGATCGTCGCGCCGAGGCCGACCGCCACGGATGGGGATGAAGGCACGGAGGTGCAGCCATGAGCCGCATCCCCTACCGCCCCTCAGCCCCGTCGGAAGCCAAGCCCATGCGTGTCACGCGTCATTCCCACCATCCGCTGGCGCTCGCCCTCGCGCTGGCCATCGTGCCCACGCTGGCGACGGCGCAGACCGTGTCCGGCGACCAGCGCTTCACGCCCGTGCTGGGGCAGGGCACGCCCCTGTTCCCGCAATCCCCGCAGCTGCAGGACACCGCCTCGCAACCGCTGTACGCGCAGCCGGGCAACGTGGACTACCGCGTCAACGCGGGCGTCGACCGCGTGGTGGTCGATGTCGACCGCGACGGCGTCCCGGCCGATGGCCAGTCGCCGGTGCGCGTGGTGGTGCAGCTGTTCGATGCCGACGGCAAGCCGATGGAGGGCGACGCGTTCGCCACCATCGAGCACACCGGTGGACGCATCAAGCTGCCGGACGGACGCACGGACGAACTCGGTCCCGGCCGGCTGGATGCCGACAAGGCCACGCCCGGCGTGCAGCTTCCCGTGCGCGACGGCAGGGCCGAATTCGAACTGCTCGCGCCGCATGATCCGCAGGACGTGCTGCTGCGGGTGACGTCGGGCGCGCACAGCGCCGAGGGCGTGGTCGGCTTCGTGCCGGAAATGCGCGACATGATCGCCACCGGCCTGATCGAAGGCGTGATCAACTTCCGCCGCAACGGCGACGGGCTGATCAACGGCACCCAGCGCGGCGATGGCTTCGAGCGCGAGATCCGTCGCTGGGAGAAGCAGTTCAACAGCGGCAAGGCCAACGGTGCGGCGCGTGCGGCGTTCTTCGCCAAGGGCACCATCAAGGGGGAGTACCTTCTCACCGCGGCTTACGATTCCGACAAGGAGGTGCGTGCCCGCCTGTTGCGCGACATCCAGCCGGAAGAGTTCTACCCCGTATACGGCGACGCCTCGCTGCGCGGCTTCGATGCGCGTTCGGCCGAACGCCTGTACGTGCGCGTGGACAAGGGCCGCAGCTACCTGCTGTATGGCGATTTCCAGACCGGCGACAACCTCGCGACGCAGACCGGCGTGGATGCCGGCACCCGCGCCGCGCCGCGCGTGCTGGGCACCTACAACCGCACCGCCACCGGCCTGGGCTGGCACTTCGAGAATGCACGCGTGCGCGGCAACGTGTTCGCCATCGAGGATTCGCTGCGCCAGGTGATCGAGGAACTGCCCGCCTCCGGCAGCGGTCCTTACGGCCTGCGCAACAATGCGGTGCTGGAAGGCAGCGAGCGCGTGGAAGTGGTCGTCCGCGACCGCAACCAGCCTTCGCGCATCGTCTCGGTGCGTCCGCTGGGGCGGCTGGTGGACTACAGCTTCGAGCCGTTCTCCGGGCGCATCCTGCTCAACAGCTTCCTGCCGTCGTTCGACAGCGACCTCAACCCCGTTTCGCTGCGCATCACCTACGAACTGGACCAGGGCACCGAAAAGTTCCTGGTACTGGGCGCGGATGCGCAGCTGCGCGTGGGCGAGCACGGCGAGATCGGCGGCTCGTACGTGGACGACCGCAATCCGTTCGCCGCCTTCGAGATGGGCAGCGCGAACATCGGCTACCGCCTGGGCGCGAACACGTGGCTGGTGGCCGAAGCCGCGCGCACGCGCAGCGAAGTGAACACCAACTCGGTCAACCAGTACGGCACGCCCGCGCTGCAGGGCCTCAGCGGGCTGGTGGAAGGCAACGCGTGGCGGGTGGAGCTGGGACACGCCAGCGAGGACGTGGACCTGAAGCTGTTCGTCGGCCAGTCCGATCCGGAGTTCAACAATCCCGCTTCGCCGCTGTACGGCGGCCGCGGCGAGTACAGCCTGACCACGCGCTGGCGTCTCAACGACCGGTTCGAGCTGTATGCCGAAGGGCTGCGCAGCGAAGACCGCAATCCCGATGGTGGCGAACGCAACGCCGCCAGCGCGGGCACGCGGGTGAAGCTGACCGACAAGCTGACGCTGGATGTCGGCTACCGCGCCATCCGCGAGACCGTGGGCGCCTACTACACCTGGGCCACCAACAGCGGCTACGGCAACATCGGCGGATTGTCCGGCGGCTATGCCACCGGCGCCGGCGGTGGTGCGCTGGGCTATGGCCAGCAACCGCTCGATCCGTTGACCGGCCTGCCGATCATCAGCAGCGGCAATCCGAACGACGTGGCCAGCGGCCTGCCGGTGGGCACCGAACTGTCCTCGGACATGCTGCGCATCGGCGTGGGCTATCGCGCCAGCGACCGTTTCAGCCTCGGCGGCGAAGTGGAGCAGGACATCCATGGCGAGGACCGCAACCGCGTGGCGCTCGGCATGGACTACCAGCTGCGCGAACGCAGTCGCGTGTATGGCCGCTACGAAAAGCAGACCGGCATCAGCGGCGTCAACGGCCTGACCCAGGATGGCCGCGAAGCGGACACGCTCGCGCTGGGCGTGGATACCAGCTTCATCAAGGATACCCAGCTGTTCTCGGAGTACCGGCTGCGTGACGCCATCGCGGGCCGCGACATCCAGGCCGCGTCGGGCATCCGCAACCGCTGGGACCTGCGCGAGGGCCTGCGCCTGGATACATCGTTGGAACATACCAACGTGATCTCCGGCAACGTCGGCGATTCGACCGGCATCGGCGTCGCGCTGGACTACACCGCCAATCCGATGTGGCGCGGCAGCGTGCGCGTGGAGCATCGCATCTCCGACGACGTGGCCGGCACGCCGACCAACGAGGGCTACAACACCACGCTGCTGCAGTTCCTGGCGGCCCGCAAGCTGAGCCGCGACTGGACGCTGCTGGCACGCAACTACCTGCTGCGCACCGAGTACGACGCGCGCGGCGACGTGTTGCAGGACCGTTTCCAGATCGGTGCGGCGTACCGCGACACGGACACCAACCGCGTCAACGCGCTGGCCCGCTACGAGTACAAGCTGGAGAAGGACGAGAGCGGCATGGACAGCTCGGGCTTCGGTTCGGACACGGGCCAGGACATCCGCACCAGCGCGCACATCGTCTCGGCGCATGCCGACTGGCATCCGTCGCGGCCGTGGTGGCTGACCGGCCGCGTGGCCGCGAAGTGGCAGCAGGACAGCTTCTTCTATGCCGACACCGGCCGCGTCGATGACGACTTCAACGCGGTGCTGGTCTCCGGCCGCGTGGTCTACGACATCACCGAGAACTGGGACATCGGCGTGCTGGGTTCCGCGTTCCGCGGCCAGGACGGCGCCAACCAGTATGCGTTCGGCGTGGAAGTGGGGCGGCTGCTGCGGCAGAACCTCTGGCTGTCGGCGGGCTACAACGCCACGGGCTTCCGCGGCGACGAGGACCTGACCGGTTACGAGTACACGCAGCAGGGCGCGTTCATCCGCCTGCGCTTCAAGTTCGACGAAGACCTTTTCCGTAGAGACGACGTCCGCTACCGCGACCCGGTGCGCTGAGGAAACACGACATGACCATCACCAAGCCCACCCTTCTCGCCGCCGCCGTCCTCGCCACCCTGGCCATCGGCGCCAGCGCGCAGCAGACCGTGCTCACCCCGCAACGCGACCGGATCACCGACGAGGCCATCCACGCCGACCTGTCCGGCTACGAGCACACGCAGGGGCGCATCAAGGCGCTCAACGATGCGGGCCGCCCGGTGCGCGACTACCACCTGTCCAAGGCGCAGTGCTGGCTGGACGTGTCCTTCCACGAATACAGCCGCAACGACCGCAGCGACTTCCCGCAGGAAGCGCTGACCGAATCGGAGAAGCTCATCGTCGGCATGGAACAGGGCGTGTCACCGTTGCCGACCGACACCCCGCTGGTGAACGGTGCCGCACGCGTGCGCGAGGACCTGTGGCAACGCCTGCGTGCCATCCACGGCAGGCCGGGCTTCAGCTGCGCGCAACAGGCCGTGGCCTGTGGCGAAGTGGAACTGGTGCACGCGGGCAACGAGTTCAACCAGCAGCAGTGGCGCCACGCCAAGCCCTACATCCAGATCGCCGAGGACTGGATCAGCGACGCCGAAGCCATGGCGCGCCAATGCGGCGCCGCTCCCGACGCACCCGCCGCAGTGCCCGCCGGCACCGCGCTGACCGTCAACGTGCTGTTCGAGTTCGATCGCTCCGGTCGCGACGACATCCGGGTCTACTCGCTGTGGAGCCTCGATCGCGAACTGGCCCGCCTGCCCAAGGAAGGACTGACGCTGACGGGCGTGGAACTGGTGGGCCACGCCGACCGTCTGCAGGGGCGCGGATTCGACTACAACCAGGTGCTCTCCGAACGGCGTGCCCAGACCGTGCAGGCCTTGCTCATGGAGCGCGGCATCGATCCGGCCATGATCGCGTACACCTTCAAGGGTGACGTGGAGCAGGTCCAGCAGTGCGACGGTGTGAAGCCCCAGGCGGCCCTGCGCGAATGCCTGATCCCCAATCGCCGCGTCGAAGTGCGGCTGCTCGTCCAGTCCGCCCGGGTCGACTCACAGTAACGCCTATACTTCACCCGTCTTCGTGGTTGGATGGAGTGGAGTGATGGGAAACCTGCGCGTCGTCCGGTCGTCCGGAGAGCGGATTCATGAGTGAGGGCGACATCCTCGTCGCCCGCGGGCGCCAGAGTATTCCGGCATCGCGTCTGGCCCGCCTGTGGCGCGCGCCCATGGCCTGGTGGCGCGATGTACCCATCGCCGACCCGGTCGACAGGCGCAATGCGCCGATGCTGCAACTGATCTCGTCGCTGCTGGCGGTGCTGCCTGCGCTGGCGTGGGCGTATCGTGCCTTTGCGGTCGATATCCCATGGCGGCCGGGCGAATTGACCAGCATGGCGCTGAGCCTGTCGGTGTGCGCCGCTGCCGCCATCAGCTTCGCGCTGATCCGGCATGGACGTTTCGCGTGGGCTTCGCGGCTGTTGCTGGTGGTGTTCGCCGCCTCCGTGGTGCCTGCCTATCTGGCCACCGGGTTCGGTGCCCAACGCTTCGAGCAGCCCGTGCTGGTCATCTGGATGGCGATCGCGGGGCTCGTGGTGGGCAGGGCGGCGCTCTGGCTGATGTTCGCCTGCATCGTGGCCGCGTTCTTCCTGGGCATCTCGGTGGATGTGTCCCGCCAGGGCGACGCCGCCGCGCTGTACGGCGACGCCGCGTTCAGTGCCGCCATGTTCCTGATGATCGCCATCGTGCTCGACCGCAGTTCGGCCGCGTTGCGCCAGAGCCTGGGCGAAGCCACGGAGCGAGGGAACCAGCTCGCGGCGGCAAACCAGCGCCTGCTGCAGGAGATCAACGAACGCGAGCTCGCAC
This sequence comes from Pseudoxanthomonas sp. 97-1-1, assembly GCF_057773125.1. NCBI lineage: Bacteria > Pseudomonadati > Pseudomonadota > Gammaproteobacteria > Lysobacterales > Lysobacteraceae > Pseudoxanthomonas > Pseudoxanthomonas sp. 97-1-1. The sequence goes on along the minus strand of NZ_JBYMTJ010000001.1, from coordinate 1,406,639 downwards.
AGGAGCAACTCATCCACGCCCGCAAGGTCGAGGCGGTGGGTCGACTGGCGGGAGGTGTGGCGCACGATTTCGGCAACATCATGGCCGTGATCAGCGGTTATGCGCGCAAGGGCCTCAGGGCGGGCCAGGTCGAAGACGGCAGGACATCATTCGAAGGCATCGAGGCGGCGGCGCGCCGGGCGACGCTGCTGACCCACAAGCTGATGACGTTCGCGCGCCAGGACGACTACGCGGAAGAGACCTTCGATGCCGCCAGCGCCCTGGCGGACGTCCAGTCCATGCTGCGCCAGTTGCTCAAGCCCGAGGTGGAACTGCGGTTCGCCCTGGGCGATGCCCCATCGCCGATCCGGATGGACAGGGACCGGTTCGAGCTCATGGTCCTCAACATCGCGGCCAACGCGGATCATGCAATGCCCCATGGTGGCGTCTTCTCCATCGGCGTCGCGCAAGGTGACGACGGTGGCAGCGTGCTGGAGTTCGCCGATACCGGCGCCGGCATGGGGGAAGAGGTGCTGGCGCGTGTCTTCGACCCCTTCTTCACCACCAAGCCGGCGGGCGAGGGCACCGGTCTTGGCCTATCCGTCATCCGCGACCTGGTGACACGGGCAGGCGGTGCGATCACGGCACAGAGCCAGGTGGGCGTCGGGACCACGTTCAGGGTCGTACTCCCCGCAGCGGCAGGATGAAATGCCTGCCGGGGCGATCCCGGCAGGTGCTGGCCCCGGCCAGTGGGATCCGGGCCGGACGTCGCCCCTGAAAGCCGCGGAACGTCTTCACCCGTTGTCCAGCAGGCGGGGCAATCCGGAGGCCGCGGCGTCGGCTGCATTGCTGACCAGTGCGAAGCTGGTGTCGCGCACCGACCAGTACCGCGCCAGCAGGTCGCCATCGCGGCGCTGGCCTTGACCACGCAACTGGCCGCGCGGACGCAGGTAGAAGCCCACGCGTGCGCCCGATCCATCCTGATAGACCAGCATCGCGGCGGCGCCCTGTTCGGTGGAGAGCAATCGCCCGCCCATCAACCGGTAGCCGGCCGCGCGCAGGTCGGGCACCCGTCCCGCTTCGCCGAAATGGCGGTGCAGCCAGCGCTGCAGATCGTCGGCGCGGCTGGCATCGAACTCCATCGGCGGCGCATCGGCATCCACGTATTGGCGATACGCGGCGACGGCATCCGCCATCGGCAACGCGGCCTGCCCCGGCCGCATGTCGCGCGCCTGCCAGCCCGCGCCGCCACCCACGCCGAAGGCCAGCAGCATCGCCGCCGCGATGCCCAGGCGGGCACGCCTGCGCGCGCCGAGCCGGCGGCGCACCTGGGCCGGTTCCAGCGCCGCGTTCGAGCTCCAGTGCTCCGGGTGTGCATGCAGGGTGCGCAGCCGCTCGGCATCCTGCTTCCAGCCTTCCACCTGGACGGCATGCGCCGGGTGGGCGGTGAGCCAGGCTTCGACCTGGGCCCGGCGTGCAGGGGGGAGCCTGCCATCCACGTAGGCATGCAGCTCGCTGTCGTCGGGGGAGGGGTGCAGTGCATCGATGTTCATCGCAGGGCCCTCAGCACGGGAGCGGCAGGGTCGTTTTCGTCGTCCATCGCACGCAATGCCTGCCGCGCCCGCGACAGGCGCGACATCACCGTGCCGATGGGAATGCCGAGGACTTCGGCCGCTTCGCGATATCCCAGGCCCTCCACGCTCACCAGCATCAGCAGGGCGCGCTGGTCCGCTGGCAGGCGCGTGAACGCGGACAGCGACGTACGAGCGTCGAAGACCTGATCCGGCATTGGCGGGCGATGCGCGTCCTCGGTGGCGAACAGGGATGCGATGCGCTTCCAGCGCGCCGCGCGCCGATGGTCGTCGACGAACTGGCGGTACAGCACCGAGAACAGCCAGGGCTGCAAGGCGGCTTCGTCGCGCCGGGTGTCGCCGCGGGTCAACGCGCGTTCCAGCGTGGCCTGCACCAGGTCGTCGGCCGCTGCGGGGTCGGTCGCCAGCGAGCGTGCGAACCGGCGCAGGCGTGGGATCAGCACGCGCAGGGTGTCATCATCCAGTGGCGGTGAAGCAGGCATGGGGAAGCACGCGGTGCGGGGTCCGGGATGGGACGCATGGGCAGGCCGGATTATTCCGCATGGCCCGTGACGAGGGGGCGCGACACCCGCGGCAGCGGGAATAAATCGCGCCACGCGGCGTCCTACCGTCATCCCACGCTGCAGGAACTGCCCATGTCGAGCCCTCCCCCCGATCCGCTCCCGCCGACAACCTCCACCGCGCCGTGGCCGGCCCTGGTCGCCATCGCCACGCTCCTCCTGGTCCTGGCCGCGGCGTTCGCCTGGGTGGGAGGCTGGATCGGGAGGGATCGCCTGACAGCGCCGCGCCTGGTGGATGCCATCGAGGGCGGCAAGCCCTACCCCGGCTTCCGTCGCGCGCACAGCAAAGGCGTCTGCGTGGCCGGCTATTTCGAGCCTTCAGCGCAAGCCGCGCGGCTGTCGCGTGCGCGGGTGTTCCATCAGTCACGCACGGCGGTGCAGGGCCGGCTGTCGATCGGGGGCGCCGATCCGCATGCGCCCGACGCGCAGGCGCGGGTACGCAGCCTGGCGCTGTTGCTGAAGACCGACGATGGACAGGAGTGGCGCATGGCGATGAACAGCTTCCCCTTCTTCGCCGTGGCCACGCCGGCCGGATTCCACGCGCAGTTGCTGGCATCGCGTCCGGATCCGGCAACGGGCAAGCCGGATCCGGCCAGGATGGCGGCGTTCCTTGCCGAGTATCCGGAGGCGAAGCGGTTCCAGGCGTGGGCGAAATCCGCCGCCTGGTCGAGCAGCTGGGCGAACACGGCCTACAACGGGGTCAACGCGTTCCGTTTCATCGATGCCGCCGGACGCGAACGCTTCGTGCGCTGGTCGATGCAGCCACAGGCGCCCTTCGAACCCCTGGGCGATGCAGAACGCGAGCACGCCGATGCGGACTATCTGCATGAGGATCTCCAGGCGCGCCTGCAGCAGGGTCCGCTGCGCTGGAACCTGGTCGTCACCGAGGCGGCAGCCGGCGATCCGGTCGACGATCCATCGCAGGCCTGGCCCGAAGACCGCCCGCAGCACGTGGCCGGCGTCCTGGTGCTGGAGCGCAGCCAGCCGCAGGCCACCGGCCCGTGCCGCGACGTGAACTACGACCCGACGGTAGTGCCGGAAGGCATCGCGCTTTCCGGCGATCCGATCCTGGCGGCGCGCGCGGCGGCCTATGCGGTGTCGTTCAACCGTCGAGAGCGCGAGACCGCCCGGGGCGATGACGGGGAGGCCGCGCGATGAATCGCCACGGACATTTCGATGCGCTTGCCCGTCTGCTGCATTGGGGCATGGCCGTCCTGATCCTCTCGATGCTGTTCATCGGCGTGGGCATGGTCGCCTCGTTGGCACTGCGCCCCGTGCTGATCGATCTGCACCGGCCGCTCGGCATCGCCATCCTGCTGCTGGCGCTGGTGCGGCTGTACCACCGTTGGCGCAGTCCGCCGCCTCCGCTGCCTGCGGACCTGCCACGTCCGCAGGTGATCGCCGCGAAGGCCTCGCACGGGTTGCTCTACGCGTTGATGCTGGCCATGCCGCTGCTGGGCTGGGCGACGGTGTCGGCAGGCGGTTATCCGGTGCAGATGGTCGGCACGCTGGCGTTGCCTGCGCTCGTCCCGCACGACCCGACGCTCTACGCCTGGTTGCGCGGCGCGCATGGCGTGCTTGGTTACGCGCTGTTCGCACTGGTGATGGCGCACCTGGGCGCCGCCCTGTATCACGCCTGGGTACGTCGTGATGGCGTATTCGAAGCGATGGCGCGGAGTGGTGCGCCACGGACGGTGCCGGCACGGGACGCGACGGCCATGCGGGAATCCGATGTCGCGGAAGACTGAATTCCCGCGTGGCGCCGCCATCCGGAGGGCAGCGCAGGTCCGGGATTCATGACCAGCACGCGGGCGATGGCCCCGATGCTTCGCATGCTCTCCGGAACAGCCGACCGGGCGTCACGCGTTGATGCCCATGCGCGGCATGGCAGGTACAAGCCGGTGTCTGCCCTTGTGTGCGGATTGAACGGATGGATGAGACCGCTTGTTGCAGGAAGGCGTCGGGCTGTACGAAGATGTCCCGCGTGATCCTTCTCAAGCAAAAAGTGCGTCCGCAAGCGAGTCACTGACGTCTCATGCGCGGATGAATGTCGGAACACGCAACGGCCCGCCAGATTCATCCGGTTGCAGGCCTACCAATCCCTGGTGAATGGTCAGCAGCGACAGGATGGGCTGAACGTGCGTATTCCGCGCCTGGAGCGGGCGGAGCGGACTTTTCGCTGGCCTGTGCTCCGCGCCATCGCCCCGCCTTCCGGTCCATGCATGCAAGCGATGTCGCGAATCCGTTGGAAAACCGGCACCCTGCTGCTGATCCCGTGCGCCGCCGCGATGGCGGCGGATGAGCAGCGGGTGGCTGCAGCGACGCTTGACCGCATCGTGGTCACCGCCACGCGCCTCGAATCGGTGGATGCCTTCGACGTGCCGGCCTCCGTCGATACCGTGGTGTTGGGCGATGGCGGTGCGCGGCCTCTTTCCGCATTGTCGGAAGCGCTGGACGGCATCCCCGGATTGCGTGCGCGCGAACGGCAGAATCTGGCGCAGGACACGCAGCTTTCGATCCGCGGCTTCGGCGCGCGCTCCACCTTCGGCGTGCGCGGACTGCGCCTGTACGCCGATGGCGTGCCCGCGACCATGCCCGACGGGCAGGGCCAGGTATCCCACTTCAACATGCAGGGCGCGGATCGCGTGGAAGTGCTGCGTGGTCCGTTCTCCGCCTTGCATGGCAACTCTTCAGGCGGCGTGATCCAACTGTGGAGCGACATTCCCGGGGAGGGTCATGAGGCCCGAGTGCAGGCAGGCGCGGGCAGCCACGGCAACCGCGTGCTGGGTGCACGGGTGCGCGGTGCCGGCGATGTGGCGGGTTACAGCGTGGCGGCGTCGATGCTGGAGACGGACGGCTACCGCGCGCATAGCGCCGCGCGCCGCGAATCGCTGAATGCGAAAGTCCGGTTGAAGCCCGGCCGTGCCACGCTGGACCTGGTCCTCAATCATTTCGACGCGCCCGACGCCAAGGACCCCCTCGGCCTCACGCGTGCGCAGGCGTGGCAGGATCCGCGCCAGGCAACGTCGGTGGCGACCCAGTTCGACACGCGCAAATCCGTCCGGCAGGACCAGCTGGGCACCGTGTACGAATGGCCTTTCGCCAGCGGACACCTGTTGCGGGCGATGGCCTATGGTGGACGCCGCGACGTCGAGCAGTATCTCGCGTTGCCGGGCGCGGCGCAGGCCAATCCCCTCAACGCCGGCGGCGTGATCGATCTCGACAACGACTACGGCGGAGCCGACCTGCGCTGGTCATGGACGGGCGAGCTTGCCGGGCGTGCGTTCGAGGTCAGCGCAGGCGCGAATGCCGATCGGCAGCGCCAGCATCGTCGCGGCTACGAGAATTTCGTCGGCCCGGCGCTGGGCGTGCGGGGCGCGTTGCGTCGCGACGAGCGCAACCAGGTGTGGAATGTCGACCAGTACGCGCAAGCCTGGTGGCAGTTCGCATCCCGCTGGTCCGTGCTGGCCGGCGCGCGCCACAGCCGCATCGCATTCCGCTCGCGGGATGCCTACATCACGGCTACCAATCCCGACGATAGTGGCCAGGTGACGTACGAGCGCACCATGCCGGTGGCGGGGCTGGTGTACGCGCCCATCGATGCGCTGCGGTTGTACGCATCGACCGGGCGCGGCTTCGAGACGCCGACGTTCAACGAGATCGGCTATCGCGCCGATGGCGGGGCCGGGCTGGCGTTCGATCTGCGACCGGCGATCAGCCGGAACATGGAGCTGGGGATGAAGTGGCGTGGCGGGCAGGGCGCCCGCATCGACGCTGCGCTGTTCCGCGCCGATACGGACGACGAGCTGGCGGTCGCACGCAACGTGGGTGGCCGGAGCAGCTACCGCAACGCCGGCGCTGCACGGCGCCAGGGCGTGGAACTGCAGGCGGGCCTGCAGCTGCACGCCGCCTGGCAGCTGCAGCTGGCCTACACGTGGCTGGACGCGACGTTCCGCGACGGCTTCCCCATCTGCACCTCGAGCGGTTGCACCACGCCGGGAGTGCAGGTCGCGGCCGGCACGCGCATCCCCGGGGTCGCCCGGCAGCAGGCATCGGTGCGCCTGGGCTGGCAGGGCGGGCAGTGGAGCGCGGCCGCCCAGCTGCTGGGTGTCGGCGCCGTCACGGTGAACGATACCGGCAGCGAACGCGCCCCCGGCCATGGCCTGCTGAACCTCGAACTCGCGCGCGATTGGCCGGCGGGCAGCGGGCGCCTGCAGGGCTTCGCCCGCATCGACAACGCGCTGGACCGTTTCCATATCGGTTCCGTCATCGTCAACGAAGGCAACGGCCGCTTCTATGAGCCCGGGGCCGGGCGCACGTTCACCGTGGGGCTGCGCTGGCATTGGGCGGACCGCTGACGGCGCATCGGTCTCCTGGCGCGCCTACGCCGATCGATGGGGAAGATGGACACTGGCGCGCAGGCCCCCGTCGCGGCGGTTCGACAGCGTCACATCGCCACCGTGGGCGAGCACGGTGGATTTCACGGATGCCAGGCCCAGCCCGATGCCGCCCGTGCTGCGGTTGCGTGAGGCATCCCCGCGCACGAAGGGCATGAACAACTGCTCTTCCTGCGTGGAATCGATGCCGGGCCCCTCATCGTCCACCTGCAGGCGATAACCTTCCGGCTCCGCCGTCAGCGTGAGCTGCGCGCGTTGTCCGTACTTGAGCGCGTTGTCGACCAGGTTGGCGACCATGCGCCGCAGCGACAACGGGTCGCCTTTCATCGGCGCGGGCGGGCCGTCCGCAAGCTGCACGTCGTGCCCGGTATCGCGCAGGTTGTCGACCACGCTTTCCACCAGCAGGCGAAGATCGAGTGATTCTTGCGCGCGCAGACGATTCTGGTCGTGGATGAACTCCAGCGTGGCATCGATCATCTGCGACATCTCGTTGATGTCGGCGGATGCCTTGCCGCGCGCATCGGGAGGCAGCGCATCCAGCCGGAACGCCAGCCGTGCGAGTGGTGTGCGCAGGTCATGGGCGATGGCGCCCGCCATCTCGCTGCGTTCCTTCAGCAAGCGGTTCAGTCGCGCCTGCATGGCGTTGAAGGCGGTGGCGGCGCTGGCGATCTCGCTGGGACCCGTGAGGGGGAGGGGCGGGGCATCGGCGTCACGGCCCATCCGGTTGGCAGCACGCGTGAACTGGTGGATCGGTGACGCCAGCGCACGCGAGAACCACCATGCCAGCGGCGTCAGCGCCAGCACGCCCGCGAGGAACAGGGTGCCCAGCCTTGCGATGAAGGCAGCACGATTGCGCGTGTTCTCGACGACCCGCCAGCGCCCGTCAGCCTGACGGTAGGCCGCTACGAAATCGCCGCGAAGGGGAGCGTCGGGGTGCCAGTTGGGCGGGAACGGCGGCGGGCCGCCTTTCACGTCGACGGCTCCCTGCGCTCGTCCTTCCCCCGGCATGCCTCCGGGCGGGGGAACGGGAGGTGCTGACGCAGGCGGCGCGGGAAACGGCGCGAGCGAGAAGGGTGGCCGGGGGCCTTGCAGGTGGAAGAAGCGCACCCGTTCCACTTCGCTGCCCAGCCATTGGGCGAGCAGTGCGGAGAACGGCGGCGAGGCGCGGTAGCGCGCAGCGTCGGGCGACGGCGCCTGGTCGGCGTAGGAGACCTGCAGGTCGGGGCTGGTTGCGGGCATGCGCGAAGACAGCAACGCCGTCAGCTCGCTCAAGGCGATGCCATCCGCGGGCGGCCGGTACAGCAGTACCGCCATGCCGACGGTATACGCGACCACCAGCGCGACAAGCAGGAGGAGGAATGTCCGTGCGAAAAGCGGCAGGCGCCGACGGTTCGTCATCGGCGCACGACGGAAGGCAGCAGCATGTAGCCCTCGTTGCGCACGGTGCGGATCATTTCCGTGCCGCCACGCTCGTTGAGCTTCCGGCGCAGCCGACTGACCTGGCTGTCGATGGCCCGGTCGTATACGTCCACGTTGTGGCCGCGCGCGTAGTCCAGCAACTGGTCACGGCTGAGCACGCGCTGCGGATGTTCGATGAAGGTGCGCAGCAGCGCGAACTCGCCATCGGAAAGATTGATGTAGGTGCCCGCAGGATCGCGCAGTTCACGGCGGGCCACATCCAGGCTCCAGCCATCGAAACCGAAGACGGTAGCGCCGTTCGGGCCGGTACCGCCATCGCCGGCGGGAGACCGACGGCGCAGAAGCGCGCGCACGCGGGCCAGCAGTTCGCGCGGATTGCACGGTTTGGCGAGGTAATCGTCGGCGCCGACTTCCAGGCCGATGATGCGGTCGGTATCCGTGCCGAGCGCGCTGAGCATGATCACCGGAGGGCCGGACTCGCTGGCCAACCGGCGTGCGGCGACCAAGCCATCCTCGCCCGGCATCATCACGTCCAACACGATCAGGTCGGGTCGCCGCCGCGCAATGGCATCCCGCATCGCGGCCGTATCGCCCACCTCGTCCACGCGATAACCGTGCTCGCGCAGGAAGCCGCCAATCAGCGTGCGCAGTTCGGGGTCGTCGTCGACCACCAGGATGTGGGAGCTCAGGTCCATGGCGCGGGGGCGTGCAGCGTCCGTGAGAAGTATGCGTCATTCCCCGGTCCTTCCCGACACAGGGGAAAAGAGCCGCCATGAGGGATGGCGGCAGGGGATTTCCAGGGGAGAGTACAAGGTTGGTCTGTCGCCAACGCCACCGCAGGGTGCAACGCGTTCTTCGCGCCGGTATGTCGTCGTGTGTCGCGACGTGGCACTGCCCCCGGCACGGGATGACACATGACGACATAGTCAGGCGACACGGCGCGTCCATCCTCACCACTCCCCGCCGTCGATGTTCGCCCATGCCATCCGTTCCGCCTTGCAGGGCCAGGTGGCGGCGGCCGCAGTTCCATGCGTGCGACGGATTCATCCGCTGCGGAGCCTGCAGACACCATGCCCGCCAACCCCCTTCTCAAGGAGCTTCCTTGTTGCTCGCCACGCCCTCCCGCGCCGCCCTGTTGGGCTTGCTGGCCTTCGGGCTCGCCGCCTGCTGCTCGCCGCCGCATCTGCATCGTCCACCGCCGCCTGTACCTTTCGGTCACGACGGACCGCCACATCATCCGCATGCGGATGGGTATAGCGTGCCGCCGATGCCGGATCCGGAGCTCAGGGACGCGATCGCGCGCTGCGCCGACGAGCTCGACCTGCCGTTTCCTGCCGCGGATGCCTCGCAGGAACCGCCCCTGCTTGATCCGGAGCAGCACGACCTGCTGGACGCATGCCTGGAAGACCAAGGGTATCCACCACCCCCGCCGGCAAAGAGCCACTGGGACGACCCGGTTTGATCCTGCCGCTGCATAGGCTGTCCGGCTTGCCCCGGCCACCACCGCGTGAGCTCCTGCATTGACTGGCGCAACCGCGACAGGTCCGCGACCGCGCGCCGCAGGCCACGTGTGGCAGGTGCCGGCCGATGCCAAGGACCGCCTGATTGCGTGCCTGGTGAGCGTCATCGTCCTGGCGCTGACCGCACGCGTGCTGATGCTGCACCGCCCTGTCGTGCGTGCGGAGGCATCCGAATCCACGCTGCAGATACGCTTCATTGCACGCGCGACCGTGACACGGGCCCCGCGCGCGTCAGCGCGTCCGTTCCGCCCGGACCAGGACGAGCAGGGCCTGCCGTCGGCGCTGCGCAGGACCGCGTCACCGGCCACGTCCTCGGTGCGGGTCCATGCGGACCAACGCGTCCCACTCGTGCTGTACGGACGCGATGGACGCTTGCTTCTGCCGGAAGATGCGGCAGGGCGCGCCGTGCCGGTGCGGCCGCCACCGGGCGCGGGAGAAGGTGTGGCGCGCAACAACGCGCCGGGTCCCTTCGACCGTCGCAATCCCGTTGATTACCGGGAGACCCGGTTCGACAAGGCCTGGCTCGGGAAAGGCACTGCCGGAGACAGCCTGCTGGAGAACGCGCACGGAACCGTCACCGGAACGGTGGTCATTCCGTTGGGGACGCGCGATCAGCCCGCACGCGCGCGCCCACCACCTGAGGTCCGCTTCAATCCCGCATACCACGAGCGAGTGGCGGATCTCGGCAGCGAAGCAACAGGAGACGCCTACAAGGCGGCGCCCATCGCGTCCGAACCGGCTCCTGGCCTGGAAGGGGCCGCGAGCCGCGCGATCAGGGCGCAATTGGCGGCACTCGGTGCGGATTTTCCGCATTGCCGGAAGTCGCTGTATGCAGAACTGCTGCGGCCCATCCAGCAGCACCTGTCGCAGTTGGAGCGCGTGGAGCATGCGTTCGCGAACGGAGCCGACCCGACACGCGTGGAACACCTGTTGCCACGGGAGGCCGACATGGCCTACAACCTGGCGCGCCGCGCCGCTTGGCATGCGCGCGCGATGTTGTCGTCGTGCCCGCGCTGAACGGGATGCCCCGTCGAGCGTTTATCGCAGGCGGAAGTTCATGGCGTGGCGGCGCGCGTGCTGCCGGATCGCGACGCATGCGCAGGCGATGGGCGTTCCAACGCGACGTGGCGCATGATGTCGATGAAGGGCGCCACCCAGTACACATCCGGATGGGCAGCCAGGTGCCGCAGCAACGCTTCGTGTGCGTCGTTGGAGACGGCCAGGTGGTCGCCGCCGATGCCATGGAAGGTGAAGTTGACCATCGTGCCCCGTCGCGCGGCCTCTTCGACGCGTGCGATCAGCGCTTCGCCGGTCACCTCGACCGGAACGTCCACCGGCACCGCCATCGGATCGAGTGTCGCCATGTCCGCGACCACGCCACCCTGCCCCAGCTTGATCGCCACGAATGCCGATGCGACGGCGTCGACATAGTTTCCGTCGCGCGCCTGCGTATCACCGCAGGGCACGGTCATGGTCCGTTCGTGCCGGCCATCCAGTGCGGTCAGCATGACATTCGCCAGCAGCACCTGGTCGCGCATCTGCGCCACGGTGACGCTGTCGAGATCGCGGTGTGCCTCCACCCAGTCGCGATCAGGCCGGGCGCCCGAGCATTGGTGGAACAGGCTGTGGTTCCCGAGCTCATGGCCGTTGCGGGCGGCGGCCACCCACTCCCGTTGCCGCGTACGCAGCGTGTCGGAGGACAGCGTCAGGTAGAACGTGCCCTTCAGGCCGTGGCGGTCGAGTGCGGGGATCGCATTGTCCAGCTGCGACGGGACCGCATCGTCGTAGGCCAGGCTCACGGCAGCACGACGTCCGTCGGGCCACACGAAAGCATCCGCGGCGGAGGTGGGTGCGCCCGGCAGCAGCAACAACAGGACAAGCAACGGACGCATGTCGGACTCCCCGCAGCGGTGTGGTCAGTTCACCAGTGTCTGGATTGCGCGTGGCGGGATGGTCACCATCGCCGACGCCTGGCCCACGTAGAAGTTGTACGTGATTTCCTTGTCGGTGGGATTCATCACCACCGTGGCCAGTTGCCCGTCCGGATTGACGAAGGCGGTCGCGAGCAGCGTGCTTCGGCTGGTGGCAGCGCTGACGCGGCGCGCCTGCGGGCGGATGAACTTCGAGAAATGACCGATGTAGTAGTAGCTGGGCGTGTAGATGAGCTCCCCCGTGCGGGTGTCCGCATGCAGCGGGGCGAAGCAGTAGTTGCCCACGTGGTTGGGGCCACCCTTCTCGTCCAGCAGCATGTTCCAGTCGGTCCAGCCGACAGCGCCGTTGTTGAGATCGTGGATCATCGAAGTCCCGTAGCGTTCGGCATTCGGCCAGTGCTGGTAGCGCGCGGGGTCGAACTTCTCGACCGCCGCCTCGGTCAGCAGCACCGGCTTGTCGGGAAACGCCTGCGTCACTGCCGCCACATTGCGGTACATCGGGTCGAAACCCGCCCACGTCTCGTACCAGTGGAAGCCGAGGCCCCAGGCGTACTTCGCCGCCTCCGGGTCGCCGAGGATCACCTGGGCGCGGTACAGCATCATGTCGCGGTTGTGGTCCCACACGATGATCTTCTTGTCGGCATAGCCGGCCGCGTGCATGGTCGGGCCGAGGTGCTGCTTGAGGAAATCCCGCTCTTCCTCGGCCGTGTACAGCATCGATTCCCAGGTCTGCGTGGCCATCGGCTCGTTCTGCACGGTGATGCCCCAGATCGGCACCCCTTCCTTCTCGTAGGCCTGGATGAACCTGACGAAATAGTTCGCCCATGCCTGCCGGTACTCGGGCAGCAGCGCGCCGCCGCGCAGCATGTGGTTGTTCGTCTTCATGAAGGCGGGCGCGCTCCACGGGCTGGCGAACAAGGGCAGCTTGCCGCCGGAGGCCGCGATGGCCTGCTTGATCATCGGCAGGCGAGCCTGGCGGTCATGATCGATCGAGAACGTCTCCAGCGCCTTGTCGCCTTCCTTGATGTACGTGTAGCTGGCCGAGCTGAAGTCGGAGCTGTGGATGGTGGTGCGCGCCAACGAATAGCCGATGCCTTCCCGCGTGTCGTAGTAGGCACGCATGAACTCGGCCTGTTTCGCGGGCGGGAGCGTGGCGTAGACCTCGGCGGTCGAGTCGGTGATGGCGCCGCCGATGCCCAGCAATGACTGGAACCGCACGGCGGGATCCACGAAGACCGATGTCTCCACTTCCGTCAGCGTGTGTCCCGGCTTGAGCACGGCAGTGCCCGACTCGCTGAGGCGCTGGCGGGAGTCCTGGGCGGTCGTGTAGATGGTCACCTTGGAGGCGGGTTGCATGGAGGTCTCCGGGGGTCCGGCGGCACCTGCGCCCACCATTCCGGCAGCCATGGCAACGCCGAGCGTGGCGGCGGAGAACAATCGGATGGAATGCATGTCGGTGCCTCTTGGAGAAGAGTGCAGCCGAGCGCCCCGCTGGACGGCATCGGATGCACGGTAGTTGACAGCGCTGTCATAGCGTTGCTACATCTTGCTGTCAACCGATTGTGCGTCGGTTGCCGGAAAGACGGGATGCATAGCGCGTTCTTTGTGCGTGCGCATCGGATGTGTGTTGCCATGCAGCAACGGTTTGCGCGTGATCGCCGCCTGTCACTGGTTTCCACCCGCGGGGTTTGCGGCATGTCGTACCTGCCGCCGGTCGCGCCGTGCGGTATCCAAGCGGCGGGCATCGCTGTCAGAATCCGGCGTCGTGCCGGGAGGGTGGGCGGAGTGGATCAGGAGCATCCCAATGCGTAGTCGGATCGAAGACGTGGCCGCAGTGGCAGGCGTGTCCATGAAGACCGTGTCGCGCGTGCTCAACAACGAGCCGAACGTCCGCGAAGAAATGCGCCAGCGGGTCATGAAGGCGGTCGACCAGCTGCAGTACCGTCCCAACCTGTCGGCGCGCAGCCTGGCCGGGCAGCGTTCGTATGTCATCGCGCTGGTCTACAACAACCCGTCGCGCAACTACCTGATGGAGATCCAGAGCGGCATGCTGGATGCCTGTCGCGACAACCACTACAACCTGGTGCTGGCGCCGGTCGGCGCGCCGAAGCAGCGCAAGGCCGACGACCTGAAGGTGGTGTTCGAGCACTTCGCGCCGGACGGCGTGGTGCTGATTCCCCCGCTGACGGACGACCCCGTGGTGCTGGAATTCCTCGAACAGCACGAGGTGCCGTTCGCGTGCATCGCGCCCAAGCACCCGGACGATCGCATCGGCGTGATGATGGACGAGACCGCCGCCGTGCGCGAACTCATCGCAGGGCTGGTGGCACAGGGCCATCGCCGCATCGGCCATATCAAGGGCCCGCCTGCGCATGGCGCCTGCCAGTGGCGTTACAAGGGCTACAAGGACGCGTTGCGTGCGTCGGGCCTGGAGTACGACGCGGATCTGGTGGTGCAGGGCGCCTTCTCGTTCGAGTCCGGCATCGAGGCCGGCAATCGGCTGCTCGACCTGCGCCGGCCACCGACCGCCATCTTCGCGGCCAACGACGACATGGCCGCCGGCGTCATCCGTGCGGCGTGCGAGCGCGGGCTGGCGGTACCGCGCGACATCTCGGTGTGCGGCTTCGATGACACGCCCATCGCGCGCCATATCTATCCTGCGCTGACGACGGTGCGTCAGCCCACGTCGGAAATGGGCAGGCTGGCCACGCTGCAGCTGCTGGCGCGCATCCGCACGGCCGACGCGGGGAGCATGGTGCACGTCGAACATGAAGTGCTGTTCCGCGAATCGACACAGCCACCCGCGCGCCGCTGAAGCGGGCGCGTTCCTCATTTGCATCGGCCCTGGATTCCAGTGGCGCTACGCCCGTCCGGAAGGATGGATGCCGCGCGCGCATTCCATACCAATAGAAAACCTTCCGTGTGGTTGCGCAGGTTTTTTTCAGTTTCCTTGCGGCGACACGCAGGAAAGAAAACGGTTTCAGCTGCGACGCAGCATGAAGAATAGTGCTTGAAACAAGCCTTTTTCTTCAAATCACTAGTCGAATCACAGAAAGTTGACAACGCTGTCAATCGCGCGTCCAATTCGGCCCAACGTGAAAGGGGACAGGGGCCTCGAGCACACACACCAACGCCATTCGTGAATTTCCGGAGAGGGGAAAGTCCATGAAGCAAGTGCAATCCGTTCCAAGGAAGCGGGTGCTTACATCCGCATTGTTGCTCGCACTCGCAGGGCCCGCGTGGGCCCAGCAGGTCGAGACCCAGGGCAATGCCGATCCGGCGCCCGCAACCACCGGTGAGGTGGATCCCGCCACGCTGGATACCGTCGTGGTCAAGGGCATCCGCGCGAGCCTGGAATCGTCGATGAACCTCAAGCGCGATGCGCAGGGCGTCGTCGATGGCATCGTCGCCGAGGACATCGGCAAGTTCCCCGATACCAACCTGGCCGAATCGCTCCAGCGCATCAGTGGTGTGTCGATCGATCGCACGTCCAGCGGCGAAGGCTCCAAGGTCACCGTGCGCGGCATGGGCCCGGACTACAACCTGGTGCTGCTCAACGGTCGCCAGATGCCGGCGTCCAACCTGGGCAGCGGTGGTGCGGGATCCTCGACGTCGCGCTCGTTCGACTTCGCCAACCTGGCCAGCGAATCGGTGTCCGAGATCCGCGTCTTCAAGACCGGTCGCGCCGACAATCCGACCGGTGGCATCGGCGCCACCATCGACGTGCGGACGGCGCGCCCGCTGCAGGCCGAACCGGTCGCGACGTTCGGCCTGAAAGCAGTCAACGACAGCTCCAACGGCAACCTGCCGAAGACCATGCAGGGCAACGATTTCACCGGCGAGATGTCCGGCATCTTCAGCCAGACCTATGCCGATGGCCGTTTCGGTATCGCGCTCAGCGGCAGCTACCAGGAGCGCGATTCCGGCTTCAACCAGGCGTCGGTGGCCGATGGCTGGCTGACGTTCTACGGCGACAACTCGAACAGCTGGCAGCGCCTGCCGCTGCCCGGCGAGACGTACTACGACCGCATCGACAATCGCCCTGGACCGGACGATGTCTACGCGCGTCCGCAGAACACCGGCTACAGCGTCAACGGCGTGCAGCGCCAGCGCACCAACGGCCAGGTGACGCTGCAGTGGGCGCCGACCGACAACGTGACGACCACCCTGGACTACAACTACATCGAGAACAAGGTGCAGCAGCAGCGCAGCGAGCTGTCGGTGTGGTTCAACTACGGTCCGGGCGACAGTTCATGGACGGATGGTCCGGTTGCCGCGCCGATCATCTATTCCGAAGACATGACCAACGCCGACCTTTCGATGGGCGGCATGCAGTTGGCGACCAAGACCACCGGCGATTCGTTGGGCTTCAACGTCGAGTGGGAAGTCAACGACAACCTCAACCTCGAGTTCGACTACCACAATTCCACCTCCGAATCGAAGCCGGACAGTCCGCTCGGATCGGCCGGCGTGCTCGGCGTAGCTGCGTATGTGCGTGGCACCACCACCGTCGACTATAGCGGCGAGATCCCGATCGTCAACGTGCAGTTGCCGCCCGGCCAGACCGAAGTGCTTGCATCGCAGGCGCTGGTGACCGGTTCGGTGTTCCAGAACAGTTACAACAAGTCCGAGGTCGAACAGCTGCAGGCCAAGGGCCGCTTCGAGTTCGGTGACTACTCCGGACTGGACTTCGGCGTGTCGGCCATCGATGTACAGAACCGCTCCGCGTCGTCCGTGATGCAGCGCGATACCTGGGGTGGCGTCGGCACGCCGGCGGACTATGACGACAGCATCTGGTACGTCGATCACATGTCGCGTTACTTCGAGGCCTTCGGTAACCACAACAACCCGAACTGGACTGATGCGTTCCTGGTGTTCGACTTCGAGCGCCTGCGGAGCCGTGCGGGTGAGGTCGTGGGGCCGGGGCCGAACTTCGATCCCGCGTGCCCGACGTGCTACCAGATGCCGACCGAGTTCACCGACGACATGCGTACGACGGAGAAGTCGAAGAGTGCCTATGTGCAGTGGACGACGATGTTCGACTGGTCCATGCCGCTGCACGTGGCCCTGGGTGTCCGCTACGAGAAGACGGAAGTCGTCTCCACTGCACTGGAGCGCGTCGGCGAAACCATCACCTGGGTGGCCGCCAACGAACTTTATGTGGACTACGCGGGCGAGCGCGCCTTCGCGCGGCGCGAGGGAGACTACGATTACTTCCTGCCTAATCTGGACCTGAAGCTGGATCTCAGCGACAGCATGGTGCTGCGCGGCAGCTACAGCCAGACCATCGGCCGTCCCGGCTGGGGCGCCATACGTGGTGGTCAGCAACTGGCCAACGTCGTCCGGATCACCGGCGGTGACGGCAGCCGCGGTGATCCGGCGCTGGAGCCGCTCCTGTCTGACAACTTCGATCTGTCGTTCGAGTGGTACTACAGTCCGGGGAGCTACTTCTCCGTGGGCTACTTCCGCAAGGACATCGACAATTTCATCAGCGACACGATAGTTCGTGAAGAGCCTTTCGCGCTCCACACGCCGGTGGGTGGTACGTACTGGAACAACGCGCTGGCGGCTGGCTGCCTGCCGACGGATGGCGATTGCATCCGTACCTACATCTTCACCAATCACGCAAACGATCCTGGCGTCGATGTTGCGAGAGGTCGCATTACCGGTCAGCCTGGTGATCCCATCGCCGGGTTCAACATCACCGTTCCAGCCAACCAGCGATCGGACACGCTCGATGGTTTCGAGATCAACGTCCAGCACCTGTTCGGCGACAGCGGCTTCGGCCTGGCGGCGAACTACACCAAGGTGGATTCGGGCCTGACCTTCGACAACACCGACCTGGGCGACCAGTATCCGCTGGTCGGCCTGAGCGATTCGGCCAACCTGGTGGCGTTCTACGACAAGGGGCCGTGGCAGGTCCGCGCGGCATACAACTGGCGCGACGAGTTCTTCAACGGTGTCGGCGGTCAGGGCAACAACCCGAACTACGTCGAAGAGTACGGCCAGTTCGACATGAACGTGAGCTATCAGGTGACGCCACAGCTGACGATCAGCCTGGAAGGCATCAACCTCACCGACGAGACGATGCGTACCCACGCCCGTCACGAGAACATGGTGCGGTTCGCCACCCAGACCGGCCCGCGCTACATGTTCGGCCTGCGGTACAAGTTCTGACCGCAGCGGTGCGATCCAGGGACGGAGTCGTCGGCAGGTCCGGCGGCTCCGTCTTTCTTTGCCCCATGTGATCGGGCACGATGCCACGGGTTGCGCTGTTCCGCCCGGTAGCCTGCGAGAGCCGATGAGCCAGCACGTCCTGTTGAACAATATCGAGCACCGGACGCTCCGCGTGCGGGCCGGTCATGGTGCCGCACTCGGCGACGCCGTGATGCGGGCGCTGACATTCCCTGCCGAGTTCCGCGACGTGCAGGCGCACTACCCGATCGTGTTCGCGCGCGACGGCGAGGGACGCTTCATTCCGCTGGCACTGTTCGGCCTGCAGGAAGGCGAGAACCTGTTCCTCGACGGGGAGCGCTGGGATGCCACGTATGTCCCGCTGTCCGTCAGGCGGCAGCCCTTCCTGGTCGGGGTATCCGGCGAAGAGCGTTTGCTGCATGTCGATCTCGAGCACCCGCGCGCCCGCGACGGAGGCGGTGAGCCGCTGTTCCATGACCATGGCGGCGCCACGGAGTTCCTGGAGCGTGTGAAGTCCGTGCTGCTGGCGCTGCATGATGGCGTCGTCGCCACGCCCGCCTTCATTGATGCCCTGCTGGAGCACGATCTGCTGGAATCATTCGTGCTCGACGTGAAGCTGGATGATGGCTCGCACAACCGGCTGGCCGGCTTCCATACCATCGACGAGGCGCGGCTGCAGGCAGTGTCCGGGGATGCGCTGGAACGGCTGGCGCGCGATGGCCATCTGCTGCCCGTCTACATGGTGCTGGCATCGATGTCGCGCTTCCGCGATCTGATCGAACGGACCAACCGGCGCCGTGCGTCCGCTCGCTGAGTCCATCGACGAGATCGCTGGCTGCAGTCCGCAGTCGCTGCCGGAGGCTGTGCTGCTGGGGGCACGGCCGGTGGTCCTGCGAGGGCTGGTCTCGACCTGGCCCATGGTGCAGGCGGCACGTGCATCGGCGGTGGCGGGCATCGACTACCTCAAGCGGTTCGACCACGGCGGCATGCCCGTCGTGGCCACCGTTGCTCCACCCGAGGTGAAAGGACGCGTGTTCTACAACGAGGACCTGAGCGGCTTCAACTTCCGTCGTGAACAGGTGCCGCTGTCCGTCGCGCTCGACACGCTGCGCAAGTATCTCGATGCAGCAACGCCACCTTCCATCTATGTGGCCTCCACCACGCTCGACACCTTCCTGCCGGGCTTCCGTGCCGAGAACGACGTCGATCTCCGTCCGCGCGATCCACTGGCCAGCATCTGGATCGGCAACCGCAGCCGGATCGCTGCGCATCAGGATGTGCCGGACAATCTCGCTTGCGTCGTCGCGGGTCGCCGCCAGGTAACGCTGTTCCCGCCGGACCAGTTGGAGAATCTCTACATCGGTCCGCTGGATCACACGCCTGCGGGGCAGGCGGTGAGCTTGGTGGATTTCTCTGCGCCTGACCTCGCGCGTTTCCCGCGCTTCGAGGAGGCGCTGAGGCATGCACGCACCGCAGTGCTCGAACCGGGCGACGCGGTGTTCATTCCCAGCATGTGGTGGCACCACGTGGAGGGCCTGGACGCGTTCAACGTGCTGGTGAATTACTGGTGGCGGCAGTCGCCCGCGTGGATGGACACGCCGATGAATGCGCTGATGCTGGCCATCATGAGCGTGCGCGACCTTCCCGCGCACGAGCGCGCGGTGTGGAAGGACGTGTTCGACCACTATGTTTTCGACTACGACGAGGAACGGGATGCCGGCCATGTGCCCGAAGCGGCACGGCGTGTGCTCGCGCCCCTCGACGAAGCCCGTGTCCGCCACCTGCGCGCGCTGCTGCAGCAGCGCCTCAACCGTTGAGTGAACCTGCATGCAGACGTCGCAACCGATGACCAGTCCCCGCACCGTCAAGCGTGTCGTCATCGCCGGTGGCGGCACCGCCGGCTGGATGGCCGCTGCCGCGCTGTCCAAGACGCTGGGCAAGACCCTGGACATCACCCTGGTGGAGTCGGAAGAGATCGGGACGGTCGGTGTGGGCGAGGCGACGATCCCGACGCTGGTGGTCTTCCATCGCCTGCTCGACATCAAGGAGCAGGATTTCATGGCGGCGGTGCAGGGTACCGTGAAGCTGGGCATCTCCTTCGAGAACTGGAAGGACGTCGGCCACCGCTACATCCACTCGTTCGGCACCAGCGGCAAGGACCACTGGTCGGCGGGCTTCCAGCATTTCTGGCTGCGCGGGAGGGCCGAAGGCCTGGCGAGCGAGTACAGCGACTATTGCATCGAACTGCAGGCCGCGCTGCAGGACCGCTTCTCCCATCTGCCGCGCTACCATGTCAATTACGCGTACCACATGGACGCGGCGCTCTACGCCCGCTTCCTGCGGGGATTCAGTGAGCGCCACGGGTGCAAGCGCGTCGAGGGCAAGATCGTCGATGTCGGCACCGATGCCGAAGGCGGCATCTCCTCGATCAAGCTGGAGCGCGGCGAGGTGATCGAGGGCGACCTGTTCATCGACTGCACCGGCTTCCGTGCGCTGCTGATCGGCAAGACGCTGGGCGTGGGTTACACCGACTGGTCCCGGTGGCTGTTCAACGACAGTGCACTGGCCACCCAGACCACCGCGGTGCGCGATGCCGTGCCCTACACGCGTGCCATCGCCGGGACGGCAGGGTGGCAATGGCGCATCCCGCTGCAGCACCGGGTGGGCAACGGCATCGTGTACTCCAGCCGCCACATCAGCGACGACGAGGCGCGCGAGCAGTTCCTGTCCAGTGTCGAGGGCGAGGTCATCAAGCAGCCATGGCCGATCCGGTTCAAGCCGGGGCAACGGCAGCAATGCTGGGCGAAGAACTGCGTGGCCCTGGGGCTGGCCGGCAGTTTCATCGAGCCGCTGGAATCCACCACCATCCACCTGATCCAGCGCGGCATCGTGCGCTTGCTGCAGACCTTCCCGCATACGATCACGCAGCCGGCGATCGACGAGTACAACGCCCGTCTGGACGAAGAGCTGCAGCACGTTCGCGATTTCGTGGTGATGCACTACGCGGTCAGCGATCGTCGCGACACGCCCTACTGGCGCGACATAGCGGAGATGGAAATCCCCGCGACGCTCCGGCACAGGATCGAACTCTTCCGCGAGACGGGCACGGTCTTCCACGTACCCGGTGAGTTGTTCGGCGAGAATTCGTGGATACAGGTCATGCTGGGACAGGGCGTGATCCCGAAGGGCTATCACCCGACCGCCGATGTCATGTCGAAAGAGGATCTCCAGCGCTTCCTCGACGACATCCGCAGCAACGTGCTGGGTACGGCACGGCAGATGCCCGCCCACATGGATTACCTGCGCAGCTATTGCCCCGCGCCCAAGCCGTGAAACACGGAGCCGGCGGCATGGCCTAAGCTGCCGGCATGGGCGATCCACGACTCCAAGCCTTCCTGACCGGGCACCGGCGCTTGTTCGTCCTGACCGGTGCAGGTTGCAGCACCGGCTCCGGCATTCCCGACTACCGTGATGAGCACGGCGCCTGGAAGCGCACGCCGCCGGTGACCTATCAGGCGTTCATGGGCGACCATGCCACGCGCCAGCGCTACTGGGCGCGCAGTCTGCTCGGTTGGCCGCGCATCGCACGCGCCCGGCCGAACATCGCGCATCACGCACTGGCGTCGCTTGAAGCGCGCGGCCTGTCGGAAATGCTGCTGACACAGAATGTGGACGGCCTGCACCAGGCGGCCGGCAGCCTGTCGGTAGTCGACCTGCACGGTCGGCTCGACCAGGTGGTGTGCATGGGGTGTGGCGCGGGTTCTGCGCGTGCGGAAATGCAGACCCGCCTGGCGTCCGCGAATCCCGACTGGGTGGCGCTCGATGCTGTCGCGGCACCCGACGGCGATGCCGACCTGGACGGGCGCGACTTCAGCGCGTTCCACGTACCCGCCTGCGAAGCGTGCGGCGGACTGCTCAAGCCCGATGTGGTGTTCTTCGGCGAGAACGTGCCGCGTGCGCGCGTCGACCATGCCATGGCGCATCTCCGGCGCGCGGATGCGATGCTGGTGGTCGGCTCGTCCTTGATGGTCTACTCCGGGTTGCGCTTCGTGCATGCCGCCGTGCGTGCGGACATCCCGGTGGTCGCCGTCAATCTGGGGCGGACGCGCGCCCATGAGTTGCTGCGGTTCCGCGTGGCGGCCCCTTGTGGTGACGCACTGGGCTTCCTGCTGGAAGACCAGGCGCGCCTTTCGCTCACTCCATCGATGGTTGCAGGCTGATCCAGCGTTCCAGCGAGTGCGGGGACAGGGGACGCGAGACGTAGTAGCCCTGCAACAGATCGCAGTTGAGCGAGGCCAGCACGGCGCGTTGCGCCGCATTCTCGACACCCTCGGCGACCACCTTCAACGCCAGGCTTTCGCCGATGCGCAGGATGGACGTGGTGAGTGCACGGGCGGACTCGCTGTGCTCCAGGTCGCGCACGAAGCTCATGTCGAGCTTCAGTTCGCTGATGGGCAGGCGGTGGAGATGGCTCAGGCTGGAGTAGCCGGTGCCGAAATCGTCGATCGACAGGCTCACGCCCATGCGGTGGATCGCATCGATGTTGGCCAGTACCTCGGGTTTCTGCGCCAGCATGACGCTCTCGGTCACTTCCACCATCAGCTCGGACGGGGAAAGCCCGCATTTGCCCAGCACATTGCCGATGAAGGTCGGCAGGTCCTGCTGTTCGAAGTTGATCGCCGACAGGTTGACCGAGACGCGCGGCACCGGCACGCCGCGCCGCCGCCAGTCCGCCATCTGGGTGCAGGCTTCTTCCAGCGTCCACCGGCCCAGCTCGTCGATCAGGCCGCACTCTTCGGCCATCGGCACGAAGGTGGCGGGCGAGATCTCGCCGATTTCCGGATGGCGCCAGCGCAGCAACGCTTCCACGCCATGCAGGCGGGCATCGTCATCCAGCGCGACCTGCGGCTGGTAGTGCAGGCGCAATTGGCCGCTGCGTACCGCCTCGCGCAGCGCATTCTCCAGTGCGAGCCGCTCCTGCATCGCCTGGTTCATCTCCAGGCTGTAGAACACGATGCGCGCGCCGCCCTCGGACTTGGCGCGGTACATCGCGATATCGGCATGGCGTACCAGCGAATCCACATCCCAGCCATCGGCGGGGAACATCGCCACGCCCACGCTGGCCTGCGGCGTCAGCATCATCCGGCCTGCGCTCACCGGTTCGGACAGCCGGGCCATCAGGCGATCGGCCAGGTTGGCGGCTTCCTCCGCACTGCGGTCGGGAACGGCCAGCACGAATTCATCGCCGGCCAGTCGCGCCACCACGTCGCCTTCGCGCAGCTCGCTGCCCAGGCGTTTGGCCAGCTCGCGCAGCAACGCATCGCCAGCCGTGTGGCCCTGGGTGTCGTTCACGATCTTGAAGCGGTCGATGTCGATGAACAGCAACGCCACGGCGCTGTCGCGTCGCGCGGCGCCCAGCAGCATCTGCTCGACCTTGCTGTTGAACAGCGCACGGTTCGGCAGGCCGGTCAGAGTGTCGAAGAACGAGAGCTGGTGCATGCGCGCACGTGCGCGCTCGCGCTCCATCGCCAGCGCGCACAGATGCAGGCAGACATCGACCACGCGCTGGTGGAAATCGTCGGGCGCCCTGTTTTCCCAGTAGTACAGCGCGAACGTGCCCAGCACGCGGCCATCATGGGCCTTGATCGGACTCGACCAGCATGCACGGATGCCCAGTGCGAGGAACGGGGCGTTGTACGCCTGCCAGCGCGGGTCGCGTTCGATGTCGCTGCATTCGACGGGCTGCCCGCTCCAGGCGGCCGAGCCGCAGGCGCCGACCATCGGACCCGCGAGCTCGCCGTCGATCAGCGCGCCGATGGCGTCGGGCAGGCTGGGAGCCGCGAGCGGGCGAAGGCGGCCGTAGTCGTCCAGCGCGATCACCGACGCCACGGCTTCCGGCATGACCTTTTCGACTTCGCGGCAGACCAGCGTCAGCACCTCCTGCAGCGGCTGCTCCCGGACGATGGCGCCCAGCACCTTGCGGTGCAGCTCTTCGTGCAGTTTGCTGTGGGTGATGTCGGTATAGACGCCGAGCAGGTAGCGGACGTTGCGCTCGGGGTCGAAGACGGGATTGACGACCGCAGAGATCCACAGCGGCACGCCGCTCTTCGCGTAGACCAGCAGTTCGGTGCGGTAACCCTGTTGGACATTCAACTGGCCGCGCACCCATTCGACCGTTTCCGGATCGGTGTGCGGGCCGGCCAGGAAATCGCTGGGGCGGCGGCCAGCGGCTTCCTCCAGCGTGTAGCCGAGCATGCGCGTGAAGCCCTGGTTGATCCAGGTGATGTGCGCTGCGTCGTCGCAGACGACGACCGCGTTGTCGCTGTGGTCGATGACCCAGGATACGTCGGGCGCGCCATTGGCGAAGTGCGGCGGCATGGCGATGGCAGTGGGCCTCACGGTCAGTTCTTCCCCAAGAACGGTTTCCGCCTGATGGACCGGGTTCGCCACGGCACTCCCTGCTCAGCCATCCCCGAAACGGGGAGATACGATGCGGTATCGGCCCCTGATCGCCGCACTTTACCTGAAGTTTCACGTGGCGCGGGGGTCGACCCACCTGCAAACGCTTACAGCCCGCCCGCCAGGCCGCAACCCGCCTTCGATGCCGCCATCGCGCGCATTCGCAGGGCAACTCCCGAGCGGAAGTGCCGGGTGCGAGGAGCGGTGTCGAGGGTGGGCATGGCCTGACGCACCGTCGTCATGATCGCCGCCTAGGCTTGCCGCCCGCATGACAGGGGTGGACATGAAAGCGAAACGGACGTGGATGGGGGGCGGGTTGCTGCTGTGCCTGGCAGGGTGCCAGGGCGCATCCGCGCCCGACGCGGAACAAGGCGGAGCAGCACTGCCGGTCGCGGTGGACACTCGGCCGGACGCAGCGGCGCCCGCAACGCACTACGCGCGGGCGACACAGGCACTGGCGGAAAACCGGATGCTTGTCCCGGCGGGAGACAACGCGGTGGAACACTACCTGGCGGCGCGCGCCGAAGCGGCGGAGCGCGTACGTGCGCAGGCTGCGCTGTCGGAACTGCAGCCTTATGTGCTGATCGCCGCCGAACAGGCGATCGCGCGTGGCGATGCAGGGGAGGCGCAGCGCCTGCTGGGTCTGATCGAACGCATCGATGGGCGGGCGCCTGCGCTGCCGCGACTGGGCGCCGGGGTGGCGGCATTGCTGCGCGAGCAGGCGTTGCAGGCTGCCGCAGCTGACGCGGCGGCAGCACTGCCGGCCATATCCCCCGCGTCCTCGACCCTGGAGGCATCGCCGGCACAGACAGCGCGTGCGCCCGCGCCTGCGCCTGCGCCCGCAGTCGCCGCCGCACCGGTTGTCCGCGCACCCGATGTCGCTCCTTCGCCTGCGCCGCTCCCTGCGCGACAGGAAGAAGCACCGGCCACCAGCCCTTCCGTTGTGCCGTCGCGCGTCGTGCAGGAGAACCGGGCGCCGCGCCTGCTGCAGGACGCACAGCCGCGATATCCGCTGCCTGCGCTGCGCGCGCGCGTGGAAGGGCAGGCGGAAGTCGCTTTCACCATCCAGCCCGACGGCAGCGTGCGCGACGTGCGCCTGGTGTCATCGACGCCTGCGGGCATGTTCGATGCGCCCGCGCTCGCGGTCGCGCAACGTTGGCGTTTCGAGGCGACCGGCCAGGCGCATGCATCACGCCGCACGGTGCGCTTCCGGTTGCCTGCCGCAGGGGCCAGCGACGGCTGATTGGTGTCCGCCCGCGTCTGCGGCGAGAATGGCGGCATGACGACCTCCTCCGCTTCTCCGATCCTCGATACCGTCGAACAGGAAACCGGCCCGGCGCCCCGGTGGTCCGTGCTGTGGTTGCACGGCCTGGGTGCCGATGGCCACGACTTCGCCCCGATCGTGCCCGAACTGGTGCGCCCGGAATGGCCGGCGCTGCGTTTCGTCTTCCCGCATGCGCCCGTGCGCGCGGTGACGATCAACAACGGCGTCCGCATGCGTGCGTGGTACGACATCGTGGGCATGGACTTCCCCACTCGGGCGGACAGCGCCGGCATCGAGGAGTCGCTGGTGCAGGTGGAGGCATTGATCGCGCGCGAGCAGGCGCGGGGCATCGCGCCGGAGCGGTTGCTGCTGGCGGGATTCTCCCAGGGCGGTGCCATCACCCTGGCGGCCGGCCTGCGCAGGCAGGTGCCGTTGGCGGGGCTGATCGCGCTCTCCACCTACCTGCCGGGCGCGGCGCAGGCTGCCACGCACCTGGTGGCTGCGGCCACCGCGCAACCGGTGTTCATGGCGCACGGCACGGGGGATCCGGTGATCCCGCTCATCCATGCCGAACAGAGCGCCCGCGCACTCGGTGACTTGGGTTTCGACGTGCAATGGCACCGCTATCCGATGGCACACCAGGTGTGCGCGGAGGAAATCCGTGACCTGGGTGACTGGATGAGCCGGCGGTTTGCGTTGTAATCCCCACGCGCCCCCCGAAGGATGACGCATGGCGCCGCCATGGGTAACCTAGGACGCGGGGGATCACGCCAACGTTCACCGAGGACGCCTTTGCCGTGAAAGTGGTTATTGCCGACGACGAACCCCTTGCCCGCGAGCGCCTGCGCGCGTTGCTGGCCGAGCATCCCGGCATCGACGTGGTCGCCGAGGCCGAGAACGGCCTGGACGCGTTGCAGGCCTGTTCGCAGCATCGCCCCGACATGGTCCTGCTGGACATCGCCATGCCGGGCGTGGACGGACTCGAGGCCGCCCGCCATCTGGCCGCCTTCGACCCGCGCCCCGCCGTGGTGTTCTGCACGGCCTACGACGAACACGCGCTGTCGGCTTTCGAGGCCGCCGCCATCGATTACCTGATGAAGCCGATCCGCGCCGAGCGATTGGCCGCCGCGCTCGAACGCGCGCGCACCTTCATCGCCGGACGCGAGACCCAGGCGCCGGCGTCATCGAGCAGCCAGCCGCGGACCCACCTGTGTGCACGCCTGCGGGGCAGCCTGCGGCTGATTCCCGTGGATGAAGTGCACTACCTGCAGGCGGAGGAGAAGTACGTGGTGGTGCACCACGCGCGCGGCGAGGACCTGATCGAGGAATCGCTGAAATCGCTGGAAGAGGAATTCGGTGGACGCTTCGTGCGGATCCATCGCAACTGCCTGGTCGCGCGCCACGAACTGGTCGAGATCAAGCGCATCGGCGATGGCCATGTCCAGGCCATCCTGCGCCATGGCAAGGAGCCGCTGGAAGTGAGTCGCCGCTGCGTGGCGGGCCTGCGCGAGACCGTCAAGGCGCTCTGAACGCGCGCGGACGTGGCGCCATGCGGGATAATGCCCGCATGACCCTGCTGCGCATCGCCACCCGCAAGAGCCCGCTCGCCCTCTGGCAGAGCGAACACGTCGCCGACCGGCTGCGCGCCGCCCATCCCGGGCTGGCGGTCGAGCTGGTGCCGATGAGCACGCGTGGCGACGAGGTGCTGGACCGCTCGCTGGCCGCCATCGGGGGCAAGGGCCTGTTCCTGAAGGAACTGGAGCTGGCCATGCTGCGCGGCGAGGCGGACTGCGCCGTGCATTCGCTGAAGGATGTGCCGATGGAGCTCGAAGGTCCCTTCGCGCTGCCCGCCATCCTGCCGCGCGCGGATCCGGCCGACGCCTTCATCTCCCATCACTACGACGGCATCGCCGCGCTGCCCCATGGCGCCCGCGTGGGAACGTCGTCGCTGCGCCGGCAGGCGCAGCTGCGCGCATTGCGCCCGGACCTGCAGCTGCTGGACCTGCGCGGCAACGTCAATACGCGACTGGCCAAGCTGGATGCCGGCGACTACGACGCGATCGTGCTGGCGTGCGCCGGGTTGCAACGCCTGGGGTTCGCTTCGCGCATCCGCGTGCGGCTGGATGCGCCGCGCTGGCTGCCGGCGCCCGCGCAGGGGGCCATCGCGGTGGAGTGCCGGGCGGAAGATCCCGTCACGCATGCGCTGTTCGCGGCGCTGGACGATGCCGCGACGCGCGTTTGCGTGGAGGCGGAGCGTGCCATGAACCGGGCACTGCACGGCAGCTGCCATGTTCCGGTGGCTGCGTTTGCGCAGCGCACGGGCGATGCGCTGTCGCTGTCGGGACTGGTGGGTTCGGCGGAGGGGCAGGTGATCCGCGCGGAAGATACCGGCCCGGCCGGCGATCCCGAGGCGCTGGGGCAACGCGTCGCGGCCCAACTGCTGGCGCAGGGCGCGGGCGCGCTCCTCGCCTGAGCGGCGCGCGCGGTTACTTGAAGCGGTAGACCACGTTCATCGTGGTCAGGGTGTCCGTCTTCTTGATGTCGGGTGCGACATCGCTGTTGTGTCGCGCCTGCCAACCCGCCTTCAGCGCGAGGTGCGAGTTCATCGTGACCGAGACGCCCAGGTCGTTCTGCGCGAAGGTGTTGTATTCGCCGGATTCCACCAGCAGCTTGTTGACGATCTCGGTGTTCTCGCTCAGCGCGTAGCGCAGGTCGATCAGGCCACGGCCGATGAAGCCGGCTTCGGTGCGGTCATCGAGCGTGTCGTACGCGCGGCGATAACCGGGACCGACCTGCAGGTCGAGGTGGCCGCGTTGCCCCTCGAGGACGCGGTTGCCGTAGCTGAGGCTGACGGACTGCTGCCGGCTGTAGGTGCCGAAGTCGTCTTCTTCGTGGCGCACGGCGGTGTTGAGCGTGCCGCGTTCGTCCATCAGGTAGGCGCTGTTGGCGTTGACCGTGTAGCGGTTGGCCGTGGTGCGGCTGTCGCGGATGACGCTGCCGTCGTCCTGGGTCCGGGTGTATTCGGAGCGTGAGTGCAGGCCGAACAGGCTGGCGCTGTGGCGCCATGCGCCGCCGTCGGTATAGGTCAGGTCCAACCGTCCGTTGAAACTCTCGGTGTTGCTGTTGCCGCTGGTGGCGGCGATGCCCAGTTCACCGCCACCGGTGAGCGTGGGCGTCGGCGGTGCCGGCTCAGGTGGCGCTTCGGGAATGGGGCGCACCGCCATGGCGATGACCGGCAGCGCCGCACTGCCCTGCTTGCCGAACCCCTTGCCTGCATGGATGGCTTCCCCCTTCTCGTTACGCGGCAGCACCACCTCGCCAGCCAGGGCAGGCGCAACGTTGCCGGCGATCAGGACGAGTGCCAGCAAGGAGGGAGGCGTCGGGCGTGACATGGCGGGTCTCGAGGAAATGGAGAGGGAATGTAAGCGGTTACATGGTAGATGTGAGCCGACGGCGCCACAACCCAAGTGCTTGTTCCGATTCAGGTTTGCGACATGCATTCTGCCACGGAGACGCGCTCGATTCAGGATGCGTGTCACGGTCGCCAGCATTCCTGCGCCGGGACGCGTCATCTTCCCGTCGTGACCCTCCGCCTCCACTCAAGGCGGCGCGTCGATGCTGATCGCCGGGTCGTCGTAGCGTGAATACGTCAACAGCACCGTGTAGGCGCGACCCTCGTCGTCGCGACCGCTGTGGCGCAGTTGCAGCGGCAGACCGCCGGGACCGATCCAGTAGTCGAACGCCACCGCTTCCGGGGCGTCGTGGCGTACGCGGTAACGCCGGGCAGGGTGGCCGGCGATGGTGTCGTCGCCGACGTGTTCGGCGGACAAACCCTGCCCGGCCTGCTGGAATGCGAGCGGGTCGCGCCACGGGGCGAGCGTCTCCGGAGGCAGTGGCACCTGCGTGCGTCGGCCGTTCACCTGCATGTACAGCACATTCCCGATCACTGTCTGCGTGCCGCCGGGCAACGCGATCCTGTAGCGGTCCGGCGCCACGTAGTCCATCTCGCCGGTCATCGGCCGGGCGCCCTCCACCTGCATCCGTGCGTGGAAGCGGCGGGCGGCCAGGAACCGCTGCATCGACGCCTTCACGTCCCGTACGGCGTCGCGCGCGGGGACGACGGGCGGTGTGGGCGGGGCGGCGGCGGGCGCTCCGGTATCGCCGTTCGGGGAGGGCTGGCAGGCGGCCAGTGCGAACAGCAGGGGCAGGACGGCGCGCGGCGACATGGTCGGCATGCTCCCGGGAAGAGGCGGCGCCTTGGGTCCGTGCGTTGAGGGCGTCGCGGTGGCGAAGACACGCCACGGCACCAGGCACCGCACGGGCCCAAGGCGCCGTCGGCGCTTGTCCCCTGTGTCTCTTCCAACGGCAGGCAGGCGACGAAAACGGCCAACCGTCGGCGATAATCCGGCCACGCCCCCCGCTGCCACGCTGCCCATGGACAAGATCGAACGCATCACCGCCCTGCACCGCATCCTGAAGGCGGCGCGCTATCCGGTCACGGTGAAGCGGCTGCAGGAGGAGTTGGGGTGTTCGCGCGCCACCGTCTACCGCGACCTCGCCTACCTGCGCGATGCGCTGATGGCGCCGATCGAAGGTGATGGCGAAGCGGGCTTCCGCTACCACGCGGCCGAGAGCGATCGTTTCGAACTGCCGGGGTTGTGGCTGAGTTCGGAAGAACTGTATGCGTTGCTCGCCGCGCAGCAGTTGCTGGTCCGCACAGGCGGTGGCGTGCTCTCCGGGGCACTGGCGCCGCTGCAGAAGCGCATCGAAGGCCTGCTGGCCGACCATGCGGGCGTGGACCACTGGCCCGTGGATCGCGTGCGGGTGATCCCGCACCGCGGTCGCACGCTGGATGAAGCCAGCTTCCGCACCGTGGCGTCGGCCGTACTCGAGCGCAAGCAACTGCAGTTCGAATATCGCGCGCGTTCCACCGACGAGCGCACGCGACGCGCGGTATCGCCGCAGCGCATCACCCACTACCGCGACAACTGGTATCTCGATGCGTGGGACCACGAACGCAACGCGCTGCGCAGCTTCGCGGTGGATCGCATCGGCAACGCGCGACTGGGCGACGAGCCGGCACGCGACCTGCCGAACGAGGAGCTGAACCAGCATCTGGCGTCGAGCTACGGCATCTTCTCGGGCGAACCGAAGGGCTGGGCCACCATCCTCTTCAGCGCCAAGGCCGCACGCTGGGTCGCCGACGAGCAGTGGCATTCCAAGCAGCAGGGCCGCCACCTGCCGGACGGCCGTTACGAACTGAAGATTCCCTACAGCGTCTCGCGCGAGCTGTTGATGGACATCCTGCATTACGGCGCGGATGCGGAGATCGTCGAGCCCGCCGTGCTGCGCGAGCAGGCCAAAACGCTGCTGGAACTGGCGCTGTCGAACTACGGGAAGAAGTAGTTTCGCGGCGGGGCGCAGGGTTATGGGAGCGACGTGAGTCGCGACGGTGGAGGACGGGTCCCGGATCCCGGGCAAGCAGGGGTGGGCGAGGGAGCTTTGATTGCCCGCACGAGGCGACACGCCCGGCCCCTCTGATTTCCATCGCGACTGACGTCGCGCGCAGGGATTCCTGCAGCGGACCTCTCTACGGCTCCTTCGGCTCGCCGAAGCCCGGCTTCCCCACCTGCGCCGGCGCCTGGGGCACGCGGACCAGCTGGCGGGCGTTGATACCGTGGTCGCGCGCCTTCTTCACCAGTTCCTCGTAGCGCACGTCGTCCATGAGCGGATCGCGGGCCATGATCCAGCCCATGTCGCGGCCGGGGTAATCCGCCAGTGCCCATGAGTAGTCGGGCGCCACTTCGACGATGCGCCACTTGGCGGGCACCACGCCGACGAACCACAGCGTCCATTCGCGGTTGCCGAACTCCCCCTTGACCGACGCGCGTGCCTCGCGCAGTTGCTCGGGCTCGCTGAAGCCTTCGCGGTAGTGGTACGCCACGCCGACCTTGTCGGTGTCGCGCAGCGTGTACTCGTAGCGCGCCGCCACGTGCCCGCGCTCGGCGAAGTAGGGGATGTGCGCGACGACATGCCAGGTGCCCATGAAGCGGGGCAGGTCCACCGCGTCGGGTGCCGCGCGCGCCGGGCCGCGGCTGGCACAGCCGCCCGCCAGTGCCAGCAGCAGCGCGAGCAGTGCAATGCGGACCACGCGGATTGGCAACGCCATGGGCATGTGGGACTCCCTTCTCCCTGTCATACGGACACGCTAGTCATCAGGATGCGACGGAGATGTTAACCGGTGATGTCGCAACCCGTGAGATGCCACTGCGTGAATGTGACGTCGTACTGACATCACACAAGGGAATCCTCCGCCATGTCCATGTCCTCGCTTCAGGTTTCGCAAGCGGTCCGCCATGACCGCCCCGATGTCCATCTGGATCGTGTCCTGCGCCGCGTGGTGCTGTCGGGCGTTGCGCTGGTGTTGCTGCTGCCGCTGGCCCGCGCCAGCACCGACTGGTTGGGCTGGCTGCCCCTGTGGCTGGTCGGGATGCCTGCCGTGGCCTGGTGGGCCCTGCACCGGTTCCGGCTTCCGGTCCGTGGGGCCAGGGCGCATCGGACGGCGCGCCGTCGTCGCAGCCCGCAGGCGCGCCGCATCCGCGACAGGGGCAACGCTCTGCCCCGGGCGGCCTGACCTTCGGCAGGGGGTGCCCTCCGGGCCTTGTGCTAGCGTGCCATGTTCATGAAACGCACCTCCGGAGCCGCACCCGATGCCCAGACTCACCCATGCCTGCCTGGCCGCAGGCCTCGCTGTCGCTGGCGCGCTGTCAGCCCCTGCCCATGCCAAGGAGGCTGACGTGACGAACGATCCGTATGCCTGGCTGGAGGACGTCGAAGGGCAGAAGCAGCTGGACTGGGTGAGGGGTGTGAACGCCAGGGCCGAGGCCGAGATCGCCTCGACCCCGGCCTTCAAGCAGCTGGAATCGGATATCCGCGCCATCCTCGATTCCGACGCCAAGATCCCGGGCGTGCAGAAGATCGGCGAGTACTACTACAACTTCTGGAAGGACAAGCAGCACGAGCGCGGCGTCTGGCGCCGCACCACGCTGGCCGAGTACCGCAAGGCCCAGCCACAGTGGGAAACCGTGCTGGACCTGGATGCGTTGAACAAGGCCGAAGGCAAGAACTGGGTCTGGCACGGTGCCGACTGCCGCAAGCCGGACTACGCGCGCTGCCTGGTCGCGCTGTCGCGCGGCGGTGCCGATGCCGACGAGACCCGCGAGTTCGATCTGGTCAACAAGAAGTTCCTGACCGACGGCTTCTACCGCCCCGAGGCCAAGGGTGCGCTGGGCTGGAAGGACGCAGACACCGTCTACGTCTACAGCGACTTCGGCGCCGGCAGCCTGACCAGCTCGGGTTACCCGCGCATCGTGAAGGAATGGAAGCGGGGCACGCCGCTCGCATCGGCCGCCGTCGTGTACGAAGGCACCGCGGAGGACATGTACATCGCGGCCTACCATGACGACACGCCGGGCTTCCAGCGCGATTTCGTCAGCCGCACCATCGCCTTCTACAACGACGAGCTCTACCTGCGTCGCGCCGACGGCACGCTGGCCAAGATCGATGCACCCAATTCCGCCAACAAGGGCGTGCACAAGGAATGGCTGACGCTGGAACTGCGCGAGCCGTGGACCGTCGGCGGCAAGACCCATGCCGCGGGCAGCCTGCTGGCCGCGAAGTTCGATGACTTCATGGCCGGCAAGCGCGACTTCGACGTGCTGTTCGCGCCGACCGACAAGACCTCGCTGGCCGGCTTCACGTGGACGAAGAACCACCTGGTGCTCAACGTGCTGGAGGACGTGAAGAACCGCCTGAGCGTGCTCACGCCGTCGGCTTCGGGCTGGAAGACCAGCGCCTTCGTCGGCGCGCCGTCCTTCGGCACGATCGGCGTCAACGATGTGGACAGCGACGACAGCGACGCGGTGTGGCTGACGGCCACCGATTATCTGACCCCGACCACGCTGTCGCTGGCCGAGATCGGCAAGCAGCCGGAGCAGCTCAAGTCGATGCCGGCCTTCTTCAATGCGGAAGGCAAGGTCATCGAACAGCACTTCGCCACGTCGAAGGATGGCACCAGGGTGCCGTACTTCCTTGTGCGCCCTGAAGGCCTGAAGTACGACGGCAGCACGCCGACCCTGCTGTACGGCTACGGCGGCTTCGAGATCTCGCTGACCCCCGGCTATTCCGGCGGCGTCGGCAAGGGCTGGCTGGAGAAGGGCGGCGTCTATGCCGTCGCCAACATCCGTGGCGGCGGCGAGTACGGTCCGCGCTGGCACCAGGCCGCGTTGAAGGCCAACCGCCACAAGGCGTACGAGGACTTCGCTGCGGTCGCGCAGGACCTGATCGCCCGCAAGATCACCTCGCCGAAGCACCTGGGCATCCAGGGCGGCAGCAACGGTGGCCTGCTGACCGGCAACATGCTGACGCAGTATCCCGAACTGTTCGGCGCGGTCGTCGTGCAGGTGCCGCTGCTGGACATGAAGCGCTACAGCCACCTGCTGGCGGGCGCCTCGTGGATGGCCGAGTACGGCAACCCCGACACCGCCGACTGGGAATTCATCCAGACCTTCTCGCCGTACCACCTGTTCGACGCGAAGAAGGACTATCCGCCGACCCTGTTCATGACCTCCACCCGCGACGACCGCGTCCACCCGGGCCACGCCCGCAAGATGGCCGCCAGGATGCTGGAAGCGGGCAAGGACGTGCGCTACTACGAGAACATCGAAGGTGGCCACGGCGGTGCGGCGAACAACGCCCAGGCCGCGCACATGAGCGCGCTGGCCTACACCTTCCTCTGGCAGCAGCTGGCCAAGTAACGGTACACAGCCCCTTCCTCCGCTTGCGGGGGAAGGCGGGGATGGGGGGCTCTTGGCGCGGTAAGTCAACGAGCTTGCTCCCACCCCAACCCTCCCCCGCAAGCGGAGGAGGGGGCAGACCGCTTCCCATTGCATCCCGCATCCCCGGACCCCATCCATGAAACCGACTTCCCTGCTGCTGGCCGCCACTGTCCTGATGAGCACCCCGATCACCTCCACCCTCGCCGCCACCGCCACTCCGCCCGACGTGGCGAAGAAGCCGCACGTGGTGAAGGCGCCGCATGGCGCCGAACGCAACGACGAGTACTACTGGTTGCGCGACGACAAGCGCGAGAACAAGGAAATGCTGGCGTACCTCAACGCCGAGAACGCCTACACCGACTCGGTGATGGCGCCGTTGAAGCCGCTGGAAGACAAGCTCTACGACGAGGTCGTCGCCCGCATCAAGCAGGATGACGCCAGCGTGCCGTATCGCGAGCGTGGCTGGTGGTATTACGCCCGCTTCGTGACCGGCAAGGACTACCCGGTGCATGCGCGCCGCAAGGACGGTCCGGGCCTGGATGCAGTATCCATCCAGGCGGCCAACGCCGCAGGGGACTTCGCCGGCGAGCAGGTGCTGCTGGACGTGAATGCGCTGGGCGAAGGCAAGGACTACTACAACGTCGGCGACTACGAGGTCAGCCAGGACAACCGCCTGCTGGCCTATGCCGACGACACCAATGGCCGCCGCCAGTACACCATCCGCTTCAAGAACCTCGAAACCGGCGAGATCCTGCCTGACACGATCACCAACGCCGAGCCCAACCTGGTCTGGTCCGACGATGGCCGCACCCTGTTCTACGTCGACAAGGATCCGGAGACCCTGCTCAGCAAGCGCGTGAAGTCGCACGTACTGGGCACGCCTGCCGCGCAGGACAAGCTCGTCTACGAGGAAGAGGACGACAGCTTCTACATGGGCATCGGCCGCAGCCGCGACGACAAGTTCATCTGTATCAGTGTGGAGAGCACCGTCTCCTCGGAGATGCGCTGCACGCCGGCTGCCAGCCCGGGCGTGTTCACCGTGCTGGCGCCGCGCGAGCGCGATGTCGAGTACCAGGCCGACCACCTCGGCGACCGCTGGGTGATCCGCACGAACGCCAATGGCGCCACCAACTTCAAGCTGGTCACCGCGCCGACCGATTCGGTCTCCCGCAAGGACTGGAAGGACTGGATCGCACACCGCGATGACGTCTTCATCGAGGGCTTCGAACTGTTCGACGGCTTCAGCGTGGTGGCCGAACGCGCCAACGCACTGGAAAGCCTGCGCGTGATCAAGGCCGACGGCAGCAGCGACTACGTCAAGGCCGACGAGCCGGCGTATTCGATGGGCCTGTCCGCCAATCCCGAGACCGGCACCGACTGGCTGCGCTACAGCTACACCTCGATGACCACGCCGGCCACGACCTACGAGATCAACACGAAGACCGGCGAACGCCGGCAGCTGAAGCAGCAGCCCGTGCCTGGCTACGACGCCTCGAAGTACGTCACCGAGCGCGTGTGGGCGCCGGCGCGTGACGGCAAGACGAAGATCCCGGTGACGCTGGTGTACCGCAAGGACGTTGCCCGCGACGGCAAGGCGCCGATGCTGCAGTACGCCTACGGCAGCTACGGTGCGTCGATGGACCCCAACTTCAGCATCACCAATGTCAGCCTGCTGGACCGTGGCGTGGTCTATGCGCTTGCGCACATCCGCGGCGGACAGGAAATGGGCCGCCGGTGGTACGACGACGGCAAGCTGTACAACAAGGTCAACACGTTCACCGACTTCATCGACGTCACCGACTACCTGGTCAAGGAAGGCTATGCAGCCAAGGACCGTGTGGCGGCGATGGGCGGCAGTGCCGGTGGCCTGCTGATGGGCGCGGTGTCGAACATGGCGCCGGAGAAGTACAAGGTCATCCTGACGCTGGTGCCGTTCGTCGACGTGGCGACCACGATGCTGGACCCCAGCATCCCGCTGACCACCAACGAATACGACGAGTGGGGCAACCCGGAAGAGAAGGGCTACTACGACTACATCCTCACGTACTCGCCCTACGACAACCTGCAGGCGAAGGCCTATCCCGCGATGTTCGTCGGCACCGGCCTGTGGGACTCGCAGGTGCAGTACTGGGAGCCGGCCAAGTACGTGGCCCGCCTGCGTGACCTGAACACCGGCACGGACCCGGTGGTGTTCCGCACCAACATGGAAGCCGGCCATGGCGGCAAGTCGGGCCGCTTCCGCCAGTACCGCGAACGCGCCGAGATGTTCGCCTTCATGCTGGACCAGCTCGGCGTCGCCTCGAAGTAAGCGACAGCACGCGCAGGAAAAGAGCCGGGGAGACCCGGCTCTTTTCGTTGCGGACCATGGCGCATCCCCGGCGCTGCCCATGTTCCAGGGCCGGAAAGCGTCGATGGCGCGCCGCGTTTCCCGCCGCGCCGGGCGTGTTCGCGCCCGGTGGTGGATTTGGGGTACAAGGGCGCCGTGGAAGACAAGTCTCCTTCGCTGCCCGAGCCCGCTGCCCGGCGTCCCGCGCGCTTCCGCTGGGCGTGGTGGCTGCTGGCGTATGCCAGCCTGGGCCTGGGCATCCTCGGTGTGTTCGTGCCGGGGTTGCCGACCACGGTGTTCGTGCTGATCGCCGCGTACGCGGCGTCGCGCGGCTCGGAGCGGCTGCATCGCCGCCTGATGACGCATCCGCGCTTCGGCCCGATGATCCATGACTGGCATCTGCACCGTGCCGTATCGCGACGCGCGAAGTGGATGGCCACCTGGACCATGCTGGCCAGTGCGGCGATCCTGCTCGCACTGATGCTGTGGATCGGCTCGCATCGATGGTGGATGGTCGCCCTGCCGGTCGCCTGCATGGCGACGGTCGCGGCGTGGCTGTGGATGCGACCGGAACCCCCGCGCACGCGGTGAAGGCGCGGCGCATTCATCGGCCTGTGGCTATACTCGCGGCATGAACCGGAACGCCCGTCTTTTCGCCGCTGCCGCCCTGATGGCGGCCCTGTCCGCCTGCGGAGCCAAGGGCCCGCTGTTCCTGCCGGAGAAGCCCGTCGAGGAAGCCCCCGTGGCCCCCGCCGCGTCGCCTGAAACGCCGGCCACGGACACCTTGCCTGCCGAGCCGCCCATCGATCCGGCCACGGTGCCGGCCACCGACGGGAATGGCTGAGCCCCTCCACGCACGGTCCACGCCGATGCGCTTCACCAAGATGCACGGCGCCGGCAACGACTTCGTTGTGCTGGACCTGCGTGATGGCGCGCCGCCACCGGATGCCCGGCTGGCGGCGCAGCTGGCGGATCGCCATGTCGGCGTGGGATGCGACCAGATCCTGACCGTCGAACCGCCGCGCAGCGCAGGTGCGGTGGCCGCGTATCGCATCTGGAACTCCGACGGTTCGCCCTCGCAGCAATGCGGGAACGGCGCCCGTTGCGTCGCCGCCTGGCTGGTCCGCGACGGCGCGGCGCGTGGCGACACCTTCAACGTGGACAGTCCGCTGGCCACGCACGCGGTGGAGCGCATCGGCGACGACCGCTACGCGATCGCGATGGGCGTGCCGGAATTCGTGCCGGCGGACATTCCGCTGCACGGCTTCGACCATGTCCAGCCGGAGTACGACGCCGACGTGGACGAAGGACTCCGCCTGCGGTTCGGTGCAGTGTCGATGGGCAATCCGCACGCGGTCATCGAAGTCCCATCCGTCGATGCCGCGCCCGTGAAGCATTACGGCCCGTTGCTGCAGCGCTCGCGCCACTTCCCGGAGTCGGTCAACGTCGGTTTCGCCGAAGTGGTCGCGCGCGACCGCGTGCGCCTGCGCGTATACGAGCGCGGCGTCGGCGAAACCCTGGCCTGCGGCAGCGGCGCCTGCGCGGCGGCGGCGGTCCTGATCCGGCGCGGGCGCGTGGATCGTGACGTGGCCATCGCATTGCCCGGTGGCGAGCTGCGCATCCGCTGGCCGTCCGACGACGCGCCGGTCATCATGTCCGGGCCGGCGGCATTCGTATTCGAAGGGGAATGGAAAGCATGAGCGACACGCAAGAGAAGCTGGGCGCCCACGAGATCGCAGCATGGCTGCGACGGCACCCCACTTTCCTGAAACAGTTCCCCGACCTGGCGCTGAGCCTGGTGGTGCCGCGCGATGAAGGCCCCACCGCGTCGCTGGCCAGCTACCAGTTGGACGTGCTGCGCGACAAGAACCGCGAATTGTCCAAGCGCCTCGGCGACCTGTTCGCCAACGCACAGGAAAACGAGCGCCTGGCCGTGCGTACCCATCAGCTTGCCCTCACCCTCATGAAGCAGGGCACGGCGGCTGACACGCTGCGGGCGATGGCGGCCTCGCTGGCCGAGGATTTCAACGGCGACCGCGTCAGCATCGTGCTGCTGCAGCCCGTCGATGGCCTGGTGGAGAACGACTGGTTGCAGATCGTGCCGGCCGACAATCCGCACATGTCCCCGTTCCGCGACTGCCTGCGCGATGGCGAGCCGATCTGCGGCCGCCTGCAGCCCGAGAAACACGTGCTGCTGTACGGCGCGCGCGCCGAGGAAGTCGCCTCGTCGGCGTTGCTGCCGCTGCCCGGCATCGGCCTGGTGGCCGTGGGCAGCCGTGACGGCAACCGCTTCTATCCCGGCATGGGCACCCTGTTCCTGCGCATGATGGGCGAGACGCTGGTGACGGCATTGAAGCGGTTCGATGGCTGAGGCGAGGCGATCGCCTCATGCCGTCGTTCCGGCGAAAGCCGGAATCCATTCCGTTCCTGCTCTTGCGGCGGGCTGCCTGAAGCAAACACACAGGCAACATGGATTCCGGCTTTCGCCGGAATGACGGGGAGGGAAGGACCATGTCCGTCACCGACTTCCTGGCCCATCTCGAAGTCGAGCGCCGCGTCTCCGCGCATACGCTGGATGCGTATCGCCGTGATCTCGCCGCGCTGACGGAGTGGGCGCACGCACAGGGCATGCTCGATCTTGCGGAGGTGCAGGCGGAGTTCCTGCGTGGCTTCGTCGCGGCCGAGCATCGTCGTGGACTGTCACCGAAGAGCCTGCAGCGGCGCCTGTCGGCCTGCCGCAGTTATTACCAATGGCTCCTCAAGCAT
This sequence comes from Pseudoxanthomonas sp. 97-1-1, assembly GCF_057773125.1. Taxonomy (NCBI): domain Bacteria; kingdom Pseudomonadati; phylum Pseudomonadota; class Gammaproteobacteria; order Lysobacterales; family Lysobacteraceae; genus Pseudoxanthomonas; species Pseudoxanthomonas sp. 97-1-1. Next base: position 1,367,394 of record NZ_JBYMTJ010000001.1, on the reverse strand, counting down.
GGCCGCATCGCGGCCAGCCCCGCAGCCGCGCTGCGCGCACCCAAGGCGCCACGCAAACTGCCGCAGGTGCTTGATGCGGACGAGGCCGTCAGGCTGGTGGAAGTGGCCACCGATGCGCCGCTGGGCAGGCGTGACCGCGCGTTGCTCGAACTGTTCTACTCCTCTGGCCTGCGCCTGAGCGAACTGTGCGCGCTGCGCTGGCGCGACCTCGACATGGTGGGTGGCATGGTCACGGTGTTGGGCAAGGGCAACAAGGAACGCAAGGTGCCCGTGGGATCGCATGCACGCAACGCGCTCGCCGAGTGGCGGCAGGAACGGACGGTGGGCAACGAGGCGTTCGTGTTCCCGGGGCGAGGGGAGGGGCCGATCTCGCAGCGCGCCGTGCAGATCCGCATCAAGCAGCTGGCGCAGCGGCAGGGCCTGTTCAAGCACGTGCACCCGCACATGCTGCGGCACAGCTTCGCCAGCCACATCCTGGAATCGTCCGGCGACCTGCGTGGCGTGCAGGAACTGCTGGGGCATGCCGACATCGCCACCACGCAGATCTACACGCATCTCGATTTCCAGCACCTGGCCAAGGTGTACGACGCGGCGCATCCCAGGGCGAAGCGCAAGCGCTGATCCCCTGTGGGAGCGACGTGAGTCGCGACGCAGCAGGCACCTCCCGGCGCGTTGTCCGATGGTGGCTGCAGAGACGGGTCCGTGATGGTCCGGGCCGTGCGGTCGCAACTCACGTCGCTCCCGCAGGAGATCAATCAAGTCGAAGGTCATGCTTGAACCGGGGACCGGCGTCCCCACCTCTGGGGGAACACCCCGGAGGCCTCCATGGACCCCAGCCAGAACCCGAACGTCTTCCACGCCACCACCATCCTTTGCGTACGTCGCAATGGCCACGTCGCCGTCGCCGGCGACGGGCAGGTGACGCTGGGCCACACCGTGATGAAAGGCAATGCGCGCAAGGTGCGCCGGCTCGGCCGCGACGGCCAGGTGCTGGCCGGTTTTGCGGGCGCCGCCGCCGATGCCTTCACGCTGTTCGAGCTGTTCGAGGCCAAGCTGGAAAAGCACGGGCAGCTGACGCGTGCCGCCGTGGAATTGGCGAAGGACTGGCGCACCGAGCGCCGCCTGGGCAAGCTCGAAGCGTTGCTCGCCGTCGCCGACAAGGAGACGTCGCTGATCATCAGCGGCACCGGCGACGTGATCGAGCCGGAGGACGGCATCATCGCCATCGGGTCTGGCGGGTCGTACGCGCTGTCCGCCGCCCGCGCGTTGCTCGCGCACACCGAACTGGACGCGAAGTCCATCGCCGTTGAAGCGCTGAACATCGCCGGCGACATCTGCATCTATACCAACCGCAACGTAGTGGTCGAAGAGCTCTGACGCTCCCGCCATCCGCGTGCCCCGGCCATCGCGGCCGGGGCTGAAGCCCCTCCTACAGAATCATCGCCATGACCGAAAACACGTCCTCCACCATGACCCCGCGCGAGATCGTGCAGGAACTCGACCGCCACATCGTCGGCCAGCACGCCGCCAAGCGCGCGGTCGCCATCGCGCTGCGCAACCGCTGGCGCCGCATGCAGCTGGATGCCGGCCTGCGCAACGAGGTGATGCCGAAGAACATCCTGCTGATCGGCCCGACCGGCGTAGGCAAGACCGAGATCGCGCGCCGCCTGGCCACGCTGGCCAACGCGCCGTTCGTGAAGGTCGAGGCCACGCGCTTCACCGAGGTCGGCTACGTGGGCAAGGATGTCGAGCAGATCGTCCGCGACCTGGCCGACACGGCGGTGAAGATGTACCGCGAACAGGCCAAGGCGCGCATGCGTACCCAGGCCGAGGACCGCGCCGAGGACCGCATCCTGGATGCGCTGCTGCCGCGACGCGAAGGCGCCGGCGGCGGGTTCGGCTTCGGTGCGAACACCACCACGGTCGACATCGGCGCGGAGCCGTCGTCGAAGGAATCCGAAACCCGGCAGAAGCTGCGCCGGCAGTTGCGCAACGGCGACCTGGACGAACGCGAGATCGAGCTGGAGCTGGCCGCCAATGTCGGTGTCGACATCATGACGCCCCCCGGCATGGAGGAGATGGGCCAGCAGCTCCGGCAGATGTTCTCCAACCTGGGCGGCAACAAGACCCACAAGCGCACGGTGACGATCAAGGCCGCGCGCCCGCAGCTGGTCGAGGAAGAGGCCGCCAAGCTGGTCAACGAGGACGACATCCGCGCCGCCGCCATCGAGGCCTGCGAGCAGCACGGCATCGTCTTCATCGACGAGATCGACAAGGTCGCCAAGCGCGGCGGCAACATGAGCGGCGGCGACGTCAGCCGCGAGGGTGTCCAGCGCGACCTGCTGCCGCTGGTGGAAGGCAGCAACGTGTCGACCAAATACGGCACGGTGAAGACCGACCACATCCTGTTCATCGCCTCGGGCGCGTTCCATCTGGCCAAGCCCAGCGACCTGATCCCGGAACTGCAGGGTCGCTTCCCGATCCGCGTCGAGCTCTCGGCCCTGAGCAAGGAAGATTTCATCCGCATCCTCACCGAGCCCAAGGCCGCGTTGAGCAAGCAATATGTCGAGCTGATGAAGACCGAAGGCGTGGCGCTGCGCTTCAGCGACGATGCCATCGACCGTCTTGCCGAGATCGCCGCGCTGGTCAACGAACGCCAGGAAAACATCGGTGCGCGGCGCCTGCATACCGTACTGGAGCGCCTGCTGGACACGTTGAGCTACGAGGCGCCTGATCGCGATGGCCAGAGCGTCACCATCGACCGAGCGTATGTCGATGCGCACCTCGGCGAGCTGGTGCAGGATCCCGACCTGAGCCGCTACATCCTCTGACGCCACGAACCCGCCGCAAGGCGGGTTCTTCGTTTACGGGAGGGGAGTCCGGGCCGTCGGTTACAATCCTGCTCCGTCCGAACGATGTCGTCCTTCCCATGAGCACGCTGCCGCCCTGCCCGCAATGCCGATCCGAGTACACCTACGAGGATGGCGTGCAGCTGGCCTGCCCGGAATGCGGCCATGAATGGTCCGCCGGCACAGCCCTCGCAGACGATGACGCGCGCGTCATCAAGGATGCCAACGGCAACCCGCTGCAGGATGGCGACACCGTCACCGTCATCAAGGACCTGAAGGTCAAGGGTTCTTCGCTGGTGGTGAAGGTGGGCACCAAGGTCAAGAACATCCGCCTGGTCGATGGCGACCACGACATCGACTGCAAGATCGACGGCATCGGCGCGATGAAGCTCAAGTCGGAGTTCGTGCGCAAGGCCTGATCCTGCGCCGCGCAGGCTTCAGTCCTCGCCGATATCCTCGTTCCACACCTCGGGATTGGCGCGGATGTAGTCGCCCAGCAGGTCGATGCATTCCCGGTTCTGCAGATCGATGACATTGACGCCGGCTTCGCGGAGCCAGTCGATGCCGCCCTGGAAATTCACCGATTCGCCCACCACCACGGTGCCGATGTTGAACTGGCGCACCAGTCCGCTGCAGTACCAGCAGGGTGCGAGCGTGGTGACCATGATGGTGTCCTGGTAGCGCCGCTGGCGACCAGCCTTGCGGAAGGCATCGGTCTCGCCGTGCACGGAAGGATCGCCTTCCTGCACGCGGCGGTTGTGGCCGCAGCCCAGCAGTCGACCGTCGTCGTGGTACAGCGCGGCCCCGATCGGAATGCCACCTTCGGCCAAGCCCTGGCGCGCTTCGGCGATGGCGGTTTCGAGGAGGGCGCGGTAGTCGGGCACGTGGCTCATGAAGGGGTCGTCGTCGGCATGCAGCGTGACGCTGCTCAAGAATCCAGCATCACACATCCCCGAATGTGATGCCACTCACGGCGCGCATGATGCGTGCGCACTACAACGCCTCACGCGCGCGCGGCGCGCATCCGCATGACGATGGAGTGGGGGAGTGGACATGGAGACGCGAGCGGCGAAGGGTCGCAGGTGGACGATCATCGTGCTGGCGATGCTGGGTCTTGCCGGGATGGGTGATGTCCGCGCGCAGACCATCGAACAGGGGCTGCTGCAACTGGAGTGGGGCGATCCCGCGCGGCCGGCCCCCGGACAGGCACGCCTGCAGCCCCGCTTCAACGCGCATCTGGTGAAGGACGATGGCAGCCGCATCGTGCTTGACGCGGCGCAGGCACGCCTGGCAGCAGGCGATCTGTATGTGCTGGCCAATCGCCGCGTAGCGGTGGCGTTCGCGGCACAGGGGCGCGTGATGTCGTCGGCGCCGGCCATCCAGGCCATCGTGCCGGCGGATCGGGTCACGCAATCGGCGCCCGTGCATCCCGCCAACGCGCGCGTGATGGCCGCAGCGCCCGTGGGTGGCAACACGCGCTGGGTCACGCTGATGTGCAAGTTCAGCGACATCGATGCCGAGCAGAAGAACAAGGCGTTCTTCGATTCCCAGTACGGCGAGGCGGTCGGGCAGCTAGGCCACTACTGGCGCGAGGTGTCCTACAACAAGATCGACCTGACGGGCAGCAGTGCGTACGGCTGGTTCACACTGCCGCAGCCCCGCAGCCATTACGTCACGCAGGAGAACGGCAAGGACAAGGCCGATCTCAGGAAGCTGTTCGCCGATTGCGGTGCGGCGGCGGACGCGACGGTGGATTTCAACAGCGTGCAGGGCGTGAACATGATGTTCAACGGCAATCTGGATGGCTATGCCTGGGGTGGCGGGAGCTGCGCGCCGCTGGAAGGCAGGACCAACTTCTGCACGCGCGTGACGTGGAATCCGCCCTGGTCCTTCAGCAACCTTGCGCCACTCGCGCACGAGATGGGCCACGGTTACGGCTTGCCGCATTCGGACAACTCCGACGGTGACGACGACACCTACGACAATCCGTGGGACGTGATGAGCGATGGCTGGGCCAATGCAGTGGGCGACGCCACGTACGGCACGCGCCCCAAGCACATCAACATGTTCCAGCGGCACCGGTTGAACTGGGTGGACACGGCGCGCCAGCGGGTGATCGCGCTGGGCGACCTGGCCACGCGCGACATCGCGCTGGACTATGCCCACCTGCCAACGTCCGGCGATGTGCAGATGCTGGTGCTGTCACTGTCGCCGCAGGCGGATCCGTACGCGACCATCGTCTACACGCTGGAGGCGCGCAGGCGTCAGGGTGCCTACGAGAATGCACTCGCCGGCGACGCCGTGATCATCCACAGGGTCGAGCGCTCGGGTACCGCATACAGCGTCGATGCCGACGTGCCGGCGGCCAATCGCGCGAACAACGAAGGCTCCATGTTCAAGGTGGGCGAGCGCTGGGTTACGCCCGAAGGGTCGCATGTGGTCACCGTCAAGGCGCAGACGGCGACCGGCTTCGTGTTGACGATCGGTCCGCCGCGCGTCATGAGCAGTCCGCTGCCCGCACTGGTGAGGACGACGCCCGTGACGTCCTCATCCGCGTCATCCCCGGTCGTCGCGCCGGTGAGCGGCAATGGCGTGCGCGCGATGCCACCTGCCCGTTGCAGTTCCGCGCGTACGGGAAACTCGCGCGCGGCGGTGTGCACACTGCGCGAGCGCTGAGCCGTAGGGGATCTCCCGACACGCTCCGGCATTCCCTGACGCGGCGCCAGTGCGCGGCGTTGTCCGCGAACACGATGAGGTTCGCGTTCGATTCCTGCACTGCATCGCAGTTCGGAACATCCGTGTCGCGAATGGGCGCATTCGCCGCGAAACCGGCTCAAGACTCGCGCAAGCCAGCCGACACCCCCCATGGCGGTGTCATGTCGGCCCGCCGATCGTGAGCGGGGTCGCGCGTGTTCAAACACCGATCGGCCGATGCACGGCAGATGAGCGTTCGGGCGCTCATCACCGGATGTGTATTGGCATTGGCAGGCACTCTTCCGGCCTTTCCGCTGCGGGCGGAAACCGTCGTGCAAGGCATCCTGCAACTGCAGTGGGCGGACCCTCCGCGCGCGCTGCCTGGCCGGGTGCAGGCAGCGCCGCAGCTGGACGTATGGCTGGAAACCGGTCCTGGCCAGCGCATGCCGCTGGATGTCGTGCAATCCCGGCGCGCGGCCGGCGACCTGTATGCGCTGGCGAACCGCCATGTCGCGGTGTCGTACCAGGCACCGGCCACGAAGGTGATGTCGTCCTCGTCTGCACGCTCCGTGATCGACACCATCGTGCCCACCGGACGGGTTCCGCAACGGGCGACATCGGTAGGCGCGGATGGGCGCGTGATGGCCGCGGCGCCCGTGCTCGGCGCGACGCGCTGGGTGACGCTGATGTGCAAGTTCGCCGACATCGAAAGCGAGCAGAAGCCACGCGCGTATTTCCAGGAGCAGTACGGCAACGCGCCGGGCCAGCTGGGCCACTACTGGTCGGAGGTGTCCTACGGCCAGGTCAACCTTGCGGGAAGCACCGCGCACGGCTGGTACACCTTGCCGCAACCGCGAGCCGCGTACCTGACCACCACCAACGGCAAGCAGAAGGCCCAGCTGTCCACGCTTTTCGCCGACTGTGCGGCGGCGGCGGATGCCGAGGTGGACTTCAGGAACATCCAGGGCGTCAATCTGATGTTCAACGGAGAACTGGATGGCAATGCATGGGGTGGCGGCGCCTGCGCGACGCTCGACGGCGTATACACCTGCACGCGGGTGACATGGAGTCCGCCCTGGTCGTTCATCAACCTCGCTCCGCTCGCCCATGAGATGGGGCATGGCTACGGGTTGCCGCATTCCGACAATTCCGACGGTGACAGCGACACCTACGACAATCCGTGGGACCTGATGAGCGATGCCTGGCGCAACGCCACCAGCGATACGACCTATGGCCTGCTGCCCAAGCACATCAACATGTACCAGCGCGAGCGGCTGGGCTGGTTGCCGGCGTCGCGCAAGCGCACCATCGCCGCCGACAACCGCGAGACGCAGGAGTTCGTGCTGGATGCCGCCAGTCTGGTGCAGACGACCAATGCGCAACTGGTCGTGCTGGCCATGCCGTCGCAACCGGATCCGTACAAGACCGTGATCTACACGCTGGAAGCGCGGCGGCGCACCGGGACCTACGAGGCCAAGCTGGCCGGTGACGCGGTGATCATCCACAAGCTGGAGGATTACGGCATCGCCTACAGCGTCGACCGTGATGTTCCCGCCGCCACCCTGTCGAGCAATGAAGGCTCGATGCTGAAGGTGGGCGGTCGCTGGAACACGCCCGACGATCTGCATTGGGTCGAGGTGGTGTCGGCGACGGCGAATGGCTTCGTGGTGCGCGTCGGGCCACGACCGCGCTCGATGAGCTCGCCGGCGCCCGTGCTCGTGAGGCCGGCCACGGTCGCGGCTTCTTCGTCGCCGCCGGTCAGCCAGCCACCACGCGTGACGCCGGTGGCCGTCGCGGCCGGCAGGGCCCGCAGGCGCGGCTGCGACGTCCTGCCCAGGGCGCTGCGCCTCCAGGCCGTGTGTGCGCTGATGGAGCGTTGAGCACTCAGGCCGGGGTCGCCCTTGGATACGGGGTGGATGCCCTGGGCGTGGGCTGGCCCGGCCGGTAGTGCGATAATCCGGTGATGAGCGAATCCCCCTACGAACGCGGCACCACCCATTTCGGCTTCCGCGATGTCGCCGCCAAGGACAAGCAGAAGCTGGTGGGCGAGGTCTTCACGTCGGTCGCCGGCAACTACGACCTGATGAACGACCTGATGAGCCTCGGCATCCATCGGGTGTGGAAGCGCTACTTCGTGGGCACCTGCCAGGTGAAGCGCGGCGACCGCGTGCTGGACCTCGCGGGCGGCACGGGCGACATCGCCGCATTGCTGAAGGACCGCGTGGGCGACACCGGGCAGATCGTGCTGGGCGATATCAATGCCGGCATGTTGTCGGTGGGCCGCGACCGCATGACCGACCGCGGCCTGGTCCAGGGCCTGGAGTACGTGCAGTGCAACGCCGAGGCGCTGCCGTTTCCCGATGCCAGCTTCGACCTGGTGACCATTGCCTTCGGCCTGCGCAACGTCACCGACAAGGACGCCGCGCTGCGCGACATGCACCGCGTGCTGAAGGTCGGTGGCCAGGCGCGCGTGCTGGAGTTTTCCGAAGTCACGGTGGACTGGTTCAAGCCCGTGTACGACTTCCACTCGTTCAAGGTGTTGCCGAAACTGGGGAAACTGTTCGCGCAGGACGCGGACAGCTACCAGTACCTGGCCGAGAGTATCCGCAAACATCCGCCGCAGGCCGAACTGCAGGGCATGATGGATGCTGCGGGCTTCGCGCGGACGAGCTACAAGAACCTCTCCGCCGGCATCGTGGCCATCCATACCGGTTACAAGGTCTGACCCACGCTGTGCAGGACCCCGCAGGAGCGCCCACGGGGCACTTCTGCAACGGAAACGGGTCGATCAGGAAGGTGGCGCGGTAAACTGCCCGCTTCCCCCGATCGCTGGAAGTCCCCTGATGCGTTCACTGGCTTTGCTGTTGTCCTGCGCCGCCGTGCTGGTGGCCGGTTGTTCCAAGGAACCCGAATCCGCCCCCGTGGCCGCCACGCCCAAGCCCGCCATCGAGAAGGCCGTCGACCGCGACGAGCATTCCTATGCCGAACCGCAGAAGGTTGCCATCGCCGACCTGGCGCTGGACATCGCGGTCGACTTCGACACCAAGACGATCGGAGGCACCGCCACCTACACCCTGGACTGGAAGGACAAGGCCGCCACCCAACTGGTGCTGGACACGCGCGACCTGACCATCACGAAGGTCGAGGGCGAAGCCGACAACGCCTGGGCGCCGCTGCAGTACGCACTGGCCACGAAGGATCCGGTGCTGGGCAGCAAGCTGACCATCGAGACGCCCGCGCGCAACACCAAGGTCAGGGTCACCTACACGAGTTCGCCGGAGGCCTCCGGCCTGCAGTGGCTGACACCGGAAATGACCGAAGGCAAGCAGCTGCCCTTCATGTTCAGCCAGTCGCAGCAGATCCACGCGCGCAGCTGGGTGCCGCTGCAGGACACGCCGCAGGTGCGCTACACCTACAGCGCGCACGTGACCTCGCGTCCGGACGTGATGGTGCTGATGAGCGCCGACAACGATCCGGCCGCCGTGCGCGACGGCGACTACACCTTCAAGATGCCGCAGAAGATCCCGTCGTACCTGATGGCGATCGCCGCGGGCGACCTGGTCTTCAAGCCGATCTCCGCCCGTAGCGGCGTATGGGCCGAACCGGCGATGGTCGACAAGGCCACGAAGGAGTTCGAAGACACCGAAAAGATGATCGCCACCACCGAGCAGCTGTACGGCCCCTACCGTTGGGACCGCTACGACATGCTGGTGCTGCCGCCGTCGTTTCCCTACGGCGGCATGGAGAACCCGCGCCTGAGCTTCATCACGCCCACCGTGATCGTCGGCGACAAGACGCTGGTCTCGCTGATCGCCCACGAACTGGCGCACAGCTGGTCGGGCAACCTGGTGACCTTCTCCAGCGCCAAACACGGCTGGTTGAACGAGGGCTTCACCAGTTACGTCGAGAACCGCATCGTCGAATCCCTGTATGGCAAGGAACAGGCCAGCATGGAATACGCGATCGCGCGCAACGGCCTGAAGAAGGAAATCGGCACGATGCCGGAGGCCACCCAGGCGCTGGCAGTGAAGCCGGGCACGAAGCTGGATGCCGACGACGCGCTCAGCGCCGTGTCCTACGACAAGGGCGCCTGGTTCCTGCAGATGCTGGAGGAGCGTTTCGGCCGGCAGGAGTTCGACGCCTTCCTGCGCGGCTACTTCGATCACTTCGCTTTCCAGAGCATCACCACCGAGCAGTTCCTGGACTACGCGAAGAAGAACCTGTTCGACAAGCATCCGAACCTGGTCAGCGATGCCGAGATCCAGGAATGGATCTATGCGCCGGGCATCCCGGCGCGCGCTCCGCAGGTGCAGTCGCGCGGCTTCTCCAGCACCGACACCGCACGCATCGCCTGGCAGGGAAGCGGCCAGTTGCCGAACCCGCAGGTCACCGGCACCTGGATCACCCAGCAGTGGGTGCACTTCATCGAGGGCATGGGCGACAAGCTGACCGTGGAGCAGCTCAAGCAGCTCGACGACGCGTATCACTTCACGGGTACCGCCAATGGCGAGATCGCGATGCGCTGGTATCCGCTGACGATCCGCAGCGGCTACGTGGGTGCGCGTCCGGAGATCGCCAGGTTCATCGAGCGCGTCGGTCGCCGCAAGCTGATCATGCCGATCTACGAAGAACTGGCGAAGACACCGGACGGCCTGGCCTTCGCACGCGAGAGCTTCGCGCGCGCCAGGCCGGGCTATCACCCGATCACGACGGGTTCGGTCGAGGCGACGCTGGCGAAGGCACCGGCGGGCCCGTAAGGCATGCCGCTCCGCCTGACCCGCGCACGGACGGTCGCCCTGGGGGCGGCCGTTCTTGTCTGTGCACTGGTGGCGTGGGTATGGCGGGACCCGATGGCGCCGCTGCGTGCCGTCATGGCCCTGCAGGGAGCGTGGGTCGGGCTGTCCGAGAAACGCATCGTCATCGGCGACCACCGCTGGGCTTACGACGAGCGCGAAGCGGCGTCGGACGATGCCCCGACGGTGGTCATGGTGCATGGCTTCACCGGCAGCAAGGAGAACTGGTATCCGCTCGCGGCGCGGCTGCGCGGCCGGTACCGGCTCGTCATCCCCGACCTGCCGGGCTGGGGCGAGAGCCAGCGTGTCGCCGGGGCCGACTACGGATTCTCCGCGCAGGCCGGGAGGCTGTCGGCGTTCCTGGCGCAGGTCCGGCGCGATGGCAGCCCGATCGTGCTGCTCGGCCATTCGATGGGCGGCGGCATCGTGGCGATCACGTCGGCCCGGCATCCGGAACTCGTCGCGCGCGTGGGCCTCATCGATGCGGCGGGCGTGCGGTTCGCCGACAACCGCTTCGGCATCGAGGTGCTGGCCGGGCAGAATCCGTTCGCCGTCCACGATGCCGCGTCGCTGCAGCGCTACCTTGATACCGTCTTCCACGATCGCGGCGTGCAGCCGTCCATCCCGTGGCCGGCATCGCGGGCGGTGATCGACTGGCGTATCGCGCAGGCGCCATTCGAGCAGCAGGTGCTGGACCGGATCGGCCGCAGCGACGAACGTTTCCTGCCCGGCGAAGCGGCTGCGGCGATCCGCCAGCCGGCGCTGCTGCTGTGGTGCCGGCAGGACCGCGTGATCGATCCCAGCGCGATGGCGCTGTATGCCGCGAAGATGCCGCAGGCCATGCAGGTTTCACTCGATGGTTGCGGCCACATGTCCATCATGGAAAAACCCGACGAGGTGGCGGCCGCAGTCGCCCTGTTGATCCAGCGAGGCGTACCCCGATGAAGAAGCACGCAATGAAGTCCCTCCTGCTGGCGATCGCCTGCCTGGCCGTCTCGGCCTGCGGCGATCGCGAAGCCGAACGCGCCGCCGCCGCCGCAGCGCAGGCCGCCGCCGTCGAGCAGCAGGCGGCCGAACTGGCGAAGAAATACGACAGCGCCGTAGCCTCCAGCGACTGGGACATGGCGCGCATCCACGGCGTGGCGCTGCTCGACCAATATCCGCAGAGCGAGGCGGCTGCCCGCATCGGCCCGGGCCTGGATGACGTGAAGGGAAAGGCTGAAGCCGCGCGCGAGCAGCGCCGGATGGAAGCCCTGTGGGATTACTCGCAGGTCGGCACCGACGGCGGCACGCAGCGTTCGGCCGCGCTGCTGAGCAAGGAGCCCGTGGATGTGGACGGCAGCGGGGCCAAGCCGGTGCAACTGGTGTTCCGCGACCATCCCACCTGGAAGCGCAGCAGCTACCTGGTGCTGCAGGCGAGCGACTTCGCCCGGGCCTGCTACAGCCGCTGCCAGGTGTCCGTGGTCGCCGACGGCGCGGCGCCCCGGCGCATGTCGGCCAACCGTCCGGATACCGATGAAGCCACCGCGATGTTCATCGACGACGAGAAGGCCCTGTGGCGGCTCGCGCGCAAGACGAAGGTGCTGGAGATCGAGTTCACGGTGAGGGATGGCGGCACGCACAAGGCCGTGTTCGAAACGGGCGGCCTGGACGGCAGCCAGATGCCGGGATGGGACTGAGGCCGACGGCGCTACGCCACCACCCGGTTGCGCCCCGTCGCCTTGGCGCGATAGAGCGCCACATCGGCCTGGCTGAGTAGCCGTTCCAGCGCATCGGCACTCTCAGGACTGGAGGGCGCGGACACGCCGACGCTTACCGTGATGTCGAGGACGCGTCCGTCGTCCAGCGGCATGGGTTCGCCTGCGAGTTCGCGCAGGCGCTCGGCCACGGCGATGGCCGACACCGCGTCGACCCCCGGCAGCAGGACGGCGAACTCCTCGCCCCCCAGGCGACCGAACAGGCCGTCTTCTCGCAGGTGCGAGCGCATCCGTTGCGCGAAAGTCACCAGCACGGTGTCGCCCGCGGCGTGCCCGTATCGGTCGTTGACCGACTTGAAGTGGTCGATGTCCAGCATCATCGCGGCAACGGGTTGGCCATGCCGATGGGCGTGCGCCATCAGGTCGCCGCCGCGGCGCAGGAAGGCGCGACGGTTCAATGCGCTGGTCAGCGCATCGTGGTCGGCGGTGTGGTTGAGGGTGGCGAGCAGGCGGTTGCGCATCGCGTTGACGCTGGCGACCGTGAGGGGTGCCACGGCCAGCAGGGCCATGCCCATGCGCAACGAAATGACCGGCTGCACGCTGGTCTCCTGCAGTTGCAGATCGATCAGGCCCGTCGCGATCGCGATCAGTGTCCACATGCACAGCAATGCCGTGATCACCGCCGTGGTGAACAGCCGATACGCCAACGCGCACCACAGCAATGCCGGCACCGGGAACGCGATGGCGCCGGGGCCGCCGATGGCCACGCCCAGCAGGATTGTCAGCGCCAGCGCGACGAGCGGCATCAGCAGCAGGGGCCGCTGGCGTGCGCGGTCCAGTCCGTCGCGGAGTTCGCGAAGCGCTTGCCCGGGCGCGGGAGCCAGCAGGACGACCGGCAGGACGGCGACGTAGCTGACCAGTTCGGCGGAAAACCAGAAACCGCTGGCGGTCAGGAAGCCCATCCGCATCATCGCGTGGGAGGTCAGGCTGCCCACCAGGCTCGCGCCCACCGCCGCCGTTGCCGATACCGCCAGCACCCACAGCATGGACAGCGGATGCTGCAGGCGGAGGTCTTCCTCGCGGATGTGCCGGAACACGAGATACCCGGCCAGTACGCCCGCCAGGTTTGCCGCCGTCAGGCGCACGGTGGTGGGCAGCGAGGTGCCGGTGAGCAGGTCCGCCGCGACATAGCCCAGCGCCGCCGCAGCCCAGCCGGCGGGTGATGCCAGCGCCGGACGGCGCGCGAACAGCCCCAACAGCAATGCATTGGTCAGCCAGAACGCGGCCAGCTGCTTCTCGGGACGGGTCAGGATGCCGAGGCCGCTGGCAAGGAAGACCACCACGGCGACCAGCAGGGCCTGGCATGACAACCGACGGAACAGGGCGATGGCGGGCACGGGATCGCTTGGATCCCGTGGAATGGGTTGGCGTTGCTGCCCGACCATGCTGCCCCTGCCTGATTGCTGACGGCGCGGGGACCGGCGCCTGCGCCATCCCCCGGTCTTACCTTACGCATTGCGCATCGGCAGCGCGAGTGTGCCGGCGGGCCGGAGGCGTGTCAGCCGCAGCCAAGGCCACGGCGGGAAGCGGGGCTGCGCTGGTTGCGGTTACAGCGAATAGCCGAACTGCTGCTTGAACTGTTCGTTGAACTCGTCGTAGTCGAAGCGCTGGTTCTGGGTGCCCGGGTGCTCGACCTTCAAGGCCCCCATCAGGTTGCCCATGCGGCCGATGGTCAGCCAGTCGTAGCCCTTCTCGATGCCGAAGATCAGGCCGGCGCGGAAGGCGTCGCCACAACCGGTGGGGTCGGTCACGCGGCGCTCGTGCGCCGGCGGGATGTCGTAGGTCTTGTCCGGCGTATGGATCTGCGAGCCATGCGGGCCGCGGGTGGTGATGTAAGCCTTCACGCGCTTGACGATGTCGGCCTCGTTCCAGCCGGTGCGTTCCTGCAGCAGGTTGGACTCGTAATCGTTGACGGTCACATAGTCCGCCAGTTCGATGAAGTTGCGCAGTTCCTCGCCGTTGAACAGCGGCATGGCCTGGCCCGGGTCGAAAATGAAGGGAATCCCGCCTTCCGCGAACTCGGCCGCGTTCTGGATCATGCCCTCGCGTCCGTCCGGGCTGACGATACCGAAGGTCACCCCGGCCACGTCCTTCACGTGGTTCTCGTAGCTGCGCATCATCGCGCCCGGATGGAAGGCGGTGATCTGGTTGTTGTCGTGGTCGGTGGTGATGAACGCCTGCGGGGTGAACAGCTCGTCGATCACCTTCACCTTCTCCAGGCGGATGCCCTGCTCGGTGAAGTGCTCGCGATACGGGCCGAAATCCTGCCCCACCGTGGCCATCGGGATCGGATCCCCGCCCAGCAGCTTCAGGTTGTAGGCGATGTTGCCCGCGCAGCCGCCGAATTCGCGGCGCATGCGCGGCACCAGGAACGACACGTTCAGGATGTGCACCTTGTCCGGCAGGATGTGGTTCTTGAACTGGTCCGGGAACACCATGATGGTGTCGTAGGCAAGGGAACCACAGATCAGTGCGGACATCGGCAGACTCGGTTGGAGGCGGATGCGGCCGTCCCGGGCCGCAGGAAAATCGGGACGTGCGCCCCATTCCCGGTGCGCCGGTGCGAAGGTTACCGGCTGGGGCCGGTGCCGACCAGCCTTGATCCGGCGCTGCCGGCCGCGCGGTCGCCAGGACCATGCGTGCGGGCGGACGCAGCGAACAGCGGTTTTCCCCGTGTATTCACGAGATTTTTCCTTGCCCGCACCATGCCGGATTGTTAGGCTAGCTGACTTCGTTTTTTGCCCAAAAAATCGCCATTTCAAGGCGATCCGCCCCCAGCAGGAACCCGTCCCCCGATGTTCAAGAAGCTCCGCGGCATGTTCTCCAACGACCTGTCCATCGACCTGGGCACGGCCAATACCCTGATCTACGTGCGCGGGCAGGGCATCGTGCTGAACGAACCCTCGGTCGTGGCGGTGCGCCAGGACCGTGCCATCGGAGGTTCGCGCTCGGTCGCGGCGGTCGGCGCGGAGGCCAAGCAGATGCTCGGCCGTACCCCGGGCCACATCACCACCATCCGCCCGATGAAGGATGGCGTGATCGCCGACTTCACCTACACCGAGGCGATGCTGAAGTACTTCATCAAGAAGGTGCACAAGTCGCGCTTCCTGCGCCCCAGCCCGCGCGTGCTGGTGTGCGTGCCGGCAGGCTCCACCCAGGTGGAGCGCCGCGCCATCAAGGAGTCGGCAGAAGAGGCCGGCGCGCGTGACGTATACCTGATCGAGGAGCCCATGGCGGCCGCGATCGGTGCCGGCATGCCGGTGACCGAGGCGCGCGGTTCGATGGTCATCGACATCGGCGGCGGCACCACCGAGGTGGCGGTGATCTCGCTGAACGGCATCGTCTATTCGCAGTCGGTCCGCATCGGCGGCGACCGCTTCGACGAGTTCATCACCAACTACGTGCGCCGCAACCACGGCATGCTGATCGGTGAGGCCACGGCCGAGCGCATCAAGCTGGAGATCGGCTGCGCCTACCCGCAGGCCGAGGTGCAGGAGATGGAGATCTCCGGCCGCAACCTCGCCGAGGGCGTGCCGAAGATGATCAAGATCAACTCCAACGAAGTGCTGGAAGCCCTGCACGAGCCGCTGTCCGGCATCGTCAGCGCGGTCAAGCTGGCGCTGGAGCAGACCCCGCCGGAACTGTGTGCCGACGTCGCCGAGCGCGGCATCGTGCTGACCGGCGGCGGCGCCCTGCTGCGCGACCTCGACCGCCTGATCAGCGAGGAGACCGGCCTGCACGTGCAGGTGGCCGACGACCCGCTGACCTGCGTGGCCCGCGGCGGCGGTCGTGCGCTGGAGCTGGTGGACATGCACGGCAACGAGTTCTTCGCGCCGGAATGAAGAACGGAAAGGGGAACCGGGAGTCGGGGATGGGCGTGTCGCCTGTCCGTGTTCCTGGTTTTCCCGGCCCGCGTCCGCTTCCGCAGCCGTTGCCGGAGGCGCACGATTCGAGACGCTGTCCACGCGCGTTTTCCCATTCCCGATTCCCCCTTCCCGACGCCCGGCCCTGATGCCTTCCTACGCCGGTCCCCCCGTTGCCTCCCGCCCCGGTGAAGTCGCCAGCACGCTCCGGTTGCTGGGCTATCTGGCGCTGACCATCGCGCTGGTGATCCTGGACCATCGTGGTGGCTGGCTGTCGCAGGTGCGTGCGCAGGCCAACGTGGTCACGCAGCCATTGTGGTGGCTGGCTGGCCTGCCCGGCCGCGTGACCACCCGCGTACAGGACGATGCCGCGACGCGCAGCGGGCTGCAGGAAGAGAACGCACGCCTGCGCAACGATGCGCTGGTCGCCAACGCCCGGCTCGCCCGTCTGCAGACGGCGGCGGCCGACAACGCGCAGTTGCGCGCGCTGCTGGGCGTGAAGACATCCCGCGGACTGGACGTGCAACTGGCCCCCATCCTGGACATCGACCTGGCACCCGGCCGCCAGCGCCTGGTGCTGGATGCGGGCAGCCGCGCAGGGGCTACCGTCGGCCAGTCGGTGATCGACGCGGGCGGCCTGATGGGCCAGATCATCGAGACCACGCCTGCCCATGCCACCGTGCTGTTGCTGACCGATCCCGACCACGCGGTGCCGGTGGTGATCGCGCGCAACGGCGTGCGGCTGATCGTCTATGGGCGCGGCCGCAGCGATCTGCTGGAACTGGCCGATGTGCCGCTGAACAGTGGCGCGCAGGTGGGCGACCTGCTGGTGACCTCCGGCCTGGGCGGCCGCTTCCCGGCCGGGTTCCCGGTCGGCACGATTTCGGCCCTGCGTCCGGATGACAGCCACGCGTTCCTGATCGGCGACGTCACGCCGGCCGCACGCCTGGACCGCGGCCGCGACGTGCTGCTGCTGAAGTCCGCACCGCCACAGCCGTTGCCGCCGGCCGATCCGGCGCGGTTCCTGCCCGAAGCGTCGTCGCCCGTGGAAGGCGCGACCCAGCCCGAAGGCGTGCCGGCGTCCGCACCCGCGACCCAAAGCCCGTCTCCCGGGGGGAGAGGGGTTGGGGTGAGGGGCAACGAAGGCAGTGTAGGCGCCGCCGAACAAGCCTCTGCCGCGCCCGCGACGGTTTCTCCGCGAGCGCCGAACACTGCGAACGTCCCGACCCTCACCCCAACCCCGCTCCCGGTGGGAGAGGGGCTCAACCGCAGCGTTGAGCGTTCGTCATCCCGTCCGACCGCGCAGGAGCCGCAACGATGAGTCGCTCGCGTGCGGGCTGGCTGATGCCGGTGAGCATTGTCATCGCCCTGCTGCTGGGCCTGCTGCCGTTGCCCGACCTGCTGCAGCCGCTGCGTCCCTACTGGCTGGCGCTGATCGTGGCCTACTGGGTGATCGAGGCGCCGGACAGTGCTGGCCTCGGTTTCGCCGTCGCCATCGGCCTGGTCGCCGACCTGATGTTCGGGACTCTGCTGGGCGAACAGGCGCTGCGGCTGCTCATCATGGCGTTCATCCTGCAGCGCTTCCGCGCGCGGTTGCGTTTCTTCCCGATGTCGCAGCAGGCGCTGGCCATCGGTGGCCTGCTGCTCAACGATCGCATCGTGACCACGGTGGTGCACCTGGCGTTGGGCGAACCGACGCTCCCGTGGGAATACTGGTGGGCGCCGCTGCTGGGCATGTTGCTGTGGCCGCCGCTGTTCGTGCTGATGGACGCGCTGCGGCTGGGTCGCCGCAAGCGGGGCTGAGCGATGATCGGGCCGCGCCGGCGCAGCAAGAACCCGCATGCCGAAGCCGACCAGTTCCGTCGGCGCGCGGTGACGGGCTTCGTGGTGGTGGCGCTGTGCCTGATCGGCCTGGGTGCCTGGTACTTCAAGCTGCAGGTGGTCGACCATGACGACTACGCCACGCGCTCGGAAGCCAACCGCATCCGTCCGCGCCCCGTCGTGCCCGGCCGCGGCGCCATCTACGACCGCAACGGACTGCTGCTGGCGGAAAACGTGCCGGCGTTCCGGCTCGATGTCACCCCGGACAAGGTGAAGGAACCGGCGAAGCTGGTGGCCGAGCTCGGCAGGATCATCGAACTCTCGCCCGAAGACATCGAACGCTTCGAGGCCACCCGCAAGACCACGCGCGGGTTCCGCCCGATCACGCTCAAGCTGCGCGTGGGCGAGGAGGAAATGGCGCGCTTCGCGGTGGACCGCTGGCGTTATCCGGGCGTCGAGCTGGTGCCGTACCTGACCCGGCGCTATCCCTACGGCGACCTGTTCGCGCACATCGTCGGCTATGTCGGCCGCGTGGACGAGAAGGACCTCGAGCAACTCGGCGAGATCAATTCCGCCCTGACCCACATCGGCAAGACCGGCCTGGAGCGCTACTACGACGAGCAGTTGCGCGGGAAGATCGGCTACGAGAAGGTCGAGACCAACGTGGAAGGGCGCGCGCTGCGCGTGGTCGGCCGCGTGCCGGCGCAGGCGGGCACCGACCTGCGCCTGAGCGTGGATGCGACGCTGCAGCAGGCCATCGTCGATTCGTTCGGCGAGCTGGAAGGGTCGGCCATCGCGGTCGATCCGCGCACGGGCGAGGTGCTGGCGATGGTCAGCCTGCCCAGCTACGACCCCAACCTGTTCGTCAACGGTATCTCCAGCAAGGATTTCAGGGCGCTCAACGAGAATCCGTCGCGGCCGCAGTTCAACCGGCTGGTGCTGGGCGGCGTGGCGCCGGGTTCCACGCTGAAGCCGCTGATCGCGCTGGCCGGCCTGGACAGCGGCAAGCGCAAGCCGGAGGACACCGTGGTCTCCACGGGCATGTTCTACCTGCCCGGTACGAGTCGCGGCTGGGGCGACGCGAGCCGGCGCGGCCACGGGGTGACCGATCTGCGCAAGTCGATCTCGCAATCCGTCAATACGTACTACTACCGTCTCGCGCTGGATCTGGGCATCGAACAGTTCGACCGGTACATGGAGCATTACGGGTTCGGCGAACCCACGGGCATTGACCTGCGCGGCGAGATCGGCGGGATCCTGCCGTCGCCGCAGGCCAAGCTCAAGGCGCGCAAGGAGCGCTGGTATCCGGGCGACACGGTGAACGTCGCCATCGGGCAGGGCGACTGGAAGGTCACGCCGCTGCAACTGGTGCGGGCCACGGCCGGCATCGCCAGCGGGCAGATGCGGCGGCCGCACCTGGTCAGACAGACGCGCGTGGGCTTCGATCGGCCATGGGAACCGACGCCGCAGCCTGCGCCCATCGCCATCAGTCCCAACCCGGCGAACGTGGAAGTGGTGCGGCTCGGCATGCAGGACACCATGCAGCCGGGCGGCACGGGCTGGCGCGTGGCCCAGGGTGCGTCTTACCTCATGGCCGGCAAGACCGGCACCGCGCAGGTGATCAGCCGTCGCGGTACTGCCGCCGTCGATCCGCGCAGCCTGCCGATGCACCTGCGCCATCGCTCGCTGTTCGTCGGCTTCGCACCGGCCGACAACCCCACGATCGCCATCGCCATCGCGGTGGAAGGTGGCGGCTACGGCGGCAGCACGGCGGGACCGATGGCGCGCAAGATCTTCGATGCGTACCTGCTGGGGAAGATGCCGGAGAAGGAAGCGGTGGAGGGCGGGGAACCGGGAACGGGGAACGGCAACGCTTCACCGAGCCCACCCGTGCCGCAGGCCACGCCCGCGGTGCCCCCTTCACCGGTGTCGCCGCCGGCGGGAGCGCCCGCTCAAAGCCCCTCTCCCGCCAGGAGAGGGGTAAGGATCGGCGAAGACCGGATGGGGGGAGACCTTCACGGGGTGGCCGCGCTCGCACCCGTTCTTTCGCGCATGCACGCCGCCGCGCCTGTCCCGACCCTCACCCCAACCCCTCTCCCGGCGGGAGAGGGGCTTGAAGCGGTGTCGACGGAAAGGCGTCCAGCATGACCGACCTGCTGCGCTGGGGCTTCGACCTGCTGCGCCATCTGCTGCGCACGCTCGATTGGCCGTTGCTGGGTGCGCTGGTCGCCTTGATGGCGATCGGCCTGGCGGTGCTGTACAGCGCCGGTGGCGAAGCGTTGGGTGCGCGCCTGATGCTGGCGCAGGGCGTGCGCTTCGGCGTCGGCCTGGCCGCCATGTGGGCACTGTCGCGCGTCACGCCGGTGCGGTTGCGCGCGTGGACACCCGGCGTGTTCGCGGTGGCGCTGGTGCCGCTGGTGCTGGTGCTGTTCATCGGCACGGGCAAGCACGGTGCGCACTGGATCGACCTGAAGGTCTTCTACCTGCAGCCCTCCGAACTGTTGAAGATCGCGTTGCCGATGATGCTGGCGTGGTACCTGCATCGCGAGCCGCTGCCACCGGGCTGGCGAACGACCTTCGTGTCGGCGCTGCTGATCGGGTTGCCGACCGGCCTGATCCTGATGCAGCCGGACTTCGGCACGGCGATGCTGGTCGCTGCGAGCGGCGTGTTCGGCCTGTACCTCGCGGGGCTGTCGTGGTGGTGGTTCATCACGGCGGGCGTGCTGGGCGGCACGGCGGTGGGCCTGGTGATGTTCGCGCCGATCTCGTGGTTCTCGTTCCTGCGCGAATACCAGCAGAACCGCATCCTGACCTTCCGCGACCCCGAGAACGATCCGCTCGGCGCGGGCTGGAACATCCTGCAGTCGAAGATCGCGATCGGCGGCGGCGGCTGGACCGGCAAGGGCTGGGGGCAGGGCTCGCAGTCGCACCTGGATTACCTGCCGGAGCACACCACCGACTTCATCTTTTCGGTGCTGTCCGAAGAATTCGGCTGGGCCGGCGTGGCCACGGTGCTGGCGCTCTATCTGTTCGTGGTGGGGCGCTGCCTGTGGATTGCGATGGACGCGCGCGACACGTATTCGCGCCTGCTCGCCGGTACGCTGGGGATGGCGCTGTTCGTCTACGTCATCGTCAACGGCGGCATGGTGTCCGGCCTGTTGCCTGTGGTCGGCGTGCCGATGCCGCTGCTGAGTTACGGTGGCACGTCCGCGGTATCGTTGCTCGCGGGCCTGGGACTGGTGATGGCGGTGCGCGCACACCGGCCCGTGCACGGGTATTGATGCCGCATCACGACGTGCTCTGTTCACCCTGCACGCAAAATCGCGTGCTACCCTCGCGCCGATGATGCGACACGCACTTTCCTCTCTGCTGGTGCTGGGCCTTGCGTCCTGCGCCACACCGCAACCGCCGCCGGCTTCTTCGGCGACTCCCTCCGCTCCTGCTCCGACGACGCCCGCCGAAACCTCGGTCGAGCGCGTCGCCGAGGTGCCCGCCGAGGTGCTGAAGCCGGTCGACTTTCCCACCGCGCGCGCGCAGTTCGTGCGCGATACCGCGGCGAAGTACGGCATCGCGCCCGCCGAGATCGAGGCCACGCTGGCCAAGGCACAGTTCCTGGACAGCGTGGTAGCCGCGATGTCGCGTCCTGCCGAACGCGTGAAGCCGTGGAGCGAGTACCGGGTGGGCTTCCTCACCCAGACGCGCATCGACGGTGGCCGCACGTTCATCGCCGAGCACCGCGACGAACTGGCCCGCGTCGAACAGCAATACGGCGTGCCTGCCGAAGTGATCGTGTCGATCATCGGCGTGGAGACCAACTACGGCGGTTTCACCGGTCGCCACAAGGTGCTGGATGCGCTGTACACGCTGGCATTCCGCTATCCGCGCAGCGGCAATCCCGAGCGCGCGGCCTATGAACACCGTCGCGAGCAGTTCTTCCGCGACGAACTGGCGCAGCTGTTCGCGCTGGGTCGCGAGGAGAAGCTCGACATCGCCTCGCTGACCGGCAGCTATGCCGGCGCGATGGGGCTGGGCCAGTTCATGCCATCCAGCTACCGCGAGTTCGCGGTGGATGGCAACGGCGACGGTCGTCGCGACCTGTTCACCACGTATCCGGATATTTTCGCGTCCATTGCCAACTACTTCCGCAAGAAGGGCGGCGAACGCGGCGGCTGGGTGCCGGGCGGTGCAGTGGTCGCACGTGCGCAGTTGCAGCCGGGCTTCGCCGAGTTCAATCCGGAAACGTGGACGCCCGACTACACGCTGGCGCAGCTGGCGGAGAAGGGCTATCGCCCGCTCGATCCCGTCGCCCCCGACGCCACCGCCACGCTGGTACAGCTGGATGGCGCCGACGGCAAGCAGTACTGGCTGGGCTTCCAGAACTACTACGCGATCACGCGCTACAACAATTCGAAGATGTACGCGATGGCCGTGCACCAGCTGTCGCAGGCCATCGCGGGCCGAGAGATCCCGTCGGCATGAAGTGGCTGGCATTGCCCGTGCTGGCAGTGGCCCTGGCCGCGTGCGGCACGGCGCCGAAGAAGTCCCCGTCGCCTTCCGCAACCGGCGGTGCGGTCCGGCCGTCGCCAACGGCGCCTTCGCCCACCGTCGCCGGCAAGGACTGCTCGCGTTACGCCCCGGCCCAGGAAAACCTGGCCACGCGCGGCGACTACACCGCAGGCGGTCTCTACAAGCCGGGCGTGTCGGATACCACGCCGGATCATGTGCCGGACCTGGACTGCATCCGCGAACCCGTCGTCACCGCCGAGGCGCGCTCGCGCGTGGGCAACAAGTCGCCCTACTCGGTGCTCGGCAAGCAGTACCGGGTGCTCGACCGCGTCGATGGCTACGTGGAGCAGGGCACGGCGTCGTACTACGGCAACAAGTTCCACGGCCGCCGCACCTCCAACCAGGAGGTGTACGACATGTACGCCTACAGCGCGGCGCACAAGTCGCTGCCGCTGCCCAGCTTCGCCCGCGTCACCAACCTGGACAACGGCAAGTCGGTGGTGGTGCGGGTGAACGATCGCGGGCCGTTCCACGAAGGCCGCGTGATCGACCTCAGCTATGCAGCGGCCGTGCGCCTGGGCATCACCCAGCGCGGCACCGGACGTGTCGAGGTGCGCGCATTGACGCCGGACGACAGCACGCTGGCCACCGCGCCCGCGCCTTCCGCGATGGATCACCTGGTCGGACGTTTGCCGCAGGACACCGCGCGCTACCACGTGCCTGCCAAGCCGGGTGATGCGCCGAGTGCGGCCGGCTTCGAAGCGTGGATGAAGGCCAACGGCGTGCGCGTGGCGTCCGGCAAGCCCGGGGCACCGGTTGCATCCCCGGTTTCCAGCGTCGCGCCGCCGCCGCAGCCGGTACAGGCCGCGACAGCACCATCTGGTGCCGCCGCGGAATCGGCATCACCGCCTTCCGCCCTGCAACTGCAGGTCGCCAGCTTCTCGAGCCGCGACAACGCGGACCGGGCACTGGCACGTCTCGCGGCGGCCGGCATCGTCGATGCGCGGCTCAGCGACGTCCCCGGCCAGGGCCGCACGCTGTGGCGCCTGCGCGTGGGCGCACCCGATGTCGCCACGGCGGAGGTCCTCGCCGGCCGGATCGCGAGCCTGGGTTTCGACCGCCCGCAGGTGGTCCGCGAGTAACCCTGCAAGCCGCCTGTTCGCCGGTTTTTACGTCTTTCCAACCCAACCCGCGGCCGGCCTCCCTACAATGATCGCCTTGAATCGTCAGGCCCACGGCCTCGCCAGGAGTTTTCCGCCGATGAAGTTCCGTTTCGTCCTTGCCGCGCTCGCGACCACCGCCATGGGCCTGGCCATCGCCCAGACCCCGGCGCCGACCCCGCAACCCTCCGCCGCACCGGCGTCCGCCGCCGTGGCCATCCCGCCCGCGCCCACGCCCACCGCTACTGCCTGGGTGCTGATGGACTACATCACCGGCCAGGTATTGGCGGGCGAGAACTACAACGAGCGCGTCGAACCGGCCAGCATCACCAAGGTCATGACTTCGTACGTGCTGGCGGCCGAACAGAAGAACGGCAAGATCAAGCCCACCGACCAGGTGATGATGAGCGAGCGCGCCTGGCGCGAGGGCGGCGCCGGCACTGATGGCAGCTACAGCGGATTCGCCGTCAACAAGACCGCATCGTTGCTGGACATGGAGACCGGCATGGCCGTCCAGTCCGGCAACGACGCCGCCATCGCGCTGGCCGAACATGCCGCCGGCAGCCAGGAAGCCTTCGCGGCACTGATGAACAACTACGCCGCGCAGATCGGCATGAAGGGTTCGCATTTCGCCAACGCGCATGGCCTGTCGGCACCGGAGCACTACTCCACCGCGTACGATCTGGCCCTGCTGGGGCGCGCGCTGATCCGCGAATACCCCGAGCAGTACGCCTTCAACAAGATCAAGGAATTCACGGTTGGCGCCATCACCCAGCCGAACCGCAATCTGCTGCTGTGGCGCGACCCCAGTGTCGACGGCATCAAGACCGGCCACCATTCCGCTGCCGGCTACTGCCTGATGAGCTCGGCCAAGCGCGGCGACCAGCGCCTGATCGCGGTGGTGATGGGTTCCACGTCCGAGAAGCAGCGCGCCGACGACAGCCTGGCGCTGTTGAACTGGGGCTTCCGCTTCTACGAGACGCACCGCCTGTACGAGCCCGGGAAGGCCATCGCCACCCAGCGCGTGTGGAAGGGCAAGACCAAGGACGTGCAGCTGGGTGTGGCGCAGCCGATGCTGGTCAGCGTGCCGCGGGGACGCTACGACGACCTGAAGCCGACCATGGACGTGCCGAAGACGCTGGTGGCGCCGATCACCGCAGGCCAGGCCATCGGCACGGTGAAAGTCACGCTGGACGGCAAGGTGGTCGCGCAGTCGCCGCTGGTGGCGATCACCGCCATCGAGGAAGCCGGCTTCTTCAAGCGCCTGTGGGACGCCTTCTGGATGTGGTGGGAGTCGGAGTGATCCGCCACGCGCCATGACGACGAAGAAGCCGGCGGAAGCCGGCTTCTTCATTTTCCGCTCAGCGCATGCCTGCGGCGATCAAGCCTATCGCCAGGATGGCCAGCGGGATGGCCAGTAGATTGAGGCGGCTCAGACGTTCGCCGAAACCGAGCGTGCCCACCAGCGTGCCCAGCAGCACCACGCCGATGTTCATCATCGAGAACACCACCGCCGGGTTCTCCGGCAATGCGCGGTGGGCCTTCACGTAGAACAGGATGTTGGCGAAGTTCAGTGTGCCCAGCAGCAGGCCGCTGGCAAGCGCAGCACCGGTCAGCGCGATCCGCCCACGCCAGGCACGCAGCATCTGCACGGTCAGCATCACCACGAAAGCCGCGACGAAAGCCACCTGCAGCGAGGCGGCAAACGGCGTGCCCGCTGCGGAAAGACGCTTCAACAGCACGTCGACGCTCGCGTAGCCCATCAGCACGAGAAGCGGCAGCGCCCAGCCGGTCCAGCCCGCGTCTGCATCGTTGGCCGGCCCGTGTCGCGGGCGCAGCACCAGCATGACGATGGCCGCCACGCCGAGGACGAGGCCGATGATCCTCAGGCTGTCCACGCGTTCGCCGAACCACAGGAACGCCGCCAACAGCGACAGCACCAGCGACATCCGTTGCGCCACGTCGGTGCGCACGATGCCCGCGGCGCGCACGGACGCCGACAGCGCCAGGAAGATGCCGGGCAGCAACAGGGCCAGCAGGGCCAGTTCCACGTGCGGCGCGCCGGCACGCGACAGGGCTGCCAGCGGCGGGTCCAGCAGCGCGAAGCACAACAACGACGCGGCCAGGTAGTTCCAGGTGATGCCCTGGGCGATATCGATGCCACGCCGCTGCATCAGCTTGAGCAGCACCGAGACCAGGACGCTGCAGACGACGCTGATGAGCAGGTAGGACACGGCCGGACTCGCGGGAGGGGAGCGGATTATGGCGCAAGGCGCGCATCGGCCATCACGCCGCGCGGCTGGCCGCAGCCAGTCACATTTCTCGTGCCTACCGGGGAACATGGCCGCCATGGCCTATCATCGAGGACGGGGACAACGGCACACGTGCCGTGGCGCCCCTGCATCGACGGAATGCCCTCGCATGGGGCGACAACCTTTCAAGGAGATAGACGAGTGAACAGGGGAACGAACAACACGCTCCGCATCGCGGTGGGCATGCTGGCCATCGCCGCCACGCTGCCTGCCTTCGCGCAGCGGCAGAGCGCGCAGGACCAGCGCAAGCAGCAGATGGCCGAGATCCCGACCTGCAGCAAGCCGCTGGGTTCGATCTCGGTGATCGAACCGGAGGACGGCGTGAACTGGTGGAGCGGCCAGCAACTGCCGGCGCCATCGAAGCTGATCAAGGTCTTCGTCAACAAGTCGCGCTGCTTCACCCTCGTCGATCGCGGCGTGGGCATGGGCGCCGCGATGGCCGAGCGCGACCTGGCGGCCAGCGGCGAGCTGCGCAACCGCTCCAACATCGGCAAGGGCCAGATCCGCGCCGCCGACTACGTGCTGGTGCCCGACCTGATCTCGCAGAACAGCAATGCCGGCGGCAACGCGATCAGTGGCCTGCTCGGGGGTCTGGTGGGAGGCAACCTCGGCCGCGCCGTGGGCGGCCTGGATTTCAAGAAGAAGACCGCCGACGTGGTGCTGACGGTCACCGACGTGCGCTCCTCCGAGCAGGTCGCCATGGCCGAAGGCAGCGCGAAGAAGACCGACATCGGCTGGGGTGCGGGTGGCAGCCTGTTCACGGGCAGCCACTGGGGCGGCGGCGGTGCCAGCGGCTACGCCAACACCGAGATCGGCCAGGTGATCACGCTGGCCTACCTGCAGGCGTACACCAACCTGGTAACCGAGCTGGGCGGCCTGTCCGGCAATGCGTCCGCTTCCAACGCCCAGCAGGCAGTGGAAATGACCAAGCCGGGTCGCCTGTTCGCCAATCCCAAGGGCACCGGCAAGGCCGTGCGCGACCTCGACCCGGGCATGCTGCTGTACCCCACCGGCAACAAGGACGGGATGATGTGGGAAGTGGAAGACGAACTGGGCAACAAGGGGTGGGTGTCGTCCAGCCTGGTGCAGCTGGCGCGCTGAACCGCCTGCCGGATGTGCACGAAGGGCCGCGAAAGCGGCCCTTCCTCGTTCCGGGATGCCCACGGCTTGGCTTTCCCGCCCGCCATCCCAATAATTCCCGCATGGAAATCAAATCCGACAACCCCGACCACGGCTTCCAGTTCCCCGGCACCTTCGAGCTCAGCGCCATGGGCACCGCCGGCACCGGCCTGGAGACCGAACTGCCCCGTCTGCTGGAAGCCTCCGGCGTGCCGGTGGTGCATGAAGACATCACCTGGAAGCACTCGGCCAACGGCAAGTACGTATCCGTGCGCATCCGCTTCCAGGCCAATGACCGTGCGCAGTACGACGCCGCCCATGAAGCGTTGCGCGGGCATCCCGAAGTGAAGTGGACGCTGTGACGTCGCCCTGCGTCGTCCGCGAACTGGGACGGCAACCGTATGAGCCGGTGTGGCGCGCCATGCAGCGCTTCACCGACGCGCGGACCGATACCACCCGCGACGAACTGTGGCTGGTCGAACACGACCCGGTGTTCACCCTCGGCCAGGCCGGCAAGCCCGAGCACGTGCTGGCGGCGGGCGACATTCCCGTCATCCACGTCGACCGCGGCGGCCAGGTGACCTACCACGGCCCCGGCCAGATCGTTGCGTACCCGCTGTTCGACCTGAAGCGCCTGAAGGTGGGCGTGCGCGACTACGTCTGCAAGATCGAGCAGGCGATGATCGACACGCTGGCCGAATGGAACCTCCATGCCGAGCGCAAGGACGGCGCCCCCGGCGTGTACGTGGCCGGTGCCAAGATCGGTGCGCTCGGCATCCGCGTGCGGCGCGGCTGCACGTTTCATGGCCTCGCGTTCAATATCGCGATGGACCTGGAACCGTTCCGCCGCATCAACCCCTGCGGCTACCAGGGCCTGCAGGTGGTTTCGCTCGCCGACCTCGGCGGCCCTACCGGCATGGACCAGGTGAAGCCGGTATTGCTGAAGCACATGGCGGACCAGTTCGGCCTGTCGCTGCAGCACGAAGCCGCGCTGCCGGACCTGTCGCAGGCAGCGTAATCCGCTTGTTGTAGGAGCGACGTCAGTCGCGACCGCACGGCCGGCTCGCCAGCGAGCGTGGAAGGAGTGCAAAGCATGCCCCCTGACATGAAGCGTCCTGACCAGGGTGCAATGCCGAGTCGTGGTCCGCGGTCGCGACTGACGTCGCTCCTACAACAGTCGTTGGCCCATGCCACAATCGGCCGCGATGAACGACGCGCCCCTCTCCCTCGATGCCGAGCTTGAAGCACTGACCGAACGCGGATTGGCGCGCCTGCGCACCGCGTCGCCGGACCTGGATGCCCTGCTCGGCGACGCGCGCAATGTCGATCGTGTGTCGCGCGTGATCGCGACCAGCGACTTCGCATTGGAAACGCTGCGCCGGCAGCCCGACCTGCTGGCGGCACTGCTGCACGACGATGGCGCCGCACCGTGGCCAGTGCCTGCGCTGGTGGCGGACAACGCCGTGCAATGGCCCGAGTTGCTGCGTCGCTACCGCACCGCCGAATCCACGCGTCTGGTGTGGCGCGATGTGCATGGCCTCGATACGGTGGACGACACGCTCGCGGGCACCACGCGATTGGCCGAAGTCTGCCTGCAGACCGCGCTGGAGGCATTGGAAGCCGAGTTCGCGCAACGCCATGGCGTCGTGCGCGCACGCGACGGCAGCGTGCAGCGGCTGGTCGTGTTCGGGCTGGGCAAGCTGGGCGGTGGCGAACTGAACTTCTCGTCGGACATCGACCTGGTCTACGCGTATCCGCAGGGCGGCGAGTCGGACGGTGCGCGATCGCTCGCGGCCGAGGACTACTTCATGCGGCTGGGCCAGCGGTTGGCGAAGTTGCTGGACGAGCCCACCGTCGATGGCTTCTGCCATCGCGTCGACCTGCGCCTGCGGCCGTTCGGCAACGCCGGGCGGGTGGCGCTGTCGTTCGCCGGCATGGATCAGTATTTCCAGCGCGAAGGCCGCGACTGGGAGCGCTATGCGTGGCTGAAAGCGCGCGCCGTGGCCGGTGACATCGAGGCGGGCGAGCGCTGGCTGGAATCGCTGCGCCCGTTCGTCTATCGGCGCTACCTGGACTACACGGCGCTCGACGGGCTGCGCGAGATGAAGGCGGCGATCGCCGCCGAAGTCGCGCGCCGCGAGTTGGCCGATGACATCAAGCGCGGACCCGGCGGCATCCGCGAGATCGAGTTCCTGGTGCAGGCGTTGCAGCTGATCCGCGGTGGGCGCGAAGCCGCGCTGCGCGAGCGGAGGCTGCGCATGGCCTTGCCCGCGCTGGTCGCCACGCGGCAGATGTCCGAAGAGGAGGGCGATGCGCTGGCGCAGGCCTACCGTTTCCTGCGCCGGCTGGAGAATCGCCTGCAGATGCTGCGCGATGCGCAGACGCATGCGCTGCCGGAGGACGCGATGGACCGCCACCGCATCGCGCGTGGCCTGGACTGTCCGGACTGGGATGCGTTGCGCGTCGCACTGGACCTGCAGCGTGCGCGGGTGTCGGCCGAGTTCGCCGAACTGCTCGCACCGCGCCAGCGCGATGCCGCGCCGGATGCGCTGGCGCTGTACTGGCGCGCGCTGCCCGATGGGGGCGATGTCCAGACGCTGGCCGCATCCGGGTTCGCCGACGCGGGCAGCGCCGACGGTGCGCTGCGCGAGTTCGCCCAGTTCAGTGGCGTGCGCGCGCTGTCCGATGGTTCGCGTGCGCGGCTAGATCGCGTACTGCCGGCCTTGCTCGACGCCTGCGCACGATCGTCGCAACCGGATGCGGCATTGCGGCGCGTGTTGTCGCTGCTGCAGGCGATCCTGCGCCGCGCCAGCTATCTCGCGCTGCTCGACGAACAGCCCAGCGCACTGGCGCGGCTGGTCAACGTGCTGGCGCGCAGCGCGCTGCTGTCCGAGCGGCTGGCGCAGTACCCCTTGCTGCTCGACGAACTGCTCGACACCCGCGTCTCCGGCCCGATGCCCGATCGCGACGAACTGCGCATGGAGTGCGAAGCGGCGCTGGTGGAGGACGACCCGGAAACCTGCCTGCGTGTCGTGAACGAGCGGCGGCTCGCGCTGAGCTTCCGCGTGGCGCTGGCCGCGCTCGATGGTCGCCAGGCGGCGCGCGACAGCGTGCGCCAGTTGGCGTGGCTGGCCGACGAGGTCGTCCGGGTCGTCGTGCAGGTCGCCGCGCGCGATGTCGCGTCGGCACATGGCGGTGTCGCAGGCGGCCGGTTCGCGGTGATCGGTTACGGCAGCCTGGGCGGCGAGGAGCTCGGTTTCGGTTCGGACCTGGACCTGGTGTTCCTCTTCGATGCGCCCGCCGATGCCGAATCCGATGGCGCGCGGCCATTGGAGGCGGGTCGCTGGTATGCGCGCCTCGCGCAGAAGATCGTCGCCCTGCTGGGCGCAGTGACGGCGGCGGGACGCCTCTACGATGTGGACGTACGCCTCCGCCCCGACGGCGCCAAGGGTCTGCTGGTCTCGTCGCTGGCCAGCTTCGGCGATTACCAGCGCGAGCGCGCCTGGACCTGGGAGCACCAGGCCCTGGTGCGTGCCCGGGGCATCGCCGGCGATGCCGGCCTGCTGGCGGCGTTCGAACGTATCCGTGCGCAAACGCTGTCCTCTCGGCGCGATGCCGCGAAGCTCCGGGACGACGTGATCCACATGCGCGCACGCATGCGCGGCGAACTGGACCGCAGCGATGCCGCGCGCTTCGACCTGAAGCAGGGCGCGGGCGGGCTGGTGGATCTGGAATTCCTGCTGCAGTACCTGGTGCTGCGCGACTCCGCCACGCACCCGGCGTTGCTCGCACCGCGCGACAGCAGCGGATTGATCATCGCGATGGCGGAGGCCGGCGTGCTGCCGCCCGAGGAAGCCGAGGCACTCTGCCGGGTGCATGCCACCTTCGTGGCCGAAGGGCTGGCCTGCACGCTGGACCGGCGGCCGCGACTGGTGGTCGAGAATGCCGCGCTGGCGACCGCCCGCGCGCTGGTCGTCCGTACGGCGGAGGCGCATGGACTGGTGTTCGCCCCGTGAAGGGCGCTTGCCTGTCGCGCGCGTCCGCCGCTAACCTGCACCCCCGCGTGACTGGCGCCTGGAGGGAGCACCCTCGGGAAGCGCGGGCATCGCCGCCGCGCGCCTGGGCATCCTTTCCTCCACCAGGAGATGCTGCGTGCCCGACGCTTCCCCGCTACTCGCATTCGCACTGATCGCGCTCGGCATGGTCCTGACACCGGGGCCGAACATGATCTATCTGGTGTCGCGCTCGATCAGCCAGGGCACGCGTGCCGGACTGATATCGCTGGGCGGTGTTGCCGCCGGATTCGTGGTCTACATGCTGTGCGCTGCCTTCGGCATCACGGCGTTGCTGATGACGGTGCCCTATGCGTACGACGCGCTGCGCATCACCGGCGCAGCCTACCTGCTCTACCTGGCCTGGCAGGCGGTGCGACCCGGTGGCCGTTCGCCACTGCAGGTGCGCGACCTGCCGGCCGATGGCCCACGCAAGCTGTTCCTGATGGGACTGCTGACCAATCTGCTGAATCCCAAGATCGCCGTGCTCTACCTGTCGCTGCTGCCGCAGTTCATCGACCCTGCGCGCGGTGGCGTGCTGGCGCAGTCGCTCGCGCTGGGTTCGGTGCAGATCCTCGTCAGCCTGGTCGTCAATGCGCTGATTGCGGTATTCGCGGGCAGTGTTGCCGCCTTTCTGGCGCAGCGGCCCTTCTGGGCCACGGCCCAGCGCTGGCTGATGGGCACGGTGCTGGCGGCGCTGGCGGTGCGGATGGCGACGGAAGCGCGCCGTTGACGTCAGGGCGCGAGGCGGTCGCGGAGTGCCGCAGCCACGCGCGCTGTTTCCCGCAGTGGTTCGACATCGAAGGCCTGCATTGCGCCATCCATCACGCGGATGCGCCCGCGTTGCAGCAGGGCGTCCAGGAA
This sequence comes from Pseudoxanthomonas sp. 97-1-1, assembly GCF_057773125.1. Classification (NCBI taxonomy): domain Bacteria; kingdom Pseudomonadati; phylum Pseudomonadota; class Gammaproteobacteria; order Lysobacterales; family Lysobacteraceae; genus Pseudoxanthomonas; species Pseudoxanthomonas sp. 97-1-1. The sequence goes on along the minus strand of NZ_JBYMTJ010000001.1, from coordinate 1,335,604 downwards.
CCGGCGCGGCCGGCCACTGACGCGGTGGGGATCGAAGACGTGCACGGGCACCCTGGTCGCACAGGCTTCGGACAGCATGTTGACCGAGTCCGGCGTGCAGACGATGCGGTCGGCCCAGGCCAGCAGGCCGGGGTAGGGGTTCGGGCCATCGTGTTCGCCGCACCAGACAATGCCGGGCGTGGCTGCATAGCGTTGGCGCACTGCGTCGATCACCTGGCGCGGCGTGCGCCGCGAGGTGGTCACCAGCACGCTGCCGCCCTCGCGCGCCAGCACCGCGTCCAGGTCCGCGGCCAACGCCAGGAAGTCCGCAGGGTCGAAGCGCGCATGCGCGCTGTCGCCGCCCAGCAATACGGCGGTGCGCGGCGATGGCAGCTGGGCGAAGGTCGCGAACTGCAGGCGCGCGTCCGCCAGCCAGGCATCGTCGACCGGGTTCAGGCTGCCTGTCAGGGTGATGACGTTGCGGCCATGCAGGCCGTCATGTGCCGGCGCGATGACCACGTCCCAGTGCATGGGGTCGATGCGAGGGGCAAGGATCTGCACCGCCTTGCTGCCGCGCCCGCGCAGCAGCCGCGTCGCCAGCGCAGCCTGCCGGCCACAGCCGACGGCCAGCGGAGGGGGGGTGCGTAGGGCAGCGGCGAAAGCGCTTCCGAAGGCCTGCGCGGATCCGGGCCAGAGGCGAGGGGCCGCCCAGCGCCACGGCGCACGCGGTTGCAGCACCCACTCGCACGCTTCACCGGCATCCAGCTCCTTCATCAACGCCCGGGCCTGCCGCACATTGCCGGCGTGGCCATCGGTCAGGGTCCAGGGGCGCGCCGAATCGGTCGTGGGAGGGCTCGTTCGTTCCACTGGTTAAAACAATCCGTTCCGGGTCGGTTGGATGTTGCCATAGTCAGGACACCCTACACTGCCCGTCCGATCCGCCGGCCCAGGCCGGCCGCTGCGGATGCTGTTTCCCTCTTCGCGACAGGTATGCCATGCCCCACGTTCTCGACGCCGCTTCGCTCGACCAGTTGTTCCGCACCGCCCGCACCTACAACGCGTTCGGCGGTGACGTCAGCGACGACACGCTGCGCCAGCTGTACGACCTGCTGAAGTTCGGTCCCACCCAGGCCAACACCACGCCGGCACGCTTCGTGTTCGTGAAGTCGGCCGAAGCCAAGGCCAAGCTGGGCCCCGCGCTGGACGAGGGCAACTACGCCAAGACCATGGCCGCCCCGGTGACCGTCATCATCGGCCGCGACGAGGACTTCCACGAGAAGCTGCCGTTCCTGTTCCCGCATACCGATGCCAAGGCCTGGTTCGACGGCCCGCGCGAGAACCGCTTCAAGCCCGCGCTGCGCAATGCCAGCCTGCAGGCGGGCTACCTGATCGTCGCCGCGCGCGCGCTCGGCCTGGATGCCGGTCCGATGACCGGCTTCAACGCCGCGAAGGTCGACGAGGCCTTCTTCGCCGGCACCGCGATCAAGTCCGACATCCTGGTCAACCTGGGCCATGGCGACCCGGCCAGCATTTTCCCGCGTTCCCCGCGCCTGGGCTTCGACGAAGCCGCGCGCATCCTCTGACACCCCACCACCCCGGAGATATCCCATGCGCAAGACCCTGCTCGTTGCTGCCCTGTTTGCCTTCGCCGGCTCCGCCTTCGCCGCGCCGGTCACCTACAAGATCGACCCCGGCCACACCAACGTGCTGGCGACCTGGAACCATTTCGGTTTTTCCAACCCGAGCGCCAACTTCGGCCAGGCCGACGGCACCCTGGTGTACGACGCCGACAAGGTTTCCGCGTCCAGCGTCCAGGTCACCCTGCCGCTGAGCGGCCTGAGCGCGCTGGCCGACCAGTTCTACGAGCACCTGACCAGCGACAAGTGGTTCGACGCCGCCAAGTACCCGTCCGCCACCTTCAAGAGCACCCAGGTGGAAGCGGCCGGGGAAGGCAAGCTGAAGGTCACCGGTGACCTGACCATCAAGGGCATCACCAAGCCGGTGGTGCTGGACGTGACCCTCAACAAGGCCGGCGAGCACCCGATGAAGAAGGTGCCGGCGATCGGCTTCGATGCCACCGCCACCGTGAAGCGCAGCGACTTCGGCGTGGGCGCGTACGCCCCGATGGTCAGCGACGAAGTGACGCTGAAGATCACCACCGAAGCCACGGCCGACGCCAAGAAGTAAGCACGCCTTCCCCGGCCTTCGCGCGCCGGCCGGATGCTGCCGGAAACGCCGCCCCGCTCGCGCCGGGCGGCGTTTTCCGTCATGGGAACCCCTTCCTTGGGCCGTCACGGTACCGGCTGGTAGACTGGCCGCCTCGTTCCAGCACGTCCCGCATTGCCATGACCCAGACCGCCACCGCGCCCGCCAACGCCGAGAAGCGCTACACCGTCTCGCGCGCCGACCTGCCGCTGAGCTGCCCGCTGCCGTCGATGGCGCTGTGGAATTCGCACCCGCGCGTCTACCTGCCCATCGAAGACGCGCCGGGTGGGGATGTGCAGTGCCCGTACTGCGGTTCGCATTTCGTCCTGGCCGACTGATCGCCTGATGCGGCCGAAGCGCGCGGCCCATCGCCCATGCGCCGCCTGACCGTCGTCCAGCTGCTGCCGGCGCTGGAATCCGGCGGCGTCGAACGTTCCACCCTCGAGATCGCGGATGCACTGGTGCGCGCAGGCCACCGTGCCGTGGTGGTGTCGGCGGGCGGGCGGCTGGAGCCGGCGTTGCGGGCGACGGGCGCGGAGCACGTCACGCTCGACATCGGTCGCAAATCACTGGTGACGTTGCGCCATGTGATCACACTGCGCCGGTTGTTCGCCGATGTCGGCGCCGACATCGTGCACGCGCGCTCGCGGCTTCCTGCGTGGCTTGGCCTGTGGGCGATCCGTGCGATGCCCGCAGCCGCGCGGCCACGATTCGTCACCACCATGCACGGTCTCAATTCGCCTGGGCGCTACAGCGCGGTGATGACGTACGGCGAGCGCGTGATCTGCGTGTCCGACACGGTGCGCGCGTATCTGCGCCAGCACTATCCGCAGACCGACGCCGGCAAGCTGGTCGTGATTCCGCGCGGCATCGATCCGGCGCAGTTCCCGCGCGCGCCCTCGCGCGATCCTGACGCACGTGCGTGGGCTGCCACCCAGCATCCTGCACTGGTGGGCGAAGGCCCGCTGCTGCTGCTGCCGGGGCGCGGCACTCGCCTCAAGGGCCACCAGGATGCCATCGCGCTGCTGGCCCGCCTGCGTGGCAGCGGCATCGATGCACGCCTCTGGATGCCGGGCACGCGCGAGGCGGGGCGCGAGCACTACGTCCTCGACCTGGAAGCAGACGCGCGACGTGGCGGATGCGCCGATGCGCTCGCGATCACGCCACCGACAACCGCCATCGCACGCGCCTACGCCGCCAGCGACCTGGTGTTGCAGCTGTCGCGCAAGCCCGAAGCGTTCGGCCGGACCGTGGTCGAAGCGCTGTCCGTGGGACGTCCCGTCGCCGGCTGGGCGCATGGCGGTGCCGGCGAGTTGCTGCGCGAGCTGCAGCCCGCGGGCGCGGTGCCGGCATTCGATGGAGACCGCCTGTTCGACGCGGCGCGTTCGATGCTCGCCCATCCGCCGCCGCCATTGGCTACGATGGACGCCTACACCCTGCGCGCGATGCAGGACGCCACGCTCGCCCTTTACCACGACCTTGCCGATGACCGCAGACTCGCCATCGATCCCTGACATGCCTGTCCGTGACCGCACCCACGGCTGGCGCTGGGCACCCGCGTGGGTGCTGACGTTCGTCGCCCTCTGGCCGGCACCGGGCTATGCCGAGGCCGTGATGGTGCTGGGCGCGCTGGCGGCCGTCATCCGGTTGCTGCTCGACAGGTTCCGTGGCGGCACGCGCCTGCTGAGCGGCGCGGCATGGGCGCTGACCAGCGCGCTGTTTGCCGCCTATTGGCTGCCCGAAGTCATCTCGGCCGTGGATGCCGTCGACGCACCGCGGGCATTTCGCGAGGCCGCGGTGGATCTTCGCTACCTGCCGTTCCTGTGGCTGGTGGCGGCCGCCGTGGCGAACAGGGAAGCGCGGCGTACCACCTTCAACGGTCTCGCCATCATCGTCGCGGTGTGGACGCTGGACGCGCTGGCGCAGGTCGTGTTCGGCACCAGTCCGTTGTTCTGGGGCCTGGACCAGCTCAAGCAACTGGTCAGCGGACGCCCGATGTGCACTGCGGAACAGATGGCCGGCATCGACAGGCTCAGCGGCTTCCTCGGCCCCTGCAACCGGAAGCTGGGCGTCGTGATGGCGAGCCTGTCGCCGTTCCTGCTGTTTGCAGCGGCGCGGCGCATGGATTCGCTCGGATGGATCTTGGCCGCCGGGGCCATCGGTCTGGTCATCCTGCTTGCGGGCGCCCGCGCGTCATGGATTACCTACGCATTGGTCCTGGTGGTATCCGGGTGGCGGTTGCTCGGCCTGCGCAGGCTGTTCGGTGTGCTGGCGGCGGGACTGCTGATACTGACGCTGCTAGCCATGTCTTCCACGCAGTTTCGGGAGCGCATCCGGCTCACCACGCATGCATTGACCGCCAACGAATCCGGCGTGGACACCGCATTGTCGGGCCGTGGGCAGATCTGGTCCGCCGCCGGTTGCATGATCGTCGAGCACCCCATCAACGGCGTGGGTGCGCGGGGCTTCCGCGAAGCATTCCCCGGGTGCGATGCAGGGGCCGGCGAGCGGCCTGCATGGGGCCAGGGTCCGGCGTTCCACGCCCACCAGATCGTGCTGGAAGTACTCAGCGAAACCGGCGTCATCGGCCTGTTGCTGTGGCTGGCGGGCGCAGCGCTGGCATGGCGTGCCTGGCGTTATGCCGCGCCGCAGGCGAAGGAGCGCGCGCGGCCGGCGATGCTGGCGCTGGCGGTGACGGTCTTCCCGTTCAACACGCACCTTGCGTTCTATTCCACGTTCTGGGGCGGCCTGACGCTGATGCTGGCGGCCTTGTACGCCGGCAGCCTGCTGGCGCGCGATGACGATTGAGCACGCGGCGGGCGCGCGCTGCTGGTTCGTGGCGCCCGCCAACCTGATCGCATCGGCGGTCGCGCGGTTGCCGCAGCGGGCGCTGCTGCGGCTCGGGAACCTCACGACGTGGTTGCTGTGGCCGCTGCTCGGCAAGCGGCGCCGTTACGCGGCGACCAACATCGCGCTGTGTTTCCCCGCACTGGATGACCGTGCCCGCGCCCGCCTGCTGCGCGACACCCTGCGCGCCACGGTGACCGGCATGTTCGAACTCGTGCGCGGCTGGTATGCACCTGCGCAGGCGCTGCGCGGGCTGGCCGACGTGCAGGGGCTGGAACACATGCGCGCCGCGCGCGCACAGGGGCGCGGCATCCTGCTGTTCGGTGGCCACATTCCGCACTCCGAACTGTGCGCGCGCCTGCTGGGCGACGCGCTGGGCGAACGGGTGAGCATCGTCGCGCGGCGCAACAACGATCCCTGCATCGAGCATCTGCTCGACACTGCCCGTCGCCGCGTCTTCGCCGATGTCATCGGCAAGAAGGATGTGCGCGGCCTGCTGCGCACGCTGTCGCGCGGCGGCATCGTCGCGTATTCCGCGGACCAGGATTTCAACTACCAGAATGCCTTCGTGCCGTTCTTCGGCGTGCAGGCCGCGACCCTGACCGCCACGCCCGATCTCGCACGCCGCAGCAATGCCGTCGTGCTGCCGTTCTGGTTCCACCGTGACGCGGCGGGTCGCTACCAGCTGCACGTCGAGCCGACGTGGGAAGGATGGCCGACCGGCGACCCGGTGCAGGATGCAGCACGCTACATGGCGGAACTGGAAGCCGTGGTGCGCCGGCATCCCGAGCAGTACCTGTGGGTGCACCGCCGTTTCAAGACGCGGCCCCAGGGCGAACCCGGCCTCTACCGGTAGAGTTCGCCGCGTCCGTCGGGCTGACGCTTGAAGCGGCGGTGGATCCACAAGTATTGCGTGGGGGCTTCGCGCACCATGGACTCGATCGCGGCGATCACGCGCGCAGTGTCCGCCGTGGCGTCCGATGACGGGAAATCCTCCAGCGCGGGCGACAATGTCAGCGTGTAACCACCGTCTTCGCGTCGGACGTGCGAGAACGCGATCACCGCTGCGCCCGACAGCCGCGCCAGTTGATGGGTGGACGTGAGGCTGTAGGCGGGGTGGCCGAAGAACGGAACGAACACGCTCTCGCCGCGCCGCGTGTCCTGGTCGGGCGCGAACCAGAGCAGCCCGCCCTGCTTGAGGTGTTTCAGTGCAGGGCGCAACTCTTCGCGGGTGAACATTGCGGTGGCATAACGCAGGCGGCCGCGCTTGACCGCCCATTCCATCGCGCCCTGGTTGTGCGGGCGATACATGCCGGCCAGCGGTGCGTGGTCGCACATCAGTCGTGCCGAGATCTCCAGTGTAGTGAAGTGTCCGGACACCACGATCACTCCGCGGCCGCCGGCACGCGCCGCCGCCAGGTGCTCCAGGCCCTCGACCCGCAATCCCCGCCGCATCGGTGCCACGCTGCCCCACCAGGCGCGCGCGAACTCGAACAGCCCGATGCCGAGCTCGCCGAAACTGGCGCGCGCCAGCGCGTCCCGGGCACCCGCGTCCAGCTCCGGGAAGCACAGGGCGATGTTGCGGCGGGCGACGTTCCTGCGCTCGCGCATCGCGGCAAAGAGCAGCGTGCCGATGAGGCGTCCCAGCACGCGCTGCAACGCCCACGGCAGGCGCGCCACCAGCCATGCGAGCCCGATGCCGAGCCAGGCCGGCCACTGTGCGGGTCCCATGGGTGGACGCTCGCGGGCGTCGGCGGATCGCTTCTCGGTTTCGGCCATGGCCCATTGTAACGGCGGCCCCGGGTATCCTTGTCGGCGATGCCGAACCGAACCGCCGAACGCCTGCTGCGCGCCCTCTATTCGGCGGTGCTGTACGTGTTGACGCCGGTCACCCTGTACCACCTGATCTGGCGCGGCTTCCGCTACCCCGAGTACTTCCAGCGCTGGAACGAACGCTACGGCAGCTACGACACACCGGGCAGTCCGGTGGATGTCTGGCTGCATGCGGTCTCGGTGGGGGAAGTGAACGCGGCCGCGCCCGTGGTGAACGCACTGCTCAGGCGCCATCGCGGCCTGCGCCTGCTGATCACCACCATCACGCCCACCGGCTCGGAGCGCGTGCAGGCGCTGTGGGGCGATCGCGTGCTGCATGTGTACTCGCCCTACGATCTTCCCGGCGCCGTCGCGCGGTTCCTGCGCCATTTCCCACCGCGGCTGGCGCTGATCATGGAGACCGAGCTGTGGCCCAGCCTGTTGTTCGGCTGCCATGACCGGAAGGTGCCGGTGTATATCCTCAACGCGCGTCTTTCAGCGCGTTCCCTGCGCGGCTACAGCGTGCTGCGTCCGCTGATCGCACGCATGCTGCGCACGGTGCGTCGCGTGGCCGCGCAGTCCGGTGACGATGCCGCCCGTTTCGTGCAGCTGGGCGCCGCGCCCGAACAGGTACGCGACGTCGGCAATCTGAAGTTCGACATCCCCGTGCCGGATACCGTGGCCGACATCGTCGCCGGTTTCCGCGGACACCTGGCCGCGCAGCGTCGCGTCTGGATCGCCGCGAGCACCCACGAGGATGAAGAGGCACCGGTGCTCGCCATCCATGCGCGGTTGCGCAAGCGCTGGCCCGACCTGCTGCTGCTGTGGGCGCCACGCCATCCGGAGCGCTTCCCGCGCGTGGTGGAGGCCGCGCGCGACGCCGGCTGGAAGGTGGGAACCCGGCGCGGAGATCGCTGGCCGTCGTCCGGCGATGATGTCTTCGTGCTCGACACGCTGGGCGAGCTGATGGCGTTCTACGCCTGCGCCGACGTGGCCTTCGTCGGAGGCAGCCTGCAAGCCATCGGGGGACACAACATGCTGGAGCCGGCTGCCGTCGGCACGCCTGCCGTCACCGGACCGCACCTGCACAACTTCAGCGAGATCTCCCGCCGCCTGAAGGAAGCCGAAGCACTCGTGATCGCGCCGGACGCGACGGGGGTAGCCGTCGCCATCGAAGACCTGCTCGCCGATGACGCGCGGCGCCACGACATGGCGGACCATGGTCGCGCCCTGGTCGAACACGGTCGCGGCGCACTGGCACGCACACTGGCGATGATCGCGCCGCACCTGCCGGCTCCGGTGGCATGAACGGCGTTGCGCCGCGCGCGCTGGCCGGCGTGCGCGTACTGGACCTGACGCGCGTGCTTGCCGGGCCATGGAGCACGCAGGTGCTCGCGGACCTCGGCGCCGATGTCATCAAGGTTGAACGGCCGGGCAGTGGCGACGATACGCGTGGATGGGGGCCGCCCTTCCTGCGCGACGCAGCGGGGAACGAAACCGCAGAGTCCGCGTATTTCCTGTGCGCGAACCGCAACAAGCGCTCGCTGACGGTGGACATCTCCACCGACGATGGCCAGGCCATCATCCGGCGGCTTGCGATGCAAAGCGATGTGCTGGTGGAGAACTTCAAGGTCGGCGACATGGCGCGGTACGGACTGGATGCCGCGACGCTGCGCGCCGCCAATCCGCGCCTGGTGTACTGCTCGATCACCGGCTTCGGCCAGGACGGTCCGTATGCGCAGCGCGCGGGTTACGACTTTGCCGTGCAGGGGCTCGGTGGCCTGATGAGTGTCACCGGCGCTGCGGAGGACGAGCCCCAGAAGGTCGGCGTGGCGGTGGCGGACCTGTTCACCGGCCTGTACGCCACCGTCGCCATCCTCGCCGCGCTTCGCCATCGCGATGCCACGGGCGAAGGGCAGGTGATCGACATGGCCCTGCTGGATGCGCAGGTTGCGATGCTGGCCAATCTGGGCAGCCACTATCTGGTCGGTGGCGACGTGCCGCCACGGCAGGGCAATGCACACGCCAACATCGTGCCTTACCAGGTATTCGTGGTGGCCGACGGTCACATCATCGTCGCCGTCGGCAACGACCGGCAGTTCGCGCGCCTGTGCCACCTGCTGGATGAACCTGCACTCGCCACCGACGCACGGTTCACCACGAACGCGGAGCGCGTGCGATGTCGCGACGTGCTCGTACCGATGCTCCAGGCGCACTTTCTGCAACGCGACCGGCGCGCATGGCTGTCGTTGCTCGAAGCCGCGGGCATTCCCTGCGGCCCGGTCAACGACCTGGCCGATGTGTTCGCCGATCCGCAGGTTCGGGCGCGCGGCATGGTCGTCGAGGCGCCGCACCCGCATGCCGGCGCATTGCCGCTGGTGGGCAGTCCGATCAGGCTGTCGGCAACGCCGGTCGAGTCGCCGCGTGCACCGCCACTGCTGGGGCAGCATACCGACAACGTGTTGCGCGAGGCGGGTTACGGCGACGATGAGATCGCGGCGCTGCGGTCTCGCGGCGCGATCTGAGTCCTGACTGCAGGAGCGACGCGAGTCGCGACCGCACGTCCGAACGACGTCGGATATTTGGCTGGAGACGGAAGGCTCCCGGTCGCGACTCACGTCGCTCCTACAGGAGACCCGAGGCCAGAAACGGCAACGGCGGGCCGAAGCCCGCCGTTGCCGTAACGCCAGGGGCGCGAGGGATTACTGCGAAACGGACTGCGACGACAGGCGTGCTTCGGCATCCGCGGTCAGCAGGCGGTTGACGTCCTGCACGTCGGCGCCGTCCAGCGTGCCGGCGGCCTGCTCCAGCAGCAGGCGGTTCTGCAGGAAGTTGTAGCGCGCCTGCGCGTACTCCACCTGCGCCTGGAACAGCGTGCGCTGGTTCTGCAGCACGTCCAGCACGGTGCGGGTGCCGACTTCCAGGCCGACCTGCGAGGCATCCAGCGCGCTTTGCGCGGAGACCACCGCCAGGCGGCGGGCTTCCACTTCGCTGACGCCGGCGACCAGTGCCTGGTAGGCATTGCTGGTGTTGCGGATCAGCGCGCGGCGGGTCTGCTCCAGGCCGTCCGACGCGCGGTCACGCTGGGCCAGCGCCTGGCGCACGCCGGACTGGGTGGCACCGCCGGAGAAGATCGGTACGGTCAGGGTCACGCCCCAGTTGTAGCCTTCGCCGTCCTGCGACAACGTGCCCGGCACGCTGTCCCAGGCGGTGCCGTTGGTGTAGCGGCCACTGAAGTTGAGGGTGGGGTAGTGGCCGGCACGTGCGCTGGAGACGCCATGCTGTGCGGATTCCAGCGAATATTCCGCCGACTTGAGGTCGGGATTCTGTTCCAGCGCGCGATCGACCCAGGACTGGGCGTTCTGTTCCGCCGGCAGTTCCGGGCGGAAGTCGTCCGGCAGACCTTTCAATCCGCTGATCGGCTGGCCGGTGATTTCAGCCAGTGCGCGGTAGCTGTCGTCCAGGGAATTGCGGGCCAGGATGGTGTTGGCGCGCGCGCTGTCGTACTGGGCGCGGGCTTCGTGTACGTCGGTGATCGGGGCCAGGCCCACGTCCAGGCGCTTCTGCGCATAGTCGAACTGCTTCTTCGATGCGGCCTCGTTGGTTTCGGCGGCCGCCAGCGACTCGATGCCGATCAGCACGTTGAAATACGCGGCCGAGGTACGGGTGATCAGCTCATTGTTCGCCGAGGCCAGATCGTAGTCGGCGGCCTGGCTGATGGCGCGCTGGCCACGCAGGTTGGCGATGCGGCTCCAGTCGAAGATCGTCTGGCTGACCGAGGCACCGTAGCTGCGGCTCTTCCCGTCACCCAGGGGATCGCCCGGCCGGCTGTCGTGGGTCAGCGTATAGCCCGCGCTGCCGGTGATCTGAGGCAGCAGCGCTGCACGTGCCTGCACCGCGCCTTCCTTGTCGAACAGGCGGGTGGATTCGGCGATGGACAGCTGAGGGTCGCCTGTGCGCGCCAGCTCATAGGTCTGCATCAGGTCGGTGGCACCGGCCGCAGACGGCAGGGCCAGGGCGAGCGCTAGTGCGAGGGGGCGACGGCTCATGCGGGTTCCTTTTTTTAATCTTCAGAAGACGAACTGGGGCGCCGGCGCGGCGCCGACCAGGTAGGGGAGGTCGGTTTCGAACAACGATTCGATGCGTGGGCCGTTGACATCGTTGACGTGCAGCACGGCTTCCATCACCGGCGACGTACCCCGCACGACGAACAGGCGGCCACCGGGGCGCAGCCATTGCACGAAGCGGGCAGGCACGCTGGCCATGGCACCGGTCACGCAGATCACGTCGAAGCGGCGGTCGGTGTCCCACGTCAGCGCGTCGAGGGTGTCGATGCGGACGTTGCTGCCCAGGCCAGCGGCATCGAGGCGCGCACGCGCAGCCTCGGCGAATTCGGGGTGGATTTCCAGGCTGACCACGTCGCGCGCCAGGTGGCCCAGGCAGGCGGTCAGGTAGCCGCTGCCGGTGCCGATCTCCAGCACGTCCTCATCGGCCTGCGGCTTCAACGCCTGCAGGGTGCGGCCCTCGACGACGGGCTTCATCATCGACTGGCCGTGGCCCAGCGGCAATTCCAGGTCAGCATACGCCAGCGCGCGGTGCGAGTCCGCCACGAAGACCTCGCGCGGCAGCGTGGCCAGCGTTTCCAGCACGCGCGCATCCAGCACGTCCCAGGGACGTACCTGCTGCTCGACCATGTTTTCGCGGGCCTGGGTGTAGTTGATCGTCATGGGGGTGGTTATCCGACGCGGGGGGCTGGGCCGGGCATTTTACCGGGCTGGCCCCGTCCGCGCTGGGCAAGGATCGGGGCAGCCCCCATGGCGGGCGCAGTGCCGGAAGTCATCGCCACCTCCGGCGCGCGGGGCTGGCCTTCAGCTTCAGCGCCGGCCATAGGCCCTCAGGAACATGTCCACGGTGGCGTCGATATGCCGCCGGGTGTCGAGCTGGCCGGGCTGGCTGCACAGGCCGCATGTCATGCGGGCATGCAATTCGCCCTTTATGAGGGTGAAGAACTGGATCGAGGCCGTCGCCACGTCGGGGATGTCCAGCTCTCCTTTGGCAACCTGCGCCTGCAACAGTGCCGCGAACGCTTCATGGGTGCGCTGCGGGCCGGCTTCCCAGAAAGTTCGCTTGAGTTTGTCGTCGATGTTGCCCGGGACCATCATCATGCGGTGCGTGCTGATGGCCTCTTCGCTGGTGATCAGCGCGAAGAAAGCCTGTGCGATGGCTTTCAGCTGTTCGCGCAGCGAGCCCTTCAGCTCGATCTGGAACAGCGTGTCGGGGAGCATTTCCTCGCACTTGGCCTGCACGGCGGCGGCGAACAGGGCGTCCTTGTCGCCGAAGTGGCTGTAGACCGTCAGCTTGGAGACGCCCGCCTCGGCGGCAATCTGGTCCATGCTGACGCCGTTGAAACCCTCGCGCGCGAACAATTGCTTGGCGGCCTCCAGGATCGCGGCACGCTTGCCGAGATCCTTCGGGCGGCCGGGACCGCTGGTGGCGGGCTTGGCGGGGGGCTTGCGACGGCTGGCGGAAGTGGGCGGGCTGACCATGTCTTAATACTAGACTACTCGGTTCGATATTTATACTATACCGCCAAGTCTACTAATTGAAGTCGTCATGGAGCGGTGTATGCGCCATATGCGCTGGAACGGAGTGTTCGGAATCGTGCTGCTCGGCCTGGCCGCGTGCGGTGCGGAGCAGCCTGTGGAATCGCCGCGCCCCGCGCTGGTGGTCCACCCTGGCGGTGGCGCCGAGGCCGCCCTCTCGGCGTATGCCGGCGAGGTGCGCGCACGCGAGGAGAGTCCGCTGTCGTTCCGTGTCGGCGGCAACCTGGTGCGTCGCAATGTCGACGCCGGTGCACGCGTGCAGAAGGGCGAGGTGCTCGCGCTGCTGGACGCGGGCGACTTCGCGCTGCAGGCACAGGCCGCGCAGGCGCAACTTGCCGCGGCCGACGCCGACCTTGTCCGTGCGCGTGGCGACCGGGACCGCTACGCGAAGCTGGTCGGCGACAAGTTGATCAGCCAGTCGGCGTACGACGCGCAGGTTGCCGCATACAAGGCGGCCGAAGGCCAGGCGCGTGCCGCACGTGCGCAGATGGACGTGATGCGCAACCAGGAAGGCTATTCGCAACTGCGCGCACCGCGCGACGGTGTGATCGCCAGTCGCCAGGCCGAAGCCGGCCAGGTGGTCGCGGCCGGGCAGACCGTCTTCACCCTGGCCGCCGATGGCGGACGCGAAGTGGCCATCGGCCTGCCGGAAAACCGCATCCGCGATTTCAGCGTGGGCCAGCCGGTGATGGTCGAGCCGTGGAATGCGCCCGGCCAGCGCCTGCCCGGGACCATCCGGGAGATCGCGCCCGCTGCCGACGCGCAGACGCGCACCTATGCCGCGCGCGTCAGCCTGGTGGGCGACGCGCAGCAGCAGGTCGAACTGGGCCAGAGCGCGCGCGTCTACGTGCAGGAAAACGGCAGCAAGGCCGCATTGAAGCTGCCGCTGTCGGCCATCCAGCGTGGAAGTGAGGGCAGGACCACGGTGTGGATCGTCGATCCCGCGACCGGCAGGGTGCGTGCGCAGGTGGTGCAGCTGGGGCGGTATGGCGAAGCCTCGGTGCCGGTGCTGGGCGGAGTGAAGGCCAGCGACTGGGTCGTCGCGGCCGGCGGACATCTCCTGCGCGAAGGGCAGACCGTGGTGCCGGTGGACCGCAACAACCGCCCGCTCCGGGTCGCCGCGGGTGGCGATGCGGCCAACATCGCATCGCGCCCGGAGTAACGGCATGCGCCGCTTCAACCTTTCCGAATGGGCACTGACCAACCGCAGCCTGGTGCTGTTCCTGATGATCCTGCTGGGCATCATCGGTGCGTGGTCGTACAAGCACCTGGGCCAGTCCGAGGATCCGCCGTTCACCTTCAAGGCGATGGTCGTGCGAACGGTATGGCCGGGCGCGACCGCCGAGGAAGTCTCGCAGCAGGTGACCGAGCGCATCGAGAAGGCGCTGATGACCACCGGCAACTACGAGTTCATCCGCTCGTACTCGCGTCCCGGTGAATCGCAGGTGATCTTCATGGCGCGCGACTCCATGAAGTCGAAGGAAATTCCGGACCTCTGGTACCAGGTGCGCAAGAAGGTCGGCGACGTCCGTGCCACGCTGCCGAGCGGCGTGATCGGTCCGTTCTTCAACGACGAATTCGGCGACACGTTCGGCAACATCTATGCGCTCACCGGCGATGGCTTCGATTACGCGGTGATGAAGGACTATGCCGACCGGATCCAGTTGGAACTGCAGCGGGTGGACGACGTGGGCAAGGTCGAACTCGTCGGGCTGCAGGACGAGAAGATCTGGATCGAACTGTCCAACACCAAGCTGGCCACGCTCGGCATTCCATTGAGCGCGGTCCAGCAGGCGCTGGAAGAACAGAATGCGATGACGCCGGCCGGCTTCTTCGAAACGGCGAGCGATCGCGTGCAGTTGCGCGTGAGCGGCGAATTCAGTTCGGTGGACGAGATCCGGGAGTTCCCGATCCGCGCCGGCGGCCGTACGGTGAAGCTGGGCGACATCGCCGAGATCAAGCGCGGCTTCGCCGATCCCGCCGCGCCGCGCATGCGTTTCATGAGCCAGCCCGGCATCGGCATCGCGGTGGCGATGAAGGACGGCGGCGACATCCTCAAGCTCGGCCAGACGCTGGAGACCGAGTTCCAGCGCCTGCAGAAGACCCTGCCGCTTGGCATGGAACTGCGCAAGGTGTCGGACCAGCCGGCCGCCGTGGAGGAATCCGTGGGCGAATTCGTCCGCGTGCTCGCCGAAGCGGTGATCATCGTGCTGCTGGTCAGCTTCTTCTCGCTGGGCCTGCGCACCGGGCTGGTGGTGGCGGTGTCCATCCCGCTGGTGCTGGCGATGACGTTCGCGGTGATGCACTACTTCGGCATCGGCCTGCACAAGATCTCGCTGGGCGCGCTGGTGCTGGCGCTGGGCCTGCTGGTCGACGACGCGATCATCGCGGTGGAGATGATGGCCATCAAGATGGAGCAGGGCTTCGATCGCCTGAAGGCGGCCAGCTTCGCCTACGAGTCCACGGCGTTCCCGATGCTGACGGGCACGCTGGTGACGGCGGCCGGCTTCCTGCCGATCGCAACGGCGGCGTCCAGCACGGGGGAGTACACGCGTTCGCTGTTCCAGGTGGTGACCATCGCGCTGGTGGTGTCGTGGGTCGCGGCGGTGCTGTTCATTCCCTACCTGGGCGACAAGATGCTGCCCGACCTGGGCAATCCGCAGCCGCCGAAACCGGGTTCGTTCGCGGCGCGCTGGCACGGGTTCCGTGCGCGGCTGGCCGATCGCTGGCCGCAGTATGGCGCGTTGCTGGCGCCGAAGCCGCATGACGCGCACGACCACAATCCGTACCACACGCCGTTCTACCAGCGGTTCCGTGGCTGGCTGGCGTTCTGCCTGCGTCGCCGCTGGCTGGTGATCGGCGTCACCGTCGCGGCGTTCGTCGCGTCGATCGCGCTGTTCCGCTTCGTGCCGCAGCAGTTCTTCCCGGATTCGGTACGCCCGGAACTGATGGTGGACCTGGAACTGGCCGAGGGCAGCTCGCTGAAGTCCACCGATGCGCAGGCGCGCAAGCTGGAGAAACTGCTGGCCACGCGCAAGGGCATCCAGAACTACGTGGCCTACATCGGCACCGGTTCGCCGCGTTTCTACCTGCCGCTGGACCAGCAGTTGCCGCAGGCGAATTTCTCGCAGTTCGTCGTGTTGACGGATGACGCCCGGGCCCGCGAGGACGTGCGCCGCTGGCTGATCGACGAGGTCGGCCCGCAGTTCCCCGAGCTGCAGTTCCGCGTGACGCGGCTGGAGAACGGGCCGCCGGTGGGTTATCCGGTGCAGTTCCGCATCTCCGGCGAGCACGTCGACCGCGCGCAGGCGATCGCGCGGCAGGTGGCGGAAAAAGTGCGCGCGAACCCGCACGTCACCAACGTCAACCTGGACTGGAGCGAGCCCAGCAAGGTCGTGCGGCTGGAGATCGACCAGGATCGCGCACGCGCGCTGGGTGTCAGCACGGCGCAGGTCTCGCACTTCCTGTCGGGTTCGCTGTCGGGCCTGAGCGTGAGCACCTATCGTGAAGGCAACGAACTGGTCGAGATCCTGTTGCGGGGACCGGACGAAGAGCGCGCCCGCCTGGACCTGCTGGGCAGCCTGGCCGTGCCGACCAGCAACGGCGGCAGCGTGCCGCTGTCGCAGATCGCCAACCTCGAATACGCGTTCGAGGACGGCATCATCTGGCACCGCGACCGTCTGCCGACAGTCACCGTGCGCGCCGACATCCGCAATGACGACGTGACGCCGCCCACGGTGGTGCAGCAGATCCTGCCGACGCTGGACGGGATACGCGCGCAGTTGCCGCAGGGCTACCTGCTGGAGACCGGCGGTACGGTGGAGGATTCCGGGCGCGGGCAGAAGTCCATTGCCGCCGGCATGCCGTTGTTCCTGCTGGTGGTCACCACGTTGTTGATGCTGCAGCTGCGCAGCTTCTCGCGGGTGGCGCTGGTGCTGCTGACCGCGCCGCTGGGCCTGATCGGCGTGACCCTGGCATTGCTGGTGTTCCGGGTGCCGTTCGGTTTCGTCGCCATGCTGGGCACCATCGCATTGGCCGGCATGATCATGCGCAACTCGGTGATCCTGGTGGACCAGATCGACCAGGACATCCGTGCCGGGCATGACCGCTGGCACGCGATCATCGACGCCACCGTGCGCCGCTTCCGTCCCATCGTGCTGACCGCACTGGCGGCGGTGCTGGCGATGATCCCGCTGTCGCGTAGTGCCTTTTTCGGCCCGATGGCGGTGGCGATCATGGGCGGCCTTACCGTGGCCACGGTGCTGACGCTGTTCTTCCTGCCCGCGCTGTATGCGGCATGGTTCAAGGTCAAGCCGGAGCAGGGCGCCGGTCCGTAACGCCCCGCGCGCGGCGGGGTTCAAAGAAACCCCCGCCGCAGCCGATACTGCACAGGTCGAAGACCTCCGGACCCGGTGCCGTGCGCTGCCTGCTGATCCCCGGCCTCTGCCTGTTGGCCCTGTTCGTCGGCGCGCCCGCGTGGGCGCTCGACCCTGCACGCAAGGTGGAGGAGTACACGCTTGCGCGCTGGACCATGGAGGACGGGTTGTCGCACAACCTGGTGCACGCCCTCAGCCAGGATGCCGACGGCTACCTGTGGACCGGAACATGGGAAGGCGCCGCGCGGTTTGATGGTCGCCGCTTCACCCAGTACGACGCGGGCACCGTGCAGGGCCTGGAAATCGAGGGCGTGCGTGCCATCACGCCCCATCCCGAGGGCGGCATGGTGCTCAGCCTGGGGCGTGTCGGCCCCGGCCTGCTGCGGTTTCACCAGGGCCGCTGGCAACGCCTGCCCGGACGGGCAGGCACCTTGCCGGACGTGTCGGTGCTGCGGTTCGGTCCGGACGGGGTGTTGTGGATCGGTACCGATCATTCCCTGTTCCGCCTCGACGGCGATGGTCGTCTGCACGACGTTGGCAGCGCACACGCGCGCCTGGCCAACGAGCGCGTGCTGGCGATTCTGCCGTTGTCCGACGGGCAGGCGCTGGTGGGCAACCGGCACGGCCTGTTCCGGATCGCCCAGGGCCGGGCCAGCGACTGGGGACGCGCGATGGGCCTGCCCGAGACCTCTGTGCTTGCCATCCAGCCTTCGCGCTGGGGCGGCATGCTGGTGGGAGGAAGCGGGGGTGCATGGCGGATCGAACGGGGTCGCGCGCAACAGATCACCGGTGCGCGTGCCGAGGCCATGCTGGAGGACCGCAACGGCAATCTGTGGATCTCCACCCTGGATGGCTTGCGCCGGTATGTGCATGGGCGCCATGAGACGCTGGGAGAGCGCAACGGCCTGATGGGCCGCCTGGCCCCGGCCCTGTTCGAGGATCGTGACGGCCTGCTGTGGGTGGGCACCACGAACGGGTTGTTCCGCATCTCCGACGGGCCCGTCTTCGGACTTGGACGCAGCAACGGTCTGCGCGACATCTACGTGCGCGCCATCATCGAACGGCCGGGCCAGGGCGTCTGGATCGGTCATCCGATGGGCGTGGACGCATGGGAGAACGGTCGCAGCCGCGCGGTGTCGCTGGCATTCGATGGCAAGCCCGACCCCTCCGTGCTGTCGATGGCCAACGCGCGCGACGGCGGGCTCTGGGTGGGAACCTACGACCAGGGCGTGATCCACCTGCCTGCTACCGCTGACACCAAACAGACGCTGCCCTGGCGCATCGACGAAGCACGGGGCCTGCCCTCCAACCATGTGCGCGCCCTGCTGGAGCGCGCGGATGGCTCATTGTGGATCGGCAGCAACGAGGGCCTGAGCGTGTACCGGGAGGGGCGCGTCGTGCGGCACTACAGTGCCGCCGACGGCCTGCCCGAAGGAAATGTCTACGTCCTGTACGAAACCGGCGAGGGCGGGATGTGGATCGGCACCAGCAACGGCATGGCGATGATGCGCCGTGATGGGTCGCTGCGGACATGGACGCCGGGCTCCGGTTTCCCCGCCGTGGCCGCGTTCGACTTCCTGGCCGATCCCGATGGCAGCCTGTGGATCGCGACCGATCGCGGCCTGCTGCACTGGCGGGACGGGCGGTTCGTGCAGTTCGATCATCGCCAGGGCCTGCCCAACAACCGTCTCTTCCGGTTGCTGGAAGACGACAACGGCGATTTCTGGGCATCGAGCAACCGGGGCGTGTTCCGTATCTCCCGACCGGCGCTGACGGCGGTGGAAAACCATCACCTGGCCCGCTTGCCGGTGGAGGCATTCACCCACGCCGACGGCCTGCCCAGCAGCCAGGCCAACGGCGCGAGCGCACCGGCGGGATGGCGCATGCGCGACGGCAAGCTGTGGTTCGCGACGGCAAACGGCATTGGCGTGATCGATCCCGACGACGCAAGGCGCCAGCGCGCCCAGGGCGTCACACTGGTAATGGAAGCCGTGGAAGCCGACGGCCGCGTGTTGCCCATGCAGGCGCGCCATGATCTGGCCGCAGACACGCGACGGGTGGTGATCCGTTTCACCGGCATCAACCAGCGTGCACCGGAGCGCCTGCGTTATCGCTACCGCATGCTGGGCTTCGATCGCGACTGGATCGAGACCGACGACGGCATCGCCCACGCCGCCGTGTACACCAACCTGCCCTCCGGACAGCTGCGCTTTGAGGTCCAGGTGATGAATGCGCCCGCGGATTGGAGCAAGCAGGACGCCGTGGTGACGCAGGCGGTGGCGTTCGACAAGGCGGCGCCGTGGTGGCAGCGCGCATGGGCGATGGCGGCTTACGCGCTGCTGCTGGCGCTGGCCGGCTGGGCCATCCTGCTGATAGCGATGCGGCGCCAGCGGCGCCGGCAGCGCAGGCTTGAAGCGCTGGTGGACGCACGCACCTCGGAGCTGAGCGACAAGAACGCGCAGCTCGAGCGGGCCAGCCAGGCCCATGCCCACCTGCTGGAACAACTGGCCTACCAGGCCGGGCATGATCCCCTGACCCGCTTGGCCAATCGGCGCGCGGGGGATGCGTTCCTGGCCGACGCGCTGGAGGCCAGCCGTCGCGAAGGCCGTCCGCTCTGCGTCGCCTTGATGGACATCGATCACTTCAAGTCGGTCAACGACCGCTATGGGCATGCGTTCGGTGACGACGTGCTGTCGCAGGTGGCGGCGCTGGCCGGGCAGCTGGCAGGCGATCAGGAAGGCGTGCTGATCGCGCGCTACGGCGGCGAGGAATTCCTGGTGTGCCAGCAACTGCCGTGGACCGTTGCGCGCGCGCGACTGGAGGCGCTGCGCGAGGGCATCGCGCAGGCCAGCATCGAGGCGCCGGACGGCAGCGCGCTGCGCTGCACGGTCAGCATCGGCATGGCCGAACTGCAGCCGGGCCAGGACCTGCGCGATCTGCTGCGCGTGGCCGACGAACGCCTCTATCGCGCAAAGGAGCGGGGTCGCGACCGGCTGGTGTCGAACTGACAGGCGCGGCGCATCGGATTGCTCAGTCGCGCAGTTCCGCCACGTAGCAATGCGCCTGCATCTGCTCGATGACCGCCTGCGCCGCGACCTGCGTGGACACGCCGCGACCGCCGGTGGCCAGGTCGTTGGTGAAGACCTGTGCGTTGAGCGCGCCATCCACGGCCCGCTCGATGCAGTCGGCCTCTTCGTGCAGGCCCAGCGAGTGACGCAACAGCAGCGCACAGCTCAGGATGGTCGCGTAGGGATTGGCGATGCCCTTGCCTGCGATGTCGGGCGCGGAGCCGTGGATCGGTTCGTACAGGCCGATCTTGCCGTCGCCCAGCGAGGCGGACGGCAGCAGGCCCAGTGAACCCGCCAGCATCGAGGCCTCGTCGGTGAGGATGTCGCCGAACATGTTCTCGGTGACGATCACGTCGTACTCGCGCGGTTTGGCCAGCAGGTGCATCGCCATCGAGTCGACCAGCTGGTGCTCCAGCTTCACGTCCGGGAATTCCTCTCGGCCGATCCGCGTGGCCACGTCGCGCCACAGGCGCGAGGTCTCCAGCACATTGGCCTTGTCCACCGACACCAGGTAGCTGCGGCGCTGGCGCGCCAGCCTGAAGGCGCTGCGTACCACGCGCTCGATCTCGGTGACGCTGTAGCTGCACAGGTCGCTGGCGCCGCGTGCATCGCGGGTCTTCTCGCCGAAGTAGATGCCGCCGGTCAGCTCGCGCACCACCACGATGTCCACGCCGGTGAGCAGGTGCGGCTTGATCGGCGATGCATTCAATGCAGCCGGGTGCGGACGCACCGGGCGCAGGTTGGCGAACAGGCCCAGGCCCTTGCGCAATGCCAGCAGGCCCTGCTCGGGGCGGACCTTCGCATTGGGGTCCGACCACTTCGGGCCGCCGACCGCGCCAAGCAGGACGGCGTCGGCCTGCTGGCAGCCCTGCAGCGTGGCCTGCGGCAGCGGCTCGCCGTGACGGTCGATGGCGATGCCCCCGATGTCGTATTCGTGGAAGTCGAAGGCATGGCCATGGCGCCGCGCCAGTGAGCGCAGCACGGTGACGGCGGCAGCGGTGACCTCGGGACCGATCCCGTCACCGGGCAGGAGGGCGATATCAGCGTGCATGGCGGGTGGCCTCGTAATGTTCGATGTCGTTGTGGCGGGCCAGCAGGTAGCCCAGTTCGTCCACGCCTTCCAGCAGGCAGGTCTGCGCGAAGGCATCCAGCGGGAACGTGAAGACGGAGCCGTCGGGCGTGCGCAGTTCCCGGCTCGCGATGTCGACGACCAGCTCATCGTCCGGCCGCTGCATCAGCGACTGCACGATCTCCTCCGGCAGCACCACCGGCACCAGGCCGTTCTTCAGGCTGTTGTTGCGGAAGATGTCGGCGATCTCGCTGCTGACGATGGCGCGCAGGTCGAGATCGGTGAGGGCCCACGGCGCATGCTCGCGCGAGGAGCCGCAGCCGAAATTGCGCCCGGCCAGCAGGATCTGCCTGCCGGCGTTCTCCGCCTGGTTGAACGGGAACGCGGGATTCGGCGAACCATCGGCCTGCCAGCGCCAGTCGTTGAAGGCGTTCTTGCCCAGGCCGGCACGTTCGGTCGTGGACAGGAAGCGTGCCGGGATGATCTGGTCGGTATCGATGTTGGTCTGCGCCAACACCACGCTCTTGGAGCGCAGTTCGCGGAAGCCGGGCATCACGCCACCTCCTTGTGTGCGGCGAACAGGTCGCGCGGATCGCTGACACGTCCGTTCACCGCCGCCCATGCGGCTGTCAACGGCGACGCCAGCAGCGTGCGCGCGCCGGGCCCCTGGCGGCCTTCGAAATTGCGGTTGCTCGTGCTGACGGCCAACTGGCCCGGCGCCACCAGGTCGCCATTCATCGCGATGCACATCGAGCAGCCGGGCTCCCGCCATTCGGCACCGGCAGCACGCACGATGGCATCGATGCCCTCGGCCTCGGCTTCGCGCTTGACGATCTCCGAACCCGGCACGACCAGCATGCGCACGCCCGCGGCGACCTGGCGGCCGCGCAGCACCTGCGCCACTTCGCGCATGTCGCGCAGGCGGCCGTTCGTGCACGAACCGACGAACACCACGTCCACCGGCGTGCCTTCCAGACGCTGGCCGGCGCTCAGGTGCATGTAGTCCAGCCCCTTCTGCGCGGCCGCATCGGCGGGCGCGGGAATCGGTGCGTCCACCGCGATCGCGGTGCCGGGGTGCGTGCCCCAGGTCAGGGTCGGGCGGATGTCGGCGGCCTCGATGCGTACCTCGGCATCGAACGCGGCGCCGTCCTCGCTGCGCAATGTCTTCCAGTAGGCGACCGCCACATCGAAGGCCTCGCCCTTCGGCCCGCGCGGCGTGCGCGCCACCCAGTCGAACGTGGTCTGGTCGGGGGCCACCATGCCCGCGCGCGCGCCGGCTTCGATCGACATGTTGCACAGGGTCATGCGCTGCTCCATGTCCAGTGCCTCGATCGCGCTGCCGCGGAACTCGATCACATGGCCGGTGCCGCCATTGACGCCGATCACGCCGATCACGTGCAGCACGATGTCCTTGGCGCCCACGCCCGGTGCCAGCGCACCGTCCACGGTGATCGCCATCGTCTTCGGCTTGCGCTGCAGCAGGCACTGCGTGGCCAGCACATGGCCCACTTCACTGGTGCCGATGCCGAAGGCCAGCGCGCCGAACGCACCATGCGTGCTGGTGTGGCTGTCGCCGCATACGATGGTCATGCCGGGCAGGGTGAAGCCCTGCTCGGGCGCGATGACGTGGACGATGCCGCGGTTCGGCGACGCCATGTCGAACAGCTCGATGCCGTGCTGCGCGCAGTTGCGTGCCAGCGTATCCACCTGCGTTTCGGCGGCCTGCGTGTAGTAAGGCAGCTTCCCGTCCGGGCCAGCCGGCAGGGTCGGCGTGGAGTGGTCCATCGTCGCCTTGGTGCGGTCCGGGCGGCGCGGCGACAGGCCGCGCGCCGCGAGCTCGGTGAAAGCCTGCGGCGAGGTGACCTCGTGGATCAGGTGCAGGTCGATGTACAGCACGGCGGGCGCCGCGTCGGTCTCGGGGACGACGACGTGGGCGTCCCACAGTTTGTCGAACAGGGTGCGTGGCGCGGTCATGCAGAGGTTCCCGTCATGCTTTTCATAGTGTGTCGAACAAGGCGATCCAACCCGTTTCCCGTCGTCATCCCGGCGGAAGCCGGGATCCATGTTGCCGTTGCTGTTGTCCGACTCGCTGAGCAAGAACCAACAGCGCACTGGATTCCGGCATTCGCCGGAATGACGGTGGGAGGTTCCTAGGCGGCCGCTGCTTCCTGCTTCTCGATGCGGCGCTGGCGCAGCAACCGGTTGGCCACGTCCAGCCAGGCCAGCGCGCTGGCTTCGATGATGTCCTTGCTGGTGCCGGTACCCTCGTACTCTTCGCCATTGCAACGCACCGACAGGCTGGCCTCGCCCCGCGCATCGGCGCCGATGCCGACGCTGTGCACCTGGTAGCTCTCCAACTGCAGCTGCACGCCGGTGGCGGCGGCCAGCGCGCTGAACAGCGCATCGACCGGTCCGTTGCCCTGCGCGGTTTCGGATACGCGGTTGCCATCCGGATCCGACAGTTCGACCAGCGCGTTGGCGCGGCTGCCGACATCGCTGATCGTCATCGAGGCCAACCGGTAGCCGTCGCTGACTGCGGCATCCTGCATCAGCGCCTGCAGGTCGGCATCGCCGACCACGCGCTGCTTCTCGCACAGCGCCTTGAACTGTTCGAATACCAGCTTCAGTTCGTCTTCCTCCAGCCAGTAGCCCAGTGCGCGCAGGCGCTGCTCGACGGCGGCGCGGCCGCTGTGGCGGCCCAGCACCATCTGCGACGACGGCCAGCCCACGTCCTGCGGCTGCATGATCTCGTAGGTACCGCGATGGCGCAGCATGCCGTGCTGGTGGATGCCGGATTCGTGCGCGAACGCGTTGGCGCCGACGATGGCCTTGTTGCGCTGGACCGGCATGCCGACCAGGCGCGACAGCAGCTGCGACGTGGGCACGATGCGCCGCGTGTCGATGCGCGTATCCAGGTTGTAGAAGGCATTGCGCACCTTCAGCGCCATCACCAGTTCCTCGATCGCACAGTTGCCCGCGCGTTCGCCGATGCCGTTGATCGAGCCTTCCACCTGACGCGCGCCGCCCTCGATGGCGGCCAGCGAGTTGGCCACGGCCAGGCCGAGGTCGTTGTGGCAGTGGGTACTGAAGATCACCCTGTCGGCGCCGGGTACGTTGGCGATCGCGCGCTCGAACATGCCGCGGATCTCTTCCGGCGTGGTGAAGCCCACCGTGTCGGGCAGATTGATGGTGGTGGCGCCGGCGGCGATGGCGGCGGCGATGGCCTCGTGCAGGAAATCCTCCTCGGTGCGGGTGGCGTCTTCGGCCGAGAATTCGATCTCGTCGACGTGGCCGCGGGCGAGGCTGACGTGCTTGCGGATCGATTCCAGCACCTGCTCGCGGGTCATGCGCAGCTTGTGTTCGCGATGCAGGGGGCTGGTGGACAGGAACAGGTGCAGGCGTGGCTTCGCGGAGGCCGAGAGCGTGCGCAGCGAGGTTTCGATGTCGGCGGGCAGGCAGCGCGACAGCACCACCAGCGTGGTCTCGCGCAGTTCACGCGCGATCAGCGCATGCGCTTCGCGGTCGGACTGGGAACTGGCGGGGAAGCCGGTTTCGATGGCATCCACGCCCAGATCGGCGAGGCCGCGGGCCATCACCACCTTCTGCTGCGGCGTCATGCTGCACCCGGGCGACTGTTCGCCGTCACGCAGCGTGGTGTCGAAAATGCGGATCTGCGCGGAGGGGGACGTGATTGGCGTATTCACCAGATGGTTTCCTCGTGTACTTCTGTTTCCAGGGCGGCGACCGGAATGCGGCGCACGCCGGTTTTGGCGGGAGATTTCGGGGTGGCCGCGCGCGCGGTGGCGCGGCCTTCGGCAAGCGCAGGCTCGCCCTCCACGGTGCGGCGGCGCGGCTTGCGCGGCGGCCGTGGGCGCACGTCGGACAATAACTGGGCCAGCACGGTGGCGTCGATGTTGCCGCCGGACACGACAGCGCACTTGCGCCTGCCCGCTACGCGTCGGCCCGCGGCCAGCGCCAGTGCGCCGGCGCCCTCGGCGATCAGGTTCTCTTCCAGCGCCAACCGCACCAGCGTTTCGCGCAGCTCGGCTTCGCGCACGATGACCACGTCATCCAGCAGCTGCGTGCACAGGCGGCGGGTGATGAAGCCCGGCACCTTCACGCGCACGCCGTCGGCCAGCGACGCGACGGGATCGACGGGCGACACATCGCCCTTCATGGCGCGGATCATCGAATCCACGCCTTCGACCTGGGCACCGACCACGCGGACGCCCTGCGACTTCAGCGCGAGCGCGACGCCGGAGGCCAGCCCGCCGCCCCCGATCGGCACGATGACCACGTCCGGTGCGTACGGTGCGATCTCGATGCCCACCGTGCCCTGGCCCGCGATCACGTCGGGATCGTCGAACGCGGACAGGAAGCGGTAGCCGTTCTGCTCGGCCAGGTCACGGGCGAAGGCGAAGGCCTCGTCGTAGCTGTTGCCGTGCTGGCGCACGGTGGCGCCCCAGTGGGCGACGCCGGCGATCTTGGTCGCCGGTGCGCCGTGCGGCATCACCGTGATGGCCTGCACGCCCAGCCGGTACGCGGCCCACGCCAAGCCTTGCGCATGGTTGCCGGCGGAGGCGGCGATCACCGGGCGGTGGTCGCCACGTTCGCGCGCGGCCAGCAGCGCATTCAACGCGCCACGCACCTTGTAGGAACCGGTGCGCTGCAGGTTCTCCAGCTTCAGCATCACGCCAAAGCGCTCGGCGTGATGCAGCGGCGTGGGCGGCAGGTACCGCCGCAGTCGCGCCTGCGCCGCCAGCACGTCGGCCACGGTGACGACGACGTCGCCTACGTCCGGTTCGTTGCTGGCGGAGGCGCGGCCGGCATCAGGCATCGCGGCACGCGAACGGCTGATGTCGAAGAAGACGCCTCCGGACCACGACGTCCGCGTTGGCGGGCGTGGCATTCATGCGGCGCGGTCCTGGTGGCGACGGTCCCTGCTCAGTTCCTGCACGGCACTGAAGGACAGTTCCTCGACATCGTAGATCTTCAGCAGCTGCTGGCGCAGGGTTTCCGGCGCGCGGGTACTGTCGATCACCAGCGCCAGTGCCCAATAGCCTTCGCCGTCGTGGGTGGCGTGTACCGCATGGGGCGGAAAACCACGGCGCTCGATCATGCCCAGGACGCGCAGCAAGGCGCCCTCGGCAGGTTTGAGCTTGAGTTCAAGCCGGTAACGCATTCTTCTTCTCCGGGCCGTCGGCCGTGACGGCAGGCTCGGCGGATTGTTTGGCGGGATTGGCATCCAGCATCGAGCTGTTGGCGTGGTTCGGCGGCACCAGCGGCCAGACGTTGGCCTTGATGTCGATGGTGACGTGCAGCAACGCGGGTCCGGGCTGGGCCAGCAGGTCGGCCAGGCCGTCCTCGACTTCGTCGCGCAGGCTGATGTGGCGTGCCGGGATGCCGAACACGCGCGCCAGGGCGGCGAAATCCGGGTTGTCGGACAGGTCGATCTCGCTGTAGCGCTCGGCGAAGAACAGCTCCTGCCATTGCCGCACCATGCCCAATGCACTGTTGTCGATCAGCACGATCTTCACCGGCAGCTTGCAGCGGGCGATGGTCGCCAGCTCCTGCACGTTCATCATGAAGCCGCCGTCGCCGTTGACCAGGATCACGGTGCGGTCGGGACAGGCGAACTGCGCGCCCATCGCCGCCGGCAGGCCGAAGCCCATTGTGCCCAGTGCGCCGCTGGTCAGGTGGTTGCGCGGATGGGTGAACCCGCAATGCTGCGCCACCCACATCTGATGCTGGCCCACGTCGCACGCGATGATCGCGTCCGCCGGCGCCACTTCGCTCAGCCGCTTCAACAGGCCGGGCGCATAGATGTCGGTGCCCGGCGCGTCGTAGCGGAAGCCGAAACGCTCGCGGTTGCCCGCGCAGCGCTTGCGCCATTCGTCGCAGGTGCTGCGTGCCGCCGTCAGCGTCTTCAGGCTGGTAGCCACGTCGCCGGGAACGGCGATGTCGGCCGTGCGCAGCTTGCCGATCTCGTACGCGTCGGCGTCAACGTGCAGCACGCGGGCGAACGGCGCGAACTCGGCCAGCTTGCCGGTGGCGCGGTCGTCGAAGCGCGCGCCGACCACGATCAGCAGGTCGCACTCCTGCACCGCCATGTTGGCGGCGCGCGTGCCGTGCATGCCCAGCATGCCCAGATAATGCGGATGGCCGGCGGGCAGGGCGCCCAGGCCGCGCAGGGTCAGCACGGTGGGGATCTTCGTCGCATCGACGAACTGGCGGAATACGTCCGCCGCATCGGCAATGCCGATGCCGCCACCGCCGTAGATGACCGGCTTTTCAGCGCTGGCGATCGCGGCCAGGGCCTCGGCCAGCTTCGCGTCCTCGGGAGCCGGCAGTGGATCGACGCTGGCCGGCACATGGTCGGGCAGGTGCGAGGCATCGGACATCTGCACGTCCTTGGGCAGGTCGATCAGGACCGGACCCGGACGCCCTTCGCGCGCGATGCGGAAGGCCTCGCGCACCATCTCCGGCAGGTCGTCCACGCGCCGGGCGATGAAGCTGTGCTTCACGATCGGCAGCGTCAGTCCGAACACGTCCAGTTCCTGGAACGCATCGGTGCCCATCAGCGTGGTGGCGACCTGGCCGGTCAGGCACACCATTGGTACTGAATCCAGCATCGCATCGGCGATGCCGGTGACCAGGTTGGATGCACCGGGGCCGGAGGTGGCCACGCACACGCCGACCTTGCCGCTGGCACGGGCATACCCGTTCGCGGCCAGCGCCGCGCCCTGTTCGTGACGCACCAGGATGTGCTTCAGCCTGGAATCCACCAGCGCGTCGTAGAACGGCATGATGGTGCCGCCTGGATAGCCGAACAGCGTGTCCACGCCCTCGGCTTCCAGGGCGTGGGCCAGCCAGCGGGCGCCATTGCGTGGGGCAGTGGCCGCGGCGGCGTTCATGCGGCGGCCTGCTCGTCTGTATCGGGTTGCGAGGCGTTGGCCTGCAGCCACACCATCTTCGCGCGCAGTTCCTTGCCGACCTTCTCGATCGGGTGGTCCTTGTCCGCCTGCTGGAACTTCTTGTAGTTCGGCAGGCCCGCGTCGTACTCGGCCTGCCAGTTGCGGGTGAAGGTGCCGTTCTGGATATCGGTCAGCACGTCCTTCATGCGGGCCTTGACGCTGGCATCGATGACGCGCGGGCCGCTGACGAAGTCGCCGTACTGCGCGGTCTCGGAGATGAACTCCAGCATGCGGGTGATGCCGCCTTCGTAGAACAGGTCGACGATCAGCTTCAGCTCGTGCAGCACTTCGTAGTACGCGATCTCCGGCTGGTAGCCGGCTTCCACCAGCGTCTCGAAGCCGGCCTGCACCAGCGACGACGCGCCACCGCACAGCACGGCCTGCTCGCCGAACAGGTCGGTCTCGGTCTCTTCCTTGAAGGTGGTCTTGATGATGTTGGCGCGCGCGCCGCCCAGGCCACCGGCATACGCCAGCGCGAACTGCTCGGCCTTGCCGCTCTTGTCCTGGTGGACGGCGTAGATGCACGGCACGCCACGGCCGATCTCGTACTCGCGGCGCACCAGCGCACCCGGGCCCTTCGGCGCGACCAGTACCACGTCCAGGTCGGCGCGCGGCTCGATCATGCCGAAGTGGACATTCAGGCCGTGCGCGAACAGCAGCACGGCGCCTTGCTTCATGTTCGGCGCGAGCACGTCGGCGTAGAGCTTCTTCTGCACCATGTCCGGGGTCAGCACGGCGACCAGGTCGGCGTCCTTCACCGCGTCGGCCGGCGCCTTCACCACGAAGCCATCGGCCTCCGCCTTCGCTTCGGTCGGGCCGCCCGGGCGCAGGCCGACGACGACGTCGAAGCCGGAATCGCGCAGGTTCAGCGCGTGCGCGCGGCCCTGGCTGCCGTAGCCGACGACGGCGATCTTGGGATGCGGAAGAGCGTTGGCGGTGGTCATTGCGAAGGTTTCCTGAGGGTTGATGGGAAATCGAAGGGGCTTAAACAAAAAACCCCGCACTTCTCAGTGCGGGGTTTTGCGAATCTGGCGTTTCTGCTGCTTACACGCCGGTCCGTCCCGCACTTGTGGGCGAGGTAATAAGGACGAGTACGAGGAAGGACGCCGCAGCGGATGCGGTGGGGTCGTTCGTCGTGGGCGTGTGGCGTTGCAACATGCGGCAAGGGAAACATGCCGCTCCGAAGCGTGTCAAGCAGTTTTCCCGCCTTTGCGACGATCGGATGATTTCAATCGATATGGTTGCAACTGAAACCGTGGAAACGCAGCAGAATCAAGGCTTCCCACGCCATCGCCGCACTGCTGGTTTTCATGCCCGAGTACCGCTCCAAGACCTCCACCCACGGCCGCAACATGGCCGGTGCCCGTGCGCTGTGGCGCGCCACCGGCATGAAGGATGCCGACTTCCACAAGCCCATCGTTGCCGTCGCCAATTCGTTCACCCAGTTCGTCCCGGGCCACGTGCACCTCAAGGACCTCGGCCAGCTGGTGGCGCGCGAGATCGAGCGGGTCGGTGGCGTGGCGAAGGAGTTCGACACCATCGCTGTCGACGACGGCATCGCGATGGGCCACGACGGCATGCTGTATTCATTGCCCAGCCGCGAAGTCATTGCCGACTCGGTCGAGTACATGGTCAACGCGCATTGCGCCGATGCGCTGGTGTGCATCTCCAACTGCGACAAGATCACGCCGGGCATGCTGATGGCGGCGTTGCGGCTCAACATCCCCACCGTATTCGTATCGGGTGGGCCGATGGAAGCCGGCAAGACGAAGCTGGCCGACCACAAGCTGGACCTCGTCGATGCGATGGTGATGGCGGCCGATCCGAACGCGTCCGACGCCCAGGTGGACGCGGTCGAGCGCAGTGCCTGCCCGACCTGCGGCTCGTGCTCCGGCATGTTCACCGCAAACTCGATGAACTGCCTGACCGAGGCGCTGGGCCTGTCGTTGCCGGGCAATGGCACGGTGGTGGCTACGCATGCGGACCGCGAACAGTTGTTCCTGCGCGCAGGGCGCGTGGTGGTCGAACTCTGCCACCGCTGGTACGGTGCGGAAGACCCCAGCGCTTTGCCGCGCGGCATCGCCACGTTCGAAGCGTTCGAGAATGCGATGACGCTGGACATCGCGATGGGCGGCTCCACCAACACCATCCTGCACCTGCTGGCTGCGGCACAGGAAGGGGAGGTGCCGTTCGACATGCGCGACATCGACCGCCTGTCGCGACGCGTGCCGCAGTTGTGCAAGGTGGCGCCGAACACGCAGAAGTACCACATCGAGGACGTGCATCGTGCCGGCGGCATCATGGCGATCCTGGGGGAACTCGCACGCGGCGGCTTGCTGCACACCGACGTCCCGACCGTGCACGCGAAGACGCTCGCCGATGCCATCGCGAAGTGGGATATCACCACCGTCGATGACGATGCGGTGCAGACGTTCTACAAGGCCGGCCCGGCAGGCATTCCCACCCAGTTGGCTTTCAGCCAGGCCACACGCTGGCCTTCGCTCGACACCGACCGGGCGGAGGGTTGCATCCGCAGCGTCGAACACGCGTTCTCGCAGGAAGGCGGGCTGGCCGTGCTCTACGGCAACATCGCGCGCGATGGCTGCGTGGTGAAGACGGCGGGCGTGGATGAATCGATCCATGTCTTCGAAGGCAACGCGCGGGTCTACGAGAGCCAGGACGCAGCGGTGGCCGGCATCCTCGGCGACGAGGTGAAGGCGGGCGACGTGGTGGTGATCCGCTACGAAGGCCCGAAGGGCGGGCCGGGCATGCAGGAAATGCTGTATCCGACCAGCTACCTGAAATCGAAAGGACTGGGCAAGCACTGCGCATTGCTGACCGACGGCCGTTTTTCCGGTGGCACCTCCGGCCTGTCGATCGGCCATGCGTCGCCGGAAGCAGCGGCCGGCGGCACCATCGGCCTGGTGCGCGACGGCGACCGCATCCGCATCGACATTCCGCAGCGCTTGATCGCGCTGCTCGTCGCGGACGACGAATTGGCATTGCGGCGCGCGGCGCAGGATGCGCGCGGATGGAAGCCCGCGCTGCCGCGCACGCGCAAGGTAACCACCGCGCTGAAGGCCTATGCCTTGCTGGCGACCAGTGCCGACAAGGGTGCGGTGCGCGACAAGACGCTGCTGGATGCGTTCTGATACACCGATGGTCCTGCGCTGCCTTCTTGTCCTCTTGCTCGCCTGCTTCGTCCTGCCCGCTATGGCGCATGACGAGGAGAGGAAACCCTGGGTCGTCGCCACCTATGCGTATCCCCAGCGCGACCGCATCGCGGCGATCCAGCCCTTGGCCGACTACCTCGCCAAGCGTGGCGGCCATCCGGTACAGGTGAGACTGTTCCCGTCGCCGACGGCATTGGTCGAAGCCCTGCGCGACGGTCAGGTGGATGTCGCGGTGCCCAGCCTGCACGCCTATCTGCAGACGCGCCGCTGGCATCAGCACGTGACCACCCTGCCGGTGCCGCAAGTGCCCCTGGCGCAGGCGGATCGTTACCGCGCGGTGCTGGTTGCGCGCGGCGTGCCCTCACTCGATGCGCTGGCGCGCGATGCGGCACGTCTGCGGCTGGTCCTGGTCGGGCGCGATTCGGCCTCCGGCGGATTCGTGCCGGTACACCATCTTCGTGCGCTGGGACTGGAGGCGGAGGCGGCGTTCGCATCCTTGCGCTACGCGGGTTCGCATGCGGCGGCCCTGCAGGCCGTGCTTGAAGGCGAGGCGGACGTTGCCGCGCTCGCGGCCGACGTCTATGACGCATCGCCGAAGCAGCAGGCCATCGTGGAACTGTGGCGCTCCGATCCCATCCCGCCGGGACCGCTGCTGTGCCGCCCGGCACCGGGGGTGCCCTGCCAGGCGATCACGGCGTGGCTGCTGGAAGCGCACCTGAGGGATCCGGCCGTGATGGCGTCCCTTCGCGCAGGCTGGCCGGAATTCGGCGATGCGGAGCGCCTGGTGCCTGCCGATATCGCCCGACTGTCGTCGCAGGCGACGCGCATCGACTGATCGGCGCGCGGCGCGGATCGTGCCTGCCGCCGGACGGCACCCTCAATTCGGCGCCTCCCCTGCCGCTAGAAGGAATGATCAGGGGAGGTGTGTCCATGTCAGTCACAGCGGACGCGGCAACAGCCGGCGTCGATACCCGCCATTGTTTGCCGGACGCCCCCGTCGGCCTGCTGAGGCTGGCGGCCGATGCGCGCGTGCTGGACGCCAACCGCGCGGCGCTGGACCTGCTGGATGTGTCGGCCGAACGCCTGCTGGGGCAGGACGGTGCGCATGTGTGGGGCCTGTCACCGGACGCATTGACCGGCGAAGAGGGCGTCTGGCAGGCACCGGGCGGCGACCCGGCGCGACGCGTCCGGTACCAGCGCGACCGCGACGGTGATGGCTGGATGCTCTCTCTGCCGCATCCCGAAACGGCCGCGCTGCTGCGCGAAGTGGCGGGTCTGGCAGCAGAATCTGCCGCGGTGGCGGCATCGCCGGCCTTGCAGCCGCTGGCGCAGCGCCTGTGTGAAGCGCAGGCGGATCGTGCGCTGCTCGAACGCATCGGCCTGCTGCTCGGTGCCTGCGACCTGGACCTGGTTCCCGCCGAGGGACAGGCCGCCGATCCCCTGTACCGGCAGATCGCAGCGGGTTTCGGCAACCTGGCCGAAGCCATCCGGCAGGCGGTGGCACTGTCGCATCAGGTGGCCGGCGACGTGCCGCACCTCGTGCACGAGAACGAAGACCTGCTGCGGCAATCCCAGTCCCAGGTGTCCGCACTGGAGGAGGTGCTGGTCGCGACGCGCCGCCTGTTGCAGGGGCTGCAGGGTGCCGGCGAGGAACTGCGGGCAGTGGTCAGCATCGCGGCACAGGCCGATGCCAGCGCACGCGAGGGTGTATCTGCCGCGCGCGAGCTGGGCGAAGCGATGCGTGAAGTGGAACGGCGTTCGGCCCGAGCGGGCGATGTCATCGCGGTGATCGACGCGGTCGCGTTCCAGACCAACATCCTGTCGATCAACGCCGGTATCGAAGCCGCGCGCGCGGGCGAAGCCGGGCGCGGCTTCGGCGTGGTCGCCAGCGAAATACGGCGACTCGCCGGACAGGCTTCCGCCGCCGCGCGCGACGTGCGCACCATGCTGGAAGAGAGCGGCCAGGCGTTGGCGGAAAGCGCGCTCTCCGCGCAGGCCACCGAGCAGGTACTGGGCAGCATCGGCGATCTGCTGGGCCGTGCGAGCCGGGCGATGGAGTCCGCAGGCGGCCGGGTGGCCGCCCAGGGCGACGAAATCGCTGCGATCGACCGTGCCGTGGAACAGGTGGTCGACCTGAGCCGCAGCAACCTGGAGCATGCCGGCCAGGTCGCGGCGCGGGGCGCGGCGCTGGCGCAGGGTACGGACACGCTGCACGACTGCGTGGGTCTGTTCCGGCTGCCACCCGATCCGCTGCGCGTGCGACGGCACGCACGCGTGCACGACCTCGCCTGCGCGGGCGCGGCGCGGATCGGAGCGGCGTTCGAGCACGCGCTGTCCACCGGACGGTTGGGGGAAGACGACCTGTTCGCGCGCGACTACATACCGATACCCGGCATCGAGCCGGCCAAGTTCACCACGGCCTTCGACACCCTGTGCGATGAGCTGCTGCCGCCGCTCCAGGAGCCCCTCGCCAGCCGGCATCCATGGATCGTGTTCGCCATCAGCGCCAACCCCGACGGCTACGTGCCTACCCACAACCTGCGTTTCAGCCAGCCCCTCACCGGCGACCGCGAGAAGGACCTGGTGGGCAACCGGACCAAGCGCCTGTTCACCGATCGCGTCGGCCGCAGTGTCGGCGCGCATACCGATCCGTACCGGTTGCAGGTGTATCGCCGCGACACCGGACAGATCATGTTCGATCTATCGGTGCCGATCCACGTTCACGGCCGGCACTGGGGAGGCTTCCGCATCGGCTACACGCTGGGCTGAACACGGCCGCCCGGCCGATGTGGTCTAATTCGCGCCGAAGCGGGGGTATCGCCGGCCTGGCCGGTGATTGAGACAGACCCTTCGAACCTGATCCGGTTGAGACCGGCGTAGGGAAGCTTCGCAGGCTGCGCCGTGTTGCTGTGTCGCCCCTCGCGGGCCCGCAATCCGTCCGTCGCCGCGCCGCCGCTTCGTCCGTGATGCGACCCCTCGCATCCCATTATGCGAATCCCTCGCAAGAGCCCGCACATCCATGTGCGGGGATTCAAAAGGACGATGCCGATGAATGCCATTCCCAAGCCCGCCGCCGATCTGCTGCAGCAGACCGGGCAACTTTCCGAATCCGTGACCCGGCCCATTCCCGGTTCGCGCAAGATCTTCGTGCAGGGTTCGCGGGCCGACCTGCAGGTGCCGATGCGCGAGATCACGCTGACGCAGACGCCGACGCTGTTCGGTGGCGAGGAGAACGCACCGGTCACCGTGTACGACACGTCGGGCCCGTATACCGATCCGGCGGCGACCATCGACCTGGCTGCCGGCCTGCCCGCGCTGCGTGCCAAGTGGATCGAGGAACGCGGGGACACGGAACAGCTGCCGGCGCTCAGCTCGGAATTCGGCCGTTCGCGCGAAACCAATGCCAAGCTCGACAGCGTGCGTTTCCCCGGCCGCATCCTGCCGCGCCGCGCGAAGGCGGGCGCCAACGTCAGCCAGATGCATTACGCCAGGCGCGGCATCATCACGCCGGAGATGGAATACGTCGCCATCCGCGAGAACCAGCGGCTGGATGCGGTGCGCGATGCGATGCTGCTGAAGCAGCATCCCGGCGAATCCTTCGGGGCCAGCATCCAGACGTTCATCACCCCGGAGTTCGTGCGCGACGAGATCGCCCGCGGCCGCGCCATCCTGCCCAACAACATCAACCACCCCGAAAGCGAGCCGATGATCATCGGCCGCAACTTCCTGACCAAGATCAACGCCAACATCGGCAACAGCGCGGTGTCCTCCGGTATCGCCGAGGAAGTGGAGAAGCTGGTCTGGTCGATCCGCTGGGGCGGCGACACGGTGATGGACCTGTCCACCGGCAAGCACATCCACGAGACGCGCGAGTGGATCATCCGCAATTCGCCGGTGCCGATCGGCACCGTGCCGATCTACCAGGCGCTGGAGAAGGTCGATGGCCGTGCCGAAGCGCTGACGTGGGAGATCTTCCGCGACACGTTGATCGAACAGGCCGAGCAGGGCGTGGACTACTTCACCATCCATGCCGGCGTGCTACTGCGCCATGTGCCGCTGACGGCGAAGCGCGTGACCGGCATCGTCTCGCGTGGCGGCTCGATCATGG
Source organism: Pseudoxanthomonas sp. 97-1-1 (assembly GCF_057773125.1). Lineage (NCBI taxonomy): Bacteria > Pseudomonadati > Pseudomonadota > Gammaproteobacteria > Lysobacterales > Lysobacteraceae > Pseudoxanthomonas > Pseudoxanthomonas sp. 97-1-1. The sequence continues at coordinate 1,300,390 of NZ_JBYMTJ010000001.1, read as the reverse complement.
CCAAGTGGTGTCTGGCACACCACAAGGAAAACTTCCTCTACACGCACTTCGAGGACATCTGCGAAATCATGAAGGCCTACGACGTGGCCTTCTCGCTGGGCGATGGGCTGCGTCCGGGCTGCATCGCCGACGCCAACGACGCCGCGCAGTTCGGTGAACTTGAAGCCCTCGGCGAGCTGACCAAGATCGCGTGGAAGCACGACGTGCAATGCATGATCGAAGGCCCGGGCCACGTGCCCATGCAGCTGATCAAGGAGAACATGGACAAGCAGCTGCGCGAGTGCGGCGAAGCGCCATTCTACACGCTCGGCCCGCTGACCACGGATATCGCACCCGGCTACGACCACATCACCTCCGCCATCGGCGCGGCGATGATCGGCTGGTTCGGCACGGCGATGCTCTGCTACGTCACGCCGAAGGAGCATCTGGGCCTGCCGAACCGGCAGGACGTGCGCGACGGCATCATGGCGTACAAGATCGCTGCCCATGCCGCGGATCTGGCGAAGGGCCATCCCGGTGCGCAGGTGCGCGACAACGCACTGAGCAAGGCAAGATTCGAGTTCCGCTGGGAGGACCAGTTCCACCTCGGTCTGGATCCAGAGAAGGCGAAGGAATTCCACGATGAGACCCTGCCCAAGGATGCGCACAAGCTGGCGCACTTCTGCAGCATGTGCGGCCCGCACTTCTGTTCCATGAAGATCACCCAGGACGTGCGCGACTACGCGGCCGAACACGGAGTGGAGGAGCGGGCGGCGCTGGAGGCCGGCATGGCGGAGAAGTCGGCGGAGTTCCTGGCGCAGGGCGCGCAGGTGTATCGTCAGGGCTGACCGGTCCGGGTGCCAGGCATCCATCCGGCGTACTCATGCGTAATGTTCACCGGGCGTCCGCCATCCTGGCGGCGTCCCGACAGGAGAACGATCATGGCCCGTTTCGCCCGTAATGCCGGCCGCTGGATGATGGCAGCGTGCGTCCTGCTGCTTGCGGCCTGCGCCACCGGCCCACGCGTCACCAGCGACGTGGACCCGTCCGCGAACTTCGCGCAGTACCGCAGCTTCGCCTTCTATTCGCCGCTGGCGATCGAGGCGCAAGGCTACGCGACCCTGACCAGCGGGCGTATCAAGAATGCGGCGCGGGCGCAGATGGAAGCGCGCGGCTATGTCTACGATGAGACTTCGCCCGACCTGCGGGTGAACCTCAATGCCTACATGCAGGAAAAGACCGATGTCGTGTCGATGCCGGAAGTCGACTACGACTACTACTACAGCTACCGCGCCCGTCGTTATGTATCGGTGCCCTATTGGCGCGACCGCACCGAGGTCTACCAGTACACCGAGGGCACGATGAACGTGGATCTGGTGGACGCGGCGCAGAACCGGCTGGTGTGGACGGGCGTGGCGGTCGGCCGCGTGGGCCGTGCCACGCCGGAAGAGCGGGCCGCGAAGATCGATGCCGCCGTGGCCGACATCTTCCTGCGCTATCCCTACCGCGCGGGCAGCGGCACGCCAGCGGTGTTGCCGTGAAGGGGGAGGGTGCGGGCCTCGCGAAGGCGGGCATAGGTTTCGGCACCGCGCTGGCCATCACCATCTCGTGGAGCGCCAACAAATCGCTGTTGTGGGCCGTGATCCATGGCGTGCTGTCGTGGATCTACGTGGTGTATTACGCCTTGGTGTACCACTTCAAATGAGTTTCGCCGCGTGACGAAGCCCTTGCTCTGGTTGCGCTGGCTGGTGACGGCGCGACGGCATCCCTGCGCCTTCCTGCTGATCGTCCAACTGGCGGGCATCCTGCTGTATCCGGTGATGGAAGACACCCAGGCAGGCCGGGCCCTGTTCGGCGCGTTCGGCATCCTTGTGCTCGCGCTTGCGCTGTGGGTGGTCAACCGCAGCGCGGCGGTGAACTGGATTGCATGGTCGCTCGCGGTGCCCGCCGTGCTGCTGTCGGTGTCGTCGGCCATCTTCGACCAGCCTGCGCTGGGCATCTACGCCCACCTGCTGGAGAGCGGACTGTACTTCTACACGGCGGGCAGCCTGATCGCCTACATGCTGCAGGACCACTCGGTCACCAGCGACGAACTGTTCGCCGCGGGCGCGACGTTCACGCTGCTCGCATGGGCCTTCGCCTTTTCGTTCTCGGTCTGCCAGCAGTGGTATCCGGGCAGCTTCACCGCTGCGGTGGATCCGCAGTCGCCGCGCAGCTGGATGGAGCTGCTGTTCCTGAGTTTCAGCCTGCTGTCGGGCGTAGGCCTGAGCGATGTCGTCCCCATCCAGCCCCAGGCCCGCGCGCTGGTGATGCTGGAGCAGTTCGCGGGCGTGATGTACATCGCCGTGGTGGTATCGCGGCTGATCGGCCTGACGATCCTCAAGCACCCGGTGCGCAAGGAAGGCTGAGCGTTTCAGGCAAAAAATTCGCGCCCGGGGGCGCGAATACTGGAGCAGGTTGTAATAGGACGTCGGCGAGAGAGAGAGGTTGCCTGTGATGTTCCCGTTCAGGGGGAACACGGCGGTCACTGTAAAATGCACCGCGACGGTGCGCTTTCCCCATGCTGTTCCTGCACTTTGCCGAATCTGCCGGATTGAACGATCCGGCCGGTGACAGGTATTCAGGCACATGACGGGACAAGGGCGCCGGCGCAGCATCCGCCCCCACATGCCCCGACCTGCCGAGCCCCCATCGTGCCCCCTGCCGAACACCTGAAGGTGGGCGAGTGCTTCGTCGACATCTCCCTGCGCGAGATCCGCGCGCCGGGTGCCCGCAAGCCCGCGCGCATCACGCCCAAATCGATGGGCGTGCTGCTGGCGCTGGCCGACGCGCCTGGAAGGGTCGTCACACGCGACACGCTGCTGGCCGTGGTCTGGCCCGACACGCTGCCGACCAACGATGTGGTCACCCAGGCCATCACCCAGTTGCGCAAGGCATTCGGTGAGCGTGGCGATGGTCCGCGCTATATCGAGACCATCGCCAAGAGCGGGTATCGCCTGCTGGCGTCGGTGGAGTGGTTGCCGGCGGCAGGCGACGATGCTTCGCCGCCTGCCGCCGATGAACCTGTCTCTGCTTCGTCCGCGCCAGCTGACGCCCCCGTCGTCGTGCCGGTCGACGATGCATCCCGACACGCGGCGGCGCCGGTTCCGGTGATGGCCAACGCAGGGCAGTCGCCAGACCCACGCTTGTTCCGTCGCTGGGCCTGGGGCATCGGGCTGGGCGCACTGGCGTTGGGTATCGCAGCGTGGGGTCTTTGGATGATGGGGACCCGCAGCGGCCCTCTTGCCGTGGAGCCCGGCGTGCAGACACTGGTACCTGCACCGCGTCCGTATCGCCTGATCACCTCGGCACCCGGATTCGAACTGTCACCGACGCTGTCGCCGGACGGTTCGCAGGTCGCCTATCTGTCCAGCCTGACGGAAGAACTGGCGGGCACCGCGGTCATGGTGCAGACCACCGAGCCGGCCCAGCCGCGCACCCTGACCGTGCCACCGGAGGGCGCATGGGACAGCAACCCGGAGTGGTCGCCCAGTGGCCGTGAAATCGCGTTCCTGCGCCGCTTCCCGGGCAAGGACTGCCGGATCATGGCGGTCCAGGCCAGTGGCGGGGAACCGCGCACGCTCGGGATCTGCGATCCGAACAACCGGCCCAGTTTCGACTGGATGCCTGGCGGCGATGGACTGGTGTTCAGCAGTCCGCTGACGGGGGCGGGCGAACCGGGCCTGCGCCTGCTGGACCTCGCCACGGGGCGCTGGCGTGCGCTGGACTACGGCGCGAGCGACGAAGATGTCGATACCGCGCCGCGCTATTCGCCGGACGGCAAATGGATCGCCTTTGTCCGCAACACGCCGCTGGGCGACCTGTGGCGCATTCCCGCAGAAGGGGGACGGGCGGAGCGCCTCACCCATCAGCGCGCGGAACTGCGCGGCTGGGACTGGACCCCGGACGGCAAGGCCATCGTGTTCGGGCGCCGCGTCGACAGTCACACGCGTTTGTATCGCCTGACCTTGCAGGATGGTCGCATCGAGGATCTCGGCATTGAAGATGCACAGACGCCGGCCATTGCAGCGCGTGCCGACCAGCTGGCGTTCGTGCAGCGCAAGCCGCAGTTCGGCGTCTACCGCATCAGCAGTGCGCCGGCGATGGACGGGAAGTTGCCCGTGCCGGAACGGCTGTTCCCTTCCACCGGTCGTGACACGTTGCCGTCGGTGGCGCCGGATGGCCGCCAGATCGTGTTCACCTCCGACCGCTCCGGCGACTACGCCCTCTGGTGGGCCGACATGGAACGCCCCGCGTCGTTGCGCCTGATCGAGGGCATCCATCCCGAGTCCCGCCACCTGCCTGCGTGGTCGCCGGACGGCAAGCGGGTGCTCGTCGTCGGGACGGACGGTGCCGGGCGCTATGGCCTGCACGAACTGGTCCCCGCCAGCGGCCAGCTGCAGTCGCTGGCGGTGCCGGTGGCGCTGGAGGACCTGCTGTTCGCGGCCTATTCGCCGGACCCGGCGCGGATCTTCGTGGTCGCGGGGCGCGGGGACAGCCAGCAACTGGTGCTGTTCGACCGGAGCAGCACGCCGTGGCGGCAGGTTGCCACCATCGAGGGCGTGTCGTTCGCGCGCCCTGACGGCGCACAGGGGCGGGTGTTGTTCACCCGGCTGGGCCACGACGGGCTGTGGCAGGCGGACCTGTCCCTGTCTCCCGCCAGCATTCGCCAGATCGATGGCAATCACCCGGCCAGCCAGCGTTACCGCACCTGGACGGTCACCGAGGACGGTCAGATCGAGTACCTCGAACAACGGGCCGGGTGCTATGTCAGCCTGCGCCACATCGGGGCAGGACGCTCGCATCCGCCCCCCCGATGCCTTGAGCCGGACCATCTCTCCACGATCAATGGTTTCAGCGCACATGCGCGCACGCGTGTGGCGTACGTCTCAATGGCGATCAACGACGGGTCCGACATCGGCCTGCTGTCGTTGCGGCGAACGGCGGCGACGCCCCCGGTGCGGTTCTGGTAAGTCGCTGATCCAGAAAAAGAAAACACTTTCGCAAGTTCTTCGGAAGTGGATTCGTGGAGATTTCGGCGGGTTTTCCGCGCAATTTCCTGCGCCGCCCGCCATGTTCCGGCACATCCACTGCTCCTGTTGCGCAAAGTGGAATGACCGATGGAGCAAACCTTGTGGGGGGACCGCGGACAAGTGGTCCGCGCCGATGCGGCCGATGGCCAGGATCCGAACGGCTGCATCGCGGTCTCGCGGTTGGGTGCCGTGCAGGCGGGTGCCGACGTGTTCACCGTGTGGGTGCAGCTGCGCGGTACCTCGTGGGTGGAGGCCAAGGAAGGACGCTTCCGGCTGCGCCGGGGGCACTGGATCGCACTGGAGCGCGACTCCAAGCCGTTGGTGCAGAGCGACCGCTATGGCCTGTGCTTGGGGGTGGCGCTGAGCGCGGATGCCCTGCGCGCGATGGCGCGATTCGCCGACAGCCCCTTGTATGCCGGTCGTGGGCGGTTGTCCCGACGCGATGCGCTGACCCTGCTGCGCCTGTGGCGCGCGGTGTCCCGGCACGCCCCGCAAGGCCCGGATTTCCTCGCACTCCGCCCCTTGCTGCTGCATATGGTGGCCATCCAGCAGGAGTTCTCCGACTACATCCAGCGTTGCCCGGGGCGTTCACGCAGCCGCAAGCGCCAGGTATTCGGCCGCCTGCAGCGCGCGCGCCTCTATCTGGAGGGCAATTGCGACCGCGTGGTGCGGATCAGTGAACTGGCCGAACTGACCAGTTTCTCCAGCTGGTACTTCTCGCGCACCTTCTACAGTCTGTACGACGAGAGTCCGCAGGCGGCCGCGGCACGGATGCGGCTGGAGCATGCGGCCGAACTGCTGCGCAACACCTCGATGATGGTGGGCGAAGTCGCCGCGGCATCGGGTTTCGACAATTGCTGCAGCTTCGCGCGTGCTTTCCGTGCGCGCTTCGGAACCTCGGCCAGTCGCTATCGCACGGCATCGACTGCGTCGAGGACAGACTCGGCAAAGTCATCGGCCCTCGTGCGCAAAGCGGCCGTGAAGACTGGAACGTAAGTTTGCAAGGCGTTTTAACACGCCCATAACGCAACACGTTCCCCTGAGGAGAGATTCAATGAACCATCGTAGTCCGCGTCGCGCGATGCGGGTCGGCTTGCTGCCGGCCGGCATTGCCATCGCACTGGTCCCGGCGTTCGCCATGGCGCAGGAAACCACCGATGCGCCCTCGAGCACCACCACGCTCGATCGCCTCGAAGTCACCGGCTCCCGCATCCGCGGCGCCGACATGGAAACGCAGCAGCCGATCATCACCATCGCGCGTGAGGACATCGAGAAGCAGGGCTTCACCTCGGTGGCCGACGTGCTGCAGAACCTGACCTCCGCCGGTTCCCCCGCGATCGCGCGTTCCGAAGCGCTGGCCTCGGGCGAGAACGTGGGTGGTTACTACGTCGACATCCGCAACCTGGGCGCGACCCGCACCCTGGTGCTGGTCAACGGCCGTCGCCTGGGCGCCACCACCGGTGGTTACCAGGATCTGAGCCAGATCCCGATGTCGGCCATCGACCGCATCGAAGTGCTGAAGGACGGCGCATCCGCCATCTACGGTTCCGACGCGATCGCCGGCGTGGTCAACGTCATCACGCGCAAGCGCTTCGAAGGCGCCGAGGCTTCGACGTACATCGGCCAGACCGGCGAAGGCGACGGCGACACCAAGCAGTACTCCTTCACCGTGGGCTCGGCCAGCGACCGTGGCGGCGTCACGCTGTCGGTCGAGTACTCGAAGGAAGACCCGATCTCCGCCGCCGACCGCTGGTTCTCCAAGGACGGCAACGCCGGTCCAAACTATCCGGGTTCGGGCTGGAGCCCGATCAGCCAGAACGGCTCGTTCTGCGATCCGTGCCAGACGCCCGGCCTGCGACCGGGTCAGCCCGGCTACGTCGCTCCGGCGGACGAGCTCTGGTATACGCTGCGTGACGGCGGTACTCCTGGAGTGCGTGGCGACTATGTGCTGCACACGGCAGCAGACAATGCCAATGCCAACCAGCAGATGTTCCTGTCCACGGGCATCGAGCGCCGTTCGGTGTTCGTCAATGCGAACTACGACCTGACCGACAACGTCACGTTCAACGCCGACGTGCTGTACAACCATCGCTCCACCCAGTCGCAGATCGCCGGCTATCCGTACCAGTCGGCCGCGTTCGGCACGCCGCTGTCCGCCGACAGTGCGTTCAACCCGATGCCGGGCGACACCACGTTCCGTCGTCGCCTGTGGGAAATGCCGCGCACCACCGACAGCGAGCTGGAAACCTACCGCTTCGCGGGCGGCTTCGCCGGCTTCTTCGACCTGGGCGGCAAGACCTGGGACTGGGATGTCGGTGCGCTGATCAACCGCAACCAGTCGACCAAGCGTGCGCGCGGCGACATGAGCCTGATCGCCTCGCGCCAGGCGCTGGGTCCGTCGTTCATCAACGCCGACGGTGTCGCCCAGTGCGGCAGCGCGGCCGATCCGACCCCGCTGTCCGATTGCCGTCCGTGGAACCCGCTGCTGCCTTACGGCGTCGCCGGCCCGGGCTCGCTGTCCGATCCTGAGCTGCAGAAATTCCTGTTCCCGTGGTTCACCGATACCGGCCTGACCCGTACCACCAGCTACACCGCCAATCTGGCGGGCACGCTGTTCGAATTGCCGGCCGGCGATCTGGGCATCGCGGTGGGCGTGGAGCACCGCAAGGAGCAGGGTCGCTTCGTGCCGGACGCGTTCGCGCAGTCGGGCCAGAGCACCGGCCTGGGTGCAACCACCACCGAGGGTGACTATTCGGTCGACGAGGTCTACGTCGAGCTGAACATCCCGGTGCTGGCTGACATGGCGTTCGCGAAGGAACTGACCTTCAACGTCGCCAGCCGCTACTCCGACTACAGCAACTTCGGCGATACGATCAACAGCAAGTTCGGCTTCACCTGGCGTCCGATCGACGAGCTGCTGGTCCGCGGCACCTACGCCGAGGGCTTCCGCGCCCCGACGATCGACAACCTGTACGGCGGCATCGGCACCAGCTTCGAGAACTACACCGACCCCTGCGGCGTCGGCGCGGTGAACAGCGTCAACGGCAACGCGGCCTGCACCGGCGCGGGCGTTCCGCTCGGCTACGTGCAGCTGGGCCAGGGCCTGGTGCCCTGCACGACCTATCCGTGCGCCACCCCGGACCAGTTCATCACCGGCTCCAACCCCACGCTGGTCCCGGAAACGTCCAAGAGCAAGACCATGGGCCTGGTGTGGTCGCCGCGCTGGGTGGAAGGTCTGGACATCTCGCTGGACTGGTATCGCTACGAACTGAAGAACATGATCATCGAGGATAGCGTGGACCGCATCCTGCGTGACTGCTATGTGCTGGGCAACAGTGCCCGCTGCGAAGGTATCGTGCGTGCCAGCGACGGCCACATCACCGATCTGTTCTACGGCCTGGCCAACCTCGGCGCGATGGAGACCGAAGGCTTCGACCTGGGCGTGAAGTACGCGCTCCCGGAGCAGTCGTTCGGCAAGATCGCGTTCGACTGGACCTCGTCCTACACCAGCGTCTACGACGAGGAAGCCGAGAACTCGGCCGGCGAGAAGATCATCGTGGGCAACGTGGGAAATTCCGGCATCTTCCGTGTGCGCTCGAACCTGGGCGTGGACTGGTCGCTGGGTGCGTTCGCAGTCAACTGGACGGCCCGTTACTACTCGGGCATGAAGGAAAGCTGCGTGCCGAACCGTCCCTGCACCGAGCCGGACCACATCGCCAATGGTGAAGAGGATGCGATCCGCCGCGTCGGTTCCAACACGTTCCATGACCTGCAGGTCAGCTACAAGGCGCCGTGGGATGCCACGATCGCGATCGGCGCCAACAACGTGTTCGACCACAAGGGTCCGCTGATGTTCTCGAACTCCGAGTACCGCCACAGCGACTTCGCGTACTACGGTGGCTTCGACTTCGATCGTTACCTGTACGTCAAGTACACCCAGCGCTTCTGATCTCCGGATCGACGCGCATGCTGCACCACGACGGCCCCGCAAGGGGCCGTCGTTCTTTGTGGGCACGGCGGCGTGGCGGCGGTTGGTATCATCCGGCGTACCGATACACCGTCCCGTCCCCGGGGCTTTGCCGAGATCCGCACGACCCCATGAAGCTGCCCGCCCCCTTCATCCAGCTGCCCGTTGCCTTCGACGCCGAGGCATTGGCGCGCGAGGTGCGGACGATCGACGAGGCATGCTGGCGATCCCATCCGGGCGGAATCCCCGGCAACAGCGCGCTCGCGCTGATCACCACGGAAGGCGATCCCGACAGCGACCAGGTCACGGGACGGATGCGGCCTACGCCTTCGCTGGAGCGGCTGCCGTACCTCATGCAGGTGCTGGAATCCCTCGGCGCCACGTGGGGGCGTTCCCGCCTGATGCGTCTCTCGGGACAGTCCGAAGTCACGGGGCATGTCGACATCAATTACTACTGGCGTGACCATATGCGGGTTCACGTGCCGATCATCACCACGCCCTCGGTGCGCTTCCAGTGCGGCGACAGCGAAGTGAACATGGCGGCGGGCGAGTGCTGGATCTTCGACACCTGGCGCCACCACCGGGTCCTGAACGAAGGCAGCGAAACGCGCATCCACCTGGTGGCCGATACGGTGGGCGGCGTCGCGTTCTGGGATCTGCTGGAGCAGGGCAGGACCCCGGAGCGGCGCGAGCCGGGTTGGGCGCCACGACGGATCGCGCCGATGCAGGGCCACCGGGCGACGCTGGACTACGAATCGTTCAATGCGTCCGACGTGATGACGCCGTGGGAGCTGCGCGAATGCATCGCCTTCCTGATCAACGACGCCGAACGGACCCCGCAGCTGCCCGCGATCCATGCGTTGCTGACGCGTTTTGCGCGCCACTGGCACGGCGTGTGGGCCTGCCATGGCAACCAGGCGTCGGGACTGCCGCATTTCAGGACGCTGCTGAAGGACACCCAGGAAAAACTCGCGCAGGCGGGCGTCGCGCAGGTCCGTCTGCAGAACGGACTCGGCCTGCTGGCAGCATTGAAGGCGCACATCTTCAGCATGGCCCTGGCCGCCGACGTGGATGAGTCCGCGCGCCGCGATCCGCATGGCGCCAGGCCAGCCAGCCCCGGGGGGCAGGCGCGCACGGGTGTCGCAGCAAAAGTCCCCGCTTGGAAGCAGCCCGTCTTCATCGTCAGTCCGCCGCGTTCGGGCTCCACGTTGTTGTTCGAGACGCTGTCCGGTGCGCCTGGCGTGCACACGATCGGCGATGAAAGCCATCAGCTGATCGAGGGCGTCGAGGGCCTTGCCCCGGCCCAGCGCGCGTTCCACTCCAACCAGTTGGGGCTTGCCGATGCCACGCCGGCCGTCGTGCAGGCGCTGCGCTCCCGGTTCTTCGATGCGCTGCGTGATCGCGAGGGCAATCCACCCGACGCGGATGCGACGCTCCGCATGCTGGAGAAGACGCCAAAGAACGCGTTGCGCATTCCGTTCCTGAAGGCGGTGTTCCCCGATGCGAAGTTCATCTACCTGCATCGCGATCCCCGTCAGGTCTGGGGCAGCATGATCGACGGGTGGCAGTCCGGCCGGTTCCGCATGTACAACCTGCCCGGCTGGCAGGGACCGACGTGGTCGTTCCTGCTGACGCCGGGTTGGCAGGCGTTGAACGGGAAGGACCTCGGGGAGATCGTGGCGAGCCAGTGGGAAACCGCCACGCGCCTCATGCTGGACGATCTGGATGCGTTGTCGCCTGCCGACCGGGTATCGGTCGACTACGGACGCTTCGTGCAGGACCCTCAAGGGGAGGCACGGCGCCTGAGCGAATGGGCAGGGTGGTCCTGGGACCGCGAACTAGGTGGGCAGCTTCCCCTGTCGCGCTACACCCTGTCGAAGCCCGATCCCGACAAGTGGCGGCGGCATGCGGCCGACATCGAGCCGCGTCTCGTGCAGTGGAAAGCCACGATCGAACGCGCGGCACGCGCCGCGGGTCTCTGATCGCAGGAAGAAAAAAGGCCGCCCTGCGGGCGGCCTTTCCGGTTGATGCGCGGGGGCGCAATCAGAACTTGTGCTTCTCGCTGTCCGGTTGCGCGGCCTGGCGGGCGATGGCGTCCACCAACACGGCCTTGGCTTCGGCGGCATTGCCCCAGCCATCCAGCTTGACCCACTTGCCCTTCTCCAGGTCCTTGTAGTGCTCGAAGAAGTGGCCGATGCGCTCCAGCCAGTGCGGGCTGACCTGGTCGATGTCGTTGATGTGGCTGTAACCGGCGAACACCTTGTCCACCGGCACGGCCAGCAGCTTCTCGTCGCTGCCGGCTTCGTCGCTCATGCGCAGCACGCCGACCGGGCGGCAGCGGATCACCGAGCCGGGGATCAGCGGCAGCGGCAGGACCACCAGCACGTCGGCCGGGTCGCCGTCGCCGCACAGCGTGTGCGGCACGTAGCCGTAGTTGCAGGGGTAGCGCATGGGCGTGGAGAGGATGCGGTCGACGAAGATCGCGCCGCTGGCCTTGTCCACCTCGTACTTCACCGGCTCGGCGTCCTTGGGGATCTCGATGATGACGTTGATTTCGTCCGGCGGGTTCTTGCCGGCGCTGACCAGATCCAGGCCCATTGCGTGCTCCGAGGGGGTGCGGTGAAAGAGGCCGGCATTTTACGCGCTTGGCTGCTGCGGCGCAGCAGGGACCGGGCCAGACTGGCCGGCCGTCGGCGCGGGAAGCGTGATTCAGGTTGCCCTTCAGCTTGCCGGGCCTAGAATCCGCCGCCCATGCACCCTCTCCGACGCGCCGCCGGCTTACTGCTGACAGTGCTGGCCCTGGCCAGCACCGAAGCGGGCGCGCGTACGGTGTACCGGTGCGTGCAGGCCGGCACCGTCAGCCTGGCCACGGCGCCGGAACCCGGATCCAAGTGCGCGGCCAGGGAGATCGACGACAACGCCGTCAGCACGCCGAACCTGTGGGGCTCGATGGGCGTATTCAGCGGCACGCTGTACGAGCGCGAGCAGGACGGGCAGAAGGTGTATTCCACCCGCAACCTGCCGGGTTCCACCCCCTACCTGAAATTCACCGTGCAGACCCCGCCGGGTGAGCCCGCCCATCCGGGTCTGGGCAGGGTGGGTAAACCACGACTGGACCGCTACCCCGCCGAGTTCAAGGCGGCCGCGCGCCAGACCGGCGTCGACGACGCCTGGCTGCGTGCCGTCGCGCATGCCGAGAGCGACTTCGATGCGAAGGCGCTGTCGCCGAAGGGCGCGATGGGCGTGATGCAGCTGATGCCGGACGTGGCGAAGGAGTACGGCGTCGCCGACCCGTATTCCTCCACCGAATCGATCAACGCAGGAGCGCGCCACCTGCGTGGGCTGATGCGCCGTTACAAGGGCGACCTGACGCTGGTCGCGGCCGCCTACAACGCCGGCATCGGCACCGTGTCGCGCTACGGCGGCGTGCCGCCCTACGCGGAAACGCAGGAATACGTATCCAAGGTCACCGCGTTGTACGAGCTTTATCTGCGCGCGCTGGGACGCAAGCAGGCACCGGAGCGTCCCGCGCTCTGAACTTCTCGCGTGCCCACCGTGTGTCGGCGCGTCAGCCACGGTTGGATTTTTTCACTCGCTGCTTCCCCATCGCGGTCTAGCGTGGTCCTTACGGTCGGCCCTCCCGCGTCGGCCTGGAGATCGCCATGAAGACGCGACGCGTGTTCAGCGCCCCCGACATCGACACCGCCGAGGCGGCCCTGCATGTGGCATTGCATCTGGGCATCCGCCCCGATCATGCGTCCCTTGTCGGGCGTCCGGACATCGAGATGACGCAGATGCCCGATGCCGACAAGGAAGGCTCCCCCACCGACTTCATGCCGGCGGCGGCGCGCGGGTTGGTGGGCGGCGGTGTCGTCGGTCTGGTCATCGGCCTGCTCGCCATGGCCATCCCTGCGGTGGGCATCCCGTGGGCGGCGGTGCTGCTTTGCACGGTGGTTGGCGCGACGGTCGGTGGCTGGGCGGCGGCGCTGGCCGGTTCCTCCGTGCCCAGCGAAGTGCGCCGCGACTATCGCACCGAGATCGCCGCAGGCAAGGTGCTGGTGGTGATCGATGAGGAGGACGAACGCCTGCTCGAACGCGCCAGCCAGGCCATCACCGCGACGGGTACACAACGCCTGCAGCTCGTGCACCACGGCCTCCTGCACTGAACTGTGGACCGGGGCACAGGTAAGATGCCGCCATTCCCCGGAGGCAAGGCCATGCAACGTTGGTTGGCGATGATGTGTTCTGTGGTGGTCGCAGCGCCCGTGATGGCGTCCGACACTGCCTGGGACAAGTACGGTGCCGACATCCCCGCCGGTGCGGTGGTGCCGTTGGCACAGGCGCTCGCGCAACCGGCAGCGTATGAAGGCCAGGCACGCGTCTTCAGCGGACGCGTCGTCGATGTCTGCCAGAAGAAGGGCTGCTGGGTGATGCTCGAGGACGACGGACATGGCGCGCGCGTGCTGCTGGGCGATCACGATTTCTACGTGCCCAAGGACGTGAGGGGACATGCGCAGGTGCATGGCGTGCTGTCGCGGGTGACATTGTCGCCGGCGGCGCGCGACCACACTGCGGAGGAAACCAGTGCGGGAACCGCGGTAGCCGAGGCCGAGTACCGCATCGTCGCCGACGGCGTGCAGGTACGCGTGGACGAGCCTGACGCATGACCCGAGGGCATCAGCCCAGCAAATGCTCCGATGGAATGACGTGCCGCCCCGGCACCGCATCCATGGCCGCATCCAGCAACGCCTGCGCCACGCGTTCCGCAGGCACGATCCTGTAGCGCTTCGGCAATACCGGATCCAGCGCACCCAGCACGCGCAGCGCCCAACGTTCGCCACCCCGGTGCTGCATGCGTTCGCCGCCCAGCAGGCCCGGGCGCAGCAAGGTGAGCGATGTGAAGCCGATCGCGGCGAGTGCGTTTTCGACCTCGCCCTTCGTGCGCGAATAGAAGATCCGCGAATCTGCATCGGCGCCCATCGCCGACACCAGCGCGAAGGCCTGCGTGCCGTGTGCATGGGCGTGGCGTGCGATCGCAAGCGGATAGTCGTGGTCCACGCGCCGGAATGCGTCCTGCGAACCTGCATCGCGGATCGTCGTGCCCAGTGCGCAGGCCACGGCATCCACTCGCCACCACTCCGCATCGGGGGGCAGTGCCTCGAAATCCACGACCGGGTTCAGCAGTTTGGGATGGGGGGCGAGGGGTTTGCGCGTGGGCGCGACCACCTGGCGCACCCGTGCGGATGCCAGTGCGCGCCGCAGCGTCGCCTGTCCTACCAGACCGGTCGCGCCGGCCAGCAAAAGACGACTCATGCGATGCTCCCGTTGCGGCAATGGCGCCATCATGCCAGCACCGCACGGGGGCGGGATCGCATCGGTTAACCTGTGGCGTCAGGCGCGGTCCCGCGCCGGGGAATGCCTGTCCATGCACCGCTACACGAATCCACACACCGCAGCGTGCGTCCTGGAAGGGTGCGCGCGATGAACCTGCCCCTGCACTACGGCGTGCTCGGCGCCATCGAAGCGGGCCTGATCGCTTTCGTGCTGGGCGTGCTCTGCTTCCTGTTCTGGAACTGGGTGAGCGCCAGGATGCGCTGGTCGATGGGGCATGCCGTCGGTTGGGCCTGCGTCTCGGCCGTGATCTTCGGTGCCGGGGTGGACACCTGGAACATGTTCTACCTGGGCATTTCGAAACTGGAATCTCCGCTGTATGCGCGGCTGGCATTGCAGGGTATCCACGATCCCGATTCGCTCGGCTCGCGCGTGGTGCTGGAAATCGCCGGCGCGTTGAGCGGCGTCGCCCTTGGTTGGCAATGGTTCAGCAAGAAAACGCCGGATTGAGTGCCGTCGAAAAGCGGGCAGGAAACGAATACCTAACGGCAAACAATGCGCGGCATCACGCATTCCACGCGCGCCTGACGACACGCTCACGACGCCCTAACACGGGGCTAGCCGATGCGAATCCGCTTGTGGTTAAGCGTGCGTGCACGTTCATTTCAGCGCGCCAGTTTCGTTCAGAAGCGACGTTGCAAGGTGGGGCCGTGCGCAATCGGACGCACTCCCACAGAACGGAGCACTGACATGACGAAGAACAACCGCAAGCCGCTGATCGCCCTGGTCGCCCTGAGCGCCGCGCTGGCCATGCCGCTGGCGTTCGCGCAGGAAAAGACCGAAGACGCGGCGACGCAGCAGAGCCAGACCGAGCCGACGGCCGAACAGGCGACCGGCGCGGCGACCCAGGATCCCACCCAGAGCACGCAGTCCGCGACGCAGGCCAAGCAGGGTTGGGCTGACGTGGATACCGATGGCGATGGCGCCATCAGCAAGCAGGAAGCCTCCGCCAACGCCGGCCTCAGCCAGGTCTTCGACCAGGCCGACGCCGACACCGATGGCAAGCTCACCGCCGACGAATACAAGGCCTTCGTGAGCAAGAACTACGGTGACCAGCAGAAGTAATCCGGAGTAATCCGGCCCATCGCACCGGGTCGATCGCGGCGCCATGACGCCAGCGCGTGACCCGCCGGAAAGGGCGGCCTGTCTGCCGCCCTTTCTCTTCCGGAGGGAACTCGATGACTGAGGAGGGATCCATGAACACGAAGACGCTGTCCTGCCTGGGTGCGCTGGCCACTGTCATCGCACTCACCACTGCGCCGCTGGCCCATGCGCAGGAGGTGCCGCAGCGCGGCGAGGAACAACCGTCGCCGCAGACGAGCCCACCCCCCACGACCCCCGTACCGCGCCCGTTCCAGGACCTGGACCAGAATGCAGATGGCGCGATCAGCAAGGACGAAGCGGCTGTCGACCCGCCACTGGCGCAGGTATTCGGCACGCTCGACAAGGATGCCGACGGTCGCCTGACACCGGAGGAGTACGCGGTGCATGCGCGGCAGGACAACCCCTGAAGTCACTGCACATCCATTCCCAATGAACCATGCTGCATGGAGGAACCGATGAAGAATCCCACCCGTACCTTGAAGCTGGGCCTCGGTCTTGCGCTGCTCAGCGCGGGCTTGATGACGGCGTGCGGTCCCAAGCCGGAAGACACTCCGCCGCCGAGTGCACCGGAGCCGGTGGAAACTGCGCCGCCCACCGACAACGTGGTGCCGCCATCACCCACCCCGACGGATCCGGCCGTACCGCCGACCGATCCGAACCTCCCGCCGCCGGCCAATCCCAACGCGCCGGAAACCACGCCGCCGGCCACCGACGGCAGCACACCGCCGCCCAGCAGCGGGGGTTAGCGCATGACGCAGAGGCATCCCGCAATGCCATCACGGCCGCCATGTCGATGGCGGCCGTTTTCATTGACGGCTGGGCTGGCTGCTATCCTTCGCGGCCTTCTTGAAGAATGCAGGGCAGGGATCAGATGGCGCGCATCCGATGGGTCGGCTTCGACGGCGACGACACGCTCTGGAAGAGCGAGGATTACTACCGCCAGGCCGAGGCCGACTTCGAGGCCATCCTCGGCACTTACGTGGACCTCGCCGACGCGCGCACGCACCAGCACCTGCTGGATGTCGAGCGCCGCAACCTGAAAATCTTCGGCTACGGCGTGAAGGGCATGACGCTGTCGATGCTGGAGACCGCCATCCAGCTGACCGACGAGCGCATCAGCGCGCGCGACCTGCATCGGGTGATCGAGATCGGGCGCACCACGCTGCTGCATCCGGTGGATCTGCTGCCGGGCATCCGCGAGGCCGTCGAGCGCATCGCCGCCGACCACGAGATCGTGCTGATCACCAAGGGCGACCTGTTCCACCAGGAGGCCAAGATCGCGCAATCCGGCCTGGCCGATCTCTTCCACCGCATCGAGGTGGTGTCCGAGAAGGACGAGCCCACCTATGCGCGCGTGCTGCGCGAACTCGAGGTCGAGCCGTCACGGTTCGCGATGGTCGGCAACTCGCTGCGGTCGGACATCGAACCCGTCCTGGGTCTCGGCGGCTGGGGCATCCACATGCCATACCACGTGACGTGGGCGCTCGAGGCCGAGCATGGCGTGGCCCACGATGCGCCGCGCCTGCGGGTGGTGGAGAACGCAGGGCAGCTGTCGGATGCGCTTGCGACGATCGAATCCGTACCGGATGCCTGAATGCACCCAGCGAAGGCGATGGCCGTGGGGCACAATGGCGCCGTGAAGCGCGCGCTGCCCACCTTTGCCTTGCTGGCCTGCCTGTCGGCCGCGCTGTGCGCGCCCGTCGCCGCGCAGGACGCCACGGCGGCGTATGCGCCCGCCACCGGCGACGCTTCGGTGGATCGCCACCTGGCGGACATCAACGACTACGCAAGCCGCTACCCCGCGTCCTTCGCCGACGAGATGGCGCGCTACTACACCGTGCCGCGTGCCTACGTGGAAGCGATGCAGCAGCAACCGGACTGGACCGCCGGCGATATCTTCATGGCGTGCGCGCTGGCGCAGATCGTGGGACAGCCGTGCCGCGCCGTCGTGCGCGAGTGGTCGCGTGACCACAAAGGCGGGTGGAAGGCAGTCGCCGGTCGCCTGCAGGCCGAACCCGGCACCGCGCAGTACCGGCGTCTGCGCAGTGCGCTGGAAGCCACCTATCGCCGCTGGGATCGCCCCGCGCCTGCGCTGGAGAAATAAGGGGAGTGGCGTGGGGAGTGAGCCAAGGCGCTCTTCCCCTCACGTGTCAGTCCTTCCGGCTCACTCCTGCTTCTTCCCGTACATGATCAGCAGCACCAGGTCCGCGTCGCCATGCTGGCGGATCGCATGCGTGCTGCCGGGGCGTGTCAGCATCGCGTCGCCGGCGCGGACCTCGCGCGCCACGCCGTCCAGTTCGTAGATGCCGCTTCCACCCAGCACGTAGTAGATCTCGTCCTTGTGGTGCTGGTGCAGGCCGATGCCGGCACCCCGGCGCAACACGCGCTTGCGGAACTCGAAGCCGAGCGCGGGTGCGTCGCGGAAGAACGGATGGGCAACGGTGACGCCAGCGCCACCGTGCGGCCCAGGCTGCTCCACCGCGATGTCGCGCTCGTTCACGATCAGGGACGGATTCGCCTGGGCCTTGCGATCCGCGAGTGCAGTCGCGGGTGCGCCGCAGTCCGTGTCGCGTTTCACGTGGGCCGCAAGCGAGGGGTCGAGCCGTTTCCAGCCCGCCACCACCAGGCAGGCCACCATCACCGCGCCACGCTGCTGGAAATGGGTGTCGTCCCGCTGGTCCTGTTCCGGCACGTGCATGTAATAGGCCTTGCTGGCCTCGTCGCCGGCTGCGCGCAGCCAGTCCATGCTGGCAGCCGACAGGTCGATCAGGCCCACGTTCTCCCGCGACGCAAGATCGCGCACCGCCTGCGCGTACAGTCCGTGCGTGTCGAGCAGTTGCCCATGGTCGAACTTGCGGCGCGCGACCGGCGTCACCAGGATCGGCGTGGCACCCTTCTGTCGCGCCAACGCCAGGTAGCGCCCCAGCCATTCGGGGAATGCCTGCCGGGGTTCGTTGTAGCGTGTGGGGTCTTCGATCTTCTCGTCGTTGTGGCCGAACTGGACCAGCAGCACGTCGCCGGCATGCATGTCCTTCGCCATGCCATCGAACCAGCCTTCGGCGATGAAGCTGCGCGAACTCCGCCCGCTCTGCGCGTGGTTGCGGACCACATAGGTGTCATCCAGGAACCCCTGCAACTGCTGCCCCCATCCTTCGCGCGGTGCGCGTTCCGGCCCGTAGTGACTGGCAGTGGAGTCGCCGGCGATGAAGACCTGGCGGGGGGGCTGCACCTGCGCGCTGGCCTGCGCAGCGCAGGCACAGAGCGCGATCATCAGAAAAGAGCGAAGCATTGCCAGTCTCCGGTATTCGCCAGCACGCGTGCAGAAGCCCCTGTAGGAGCGACGTAAGTCGCGACCGCCAAGCCGGAAGACGTTCCGGCAAGGATCGAAGCCGCTCCAGGCGAAGGCGCCGTCCGCCTTTTTCCGTATCGATCCGCGTCCACTGCCTGCCTGGTTCTGCGGTCGCGACTTACGTCGCTCCTACAGAGAGGCACAGCAAGTGCGCGCGTCAGCGCGCCAGCCAGCCACCGTCGACGGGGATGATGGCGCCGTTGATGTAGTCCGACGCGCGCGAGGACAGGAACACGGCCGCTCCGCCCAGGTCCGACGGCTCACCCCAGCGACCGGCCGGGATGCGGTCCAGGATCGCTTTGTTGCGGTCTTCGTCCGCACGCAGTTGCGCGGTGTTGTCGGTGGCCATGTAGCCGGGCGCGATGGCGTTGATGTTGACGCCCTTGTTGCCCCACTCGTTGGCCAGCAGGCGGGTGATGCCGGCGATGCCGGACTTGCTGGCCGTGTACGACGGCACGCGGATGCCGCCCTGGAACGACAGCATCGACGCGATGTTGATGATCTTGCCGCTGCCCTGTGCGATGAAATGACGTCCAGCCGCCTGCGACATGAAGAACGCCGACTTGATGTTGACGTTCATCACGTCGTCCCAGTCCTTCTCGCTGAAATCCACCGCATCGGCGCGACGGATCAGGCCGGCGTTGTTGACCAGGATGTCCAGCCCGCCGAGACCCTCGACGGTCTCTTTCACCAAGCGCTCGACCGGCTCGATGCTGATCAGGTTCGCGTCCAGGTTGAGGAAGCGGCGGCCCAGGGCGCGCACCTTCTCTCCTGTTTCGGTGGCTTCGACGATGCCGGCGGCGGCGATGTCGGCACCGGCTTCGGCGAGCGCCAGCGCGACGCCCTGGCCCAGGCCGGTGTTGGCGCCGGTCACCAGCGCGACCTTGCCTTCGAGACTGAACGGATTGCTTGCCATCGGGATGCCCCTCGATATGTGCTGCTGCAGGTTGGATGGAGCGGAGCTTGCTCCGCTGCGTTCTTGATCGCGTGCTTCGGTCCGTCGTGCAGCCGAGCAAGCTCGGCTCTACGTGCGAAGGGTCATTTCAGCTGGCAGATGTCCAGCACATGCATGTCGGTGTAGTCCAGGTTTTCGCCGCCCATCGCCCAGATGAAGGCGTAGTTGCTGGTGCCCGAGCCCATGTGGATCGACCACGGCGGCGACACCACGGCTTCGTCGTTCTGCACGACGATGTGGCGCTGCGCTTCCGGTTCGCCCATGAAGTGGTAGACGCGGCCGTTCTCGGCCAGGTCGAAGTAGAAATACACCTCGCTGCGGCGGTCGTGCAGGTGCGGCGGCATGGTGTTCCACACGCTGCCGGTCTTCAGCACGGTCAGGCCCAGCAACAGCTGCGAAGACTGGCAGGTGGCCGGCACGATGAACTGATAGATCGTGCGCTCGTTGCTCGTTTCCAGCGCGCCGCGCTCCAGCGCGACGGCATCCTTGATCGAGAGCTGCTTGGTTTCGAAGCGCGCGTGCGCCGGCGTAGAGGTGAGGTAGAACTTGGCGGGGTTCGACGCGTCATCGGATTCGAATGCCACGTCGGCGCTGCCCATGGCCACGTACAGGCCATCCTTCGGCCCGAGCGCGTACGTCGTGCCGTCGACGGTGACCTTGCCGGCGCCGCCGCCGACATTGATCACGCCCAGTTCGCGACGCTCGAGGAAGGGCTTGCCCGCGGCCGAAGCGGGTTCGGTCTGCCGCGGCAGGTCGACCTTCTTCGACACCGGCGCGGCACCGCCGATCACGAAGCGCTCGTTGTGCGAGTAGTTCAGTTGCACCGTGTCCGCAGCGAACAGGTTGCCGATCAGGTAGCGGTCGCGTAGTTGGTCGTTGCTGGCCCCGTCCATCATGTCCGGATGGGTGGCGTGGTAGGTCTTGCAGAACATGGGCGGGGCTCCGTGGATGCGGACGCCCGTGGAGCGGGGCGTCGGGTTAGGTCGTGGGGCGATTCTACGGGCTTTGGTAACCGGTGTCATTTTGCGATGCGGCACCGGGCGGGCATGCTGCGCCTGGTGTCGACACGTGTTACTCGGGTGGCTGCGAGGAGTCGCGGATGATCAGGTGCGGGCGGATGCTGGCCGCGGCCAGCACAGGCGTGCCTTCCGGCTGGATCAGCATGGCGGCCGCGGTGCGGCCCGTGTCGCGGGTGTTGCGGCGGACCGAGGTCAGCGAGGGCCACAGGCGCGAGGCGAGCGGGCTGTCGTCGAACCCGACCACCGACAGTTGGCGCGGGATGTTGATGCCGGCGCGCATGGCGACCTTGTAGACACCCGCCGCCATTTCGTCGTTGCCGGTGAAGATGGCGGTGGGCCGGTTCTTGCCGGACAGCAGCTTCTCGGCCGCGACCACGCCGGATTCGAAGGTGTAGCCGGCTTCGATGATGCGCGACTTCGGCAGTTCCAGCCCGCGTTTGGCCAACGCCTGCAGGAAACCGTCGGTGCGCTCGATCGACGACCGGTACGCCGCGGGGCCGGTGATCAGCGCGATATCGGTGTGGCCGAGCGAGAGCAGGTACTCGGCGGCTTCGGCAGCGCCGTCGCGGTCGTGCGTGACCACCATCCGCGCGGGCGTGTCCATCGACACCGAGGCGATGCGCGAATAGCGGCAGCCGATCTCGGCCAGCATGTCGGCCAGCGCCTGGTCTTCCGAGGCGCGTGGTACCAGCATCACGCCGTGCAGTTTCTGCTGCTGCACGAAGCGGCGCACGCCGTCGATGTAGCCCGGGCTGCGGCTGTCGCACGGATGCACCACCAGTTCGAAGCCCGAATCGCGCAACGCGTCCAGCGCGCCGTATTGCATGTTCACGATGTACTGCGCGGTCGGGTTGTCGTAGACCATGCCGATCAGGAACGACCGCCGGAACGCCAGGCCGCGCGCCATCGGATCGGGCACGTAACCGACTTCCCGCATCAAGGTCTCCACTTTCTCGCGGGTGTCCTTACGGACCAGGGGAGAGTGGTTGATGATGCGCGAGACGGTCTTCTTCGAGACGCCGGAAAGCCGCGCGATGTCGTTGATGGTCGCGGCCTTGCCGCCGATGGGCAGGGAGGCGGGGCTTTCGGGCTTCTTGCGCGCGGGCATGGAGTGGGTACGGGTCCGTTCGTCTGTCTGAGGGATTCTAGCGGTTGGGGGTCAGTCCAGCGCGCGGTAGCGGAAATTACGGAAGTGCACCTTGCCCTGGCCGGCGGCGTACAGCGAGGGCTTCAGCGCCAGGAAGCCGCCCGCCACGTTGTGGTGGTAGCCCGAGACTTCCATCTGCACCGGATACTTGGTCCAGGTCTTGCCGTCGGTGCTGGTATGGATCGTGACGATGTGGCGGTTGTGCGTGACCCGCAGCCAGAGCTTCCCCCCTTTGGCGCTGGGGGCCAGCCTGCCTGGGCGCTCCAGGCCGTAGCGGTGCATGACGAACTGCTCGCCGTTGCTGCCCACGCCGGCATACAGGCGGTCGTTGTAGAACAGCACCGCACCGCCCTGGGCGCCGGGTTCCACCTCCATTTCGACCTCGAACTGGTAGGCCAGGTCGCCGGCGATGATGCCCAGGGGCGAGCTGTCGCGCGGCGAAGTGCCCTTGCCCTGCAGCGTCATCACCCCGTCGCCGAAACCGAGGCGGGCGAATTCGCCCGGCGCGGGGTCGTAGAACGCCCATTGCGGCCCCAGCTTCCCGCTTCGGAAATCATCCGACAGCGCCATTCCATGCGATGCCAGCGCCGTGCCCGCCGGCTTGCGCAACGGCGTGCTCAGGTCGCCGCCCTTGGCGACGAACCAGCCGTCGTCGGTCCATTCGATCGGGTCCAGCAGCGCCTGCCGCCCCAGCGTCCAGAAGTCGCGCTCGTAACCGTGGTAGATCATCCACCACTGTCCACCGGCATCCTCTACCAGCGTGGCGTGGCCGCGCGACCACCAGTACTGCTCGCGCGAGGTGGTGCGTACCACTGGATTGTTGGGCGCGTTCTGCCACGGTCCATGGATGGAGCGCGCGCGCGCGACGATCACCATGTGCCCGGTCGGCGGGCCGGCGGTGCCACCGACGGCAGTGATCATGTAGTACCAGCCATTGCGGAAAGTGATCTTCGGGCCTTCCTGCGCGTAGCCCTCCACGTCCCACGATTCCGGATAGCGCCAGCCGTCGTAGACGTGCTTCACCTCGCCCACGGTGCTCAGGCCATCGTCGGCGAGCTGGACGTAGTCGCCCGCACTGAGGAACAGGTAGCGCTTGCCGTCTTCGCCCACGGCATGGCCGGGGTCGATGTGGCCCGGCAGCCCGATGTCGATGGGCTCGCTCCAGGGGCCGCGGATGTCGTCGGCCCACACGACGAAGTTGCTGCGTCGCGGCGACTCGGTACCGCCGACGCGCGCGGGGAAATAGATGTAGTAGCGGCCCTTGTGCTTGATCAGGTCCGGTGCCCAGATCGAGCCGACGTTCTTCGTGATCGCATGGCCGACCGGCTGCCAGTTGATCAGATCGCGTGAATGCCACAGTGGCAGACCGGGGTAGGCGGTGAAGGACGACAGGGTGAGGTAGTAGTCCTCGCCATCCTTCAGTACCGACGGGTCGGGGCGGTCGCCCGCGAGCACGGGATTGAGGAACGTGCCGTCGCCCAGGTCCGCCTGGCGCTGGTGTTCGATGCCGCGCTTCCACGCCGGTTCGCGGTGGCCATCACCCGCCAGCGCTGCCAGCGGTGCGAACAGGCACAGGGCGATCATCCACGACTTCATTGCCATCAGGAGTCCTCTACTTCGACGACGTGTGCTGCGATTTCCACTGCGGGTATTCCTTCGACAGCAGCCGCTTCGGCCAGCTGCCGTACCACTCGTAGCCCGTGCGGCGCTCGCGCGGAATGTCTTCGTAGCGTGCGACCCGCTGGCTGTCGCGTGTCGCGAGCACCACGCTGTTGTCCTTCACGTCGTAGAAGCGCGCCCACAGGCCCGTGGCCGACGGATCGGCGACCAGGCGACGGTCCTTGGCGCTGCTGTGGTACTGGAACTGCTCGGCCGGCGCCTCGAAGGTCTCGATGCGCCAACCGGTGATCTCCACCCTGCGCAGCCAGTCCACCGCTCCGTCCACGGCCGCCACGACGGCGGGCGAGGGGTCGGGGATCGACATCAGGTAGCGGACCACGCCGACGGTTTCCTGTCCCGCGATGGACGGCAGTTCGAACTTGCGCCCCTGTGCGGGCAGCAACGTCCGCGCGTCGTACTGGCCTGCCCAGCCGGCCAGCGTACGGCCCTGCCGTACCTGCAACGTCAGCAGGCAGGCATCGCCCTTGTCGATGGCGGACTGCACGCGTGCGCGCAACGCGGCATCGACGAAGGCATAACGGCGCGTGTCCGAGACGACCTTGCGCAACGTGCCCAGCACGCCCGCGGTGACGTCGTCG
This sequence comes from Pseudoxanthomonas sp. 97-1-1, assembly GCF_057773125.1. NCBI lineage: Bacteria > Pseudomonadati > Pseudomonadota > Gammaproteobacteria > Lysobacterales > Lysobacteraceae > Pseudoxanthomonas > Pseudoxanthomonas sp. 97-1-1. The sequence continues at coordinate 1,276,149 of NZ_JBYMTJ010000001.1, read as the reverse complement.
GCGATGGTGATGTGCGGATGGTAGGTCTGCGTGGCCGGCACCGTGTGCGGCCAGCCGCCGCATCCGGGAATCTGTTGTTCCAGCGTGAATGCGAGGCCCTTCAGGCTGCCGTCGCGGTAGCGCGCATCGCCGGTGATGGCGTAGGCCGTGGCCAGATAGTCCAGCTGGGTGTAGATGTTGCGGTTGTCGAAGCTGCCCCCGGACTTGCGCGCCTCGGCATCGAAGCGCGCCTTCTCTGCGTCATCGAGGATCCGTGCCGGATCCTGGTTCTCGATCCAGCCGCCATCCATGCGTTGATAGCGCAGGATGTTGTCGGCGATCTGCGCGACCTGCTCCGGCGCATGGCGCGGATACGTGTCGCCGTGCACGTTGCGCCAGTGATGGATGGCGTCCTCGAAGCCCGCCAGCGAGGGCGTTTCGGTCCCTTGTTGCGCGCACGCAGGCATGACGGCGCCCAGCAGAAGCCCGTAGAACAACAGCGTGCGGCGCGCCGCCCTCACTTGATCGCCCTGGGCAGCCAAAGGGAGAGTTCGGGGAACAGTGCCACGATCAGCAGCACGGCCAGGCCGGCCAGCCAGAAGGGCCAGATCGTACGCATGCTCTGCGCGATGGTGATCTTGCCGATGGCCGTACCGATGAAAAGCACGGACCCTACGGGGGGCGTCACCAGGCCGATGCCGCCCGTCAACACGAGCACCAGTCCGAAGTGGATCGGGTCGATGCCATAGGCCTTCGCTACCGGCAGGAAGATCGGCGTGCAGATCAGGATCATCGGTGCCAGGTCCATGAAGGTGCCCAGCAACAGCAGCACCAGCACGATCAGCAGCAACACCGTGTACTTGCTGTGCGCGATCGACTGCAGCGCGTCGACCGCAGCGGCAGGCACCTGCAGGTAGGCCAGCAGCCAGCCGAACACCGCCGCCGTGGCGATCACGAACAGGATCACGCCGGTGGTGCGCGCCGCATGCGTCACCGTGGCGAAGAACTCCTTCAGCGACAACTGGCGGTACAGCACACTGGTCACCAGCAGTGCGTACACGACCGCGATGGCGGCGCTCTCCACCGCAGTGAAGATGCCCGCGCGGATGCCGAAGAAGATCAGGCCCACCAGGCCCAGCCCCGGCAGCGCGGCAACCAGCCGCAACAGCACCGCACGCATGCCGGGGAACGGTTCGGTACCGTAGCCTCGCTTGCACGCCACCGCCCATCCCGTGAACATCAGCACCACCGTCATCAGCAGCGCGGGCACGATGCCGGCGGCGAAAAGATCGGCGATGGACAGTCCGCCACCGGCTGCTGCGGAAAACAGGATGAGGTTGTGCGACGGCGGTACCAGCAGCGCCACCAGCGCGGCGGTGATGCTGACGTTGACGGCGAAATCACGGTCGTAGCCACGCTTGACCATCTGCGGGATCATCGTGCCACCGACGGCCGAGACGTCGGCGATGGCCGAGCCCGACACGCCGCCGAAGAACAGCGACGACAGGATGCTGACCTGGCCCAGGCCGCCGCGCAGGCGGCCCACCAGCGAAGCGGCCAGGCTGATCAGGCGCTCGGAGATGCCACCCCGCAGCATGATCTCGCCGGCGAAGATGAAAAGCGGGATCGCGATCAGCGATGCCGAGCCGGTGCCCGAGGAAATCTGCTGCACCAGCACGATGCTGGGCAGATCCAGGTAGAGCAGGGTTGCCAGCGAGGCGGCCGCAAGCGCATAGGCGACCGGCACGCCGATCAGCAGCAGGATCGCGAAGATCGAGAACAGCAGGGTGATCGCCATGGGTCAGCGGGCCTCGTCGGTCAGCGGCGCGCGCAGCACCAGGAGCAGTCGATTCAGGGCGAACACCGCCATCAGCAGGCCGCCCAGCGAGAGCGGCAGGTATCCGATGCTCTGCGGCATCGGTGCGCCGGCGATGCGGATGTCCAGTCCGTCGAACAGCAGCACTGCGCCCCAGTAGGCCATCACCGCGCCGATCGCGGCGATCATCAACGGGGATACGGCGTGCAGCAGCTTCTTCAGTCGAGGACCCACTGCATCGGCCAACAGGAAGAAGCCGAAGTGGCGGTTCGTATGGACGCCTGCCGCGGCCCCCAGGCTCATGGCGGTGGTCAGCAGCAATACGGTGACCGGCTCGGTCCAGCTGGGCGAATCATTGATGACGTAGCGGGCGATCACCTGCCAACCCTGTACGACTACCAGTCCGAGCAGGGCAACGACCGCCACGGCGATGGCAGCGTTCGACAGCAGGTCCATGCCGCGTTGCAGCGGCGTGGCGGGAGACGGTGTGGTTTCTTCGGACATCGCGTTTGTTCTCAGGCCAGGTCACGGATGCGGCGGTACAGGGCGTCCATGGCGGCGTCGCGCCGGTATTCGGACAGCAGCGGTGCCGACGCGCGCGCGAACGCCACCAGGTCGGCATCGTTGTGCTTCACCCCGGCCGCGAACACGGCATCGCGTGCCTTCGCTTCGGATGCGTCCCAGAGCGTGCGCATCACGCCCACGGACTGGCGCGCCGTCTCCACCAGCAACTCGCGGTCGCGGGGCTGCAGTTGATCCAGCGTGCGCTGCGAGACCAGCAGCACGTCCGGTGCGTAGGAATGGTTGGTTTGCGACCAGTACTGCGCCGCCTCGAAGTGACGACTGGAGTGGAAACTGCGGATATTGTTCTCCGCCCCGTCGATCATGTGCGTCTCGAGGCCGGAGAACACTTCGCCCAGCGAAAGCGGGGTGGGATTGGCACCGAACAGCCGCAGCATCCGGATGAAGATGTCCGACACCGGCACACGGATCTTCATGCCATGCAGGTCCCCGGGTTTCTCGATGGCGCGGCGTGCGTTGTAGAAGCAGCGCGCACCGGAGTCGTAGATCGCCAGGCCGACCAGCCCGCGGCGGGAGAAGCCTTCCAGCACTGTCTTGCCCACGCCTTCATCCATCGCGCGGCGCATGTGCGCCACCGAATCGAATACATACGGGAGACACAACGCCTGGGTCAGCGGGAAGGCATTGTTCAGCGCACCGGCATACACGCGGGTCATGTCGATGGCGCCGAAGCGCGCCATGTCGATCGCTTCCGACTCGCGACCGAGTTGGCCGGAGTGGTACTGGCGCAGGGTCACGCGGCCCCCGGTCTCGCGCGCCATCGTCTCGCCGATCCAGCGCACGGCTTCGACCGTGGGGTAGTCCTTGACGTGCACGTCGGTGGCGGTCAGCACGTGCCGGCCGTCGTCGGCCAACGCGCGGGTGCCGGCCAATGGCAGCGCAGCAGCGACGCCGAGGCCCGTGCCCAGGAAACGCCGACGGTTCATCATGCGCGCCAGTCTCCTTCGTCCTTCGGGGTTGCGGCGACCGCGAGGCATTCGATGGTGCCATGGCCGGCGAAGTCGATGCGTGCCCGCTGGCCCGGCAGGATGTCGTGGATGCCGGTGGCGTTACCCGTGGCGATCAGGTCGCCCGCCTTGAGCGGCCGGCCACGCCGGGCCGAGCGTGCGAGCGCGAAGGCGAAAGCCGCGCGCAGGCCGCCAGGCAGCGTTGTCGCGCCCCCCTGACCGACCTGCTGACCCTCGATCCAGGTCGTGCACGTCAGCGACGCATCGCTGCGGTCGGCCCAGCCGGGAATCTCGGCACCCATCACGAGTCCGTTGTTGTTGCCGAAGTCGGATACGACGACACGCGGACCCAACTGGTTGATCGTGGCCAACGGGCTGCTGGCCACTTCCATGCCGATGAACAGCGTGGAGGCGACGGTGGCGGCCTCTTCCGGTGTCCAGTGGGTCTTCTCGGCAGGGGCATCCGCGTCCAGGCGCAATACGTACTCCGCTTCCACCGCGCCGAAGCCGCCGGCGAACACGTCGAAGCTTTCCTGACCACCGGTGGTCAACTTGAGCTGACGGGCGAAGATCGGTCCCAGCAGGCGCTCATCGCCGGACCCGTCGCGTCGCTCGGGCGCGATGAAGCCGACCTTCCACCCGGCGACCCGGTCCGGCCACTGCGCGATCGCAAGATCCTGCACGCGGTATGCCGTGACCAGATCATCCGGGATATCTCCGGGGAAGTCGGGCAATGCGCGTCCCTGACGCCGCGCGCTGACGAAGCTGTCCGCGATGGCGGCCAGTTCTGGGGCTTCCGTGCGACCGTCGGACGGCGCGCTGTGGTCAGTACTCAAGAGGGTTCTCCCCGCTGCGTTTTGTTGCACTGCCGAGTGACAGTGCAGGTTGATGGCCTGTATATGGTAAACCGGTGTCATTGACAATGTGCACTGCCGCAAAACCCATCCCGATGCCACGATGCGTCGATCCACTCCTGGGAGGGAGCCAATGCTTCATATCCGTTTTCCCGCGCGGGCCCGCGGACTGACCTGCGGCCTGGCCGCCCTGCTGATGGCGCTCGCGATGACGCCGGTCCTCGCCGCCGATGCGCCCGTGCTTGCATTCCCCGGCGCGCAGGGCGCGGCCGCGCACACGCCCGGCGGGCGTGGCGGCAAGATCATCCGCGTCACCAGCCTGGCCGCAGACGGTCCCGGCTCGTTCAAGGAAGCGGTGACGGGCAAGGGCCCGCGCATCGTGGTGTTCGAAGTCGGGGGCGTGATCGACCTCGGCATGAAGGAACTGCGCATCACCGAGCCGTTCCTGACCATCGCCGGCCAGACCGCCCCGCACCCTGGCGTGACCATCATCAAGGGCGGCCTGACCATCGCCACCCACGATGTGGTCATCCGCCACATCCGCATCCGGCCCGGCGATGGCGGGTTGCCCAAGCGTTCGGGCGACATCGATGCCATCACCACCGTGCGCGGCGCGCATGACGTCATCGTCGACCACTGCTCGCTTACCTGGGCGACGGATGAAAACCTCAGCGCATCCAGCACGCGCTTCCATGGCGAGAACGAAGCCGAGTGGATGGCCAACGCGTCGCGCCGCATCACCTACAGCAACAACATCGTTGGTGAGGGACTGGCGAATTCGATCCATGCCAAGGGCGAACATTCCAAGGGCTCGCTGATCCACGACCACGTCAACGAGGTCCTGATCGTCGGCAACCTGTATGCGCATAACTACGAGCGCAGCCCGCTGTTCAAGGGCGGCGCGCGCGGCCAGGTGATCAACAACCTGATCTACAACCCCGGCCAGCGCGCCATCCACTACAACCTGATCGCAGAGGAGTGGATGGGCCATCCGTACTCGCGTGGCGAGATGATCGTGCGCGGCAATGTCATGCGTGCGGGCCGGTCCACCGAGCCGCTGGCGTTCATGATGATCGGCGGCTCCGGCGATCTCGACCTGTACGCGCAGGACAACCTCATCGTCGATCGCGTGGGCAACAAGAGCATCCAGGAGACCGGCAGCTACACGACCGCGCCGGTGAAGCTCAACCGCGTCAAGCAGGCGCCCGCGTTGCCCTTCGGCGTCACCCTCCGGGGCTCCGGTGAAGTCCAGGATGCCGTCATAGAGACTGCGGGCGCGACGCCCTGGAACCGCGACCTGGTCGACCGCCGCATCGTCGCCGACGTCATCGAAGGCCGTGGTGAAATCATCGACAGCCAGGAGCAGGTGGGTGGCTACCCGCAGTACAAGGAAGCCCGCAAGCCGTTCATCGAAAGCGAATGGAATCTCGACGTGATGGAGCCCATCAGTGGTTACCCGAAGGGCGAACCGTTGCGCTGAGGCGCCGCGCCGCCGCTGTACCGCGCGCGCAAGGTAACGAAGATGACCCGCCGGAAGGGGGGTCTTCCATGTGCACGGCTCGCCACGCGCGCGCGCCCGCCGGACCATGCGCGCCGGGCTTTCAAACTGTGGATTTCCTGTGCCTTCAAGCATCAACCGAACACCCGTCGGTCACGGGGCATCAGTGCCGCGGGGATCATGCCGGCGCCCGTGACGTTGCAGCAGAAGGGAAGGCGGGCGCCCGTGCTGGCGCGCCCGCCCGCAGCGGTCAGAAGTTGAACCGCGCGCCGACGTAGTACTGGCGTCCCGTATGGTGGTACACGGAGGCGCGATCGCCGACCGAATCCACGTACTGGTCGTTGAACTCGTCTGTCAGGTTGATCCCCTCGAAGGTGAGGGTGAAGTGCTTGTCCCACTTGTACGACATGGAGAAGTCCACGCTGCGTGCACTGCGCTTTCCTTCCACGTCGTTGTTGTTCTGTCCCGGGACGCGCTGCAGATAGTCGTCGCGGAACGACGTGGAGATACGTGCGCTGAACTTGTTGTTGTCGTAGTAGAGCGTGGCGTTGTAGGACTTCGGCGACAGGTTGACCAGCTCATCGGCGATGTAGGTCACGGGGAAGCTGCCCGGCACCGCATAGTCGATATCCGATTTCACGTGCGTGTAGTTGAGCAGCACGCCGAAATGACGGAAACCGCCTGGCAGGAACGAGAACGGCTGCTGGTAGTTCAGCTCGAAACCCTTCAGCGGACCGCCGGGAGTGTTGATGGGCGTGCGGACATCGAACGGCACGTCCCAGAACGTGGAGGGCACCCACTCCAGCGGAAGGCCGGTGTCGCGGTAGGCGATGTTCTCGCGCAGTTCCTGGATGTAGGTCTCGATGTCCTTGTAGAACAGCGCCAGCGACAGCACCGAGTCTTCGGCGAAGTACCATTCCGCACTGAAATCATAGGTCTTGGCACGGAACGGATCGAGATACGGGTTGCCCACGCGGATGTTGGGCGACCCGGTGGTGGTGATGCCGGCACCGGGCGACAGGTTGCCCAGTTGCGGCCTTGCCATGACCTTGGCGGCACCGAAGCGCAGCACCAGGTCGTCGGTGACGTCCCATGCGAGGTTCAACGACGGCAGCCAGTCCTTGTAGTCGTTGCTGACCGTGACCGGGCTGCCGCCACCGACCGACGTATAGCCGCTGGCATCGACATCGGTGGTCGCGTAGCGGACGCCCACATTGCCGCGCATCGGGCGGCCCGCCAGATCCGCGTTGAAATCCAGTTGCAGGTAGCCGCCCCAATCCTCTTCGCTGATGCTGCGGTTGTTGCCGCGCGCATTGCCGTTGGTGATGCTGCTCAAGGTGAAGTCGCCGCCGGGCACGCCGGTGTTGCAATTGCAGTAGATGTTGAAGAGGCTGGCGATCGCATCGAGGTCCGGGATCAGCCATGAGCCGGGCGCCCGCCCGTCCAGGCCGCGGCCGAAGCCGGTGACCAGCGAGGACAGGTCGCCGAGCGTCGTGCCGGTGGGCAGGGCGGGGACCGCCGTTTCGCTGCTGCGGCGGAACTCCCACGTGTCCATGCCGAACTTCTTGTACGACATCCCCCCGCGCAGAGTGAATGTCTCGTTGATGACGAAATCCAGGTCCAGCTTGCCGGTGTCGAAGGTGTTGTCGACGCCCTGCGGGCGGATGCGGATCTCGGAGCCGGTGGTGTTCGCCGCCGGGCTGCTGATCCAGCGCCAGGACGACGGGCTGTTCACATCGAGGCTGCCGTAGGTGATCACCGGCAGGCGGCTGTTGCCGCGATAGTCCCAGCTGTAGCCGTCGAGGTTCTGGATGTCGAACGTCACCGTGGTCTGCACGGGATTCTTGAACTCCGACGTGGACGTGCCGACCATCGCGTTGAGCTTCAGGCGATCGGTGATGTCCTGCTCCAGGCTCAGGCTGTACTGGCTGAACTCCGTGGACAGCTCGTCGAAACGGGATTCCGAACGCACGTCGACATTGTCGAACACGCCGTAGACCAGGTTGCCGCGATCATCCACTTCAGCCTGGAGCACATGCGTCTCGTACTTGCCGCCCTGCGTGTTCGAGCGGCTGAAGGAGATCGTCTCCAGGAAATCCTCCTGGCGGGTCGCATCCAGCTTCGAGTACATCGCATCGAAACTCAGCAGCGTGCGGTCGCTGGGCTTGAACTGCAGCGCGGCGGTCACGCCCAGCCGTTCCTGTTCGTGGGTCAGGCGGCCGTAGCGCGGCAGGCGCGGATGGAAGGTGGTGGTGGCCGATGCCAGGCGGTATGCATCGTTGTTGGCCTGGGTGTTGGCGGGGCGCGGATTGCCAGTGGAGCAGTTCAGCGCGGTGGTGCCGCGCCCGCCGTTGTTGGCGTTGTTCTGCGGTGTGTAGCCGACCGGACTGCAGAAGCCGTTGGAGGAGGGACCGTTGTCCCAGCGCACCGCGCTGTAGCCTTCCTCCAGCAGGTTCCGCTCGCTGTAGGCCGCCGACAGCAACGCCCCGAACTTGCCGTCCGCCCAGGTATTGCTGATCAACGCGGAGAAGCGCGGATCCCATTGCTTCGACAGGTCGTTGTAGCCCATCTGGCTGGTCACCGTGCTGGTGAAACCGTCGTAATCGAAAGGACGCGCCGCGCGCAGATCGACGGTGGCGCCGAGCGAGCCTTCGTCGATCTGGGCCGATTGTGTCTTGCGCACCGTCAGCTTGCTGAAGAGCTCTGCGGCAAACACGTTGAAGTCGAAGCCACGTCCCCGGTTCGCACCGCCCGAGCTGTCCGTGCCGCCCGTCGTGGCCAGCGCTTCCAGTCCGTTGATGCGTACGCGGGTGAAGTCCTGTCCCAGGCCGCGGACGGTGATCGAGCGGCCTTCGCCGGCATCGCGATCGATCGCCACGCCAGGAATGCGCTGGAGCGCTTCGGCAAGATTGAGATCAGGAAACTTGCCGATGTCCTCCGCAACGACGGCGTCGATCTGTTCGGCGCTGTAGCGTTTCTCTTCCAGCGCCTTCTCGAGGCTTGCACGGAACGTGCCGACCACCTCGACACGATCAAGGTCCGTGGCGACGGGCGGCGTTGGTGAAGTCTCCTGCGATTGCGCGAAAGCCGGCGCGTGCAGTGCGACGGCGATCGAGAATGCGAGTGCGGTAACCGGTGTCTTCCGATTCTTCAGATTGCGCTTCATGACATCCCCCTCCCAAGGGCGGCCAACCGTTTTTGTGTGTCAGCGAGCGCCGACGACGACGTGATTTCCCCAATGGATCGTTCGCGATGTAGTCGTGATGACACCGCTGGTCAAAGACGCTATCAGAGTGTGCGGTGCAGCAACAACTGATTGATTCGAAACAGAAAATGTCCCATGGACAGCGAGGCGCGATGTAATCGCTTTCCCGGCCGGGACGCTGGTCGCGGGAGATAAAAAAAGCCCGGCCGGGAGAGTCGGCCGGGCTTCGGGTGCACCTCCACCAAGGAGGTGCGGGACGGTCAACGCATCAGAACTTGTAGCGCAGGCCCAGCAGGTACTGACGGCCGGTCTCGCTGTAGTCCAGCGGCAGGGTGACGCTGGGGTTCGACACCCAGGATTCCTGCGGTTCGTCGGTGAGGTTGATGCCCTCCAGGCTCAGCTCGAGCTTGTCGTTGATCTTCCAGCGCACCGAGGCATCGACCGTCGTGGTGCCGGTCTGGCCATGCACGCCGTCCAGGTTGAACCCTTGTTCCGCACCCGGTGCCTGGATGAGGTAGTCGTCGCGATTGGTGGCCGAGACACGGCCGGAGAAGCGCTCGCCTTCATAGAACAGCGTGGCGTTCCAGGCGGTCTTGGACAGGCCAAGCAGGTCAGTCTTCAGCACATTGGTGCCGCCGCTGTTGACGTACTGGATCTTCGAATCGACATACGTGTAGTTCAACTGCACGCCGAGGTTCGCCCACTTGCCTGGCAGGAAGGTGAACGGCTGGACGTAGTTCGCCTCGAAACCCGTCAGCTCACCACCCGGCGTATTGAGCGGAACGGTGAAGGTGAAGTCATCGGTGACCGAAGCGCCCGTGCCTTCCAGCAGGCTGGCCGGCAGTCCGCTTGACTCGTAGCTGCGGATCTCGCGCGTGGTCTGCACGAAGCTGTCGATGTCCTTGTAGAACAGGCCAACGCCGAGCATCGCGCCTTCGTTGAAGTACCACTCCAGGCCCAGGTCGACGGTCTTGGCGCGGATGGGGTCGAGGTTGGGGTTACCACCCGACACCGTGCGCGCGCCACCGGCGACGGCAACGGTAACACCGGGCGTCAGTGAACCCAGGCCCGGTCGCGACATCACCTTGGCGGCGCCGAGGCGCAGCAGCAGGTCGGGGCTGAGTTCCGCCACAAGGTTCATCGACGGCAGGGTGTCGCTGTACTCGCGCGTTACGGTCGCCGCGACCGGCGTGCCACTGGTGGTGGCAATGCCGGTCGACGTCTGCTTGGTCCGTACATAGCGCACGCCGACGTTGCCCGACAGCGGGATCGGGCCGAGGTCCGTGGAGAACTCGCCCATCAGGTAGACGCCGCGGTCTTCCTCTTCCACGCTGCGCGTGTTGACCGCGCGCTCGGTCACCGCGAAGGTGCCGCTGTTGCTGTAGATGTCGAACAGGTCGGCCACGGCCTGGTAATCGGGGATGACCCAGGTGCCCGGCGACCCGCTCACGCCACTCAGACGGGCCAGTTCGGTCAGGTCGGCCGGCACGATGCGTGTTCCACCCGTGAAGGTCGGTACCGAAAGCTCGTTGCCGCGACGCAGTTCACGCGTATCGAACGAGTAGTCCTTCGCCTGCACGCCGCCCTTCAGGCGGAAGCCCGGGCTTATGTTCCAGTTGAAATCAAGCTGTGCATTGTCGAACTTGTTGGTCACATACTGCGGGCGGATGCGGATCTCGGCCAGCGTCCAGCCATTGGGGTCCGTCGGGTCGATGCCGTAGTTCAGCACCGGCTTGTACCAGTCGCCGCGGTAGTCGTAGCTGTAGTTGTCGACGTTGTACTTGTCCATGATGATCGTCGTCTGGATCGGATTCTCATGCTCCGACTTGGACGTGCCGATCTTGCCGCTGATCTTGAAGTTGTCGGTGAACTCGTGCTCACCCTCGAAGTTCAGCTGGGTGTAGACCGTGTTCCATTCGTCGTGACGGCTCTCCGAGCGGATATCCACATCGTCGAAGAGGCCATAGACAAGGGCGCCGTCCTGGATCACGCCATCGCGCACGATCGTATGCGGCTTGCCCGACAAGGGATTGGTCGTCGGATTCGGATTGGCGACGTTGCGACTGAATGAAATCGCCTCGATGTACTTCTCGTCCCGTGTAGCATCGATCTTCGAATAAAGCGCATCCAGCGCGAACTGGGTGCGGTCGCTGGGCTTGAACTGGAACGACGCGGTCACGCCGGTGCGCTTCTGGTCGTGTTCCATCAGCGTGTAACGCGGGAAGCGCGGATGGTAGACGTCGGCGGCGCGCGCTGCCGCGAACGGCGACGTTGCGCTGAATCCGCCATTGCTGGGGCCGTTCGCCCAACGTCCGCTGCCGCTACCTTCTTCCAGCAACTGGCGCTCGGAATAGGCGACGGACAGAAGGGCGCCGAACGTGCCATCGGCCCAGGTGTTGGCGATCAGCGCGGCCACGCGTGGATCGGTTTCGCTGGCCATGTCGTTGTGGCTGAGCTGGCCGCTGGCGACGAAGGTAAAGCCGTCGTAATCGAACGGGCGTGCCGTGCGCAGGTCGACGGTGGCGCCCAGCGAGCCTTCTTCCACGTCAGCCTGCGCGGTCTTGCGCACGATCAGCTGCGAGAACAGATCCGACGCGAACACGTTGAAGTCGAAGCCACGGCCACGGTTGGAGCCACCTGACTGGTCGGTGGCGCCCACCGTGGTCAGCGCTTCCATGCCGTTGATGCGCACGCGGGTGAAGTCAGGGCCCAGGCCACGCACCGAGATGTTGCGGCCTTCGCCGGCATCACGCGTGATCACCACGCCCGGGATGCGTTGCAGGGATTCGGCCAGGTTGAGGTCCGGGAACTTGCCGATGTCCTCGGCCACGATGGCATCGACCACGCCGGCTTCGCCGCGCTTGATGTCGAGCGCCTTTTCCACGCTGGCGCGGTAGCCGGTGACACTGACGGTATCCAGGGTGGAGACATCAGCCTGCGCCGGCGCGGCCTCACTCGATTCGGTGGATTGCGCTGCTTCCTGGGCGTGTGCGGCTGCACTCATCTGCAGCGCCAGGCCGATCGAGACAGCAAGCAAGGTAACCGGTGTCTTCCGGCTGTTGTGACTGACTGGCATGTTCTCCCCTCCTCAAGGGACCATGGCCGCGTGTAGCGACTGTTTTGATCGAAAATAAAGCGGTTTATTCCCTTACAGATCCTGCCAGCTGGTAAAATGACACCGCTGGTCAAAACGAACGCTAACAGAGTGTGCGCTGCAACAACAACTGGTGACTGACCCGGATTATCTTGTCCCGAGGACAAGCCGGAACAGGCTGTCGATGAGGTGACACGTGTCGTCGCAACGGGAGGAAAGGGTGATGGGGAAGATCGTCTGTTTCGGAGAATTGCTGTTGCGGCTGGGCGCGCCGGGTCGCCAGGTATTGCTGCAATCGCCTGTGCTCGACGTGCATGTCGGTGGCGCGGAGGCGAACGTGGCCGTGTCGCTGGCGAGGTTCGGGCATGACGCGGCGATGGTGGGGCTGGTCGCCGACAATGCGCTCGGCGAAGCCGCATTGGGCGAACTGCGCAGGCACCGCGTCGATACCTCCGCCGTGCAGCGGGCACCGGGCCGGATGGGCCTGTACTTCCTGACCTCCGGCGCCATCCATCGGCCGAGCGAGGTGCTCTATGACAGGGCCGACTCGGCGTTCGCGCGCGCCGGCGGTGGCCGGCACGACTGGACGACACTGCTTGATGGTGCGGACTGGCTGCATGTGTCGGGCGTGACGCCGGCCCTCGGCCAGCAGGCCGCCGATGGCGTCCTCGAGGCAGTGAAGGCAGCACGTGCGGCGGGCGTGAGGGTCTCGTTCGACGGCAACTTCAGGCCGAAGCTGTGGGAAGCGTGGGGCGGTGATGCGCCGACGATCCTGCGTGGACTGATGGCCGAAGCGGACATCCTGTTCGCCAGCCATCGCGACCTGCAGGTCGTGCTGGGCCTGGATTTCCCGCAGGCGACGCCGCAGGAACGCTTCGCGGCCGGCGCCGCTGCCGCGTTCAAGGCGTTCCCTCATCTTGGCCAGATGGCCGCGACGGTCCGCGTCCAGCGCAGTGTCGACCACCACGCGCTGTCGGCCATCACCGCGTTGCGCGATGGCGCGTTGCATACCACGCCGGCCTACGAGGTCTCGCCGATCGTGGATCGCATCGGGACCGGCGATGCATTCGCTGCCGGCGTGCTCCATGGCGGTCTGGCCGGCTTGACCAGCGCCGATGCGTTGCATTTCGGCGTGGCGGCGGCCTGCCTGAAACACTCGTTGCCGGGCGACTTCAATCTTGTGGGCGCCGCCGATGTACAGGCGTTCCTTGGCGAGAACAGTCTCGACGTGAAGCGTTGAGTGTCTGACAGCACCAGGGAATGTTGCGTTGCGACATTCCCGGACGCAGGAAAATCTATCGTTTGAAGATGCTGGCGCGGGCTTTGCCTCTCGCCTGTTTCCCGCAGACTGCGCGCCATGATGAGCGCCGTCCATGCGTAGCAAACTGTTCGTCCCGGGAAGCCGTCCCGCCCTGTTCGCCAAGGCGTTGGCGAGCGATGCCGACATGCTGTCGCTCGACCTCGAAGACGCGGTGGCCGAGGCCGACAAGCAGGCAGCGCGTGCGCAGGTGGCGGCGCTGCTCAGCGGTGCGCCGCATCGCGCGGCGGGAAAGCAGATGGTGGTCCGCGTGAATGCGTGGAGCACGGCGGCGTGGGAAGCCGACCTGCGCGCGATCCTGCCGCTGGACATCGATCTGCTCAATCTTCCGAAAATCGAGTCGGCGGAACAGCTCAGGCAGGCGGTCGCCGAGATCGAAGCGATCGAGGTGCGCCTGCCTTCGCGCAGGGCGATCGGGCTGCTGGTCAATATCGAGACGCCGCGCGCGCTCCGGCATGCGGTCGCCATCGCGAAGGCGCATCCGCGCGTGCGCGGCCTGCAGCTGGGGCTGGGCGATCTGTTCGAGCCCCACGGCATCCGCCGCGATGACCTGCGCAACGTGCACGCCACCCAGTATGCGCTGCGCCTCGCCGCCGCAGAGGCGGGCGTGTTCGCCTACGACGCCGCTTTCCCGGGATTGGACGACGAGGCAGGCTTCCGTACCGAGGCGGAGTCCGCGCGGGCGCTTGGTTATCTGGGCAAGAGTTGCGTGCATCCGCGCCAGGTGGCGTGGGCCAACGCCGTATTCGCCCCGTCCGAAGGCGAAATCGAAGCAGCCCAACGCACGGTCGACGCCGCGGAGCGCTCGGGCGAAGGCGCCTTCGCCGTCGACGGTCGCATGGTCGATGCGCCCTTCCTGGCGCGCGCGCGCGCGGTCCTTGCCCTCGCCGAAAGGGGGCGGGCGTGACGCGCGCCACCGGTGCCTGCGTGGCTGCGCTGCTGCGTCGCATGGGCAGGCTCGTGGTTCTGCTCCCGCTGTTCCTCCTCAGCACCGCGCTGTTGCCAGCGCAGGCGGAAAGCCTGGCCGGCGTGAATCAGTCTTCGGTGCCGGCACCGCCGGTCGAGGTGCGCGCGCTGCATACGGTGGGGCCGCATCTTGTCGCATTCGCGGATGCCGGCGCGTGGCAGTGGGTACCTGCGGAAAAGCAGTGGCGCGCCGTGGCGTTGCCGTCGAATGCCGATGCCGATGGCTGGAAGAACGCGGCCATCGGGCGGCTTTACCACGTACGCCCGTCGCCGGATGAGTCCGGCGCGATCGCGATCGCGGAGGCGACCCTTGTGGACGGTCGGCTGGCATTGCGTGATCTACCGCAGTTCCCGCTTCCGTTGGCAAGGCTGCGCGTGGCGGAAGGCGCCGGTGTGCTGCATGTCGTGGGGCAGGACGAACTGGGCGTCAATCACGTGCTCCGGCGAAGGCTGGACGCTGCAGCGGGCACGGACTGGCAATCCATGCCGGCCTGGGGCGGCGCCGGTGCCGCGGACACACTGGTCGCGCAGCGCGGTGAACTGGTCGTCACCATTGCCGGCGAGAGCGGTGACGCCTTGTGGCGGTGGTCGCCGGACCACGGTTGGCAGGCATTGCCGCCCGTGCCCGGCCGGGTGCTGGCAGCGGATGGCGCGCGCGCGGTTGGGCAGGCGCACGTGCTGTATCTGCTGCAGCCCGATGCAGCCGGTATCCGGACACCGCGCCTTGCCACCTTCCACACGGTCACGCGCGCGTGGGCGGATCTGCCTGCGCTGGCCGACACGATGCCTGCGCCGGTCACCGCGTGGGGCGCAGGCTTCGCCGGTGCGGACGCATCGGCAGGCGCGATCCGGATGGTGGAGGTCACTGCGCGCAGCCACCTGCTGAAGTGGCTGGACTGGCTGGTGATCGTGGTCTATCTGGCGGCGATGGTCGGCATCGGCATGTATTTCTACCTGCAGGAGAAACGTGCCTCCACCGCGGATTTCTTCGTGGGTGGCCGCAGCATTCCGTTCTGGGCGGCGGGGGTGAGCCTGTACGCCACCAACACCAGTTCGATCAGCTTCATCGCCATTCCGGCCAAGGCATTCGAGACGAACTGGCAGTACCTCACCAACAACCTTATCGCCGTGCTGGGCCTGATGTTCGTCGCGGTCTGGATCGTGCCGCTGCTGCGCCGGCTGGATCTGATGTCGGTGTTCTCCTATCTGGAGAAGCGCTTCCACCCCGCCATCCGCATGCTGGCCAGCGCGCTCTGCATCGCCATGCAGATCGGCAGCCGCATGAGCGTGATCCTGTTCCTGCCGGCGCTGGCCATCGCGACCATCACCGGCGTGGACGTGGTGTGGAGCATCCTGATCATGGGGGTGTTCACCATCCTGTACACCACGCTGGGCGGCATGAAGGCGGTCATCTGGACCGACTTCGTGCAGGTCTTCGTGATGTTCGGCGGCGCGATCTTCGCCATCGGCTTTATCATCTACCACCTCAATGGAGGCGTGCCTGAGCTCCTGCACGTCGCCATGGCGGAAGACAAGACGCGCCTGTTCGATTTCAGCTTCGACCTCACCAAGGCCACCGTCTGGGGCTTCATCTTCCTCGTCCTGTTCGACGTGGTGCTGACCTTCCCCAAGGACCAGGTGCTGATGCAGCGCGTACTGTCCACCAAGTCGGACAAGGAAGCGGGGCGTTCCATCTGGACTTTCGCGGCGATCATGGTGCCCGGTGGGTTCTTCTTCTACGCCATCGGCACGGCACTGTACGTCTACTACCAGTCGCACCCGGAGCGGATGAATCCATTGCTCCCCCTCGATGCCACTTTCCCCTTGTTCATCGCCGCCGAGCTCCCGATGGGCGTGACCGGCCTGATCATCGCCGGCATCTTCGCCGCCGCGATGTCCACGTTGTCCAGCATCATCAACAGCGTCTCGACCCTGGCATCGGTCGACTTCTACGAGAAGCTGGCGAAGCATCCCACGCCCAAGAAGAGCGTCCTGTTCGCGGAAGTCATGGGCGTGCTGGTCGGGCTTGCCGGCATCGGCATTGCGCTGGTGCTCTCGCGCTACGACATCCATTCGCTGTTCGACGTGTCCATCGAACTGGCCGGCTTGCTGGGCGGCGGGTTCGCGGGCGCGTACACGCTGGGCATGTTCACCCGCCGGGCGAACGCGCAAGGCGTGGCGATCGGCATCGGCGGCAGCATCGCGCTGACGCTGGTGGTGTGGTCGATGGACCTCGTGCATCCCTACTTCTATCTCGGCATCTCGATCCTGCTCTGTATCGTCATCGGCTATGCCGCCAGCTGGCTGTTCCCCCCGCCGGCGCAGTCGCTGAGCGGACTGACCATCCATCGCCAGGATGCGGTAGGCGCGACGCGCTGATGGCGCATGGGCCATATGTCCCATCGTCGTGCGGTCTGCCCTCGTGTAGCCTGAGGGCGACAAGGGGAGGCGCGTGGACACCCAGTTCCTGAATACGTTCGTGGTGGTGGCCGACCGCGGCTCGATGGCCGCGGCGGCACGCGTGCTCAACATCACGCCGGCGGCCGTGGCGCAGCAGATCCGCACCCTCGAACGCGAACTCGGCGCGCCGCTCATCGCGCGTGCCGGCCGTACCGTCAGCCTGACCGAAGAGGGTTCGCGCATCCTGCAGCGGGCGCGCGACCTGCTGCGTGACGTGGCCGACATGCGCAGCGTCGCCAACGACAGCGAAGTCTCCGGCGAATTGCGCCTGGGCGCGTGCCCCACCGCGCTCGCGGGGATGTTGCCGGACATCCTGGCGCGGATGGTCGACAAGTTCCCGCAGATCAACGTCTACATCCGCCCCGGCTATTCGGCCGAGCTGTACCGCGCGGTGGAAACCGGCGAACTCGATGCGGCGCTGGTGCTGCAGGCGCCGTACAACCTGCCCAAGACCTGTGATTGGCAGCTGTTGCGCGAAGAGCCGCTGGTGATGATCGCGCCTGCGCGCATGGCCGGCCGGGATCCGCACGACCTGCTGCGCGAGGAACCGTTGATCCGCTACGACCGCAACCAGTGGGGTGGGCGGGTTGCCGACGACTACCTGCGCCGCGCAGGCATCGTGCCGCGCGAGCGCTTCGAACTGAACGGCCTGAATGCCATCGCCGTGATGGTGGACCGCGGCCTGGGCGTGTCGCTGGTGCCGGACTGGGCACGTCCGTGGCCGGAGGGCCTGGACCTGCTTCGCATCCCCCTGCCGCTGGCGAGCGAACCCCGACGGATCGGCATGGTGTGGTCGCGTTCCACGGTGCGTATCCGCCTGGTCACCGTGCTGCTGCAGGAGAGCCGCGTCGCCACCGGGCAGGCCTGATCGCCGTGCGATGTTGCAGTGCACGCTACAAAAACTAGCCTGTGAACATATCCGCGGACGATTCTTCCGTGACGGCCGTCCACCTAGGCTTTGAGCATCGTCGGGTTCAAGCGTCTGGGAGGAACGCTGGGCACGCCGGCCGTCCCTTGCGGCCTTTCTTGCACGCACATCCCTGTCACGGAACGGTCGCCTGCTGTGCCGCCGTGCCGTCCACCGAAGCATTCCGAGAACTGACCATGAAACAGGTACCCGCCGCGTTCGGCGTTTTCCTGCTGGCTGCCGCCGTCAGCGCCAGCGTCCAGGCCCAACAGAACACCCCGCTGCCGCAGGACGCGGCAGCCGAAGAAGAACGGGCGAAGGATGCCGTCGACCTGGACCAGGTGATCGTGACGGGTGTGCGTACACCGAAGGCCGTGGACAAGATTCCGGGCGCCATCACCCTGGTATCGCGTGAAGAGATCCAGCACACCCTGCTGGTGACCGAGGATGCCACCGCCGTGCTCGCGCGCACGGTTCCCGGATACGCGGAATCGTCGCAGGCGATGAGCAATACCGGCGAGACGCTGCGTGGCCGCATCGCGCTGCGCCTGTTCGATGGCGTGCCGCAGGGTTCGCCGCTGCGCGAGGGTGGACGCAACGCGACGTTCACCGACATGGGCATGGTCGGCCGCATCGAGGTCATCAACGGGCCGTCGGCGTCCGAAGGCATCGGCGCCGCTGGCGGCATCATCAACTACCTCTCCAAGGTGCCGGAGAAGGAAGGCCACGAGACCACGGTGGTGTCGCGATATTCCAGCCAGTTCGGCGACGACAGCGCAGGCTGGAAGCTGGGCGTCAACCACGCCTACAAGCAGGACAACGTGGATTTCCTGGGCGGCGCATCGGTCATCGACCGCGGCATTTCGTACGACGGCAATGGTCGCCGCATCGGCATGAACACCAGCGGTTCGGTGTCCGATTCCGAGGCAAAGAACCTGTTCCTGAAGGGAGGCATCAACTTCGGCGAAAGCGGCGAGCAGCGCCTGCAGGCGACCCTGAGCCACTTCAAGATCGAGGGCAAGGGCAACTACGTCCAGGTTGAGGGTTGCCGCTATGTTGACGAAGACTGCCCGGTGCCGGTCACCAATACGTCCGAACGCGGACAGATCTTCGGCCAGAAGGCCGAGTTCAACGACTTCAAGCAGTACGCATTGAAGTACACGCACGGCAACTTCCTCGGCGGCACGCTGGGCGTGGATGCCTACTACGCCGACCAGGCGATGCGCTACCTGCCCGAGAACGGCGACGACAAGCAGCTCGTGAAGGTGGACGACGACTTCGACGAAGCCGACCGCATCTTCGACCAGTCCGAGATCGTCACCGAGAAGAAGGGTTTCCGCATCGGCTGGACGCGTCCGGAACTGTTCAACGTATCCGGGCTGGAACTGCGGACCGGCATCGACCTGGTGAAGGACACCGCGGAGCAGCGCCTTGCGCTGACCAACCGCCTGTGGGTGCCGCCGATGGAATACGAAAGCAAGGCGCCGTACGCACAGTTGACCTGGGACATCGGGCCGGTGACGTTGAGTGGCGGCTACCGTCGCGAAGATGGCGACCTGCACGTGGACAGCTACACCACCACCGCCTACCGCAACAGCGTGGACGTGCAGGGCGGCGGCGTGCAGTACAAGGAGAACCTGGTCAACTACGGCGCGATCTGGCGCATCACCGACGAGTGGTCGGTGTTCGGCTCGTATGGCGAGGGGTTTGGCCTGCCGAACATCGGCATTCCGCTGCGCAACATCAGCGTGCCGGGACAGTCGGTTGACCGTATCGCGGACATCGCGGCCATCGTGGTGGAAAACACGGAGTTCGGCGTCAACTGGCGCGGGCAGCACGGCTCGTTCAGCGCGTCGCACTATGACTCGGAGACGCCGTTCGGCACATCGCTCGCCATCGATCCCAACAACAACGATTTCATCCTCACCCGTGCCCCCACCCGCATCAAAGGCATCGAGGTAAGTGGCGACTGGCGTTTCAACGAGCAATGGAAGGTCAGTGCGTTGTACTCGCGGATCCGCGGCAAGACCGCGTTCTGGGCCGCAGCGCCAAACGGCGACTACGGTGCCGGCGGGTTGAACAAGCCGATGGGCGTGCTGGACATCAATCCGGACAAGATCTCGGCGTCGGTGACATGGAATTTCCTGCCCAACGGCAACGTGACGCTGGGCGCGACGCGACTGGCGGACCGTCATCTTTCGGGAAGCGACGTTCGGGATTTCGACGGGCGGGAATTCGAGTATGAAGAGAACACCTACGGCTACACTCTGTTCGACCTGGGTGTGAACTACGAGACCGAACGCTTCGGCAAGTTCTCGCTCGGCATCGAAAACCTGACCGACAAGCAGTACATCCTCAGCTGGTCGCAGCTGGAGGGCTTCCAGAACTACTGGGCGGGCCGTGGCAGGATGGTGTCCATCACCCACACCATCACGTTCTGATCTTGGATCCTTCGCTGTCCCCACGGCAGATGCTGGCCAACCGTGTCGCCTCCGCGCCACCTGCACACGCAGGTGGCCGTCGGCGACCGTCGTGGTGGGGTCTTGTGCTGCTCACGCTGCCGTGGTTCGCCGCGGCGCAGCCGGCGGCATCCCTCGATCGCCTGGACGAATACCTCCAGCGGACGACGGACGAAGCGGGATACCTGGGCGTGGTGGCCGACGTCTGGCAGAAGGATGCGCAGGTCTATCACCGGGCCATGGGCGAGGCCGACCTGCAAGGCACGCCCCTGCGCGAAGATGCGATCTTCCGCATCTATTCCATGACCAAGCCGATCACCTCGGTGGCGGCGTTGATGCTGGTGGAGGAGGGCAGGTTGCGGCTGGATGATCCGGTCGCGCGCTATCTGCCCGGGTTCACGGGGTTGCAGCGCGTGGCTGGCGGCGACGAGGCGGAGCCGCAGCTCATGGCGGTGCATCGTCCCCTGACCGTGCGCCATCTGTTGACCCACACGGCGGGCTTTGCCACTGGCGGCGACGATATCCGGGTGGCGTCGGCATTGTTTCAGCAGCAGGCGCCGGAAGACGCGGAAGATCTGGCGGACTACGCACGCCGTGTCGCACGCGCGCCGTTGGCCGATGAACCCGGTACCCGGTTCCGGTACGACGGCGTCAACAGCGAGGTACTGGCGCGGGTCGTCGAGGTGGCCGGTGGGACGCCGTTCGATGTGTTCCTGCAGTCGCGGATCTTCGCGCCCCTCGGCATGCGCGACACCGGCTTCCAGGTGCCGGCATCGCAGCGCGGGCGGATCATGGCGCTGACCACGCGCAACGCCGAGGGCCATCGCGTGCCGGCGGATACGCCTTCCGCGCGTGAGCCGGGCATTCCGCTGCGTGCCTACCGCAGCGGCGCGGGCGGACTGTACTCGACGGCTGCCGATTACCTGCGTTTTGCGCGCATGCTCGCCAACGGCGGGGAACTGGATGGCATCCGCCTGCTCCAGCCATCGACCGTCGACCAGATGATGCAGGACCAGCTCGTGCGTTTCGATCCGCCGGTCGCCTACCCGGAGGCGGGCGAAGGTTTTGGCCTGGGCGGCTACGTGGTCACCGATACCGCGAAGACCACGCGACCTGGCTCGCAGGGGCAGTTCGGCTGGTCCGGCGCTGCGTCCACGTGGTTCACCATCGACCGTGGCCGCAGGCTGGTGATCGTGCTCATGTCGCAGCACCTGCCGACGGACGGCGCCCCTGCGCTGCCGAAGATCGCGGCGCCGTTCTACCGGCAGGTCTATTCAACGGTGTCGCCATGAAGGCGCCGGTACTGGTGGCCGGTTCGGCCAACCTGGATTTCGTTGTCCGCGCGCCGCATGTGCCCGCGCCGGGCGAAACCGTGCTCGGTCGCGACTTCGCCACCTTCCCCGGCGGCAAGGGCGCCAATCAGGCCGTGGCCTGCGCGCGCGCGGGTGGCGTGGCGACGCGCATGCTGCTGGCACTCGGCGATGATCCCTACGCCACGGTGCTGGAAGCCGCACTGGTAGATGCCGGCGTGGCGACGCACATCGTCCGCGCGCCCGATGTCGCCAGCGGTACCGCCTTCATCTGCCTGTCCGACGACGCGGAAAATGCGATCACCGTGGCGCCGGGCGCAAATGCTGCCCTGCGCCCGCACCACCTGCCTTCCCTATTCGGTGTCACCCACCTGCTGCTCCAACTTGAAACGCCACTGGATGCCGTGGCGAGCTTCGCACACGTGGCACACGCCGCCGGCGTGCACGTGCTGCTGAACGCCGCGCCCGCCACCGCGCTTCCGCCCTTGTTGCTGCAGGACGTCGACCTGCTGGTGGTCAACGAAGGCGAACTTGCCGCGCTCGCCGGTCCCGGCACGCTGGTCGCGCAGATGTCGCGCCTCCCGGTGCCGTGCGTGGTCGCCACACTGGGCGCCCGCGGCTGTGTCGCCAGGCGCGGGGGCGAACTGTTCCTGCAGCCGGCGTTCCGCATCGATGCCGTGGATACCACGGCTGCGGGCGATACGTTCTGCGGTGCGCTCGCCGCCCGGCTGGCGCAGCATGCACCGCTTGCGGACGCGTTACGCTTCGCCAGTGCGGCATCGGCCCTGGCATGCACGCGCCTGGGTGCACAGGCCAGCATCCCGGCGCGCGACGAGGTCGATGCATGGCTGGCCGCGCAGGTCGAAGCGCCCGACCACAAGGCTGCCCTCGCCGCGTACTGCGGTATCACCGGTTCCGATTGAAAGACCCATCCCATGAATTCCCCCACGCCCCCCGATCCTTCCGACACACCGGACGCCACCGACGCGCTGCCATCGCCGGTGAAGACCGAATACAAGTTCTCCCACGTCACCACCCAGCGCTACCTGCCCACGCCGGGCAAGGCGCCGGGCTGGCCGTTCGCCGACATCGGCCAGTGGAAGATCGATGCCAACGCCTCGGCCGACGACTGGGTCGCGGAACTGAAGGACTGGCGTCGCGAGCACCTGACCCGCATCGGCTACGACGACGCCAACTACCGCCGGCCGGAACTGCAATGGGCGCAGCGCAACTTCGTGCATGCGCAGGTGATGGTCGAGGACCGGTACCTCTACGATCCCGTCGCCGGCCGATATACGGTCGATCGCTACCTCGATGACCTGGAAGCGCGCTTCGGCGGCCTCGACAGCGTGCTGCTGTGGTGCGTGTATCCCAACATCGGCGTGGATGATCGCAACCAGTTCGACCTGGCGCGCAGCCTGCCGGGCGGACTGGACGCCCTGCGCGGTGCCGTCGACGACTTCCATCGCCGCGGCGTGCGCGTCTTCCTCACCACGATGCCGTGGGACAACGGCACCCGCGACGAAGGCGAGCCGGACTGGCAGGCCATCGCGAAGATCGTCAAGGCGGTGGGTGCGGACGGCATCAACGGCGACACCTACAACGGCGTGCCGCGTGCGTTCTTCGACGCCTGCGATGCGCTGGGCCATCCGGTGGTGGTGCAGCCGGAATCCACGATCAGCGCCGAGGAGCACCTGATCTGGAACGTGCAGAGCTGGGGCAAGAAGGCGCCGAACGAAGTCGTGCCGCCGGTGGCGAAGTTCAAGTGGCTGGAACCGCGCCACATGATCAACTACGAGAACCGCTGGGGCCGCGACCGCAACCACGACCTGCAGTACATCTTCTTCAATGGCGTGGGCTACAACGCGTGGGAAAATGTCTGGGGCCTGTGGAACCAGCTGACCCCGCGCGATGCCGAATCGCTGCGCCGCATCGCCACCCTCTACCGCCGCTTCGCGCCGCTGCTGGTCAGCCTGGACTGGCGCCCGTACGAGCGCACGCTGCAGGCCGGCATCTTCGCCAGCCGCTTCCCGGGCGAGGGCCGCACGTTGTGGACGCTGGTCAACCGCCACGAATATCCGATTGAAGGTGAACAGCTCGCCGTGCCGCATGCGGACGGCACGCGTTATTTCGACCTGTGGAACGGTACCGCGCTGTCGCCGCGCATCATCGACGGCCAGGCGATCCTGGAGACGACGCTGGAAGGCCGGGGTTTCGGCGCGCTGCTGGCGCTGCGCGATGGCGTGCAGGAAGAAGGCCTCGGCACGTTCCTGGCCCGGATGGCCGAACGCGCCGCTACGCCGCTGGCATCGCTGTCCGCGCACTGGACCGCGTTGCCGCAGGTGCTGCAGCCGACCGCGCCGACCGCACCGCAGGCCGCGGCGCCGGACGGCATGGTGACGATCCCGTCCGGCGAGTTCCTGTTCGCCGTGCAGGGTATCGAGATCGAGGGGCAGGTGTGGGAAGGCGTGGACGTGCAGTTTCCGTGGGAGCCGACCGCGCGCAGGCACCACCGCCGCCGCATGCAGATGAAGGCTTTCCACATCGACCGCCACCCGGTGACCAACGCGCAGTACAAAGCCTTCATGGACGCGACCGGCTACGCGCCGCAGGACGCGCAGCACTTCCTGCGCGACTGGCGCGAGGGTGCGCCGCAGCCCGGGTGGGAGAACAAGCCTGTCACCTGGGTGTCGCTGGAGGATGCGCGCGCCTATGCCGCCTGGGCGGGCAAGCGTCTGCCGCATGGGTGGGAATGGCAGTACGCCGCGCAGGGCACGGATGGTCGGCTGTATCCATGGGGCGATACGTGGCGCGACGACAAGGCGCCGCCGGTGTTCCGCGGCCGCACGTTGCCGCCGCCGGCCGATGTAGGCAGGTACCCCGCCGGGGCCAGCCCGTTCGGTGTGCAGGACCTGGTGGGGCACGTCTGGCAATGGACGGACGAGTTCCACGACGAGCACACCCGCGCGGCCATCGTGCGCGGTGGCAGCGACTACGAGCCGCGCACGTCGCACTGGTACTTCCCGCAGGCCAAGCGGCTGGACCAGCACGGAAAGCTCCTGCTGATGGCACCGGGCAAGGACCGCTCCGGCCGCATCGGCTTCCGTTGCGTGGTGGACGCAGGATGACCGCGACAATGCCCGACGAGGGGCTGCAGCTGCCGTCACCCGCGCAGGTCACGCTGGGCGGCGTGCTTGGCGCGGCGCTGGACGCGAACCGCGCCGGGCGCCTCCACCATTTCATCGTGGATGAGCACAGTCCCGCGATCGCCCTGTTCGCGCCGCAGCATGTCGACCACAACGAAGAGGGCGACTGGTACGGCGAACACGCCGGCAAATGGCTGGTCGCCGCTGCGCGCGCCGCCGCGCGCGACGGTGATGCCGGCCTGCAGGCGAACGTGCGCCGTGTCGCCGATTACCTGGTCTCGCGGCAGCAGCCCGACGGCTATCTGGGCAACTACGCGCCTGCGCGCCGTTTCATGCACCCGCAGCCCCCGAAGCCGCTGACGTGGGATGGCGCGCCCGCGCTGCGCACCTGGGACATCTGGACGCACAGCTACCTGATCCTCGGCCTGCTGGAAGTGCATCGCCACTTCCCGGACGCGGCCTACCTGGAGGCCGCACGCCGGATCGGCGACCTGTGCTGGCAGGTGCTGACGGAAGGCGGCATCGACATCACCACGCTGGGCAACCATCACGGCATGTCGGCGACCGTGTTGATGGATCCGGCGATGGAGCTGTACTTCGCCACGGGCGAAGCGCGCTACCTGCAGCTGGCCGAACACGTGCTGGCGCAGGCCGACGCCCACGCACCGCTGGCGCTGCTGACGCGCGCGCTGGCCGGTGCGGATGCGGCGGAGATCGCCACCGGCAAGGCCTATCAGCTGGCCTGGAACCTGGTCGGACTGGCCAAGCTGGCGCGCGCCACCGGTGAGGCGCGCTATCGCGAGGCCGTGGATCGCGTGTGGCAGAGCATCCGCGAGCGCCATCTCACCCTCGGCGGTGGCCCGTGGGGGGGCGTGGCGCATCGCTCGCGCGAAGTGTTCAATGCGCCCGGCAGCTTCAGCCCCAACGCGTACGTGGAAACCTGTTCGCTGCTGGCCTGGATCCAGCTCAACCGCGAGCTGCTGCGCTTGACCGGCGAAGCGCGCTACGCAGAGGAAATCGAGCGTACGGCCTACAACGATCTGCTCGGTGCCCACGCGCCCAATGGCGAGGACTGGTGCTACTACTCGTTCCCGAATGGCCGTCGCGTGCACACCACGTATTGGCGCTGCTGCAAGTCCAGCGGCGCGATGGCGCTGGAGGAGCTGCCCTCCATCGCGTACACGCAGGCTGGCAACGCCGTGGCCATCAATGTGTACGGACTCGGGGAAGCACGCCTGGTGCATCCCCGCGCGGGCGCATTGCGGTTGCGCCAGCACACCACGTACCCGTTCGACGGTACCGTGTCGCTGCAGGTCGAGCCGGAGCACGACGCCAGCTTCGAAGTACGCCTGCGCGTGCCCTCATGGGCGCACGGTGCCACCGTCAGCGTGAATGGCGAGGCGGTGGACGCGGACGTGGTGCCCGGCACCTTCGCCCGCGTGACGCGACGCTGGAGCGCGGGCGATCTGCTGACCATCGTGTTCCCGCTACGGCCCGTCCTGCACCACCACGCGCTGCGCAATGTGCAGGAGTCGCGCGCGCCCGACGGTGGCGACGTCAGGCAGCAGGTGCTGGACCTGCGCTACGTCGGCCTGACCCGCGGCCCCCTGGTCTACGCCACCGAACTGATCGATGGCTTCAAGACCGAAGAGACCATCCGGCTGCCGGATGGCCCGCAGGACGATTGGCTGCAGGTGCTGCCCGTCAGCGACGGCGAAGAAGGCGCGGGCATCGCCATGCAACTGGGCTATCGCGCGCCCCTGCTGTTCTGGCCGTACTACCGCGCGGGTGGCCGCGTGGATGGCGCCTGGCGCCTCACCTGGCTGTCGTTGCCGCCGGCATGAAGGCATCGGCGCTCGCAAGAATTTGTGGCAGAAGAAAGTACGGCGGCTGGCTGTATCCGGTCCGCCGCGTGGCACAGACTTGCCATCGCCGTCGTGGCGGCGGCTGAAGGAGGCTTCTCCCATGGACAACGCGTCTCCCTTCCGTTCGCGCCTGCGCCAGGGCGCTGCGGGCCCGCTCAGCGGCGTGAAGGTGCTCGACCTGAGCGCCTATATCGCCGGCCCCTACGGCTGCACGCTGCTGGCCGACCAGGGCGCGGACGTCATCAAGGTCGAGCCGCCGGACGGTGACAACCTTCGCCAGTATCCGTCCACGCTGGAAAAGGAGAGCCGCGCGTTTCTCGGGGTGAACCGCAGCAAGCAGGGCGTAGTGCTGGACCTGAAGCAGCCGGCCGACCACGCCGCGCTGCTGCGGCTGGTGCGCGAGGCCGACGTGCTGGTGCACAACTTCCGCCCCAGCGTGCCGAAGCGTCTCGGCATCGACTTCGACAGCCTGTCGGTGATCAATCCGCGCCTGATCTACTGCGCCGTCACCGGCTATGGCGAGCATGGGCCGATGAAGGACAAGGCCGGCTACGACCAGGTGCTGCAGACCATGACCGGCATGTGCACGCTGCAGGGCAAGCGCGGCGGTGCCCCCGAGATCATCTACGGCTCGGTGGTGGACTACTACGCGGCGGCGCTGCTCGCGGCCGGCGTCTCATCGGCGCTGTATGAGCGTGAACGCAGCGGGCTTGGCCAGTTCGTCGGCGTGTCGCTGCTGCGCAGTGCGTTGACCATGCAATCCGCGCGCATGATCTGGGCCGAAGGCGAGGCGCTGGACATCGGTCGCGACATGCGGTCGGGCGGCGTCACCGGCATCCATCCCGCGCGTGAGGGCTACCTGTACCTGTCCGCGAACACGCAGCGCTTCTGGAAGGCGCTGTGCCGGCTGACCGGGCTGGATGCGCTGGCAGACGATCCGCGCTACGACACCGTGCGCAAGCGGGCCCAGCACGCCGCCGACATCGTGCCGCGCCTGCACGAGGCGCTGCGCAACCGCGATGCGCTGGAATGGGAGGCGCACTTCGGCGACGAAGTGCCCTGTGCGGCGGCGCGGCGGGTGGAGGACATGTTCGAGCATCCGCAGGTGCTGGCCGAGGACATGGTGGCGGAGATCGCGCATCCGGTGATCGGCAGCTATCGCGGCGTCACCCGCCCGATCGCGTTCGGCCGCACCGTGGGGCCCGATCCGTTCGCAGCGCCCACCTTCGACCAGGATGCGGATCATGTGCTCGGCCGCAGCGGCAGGACGCGCGCGTCGGGCTGACCGCGGTTGGCCGGAGAGGTTTACGCAGACTTTACGGCGCAGCGAACAGCGTAAATAGCGCCTTTACGCGCGCGGAGAACAGACTTTCCGGGTCGGCGGACCACCCTCCGCCTGGAACCCGGACATGTCACCCGCACTCCCCCGTACCGGCAGGCGAACGCCTGCCTTGCGCGCCGCCGCAGCGCTCTCCCTCGCACTCGTCATCACCGCGCCGGCATACGCCGCCACCGGCGGCGGCTCGGCAGCGCTGACCACCGACTACGTGTGGCGCGGCACCACCCAGACACAAGGCGATCCTGCGGTGCAGGCCGGCTTCAAGGCGTCGGCCGACAACGGCCTCTACGGCGCCGTGTGGGGCTCGAACGTCGAGTTCGCGCCGGAGACCCGGGCCAGCAGTGAACTCGATGTCACCCTCGGCTGGAGCGGCAACGTCGCCGAAGACTGGGCGCTCGATGTCAACCTGACCCACTACCGCTATCCGTCCACCACCGTCGACCTCAACTGGACCGAGGCGATCGGCACGCTGACCTGGAAGCAGAACTACTGGGCGCAGCTGGGCTACTCCACAGAGGCGCTGGCCACCGACGAAGCCGGCATCTATGCACAGGTCGGCGCGAAGTTGCCGTTGAACGAGCAGGTCCGCCTGGAAGCCGCCGCCGGTTACTACTGGCTGGACGACGCCTACGACGACAGTTACGCGCATGCGCAGCTCGGCGCGGTGTGGGCATTCAAAGCGCCGTTCGAACTGCGCGTGACGGCGCACGCCACCGACAGCAGCGCCAGGGACCTGTTTCCGGGTCTGGCCGGCTCGCGCGTCGAAGCGGCGCTGCAAGCCGCGTTCTGACCGCCGCCATGGCCACCGACTTCCTCCACCTGGTGTTGGCGCTCGCGGGCGTGCTCGCCGGCGCCGGCCTCCTGTTCCTGCTGATCACGCGGCGTGCGCGCATGCCGATGGACGATACCCATGACTGAATTCCTCCTTGTCTTCGCGCTTGCGATCGCACTGGGCTGGCCGCTGGGCCGGTACCTGGCCGCGGTGATGCGCGGTGCGCCGATGCGCGGCGATGCGCTGTTCGGCTGGATCGAGCGTCCGCTGTACCGGCTGCTCGGCATTGATCCGGCGCAGGGCATGGACTGGAAGGCCTATGCGAAGGCTTTCCTGCTGAGCAACCTGGTGCTGGGCCTGCTGGCCTGGCTCGTCTTCATGACCCAGGCCTGGCTGCCGCTCAATCCCAACGACGCCCCGAACATGCGCTGGGACCTGGCGCTGCACACGATGGTGTCGTTCCTCACCAACACCAACCAGCAGCACTACTCCGGCCAGGCGCAGCTCTCGCACCTGGCGCAGATGACCGGCATCGTCGGGTTGCAGGTGGTCACGCCGATGATGGGCCTGGCGCTGGTCGTGGCGACGTTGCGCGGTTTCTTCGGTGGACGACGGAAAAATACGACGGAGGCGCAGGGCAACGGTGACGCCGATGTCGGCAATTACTGGGCCGATGTCATCCGCCCGGCCGTGCGCGTGATGCTGCCGCTGTGCCTGCTGTGGTCGGTGCTGCTGACCTGGCAGGGCGTGCCGTCCACGCTGCAGGGCGGTCCGGTGGCGACGCCCGTCGATGCCGCCGCGCAGATGGGCGAGCAGAAAATCGCGGTCGGCCCGGTCGCGCCGATGGTTGCGGCCAAGCAACTGGGCAGCAACGGCGGCGGCTGGTATGGCCCCAACAGCACCGTGCCGCTGGAGAACCCGACCCCGTTCGCCAACTTCCTGGAGACGCTGGCCATCCTGCTGATCCCGGTCGGCGTGGCTTTCATGGTCAGCGCGTTCACAGGACGGCGCAAGTTCACCGCGCTGGTGGTCGGCACAATGATGACGATGTGGATGGCGACATCGGCGCTGGCGATCTGGTCTGAAGGGCATTCGTCCACCACTCAGGACATCGCGCTGATGGAAGGCAAGGAAGTCCGCATCGGTGCCGATGCCTCAGCGTTGTGGGCTGCCACTACCACCGGCGTCAACAACGGCTCCGTCAACATGATGCTCGACTCCGCCGCGCCGCTGACCGGCCTGGTGGCTACGGGCAACATGCTGATCAACGCGGTCTGGGGGGGTGTCGGCTGCGGCCTGCAGCAGTTCCTCGTCTATCTGCTGCTCAGCGTGTTCCTGGCTGGGCTGATGACAGGCCGCACGCCGGAACTGTTCGGCCGCAAGATCGAGGCGCACGAGGTGAGGCTGCTCGCCGTGCTGGTGCTGCTGCAGCCGCTGGCGTTGCTGACGTTCACTGCGATCACCCTGGCGATTCCGTCGATTACCGGCAACTCCAATCCGTCGTTTCACGGCATCAGCCAGGTGTTCTACGAGTACACCTCCGCGTTCGCCAACAATGGTTCTGGTTTCGAGGGCCTGGGCGACGCCACGTACTGGTGGAACCTCAGCGCTTCGCTGATGCTGGCACTGGGCAGATACCCCGCTCTGATCATTCCGCTGGCCATCGCCGCCTCGCTCGCGCGCAAGCGCGCCGCACCCGAAGGCCCCGGCACGCTGCAGATCGAAACCCCCACCTTCGCACTGACGCTGATCGCGGTGGTCGTCATCCTGACCCTGCTGCAGTTCATGCCTGTGCTGGTGCTCGGCCCCGTGGCCGACCACCTCGCGCTGATCGCGTCCTGAGGACTGTTGCCATGACCGACTCCCTGCTTTCTTCCCCCCGCCGTCCCACCGCGCTGCTCGACAGCGCAGGCGTGCGTACCGCCATCGTTGCTTCTTTCATCAAGCTGGCCCCACAGCACGCCTTCAGGAACCCGGTGATGGCCGTGGTCTGGCTGGGTACGCTGCTCACGGCTGTGCTCACGCTGGCCGGCAAGGCGACACCCGGCATCGGCTGGGCGGTGACCGCCCTGTTGCTGGTCACCGTGCTGTTCGCCAACTTCGCCGAAGCCGTCGCCGAAGCGCGCGGTCGCGGCCAGGCTGCCTCGCTGCGGCGTGCCCGCAAGGATCTCGTCGCACGCCGCGTGGACACGCCACTGGGCGGCACCGAGCGGCGCATGCCGGCGGCCAACCTGAAGCCCGGCGACTACGTCATCGTGTCCGCAGGCGAGCAGATCCCCGCCGACGGCGAGATCGTCAAGGGCCTGGCCACCATCAACGAGTCTGCCGTCACCGGCGAATCCGCACCGGTGCTGCGCGAAGCCGGTACCGACCGCAGCGGCGTGATCGGCGGCACCAAGGTGCTGTCCGACGAGATCGTGGTGAAGATCACCGCCGAACCCGGCCACAGCTTCCTCGACCGCATGATCGCCCTGGTCGAGGGCGCCAACCGGCAGAAGACGCCGAACGAGATCGCGCTCGGCCTGCTGTTGGTGACGATGACGCTGACCTTCCTGATCGTCGTGGTCACGCTGCCCTTCATCGCCGGCTTCGTCGGCGCGAAGCTCGACCCGCTGCTGCTCGTCGCGCTGCTGGTCTGCCTCATCCCGACCACCATCGGCGGACTGCTGCCGGCCATCGGCATCGCTGGCATGAACCGCGCGCTGGCCGCCAACGTGCTGGCCAAGTCCGGCAAAGCGGTGGAAGTAGCCGGCGACGTCGATGTGCTGCTGCTCGACAAGACCGGCACCATCACCCACGGCGATCGCCAGGCCACGCTGTTCCACCCGCTGGCCGGCATCGATCACGCGCAGCTGCGCGATGCCGCCATGCTGTCCTCGCTCGCCGACCCCACGCCGGAAGGCAAATCCATCGTGCGCCTGGCGCGCGAGCAGGGCGCCACGCTGGTGGAACCGGCGCAGGCGCAGTTCGTCGCCTTCACCGCGCAGACGCGCATGTCCGGTGTGGACCTGGCCGGTGACGGCCCCGGTCGCGCACGCCGCATCCGCAAGGGCGCCGCCGACGCCATCCTGCAGCACGTGCAGGCGTTGGGTGGCAGTGCGCCGGCCGAACTCGCCGCGCGCGTCGAACAGGTCGCGCGCAATGGCGCCACCCCGCTGGTGGTCAGCGATGGCCAGCACGTGCTCGGCGTGGTGGAACTCTCCGACGTGGTCAAGCACGGCATCAAGGAGAAGTTCGCCCACATGCGGGCGATGGGCATCCGCACGGTGATGATCACCGGCGACAACCCGCTGACCGCCGCCGCCATCGCCGCCGAGGCCGGCGTGGATGACTACATCGCCGAGGCGCGCCCGGAGGACAAGCTGGC
Source organism: Pseudoxanthomonas sp. 97-1-1 (assembly GCF_057773125.1). Lineage (NCBI taxonomy): Bacteria > Pseudomonadati > Pseudomonadota > Gammaproteobacteria > Lysobacterales > Lysobacteraceae > Pseudoxanthomonas > Pseudoxanthomonas sp. 97-1-1. Next base: position 1,244,265 of record NZ_JBYMTJ010000001.1, on the reverse strand, counting down.
GCGCATCCGCCAGGAACAGGCCGGCGGCCGCCTGGTCGCGATGGTCGGCGACGGCACCAACGATGCGCCCGCGCTGGCGCAGGCCGACGTGGGCCTGGCGATGAACTCCGGCACGCAGGCGGCGAAGGAGGCGGGCAACATGGTCGACCTGGACTCCGACCCGGCCAAGCTGCTGGAGGTCGTGGAAGTCGGCAAGCAGCAGCTGATCACCCGCGGCGCGCTGACCACGTTCTCGCTGGCCAACGATGTGTCGAAGTACTTTGCCATCCTGCCGGCGCTGTTCGCGGCCGCCATCCCTTCGATGAGCGCGCTCGACGTGATGCACCTGTCCAGCCCAACGAACGCGGTACTGGCTGCGCTGATCTTCAACGCCATCATCATTCCGCTGCTGATCCCCCTGGCGCTGCGCGGCGTGCGCTTCCGCCCGGCCGGCGCCACCGCGCTGCTGCGCCGGAACATGCTGGTCTACGGCGTCGGCGGCGTGCTGCTGCCGTTCGCCGCCATCAAGCTCATCGACCTGTTGCTGGCCGCCCTCACCGGCGCCTGAGGAATTGCCATGAATGCTGCTTCCACTCCTGCCCCTGCCCGCAGCGCGCTGCGCCCGTCACTCATGCTGGCCGCCGTTTCGCTGCTCGGCTTCGGCCTGTTGTATTCGCTGGCGGGCACCGGCCTGGGTCGCGTGCTGTTCCCGCACCAGGCCACCGGCAGTCTGGTCGAACGTGACGCTCGCGTGATCGGTTCGGCACTGGTCGCGCAGCCGTTCGCCGACGACCGCTATTTCCAGTCGCGTCCTTCTGCGGCCGGGTATGACGTGATGGCGTTGGCCGGCAGCAACCAGGCGCGTACCAACCCGGACCTGCGCACGCGCATCGACGAGGCGCGCGCTGCCGTCGCCGCGCGCGAAGGCGTGGCGCCAGCCGACGTGCCCAGCGACCTCGTCACCCAGTCCGGCGGCGGCATCGACCCGCACCTGTCGCCGGCCGCGGTGCGCATCCAGATCGCCCGCGTTGCACGTGCGCGCGGCATCGAGGCGGCGGAAGTCGAACGCCTCGTCACCGCGCATACCGAGGCCCCGCAGTTCGGCGTCCTCGGCACGCCGCGGATCAACGTGCTGGAGCTGAACCTGGCGCTGGATGAGGAGAAGTAACTCCTCCTCGCCCCGCGCGCAGAGATGGAGGTAGGCAAGCGATGTGGATCGAACGTTCCCTCTCCCCGTAAACGGGGAGAAGGGTATTTCCTGGTGATGTGGAACGGCAGTACCCCTCTCCCCGCCTGCGGGGAGAGGGTGCCGAAGGCGGGTGAGGGGCCGACGGAGCCGCGGTCGCTGGCATTGCAAGGCGGATCGAGTGTTGCGAAACAACGCGCACGCATGTGGAGATGTTTCGTGACCGGACAGTGCCCAGCCTCCGCTCGCCCCTCATCCGCCCGCTGGGCACCTTCTCCCCGTAAACGGAGAGAAGGGTATTTCCTGGTGATGTGGAACGACAGTACCCCTCTCCCCGCCTGCGGGGAGAGGGTGCCGAAGGCGGGTGAGGGGCCGACGGAGCCGCAGTCGCTGGCATTGCAAGGCGGATCGAGTGTCGCGAAACGACACGTGCGCACGGGGGAGATGTTCCGTGGTCGGACAGTGCCCAGCGTCCGCTCGCCCCTCATCCGCCCGCTGGGCACCTTCTCCCCGTAAACGGGGAGAAGGGTATTTCCTGGCGATGTGGAACGGCAGTACCCCTCTCCCCGCCTGCGGGGAGAGGGTGCCGAAGGCGGGTGAGGGGCGACGAAGCCGCTGCGTGTCACGGCTGCACAATGCCTTCGAAGCCGGCGTAGCCCGGATAAGGCCAGCGGCCGCATCCGGGGAACGGGGTGCCGACAGGTCGCGGTGCCCCGGGTGCGCTGCGCTTACCCGGGCTACGCGGCTCCCCACAGGCGGGGAGAAGGCATGGGTGTGCTCGCCATGCGCAAGGGTGATGCGACGAGGAGAATCTCCCTGCTTGCGAGCTTCTCTGGTGAGACGACAAAGGGAGACCCTTCGCATGCGAACCAGAAAAGTGCGGCATCAAGCCAGATAGGTGAGGTGACGAAGCAGATTTCCTCAGCGCCAATGCTCAAAGGTTCGGCGACGAGGAAAATTTCCTCGCTCTCGAACCAGAAAGGCGCGGCATCGAGGCGGACAAGTGAGAAGACGAGGAAAAATTCTTCCCGCGCAACGCTTTCAGGTGAGCTGACAAGCAAAAAAGAATCCCGTACCCGAACCAGAAAGGTGCGACGCCGAGGCAGATGGCCGAGACGACACAGCACGCATGGTCTACATGGAACAGAAAAGCCTTGCTGCCAAGGAAAATTGCCTTGAGGTCGAGGAACATTTCCTTGAAGGCGATTTCCCGGGGCCAAGGCGCGAGGGTCCTGATGTCGCGGGTGGCTCGTACGCCGCGACGGACGTCGCTCCTCCACCTGCGATTCCGTCGTCACGCAACAGTTGAGAGCACACTATGTCCATGACCGACCCCCGCCACCGCCAGGCCGATGCCCTGATCGATCACCTGCAACGCGAGCAGAGTGGGCGGTTGACGATCTTCCTGGGCGCGGCGCCCGGTGTGGGCAAGACGTACACCATGCTGTCCCGCGCCAGCGAACTGCGCCGGCAGGGCAGGGACGTGGTGGTGGGCATCGTGGAGACCCACGGGCGCGCGGAGACCGCCGCGCTGACCGAGGGGCTGGAGATCCTGCCGCGCAGGCGCGTGGCCTACCAGGGCCGGTGGCTGGAAGAAATGGATCTGGATGCGCTGCTGGCACGGCGTCCGCAGATCGCGCTGGTGGACGAACTGGCCCACCGCAATGCGCCCGGCAGTCGCCACGAACGGCGCTGGCAGGACGTGATCGAACTGCTGGACGCCGGCATCGACGTGCACACCACGATCAACATCCAGCACCTGGAAAGCCTCAACGATGTCGTCCACCGGATCACCGGCGTGCGCGTCAGCGAGACGGTGCCGGATGCCGTGTTCGACCGCCTGCGCGATATCGTGCTGGTGGACCTGCCGCCGCGCGAGCTGATCGAACGCCTGCACCAGGGCAAGGTCTACCTGCCGGAACAGGCATCGCAGGCGCTGCAGGCGTTCTTCTCGCCGTCCAACCTGATCGCCCTGCGCGAACTGGCCATGCAGACGGCGGCCGACCGCGTGGACAGCGACCTGCGCGAGGAACAGACCGCGCGCGGCCTGCCCGGCATGCCGGTGCGGCGCCGCGTGCTGGTGGCCATCGACGGCATGGGCCAGTCCGACTACCTGGTGCGGGTGGCGCGACGGTTGGCCGAGCGGCGTGATGCGCCGTGGACCGTGGTGACGGTACAGGCGCGGCAAGCGCTGGATGAAGCCAGGCAATCGGAGATCGATCACGCCTTCGCGCTGGCCCGCAAGCTGGGAGCCGACACCATACTGCTGCATGGCGCGAGCATCGCCGATACGCTGCTGGACCACGCCTCGCAGAGCGGCGTCTCCACCCTGGTACTGGGACGCACGCGCGAGCGGCCGGTGGCGCGCATGTTCAACCGCACCCTGACGCAACAGCTGCTGCAACGTGCGGCCCACTACGAGCTCGTCATCGTCAACACCCCCGAGGCGCGTGCGCGTGCGCGTGCACGGCGCAGCGGCCGGCCGGCGGGCGGACTGCTGGCGCGCCATGACCTGGCGTTCGCCGTCGTGGCCTCGATGCTCGCGGTGGCGGTGGGGTGGCTGGCCGAACGCTGGATCGGCATCGACGACCTGTCGATGGTGTTCATCGTGGCGGTGGTGCTGGTGGCTTCGCGCACGCGCATGGCGGCTGCGGTGGTGGCGGCGCTGCTGGGCTTCCTCGCGTACAACTTCTTCTTCATCGAACCCCGTTTCACCTTCCATATCGGCGCGCGCCAGGGCGTGACCACGGTGTTCCTGTTCCTGATCGCGGCGCTGGTGGCCGGCAGGCTGGCATCGCGGCTGCGCATGCAGGTGCTGGCACTGCGCGCGGCCAATGCACACGCTACCGCCCTGCAGGCACTGGGACGGCACCTGGCGGGCGCTGCCGACCTGGGGCAGGTGCTGGTGGCGGGGCGCAAGGCGCTGGAGGACGCGCTGGGCGTGGCGGCGTGGTTGCGCGTTGACACCACCGTGACCGACGCAGGCGCCGCGCCGGACGCGGAGATAGATCGCAGCGCGGCGGACTGGGCGCAGAAGCATGGGCAGCCCACCGGCCGCTTCACCGACACGCTGGCCGGTGCGCACTGGTGGTTCCTGCCGCTGCGCAACGACCGCGGCACGTTGGGGGTGGTGGGCCTGCGCGTCCCGCAGGACACGCCGCGCTTGAACGTCGAGCAGCGGCGCCTGGCCGAAGCCATGGTGGACGACATCGGCCAGGCGGCGTTGCGCACGCGGCTGGTCGCCGACCTGGAAAGCGCGCGCGTCGGCAGCGAGACCGAGCGGTTGCGCTCCGCGCTGCTTTCCTCGGTGTCGCACGACCTGCGCTCGCCGCTGGCATCGATGATCGGCTCCGCCAGCAGCCTGGCGAGCTACTGGGGTGCGATGGGCGAGGAGGATCGGCGCAGCCTGCTGGATACCATCCAGCATGAAGGCGAGCGCCTGGACCGTTACATCCAGAACCTGCTGGACATGACCCGGCTGGGCCACACCGGGCTGACCCTCAACCGCGACTGGATCGGCGTGGACGAACTGATCGGTTCCGCGGTGGGACGGCTGCAGCGCTATCAACCGGAAGTCCGTGTCGTCACCACGGTGGCGGCCGACGTGCCGCCGATCTGGGTGCATCCGGCGCTGGTGGAACAGGCCCTGTTCAACGTGCTGGAAAACGCGGCGAAGTTCTCGCCATCGCACGAGGCCGTGGAGGTGGATGCGCGCCTGGTTGACGGCGCGCTGCGGATCGATGTGCGCGACCGCGGCCCGGGTATTCCCGAAGACGAGCGGGCGCGCATCTTCGACATGTTCTACAGCGTGGAGCGCGGCGACCGTGGTCGCCAGGGTACCGGACTGGGCCTGGCGATCTGCCAGGGCATGGTCGGCGCGCATGGTGGCAGCGTGGAAGCGCTGCCGGGCCGGGATGGGCGCGGCACCACGCTGCGGATTACCCTGCCCCTGCTGACCCCCGCGCCGCAGGCCGACCCGTGACCTCCACCGAATCCCCCGTGACCGTTTCCGCGCCGCCGGCACGCGTGCTGGTCATCGATGACGAGCCGCAGATCCGCCGGTTCCTCGACATCAGCCTGCGCGCGCAGGGTTACGTGGTGGCGCTGGCCGAGAGCGGGCATGCCGGACTGGCCGCCCTGGCCGCGCATGGCGCGGACCTGGTGGTGCTGGACATCGGCCTGCCGGACCTGGATGGCCACGAGGTATTGCGCGAACTGCGGCAATGGTCGCAGGTGCCGGTGATCATGCTGACCGTGCGCAGCGGGGAGGGCGAAAAGGTCGCCGCGCTGGATGGGGGGGCGAACGACTACGTCACCAAACCGTTCGGCGTGCAGGAACTGATGGCCCGCATCCGCAGCCTGCTGCGGACACGCGTGGTCGCGGCGGAGGCGGCGCTGCCGCGTTTCGACGACGGCCACCTGCACATAGACCTGGTCCGCCGCGAAGTGACGCTGGATGGCCAGCCGGTAGTGCTGACCCGCAAGGAGTTCGCCCTGCTGGCGCTGCTGCTGCAGCATGCCGGCCGCGTGGTGACGCAACCGCAGATCCTGCGCGACCTGTGGGGTCCCACCCACCAGCACGACACCCATTACCTGCGCATCCTGGTGGGCAAGCTGCGCCAGAAGCTGCACGACGACGCTACCGCGCCGCGCTACATCGCTACCGAGCCGGGGGTGGGGTTGCGCTTCGTTCCCGCGCCCTGAGCCATCCGGGACCGCACGTTACAATGGCGGCATGACGTCGCCCCCCATTCCGCATACCGCCCTGCGTCTGTCCGTCGCGCCGATGATGGACTGGACGGATACGCATTGCCGCGTGTTCCATCGCCTGCTTGCGCCCGAGGCGCGCCTGTACACCGAGATGGTGCACGCGCAGGCGGTGATCCATGGCGACCGCGATCGCTTGTTGGGATTCGATGCCGTCGAGCATCCGGTGGCGGTGCAGCTGGGTGGCAGCGAGCCGGCGCACCTGGCGCAGGCTGCGCGCATCGCGCAGGACTGGGGCTATGACGAGGTGAACCTCAACGTCGGCTGCCCGTCCGACCGTGTGCAGGCGGGTCGCTTCGGTGCGTGTCTGATGAAGGAGCCCACCCTGGTCGCCGACTGCGTGGTGGCGATGATCGCGGCGGTGGACATTCCCGTGACGGTGAAATGCCGTCTTGGCGTGGACGAACAGGAGGACTACGACCTGTTCCGCGCCTTCATCGACACGGTGGCGGACACCGGTTGCCGGGTCTTCTTCGTGCATGCGCGCAAGGCGTGGCTGCAGGGGCTTTCGCCGAAGGAAAACCGCGAGATCCCGCCGCTGCGCTACGACTGGGCGTACCGGCTCAAGCGCGAGCGCCCCGAACTGACGGTAGCGCTCAACGGCGGCATCACCACCACGGCGCAGGTGCATGAGCACCTGCAGCACAGCGATGGCGTGATGATCGGCCGCGCGGCGTACCACGAGCCCTACGTGCTGCACGAGATGCAGGCGGCGCTGAACGGCGGCGGGACGATGTCGCGCATCGAGCTGCTGCGCGCATGGCGGCCGTATGTGGAGCAGCAGCTGGCGAAGGGCGTGGCCTTGAAGCACCTGACCCGACACGTGCTGGGGCTGTTCCATGCACAGACCGGTGGAAGGGCGTTCCGCCAGATCCTGAGCGAAGGCGCGCACCGGCCGGGTGCGGACTGGTCGCTGGTGGAGCAGGCGATGGCGGCGACCACGCGCGAGCTGCGCCCGGCGGCGTGAGCACATGATCACGCGCGACATCGCCGCCTTTGCCGCGCACGTGCGAACGCTGGCGCCGGATGTCGGGCCGGCCACGGCGCGCGCGGCGTTCCTGGTGTCGCCGGACGGATTCATGCGTGCGGAACAGTCCGCGCAGGACAACCGCTATATGGCCGGCGCCGAGGCGTTCGATGCCGGCGCCGCACTGCGCGAACACCATGCGCTGCATCGTGCGCTGTCGGAGGACGTGCCGGTGTTCTGCTTCCCCGGCTGCGAGGCGACGCCGGATGCGGTGTTCCCCAACAATGTGTTCGCCACCGCGCGGGTGGGTGGGGAGCCGCGACTGGTCATCGGCCGCATGCGCCATCCGGTGCGGCAGCGTGAAGCGGAACGGCCCGACATCCGGGGTTTCTTCCGCGACACGCTGGGATATGCGGAAGTCGATCTGTCGACCCAGCCGCATCCCTGCGAACTCACGGGGGCACTGGTCATCGACCGCGCCCGCGGCATCGGCTTCTGTGGGCTGTCCGAGCGCTGTGACGAGACCGGCGCGAAGCGCATGCACGAGGCGTTCGGCCTGCGCGCGACGTTGATGTTCGACCTCGCCGCTGGCGAGTACCACACCAACGTGCTGCTGGCGGTACTGGCCGGCCGTGCCGCCGTGGTCTGTCCCGACCGGTTGCTGGCGCCGGGCCTGGTGGATGCGCTGAGGGCGATCTACGGGCCGCACGTGGTGGTGCTGTCCGCTGCCGAACAGGCGGCGTTCGCCGGCAACGCGATCGCACTGACCGGTAACGCCGTCTGGATGAGCCGGCGTGCGAGCGCGTCGCTCAGCGGCGCCAGCCGCAGGCAGCTCGAAACCGGCGCGGGTTTCGCGGTCCGGAGCGTGGGGCTGGATGCCATCGAGGCGGGTGGCGGCTCGCTAAGGTGTTGTGTGGCCGAGGTTTTCTGATCGTTCATCTGTCTGAATGCGGGGCGCGACCCTGTGGATAAATTCAGAACGGATTCACCGCTGCGGGCCAAGACTTCGCTTCCAATCAAAAGAGGCGGTTTCGGGTTCCGTTCAGTTTCGCGACCCCAGTTCCGTTACGATTCCGTTATGCGCTTTCGTACCCCCACTCTGGCTGCCATCACCCTGGCGGTATTCGTCGCCCTAACGGGCACCCACGGGGTGCGCGCGCAGGACGAACGCGGCCGTGACGACCCGCCGCCAGCGCGCGAGCGCGGCGCATTGCGGGCGGAAAACATGGGGCACCGCTCGTCGATGTCCGATTCGGTACGCCGCGTGCGCAACGAAACCGGTGGACAGGTACTGAGCGTGGAGCGCATGCAGTACGAGGGACGCGAGATCAATCGCGTGAAGTATGTCGACGACCGCGGCCGGGTACGCACGATGGATGATGCGGGCACGTCCCGTCGCGGCATGGACGCACCGGTGCGGCCCCGGCGTGAGATGACGCAGCCTCCACGCGGTGATAACCCCCCGCGCCCGTAGTCTTACGTAGAATCACGGCTCATCACGAGCACGCCCGCGCGGTCACTGAAGCCGCGCCGCATTCCCAAGGAGAGTCCATGCGTATCCTGCTGGTCGAAGACGAAGCCCCCCTGCGTGAAACCCTCGCCGCGCGCCTGAAGCGCGAAGGCTTTGCGGTGGACGCGGCCCAGGACGGCGAGGAAGGCCTGTACATGGGTCGCGAGGTGCCGTTCGACGTGGGCATCATCGATCTCGGTCTGCCCAAGATGTCCGGCATGGAACTGATCAAGGCGCTGCGCGACGAAGGCAAGAAATTCCCGGTGCTGATCCTGACCGCGCGTTCCAGCTGGCAGGACAAGGTGGAAGGCCTGAAGCAGGGCGCCGACGACTACCTGGTCAAGCCTTTCCACGTGGAAGAGCTGCTGGCCCGCGTCAATGCGCTGCTGCGCCGCGCGGCCGGCTGGAGCAAGCCCACGCTGGAGTGTGGTCCGGTCGCACTGGACCTGGCCGCGCAGACGGTCAGCGTCAATGGCAGCAACGTCGACCTGACCAGTTACGAGTACAAGGTGCTCGAATACCTGATGATGCACGCGGGCGAACTGGTCTCGAAGGCCGACCTGACCGAGCACATCTACCAGCAGGATTTCGACCGTGACTCCAACGTACTGGAAGTCTTCATCGGTCGCCTGCGCAAGAAGCTGGACCCCGAAGGCGAGCTGAAGCCGATCGAGACCGTGCGCGGCCGCGGCTACCGCTTCGCCATCCCGCGTACCGGCGAAGGCTGATGGACCGCGCCGGCATCGCCAGCGTTTGATGCCTGCGCAACCTTCCGGCGCCGTGCCGCCCGCCCACGTCGGTCGCGACCGGTTCGACGGCTGGCGTCCGCGCTCGTTGCGCGCGCGCCAGCTGCTCGCGGCCAGTCTCGCGCTGCTCGCCTTCCTCGCGCTCGCCGGTTACGCGCTGGACCGCGCGTTCGTCGACACCGCCGAAGACAACCTGCGCCAGCGGCTGAAGAGTTATGCCCTGTACTACACCGACAAGGTCGAGTTCGGTCGCAACGGCACGCTGATCCCGCCTTACAACACACCCGATCCCCGCTTCGACATGCCCGACAGCGGCATGTATGCGCAGGTGGTGTTGCAGAACGTGCCGCCCTGGGGCTCCAACTCGACGCTGGGTCCGGAACTGCCGGTGCCCAGGCGACTGGGCGCGCTGGAAGAGACGTTCGAGGGCCCGCTGCCGATACGCCGCGCCGACGGGAGTGAGGGCGAGGCTTATCGCTACGGCGTTGGCTATGCCTGGCCGGCAACCCACCAGCACGCCGAGATTCCCTACAGCATCTACATCCTGGAGGACGCGCAGGCGCTGAGCACGCAGATCCGCGTGTTCCGGGGCTCGCTGTGGGTCTATCTGGGCGGTGCCGGCGTGATCCTGTTGCTGCTGCAGATGCTGGTGCTGCGCTGGAGCCTGCGTCCGTTGCGGCGGGTGATCTTCGAACTCAGCCGCGTACAGCGCGGTGAGCTGTCGGGCATGACGGAGAGCCATCCGCGCGAACTCGAGCCGCTGACCGACAGCATCAATGCCTTCATCGAAAGCGAGCGCGAGAACCTGGAGCGTCAGCGCAACACGCTGGCCGATCTGGCGCACAGCCTGAAAACGCCCATCGCGGTATTGCGCACGCAGCTCGACGACAACGGCGATCCGCAGTCGCTGCGCGAGGAACTGGACGTGCAGCTCAAGCGCATGAACAACCTCGTGTCCTACCAGCTTGCGCGTGCGGCTTCGAGCGGCCACAAGCTGTTCTCGGCCGCCATCGCCATCGAGCCCAACGCCGAAGAGATCGTGCGGGGACTGGAAAAGGTCTACGCATCGAAGGGCGTCATCTGCGAATTCGAGATCGATCCGCGCGCGCGCTTTCATGGCGAGACGGGCGACCTGCAGGAATTGATGGGCAACCTGCTTGAGAACGCGTTCAAGTGGGCGCGTTCGCGCGTGCTGCTGACGGTGAAGGTGGGAGCGACCGCACCGCAGCGCAGGCCCGGACTGTTCCTGGCCGTGGATGACGATGGCCCGGGCATCGCCGAGGAGGACGTGTCCAAGGTGCTGCAGCGGGGCGTGCGCGGCGATGAGCGCGTGCAGGGGCACGGTATCGGGCTGTCGATCGTGCAGGACCTGATCCGCGACTATCGCGGCGAACTGCAGGTGCTGCGATCGGAGGAACTGGGCGGCGCGCGCTTCGAGGTGCGGTTGCCGCCGGGCCTGTAACCGTTACGTCGTCGCGAACGGCGATGGACCGTAGAATCGCCGCAAGTGCCTGCCCACCTCCGGCATCGCGTCGGCCAGCACGTCCGGCGCGGAGAAGTGGTATTCGGTGACGACGGCGAAAAACTCTTCCGGTGCCTCGGCGGCATACGGGTCGATCACGGTCTCGCGGCCCAGGTCGACCTGCATGCAGAAGTCATCGTACGCGCGCTGGAAGTCGCGCGCCCAGTGGCCATGCCACTCGCCCGGCAGGGGCGGTGTGCCGTCCAGCTCGCCATCCAGCGCATCCAGCTTGTGCGCCATCTCGTGCACGGCGACGCAGAAGCCGGCATCGGGTTCGGCCAGGTCGGCTTGCACGTCGGCCCATGACAGGATCAGCGGACCCTGGTCCCAGGCTTCGCCGGCCAGATCGTCTTCCCACTCGTGCAATATGCCGGCCGCATCGGTATGCGTGCGTTGCACGCGGAACGCGTCCGGATAGACGATCAGCTGCGACCAGCCGCGCAAGCCGCTTTCGCCGAACTCCAGGAGTGGCAGGCAGCACAGCGCCGCCAGTTGCACGCGTTGCGCATCGTCCAGGCTCAGGCCGGCGAGCGGCGTGATGGTCTTCTGGTGCAGGAAGCGAGCCGCCAACCCGCGCAGCCTGTCCGAACGCACGTCATCCAGTGCCGACACCCAAGGAGTGTCAGTGGTTACGGTCCGCCAGAGTTCGTCCTGGATGGACGGGGAGGGGCGCCGCAGGCGGCGCAACAGTCCAATCACCGGGTGATGCCGTCCGCGTCAGCGGAACATGCCCGGCAGGAAACTGTGCCACTTGGAGCCGCGGCTGCGTGGCAACGGGGTGTCGTCGTCGTCGCCGCCACCCCGCGAGGTGGAGGGCGTCAATGCGGCGGGTGCGGCGTACTTGCTGCGCACGGCGGTGGCGCGCGCACGGCGTGCGTCCGGAGTGGTCGGCACGGCATCACCCGGGCGGTCGGCGACGGCGCGGTCCGCGACGTCCTGGCAGGTGGTGGCATTGCCGTTGGCGATGCTGCGCCCGTTCTGGGCGAGTACCGCCGCAGAGGCGCCGAGAAGCAGCAGGGCAAGGCTGGCGCGTAACATCGGAGAGACTCCTGTCGGTCGGGGTACAGCGGCCAGATGACGCCGCCGACTATAGCGGGAATGGCCCGGCCCGGCATGAATGCGGCGGGCCTTGCGACGAAACGCCCCTGCGCGGCGATGGATCGAGGAAAACCGGCTGCGGCCTGTTGCGTCGCAACAGGGGTAGTGAGGGGCTTGCGTCAGACTGCGGCGATGTCCGTGCCCGACGCCCGCCCGCTGACCGCCCCCGCCCTGCGCCTGGCACTGATTGCCGGAGCACGCCGGGTCATCGCCGCGCGGGATGGATTGAACCGCATCAATGTGTTTCCGGTTGCCGACGGCGATACCGGCAACAATCTTGCATCGACGCTCGGCAGCGTGCTGCATGGCGCGCTCAGTCAGCCCAGCCAGCATGTCGGCGATCTGCTGAGCCGCGTAGGCAACGACGCGATCGATGGCGCGCGTGGCAATTCCGGCGCCATCCTCGCGCAGTTCCTGCATGGCGTGGCCGAGCGCGTGCGCAACCTGCCGGAACTGGACGCCCGTTCGCTGGCCGCAGCCGTCCGTCAGGGCGCGCAGAGCGCACGCCAGGCCCTGGCGCAGCCGGTGGAAGGGACGATCCTGAGCGTGATTGCCGCATTCGCCGAGGAACTGGATGCCGCAGCGGGGGAGGGCAACCAGGCCGACGCACGCAGTGGCTTCGTCCGCGCGCTCGTCCGTGCGCGTCGCGCGCTCGCCGACACGCCGCGCCAGATGGCCTTGCTGCAGCGTGCCGGCGTGGTCGATGCCGGCGCGCAGGGGTTTGTCGACCTGCTGGAAGGCATCGCCGAGTTCGTCGAGGGCGGACCACGTGCGGTGCGCGTGCGCGCCGGCGCGCCGGGTGCAGCCAACGATGCCGCCGGTCCGACGGTCCACGACCATGCCATCGATCCGACGCGCCGCTGGTGCACCGAATGCCTGCTGCTGGGCGAGGCGCTGGACCGCGATCGCCTGCGTGCCGCGCTGGAGGCCGGCGGTGCGGATTCCATCGTCATCGCCGGTGGCGCGTCCCGCCTGCGCGTGCACGCGCACACCGGATCGCCGCAGGCGCTTTTCGATGCGTGCGCGGCGCAGGGCCACGTCGAAGGCATGAAGGCGGACGACATGATCCGCCAGCAGGCGGTGGCTGCCGCCACGCAATCGCTGGTGGTGGTCACCGACAGTGCCGCCGACCTGCCGGACGACATTGCCGAGCGCCATGCCATCGGCGTGGTGCCGGCGCGGGTGGACCTGGATGGCCGCGACTACCTGGACAAGGTGGGCCTGTCGACGGGCGAGTTCTACCGGCGCATGGCGGTCTCGCGCCAGTTGCCGCGCACCAGCCAGCCGCCGCCGGGCGACTTCCGCCGGCAGTTCGAGCTGTCGCTGGCCCACCATGCGCGGGTGCTCTATGTCGGCCTGTCGCGGGCGCTGTCGGGCACGCTGCAGTCGGGTGAGCATGCCGCCGCGCGTGATCCCTCCGGACGCGTAAGGGTGTTCGATACGGTCAATGCCGCCTGCGGCCAGGCGCTGCTTGTGTGGCGTGCCTCCGAACTCGCGGCGGAAGGCCGCAGTGAAATGGACGTGGTGGCCGAGCTGGAGCGCCTGCGCCCGCTGACGCGGATGTGGGCCATCGCGCCCGACATCTCCCATGCCGTGCGCGGCGGTCGCATACCGCGCTGGGCCGCGCCCATCGCGCGGCTGAGCGCGTTGACCCCGATGGCGAAGATGAGCGCGGATGGGCGCATGACGGTCGCCGGCATCCTGCTGACGCGCGCGCATGCGCCGGAAGCCTTCGCGCGGCGGGTCGCACGCCAGCTGGAATCCGGGCCGCGCTGGCGGGTGATCGTGGGGCATTGCGATGCGCGTCCGCAGGGCGAGCGATTGCTCGCCGCGCTGCGCGCGCGGCTGACGATCAGCGAGGACCGGCTGGTCGAAACCGGGGCGGCCATCGGCGCGCATGCCGGCCAAGGCGCCCTGATCGTGGCCGTACAGCCGGCACCTGATGCCTGAGCGGGGAGGGGCGTGGCCCATAATGGCGCCATGCTGATCGTCTGCATCTTGTTGCTGCTGGCCTACCTGCTCGGTTCCGTGTCGGGCAGCCTCACGCTGGGCCGGCTGCGGGGCGTGGACATCCGCACGCAGGGCAGTGGAAACGCGGGCGGCACCAACGCCTTCCGCACGCAGGGCGCGAAGTTCGCACTCGGTGTAGTGCTGGTGGACATCGGCAAGGGTGCACTGGCCGCATGGCTGGCACTGCGTTTCGCGCCGATGGAGGGCCCTCTGTCGCCACGCGCGCTAGGTTTTCTGGCGACGCTGGCTGCGGCGTCGGGGCATGTGTGGCCGATCTGGCACGGGTTCCGCGGCGGCAAGGGCGTGGGCACCCTGCTGGGGGGCGTCGCCGTGCTCTGGCCGTTGGCGTTGCTGCCGCTGTTCCTGGTCTGGCTGGGCGTCCTGGTCGCGACCGGTTACGTGGGGCTGGCGTCGATCATCGCCACCGCGTGCCTCGTGCCACTGGCATGGTGGATGCACGCGGATCGTCCCGCGCAGATGTTCGCTGCCGCCGCCGCGGCGCTGGTGTTTTTCACCCATCGCGCCAACATGCAGCGATTGCGTGCCGGCACCGAGTCGCGCTTCGAACGCGTGCGCGTCTGGCGCCGCCGCGCATGACCGGCGAACGCGAACTGCTGCAGCGCCTGATCGAAGGCCCCGTTTCCGGCGACTTGCTCGCCCGCGACGCCAACGTCACCCGCGCCGCCATGTGGAAGCGGATCGAAGCACTGCGTGCGGGCGGCCTGCGGATCGATGCACAGCCGGGCCGCGGGTATTCGCTGGAAGCGCCGGTCGAGTTGCTGGACGCGGACCTGATCCGCGCCCCGTTGCGGGCCGCCGCCGCGCAGCTGGCGTCGCTGGAGGTGGCATGGTCGCTGGATTCGACGAACAGCGAGTTGCTCCGCCGCAAGGCGCCCGAGCATGGGGCTGCGGTGTTGCTGGCGGAACAGCAGACCGGCGGGCGTGGCCGGCGCGGGCGGCAGTGGGCGTCCCCGATTGCAGCGAATCTGTATCTGTCGTTGTCGCGCCAGTTCTCCGGCGGGCTCGCGCGCCTCGGCGGCCTGAGCCTCGTGGTCGGCGTGGCCGCCGCGGAAGCCCTGCAGCAGGCCGGCTATGCCCCGGTCGGCGTGAAGTGGCCCAACGATCTGCTGGCGCACGGGCGGAAGCTGGGCGGCATCCTGGTGGAGGGCGGCGGCGAGCATGGTGGCCCGGTGCGCGCGGTGATCGGGATCGGTGTGAACGTGCACATGCCGGCGACTGCGGCGACGGCGATCAGCCAGGCATGGACGGACCTGGCCACGCTGGGCGGTGGTCAACCTTCGCGGAACAGGGTCGCGTCCCACCTGCTGGATACCTTGTTGCCCGCGCTCGAACAGTTCGATCGCGAAGGCTTGTCGCCGTTCCTTGCGAGATACGCTGCACTGGACGTGCTGATGGGCCGCGAGGTCGTCGTGCATGGTCCGCAGGGTGACGAGCATGGCGTGGCCGAAGGCATCGGCGATGACGGTGCGTTGCGGGTGCGCGTGGGCGAGGTGCAACGACAGGTGCATGCTGGAGACGTCAGCGTGAGGGCGACATGACGCAGTGGGTATTCGATCTGGGCAATTCGCGCGTGAAAGGCGCGCCGTTGAGGGCGGACGGGACACTGGGCGAGGTGCTGGCGACCGGATACGACGGTGAGTTCATCGCCGCGCTGGAGGCTGCCGTTCCGGCGATCGACATGCAGGGATCGTCCGCCGTGCTCGCCAGCGTCGCATCACCTGCACGTACCGCTGCGGTGGTGGACTGGTTGACCACCCGTTTCGGGTGCATCTCGATCGCGCGTACGCAGCCGGCGCTGGCCGGTGTGCGCATTGCCTATGCCGACCCCGGACGGCTTGGCGTGGATCGCTTCCTGGCCTTGCTGGCGGCCCGCGCGCGCGCCGCGCGGCCGTGGCTGCTGGTGGGCATAGGCACGGCGGTGACCGTCGATCTGCTGGATGCGGACGGGCGGCATCGCGGCGGACGCATAGCGCCCTCGCCCCGCCTGATGCGTGAAGCACTCCAGCAAGCGGTGGCGCAGTTGCCATCGCAAGGCGGCGGGTACGTCGAGTTCGCCACCGACACCCTCGATGCGCTGGCATCCGGTTGTGGCGGCGCCGCCCTGGGATTGATCGAGCGCAGCCTGCAACACGCTCATGATCTCCTGGGCGAGCGCCCTGCCTTGCTGCTGCATGGCGGGGGTGCGGCCGAGCTGGCGCCCGCGCTGCGCGATGGCGAACTGGCGCCAGCGCTGGTGCTCGAAGGGCTGGCTGTGTGGGCGCGGCTCGGTACCGCCGCCTGAGCACCGCTAGAATCCCTGCATGCTGATCCGTGCCCTGATCGTCCTGCTGATCGTCCTGAACGTGGGCGCCGCCGCGTGGTGGCTCACCCGTCCCGCCGTCGTGCCGCCGCCACCGCCTCCATTGCCAGCCGGCGTGGCGCGCCTGCAACTCGTCGACGAGTTGCAGGCGGCCACCACAAGTCCGTCGGCCGTGGACGCCCGTGCGACGCCGGAAATTCCGGCGGCCTGTTTCAGCCTTGGGCCCTTCACCAGCCAGGCTGCCGCGACCCTGGCGCAGGATGCCGTCAAGGGCCAGCTCCTGCGGGCGCATCTGCGGGAAGTGCCCGGCCTCAGCGCCAGTGGTTACCAGGTGGTCATGCCGCCCGCGCCGTCGCTGGAAGAGGCGCAGGCGATCGCCGGCCGCATCGGGGCGGCGGGATTCAACGACTTCCTCGTCGTGCGCCAGGGCGAACAAGCCAACGGGATCGCACTGGGCCGGTATCGCAGCCGGGAGGCCGCCGAGCGCCGCCTATCGCAGTTGCAGGCTGCGGGGTTCACCGCACAGATGCAGCCCGTCGGCCGCACGGGCCCAAGCCTGTGGTGGCTGGATGCCGGCGTCGCGGAGGGTGTCGACCCCGTCGTGCTTGCCCGTGCCGCGTCCAGCGGTACGCCGCAATCGCTCGAATGCACGGCGCTGCGCTAGAATTGCCGCCCACGCCGCTTTAGCTCAGCTGGTAGAGCAACCGCCTTGTAAGCGGTAGGTCATCCGTTCGATTCGGATAAGCGGCACCATTTCCTGTCGGCGCATTGCCCACTCGCGTGCTGCGATGCCACAGGCCCGTCATCGCCGACGGCATAGACTGTGCGTCTGTTTTTCGCAGGACGTACCCATGAGTCGAACTTTCCCTCCCGTTTCCCTGATCGGCGTGCCCACCGATGTCGGCGCAGGCCATCGTGGCGCGCGCATGGGGCCTGATGCGCTGCGCATCGCCGGCCTTGCCGAAGCACTCACGGCACGGGGCGTGGAAGTGATCGACACCGGCAACGTGCAGGGTCCTGCCAATCCCTGGACCGGTCCCGTCCAGGGTTACCGGCACCTCGATGAAGTGGTCGCATGGAACCGCGCGGTGATGGACGCCACCGCTGCCGAACTGGCGCAGCAACGGCTGCCCATCATGCTTGGCGGCGACCACTGCCTCGCCATGGGCTCCATCACCGCCGTCGCGCAGCATTGCCGGCGGGTCGGCAAGAAGCTCCGGGTGCTGTGGCTGGACGCGCACTCGGATTTCAACACCAGCGAGGTCACGCCTTCCGGCAACATCCACGGCATGCCGGTGGCCTGCCTGTGCGGCATCGGTCCGGACGCGCTGACCAGGCTCGGGGGCGAGGCGCCCGCGATCACGCCGTCGATGGTCCGGCAGATAGGCATCCGTTCGGTCGATCCCGAAGAGAAGAAACTGATCAAGGACCACAAGGTCGACGTGTACGACATGCGCTACATCGACGAAGTGGGCATGAAGCGCACGATGGAGGCTGCGCTGGAAGGTCTGGATGCCGACACCCACCTGCATGTCAGCTTCGACGTGGATTTCCTGGACCCGAGCATCGCGCCCGGTGTGGGCACCACGGTGCCCGGCGGTCCCAACTATCGCGAAGCGCAGCTGGTGATGGAGATGATCGCTGACACCCGGCTGATGGGTTCGCTGGACATCGTCGAGCTCAATCCCGTGCTGGACCGTCGCAATCGCACGGCAAAGCTCACGGTGGACCTGGTGGAGAGCCTGTTCGGCAAGTCGACATTGATGCGGGACTAGGCTCACGGGGGATGAGGGGAAACTGGGACTGAACGGAGCTGGTGCTGTTTCACGCGCCCTATACGTCGCGACCTCGAAGGTGTCCGCACACGCCGCCGCAACGTGGGACGCACCTGCGGCAGCACCCAATCCACCCAGGAGAAGACACATGAAGCGTGCGATGACCCTGCTGATGATGGCCATGTTCTCGATGGCGGTACTGTCCGGCTGCAACACCATGGCCGGCGCCGGCAAGGACGTGCAGAAGGTCGGCGAGAAGGTCGAGGACAAGGCCCAGGACTGCAAGGACGGCAAGTGCTGATGCGCGCTGTCGGCTGACCGCATCCGCCGGATGCGAACCGAAGGAAGGGCCGGGAAACCGGCCCTTCCGCGTTGCCGGCCAGGGTTTGGTCAGCCGCCAGCCAGCGTGCTTAAATCAGACTGCACGGGTGGGGCGGCATGGCCGGCGTATGCCGGACGATGCGCGCCCCAGGCCGTGAATACCGTCCACAGGAGTCGCTTATGAAGCGTATCGTCGCGTTGTTGCTGTTGTCCCTGTTCTCCGTCGCCGTGCTGTCCGGCTGCAACACCGTCAAGGGGTTCGGCAAGGACGTGCAGAAGGTGGGCGAGAAGGTCGAGGATTCCTCGGGCAAATAAGCCCGTGGATTCTGAAGACTCGGAAGCGGGCCGCGTATCGCGGCCCGTTTTTTTTGCCGGTATCTGCGGTGCGTCAGCCGCGACGATGGGCCACGAAGATCGGGAATGCGTGTCGCTGCACGCATTCATCCGTGCGAACGTGTCCTCATGCGACTGAACTGTTCAGTCAATCCTAATGGCGCGTTGACGCGCAGTTGATCGGATGGGAACACGCGGCCTGCGATGCTGTTTCCGCGGCGCCCCCTGCCGCTCAATCAAGCGAGGAAACACCATGAATCAGGACATCATCGCCGGCAACTGGAAGCAGCTGAAAGGCAAGATCCAGGCGAAATGGGGCGATCTGACCGATGACGATTTCAAGGTCGCGCAGGGTAATGCGGAGTACCTTGAAGGCAGGCTGCAGGAGCGCTATGGCTACGATCGGGATCGGGCCCATACCGAAGTCGAGGACTTCAGCCGCAGCCTGCGCGACGACAAGTCGATGCGGCACTGACCTCCTGAAATCCGCGCCAATGCCGAGCAGGAAACGGGCCGCCTATGCGGCCCGTTTCTCGTGTGAGGTTCAGCGCGGGTAGGGCGGATCCGCGACGAAGCCGTTGGGGAACGCGCGCGGCGACTCGTCTCGCCAGAGCGGACGTGACGGCCGGGGGACGATGCCCAAGGCGACCAGTCGGCGACGCTCGTCGTAACGCAGTTCGCTGACCTGTTCCGGCTGGCGGGTCGCGCGCTCGAAGCCGGTGCGCGAGGTCGGCGCCCATTCACGTCCACCGTGGCCGGTACCGATGCTCTGCCGGTGGGATGCTTCGTCGGCGACGATGGCGCGTGCCGATGCGGTGGGTGCGGATGCTTCTGCTTCCGTGCGCTTTTCCATCGCGCCACGGGCGATCGGCGGCGGCGTGTACTGCGGATAGCGGTAGGCGCGCGCTTCGCGGAAGGCGGCGATGCCGATCACGCCCACGTTGCGCGGCCGGCCGGTACGGGCGGCATAGCTGTCGCCGAGGTCGGTGAACACGAACTGCGCCACGTCGTCCATCGACTTGCGCCAGCCGCTGATCTCGGTGACCTGCCACGGCTCCAGCACGTAACCTGCCTGTGACGGATCCGCGGTCTGGCCGGTGATGGCGTTGACGCCGTCCACCGACAGCACGACCAGTACGCGCTCGCCCGTCGTGTTGGCCAGGCGCACGCTGTAACGGTGGCCGGGGGTGCCGGCGACCCAGAGATCGCCGCGATGCGGGTACCTCGCGAGCGATTCGCCGGTATCGCGGTCGACGAGGCTGACATCGACCAGGGGGCGGGCATGGACGGGAGCGCACGCGGCGAACAGCGCGAGCGTGGTGAGGAACGCGAGGATGCGGTGCAACATGTCCGTTCTCCAGGTGGGGACGATGCTGGGAACGGGTCGCCGGAAGGAGTGGGGTTGTCCGACCAGGCGATGCCGTTGCCGGTTAAGCCGCCAGCGGGTCTGGCCTGCGACGCCGTGTCGCAGGCGGGCCGGCCGCATCACCCGGTCCCAGCCGGTAAACTGGCCGCTTTCCCGCATTCCCCCGCTTCGCACATGACCACCCGCGTCCTTACCGGCATCACCACCTCGGGCACGCCGCACCTGGGCAACTACGTCGGCGCCGTGCGCCCGGCCGTCGCTGCCAGCCGTGCCGCGGACACGGAGAGCTTCTACTTCCTGGCCGACCTGCACAGCCTGATCAAGGCACAGGATCCCGCCCGCACCCAGCGCTCCACGCTGGAGATCGCGGCCACGTGGCTGGCTTGCGGCTTGGAGCCGGACAAGGTGTGGTTCTACCGCCAGAGCGATGTGCCGGAGATCACCGAGCTGACCTGGTTCCTGACCTGCGTGGCGGGCAAGGGCATCCTCAACCGCGCGCACGCCTACAAGGCCGCGGTGGACAAGAACAACGCCGAGGGCGAAGACCCGGATGCAGGCGTCAGCGCGGGCCTCTTCATGTATCCGGTGCTGATGGCCGCCGACATCCTGATCTTCAACGCGCACCAGGTGCCGGTGGGCCGCGACCAGATCCAGCACATCGAGATGGCGCGCGACTTCGGTCAGCGCTTCAACCACGTTTACGGCAAGGAGTACTTCACCCTGCCGGAAGCGCTGATCGACGACAACGTGGCCACGCTGCCCGGGCTCGACGGGCGCAAGATGAGCAAGAGCTACAACAACACCATCCCGCTGTTCGCACCGCGCGAGGAGCTGAAGAAGCTGGTGTTCTCGATCCTGACCGACTCCCGCGGCCCCGGCGAGCCGAAGGACACCGAGGGTTCGGCGCTGTTCCAGCTGTACCAGGCCTTCGGCAGCGCGGAGGAAACGCGCGCGTTCGCGCAGACGTTCGCCGACGGCATCAGCTGGGGCGACGCCAAGCAGCAGCTGTTCGAGCGCATCGATGCGGAAATCGCCCCGCTGCGCGAGAAGTACGAAGCGCTGATGGCGAAGCCGGCCGACATCGAGGCCATCCTGCGCGATGGCGCGCGCCGCCTGCGCGAGCGCTATGCCACGCCGTTGCTGGCGGAGCTTCGCCATGCCGTGGGCCTGCGTGATCTGTCGCAGCAGCCGGTGGCGGAAACCAGGGCCGCCGCGAAGGCCGCGTTGCCGGTGTTCAAGCAGTACCGCGACACCGACAGCCGCTTCTACTTCAAGCTGGTCGATGCCGAAGGCAACGTGCTGGTGCAGAGCAACGGGTTCGATTCGCCGAAGGATGCCGGCAGGCTGATCGGCGTGCTGAAGCGGGCCGAGCAGGCGGACGCGATGGAGACGCCGGAAATCGTGCTGCAGGTGCCGGCGGCGGACGTGCTGGCCGCACTGGCCGCGCTGCGCGATGCGGAGGCCTGAACCATGCCGTATCTGGCGGTGATCCTGTTCCTTCCGTGGTTCCTGCTGCTGGGTTCGCTGTTCTGGCTGTTCCCGCGCCAGCCACGCAATGCGCGCCGCAAAGGCTTCGACCTGGCGGTGCTGGCCGTCGCCTTCGTGCTGAGTTTCATCGGCATGCAGTGGGGCTATGCGCTGGGTGCGGCCGACGTGGGCACGGGGGCGATCTGGAAACAGGTACTGGCTACCCTGGTGGCCTACGGCGCCTTCCTGTTCGTGCTGACCGTGGCGGTGCCCGTGCGTGGCTGGTGGTTGTCGCGCGGGTGATCGCCCGCAGGAGCGGGTTGTTCCACCAAAGGCGGGTCGTGCGCTCACGCGACGGGGACTAGAATCCGGTCATCCGTTCCCACACAGGCCCGCGGATGAGCCTCCACGGCATCCACACCATCGACACCGCGTTCCAGCGCGACCACTTCGACGCCGCCTACCTGATCGTGGAGGCCGGCCGGGGGGCCTTCATCGACTGCGGCACCAACCATTCCGTGCCGCGCCTGCTGGACGCGCTGCAATCCGCCGGACTGGAACCCGACGAAGTGGACTTCCTCATCGTCACCCACGTGCACCTGGATCACGCCGGCGGCGCGGGGCTGCTGATGCAGCAGCTGCCGAATGCCACGCTTGTCGCGCATCCCCGTGCAGCGCCGCATCTGATCGATCCGGCGAAGCTGATCGCGGGTGCGACGGCGGTCTATGGCGAAGAAGAAATGCAGCGCAGCTACGGCACCCTCGTGCCGGTGTCCGAAGCGCGGGTACGCGTGGTGGAGGATGGCGAGACGGTGACGCTGTCGGGACGCCCATTGCAGTCCATCGACACGCCTGGCCATGCCCGCCACCATCATTGCATCTGGGACGCGCGCAGCCGCAGCTGGTTCACCGGCGACACGTTCGGACTGTCGTATCGCGAACTGGACGGCCCGCACGGTGCCTTCATCCTGCCGACGACCACACCGGTCCAGTTCGAACCCGTGGCGTTGAAGGCGAGCATCGCGCGGATGGCCGCGTATGCACCGGATGCGATGTACCTGACCCATTACGGCCGCATCGGCGACGTGCCGCGCCTGGCGCAGGCGCTGTACGAGCAGGTCGACGCGATGGTCGCCATCGCCAACGCCTGCGACGGCCGCGCCGACCGTCATCGTTGCCTCGTGGCCGGTCTCTCGGCGCTGTATCTGGAGCGCGCGCACGCATTGCGGGTGCCGCTGGCCGACGAGGAAGTAGAACGCGTTCTCGCGATGGATATCGAATTGAATGCGCAGGGCCTGGGCGTGTGGCTGGATCGTGGGCGCCCATGACGGGCCGCCGTTTCCTGTAGGAGCGACGTCAGTCGCGACCGCATGCCTGAAGTCCACGTGATCTCCGACGATGGACGGGCGTGTCGCACGTGCTCCGGGGATGCGCGGGTCCGCATGGCTTGCGGTCGCGCTGACGTCACTCCTGCGGCAAACATGGATCGACTAGACTGCCGATGTGTCCATTTCCGGCAGTCCCCATGAAGCACTTCCTCCCCGCGCTGCTGTTGTCGCTTGGCGCGACGCCCGCACTCGCCGCCAATGTTCCCGGCGGCGGCATCAGCGCGGACAACCTCTCGCGTCATGTCCGCGTCCTCGCATCGGACGAGTTCGAAGGTCGCGCACCTGCGACGCAGGGCGAAACGAAGACGATTGCCTACGTCGTGGATGAACTCCGGAAGGCAGGCGTGCAGCCGGGAGGTGAGCGTGGTGGTTGGACCCAGGACGTGCCACTGGTACGCGCACGGGTGGACGGGGCGGTGGACGCGGGGTTGAGGATCGGTGGCGTCACGCAGACCCTCGTCAATGGCGACGATGTCGTCATGCAGAGCCTGAGTCCGGTCGAGCGCGTGCATGTTGTCGACGCGCCCCTGGTGTTCGTCGGCTACGGCGTGAGCGCGCCCGAGCGGAACTGGGATGACTACAAGGGCGCGGACCTGCGCGGGAAGGTCGCGGTGGTGCTGATCAACGATCCGGACTACGAGACGGCGCAGCCCGGTGCGTTCGACGGACCGGCGGTCACCTACTACGGACGCTGGACCTACAAGTACGAAGAGCTCGCGCGGCAGGGTGCCGTGGGCGTATTGATCGTCCATGAGACCGCGCCGGCGGCCTACGGCTGGAGCACGGTCCGTGCTTCGGGTCTTTCGCCGGTGTTCGACATTCCGCGTGCGGACGCGGCGCGGTACCACACGTTGTTCCGTGGCTGGATGCAGCGCGATCTTGCGGTGTCGCTGTTCCAGCGTGCGGGCCTGGATTTCTCCGCGGAGAAGCGGCGCGCGCAGACGGCCGGCTTCACGCCGGTGGCGCTGGGCGGGGCCACGCTGTCGGCCGACTTCAAGGTGGCGCGTGATCAGGTGATCACGCGCAACGTCATCGGCCGGCTGGAAGGCGCCGAGCGCCCCGACGAAACCGTGGTCTATTCGGCGCACTGGGACGCCTACGGCATCGGCGAGCCCGATGCCGACGGTGATGCGATCCGGCATGGTGCCGTCGACAATGCCACGGGGGTGGCGGCCGTGATCGAGCTGGCGCGCGTGTTCGCCGCCGGCCCGCGACCGCAGCGCAGCCTGCTGTTCATGGCGTTGACGGCGGAGGAAAAGGGCCTGCAAGGCGCGATGTTCTATGCGGCCAACCCGGTGGCGTCGCTGGAGAAGACCGCCGCCGTGCTCAATATCGAGATGCTCAGCCCCGACGGTCCGAACCGCGACATCGCCTCCTGGGGCAACGGGCGCGTTTCGCTGGAAGACGATCTGAAACGCGTGGCCGAAGCGCACGGGCGTATCTACTCGCCGGACCCGAACCTCGAAGCGGGCTTCTTCTACCGCGCCGACCACTTCGCGTTCGCCCGCGCGGGCGTGCCGGCGATCACGATCGGCGCCGGACTGGATCACGTGGATGGCGGTGTTTCCCGTGGCAAGGCGCTGCGCGATGCGTATTTCGCGAAGTGCTACCACCAGCCCTGCGATGCATGGACGTCGACCTGGAATGCAGTGGGGCAGGCGCAGGATGTCGAACTGCTGTACGCGATGGGGCGCGGGATCGCCGACAGCGAAGCGTGGCCCCACTGGCGGGAGGGTTCGGAGTTCAAGGCCACGCGCGAACGTTCGGAGACTGAACGCAAATAGCGGCGCCTGCGCACGTCGGGCGGAGCGGGTGGCGCGGTATGCTCCATGTCCTTTCCGCGCCGCCCGAGCATCAGATGGCCTCACTGCATGCGCTGGTCTACCAGAGCCAGGCCACGCGCCCGCTGGAGACCGCCGACCTCGATGCCCTGCTGCTCGATGCACGCGTCAACAACCAGTTGGCCAACGTCACCGGCACCCTGATCTACGGCGGGCAACGCTTCGTGCAGTACCTGGAAGGCGCCCGCGCCGATGTCGAGCATGTCTACGCACGGATCGCCCGCGCGCGGCAGCATCGCGAACTGGAGATCCTCGAGCAGGGCAGCCTTGATGCGCGTCGCCTGCAGCGCTGGCACATGGGGTTCGCGGAAGCGCCGCAGAGCCTGGTCCAGCAGCTCAGTCAGGCGCAATGGCAGCGCGACCTGCCGTGGCTGGAGGACGAGACTGCATCGTCTCCCGGCCTGAAACACCTGCTGTCCTTCTGGAACGACCACGTTGTCGTGATGCGGTGAGCTGCTGCTCTCAGGGCCAGCGGTTCGGCGCGCCACGCGTGCTGTCTTCGTCCATCGGCACCACGCAGAAGCGATGGCCGGTGGGCGCTTCCATCACCCACCAGCGGTTGCGCACGTGCTGCACGCGCTTGGCGCCGAGCGCTTCCAGTCGTGCGACTTCTGCGTCGATATCGTCGGTCTCGATGTCCAGGTGCACGCGGGCTTCGTGCTTTACCTTCTGCACTTCGATGTGCAGGCCACCGGGACCGGGTTCGAACTTGTCGTAGATGCCCAGGTCGCCATCATCGGGATGGGTGACTTCCAGTCCCAGCGCCGAGCTCCAGAATGCGGATGCGGCGGGCAGGTCGTCGACCTGGCTGTCGATGATGAAACCGGCGAGACGGCTGCGGTGTGCCATGGCGGATTTCCGGGTGGATGTGCGCGACATCCTGCCACCGTTCGCGGTCAGGTGTCGTCCGCGACCGGGGTGCCGAACTGCAGCAGGTAGCCGTTGTTGTCGTAGACGGCGAATTCGCGCATGCCGTAGGCGAACGTCTCGGGCGTGTAGCAGATGCGGGCATGGTCGCGCACGGCGTCCCACAGCGTGTCGACGTCGGCGACTTCCAGGTACAGCGAGCCGGTGAATCCCGGGACCGTATCGCCCTCGTGGTCGTTCATGCCGGACAGCATCAACTCGGCACCGTCGCGGCGCAGCGCCAGCCAGCCCTGCTCCAGCGCGCCGGACGCGAGTCCGAAGCCCAGCACGTCGCGGTAGAACGCGAGTGTGCCGGGCAGGTCCGGCGTGCGCAGCATCGGCATGAGCCGACGGAAGGTCACGCCGGCAGGGCCAGGTCGTCGATCAATGCCTTGAGGAAGCGTGCTGCCTCACCGCCGGTGCAGGCGCGGTGGTCGAACGTCACCGACAAGGGGATGACCTTGTGCGATTCGAAGCCACCCATCACCGGCGTGACCTGGTGGCGCGCGCGGCCGGCGGCGACGATGGCGACGCACGGCGGCACCACCACCGGGGTGGCATAGCGGCCGGCGAACATGCCGAAGTTGCTCAGCGAGATCGTGTAGCCAGTCAGTTCCGACGGCGGGATGCTGCGGTCTTCCACCTGCGCGCGCAGGCGGTTGATGCTCTCGCGCACGCCGCCGGCTTCCAGCAGGTCGGCGTTGCGCAGCGCCGGCACGAACAGGCCGTCGTCGGTGTCCACGGCAATGCCGATGTCGACGTGTGGATGCAGCGTGCGGGTGAGTTTCTCGCCGTCGAACCACGCATTCATCGCCGGCACCGTCTTGCAGGCACGCACGATGGCGCGGACGAGGCGGCCGGTCATGTCGTTGCCGGGTACCCACGCATGCACGTCGGCATCGTCGCTCAGCGTGGTCGGCACGACTTTGGCATGGGCATCGGCCATCACGCGTGCCATGTTCCGGCGCACGCCCTTGAGCTGCTCGGGCTGGCCGCTGACCGACACGCCGGGCGGCTGCGTGCGCATGGGCTTGCCGCTGGCCGACAGTGCGGTGCGCTGCACGGTAGGCGCCGCTGTAGGAGGGGCTTCAGCCCCGACCGCACGGTGGGAAAGCGTCGGGGCTGAAGCCCCTCCTACGGCGGCGGTGCCATCGGCGGCCGCCTGCTTCACATCCTGCATGGTGACCGCGCCATCGGCGCCGGTCGGGCGCACGCGCGCCAGGTCCACGCCGAGCTTCTTTGCCATCGCGCGCACGGCCGGCATCGCCTTGACCCCGCCGACGGCGATCGCCTGCTCGGTGTGCACGGCGTTGGACGATTGCATGGCACCGACCACGGTGCCGGCATCCGCTTCGACGGGAGCGGCGTCAGTCGCGACGGGCGATGGGTCGGCCGTGGCGTTCGCGACTGACGTCGCTCCCACGACAGCGGACGTGGGCGGGCCATGGTGGTGGCCGGTATCCTGGCCTTCCGCGCGCTGCGGCAGGCTGGCATCGGGCTCGAACACGGCCAGCATGCTGCCGGTGATGACGACATCGCCCGCCGCGCCGGCCAGCTTCATCACCTTGCCGGACACGGGCGAGGGAACCTCGACCACGGCCTTCGCCGTTTCCATCGACACCAGCGGTTCGTCCAGCCGGATCACGTCGCCTTCCTTGACGAACCATTCGACGATGGTGGCGTCCGGGAGGCCTTCGCCCAGGTCGGGAAGGTGGAAGGTCTTGCTCTCGCTCATGCGGATATCTCGTTGGAAGTCGTTTCGTTGATCGGTTGCAGATCGCGCGCCGGCACCCAGCCGCTGCGGCCGTCCGTGTGCGTGCACCACCACCAGTCGCCCAGTTCGTGCAGCAGGGCGACGGTGTCGCCGGCCCGCACGTCGAGTTCCTGCGCGGAATAGTCGTGCAATGCGACGGCGTGACCGTCGTCGCGCGGCTGCAGCCAGTCCACTGGCGCCCAGCCGGCATTGCCGTCGGCGGTGGTGGTCCAGGCGAAGGCCGGCCACTCGGTGTCGCGTGCGCCGAGCGCGACCACGTCGCCGCGCGCGAACCGGATCGGGTTCGCGTACTGCGTGCGGTAGTCGCGGACGGCGCGGGCGTGCATCAGCCGTTCGCCATCGCCCGCTTTGCCGCGGCGACGATCTTCTCGACGCTGGGCAGGTACTTCATTTCCAGGCGGAACAGCGGGATGTGGGTGTCGTAGCCGGTGACGCGCTCGACCGGGGCCAGCAGGTCGTACATCGACTGCTCGGCCAGGCGCGCGCCGATCTCCGCGCCGAAGCCGGCGGTGCGCGGCGCTTCGTGCACGATCACGCAGCGGCCGGTCTTGGCGACGGATTCGGCGATGGTGTCGAAGTCGAGCGGACGCAGCGTGGCGACGTCGATGACTTCCGCGCTGATGCCTTCGCCGGCGAGCTTGTCGGCGGCTTCCAGCGCTTCCTTCACCTGCGCGCCCCAGGTCACCAGGGTCACGTCGGTCCCGTCGCGCAGCACGAAGCACACGTCCAGCGGCAGCGCTTCACCGTCGTCGGCGACCACTTCCTTGTACTGGCGGTAGATGCGCTTCGGCTCCATGTAGATGACCGGGTCCGGATCGCGGATCGCGGCCAGCAGCAGGCCGTAGGCGCGCTGCGGCGAGGACGGCATCACCACGCGCAGGCCGGGCACGTTGGTGAAGATCGCCTCATTGGCTTCGCTGTGGTGCTCCGGCGCGCGGATGCCGCCGCCCCACGGTACGCGCAGCACCATCGGGCAGTGCAGGCGGCCGCGCGTACGGGTGCGCAGGCGGGCAGCGTGGCAGATCAGATGGTCGACCATCGGGTAGACGAAGCCATCGAACTGCGCTTCGGCGACCGGCTTCATGCCCTGCGCGGCCAGGCCGACGGTGAGGCCTGCGATGGTGGTTTCATCCAGCGGCGTGTCGAGCACGCGTTCGGGGCCGAATTTCTGCTGCAGGCCGGCGGTGGCGCGGAACACGCCGCCATTCACGCCCACGTCCTCGCCCAGCACCAGCACCGATTCGTCGTGCGCGATCTCCCAGGCCAGCGCCTGGGTGATCGCTTCGATGAGCGTGATCGCCGTCGGGGTCGCCGCGGCATCCGATTTCGCGACTGACGTCGCTCCCACAGTCTTGTTTTCAGGTTTCATCACGGTGCTCACGGGCGGTTCTCCGCGGCGATCGCGGCGGCACGTTGCTGCAGCAGTTCCGGCGGCGGATCGGCATACAGGTAGTCGAACATCGCCTCGACCGGCTGCACCGGCGTGTTGAGATAGGCGTTGACCTCTTCGTCCACGCGCACGCCGCATTCCTCCTTCCACGCGGCCTCGTCCGCTTCGCTCCAGACGCCCTGCGCGGTCAGCCACGTGCGCAGGCGGGTGATCGGCTCGCGCTCCCAGCCGGCCTTCACTTCGGCGTCGTCGCGGTAGCGGCGCGCGTCATCGGCGGTGGTGTGGTCGGACAGGCGGTAGGTGACGAACTCGATCACCGTGCCACCTTGTCCCTTGCGGGCGCGCTCGCTGGCGCGGCGCATGCCCTCGAGCACGGCGATCAGGTCGTTGCCGTCCACCTGCAGGCAGTGCAGGCCGCCGGCCAGGCCCTTCTGGGCAAGCGTCTGCGCGCCGGTCTGCGCGCTGCGCGGCACGGAGATCGCCCAGCCGTTGTTGATCACGCCCAGCACCAGCGGCAGTTCGTAAGCACCCGCAGAGTTCAGTGCGGCGTAGAAGTCGGTCTTCGACGAACCACCATCGCCGCAGGTGCTCACCGCGATATGCGGCTGCTTGCGCAGCTTGAACGACAGCGCCGCGCCGGCCGCATGCAGGCACTGGGTGGAGATGGGCACGCAGAAGGGGAAGTCGTTGCGTGCATCGCTGTCGCGATCGTAGTCGCTGCCGCGCTCGTCGCCTCCCCAGTACATCAGCACGTCGCGCGGCTTCACCCCGCGCATGAACATGGCGCCGTATTCGCGATAGCTCGGCGCATAGACGTCGCCGGTGCGCATCGACGCGCCGATGCCGACGTGGGTGGCCTCGTGGCCCAGACAGCTGGCGTACGTGCCCAGCTTGCCGGTGCGCTGCAGGGCGATGGCCTTGGTGTCGAAGGTACGCACGAACAGCATCTGCTTGAACAGCTCGCGCAGGCGGGCGATGTCGCGGCCGGCCTCGGGCAGGTCGTTGCGTACCAGGGTCCCGTCGGGACCCAGGTACTGGAGGTATTCGATTTCGAAGCTTGCGGCGATGGTCATCTGGACGGTGTTCTCGTCGGCCGGCGGAAATGGTTTCAAATGTAATTTTAGGAGCTGTGTGCCGGGCGGCTGTCGTGCAATGCAGCAAGACGGGGTTGAATGGCGCGCGCCTCTTCGAAGAAACCGGTGCGGAAACAGGGGCTTGCCCGACTGTCGTTCGGTGTCAGTCCGCCTGCGGTCGGCGTGGTTCGGACGTGATGCGCGTCGCGTGCTGCGCAAACGACAAGGGGCGCGGTTGCCCGCGCCCCTGTCGACCCCACGATGGCCGGAAAGTTCAGCGGATGCGCTGGACCAGGCGATCGTGATTGTTGCCGGGGTTCGGGTCCGTCGTCGTGCTGCTGACGGTGGCTTCGAACTCCAGTTCGGTGCCGCGCTTCGGCTTGCCGGGGACCACCAGGGCGAAGGCCAGCGTCTGCACGCCGCGCGGCATGGCGCCACGACGGGTGCAGTCGGCGGCAGCACCGTCGGTGGTGTCCGCCACGCGCGTGCAGCTCCAGCCGCTGGGGGCGGCCACGGCGGCGTAGCGGGCCTCCACGTTGCTGGTCAGGCGCACGGTGACCTGCTCGGCCGCATCCGGACCGGCGTTGCGCACCGGCACCAGCAGCGTGGCGATGGTGCCGCGACGCAGCGGCAGGGCGGCACCGAGCAGCTGCACCGACAGGTCGGCGCGGGTCTGCGGCAGTGCGGCCACGGCCACCGAGACGGCGGCGGTGTTGTCGCCGTTGGCGGGGTCAAGCACGGTCGAGTTGGCCGACACGCCCAGGCCCAGCGTGGTGGCTGCGGCGCTGGCCGGGACGATGGCGTCGATCGCGAACGTCGCTTCGCCACCGGCCGCCAGCGATGGCACGGTGCAGGCCACGCGGGTGGTGCCGGCGGTTACCTCGGCGGCTGCGCAGCTCCAGCCGGCCGGCAGCGTGGCCAGCGAAGGCGACAGTTCGGCCGAGAACACGAAGGCGAACGCTGCCGGCGATGCGGCACCCGGGCCGGCGTTGCGGACGGTGGCCGTGTAGCGCACGGTCTCTCCGACGTTGGCGGTGGCACGGTCGGCCGACACCGTGGCCGACAGGTCGGCGCGGGCGAAGGACGGCACGCGGATGCTCAGACGGACCGGATCGTGATCGGAGGAGCGCACCGCCAGTGTGGCATCACCGAAGTTGTCCACGCCGAAGTCGGCGTTGATGCGCGCATGGTCCACGCGCAGCGCGGCGTCCATCACCAGCGACTCGTTGACCAGCACGTGGTCCAGCGTCTGCGCATTGCCCTCGAACACGTACGAGTACCGGTGCGCGGGATCGGCGATCAGCTGCGAACCGTCCACCAGCGGCGTCGTCAGCGGGCTGGGCATCCAGGTCAGCACCTGGTCTTCCGGCGCGGCTTCGCCCTTGATGATGCCGAGCACGTCGACGTAGCCATCGTTGAACTCGCACGCGTTGAAGTCGCCGACCAGCACGATCTTCTCGTCCGGGTTCGCCTGCTGCATCTCCTGCACCAGCTGGGCCAGGTAGACCGCCTGGGCACCGCGCTTCACCCGCACGCGTTCGCCGCCGGTGGTCCAGCCGCCGCTGCCGGGAAGGGTGTCGTTGATGTCGTTGAGCGAACGCAGGTGGTTGACGATCACCGTCAGCGGGTAGCTCGACGTCGCGTCCTGGTGCACGCGGGCGCGCAGGCGCAGCGGCGGACGGTCGTTGAGCAGGCTGGTGGTGCCGTTCGGGTTGGCGATGGTGGTCTCCTTGCCGAACTGCGCCACGTCCAGCACTTCGACGCGGGCCATGCCGTCGGCGGTCACGCGCGAGCTGACCAGGAAGCCGACGTTGATGCCGCCCACGTCGTTGCCCGGCTGCAGGTACGGTACGTAGCCCGGGCGCGCGGCACAGGTTGCGTCGATGCGTTCGGACAGCAGCTGCAGCACGCGCAGGTTCTCCACTTCCACCGCGCCCAGGATGTCCGGGGCCTTCAGGTAGTCGCAGATCGCCAGCGCCGCCTTGGCCAGACGCTTGTCCAGCGCTTCCGGCGTCAGCGTCACCGCGCCGTTGCTGTCATTGACCTCGTCGAACAGGCGCAGCAGGTTGAAGCTGCCGACGGTGACTTCGTCGTAACTCGGATCGTTGACGGCCTCCGGCAGGAGGCCGCCGCTGACCGACGGCGGCGTGGCCACGTCGGGCAGCAGTGCCCAGGTGCCGGCGAAGTAGTCCAGCACGCCGAGCAGGCCGGCCACATCGGCGCCGGTGTCGACCGAGATCGGCTGCGCGCCGACCTGGCCGCGGCTGCGCACCATCAGGCGTTCCTGGTTGGTGTCGAAGCGCGGCGGGTTCTTGCCGGCGGGCAGGGTGATGGCATCCATCACGGCGATGCCGGGTTCACGGAACGGACGCGCCACGCCGGGCAGGGCGACGTGGAACACGCCGTCGCTGAAGGACAGCGCGTCGTTCTCGTCCAGGCTGCCGCCGGACGGGGCGATCACCACCGCCTGTGCCACGCTCACGCGCATGCCTTCCAGTCGCTCCAGCGTGCCGGGGAGGGCGTCGGGGCCCAGCTCGGCGGCGGTCAGTTCGATCGCGGCGGGCAGGGCCACGCCGGTTTCCAGCATTTCGACCGTCGGCGTGACGATCTCGGTGATCGCCAACTGGTGCGGATTGGAGGACGGAGTGAATTCCTCGACCGTGCCGGTTACGCGCACGCGGTTGCCGACCGCAGCGGTGGCCGGCGGCGCGCTGCTGGTGAAGACGAATACGGCATCCGAGGTGGCCGGGTCGCCGTCGTCGTTGGCGGCCTGCAGGAAGAAGCCGTTATTGAACTTGAGCGCGGTGACGATGCCTTCGGTCACCACGCGCTTGCCGTTGTGTGGCGACAGCAGGCCGTTGCCCTGGATCTGCGCGATGGTCAGAGCGACTGGCGGATCGGGCGGCTCGGGCGGCTCCGCACCGCTGTTGCGCGGGTTCGGCGCACCGACGGCGAAGTCGGCGCCATTGTTGTTGGTGTCGATGCTGCCGTCGCCGCCACGCAGCGCGGCAGTGGTGTTGCTGAGTGTGCCGGTGGGGGCGCTGCCTTCGAAGCAGTTGGCCGCGCTGCCGAAGCCGACGAAATCGGCCACGTTGGCATCGGCGGTCGGGCAGGCGCCGGTCAGCGCCGTGGTGCTGCGGCTCAGCGCTACCTTGCCGGCGGTGCCGCTCATCGCGATGGTGCCGACCGCATCCGGGGTGGGCAGGTCCACCGTGCCGCCGGCGCCCTGCGCCTGCTGGACCAGGTAGAAGCCGCCGGCCGGGATGCTGCCGCTGAGAGTGGTACGCCCGCTCCAGGTGGTGCCGGCGGAGGAGGTGTACTGCACGCTCCAGCCGGTCAGGTCGACGGCGGTCGGGCCGTTGTTGCGCAGTTCGATGAAATCGTTCTTCAGCGTCGCGCCGCTGTTGCCGCCGCCGCCATAGACCTGGCTGATGACTACCTGCGCCTGCACCGACGACGCGGCGAAGAGCAAGGCGAAAGACGCGAACACGGCCGCAAGGCGGCCCCGTGGCATTTCCATGTTACGGACTCTCCCTCAGTGGATGGACGCCGCCCCCTGTCGGAGGCGGTCCCGCCCCCGGCCGACGCAATGTAGCCCAAGCCTGTGGTACACGCATTGCATGGGCGTGACATAAGTGCCCGTTTTTGTTCGCCTTGCCGGGGCGCCCGACCACCATCGGTTACGCTGGCGCCCCTGCCGCCGCCCGGGTGGCGCCCCCGGTTGATCGACGGATGGCCTTAGAAAAGAACGAACGCCCGCTGGAAGCAGGCATCCACACCGACCTGTCGGGTCGCATGAGCTATGGCGGCTACCTGCAGCTGGATCGCCTGCTGTCCGCGCAGCACCCGGTGTCGGATCCGCCGCACCACGATGAGATGCTCTTCATCGTGCAGCATCAGGTTTCGGAGCTGTGGATGAAGCTGATGATCCACGAGCTGCGCGCGGCGATCGGGTTCCTCCAGCGCGACCAGGTCTGGCAGGCCCGCAAGGTGATGGCGCGCGCCAAGCAGGTGCTGCGCCAGCTGACCGAGCAGTGGTCGGTGCTGGAGACGCTGACGCCGTCCGAGTACATGGGCTTCCGCGATTTGCTGGGCCCGTCGTCGGGCTTCCAGTCGCTGCAGTACCGCACCATCGAATTCCTGCTGGGCAACAAGAATGCGGCGATGCTGAAGGTGTTCGCGCATGATCCGGAAGGTCATGCCGGGCTGGAGGCCGTGCTGGACGCGCCCAGCCTGTACGACGAATTCCTGATGTACCTCGCGCGCTGGGACCATGCGATCCCCGCGCAGCACCTGCAACGCGACTGGCGCCAGTCGCATGCCGCCGACGCCGCGCTGCTGCCGGTATTCGAAGCGATCTACGAGGACACCGACCGCTACTGGCGCGAGTATTCGCTGTGCGAGGACCTGGTGGACCTGGAAAGCCAGTTCCAGCTATGGCGCTTCCGCCACATGCGTACGGTGATGCGCATCATCGGCTTCAAGCGCGGCACGGGCGGCTCCAGCGGCGTGGGCTTCCTGCGCCAGGCGCTGGAGCTGACGTTCTTCCCGGAACTGTTCGACGTGCGGACCTCGATCGGCCCCGGCCGCTGAGGCCGGGATCGGCGCGATTTCCTCCGAAAACCCTTGGAAATCAGCGAATTGACTCGCTGAATAGGCCAAACGGCCGTTACACCACCGATGTTTCAGCGATTTGACGTGCGCCGGCCACGTCGGTAATCCTCGCCCGTCCCGTGTCCGTTGCACGGGAAACCGA
Organism: Pseudoxanthomonas sp. 97-1-1; assembly: GCF_057773125.1. Lineage (NCBI taxonomy): Bacteria > Pseudomonadati > Pseudomonadota > Gammaproteobacteria > Lysobacterales > Lysobacteraceae > Pseudoxanthomonas > Pseudoxanthomonas sp. 97-1-1. The sequence continues at coordinate 1,209,770 of NZ_JBYMTJ010000001.1, read as the reverse complement.
AATCCTGAACCACTTTTTTTCTAGGGGGAGCCCGCATGAGCGGAGCCGTCGACACATCAACGCCGGAACGGATACCGGAATTCAAGCAAGTCCTGGGACATCCGCGTCCGCTGTGGATGCTGTTCATGTCCGAATTCTGGGAGCGCTTCGCGTTCTACGGCATCCGCTGGGCGATGGTGCTGTACATCGTGGCGCAGTTCCATGGTGGCGACGCCTCCGGTGAAAAGCCGGCCAGCGAGTTGTACGGTGCTTACCTGGCACTGGTCTACGCGGGCGCCATCTTCGGCGGCTACGTGGCCGACAAGCTGATCGGCTTCCAGCGCTCCATCCTGCTCGGCGCGGTCTTCATGTCGGCGGGCCTGTTCCTGCTGGCACTGCCGAGCGAGGCGATGTTCAAGCTGGGCCTGGCCACGATCATCGTGGGCAACGGCCTTTTCAAGCCGATCATCTCCACGATGGTGGGCAAGCTGTACGCCCAGGGCGATGCGCGTCGCGACTCCGGCTTCACCATCTTCTACATGGGCATCAACATCGGTGCGCTGCTGGCGCCGATCGTCACCCAGTACCTGGCGAAGAAGGTGTTCGGCATCGAGGACATGCCCGCGTACAAGGTGGTGTTCATCGCCGCCGGCGTCGGCATGCTGTTGAGCCTGGTGTGGTTCTGGTTCGGTCGCAGGCAGCTGGAAGGCATCGGTATGCCGGCGGAGCACCAGACCGGCCTGCGCAACGTCAGCCTCGTCGTCCTGTTTGGCGCGGTGGTCGGCATCCCGATGTTCTACGCGCTGCTGACCATCAATGCCAACCTGCTGCAGGCCATCCTGATGGCGCTGTTCGTGATCCCGGCGGTGATGCTGGTGGTCGAGGGCCTGCGCGAGGGCAAGGTGGCGCGCGACAAGGTTGTCGCGATGCTGGTGATCTTCGTGTTCAACGTGCTGTTCTGGATGTTCTTCGAGCAGGCGGGCAGTTCGTTCAACTTCCTGGCCGACCGCATCGTCGACCGCAACATCGGCATGGAAGGCTTCTTCCAGATGTTCGCGGGCACCAGCGATTTCCCGGTCTCCTGGTTCCAGTCGGTCAATTCGGTGGCGATCATCGCGCTGGCGCCGGTACTGGCCTGGCTGTGGGTGAAGATGGGCAAGAACAACCCCATCATCCCGCGCAAGTTCGGCCTGGGCCTGATCTTCAACGGCCTGGCGTTCCTGCTGCTGATGATGGCGCTGTCGGGGATGGTGGATGCCAACGGCAAGATCCCGTTCTGGACGCTCTTCATGGTCTACGTGATCCAGTCGGTTGGCGAGCTCTGCCTGTCGCCCATCGGTCTGTCGATGACGACCAAGCTGGCACCGTCACGCCTGGCCGGCATGGCGATGGGTTGCTGGTTCCTGTCCATCGCCATCGGCAACAACATGGCGGGCATCTTCGCCGGCAAGGTCAGCGGCGAAGGCGGCATGACCGTGCAGTCCGCGCACGCGGGGTACACGTTCGGTTTCTGGGCGCTGGTGGGTTCTGGCGTGCTGCTGTTCCTGATCGCGCCGCTTATCCAGAAGCTGATGCACGGCGTTAAGTGACTCCCCGGCACCCCGGCGCTCGCCGGGCGCCAACGAAAAACGGCGGCCATTGGCCGCCGTTTTTTCTTCCGGCAAGGAAAGGCCTCAGCCTTCGATGCGTCGGACGCCTTCCCCGGCCAGCTTGTCGATCAGCTGGTCCAGCATTGCGCGCTCTTCGTCGCTCAGCGGCTCCAGCATGCGCTGGTGGTACTCGATGACCATCGGCGCCACTTCGTCGTAGACCCGGAACCCTTCGTCGGTCAGCGCCAGCACCGAGCGGCGGCGGTCGTCGCCGTGGATCTCGCGCTGGATCAGGGCCCGCTCCAGCAGGCGGGCCACCGCCCGGCTGACCGCGACCTTGTCCATCGCGGTGCGCGTGGCCACCTCGCCCGCTGACAGGCCGGGGAAGCGCCCCAGCACCGCCATCACCCGCCATTCGGTGATCGCCAGGCCGAAGCGACGGTGGTATTCCCGGGAAATCGCGCTGCTGATCCGGTTCGACAGCACGCTCAACCGGTAGGAAAACAGGCGGTCGAGGTCGAAATCTGCGTGGACGACGGGGCTGGCTGGCTGGCTCATGTTGCGCTGCTACTTGTGGTTGGTTTCAGCTGAAACTATAAAATGGGGTCTGACCCGGCAAGCCTAGCGAGGCGCCCCATGAACGCACAACCCAACCTGGGTATCCAGCCCACGACGTTCGACAACCCGATGGGCATCGATGGCTTCGAGTTCGTCGAGTTCGCCGCACCGCAGGGCCAGGCCCACCACCTGCATGATTACTTCCGCAAGCTCGGCTTTGTCCAGGTCGCGCGCCACAAGACCCGCGCCATCAGCACCTACCGCCAGGGCGACTGCACCTTCCTGATCAACGAAGACCCGGATTCGTTCGCCGCGCGCTTCGCCGCCGAGCACGGACCCAGCGCCTGCGGCTTCGCGATCCGGGTCAGGAAGCTGGCCGAGTGGGCGCGCGTGCAGGCGCTGAAGAACGGGGCCGAATCGTTCGATGCTGCCGACGAACTCACCAAGGCGGTCGCCGCACCGGTCATCAAGGGCATCGGCGACTGCATGCTCTACATCGTCGACCGCTACGACGACAAGGGCACCATCCACGATCCGGACTACGAATACCTGCCCGGGGTGGACCTGCTGCCCAAGGGTTTCGGCCTGACCTTCATCGACCATCTGACCCACAACCTGTACCACGGCAACATGGCCAAGTGGGCGGACTACTATGAGCGGTTGTTCAACTTCCGCGAGATCCGCTACTTCGACATCAAGGGCGCCAAGACCGGCCTGTTGTCGAAGGCGATGACGGCGCCGGACGGCATGGTGCGCATCCCGTTGAACGAGTCCAGCGACCCGAAGTCGCAGATCAACGAGTACCTGGACGCCTACAAGGGCGAGGGCATCCAGCACATCGCCTGCTTCACCGACGATATCTACACGACCGTGGAAAAGATGCGCGAAGCCGGTGTGGCGTTTCTGGATACGCCCGAGACTTATTTCGAGGTGATCGACCAGCGCATCCCGGACCATGGCGAGGACGTCGCGCGGCTGGCGAAGAACGGCATCCTGATCGACGCCGACGTGGAGACCAAGCAGCGCAAGCTGCTGCAGATCTTCACCCAGAACGCGCTGGGCCCGATCTTCTTCGAGATCATCCAGCGCAAGGGCAACGAAGGCTTCGGCGAAGGCAACTTCCAGGCGCTGTTCGAGAGCATCGAGCGGGACCAGATGAAGCGCGGGGTGCTGTAAGGTTTCTTCGAGCCCCTCTCCCGTCGGGAGAGGGGTTGGGGAGAGGGTGCGGTGAGTCCGTATCCTGCGATAGACGGTATCTCGCCACACGCGGACAGGAGGTCCGGCCATGGTCAATCCCCCACTACCAACGCGGACGTTGGCGAACGCAAGACGGTTGCGCAGGGAGATGACGGATGCAGAGCGCAGGTTGTGGCAGCATCTCCGGACAGGCAGGCTGGAAGGCTACAAGTTCCGTCGGCAGCATTCGGTCCCTCCTTACATCGTCGATTTCTGTTGCGTAGAGATGGGCGTGGTGATCGAGCTGGACGGTTCGCAACATGGCGAGCCCGAGGATGCGGCGAGGACGCGCTATCTCGAAGGCCAGGGCTGGCGGTTAGCCAGGTTCTGGAACAACGACGTACTGAACCAGACTGAAGTCGTGGTCGAGGCGATCTGGAGACTCCTGTCGCGACCGACCCTCTCCCCAACCCCTCTCCCGGAGGGAGAGGGGCTCAAGCAGCGAGACCAGTGATGAGCCAGACGCACGACAACTACCAGCCCGGCTTCGGCAACCATTTCGCCACCGAGGCGATCCCCGGCACGTTGCCAGAGGGCCGCAACTCGCCGCAGCGCGTGGCGCATGGCCTGTATGCGGAGCAGTTGAGCGGCACGGCTTTCACTGCGCCGCGCGCGGAGAACCGGCGCAGCTGGCTGTATCGCATCCGCCCGGCGGCGATGCACGGTCCGTTCGCGCCGTATGCGCAGCACCACCTGCACAGCGATTTCAGTGCGGGGCCGGTGTCGCCGGACCAGATGCGCTGGTCGCCGCTGCCGCTGCCGGAGACGCCCACGGATTTCGTCGATGGCCTGTATACGATGGCCGGCAATGGGTCGCCGGAGGCCATGCATGGCGTGGGCATCCACCTGTACGCGGCCAACCGGTCGATGCAGGGACGCTATTTCTACGATGCGGACGGGGAGCTGCTGATCGTGCCCCAGCAGGGCCGCCTGCGCATCGCGACCGAGTTCGGCGTGATCGAGGTCGAGCCGCAGCAGGTCGCGGTGATCCCGCGCGGCGTGCGTTTCCTGGTCGAGTTGCAGGACGGCGAAGCGCGCGGCTATGTCTGCGAGAACTTCGGTGCGGCCCTGCGCTTGCCCGACCTGGGCCCGATCGGCTCCAACGGGCTGGCCAATCCGCGCGATTTCGAGACGCCGGTGGCGGCGTACGAAGATGTCGAGGGCGAGTTCGAGCTGATCGCCAAGTTTCAGGGCCATCTGTGGCGCGCCGGCATCGGCCACTCGCCGCTGGACGTGGTGGGCTGGCATGGCAACTACGCGCCGTACCGCTACGACCTGCGCCGCTTCAACACGATCGGTTCGATCAGCTACGACCACCCGGATCCGTCGATCTTCCTCGTGCTGACCTCGCCCAGCGACACGCCGGGCGTGGGCAACATGGATTTCGTGATCTTCCCGCCGCGCTGGCTGGTGGCGCAGGACACGTTCCGCCCGCCGTGGTTCCACCGCAATATCGCCAGCGAGTTCATGGGGCTGATCCATGGCGTCTACGACGCCAAGGCCGAAGGCTTCGCGCCGGGCGGCGCGTCGCTGCACAACTGCATGACGGGCCACGGGCCGGATGCGGCCACGTTCGAGAAAGCGTCGAACGCGGACCTGTCGAAGCCGGATGTCATCACCGGCACGATGGCTTTCATGTTCGAGACGCGTGCCGTGATCCGGCCGACGCGGCAGGCGATCGAAGCACCCCATCGGCAGCGCGACTACCAGGCGTGCTGGGCCGGCCTGCGCAGGCATTTCGTCCCGTAGGGAGGGGCCGCGCGCTCAGGACAGCGCGGCTTCGTCCTGGGCAGTGAGCAGTGCCTGCAGGCGGGGCAGGTCTTCGCTGGGCAGTGCTTCGACCAGTCGTTCGCGGATGCGCTGGGACAGCGTGGTGGCCACCCGGCCCTCGAGGAACCCCAGTGCGCTGGCAAGTGCCTCGAGCATGGCATCGTCGTCCAGGCGCGACTGCAGGCGTTCGCGATGACGGCGTGCATCGTCGTCGCGCTGCAGCTCCAGCATGCCGGACAGGTAGACCTTGGCCGCGACCAACGATCGTCGCGGACCGGCCGGCGCGTTGGTGATAGGCACGCGGGTCGTACTGGCCACGCGCAATGGTGTCGTCGGCGTGTCCCCGGCGGTGAGGTAGCCCGCCTGCACGAGGCGCTGTACCAGCAGCGGCGCATCCTGGCCCAGCAGGCGCACGAGTTCGCCCAGGTCGCGCTGTCCATCGCAGAGGATCAGCGTACGTCGCTCGCGCATGCCGAGCGTGCCCGTGTGGGCCTGCAACGTCTGGCGGGCGAGGTCGGTCTTGGACGGGCGCATGGCGAGCGGAGGGGGAACCCGCGCGCAGGCTAGCCGCGTGCGATGAAGTGCCGATGACAGCCGCGTGTTCGCGGTGACTTAACGCGATGACGCTAGTCTGCAGGTGTGCGCACTGGAGAGAGCCGATGAAGTCGATGTTGCCGATCGTGATGGTGGTCACCCTGTTGTCCGCGTGCCAGCGCCAGGAGGCGCCGATGGCAGAGGCGGAACCGACCACGACGGCGACCAGCACGCCGATGGCCGATGCGCCGGCACCTGCTCCCGCCGTGGACGACACGGCGGCACCGGCCGGTCCGGTCAGCCAGGCCAGCTTCCTCGGCTATGGCGACATGAAGCTCGGCAGCACGGTCGATGAAGCACGCACCGCGTGGGGCGGCGAGCTCAACGGCGCACCGATGGAGGGCACGACCTGCCACTACTTGTGGCCGAAGTGGATCACGCGGCCCGCCGACTTCGCCTTCATGATGGAAGAAGGCAAATTCGTGCGATACGACGTTGGCACCGACAAGGAAACTGCGCCCGGTGGTGGCAAGGTCGGCATGGGCGTCGACGAGCTGCAGAAGCTGTACGGTGGTGCGCTGAAGGCGTCACCGCACAAGTACACGCAAGGCGGCCAGTACCTGGCGATGGACGCCGGTGACGTGGCGCCGACCCGGCTGGTGTTCGAGGCGGATGCCGCGGGCAAGGTCACCGCCTGGCGCGTGGGCCTGTCGCCGCAGGTCGATTACGTGGAAGGCTGCTCCTGAGTCAGCGCGTCCACCGGCGGCAGGCCGTCGCTGGCCCTGCCGTCGCGCGCAGGCATAGAATCGCCGGACACCATACGGGAAGGGGACGGCGATGATGGAAGCCTGGGGATACTTCGCGCTGGGCCTGGTGTTGCTGGCGCTCGGCGGCGACTCGATCGTCAAGGGCGCTTCGGGCCTGGCGCAGCGCTTCGGCGCGTCCCCCTTCGTCGCCGGCCTGCTGCTGATAGCGTTCGGCACGTCGCTGCCGGAGCTGGCCGTCAATGCGCGCGCCGTGTGGGCAGGTGCGCAGGAACTCGCGCTCGGCAACGCGGTGGGCAGCAACATCGTCAACCTGGGCCTGACGCTGGGCATGGCGGCGCTGGTCGCGCCGGTCGTGATCCGGATGCGCGTGCTCTCGTCGCTGCTGGTGCTGCTGGGGCTGGCCTCGCTGGCGCTGATCGTGTTCGGCCTGGATGGTGTGGTCAGCCGGGTGGAGGGCCTGGTGTTGCTGCTGGGCTTCGTCGCCGTACTGGCGTTCCTGCTGGCGCGTGCATCGCGCGAGGATGCGCGGGTGCGTATCGATGTGGAGACGTTCTCCGTCACGCACACCGTGCTGTGGATGAATCTGCTGCGTTTCGCGGTGGCCGCCGCGCTGCTGTATTACGGGGCCCGCTTCGTGCTGCAGGGAGCGCCGATGATCGGTGCGCAGTGGGGTCTTTCGCCGTTGCTGACGGGCCTGCTGCCCGTGGCGATCGGCACGGCGCTGCCGGAAATTGCCGCCGCCGTGATGGCCGCCAGGCGCGGGCAGGGCGACATGGTGGCCGGCCACGTCATCGGCTCCAGCCTGTTCAATCTTCTGGTCGTGGTCGGCGGCATGGCGGCGTTCCGTCCGATGGCGCTGCCGGCGTCGTTCGTGCGGCTCGAACTGCCGGCGGCCATCGCGTTCGTGCTGGTGCTGTACCCGATGTTGCGCGGGGACCTGCGCATCAGCCGCGTGGAGGGCGGACTGCTGCTCGCCGCATTCGTGGGCTGGGTCGTGCTGGAGGTTGCGCTGCTCGCCTGATCTGAACGCCGGCTCAGGCAGACGTGAACGGGTTTGTTAAACTCGGGCGATTGCTCGCGAATGACGCATTCCCTGCAACGCAAGGCGGTTGATGATCCCTTTCCTCGAAATCCTGCTGGCGCTGCCCTTCGTGCTGGCGCTGGTGGTGGCGCTGGCGCGCGGCCTTTCGCGCGGCGCGACGGCGTGGTTGGCCGGGCTGGCGCCGCTGCTGGGCCTGGTGCTGCTGGCGTGGATGACGCCGAGCGTGCTGCAGGGTTGGAACGTGCGTGCCGACTACGCGTGGATCCCGCAGATCGGCCTGTCCTTCACCCTGCGGCTGGACGGGCTGGCGTGGATGTTCGCGGGCCTGGTGCTGGCGATCGGTGCGCTGGTGGTGATGTACGCGCACTACTACCTCAGCGCGAAGGACAGCGCGCCGCGCTTCTTCGCGTGCCTGCTGCTGTTCATGGGCTCGATGCTGGGGGTGGTGCTGGCAGGCAATCTGCTGCTGCTGGTGGTGTTCTGGGAGCTGACCAGCATCAGTTCGTTCCTGCTGATCGGGTTCTGGTCGCATCGCCAGGATGCGCGCGAAGGCGCGCGCATGGCGCTGGCGATCACCGGCGCCGGCGGACTCGCGCTGCTCGGCGGCGTGCTGCTGATCGGGCGCATCGTCGGCAGCCACGACCTGGACGTGGTGCTCGCCTCGGGTGACCTGATCCGCGCCAGCGGGCTCTATCCGTGGGCGCTGGCGCTGGTCCTGGCCGGCGTTTTCACCAAGAGCGCGCAGTTCCCCCTGCATTTCTGGCTGCCGCACGCGATGGCGGCGCCCACGCCGGTGTCGGCCTACCTGCATTCGGCGACGATGGTGAAGGCCGGTGTGTTCCTGCTGGCGCGCCTGCATCCGGCGCTCGCCGGCACCGACCTGTTCTTCTACGTGGTGACCACCGTCGGTGCGCTGACGCTGCTGATCGGCGCGTGGTACGCCATCTTCCAGCACGATCTGAAGGGCCTGCTGGCGTACTCCACGATTTCGCACCTCGGCCTGATCACGCTGCTGTTCGGCATCTCCACGCCGATGGCCGTGGTGGCCGGCGTGTTCCACATCCTCAACCACGCCACGTTCAAGGCCTCGCTGTTCATGGCGGCGGGCATCATCGATCACGAAACCGGCACGCGCGACATGCGCCGGCTGGGCAACCTGCGGCGCTACCTGCCGTGGACCAGTGCCTTGGCGATCATCGCCTCGCTGGCCATGGCGGGCATCCCGTTGCTCAACGGATTCCTGTCCAAGGAGATGTTCTTCGCCGAAGCGCTGGACATCGGCGGCCATCGCGCCATGCGCGACATCATCACCGTGGCGGCGCTGCTGTATGGCGTGTTCGGTGTGGCCTACAGCCTGCGCTTCGTCTATGAGACGTTCTTCGGGGAAGGGCCGCGCGCGCTGGATGTCACCCCGCACGAGCCGCCGCGCTGGATGAAGATCCCCGTGGAGGTGCTGGTGGTGCTGTGCGTGGCGGTGGGCGTGGTCCCGGCCTGGACCATCGCGCCCGTGCTGCACGCCGGTGCCGGCGCCATCCTCGGCGACGCGATGCCCGAGTACAGCCTGGCGGTCTGGCACGGCATCAACAAGCCGTTGCTGATGAGCCTGGCCGGCATCGCGGGCGGCGTCGCCCTGTACTTCGGACTGCGCCGCCTGTTCGACCTGCACGCCATCGTGCGGCGGTCACTGGGGCGCAGCGTGTTCCGCTGGAACATGGAAGCCCTGTATGGCCTGGCCGGTCGCTTCACCGACCGGATCGCCAACGGCAGCCTGCAGCGCAGCCTGTTGTTCCTGCTGCTGGCCGCCATCGCGGCGGGCGCGGCGCCGTTCCTGGGTGGCGACGCGGCACCGCTGCAGTGGCGCGGTTCACAGCCCATGCCGCTGCTCGGCTGGCTGTTGTGGCTGGTGCTGGTGGCATGTGCGGTCTGGACGATCCGACTGTACCGGCAGCGCCTGCTGGCGGTCATCGTGCTGGGCGGCGCCGGCCTGATGGTCAGCCTGGCCTTCGTGTTCCTGTCCGCGCCCGATCTCGCCCTGACCCAGTTGATGGTGGAAATGGTCAGCCTGGTCCTGTTGCTGCTGGGGCTGCACTACCTGCCGCCGCGCTCGCCGCCGGAGCGCACGCCGCGCCGACGCCTGCGCGATATCGTGGTCGCTCTGGTGGCGGGCACGGGTACCGGCCTGCTGGCCTATCAGGTGATGACACGGCCCGGCGACACGATCAGTGGCGAACTGCTGGCGCGCTCGCTGCCGGAGGCTTATGGCAGCAACGTGGTGAACGTGATCCTGGTGGACTTCCGCGGCTTCGATACCTTCGGCGAGATCACCGTGTTCGGTATCGCCGCGCTGATCGTGCATGCCCTGCTGCGCCGCGCGCGGATGGCGCCGGAGAAGGTCATGTCGGGTCCGCCGATCAAGTTGCCGGTGCCTGCCGACCTGGCGCAGATCATGTTCCCGTTGACCCTGACCGTGTCCGTGTTCCTGTTCCTGCGCGGGCACAACGCACCGGGTGGCGGCTTCATCGCCGGTCTGGTGCTGGCGGTGCCGCTGCTGGTGCAGTACGTGATCCAGGGTGCGGCATCGGTCGAGTCGCGGTTCGGATTCGATTACGTGCGGTGCATCGGCGTGGGCCTGATCATCGCCGGTCTCAGTGGCGTGGCTTCGATGGGCTTCGGCGTGCCCTTCCTGACCAGCGGGCACCTCGACCTGGAATTGCCGCTGGTCGGCACGGTGCCGTTGGCCAGTGCCATCGGCTTCGATACCGGCGTGTATCTGGTGGTGTTCGGCGGCGCCATGCTGATCCTGTCGATGATGGGCACCATCCGCCCATCGCGCACGCGCGTCTCGCACCTGGGCGTGATGGAACCGGGTGAGCGCTCCACCCGCACCGGGGAGCTGCGCTGATGGGAGGTGCACTCTGATGGAGCTGGCCCTGGCAAGCGCGATCGGCATCCTGACGGCCGCAGGCGTGTACCTGCTGCTGCGTGCGCGCAGCTTCGACGTGATCCTCGGACTCACGCTGCTGTCGTATGCGACCAACCTGCTGATCTTCGCCGGTGGCCGGTTGGTCCCGGGCAAGCCCGCGGTGCTGCGCGACGGCGTGGCCCCGACCCTGGCGAACTACACCGACCCACTGCCGCAGGCGCTGGTACTCACTGCCATCGTGATCGCGTTCGCGATGACGGCGGTCACCGTGGTGTTGGCGATCCGCAGTCGCGGCGACAACGACAGCGACCACGTGGACGGCCCCCGTGCGGAGCGTGATTTCCTGGCCAGCGAACTGCGCCGTCTGGAAGAGGCACGCGACGCCGCGAAAGCGGACGATGCCGGGGGCAAGGCATGAACCATCTGCCCGTGCTGCCGATCCTGATCCCGCTGTTCGCCGCCTCGATCGCGCTGTTCTTCGAGCACCGTCGCTTCGGCATGGTGCCGCAGCGCATCGTGGCATGGATGTCGGTCGCCGCGATGCTGGTCGTGGCGTGTCTGCTGGTGGGTTCGGCGGCGTCCGGCGACGTCTCGGTCTATCTGCTCGGCGACTGGCCGGCGCGGCTGGGCATCGTGTTGATGGTGGACAGGCTGTCGGCACTGATGCTGCTGGTCGGATTGCTGCTGGGCGCCGGCTGCCTGCTGCATGCCTGTGCCGGCTGGGACCGCCGCGCGCCCCACTTCCATGCGTTCTTCCAGTTCCAGTTGATGGGGTTGAATGGTGCGTTCCTGACCGGCGACATCTTCAATCTGTTCGTCTTCTTCGAAGTGCTGTTGATCTCGTCCTATGGCCTGATGCTCAGCGGCGGACGCGGCGAACGGATGCGCGCGGGCCTGCACTACGTCACCTTCAACATCGCGGCCTCGACGCTGTTCCTGATCGCGCTCGGCCTGCTGTACGGCATGCTGGGTTCGTTGAACATGGCCGAGATATCGGTGCGCGTCGCGCAGTTGCCGCCAGGCGACCTGGCGCTGGTGCAGGCCGCGGCGGGACTGCTGTTCGTGGTGTTCTGCGCGAAGGCAGCGCTGTTGCCGATGTACTTCTGGCTGCCCGATACCTACACGCACGCGCCCGCCGCGGTCGCCGGCCTGTTCGCCATCATGACCAAGGTGGGGCTTTATGCAGTGCTGCGGCTGGGCACGCTGAGCTTCGGCGCAGCCGGGCCGCTGGACGGGTTCGCATGGCCCGCGCTGCTGGCGCTGGGGGCGACCACGCTGGTGCTGGCGTCGCTGGGCGTGCTGGCAGCGCAGCGTCTTCGCGCATTGGCGGCGTATCTGGTGCTGGGTTCCGCGGCGACACTGTTCGTCGCCTTCTCGCTGGGCACCACCGGTACGACAGGGGCCGGTCTCTACTACCTGGTGCACAGCAGTTTCGCGGGCGCCGCACTGTTCCTGCTGGCCGACCTGATCCGCCGTCGCCGCGGCCGCGCCAGCGACCGCAAGGACGTGATCGCGGCGCTGCCGGACAAGACCGTGCCGGGCCTGCTGTTCCTGGTGGCGGCGGTGTCGCTGGCGGGCCTTCCGCCGCTGTCCGGCTTCATCGGCAAGCTGCTGCTGCTGGACGCCGTACCGGCGGGGCCGCGGACGTTCTGGATCTGGCTGCTGGTGCTGGGCACCAGCTTCATGATGCTGGTCGGACTGGCACGGGCGGGCACGCGGTTGTTCTGGCGCGTCGAACCCTGGCCCGATGCCGGACACCACACGCTGGAGGCATACACGCCCGAACAGGAGGTGGTGCATGCGCCCTCGCGGCCCCTGGAAACGGCCGCCGTCGTGCTGCTGCTGGCTTACGGCGTGGCCCTGGTGCTGTCAGCCGCACCGGTGCTGGAGTACACGCGTGCCACCGCGGTGCAGTTGCAGGCTCCGGCCGACTATGTCGAGCATGTGCGTGCCGCCACACCTGTCTTGAGGGAGCCCTGAGCATGGTCGCGACGTGGCGCAAGCGCTGGTTGCCGTCGTTGCCGCTGAGCGTGACGGTATTCTGTTTCTGGCTGCTGATGAACGACGAGATCAGCGTGGGACAGGTGGTGATGGCGCTGGTCCTGGCGCTGCTGATCCCGCCGTTCGCGGCCCGGCTTGACCGCGAGTTCGCCCGCATCGGCCGCCTCCGCAGCGTGCCGCGTATGCTCGGGGTGCTGTTGCTGGATATCGTGCAGGCCAACGTCACCGTGGCGCTGCAGGTGCTGGGGCCGGAGCGCAAGATCACCCCGGGTTTCATCTGGGTACCCCTGGATATCGGCAACATCCACGGCATCGCGGCGTTGACGAGCATCATCACGCTGACGCCGGGTACGGTATCGTCGGCGCTGTCGGATGATCGCCGACATCTGCTGGTGCATGTGCTGAATCTCGAAGATGCCGACGAGGTGATCCGGCAGATCAAGACGCGCTACGAGGCGCCGTTGATGGAGATATTCCCATGACGCCGCAGGCACTGGTGATGTACGCGGTGATCGGCTCGATGCATGCCGTCGGTGTCGCCATGCTGCTGGCGCTATACCGGCTGGTGCGCGGCCCGAGCGTGCCGGATCGCATACTCGCGCTCGATACCTTGTATGTCTGCGCGATCGCGCAGCTCATGCTGTTCGGCATGCACCTGGGTACTGCGGTCTATTTCGAGGCCGCGCTGATCATCGCCATGCTCGGCTTCGTCGGCACCGTGGTGCTGAGCAAGTACGTGCTGCGCCGGGATGTCGTCGAATGAGCTGGGTCTTCGCCATCCTGCTGGTGCTGTTGCTGGCCGTCGGAAGCTTCTTCATCCTCGTGGGCTCCTTCAGTCTGGTAAAGCTGTCGGACTTCTTCAAGCGCCTGCATGGACCGACCAAGGCCAGCACGCTGGGCGTCGGCTGCGTGCTGATCGCATCGGTCGGCTACCACGCGCTGGGCGGCACCGATCCGCAGCCGCGCGAACTGCTCATCACCGCGTTCCTGTTCATCACTGCGCCGATCAGCGCGCACCTGATGGCGAAAGCGGCGCTGTCGCTGCACATGGCGGAACGTCCGCCGATGCCGGGTGGCGAACCGCCGTCCACCACCGACGCGGTCAATGAAGACGCCGGCGCGGATGCCTGACATGCCCGTGCGCACCGCCCTGGTCTTCGGCGCCAGCGGGCAGATCGGCGAAGCACTGCTGGCGCGCCTCGATGCCGCGGCGTGGCAGGTGTTCGCGGTATCACGGACGCCGAGGGAGGCTTCATCGAACATCCGCTGGTTGGCGGGTGAATTCGCGGGCGTCGAGGGATTGCCGGCGGCGGTCGACGTGATCTTCAGCACCGGCCCGCTGGACGGATTCGCGCAATGGTATGCACGCGGCCTCGTCGCAGCCCCGCGCGTGGTCGCGTTCGGCTCCACCAGCCTGGATACGAAGCAGGCCTCGGGCGATGCCTACGAGCGGGACATCGTCGCGCGTCTGCAGGCGGCGGAACGGCTCGTCTTCGATACGGCCGAAGCGACCGGCGCGGCGGCGACCATGCTGCGTCCAACCCTGGTCTACGGTGCAGGCCGCGACCAGACGCTGGCACGGATCGCGGCGATGGCGCGGCGCATGCGGTTCTTCGTGCTGCCGCGGGGCGCCACCGGGAAGCGCCAGCCTGTGCATGTCGACGACCTCGCGGCTGCGGCGCTCGCGGTCGTGGATGCTTCTGCCACGCATGGGCGGGCGTATGCCTTGCCGGGGGGCGAGGCGCTGGCGTACCGCGAGATGATGGCGCGCACGCTGGCGGCGCTGAGTCCGCCGGCGAAACTGTGGGAAGTGCCGGTGCCGATGTTCAAGGTTGCGCTGTCGCTGGCGCGCATGGCTGGAATGATGCGAGCACTTACCGACGATGCGGTCTCGCGCATGCGCGATGACCTGGTATTCGATGCCTCGCCGGCACAGCGCGATTTCGGCTACGCGCCGCGTGCCTTCATCGTGGACGCGCGTGCCGTTGGGTCGTAGCGCGGAACGTGCTCCGCCGCCCCTGGAGACGTCGCTGAGGTGCCCGCCTGGGCATCAGCCGGGCAAGCCCGGCGCGACGCTTCAGTATTTCCAGCCCATCTTCCGGTAGAACTTGCTGAGCACCCACACCGGCCCGATCAGCAGGTAGGTGAGGTCGGTGAGGAAGCTGGGCTTCTTGCCTTCGATCTTGTGGCCGACGAACTGCGCGATCCACGCGACCACGAACACGCCCAGCGCGAGGAAGAACAGGTTCTGCAGGCCCAGCAGGCTTTCCAGCCAGCGCGTCAGCCAGGCCATGGCGATGAAGATGGCCAGCATGCCGAAGCCCAGCGGGCGCGAGAGTTTGTAGTAGTACATCCACGCACCGAACATCGCCAACGCGGCCCACGCGCCGGACTTGATCCAGGTGCCGAATACAGGGATGCACCACAGCAGCGCCACCACCGTCCACAGGATGGCGGGCACGGCGAAGACATGGATCAGCTGGTTGGTGTCGTTCTGGTGATCGCCGGAGTAGCTGGCGAACCAGCGGTCCACCGGGCGTTGCGCAGTCGCGTTCATTCATCCCTCCCGAGGATGGCAATGCGGCAGGGTATGGAGCATACCCCAGCCCGGCCGGGGTTGCCGGGCCGATGGTCAGGTCCCGGGCGGTCAGTGCGCGGCGGCCTTCGAAAACAGCTGGATCACCGCCACGCCGGCCACGATCAGGCCCATGCCCAGCACGGCGGGCAGGTCCAGCGGCTGCTTCAGCACCACCCATCCAATCAACGCGATCAGCACGATGCCCGCGCCGGACCAGATGGCGTATGCCACGCCGACCGGTACGGTCTTCAGCGTCAGCGACAGGAAGTAGAACGCGATGCCGTAGCCCGCGGCGACCAGCAGCGAGGGACCGGGCCGGGTAAAGCCTTCGGAGGCTTTCAGTGCACTGGTGGCGATGACCTCGGCGGCGATGGCGAGGGCGAGGTAGACGTAGGCATTCATGTGCGTGCACCCAGGGAAGCGGGTGGCAAGCCTACTGCACGGGGCGCTGAACCCCGGCTTGCCCTGCATCGCCTGGATGCAGGGCGGGGAAGCGGGTCAGT
This sequence comes from Pseudoxanthomonas sp. 97-1-1, assembly GCF_057773125.1. Classification (NCBI taxonomy): domain Bacteria; kingdom Pseudomonadati; phylum Pseudomonadota; class Gammaproteobacteria; order Lysobacterales; family Lysobacteraceae; genus Pseudoxanthomonas; species Pseudoxanthomonas sp. 97-1-1. The sequence continues at coordinate 1,194,290 of NZ_JBYMTJ010000001.1, read as the reverse complement.
CGACGATGATGCCGGCCAGCTTCTGCAGCGCCTCGGCGTACTTGGCACGCGTGCGCTCGATGACCTCCGCCGGCAGCGACGGGCCGGGCGCGGTCTTGTTCCAGTCCAGTGTTTCCAGATAGTCGCGCACGAACTGCTTGTCGTAGCTGGGCGGGCTGGTGCCGACCGAGTACTGGTCGGCGGGCCAGTACCGCGAGGAGTCCGGCGTCAGCATCTCGTCCATGATGTAGAGGCGGCCGTCTTCATCGGTGCCGAATTCGAACTTGGTATCGGCCAGCAGGATGCCGCGCTCGGCCGCGAAATCGGCCGCGAAGCGGTAGATGCGCAGGGTGGCATCGCGCACGCGCTCGGCCAGCTCCGCGCCCACGGTCTTCACCATGGCGTCGAAGTCGATGTTCTCGTCATGGTCGCCCACGGCGGCCTTGGTCGACGGCGTGAAGATCGGCTCGGCCAGCTTCTCGGCCTGGCGCAGGCCATCGGGCAGTTCGATGCCGCTGACCTTGCCGGTGCGCTGGTAATCCTTCCAGCCGCTGCCGATCAGGTAGCCGCGTGCGATGGCTTCCACCGGCACCGGTTTGAGTTTCTTGGTCACCACCGCGCGTTTGGCGTACAGCGCCGCATCCACGCCGGCCGGCAGCACGTTGGCCACGTCGATGCCGGTCAGGTGGTTCGGCATCAGGTGCGCGGTCTTGGCGAACCAGAAGTTGGAGATCTGGCAGAGCATCTCGCCCTTGCCGGGAATGGGGTCGGGCAGCACCACGTCGAACGCGGAGAGGCGGTCGGTGGCGACCATCAACAGGCAGTCGCCGGCGGGCGCATCGGCAGGCAGGCGGTCGCGGGGCAGATCGAACACGTCGCGGACCTTGCCGCGATGGCGCAGGGTGAGGCCGGGCAGATCGGATTGAAGCAACGTCGTGGGCACAAACACTCCTTGGGGAGTTCCGGAAACCAGCGAGGCGTACAGCGTCGTGGGGGCGTGCGGCAGGCCGTGCGCCCGTGCCCCGGGGTGGCCCTTCACCCGCTGCTGCGGGGCCAGGTACCGGACCGGGCCGCGTAGTGTACGGCGCTTGGGGGCCGTGTGTGCCGTAAAATGGCGCGATTGCCGGAGAAGGCGGGCCGAATGAAGCGCTGGTACGGAAAACTGCTGGGATTCGTGGCGGGTTGGCTGCTGATGCGCCATCCGTTGGGCGGCCTGGTGGGCCTGATCATCGGCCACGCCTTCGACGAGGACTGGTTCAAGCTCAGTCGCGACAATCCCTACCGCGTGCTCGGCCTGACCAGCGACGCGGACGATGCCGAGATCGACCAGGCCTACCGCCGGCTGATCTCCCAGTACCACCCCGACAAGATGGCCGGCGCCGCGGAAGATCTGCGCCGCCAGGCCGAACAGAAGGCCGGCGAGATCAACGCCGCCTACGACCGCATCAAGACCCTGCGCAAGCGCAAGTGAGCCCCTCCATGTCGAACTGCATCATCGCCCCGTCCATCCTGTCCGCGAACTTCGCCCGCCTGGGCGAGGAAGTCGACAACGTACTGAAGGCCGGCGCCGACTGGGTGCACTTCGACGTGATGGACAACCATTACGTGCCCAACCTGACCATCGGCCCGATGGTGTGCAGCGCGCTGCGCAAGCATGGCGTCACCGCGCCGATCGACGTGCACCTGATGGTGGAGCCGGTGGACCGCATCGTGCCCGACTTCGCCGAAGCCGGCGCCAGCATCATCAGCTTCCACCCCGAAGCCTCGAAGCACGTGCACCGCACGATCCAGCTGATCAAGTCGCTGGGCTGCAAGGCGGGCCTGGTGCTCAATCCGGGGACGCCGGTCGAGGTGCTGGACTGGGTGCTGCCGGAACTGGACCTGGTGCTGCTGATGTCGGTGAACCCGGGCTTCGGCGGCCAGGCTTTCATCCCGTCGGCGCTGGACAAGCTGCGTGCGGTGCGCGCCATGATCGACAAGACCGGCAAGGACATCCGCCTGGAGATCGACGGTGGCGTGAAGGCCGACAACATCGGCCAGATCGCGGCGGCGGGTGCGGACGCCTTCGTTGCCGGCTCGGCGATCTTCAATGCACCGGATTATGCCGATGTCATTGCCCGCATGCGCCAGGCCGTGGCCGAAGCACGCGGCTGATCGTGTGCCGTAGAGCCGGGCTTGCCCGGCTCATCCCGCGGCCCTCTGTGGTGTGCCGGGCGGAGCAAGCTCCGCTCTACCCACACGAGAAAGGGCGATGGCCTGCGCCACCGCCCTGGAAGAATTGGAGGCTGATCCTGCCTCCGCCCGTCGTCCCTGCTATGGCCTTCCACGCTACGCATGATCTGTGACGGGCAGATGACGATGGCTGGGCTGTTGTAGGAGCGACGTGAGTCGCGACCGCAGATCATCAGTTCCAGGGCTCTTGGGTCGACAGGTGCGCTGGCCGCAACAGCGTGCGGTCGCGACTCACATCGCTCCTACAGATGAGCGGCTATTCTCGCGCGACCTACAAGGAACCCCCATGCCCCCACCCCGCTGGCGCCTGATCCTCAACGGAAAATCCGCCGGCGACGAAGATCTGCGCGAGGCCGTGCAGGTCCTGCGCGAGGACGGCGTGGCACTGGACGTACGGGTGACCTGGGAGGACGGCGACGCCGAACGCTACGTCGGCGAGGCCATCGCCGATGGCGTGGACACGGTCATCGCTGCGGGCGGCGATGGCACGCTGAGCGAAGTGTCCACCGCGCTGGCCTGCCGCGATGAAACGGCTGGAGTGCTGCCCTCGCTGGGTCTGGTGCCGCTGGGGACGGCCAATGATTTCGCCACCGCCGCTGGCATTCCCGATGCGCCCCTGGAAGCCTTGCGTCTCGTGCAGGGTGCCAGGCCGGTTTCCATGGACCTGCTGCGCATCGAAGCGGAAGACGGCGACCACTGGTGCGCCAATCTCGCCAGCGGTGGTTTCGGCACCGAGGTCACCGTGGAGACCGACGAAGGCCTCAAGAAAATGCTCGGCGGCCTGGCCTACCTGATCACCGGCATCGCCAGGCTGGGTCGCATCGAGCCGGTGCGCGCACGCGTGCACGGTCCGGACTTCGACTGGCGCGGCGACTTCATCGCCCTTGGTGTCGGCAACGGGCGACAGGCAGGCGGCGGGCAAGCGCTCTGCCCCGATGCGCTGATCGATGACGGCGCACTGGACCTGACCATCGTCCCCGAGCTGTCGGGGGAAGTCGCCTCGACCGTCGGCGCCCTGCTGAAGGACGGGAAGCACGCAGCGCTGGACCGCGTGGCGACCCGCGCACGGCTGCCGTGGGTCGAACTGGAGGCCGACCAGCCGCTGACCCTCAATCTCGATGGCGAGCCCGTCCTTTCGCGACGGTTCCGGATCGAATGCGTGCCCGGCCGGGTCCGCATGCACCTGCCGGCGGAGTGTCCGTTGCGCATGCAACCACCCGCATAGTGGCCCGCGGGTCCGCGCGTCGGGTAAAGTAGGGCGGTGTCCCATCCCGCGCTCCCGCTTTCCAAAGATTCCGCACGCCCTGGCTGGCGATGGTGGCCCGTAGCCGTCGCCCATACCGCCACCGCGTCCCGGAAGGAAAGCCCGCTTGATCTCGCACGACCAGTTCCAGCAGTTTGCTGCTGAAGGCCGCACCCCCGGCTCCTACAATCGTGTTCCCGTTGTCCGGGAAGTGCTGTCCGACCTGGACACGCCGCTTTCGGTCTACCTGAAACTCGCTGACGCGCCGCACACCTATCTCTTCGAGTCGGTGGAAGGCGGCGAACGCTTTGGCCGCTATTCCATCATCGGCCTGCCGGTGCGGCGCGTGGCAACGTTCCGTGGCCATACGCTGCAGATCCATGACCACGGCCGCCTGGTCGAAACGCGTGACGTGCAAGATCCTTTTGCCGAAGTCGAAGCGCTGCGAGCGGCCTATTCCGTACCGCGACTGGAAGGCCTGCCGGGCTTCACCGGGGGGCTGGTCGGCTGGTTCGGTTTCGAGTGCATCGGTTACATCGAACCGCGCCTGGCGAACGGCGGGAAGCCCGACGAACTCGACACGCCCGACATCCTGCTGATGCAGTCCGAAGAAGTCGCCGTCTTCGACAACCTCAAGGGCCGCCTGTACCTGATCGTGCATGCAGATCCACGCGCGGAGGGTGCGTGGGACAAGGCGCAGGCGCGCCTCGACGAACTGGTGGCCAAACTGCGCCAGCCGGGTTCGTATCCCACGCCGATCACCCGCGACGTGCTGGATGAAAGCCACTTCGTTTCCGGCTTCACCCATGACGGCTTCATCGCCGCGGTGGGGAAATCCAAGGAATACATCCGTGCCGGCGACATCTTCCAGGTGGTGCTGAGCCAGCGCCTCAGCGTGCCGTTCAACGCACGCCCGGTAGATGTCTACCGCGCCCTGCGCGCGCTGAATCCGTCGCCGTACATGTACTTCCTCGATGTCGGCGACGTGCAGGTGGTGGGTTCCTCGCCGGAAATCCTGGTGCGGCTGGAACAGGGCGAAGTCACCGTGCGCCCCATCGCCGGCACGCGCCCGCGCGGGAAGACGCACGACGAGGACCTCGCGCTGGAAGCCGAACTGCTGGCCGATCCGAAGGAGCGTGCCGAGCACCTGATGCTGATCGACCTGGGCCGCAACGACACCGGTCGTGTGTCGGAAGCCGGAACGGTGCAGGTGGGCGAGCAGTTCGTCATCGAACGCTACAGTCACGTCATGCACATCGTCAGCGAGGTGACCGGCAAGTTGTTGCCGGGCCTCAGCTACGCCGACGTGCTGCGCGCGACGTTCCCGGCCGGCACGGTCAGTGGCGCGCCCAAGATCCGCGCGCTGGAAGTGATCCGCGAACTGGAGCCGATCAAGCGCAACGTCTACGCGGGTAGCATAGGTTACATAGGCTGGCATGGTGATGCCGACACGGCCATCGCCATCCGCACCGCCGTCATCAAGGACGGCCGACTGCACGTGCAGGCCGGCGCCGGCATCGTCTACGACTCCGACCCAGAGAAGGAGTGGGACGAGACGATGAACAAGGGTCGCGCGCTGTTTCGCGCGGTGGCGGAAGCGGCGAAGGGGTTGTGACCGTGACGCCGGAAACCCCATCCGCATCCTCAGCGCGTTGTAGGAAGCGTCGCATCCCGACACCCCTACCACCCATGAAGGCAGGCCATCCATGAAAGCCATCCATCGCGTGCTGCTTGCTGTCGTCGCATTGGCATCGGGCCATGTGCAGGCGCAGGTCAACGCACTCCCGCCGACCCGGCACATCCTGGTCTATGGCGATGCGCAGGCGCGTGCGATTCCGGACCGCTTCAAGATCGCCATCCAGTTCGAAGCAACGGACATCAACCCCGATACGGCCCGGCGCGCGGTGGAGCACCACGTGACCAGCACGCTGGCAAAACTCAAGGACGCCCATGTTCCTTCGGACGAGATCGTGGCGACGTCCTTGCAGATCGGACCCCGGCACCACTACGACCAGAAGCTCCAGGAGCAGGTGTTCGTGGGTACGCAGGTGTCGCGCTCACTGACAGCCCGGTTCTCGCGGCAGGCCGATCTGGAGCGTTTCCTGGCGACCGTGGAAACCTCCCAGAGCCTGCGCATCTCCGACGTCACCACTGAGCTGAGCAGCGAGGCAGAACTGCGCAGGGCGCTTCGGGACAAGACCATTGCGTCGGCGAAAACGAAGGCCGACGACATGGCGCGCGCCTATGGCGCACGCCTCGGTCCGGTATACAGCGTGTCGGACGTGGCGCCGCAGTTCGAGTACGGCATCCGCGAGGGCGAGTGGCCCGTCCGCTATGAATGGAGGAGTGGTGGGCTGGATCGCATCGAGGTCACCGGAAGCAGGCTCGAACGTGCCGGCGTCGACACTTCATTGCAATCCGGTTACGTCACCTATACCGACAAGATCTACACCGTGTTCCTGCTGGCGGACTGACTCATGCTGTTGATGATCGACAACTACGACAGCTTCACCTACAACCTCGTGCAGTACCTGCAATCGCTGGGTGCCGAGGTGAAGGTGGTGCGCAACGATGCGATGACGGTCGACGAGATCGCGAAGCTCGCGCCCGAGCGCATCGTCATTTCGCCCGGCCCCTGCACGCCGAACGAAGCCGGAGTCTCGCTGGAAATCATCGAGCGGCTGGGTGCGGACACACCCATCCTCGGTGTCTGCCTCGGTCACCAGAGCATCGGCCAGGCCTATGGCGGCAACGTCATCCGCGCGGGCCGCATCATGCACGGCAAGACCTCGCGCATCCGCCATGAAGGCAGGGGCGTGTTCGCCGGCTTGCCGGATGCCTACGAGGCCACCCGCTACCACTCGCTGGTGGTGGAACGCTCCAGCCTGCCCGCTGCGCTGGAAGTCACCGCCTGGACCGAGAACGAGGACGGCAGCATCGAGGAGATCATGGGCCTGCGCCATCGCGAGTACCCCGTGGAGGGTGTGCAGTTCCACCCCGAGTCGATCCTGACCGAGCACGGCCACGCCCTGCTGAAGAACTTTCTGGAACGATGACGTAGGGCGGGCCTCGGCCCGCCATCGCCATGCCGGTGGGCCAGGGCCCACCCTACGGAGCCGACATGCCACTGACCCCACAAGAAGCCCTCCAGCGCACCATCGAGCACCGCGAGATCTTCCATGACGAGATGGTCGATTTGATGCGGCAGATCATGCGCGGTGACGTCTCGCCGACCATGACCGCCGCCATCCTGACCGGCCTGCGCGTGAAGAAGGAAACCGTCGGCGAGATCGCCGGTGCGGCCACCGTGATGCGCGAGTTCTCGCGTACCGTGGATGTCGCTGACCGGACGCATCTAGTCGACATCGTCGGTACCGGTGGCGACGGTTCCCACACCTTCAACATCTCCACCTGCTCGATGTTCGTCGCGGCTGCGGCCGGTGCGCGCATCGCCAAGCACGGTAACCGCAGCGTGTCGTCGAAGTCGGGCAGTGCCGACGTGCTGGAAGCGCTGGGCGTGAACATTGAACTGCAGCCGGAGCAGGTGGCGCAGTCCATCGCGCAGGCCGGCATCGGCTTCATGTTCGCGCCGGTCCACCATCCCGCGATGAAAGTCGTTGCGCCGGTGCGCCGCGAAATGGGCGTGCGCACCATCTTCAACATCCTCGGCCCGCTGACCAATCCTGCCGGCGCACCCAGCATCCTGATGGGGGTGTTCCATCCTGACCTGGTCGGCATCCAGGCGCGCGTGCTGCAGGAACTGGGGGCCGAACGCGCGCTGGTGGTATGGGGTCGCGACGGTATGGATGAACTCTCGCTGGGCGCAGGCACGCTGGTTGGCGAGCTGCGTGACGGCGAAGTGCGCGAATACGAACTGCACCCGGAAGACTTCGGCATCGCGATGGCCGCCAGCCGCAACCTGCGCGTGGCCGACGCCGCGGAATCGAAGGCGATGCTGCTGGGCGTGCTGGACAACAAGCCCGGTCCCGCCCGCGAGATCGTGGTGCTGAATGCCGGTGCGGCCCTGTACGTGGCTGGTGTGGCGGCGAGCATCGAGGACGGTATCGCCCGTTCACGCGATGCGATCGCCAGCGGCAAGGCACTGGAGCGCCTGCAGCAGTTCATCGCGACCACACAGGCCCTGGGCCTGCCGTCAAGGGAGGCTTGAGATGGCCGCCAGCGGATTCGCCAGCCTGCCCAAACCGCCGTATTACGCGGTGATCTTTTCTTCGCTGCGCAACGGTCAGGATGATGCCGGCTACGGTGCCATGGCCGGGCGCATGGTCGAGCTGGCGCAGCAGCAGCCAGGCTTCCTCGGCATGGAGTCCACGCGCGGAGCCGATGGTTTCGGCATCACGGTGGCCTACTGGGAAAGCGAAGCCGCCATCCTTGCCTGGCGGCAGCACGCCGAGCATACGGCGGCGCGCGAGCAGGGCCGGCGCGACTGGTACGACCACTTCGAGCTGCGCGTGGCCAAGGTTGAGCGGGCTTACGGGTGGGATCGGAAGAAAGGCGTGTAGGAGGGGCTTTAGCCCCGACCGGACTTCGCAAACGCTCCGCGGGCGTGTGCGACCGTCGTTGGAATCGCGTTCTGTCGGGACTGAAGCCCCCCCTACAGAGGAGCGGATGCGACAATGCGCCGTGCCTTGCACCGGCACGGGAACCGAACCAGGATCTACATGAGCGACATCCTCACCACCATCCTCTCCCGCAAGGCGGACGAGATCGCCGAGCGCAGCGCCCGCGTGCCGCTGGCGGACCTGCGCGCACGCGCGGGCGATGCATCGCCGACGCGCGGCTTTGCCGATGCGCTGAACGCGATGATCGCGCAGGGCGATCCGGCGGTGATCGCCGAGGTGAAGAAGGCCAGCCCGTCCAAGGGCGTGATCCGTCCGGACTTCCGCCCGGCCGACATTGCGGTCAGTTACGAGTTCGGCGGCGCGGCCTGCCTGTCGGTGTTGACGGACGTGGATTTCTTCCAGGGCGCCGACGACTGCCTGAAGCAGGCGCGGGAAGCGTGCACGCTGCCCGTGCTGCGCAAGGACTTCACCGTCGACCCCTACCAGGTGTACGAAGCGCGCGTACTGGGTGCGGACTGCATCCTGCTGATCGTCGCGGCGCTCGACGATGCACAACTGGTCGAGCTGTCCGGGCTGGCGATGCAGCTGGGCATGGACGTGCTGGTGGAAGTGCACGACATCGACGAACTGGAGCGTGCCCTGCAGGTGCCCGTACCGCTGGTCGGCATCAACAACCGCAACCTGCGAACCTTCGACGTGTCGCTGGAGACCACGCTGGCGATGAAGGACGCAGTGCCCAGGGACCGCCTGCTGGTGACCGAGAGCGGCATCCTGGTGCCGGACGATGTGGCGACCATGCGCGCCGCCGGCGTCAACGCGTTCCTGGTCGGCGAGACCTTCATGCGCGCCGAGGAGCCGGGCGAAGCGTTGCGTCAGCTATTCTTCGCCGCATGAGCGACACTTCCTATCCGACGCCACGCCCGGACGCTCCGGTCGTCGTTTTCGATTTCGATCACACGCTGTACGACGGCGACTCCGGCGGACACCTGGTCAGGTGGCTTATCCAGCGCAATCCGCTGCGCGTGCTGGTGGCATTGGTCGCCACGGTGGTGCTGGGCCCGATGGTGGCGTTCCTGCCCACGCGGCGGCGCGGGATTTCCGGCTACATCTGGATCGGCACGTTCGGTCTGCATGGTCGCCGCAGCTTCGACGCACTGATAGACAAATACGTCGCCACCCATCAGCAGGAGGTCCAGCAGCGCCTGTTGCCGATTGCGCTCGAGGTGTTCCGCGAACACCGCGCCAGCGGCGACAGCGTCGTCGTCGCCACCGGTGCGCCGCCCGAACTGGCACGCGCCATCCTGAGCTTCGTCGCACACGAGGACGTGCCCGTCATCGGCACGGCCGTCGGTCCGCGCTTCGGAGCGGTAGTGGCCACGCGCCACTGCCACAATGAAGAGAAGATGCGCATGTTGCGCGAGCGCGGGTATGGCGAAGTTGCCGTCGCGTATTCGGACAGCAGCGCCGACCTGCCCTTGCTGAAGGCGGCGCGCGCACCCGTGGTAGTCAATCCGAAGCCTGCGCGCGTGGAAATGTTCCGCCGCGTGTTGCCGCCGGGGACACCCATCCTCAACTGGGGTTGCAAGGACCGCGGCGGCGCGACCTGACCGGCACTTGCCGGGTCAGATCCGTTCGGGTGCCTTCCAGTCCTTGATCAGGTCGGCGAACTCGATCTCGGCGAAATCCTGGTATTCGCCCGCATCGTAGAAGCGGCCGTAGCAGTTCTTGCAACTCTCGAACCAGATATGCGGTTGCTGCGGATCCACCATCCGGATCAGGTCGCGGTTGCCGATACAGACCGGGCACTTGATGCGGTCGACCTTGTTGCATTCCTCACCCTGCACGGGGTCGCCCGTGTCGATCTCCTCGGCGCGGTGCTTGAGCGTCTCGTGCGCCATCATTTCGAACCAGAGTCCCCTGCAGCGCGTGCAGCGGTGCGCACTGGCTTCGGGTTCGACGATGAGTTCCATCGTGCCTTGGCATTTGGGGCATTGCATGGCGGGGTCTCGTGAGGGCCGGGTCGCCGGATTCTACCGCGGACGCCCGCCGTTGCCAGCGATGGCAAGCCCTAGAGCCGTAGAGGCTCGACATCGACCTTCGGCATCAGCCGCCTGGTGAAATAGCCGTCCTGGTAGTAGCGGACCTTGCGGCACAGGATCGGGTGGGCAAGGCCTTCGTAGAGCACGATCTCCTTCTCCGGTCCCATCGCCTTGAGCTCCTGCGGCAGCATCAGCGCACGTTTCTCCAGCACTTCGTTGTCGGATACGTTGCGCCCCTGGCCATGCGAGCGCGTGCGGGCGCGTCGCCGGATGGTGGTGTAGCCGAGCATCTCCGAGTAGTCGTTTGCGTCCTGCTGTTCGCGCGGTGCATAGATGATCTGCAGCGCGTGATTGGTGATGATGGTGCGTGAGACCTCTTTGCCGTAGACGGCATCCAGCTGCGCCATCGACTGGATGATCGGCAGCAGGCGCAGGTTGTAACCCGCCATGTACGCGACGGCCTTGGCGATGATGTCGACCCGCCCGATCGCCGTGAACTCATCCATCAGCAGCAGGCACTGGTGCTTGAGCGATGCATCGTTCTGTGGCAGGACCTTCGTGTTGACGTTGATCAGCTGGCTGAAGAACAGGTTCACGATGAGCCGGCTCTCCGCCAGCTTGTTGGGCTGGATGCCGACATAGATCGTCATCCGGCGCCTGCGCACGTCGTCGAGACGGAAATCATCGGCGCTGGTGGCGGCATCGAGCACCGGGTTCAGCCACGGATTCAGTGGCTCGCGGAACGAGCCGATGATGGACGCGAAGGTGACGTCGGCTTGCGAGAGCAGGCCTGCAAACGCGGTCTGGGCGTGACTGCTGAGGAAGGGCGCCTGCACCAGTTTCTGCAGGTAGGGCTTGAGTTCGCCGCCGTCCCCCGACGCGACGCGCAGCACCGCGCCCAGCGTCGGCTTCTCCGCGCTGCGATCCTGCTCGTATCGCTCGAACAGGTACAACGAGAAGGCAAGGAATGCGTTGCGCGCCTGGCTGACCCAGAACTTGTCCTTGTCATCGGCATCGGGATAGAGCATCGCCGCGATGCTCTGCAGGTCCGACACCCGGAACGCGGGATCCGGCGAGACGTAGGTCATCGGATTCCAGCGATGCGTGCGCCTGTCCTCCGCGAACGGATTGAACAGATACACCTCATGACCAATCGACTTTCGCCAGCCGGAAGTGAGGTCGAAGTTCTCCTGCTTGATGTCCAGCACCACTGCCGATTCGCGGTAGTCCAGCAGGTTGGGGATCACCACGCCGACACCCTTGCCCGAACGCGTGGGGGCCGCGAGGATCACGAACTGCTGTCCCGGAAGCTTCAGCAGCTTGCCGTTCAACTGGCCGACGACGATGCCATCATCCCGGCTCCCCAGGAATCCTTTTCTCGCCACGTCGACCATGCCGGCGAAGCGTGCGCGGCCATGCAGGTTGCGATGGCTGCGCAGCTTGAACAGCATCACCACCAGCGCTGCCCATGCCAGCAGCATCAATCCACCGGCGATGCCGCCCGCTGCCTTGATCCGCCATGCATAAGGCTGCACGCGCGGGTGTTCGAGATGCTTCAGATAGTCGAAATAGGTGTCGAAGCGGAGCAGGTCACCGTCCATGCCGAGGAACAGCAGCGCCAGGTAGCCGGAAAGATAGATCGCCGCCGTGGTGGCCAGTAACGCCAGGACCAGTGCGGTCAGAACGCGAACGTTGCCCAAACATCCCCCTTTTGAAGCGCGTCAGAACAGTCGGACGCAATCACATGTGTTCGCGGTGAGCCTCAGTGGCCGGCGCCAGTACGGTTACCGTCATCGCGGCGTGCCGCAGTGTCGATCAGTACGTACTGATCGTTCTTCCCCCAGCGTGGCAGCCCTTCCTGAAGCTTCAGGCAGGGCGTGCCGCCGCACGACGTGATGGTCACCTGCTGCAGCGCTTCAAGGACCTCGGCATCCACATGTGCGCGCTTGGTCCGCTCGATGTTGTGCCAGGCCGCATAGCCGGTGCCGGCTACCAGAAGAAGGCAGCCAGTCGACAGGACGCCCAACGATTTCCATCCCAGGAAGCGCGCGCGCTGTGACAATGCCATCTGCTCACGCTGGAGATGGTCGGCGACCTGTTTCAGGCGGGTGGCGGTGTCGCCGATATCCTGTGTGGCGCGTGGAATCTCCTGCGCCAAGGCGTCGCGGACCGCGATGCGCGCCTGCTCCGACATCTCGCGCTTGCCTTCCTCGATGGTCTTCCTCACGACGATGGCGGAGCCCTGCAGCTCCTGCGCGGAGGCTAGCTGCGCGGCGGCAGCCTTTTCGCATTGTTGCGTGAGGTGCGCGGCCAGCAGTGCCGAGTTGGCAACGAACTCTTCCATCTTCGACGGTTCCATATCGCTCCCTGCATCCGCGTCGTGTATCGCGCTGCGCAAGAATGACGCGATACGCACCCGTGTTTCAAGCGGGGTGCTGGTGCTTCCCTTCATTCGGTAGATGTCCACGCAGAGCGCGGTTGTAAATGTGAAAGTCGCATTCGTTCATCGCGGTGAAGAACCATTTCACGTGAGTATGTGACGTGGTTGTTTCTTTAACCTTGATCTTCACATTCATGATTGAAGAAATCTGTCCTGCTTCATTTTCCTGCAATAAACAGCTTGTTTTATGGGGTTTCCGCATTTCGGCAGGCGGCACTTGGAGAATGCTGTAAACAGATTTACTTCCAATGTGGGTTGACGACACAAAATCGCGTGGATATGTTCGGCTCGACTGTCGTGATGCAGTACCGGATCTGATGTGCAACGCGTATTAACGCTTGCATGAAGACCAAAGGAGCGGGAAAGCATGGATGCCATTACAGGGGGTAATGCACGGGCGCATGTTCCGTGCACGGCGGCGACCGCGGAATATCTGCGGCCCCGGGCGCGTTGTGGCGCGCTTTGCCACCCGGAAACAATCATCAGTGCCGTGACGCACTCCCTTGGGAGCGCGCATCGGGTGTGTGTTGCCGACGATTGCAGGATGGTGGATGCGTGAGCCGGAACGTCGTTATTCGCGGTGTGATGTTGTCGTTGATGGTGATGGTGCCGCTGGCGGTGGCCGGATGCGCCGCGCCCAGGGCGGCGGATGTCGGTGGCCGGTGGAGGCCCGTCAATCGGTTCGCAGAGGCGCCGCAAGCCATTCCGCTGCAGCAGGGTTACGTTTACCAGGCGTCGCCTGTCGACGGCACATTGAAGAACATGCTCGGTCGCTGGGCGAAGGATGCACGCCTGTCGCTGGCGTACTTGCATCCGAACGACTACACCCTGCATGCGCCGGTGGCGCAGATCAGCACGGGCAGTCTCGAGGATGCGGCGGCCCAGTTATCGGCAGCCTACGCATCGCAGGGCGTCCAGGTGGTGGTCGAGCGCCCGCGGATCATCGTCAGCCAGGCCTCGCAGGCTGACACCGATTCCGCGCCCGCCGCGGCGATGGGCGAGTAGGGGTATCGGGCCGCGCATGTTCTCAAGAAAGAAAACATCGTCCCCTGACATCGACCGCGCCGTGGCGCAGGGCGTCAGTTTCGAGCTGACCCTCGCGGAGCGTGCACGCAAGAGCGAGCGTCGCGCATGGCTCGTGGCGTGGTCGGCCATCGTGATGTCGCTGATCCTGGCGGGCGGCTACTTCCTGTTCCTGCCGCTCAAGGAAAAGGTGCCGTACCTGGTGATGGCCGACCCGTACACCGGTACCGCGAGCGTGGCGCGGCTGACGGGAAATTTCCAGGATCGTGATGTCACCACCGAGGAAGCGATCAACAAGAGCAACGTGGCGCAGTTCGTCCTCGCCCGCGAATCCTACGATTCCGGCCTGATCGGTCAGCGCAACTGGCGAACGACCCTGGCGATGGCGGGACCTGCCGTCTCGCCTGCCTACATCGCGCTGCATTCGGAGAGCAACCCCGAGCGGCCGTTCCGCCTGTATGGCGCGTCCAGTTCCGTGCGCGCGCGGATCCTCAGTATCGTCCTGATCGGCGGCGCAGGTACTCGGCCCACCGGTGCGACGGTGCGTTTCCAGCGCAGCCTGTACGACAAGGGGCGTGGCCAGGTACAGCCGCTGGACAGCCGGATTGCGACGCTGGAGTTCACCTACAACCCCGACCTCCGCTTGAGCGAAGAGGACCGTCTGCTGAATCCACTGGGATTCCGCGTCACCAACTATCGCGTGGATGACGACTTCGCTGCCGCCAGCGTGCCGGAGCGGGAGTTCCCAGCACCGCCCGCCGTGCCGGTTCCACCTGCGCAGCCAGTGCCAGCACCGCCCGCCGAGCCTGCCGCCGCCGCGCTCGACGGAGCCGTTGCCCCCGCCAACGAGAACGACGTGTCGACGGCGCCGCAGCCCGCGGAGCAGTCGGAAACCCAGACTGGACCCGGAGTGCCCCAACGATGAGGTGGAAGGACGCGCTGCGTTTGGCTGTCATTGGCCTGCTGCTCACGACATGGCCGGCGATGGCGCAGGTGATCGAGGAGTACATCTACACGCCGGACAAGGTGTATCCGGTGCGCACGGGCCTCGGCATCACGACCCAGATCGAGCTTTCTCCGCATGAGGAGATCCTGGACTTCAGCACCGGTTTCAGCGGGGGCTGGGACATCAGCCGGCGCGGCAACGTGTTCTATCTGAAGCCGAAGAATGTCGACGTGGATACCAACCTGCTGGTGCGCACGGCGGCCCACGCCTACATCTTCGAGCTCAAGGTGGTGGCCACCGACTGGCGCGTGCTGGACCAGGCACGGGCGGCGGGCGTGCAGTACCGCATCAAGTTCGCCTATCCCGGCGACACCAGCTTTGCAGGTACGGTCAACAAGCCTCAGGAAGTCGCATCCGAGCTCAACACCGATGTCGAGCCGGGTCGCGCCTATCACTTCAACTACGACTACGCCCAGCGCAAGCGCGGGCCCACATGGCTCGTGCCGACGACGGTCTATGACGATCGCCGTTTCACCTACATCAGGATGGGGGACCGGACGCGTTTCCCCAGCGGCAATTTTCCCGTGGTGTTCGCGCGGGACAGCGAGGAGGGCGAAGAGTTCGTCGTCAACTCCACGGTGCAGGAAGACACCATCGTCGTGCATGGCACGTACCCCTACTTGGTCATCCGCCACGGCGACAACGTGGTGGGCCTGCGCAGGAGCCCGGAACGATGAACCAGACACCGCACGACCATCCGGACACGGGGCCTGAGCGCGCGGCGCCGCAGAGTCCCTATCAGACCGCGCGTCCCGCAGCAGATCCCGACCTGGATGCAAACGCACCCTACCTGCGCTCCGCTGACGTGCAGCGGCTCAACCGCAAGGCGTTGCTGTTCCTGGCCGGCATCATCGTGCTGCTGCTGCTCGTGGTGTTCTGGATTTTCAGTGGCGGGCTGTCCTCGAAGGAGGGTGAACCGCTGCAACCCAAGGGTGAGCAGGTGGTGATTCCCGCCGCGCCGCGTGACCTGCCCGAGTTGCCACCCGAGGCTGCGCCGGTGCCGGTCGAGCCTGACCTGCCACCGCTGCCGGTGGTGGACGATACGACGTCTTCGACGGGGCCGATGATGGCCATGCCGTCCGGAATGCCCGGGAGCCAGGAGCCGTCGTTGCGCGAACGCCGCATGCTCGACATGGCCAGCACGTTCGGAGACGGCGGCAACCCCGACGCTGTCGCGGGTGCCGGCGAGCAGGATGCTGGCATGGCGCAGTACGCGGCGCTGATGGGCCAGGCGCCTGCCGCGCCGCGCGAGCCGCCCGACGGCATGACCAGCGCCAAGCCGCTATACAACCCCAACACCCTGCTGATCCGCGGCACGTACATCCGCTGCGTGCTCGAATCGCGCGTCATCACCGACGTCCCGGGCTACACGTCCTGCGTGGTGACCGAGCCGGTGTACTCCGTCAACGGCAAGCGCCTGCTGCTGCCGCGTGGCTCGAAGGTGATGGGCAGCTACAACTCCGATGCCATCATCGGCGAGCGCGCGGCGATCGTATGGGACCGCATCACCACGCCCACGGGCATGGACGTCAACATGCGCAGCCCGGGTACCGACATGCTGGGCGCGGCCGGAAATCCCGGCCACTATTCCGCGCACTGGGCACAGCGCATCTCTTCCGCGCTGCTGATCAGCATGCTGAGCGATGCCTTCAAGTACGCCGGCGCCAAGCATGGTCCCCAGGAAACCTCGATCGTCAACGGCGCCGTCGTCCAGAACCCCTACGAGAGCAATACCGCCAGGACCATGGAGCGCCTGGCCAACATGGCGCTCGACCGCAACATGGCACGCCCGCCGACGGTGACGATAAACCAGGGCACCATCGTCAATGTCTACGTCGCCCGCGATGTCGACTTCTCTGCGGTGATGCGCTGACAGGCGGCACGATGGACACGCAGAACGAACCTCTCGCCCGCGTTTCGAACGAGTTCCTGGACTACCAGTACCAGGTGCTCGGGATCGGCGAGCACATGCACTCCTCGGATGTCACCGAGATCTGCATCAATCGCCCGGGGGAGCTCTACCTCGAAACGGCGCGTGCGGGCTGGCTGAAGGCCGACGTGCCGACGTTGACGTTCGAGCGGGCGCGGCAGTTCTGTACGTCGGTGGTCAACGAGAGCAACACGGGCCAGCGCATCACCGACATCGATCCGATGGTGTCGCTGACCTTCCCGACCGGCCAGCGCGCCCAGTTCGTGATTCCACCCGCCTGTGATGCCGGCAAGGTGTCGATCACCATCCGCTTGCCGGCGAAGTTCAGCAAGACCCTGGAGCAATACGAGCAGGATGGCTTCTTCGACGAGATCCTCGAGCAGCAACAGGCGCTTGGTGACCACGACCAGGAACTGCTGGAACTGCGCCGCAGCCGGAACTACGCGGAGTTCTTCCGGAAAGCGGTGCACTACCACAAGAACATCGTGGTGGCCGGCGCGACAGGTAGCGGCAAGACGACCTTCATGAAGTCGCTGGTGAACCACATCCCCGACCAGGAACGGCTGGTGACGATCGAGGATGCGCGCGAGCTGTTCATCCGCCAGCCGAACGTGGTGCATCTCCTCTATTCCAAGGGCGGCCAGAGCGCCAGCAATGTCACCGCCAAGAACTGCATGGAAGCCTGCCTGCGCATGAAGCCGGATCGCATCATCCTGGCGGAGTTACGCGGCGACGAGTCGTTCTACTTCATCCGCAATTGCGCTTCGGGCCACCCCGGTTCCATCACCAGCTGCCACGCGGGCAGCACGGCGCAGACGTGGGACCAGCTGGCGCTGATGGTGAAGGCGTCCTCCGAAGGCGCCGGGTTGGAGTTCGACGTGATCAAGCGTCTGCTGAAGATGACGATCGACATCGTCGTGCATATCAAGGCGCACGCCGGGCGCCGCTACATCACCGGCATCGATTTCGATCCCGCCCGCGCGCTGGCGTCCTGAAGGAGGAAGAACATGAACCCCCTGAACGCACTTCAAGGTTGGGCAACGCACGTGGGGCGTGATGGCGCCCCCGTCTCCTCTGTTGGCGAAGGAGGGGAGCGCTGATGCTGCCTGGCATGGAATTGATGGGATGCACGGGGCTGGCGGTTCCGCCCTCCGTGATGCAGCACGTCGTACAGGTTGAATCCTCGTTCAACCCCTATGCCATCGGTGTGGTGGGCGGGCGGCTGGCGCGGCAGCCACGCAATCTCCCGGAAGCGCTGTCGACTGCCCGCATGCTGGAGGACCGGGGCTACAACTTCTCCCTCGGGCTGGCGCAGGTCAACCGCTACAACCTAGCGCGGCAGGGCCTGGACAGCTACGAAAAAGCGTTCGACGTCTGTCCCAACCTGCAGGCGGGCTCGCGCATCCTGGCGGAGTGCTACTCCCGTTCCGGGAAGGACTGGGGCAAGGCGTTCAGCTGCTACTACTCCGGCAACTTCACCACCGGCTATCGGCACGGATACGTACAGAAAGTGTTCGCGTCCTGGCAACGCCAGGCTGGCGACGATGCCGCGCCCGCCATCCCGGTGATCGACCGCAGGACCACGGCGCAGCGCAGCACTGCCCCGCGTGCGCGCGCAGCGAGCGTGCCGTCGTCCCGCGTGGCGCGCCGCATCGAGGAGGCACGATCCGATCGGAGCGCCATGCCCGCTCCCGCCATGTCCGTGGCGAGCGCGTCCATGCCACTGCCCGCAGCCGCGCCCGCACCCACCACCCGCGTTGCGCCCGCGGTCGCGCAGCCGGCGGCCGACGCACCCGTGCTGGTGCAGGCCTATCACCAGAACACAGCCGCGACGCCATCGGCGCCGCAGGTCGTGCAGGCATCCGGGAGGGACGACGCTTTCGTCTTCTAGCAGTACCCGCCAGGGATGGCTTAACGGCACGCGAAAGTGCCACCCACCATTGCAACCACCATTTGGGGTCGACTATGAACAACATGCACGCCACTCAAGCCAAGCAGGCATCCACCGCCTTGATCGTGATGATCGTCGCGGCCATCGCGCTGGCGTATCCCGAACTCGCGCTTGCCCAGGACGTTACGGGCGCGCAGGGGCGCGTCACCAGCTTCTTCACCAACATCAACTCCCTGTTGAACGTGGCGTCCATCGCGATCGTCACCATCGCCGTGATCTTCGCGGGCTATCAGATCGCGTTCAACCACAAGCGCGTCGGTGATGTGGCGCCGGTGCTGATCGGCGGGTTCCTGATCGGTGCAGCTGCGCAGATCGCGAAAATGCTGCTGCCGGACGACGTTACCTCCACGGCGATGGCCGTCGGTCAGATGCTGACGCAGTATGCATAAGAACGTGCTGTTCAGGGGCTGCACACGCCCGCCCATGTTCATGGGGGTTCCCTACGTGCCCTTCACGATCGGGGCGGGCGGCTGCCTGCTGCTCACGTTCTACTTCAACATGTTCTTTCTGGCCCTGCTGCCGGTGGTCATCTTCATCATGCGGCAGATGGCACGCCGCGACGAGATGATCTTCCGGCTGCTGGGGCTGCGGTGGCAGTTCCGGACCAAGGTCCGGAACCTCCGCCATCACGAAGGCATGTGGGTGTTCACGCCCAACGCGTACCGCACGCGTTTCGACGAATCGATTCCGGACTGACTCATGCTCGCGCCCGACCTGTCCATCGCCGAGTTCATCCCACTGTCCGCCCACGTGTCGCCGCACGTGGTCAAGACCACGGGGGGCGATTTCCTGCTGACCTGGCGGCTGGACGGGCTGCCCTTCGTCGGGCGCGAGGAATGGGAACTGGAGCATCGCCACAACACGTTCAACCGAATGCTGCAGACGTTGCGCGCACCGGACTTCGTCAATGTTGCGTTCTGGGTGCACGACCTGCGGCGGCGCGGGCGGATCCGCTCGGGCGCGCGCTTTGGGCAGGCGTTCAACCAGGCGCTGTCCGACGGCTACTTCGACGGGCTGTCCGCACAGAAGATCATGCAGAACGAGCTGTACCTCACGATGATCTACCGGCCCATCGTGATGGGCAAGAAATTCGTCGAGAAGTCCGCGAACATCCCGCGCCTGCAGGCCGAGCAGGAGCAGTCCGTATCGAAGCTGATGGAGCTGGCCGGCAATGTGGAAGCTGTCCTGAAGGATTACGCGCCGATGCGGCTGGGCATGTACGAGTCCGACGCGGGCGGCGTGTTCTCAGAGACGCTGGAATTCTTCGGCTTCTTGCTCAATCGCATCTCGGAGCCGGTGCCGGTGCTGCGGGCGCCCCTCTACGACTACCTCGCCGTCAGCCGGCACATGTTCTCGTCCAAGACCGGCGACTTCGTGGTCAGCACACCGGACGGACAGAACCATTTCGGCGCGATCCTGAACATCAAGGAATACACCGACGGCACCTGGCCCGGCATCCTCAACGGCCTGAAATATCTCGACTTCGAGTACGTCATCACCCATTCGTTCAGCCCCATGGGGCGCCAGGACGCATTGAAGGTCTTGGACCGCACCAAGGGGATGATGATCTCGTCCGGGGACAAGGCGGTCAGCCAGATCGCAGAACTGGATGGCGCGATGGACCAGGTCGCGTCCGGCAACTTCGTGCTGGGCGAATACCACTTCATCATGACCTTGTATGCGGAGGACCAGTCCCGCCTTTCGCAGAACGTCGCGGTGGCCCGGGCGGAGCTGTCCAACGCCGGTTTCGTTTCCACCAAAGAGGACCTGGCGGTGTGCTCGTCCTTCTACTCGCAGCTGCCTGGCAACTGGCGCTACCGGACGCGGTTGGCGAACGTCAGTTCGTTGAACTTCCTGGGCCTGTCGCCGTTGCACAACTTCGCCACTGGCAAGCGGGACAACAATCCCTGGGGCGAATGCGTCACCGTACTGCAGACCACCAACGGCCAGCCCTACTATTTCAACTTCCACGCCACCCATCCCGCCGAGAACTCGCTGGGTGAGAAGGCCATCGCCAACACCATGGTCATCGGCAAGTCGGGTACCGGCAAGACGGCACTGATCAACTTCCTGCTCAGCCAGGTGCAGAAGTTCGACCCGGTGCCGACCATCTTCTTCTTCGATAAGGACCGCGGCGCCGAGATCTTCGTGCGCGCCTGCGGCGGCAACTATCTGGCGCTGGAGAATGGCCAGCCGACCGGCTTCAATCCGTTCCAGTGCGAACGCACGGATGCCAACGTGCAGTTCCTGGCGGGATTGATCAAGGTGCTGGCGGGCAAGACGCACTACACCGCCCGAGAGGACGAGGATGTCTTCCGCGCGGTAGAGGCCATGCTCGACATGCCGTTCCACCTGCGCTCGATGACCAATTTCCAGAAGAGCCTGCCCAATATGGGCGACGACGGTCTCTACGCGCGCCTGCGCAAATGGACGGCCGGGAATGCGCTGGGCTGGGTCTTCGACAATCCCATGGACACCATCGACCTTGGCCGGGCCAGTATCATCGGTTTCGACTACACGGATGTCATCGAGAATGCCGAGATACGCGTACCGGTGATCAACTACCTGCTCCATCGCTTGGAGGAACTGATCGATGGGCGCCCGCTCATCTACGTGATGGATGAGTTCTGGAAGATCCTCGACGGCGGCGGTGCGCTCAAGGATTTCGCCAAGAACAAGCAGAAGACGATCCGCAAGCAGAATGGCCTGGGCATCTTCGCCACCCAGAGCCCGGAGGATGCGCTGGCGAGCGACATTTCAGCCGCGCTGATCGAGCAGACCGCCACGCTGATCCTGTTGCCGAACCCGAATGCCTCCCGCGATGACTACATTGAGGGGTTGAAGCTGACTGATGCCGAGTTCCAGGTGATCAAGAGCCTGGACGAGCGCTCGCGCTGCTTCCTCGTCAAGCAGGGGCACGCATCAACGGTCTGCCAGCTCAACCTGCGCGGAATGGATGACGCGCTGGCAGTGATCTCGGCCAGCACCGACAACATCGAGATCATGCACCGCATCGTCGACGAAGAGGCTCAGCGCCTGGAGATCGACAAGGCCGACTTACTGCCGGAACAGTGGTTGCCGCGGTTCCAGCAGGAGCGGAAAGGCTCGCGAAGCCGCCGGGAAACGCCGGCCACTGCTTCCTCTACCGGCCGAGAAGGCCATCCCGACAGCCCGCGCCCCACGCGGCCCACCCACTCCAGCCTCCAACGCTGAGCGAAAAGCAGAGGGATCCACCATGAACAAGCCGACATCACAATGTTATGCCATCCCTGTCGCCCTGATCCTCTTTGCGATGGGGTTGGGCGCTGCGGAGAACGCGCAGGCGCAATGGCGCGTCATCGACAATGCGGCCAATACCAAGCTGCAGGACATGAACGGCCGCATCGGAACCACCAGTGCAACGGGCAATGGCAACGGCACGGTGAACGGCAACCTGCGCGAGCTTTACCAGCAGCAGGTGTTCGAGTCGTTCAATGGCAACAACGAGGACAGCAAGGCGGCGCCCGAGCCCGAGGAGAAACTCCAGCACGCCCGGCCAACACTGAGCGGTGCAAGCGTGAATGCCGACACCCGATGCCCGCAGCCCAGCGGGGGTGGCGCCGCGCAGCAGCAGTGGCAGTTGTGCCGGGAGATCGTCAACACGGAGCTGGCCAAGTACAACTACTCGCTGAAAATGTACGAGGTGACGACCCAGCGCCAGCGCTACCTGGACGAGCTCAAGCGCCAGCGTTCCGGGATACGTAGCCATGAAGTGGGCAAGCTGCAGGACAACACGAATCGTATTCTCTTGCTGATGTCCCAGATGGAGATCGATCGCCAGCAGCAGCAGACCTACATGGATGCCTATGTCGCACGTATTGCCTATCTTCAGGAAGCCAGCAAGACGATTGCGCAGCAGGCGCTTGAAGGAACGCGTAGTTCGACCGGCGGAATCGGTGGCGGGCTGGGCAGCATCATAGGCGGCGTCGCCGGCGCGGGCGCGCTGAAGCTCGCACTGGATGCTGCCCAGTCGCGCCGGCGTAATTGATTACGTACGGACAGGGCGTGATGAAGGGGGGCGTCATCAGGACGCGAAGGAACGAGCATGGTGGGTACAGATTCACTTGATAACGGTCTGGCGGTCCTGTTGCGCGGCATAGGCGCGCAACTGGAGGCCGTGGAGCGTTGGGCGTTCTTCCGGCTGGTCTTCGACTGGGTCGATGAGGAGATCAACATCTTCCGGGACAACCTGCTTGGCGAGATGGCCGAGTGGGTGGGCGGCATGGCCTTCGTCCTCCTCACGCTCTGGGTACTGCTCCAGGGCTATCGCATCGTCACCGGCCAGTCGCGGCAGTTCATGATGGAACTCGTGGTCAAGTCGTTGAAGTGGGTATTGATCATCACCGTGGCGACCACCTTTGCGATGGGCAGCAGCAACATCCATCGGTTGTTGACCGACGACATGCCGCGGACCATCAACCAGTTGGTGACCGGGGACGACGAGGGTCCGGAGGATTCCATCGATGACAACCTGCAGCAGATGGAACTGGCCATGGTGGCCATCGATGCGCTCTAC
Source organism: Pseudoxanthomonas sp. 97-1-1 (assembly GCF_057773125.1). NCBI lineage: Bacteria > Pseudomonadati > Pseudomonadota > Gammaproteobacteria > Lysobacterales > Lysobacteraceae > Pseudoxanthomonas > Pseudoxanthomonas sp. 97-1-1. The sequence continues at coordinate 1,171,312 of NZ_JBYMTJ010000001.1, read as the reverse complement.
ACGAGCTTCGACGAGACCCTTCAGGAGGCGAAGAGCCGATCGATGTGGTTCACCGGCGTAGGCGTTGCCGGACCGTCCCTGATCGGCGGTGCGATCCTGCTGATGTACAAGATGGCGATGGCGTTGTTCGTGGGTCTCGGCCCATTCTTCATTCTCTGCCTGGGATTCGACCAGACCAAGAACATGTTCCAGAAGTGGCTCTGGTATGGCATCGGAACGATGTTCTCCCTGGCCGTTCTCAGCTTCACCGTCTCGATGATCTCCAAGCTGCTGGGTGCCGTTGCAATATCCTTCGTGGCCCAGTACGTCGCCGCCACAGCCGCGGGCGCCACACCTCAGGGCGTCAGCAGCATGGCGCTGCAACAAGGTGGGTTGGGTGTCCTGATGACGCTGTTCCTCGTGACGGTTCCGCCAATGGCGGCCGCGTTTTTCCAGGGCACCTTGGGCCACTTCAGTGCCTACACGCAGTTCGGCGTGGCGGGTGCCAACAGCGGCGGCAACCGTGCCGCGACAGACGGCAGCGGTCGGCCGGTGGTGGTGCCGCAGGCACCCGATGCGAGCATGGCCACGCAGACGGCGATAGCTGGCCGCGCGACACGGCCGATGGTGTCATGACGCCCAGCTCAGCCAAGTGAGGTGAACGATATGATCCTGCCCAGAGTTTTGCTGATGCTGATGGTCGCAGCCGTCGCCGGAACGGCGATCGCGCAGCCTTGCCCCCAAGGCATTCCGCAGGGCGCGCCGGGCTGCGTGCCGCCCAACCATCCCAATCTTCCTTCGAACGCGAATCAATCGAGCGAGCCGGTGCGCGCTTCCTGGCGCAAGACGTGGGGTGCGCTGGCGGCCGATCCAGATTCGACCTGGATTGGCTCTTCGACAGGGCATATCAGTCGTCGCGCGGCTGCGAAGGAGGCCGTCGACAAGTGCAAGGCGAAAGGAGGTCGATCCTGCGAAGTCATGCTTGCGTACGAGAACCAGTGCGCGGTCATTGCAGTACCTGCCGGCTATGGTGGCCCCATGCAGGTGATTTACCAGAGCGGCCCTACGATCGAGCGCGCGGGTCAGATCGCGTTTCCTCAGTGTGCTGCGCAGAACGGAGGTCGCCAGTGTGAATTGATGTACACGAACTGCACGGCACCTGTACTTGTTAAGTAGTGAGTCCATGGAGAAGTGGTCACGACAGCCCGCAGTAGTGGCTTGGCGATATCGTCAGAAGGATATTGAATGAAAGGCAGAAGGATCTTGTTTGTTGTCTCCTGTTGTCGGCTGGATGCGCATCCAGCTCTGCCAATATGGCGACCAACAGGTGGGTTGGACGGCCGACGAGCTGAACTTTCACGTCTTTTGGCCAACTTCGCGAGGTTCGGCAGCAGGGAGGCGTGCGGGAGGCGAGCGTATGGCGTTTCGAACGGTACGTGGACGAGGTTGTCCCGACCGGGAACGTCCTCGGCGGGGACGCGGGTGGGTGCCCGACGCTGTATGCAACGCCGGGTGTAAGGCGAGTCAAGTTTGCTTGCGATCTGACACTTGCAAGTGAGGATGGCAAGGTGGTGGATGCTCGCCCGAAGCCTATGGCAGGCGTTGGTCCGGCGATGGCGGGTGGTTGCGATGGGCATGGGATTTGAGATTCCCGGCCACCGTATTTATCAGCAGAGGAGTTGGCGATGGATGAGAGACCCATGGGGCGAAGTCGACCAACGAAGGCGGCCGTCATTCTCGTTCTCCTTTCTCAGACAGCCTGTAGTGGTGCCATGAACAATCAAGCCAGTCCCCAGTTCGCTGAAAACCCCTCTCCGCGCCAGGCCTATCGGCTGACGCTGCGCATCGAAGGCGCGCCTGGTCCGCTGGAGGTCGTGTCCAGCGCGGCCCAGTACGACGTGGTCAACCACGAATGCCTACCGCCGCCTAAAGAGAATCCTGGCGGACATTCCTCGCCCGTGCCCACGCATGACATCCCGTTCCGCCTCGAGCGCGTGTCCGACAGCGAGTACGCAGGCGTCTTCTACACCGACGGCATGGTCGATGCCGAGTATCACGGGCGCGGCGTGTGCAGGTGGGAGCTGATCCAGGCCCAGGTGCAGCTCCGGGCACCGGGTGAGGAGGGTGATACCCGCTTCGTAGCGAAGATCGCAGGCGACGAGCTGCCGCATGGCATGCCCAAGGCGTTCCATTACTGGAAAGCGCGCTATCCGAAGGAAACGGGATCGGAAGGCTATCGGGATTTCGGCCAACCGGATTTGCAGAAGGTGCCGGCGGAACAGCGCGATGATTTCTTCGGGATCGTGTTGACTGCGAAGGAGGCCTGACAATGGGACTCACCCCGCAGCAATACGCCCATCTGGCGGACCATAGCTACGACCGTGGCGGCCAGATGCGCGACCTGGTCAATAAGGACGTCGTGATCGGCGGCGATCGTTATCGCGTGATCGACTACGTCGACAATCCGCGGACAGGTTACCAGGGCACGATCTACCAGCACGAGGCCAGTGGTGCCGTCGTGGCTGCCCATCGCGGTACCGAGTTCGGACGGGAAGCGTTCCGCGACGGCGTGATCGCCGACGCCGGCATGGTATTCACCCGCACCAACAGCCAGGCGGCCGACGCGGTCGAGCTGACCCGTCGCGCGGTCGAGTACGCGGAGCGCCAAGGACGAGAGCCCGGCAGGACCGCGCCCGAGGTAACCGTCACGGGACACTCGCTGGGAGGAACTCTCGCGCAGGTGTCGGCACACCACTTCGATCTGCGTGGCGAGACGTTCAACGCTTACGGGGCCGCCAGCCTGGACCGGCGCATCCCGGAAGGAGGGGACCGCGTCACCAACCACGTGATGGCGGTCGACGCCGTCAGTTCCGCCAGCCCCCATTACGGCCAGGTGCGCAGGTACGCCACGCCGCAGGAGATCGAGACGCTGCACCGGACGGGCTACCACGACAATGTCGTACGCGACCTGCTGCAGCGTGACATGCCGTTGACTGCATCCGTCATGTCGGGCGGCTCGCACAGCATGCACAACTTCCTTCCGGTGGATGGCGATGGGAGGCCCGACCGGTCCGCGTTGGAAGATCCGAATGCGCGCCGACTCGCGGATGAACACCGCAGGATCATTGCCGACTACCGTGACGACGTCGGCGACCTGCGTCGCGGGGTCACTGCCGCATCCCGCGGACCCTTTGGCCTGGTGCTGGATGGCATCGATCGCATTCGTGGACCGTTGCCGGCGGGCGAGCCTGCGGCCCGTGAAGAGCGTCCACACACGGATCGTACGTCACAGGCCGACACACCGCTGCGCGTCGAGGGTGTGGGCGAGGCGACACGCCAGGCATGGCGATCGAACCCCGAAGTGGAGCGATTGTTGGCGGCGGCCGGTGGACGGGATCCCGCGGCCCTGCAATTGGCACAGAACGAATTGCAGGCCTCGGCTGCGGGCCAGGTGTGGCGTGAGCGGGTCGAAGCTCACCAGCGGGATTTTGCGGCCCAGGAGCGTACGCCGAACCTCCAGCAAACGGAGCAGCGGACGCCGGCGCAGATGGACGTCGCGCGCTGATCTTGGAACAACCAGGCGAGACACGTGTATCCATGTACTACGAGGAGCGTAGCCATGAAACCAGGCATCAAACTACTCATCCTGCTGGGCTTGCTGGTGTTGTTCGATCTCAGCGCCCAGTCCAGCGGCTACTACCAGCGCCTGTACTACCGCATGGACGATCCTTTCGTGTTCTGCACGCAGGGCCAGGACGTCAGGCGCAACCCGGCACCGTGCTGGAAGCCGATGCCTCCGTTCACGGGCGCCTACATGCTGATGCCCTATTGCCGGCCACCGAATCCCTACGGCAAGAACTGGACGCAGGACGACACGTTGTCCTTCCGGCAATACCTGAGCGTGTGTCCGCAGGCAATCACCTCCGGACGCTGGGAAGGCCCCGGACGGCCCGAGCACACGCCCATCAGCCACTGAGGCCCGGAGGCTCGCCCCGGGCTGCCGGCCCTCCTCTACCGAAGCCGCACACATGAGATTGCAACGCATGAAACAGCTCCCCTCCCTGTTCCTGGTCTTGATGGCAGCGACTGCCGGCGGCTGCGATGCGCAGGCGCCGCGAACCACGGATGCCGCGACCCAGGAAGCAGCCCCCCCGAAGAAGGATCAGGACATGTCAGAGCTGAAGCCGCCCTCCGCGGACAGCGTGTTGTATTTCATCTACCAGCGCGACGGCGACGGTGCGGTCAGTTACAAGATCGATGGCGGCGCCACCGTCAGCTACTGGTACGGCCACGAGTTCGATCTCGATGGCAAGCATTACTTCACCGGCTTCGGTGCCAAGACCCAGGGCGAGGGCCCGGACGGCGACGACGGCATGATGGATCCGGAGCACGTTGCCATTTCACAGGCGACCTTCACGCGCGTCGAGAAGGACGGCAAACAGGCATGGTCGAAGCCGGATACCGATGGCTATGTCGGGGAGTTCGGCAGGATGGGGCGGCCCGAGGAGATCGACGATTCGAGAAAGGCGCTCTCGTATGAAACCCGCGATGGACGCTACCTGCTTGCGGTGCCGACCCGCGATTTCACGGACGGCACCGACGTGCGCATGTTCAGCCTGTTCCTGTTCGACCCCGGCAGCGTCGACAAGCTGGGTTTCAGGCAATGGGGATATGTGGGCGGCATCCCGGTCAGCGAAGACAACAGCGCCGCGTGCGATGGCGGGCAGGTGATGCCCTGTGCTGCCGCCATCGGGACGCTGGCGTTCGAGCAGGCAGGCGATGGTCTGCCAAAGCTGAAGGTGTCGTCCAAGGGAACCACCATCGCGTCTCCCGGCAAGGTTCGCGAGATGACGGAGGCAGACAGCGTGATCTACACCTTCGACGAAACAAGCGGAAGCTACAAGCAGTAAGTCGATTTCCAGTTGACCGACATGCATCAGGCCCATGGAGGGGCCCGGTTGACGTCCTGCGACCCACGGGTCGCGTACATCAGCAAAGGAGCCAACGATGGCCAGTGAACACACGCGTGATCAGATCCTCGACATCATCGAACGACAAGCGCAGGCAAGCGGAATTCCCCGCGAGGATTTCCTGCGGTTCGCCTACATCGAGACCGGTGGACGCTTCAATCCCGATGCCAGCAATCCCAGCGGCGCGAAGGGACTCTTCCAGTTCATGCCAAGGACCGCGGAGCAGTACGGCATCGCGGGGCGCGAGTTCGACCCGGCGGCAAGCACGCGTGCTGCGGCCGAACTCTATGGCGACAATCTGGCGGACATCACCCGCAGGCAGTCGCGCAGCGGGCACGATTTCCTTTCCGGGCGCGAAACCCCCAGCGGGCTGGACCTGTATCTCGCCCACCAGCAGGGTGCCGCGGGCTACGCCTCCATCCAGAGCGCCATCGCGAACGGCGAGTTCACGCGCGACGACACGCGACGCAACATCCTCAACAACATCAGTGCGCGCGATGTGGAGCGTCTGACCGGCCACTCGGCCGCCGAGCTGCGCGGGCTCGACGATCGCGAGCTCGCGACCACGTTCTCGCAATACTGGAACGGCAAGTACGCCGCCATCGATATTCCGGAGCGCGGCATCCACGCCAGCCAGCCGGGTCCCGGTGCCCGCGAGCGGACGTTACCGTTGGCCGATGGCGTCTTGCAGAACGGCGAACGCGGCGACGACGTGCGTGCCTTGCAGACGTCGCTGAACCAGCTCGGGTTCCGCGACGGACAGGGCGCGCAACTGGAAACGGAGTCGGGCATCTACGGCGGCAAGACACAGGAAGCGGTCCGTGCCTTCCAGGCGGCTAACCAGCTTGAAGCCACGGGGACGGCCGACGCGCGAACGCGCGAGGCGATCGCGCAGCAACTTGCGTTGCCAGAACAGACGCGCAACCGCGCCCAGACGGGGGAAACGCAAGAGCGCGAGGGCGGGCTGGCCTGGCCCACGCCCGGCAATCGCGACATCAACGAAGCCGACAAGGCGCGCGAGGGGCGCGGCGAGTTCGGCACGCCACGCAGCGGTGGCCGGCGCCATGGCGGCATCGATATCCAGGGCGATGTCGGTGATCCCGTTGTGGCCGTTGCGAGCGGAACGGTGGTGGTGCGCCCGAACAACGGTGCGGCGGGTAATACCGTGCACGTGCGGCATGACGACGGCACGCTGACCAAGTACTTCCATCTGGATGAGTTCAGCGTGCGCAACGGTCAGCGCGTGGAAGCCGGGCAGCAGATCGGCACCATGGGCAGGACTGGCAATACGCCTGCCCAGGGCGATACACACCTGCACTTCGAGATGTGGCGGGACGGTCGGCAGGTCGATCCGATGCCGCACCTGCGTGGCGCCGAGCGCGACACGGCGGTACCCGCACGTCCGGCCGCGCCCGAGGCGTTGCGCGATGGGGCATCGGGCGCATCGGTGCGCGAATTGCAGCAGCAGCTCAATCAGCTCGGCTATCGGGGTGCCGACGGCAAGCCACTGGAGACCACATCCGGCAAATTCGGTCCCCAGACCGAGCACGCACTGCGCACGTTCCAGGCCGATCATGGATTGAAGGTGGATGGCGTTTACGGCGACCGTTCCCGCGAGGCCATCGCTGCCGCGACGCGTGATGTGGCTCGCAGTCCGGCGGAAGCGGGTGCCTCGCCCCAGGGGGGGCGCAGTGAAGATGCGCAACGCTCGTTCGTCGACCGCATGTTCTCCGCCATGCACGGCGGAGACGACCGCGCCATGCGCCAAGCCCTGGACGACTACCTGAAGACGCCCGCTGGCCAGGGATGGCAGAAGGAACAGGTCGTGACCGACCAGCAGGCGGCGCAGTCACGCGACCAGGCGGGCCCTTCCCGCTGACAGCGAGGCAGGATGGCGGATCGGGTCGCGTGCCCGGTCCGCCCTCTCGTGGAACGCGCCGGCATCGGGGACGGCTCAGGGCATCCGAACGCGGCCCATGTGGCGGCCGGCGCCCGGGTCATCCGCGCTCAGCGCTCCGCTGAAACGCAGCGGGGTGCCAGCCAAGGAAGGTACGGTCGCGCGCGTGGACTTCGGAGCGGTGGAAGGCGATGGTCGGTAGACGCCGCACGCATCCAGCGTGGCGCGCGCGGTGCGTGGCTTAGCGTCGCGGGCGCCAGCCCATCTCGCAGCGTTGGCAGTTCGGGTCCATCACCAGCGCGGTGATCCAGCCGATGGATGCGCCGAGCGGCGAGGGAGGCGAAGAGCAGTCCCGGCAGACCACGGGCACGGTCATGTTCGACGGACCAGCAGCAGGGACCTGGGAAGCATCGGTCGCGTTGGCGTTGACGCGCAGACTGGCTTCGAACGAGGGGCAGGAATAGCCCCGACGGATCGTCCGCCCGGCGACGTCATCGGCGTCGCCAGACTGTGCATTGCGGATATCGAGCAGATCTGGGGTTGCAGTCCCGACGGCGGCAGGCCTCGTCGGGCCGGCCGCACACCTGGCGGGGTCAGCGGGTACCGTACAGCACGACGGTCTTGCCGCGCGCATGCAGGGAGCCATCGGCCTGCAGCTTCTTCAGCACGCGTCCCGCCATCTCGCGCGAGCAGCCCACCAGGCGTGCCAGCTCCTGGCGAGAGACGCGCAGCTGGGTGCCTTGGGGGTGACTCATCGCTTCCGGCTCGCGAGCAAGGTCATGCAGGGTGCGTACGATCCGGTCGGTCACGTCGAGAAACGCGAGGCGGCTGGCCTTGCGGCTGGTGTCCAGCAGGCGCCGCGAGAGCTGCGCGCCGATCGCGTACAGCAGCTTGGGGGCATCGGCCGACAGCGTGCCCATGAACAACTGGTGCAGGCGTTCGTAGCTGATTTCGGCCAGTTCGCACTGGGTACGGGTGCGCAGGATCACCTCCCGACGGTCCGACTCGATGAACAGTCCCATCTCGCCGACGAACTCGCCGGAACCGAAGTAGCCAAGCACCAGCTCCCGGTCGTCGTCTTCCTCGGTGATGATGCTGACCGAGCCGCTGACCACGTAGTACAGCGTTCCTGCCGGGTCGCCGGGGCGGAAGACGTCGGCGCGGGCGGGGTAGCGCCGGCGGTGGCTGTGGGCCAGAAAGCGCTCAAGCGTGGCGTTGTCCGGCGTCAGGGGGCTGGCGGCGGGGCGAGCGGGGGCTGAAAGGGGGATGCCTGGGCTCATGATGGTCGCGGCTTGTAATTCCGGAAGCTTAGTCCGAATACGTAGCCGACGGCAAACGCAGGCCATGCAAGGGCTGGGCCAGTCCCGCGCCGGCCGGCCGACGGGTGGTGGCGGACATTTCGCTGTCACCCCATATGGCGCATAATCCGCCCCCTCATCCGACCCCCCCAGAGAGGGACCACCGCCGTGGTAAAACCCCTGCCTCGCCTGCGGCTGCAAGGCTTCAACAACCTCACCAAGGCGCTGAGCTTCAACATCTACGACGTGTGCTATGCCTCGTCCGAGGACGAGCGCCGCCGGTACATCGAGTACATCGACGAGGAGTACAACGCCGATCGCCTGACCCAGATCCTGACGGATGTGGCGGAGATCATCGGCGCCAACATCCTGAACGTGGCCCGCCAGGACTACGATCCGCAGGGTGCGTCGGTAACGATCCTCATCTCCGAGGAGCCGGTGATCGACAAGAAGGATGCAGGCAAGGAGATCATCTCCGATGCGGTGGTCGCGCACATGGACAAGTCCCACATCACGGTGCACACCTACCCGGAGACCCATCCGGACAACGGCATCGCGACGTTCCGTGCGGACATCGACGTGGCCACGTGCGGCGTGATCTCGCCGCTGAAGGCCCTGAACTACCTGATCGAAAGCCTGGAATCCGACATCGTCATCATGGATTACCGCGTGCGCGGCTTCACCCGCGACGTGAAGGGCAAGAAGCACTACATCGACCACAAGATCAATTCGATCCAGGATTTCCTGGCCAAGAACATCAAGTCGCGCTACGAGATGCTCGACGTGAACGTCTACCAGGAGAACATCTTCCACACGAAGATGCACCTGAAGGAGTTCGACCTCGACAACTACCTGTTCGAGGAGAAGGCCAAGAACCTGTCGTTCAAGGAGCGCATGAAGATCGAAGCGCGCCTGAGGCGGGAGATCGAAGAGCTGTATCACGGCCGCAACCTGCCGGAATGACGGGTTGCGTGCTGCCGCGGGTTACACCCGGTTGGGGTGGACCGCAGTAGCCTTGCCCTGAAAACAAGGCGGGACGACCCGCCCGCGGCGCGAGCCGCGCATCAGGACCGACGGCGGTCCGGAACGCAAGTTCCGGGCCGTTCTGCGTTATGGCCCGGGCATCGACCTGAGGAGGTGGCGTATGGCGTGGTTCTATCTGGTGTTGGCGGGCGTGCTGGAAGTGGTATGGGCCGTGGGACTGAAATACTCGGAGGGTTTCAGCCGGCTGTGGCCCAGCGTGGTGACGGGCGTGGCGATGGCGGCCAGTTTCTGGCTGCTGGCCGCGGCGCTGAAGCACATCCCGTTGGGAACGGGCTATGCGGTCTGGGTGGGCATTGGTGCCGTGGGCACGGCCTTCGTCGGCATGTGGCTGTTCAAGGAGCCGGCAACCGCGGCGCGGCTGGTCTGTGTGGGGCTGATCGTGGCCGGCATCATCGGCCTGAAACTGGCCACGCCGTCGTAGCGGCGCAGGGCGGGCTCAAGCCCGCCTTCCTGGCCTTGCCGACGATACTGCGGCCCGGAGAAGCGACGTCAGTGAGGATCGTCGGACGCGTGGACGTGGCGACGGTGCGCCTGGGCCCACCCTACAGCCGGTAAGCCACTGCCTTCATCAGCTTCGAGGCGCCCGCCATCAGGGTCGGGATGGGGGCTGGCAGGACGGTCGCGCCGGCCTCTTCGGCATGTTCGGCATGGCGGGCCTCGTCCGCCTTCATGACGGTCAGGATCTCGCGGCTGCGCAGGTCGGCAGGGGGGAGGGTTTCCAAGTGTTCGTCCAGGTGGGCTTCCACCTGGCGCTCGGTTTCGACGACGAAGCCCAGGCTCCAGCCGTCACCGCGCAGGCCTGCCAAGGCTCCCAGGGCATAGCTGCCGGCATACCACAGCGGGTTGAACAGGCTGGGGCGGCTGTCCAGCTCCCGCAGCCGGTCGGCGCACCAGGCCAGATGGTCGGTTTCTTCCTGGGCGGCCTCCATCAGGTGGGTGCGCGTCGCGGGGTCGCGGGCGACGGCGGCCTGTCCGAAGTACAGGCCCTGCGCGCACACCTCGCCGACATGGTTGATGCGCATCAGGCCGGCGGCATGACGCTGCTCGGCGGCATCGAGCGCAACCTCGGGGGTGTTGCCGGCCGGGTTGGGGCGATGGGCCGGCGGATTGCCGAAGACCGTGTCCAGGCCGCGCTGGGCTTCCACCAGCCAGTGGTCCAAGAGAGAGAAGGTCCGTGTGTTCATGCCGTCATTGTGCCGGCTCGCCGCACGGGCGTCTGCCGGTCCAGCGCGTGCCGGCAGGGACGCCCCGGCGACTTGCGCGTGGCGGCCTCGCCCCGTACAATCCCGCCTCTTCCGTTTCACCCTTCACAACGCGTGGCAAAGTTCCGCCGGGGTAACCGCGGAATCCGCCCGACCAGACACATGAGATCCACATGAGCACCTTTACCGCCAAGTCCGAGACCGTCCAGCGTGACTGGTACGTCGTCGACGCAGCAGGCAAGACCCTTGGTCGCCTGTCCACCGAGCTGGCCCGCCGCCTTCGCGGCAAGCACAAGCCCGTCTATACCCCTCACGTTGATACCGGCGACTATCTGGTCGTCATCAACGCCGAGAAGATCCATGTCACCGGCAACAAGCTGGCCGACAAGAAGTACCACCGCTTCACCGGCTACATCGGCAACCTGAAGACCGAGACTCTGGCGCAGGCGCTGGAGCGCCATCCGGAGCGCGTCATCGAAACCGCCGTCAAGGGCATGCTGCCGAAGGGCCCGCTGGGCCGCGACATGTATCGCAAGCTCAAGGTCTACGCCGGCCCGAATCATCCGCACGCCGCCCAGCAGCCGCAGGTCCTGGACATCTAATCATGGCTATCACTCAGAACTACGGCACCGGCCGTCGCAAGTCCTCCACCGCCCGCGTGTTCCTGCGCAAGGGCACCGGCAACATCACCGTCAACGACCGTCCGCTGGACGAATTCTTCGGCCGTGAGACCGCGCGCATGATCGTGCGCCAGCCGCTGGAGCTGACCAAGAACACCGAAAGCTTCGACATCAAGGTCACCACGACCGGCGGCGGCACCACCGGCCAGGCCGGCGCCATCCGCCTGGGCATCGCCCGCGCGCTGGTGGAGTACGACGAAACCCTGAAGAACGAGCTGCGCAAGGCGGGCTTCATGACCCGTGATGCGCGCGAAGTCGAGCGCAAGAAGGTCGGCCTGCACAAGGCGCGTCGCGCCACGCAGTTCTCCAAGCGCTAACAGACGCGCTACACTACGCGTCACTGGTTATACAGCCCCGTCGCCAAGCGGTAAGGCACCTGACTCTGACTCAGGCATTCGGTGGTTCGAATCCATCCGGGGCTGCCAACTCGAAGTCCACTGGACATCCGCAAAAGCCCGCCTCTGGCGGGTTTTTGCGTTGAGGGATCCCGCCCATGGTCGCCATGTTCCAACCCCCGTTCTGTCCGCCGGACGAGGCCCTGCGCCGCATGCAGGAGCGCGGCTACGTGGTGCTGGAGCCACGCGCCATGGCGGAGGCGACCGGCACCGGTCTCGATGCCCTCGACGAACTGCTTCCGAGTTGGGGGCGGCTGGAAGTGGACGAGTACCTGAAGGACGGCGGCCGTTACCGGCGCCGCCGGCATTCCTGCTTCATCGTCGACGCGGACGGGGTGCGCCAGGTGCCGCATCGCGCGCACTGGCAGTCGCTGGACTACAACGCCCTCCACGGCGGCATGCAACGCTGGTTCCAGCCGATCGAGCCTGCCGTCAGCGGTGCCATCGCCTGGCGGCAGCTGCTGTCGGGGCTTGCGCGATGGTGCTCCACGCTGAGGGGCGAACGGACCTGGTTCGTCGAGGCACACCAGTTCCGCATCGACACGACCGATGGCATCGGGCGGCCCACGCCGGAGGGCGCGCATCGCGATGGCGTGGACTTCGTCGCAGTGCTGCTGCTGGACCGCGAGGGCATCAAGGGCGGCGAGACCCGCGTGTTCGCCGCCGCCGGACCGGACGGCCAGCGTTTTACCCTGGAAGCGCCGTGGTCATTGCTGTTCCTCGACGACGAGCGAGTGATCCACGAGTCCACGCCGATCCAGCCGCTGGACGCGCAGGAGGGCCATCGCGATACGCTGGTGCTGACGTTCCGCCGGGACGGCTTCCAGGGTGAAGCGGGCGCAGGCTGATCGCGGCGCGTATTTCGTTACAATTGAAACCATGGCGCGTGGGCGCCGGCATCCTGGAGTTCCGATGAAGCTGGGTTCCCTGAAGGAAGGCGGTCGTGACGGCACGCTGGTGGTGGTGTCCCGCGATCTGGCGCGTGCCGTGCGCGCGACGGGCATCGCGTTGACGTTGCAGCAGGCGCTTGAGGACTGGAGCAACATCGCGCCGCGTCTCAATGCAGTCTACGAAGCACTGAATGCCGGCAACGTCGATGGCATGTTCGACGTGGACTTCCACGCGCTGGCGGCCCCGTTGCCGCGGGCCTACGAGTTCGTCGATGGCAGCGCCTATTTGCCGCACGTCGAACGCGTCCGCCGCGCCCGCAATGCCGAGGTACCGGCGAGCTTCTACACGGATCCGCTGATGTACCAGGCCACCAGCGCCGCCTTTCACGGCCCGCGCGATCCGGTGAAAGTGGTCAGCGAAGACTATGGCATCGATCTGGAAGCGGAGATCGTGGTCATCACCGACGACGTGCCGATGGCGGTCACGCCCGCTCAGGCAGCCGGCCACATCCAGTTGATCGGTCTGGTGAACGATGTGTCCTTGCGCAACCTGATCCCGGGCGAACTGGCGAAGGGTTTCGGCTTCCTGCAATCCAAGCCGCGCTCGGCGCTGTCACCGGTATTCGTGACCCCGGACGAACTGGACGATGCCTGGCGCGACAACAAGGTGCACCTGCCGCTGGTGACGCACATCAATGGCAACTGGTTCGGCGCACCCGAGGCCGGCGTGGACATGCAGTTCGATTTCGCCCAGCTGGTCGCGCACGCGGCCAAGACCCGGCCGCTGTCGGCGGGCACGATTGTCGGTTCCGGCACCATCGCCAACGAGGACACGTCCAGGGGCGCCTCGTGCTTTGCCGAGCAGCGCACCGTGGAGACCCTGCGTGACGGCAAGCCCTCGACGCCTTTCATGAAGTTCGGCGATCTGGTCCACATCGAGATGAAGGATCGTGACGGTCATTCCATTTTCGGTGTGATCGAGCAGAGGATCGAGCCGCAGCCCTTGCCTTGAAGGCGCGCGCGGGCCCAGTGTGAATACAGGAAGGCTCGAGGTGGACATGGACGCGTATTACAGGCAATCGAAGGGGCAAACCGCGGGAGGCGGCTTGCATGGCTGAGCAACTGCGGCTTTATTCCTATTGGCGCTCCAGTGCCGCCTACCGCGTGCGCATCGGCCTGAACCTCAAGGGGCTGGCGTACGAAACGGTGCCCGTGCACCTGGTCCGTGAGGGCGGGCAGCAGCACAAGCCGGATTACGTGGCCAAGAACCCCCAGCACATGGTGCCCACCCTGCAGCACGGGGAGCGCGTTATCCGCCAGTCGCTGGCGATCCTCGAGTATCTCGACGAAGCCTGGCCTTCACCGCGGCTGCTGCCCATGACGGCACGCGACCGCGCCCGCGTGCGTGCATTGGCGCAGATGGTCGCCTGCGACATCCACCCGCTCAACAACCTGCGCGTGCTGCAGTATTTCGACGGCACCTGGAACGTGCCGCAGTCCGAACGGGACGAGTGGGTCAAACACTGGATCATCGAAGGATTTGCCGCGGTCGAATCGCTGCTCGCCGAGGACTCCGCGACCGGCGCCTACTGCCATGGGCAGACGCCGGGACTGGCGGATTGCTGCCTGGTGCCGCAGGTGTTCAATGCGCGTCGCTTCGGCGTGGACATGGCCGCGTTCCCGACCATCGTCCGTATCGAACAGGCTTGCCTGGCGTTGCCCGCATTCGACCAGGCGCGTCCCGAAAGCCAGCCTGACGCAAATGCCTGAATGAAAAAGGGCGGAGAACTCCGCCCTTTGGGATGCTTCTTCGCAGGCTATGGTGCCGTCAGCCGAAGCCGTGGGTGATGCGCGGCGAGCTTCCCGACGTGTCGTAGTCGGCGTAGGGGTCATGCTCGCCCTTGCTGCCTTCGGACAGACGGAACTTCAGCGCCAGGCCATCACGCGAGTCGGCGGCACGCAGCGCTTCCTCTTGCTCGATCTGGCCTTCCTTGACCATGCGGAACAGGCACTGGTCGAAGGTTTCCATGCCTTCCTCCAGCGACTCCTCCATGGCCTGCTTGATCTCGTGCACCTGGCCGCGGCGCAGCAGGTCGCGGATCATCGGCGTGTTGATCAGCACTTCGGCGGCCGGCATGCGACGACCGTCGGTACCTTTCACCAGGCGCTGCGACACCACGGCGCGCAGGTTCAGCGCCAGGTTCATCAGCACGTTCTTGTGCGCGCTTTCCGGGAAGAAGTTCAGGATGCGCTCGATGGTCTGGTCGGCGTTGTTGGAGTGCAGCGTGGCCAGGCACAGGTGGCCGGTCTCGGCGAAGGCGATCGCGGCCTCCATCGTGGTGGCGTCGAGGATTTCGCCGATCAGGATGACGTCCGGCGCCTCGCGCATCGCGTTCTTCAGCGCGTTGTGGAAGGCGTGCGTGTCCAGGCCCACTTCGCGCTGGTTGACGATCGACTGCTTGTGCTTGTGCAGGTACTCGATCGGATCCTCGATGGTGAGGATGTGGCCGGTGCTGGTGGTGTTGCGGTAGTCGATCATCGATGCCAGCGACGTCGACTTGCCCGAACCGGTGGAGCCGACGATCAGCACCAGCCCGCGCGGGGTCATGATGATGTCCTTCAGCACCGGAGGCAGGTTCAGCTCTTCGATGGTCGGGATCACGCTGCGGATCGCGCGGATCACCATGCCCACCTCGCCGCGTTGCTTGAACACGTTGACGCGGAAGCGCCCCGCATCCTGCAGGGCGATGGCCATGTTGAGCTCCAGTTCGCGCTCGAACACGGGCACCTGGCCCTCGTCCATCAGCGAATAGGCGATCTTCTTCACCATGCCCGGCGGCAGGCCGGTATTGCCCAAGGGATAGAGCTTGCCCTCGATCTTGATGTACACCGGCGCCCCGGTGGTGAGAAACATGTCCGAGGCGTTCTTCTCGGTCATCAGCTTCAGGAAATAGCCGATGTCCATGTGCAAAGCTCCCAAGATGCGCGGCGCGACGTTGCAACGGCGCCAAAGGCTTCCGACAATGGCCGCGCGCACCCCTCAACGTCACGGCACCCCAATGACAGTTAGCTTCTCACACTTCCGCTGGCCCCTGCATGTGATGGCGGCCGCAGTAGCAACACTGGCCTTGGCCGGCGAACCGGCTCGCGCCCAGAGCGCAGCGCCCCCGGAACTGGAAGCCGCCGTGCAGGCGGTGCAGCGCGCGGACCAGGCGGATGCCGACCAGTACGCCCCGCAACCGCTGGAGGCAGCGCGGCAGGCGTTGGCGCAGGCGCAGGCCGCACACGCTGCGCGGGACAAGAAGGACGCATTGGACCTGGCCCTGCGGGCCACGGTGGATGCCGATCTTGCGCGCGCGCGCAGCCTGGAAGCCGTGGCGACGGCCGAAGTCGCGCAACGGAAGGCGGAGATCGCCGACCTCCAGCGCCAGATCGGCGCGGAGGGTGGGCGATGAAGGCGTCTCGCAAGGCGACCCGTGCCGGCATGCTGGGGCTGATGCTGATGCTGGGCTCCAACACCGCGTCAGCGGCTGACAATCCCGTGGTCGTGCAGCTCAACCAGCGGTTGTCTGCGCTGCATGCCGATCCGGCGCTTGGGGAACTGGCGGCCTACGAGAAGTTGCAGGCACAACACGCCATCACCGCCTTCGACAAGGCGCGTCGCAGTCAGCGCGAGACTGCCCAGTACGTGGCGGAACGCCGGGTGGAGATCGCGGAGATCGCCGCACGCACCCAGGCGGCCCGTCGTGAAGTGGACCGGTTGGACCGGACCCGCAGCGAGTTGCTGGTGGAAGCGAGTCGCCGCGAAGCGGAGCGCGCGCGCCGGGAGGCAGAGCGCCTGCGCGTGCAGGCGCAGATCCAGGCCGAGGAAACTGAACGCCTCCGCATGGCTGCCGAGGCCGAGGCACTGGCGCGCCAGGAAGCGGAGATCACGCTGGATACCGTCGCGGGCCAGCAGGCGAACCGGCTGAGTGCGGCCCGTCAGCGCGAACTGAAACTGGCGCGCGAGGAGGCGGAACTGGTCTCGGGTGCCAAGCTGCCGCCTTCTAAGTTCGAAACCCGTGGTGAGGTCTTCACCCTGGGCGCCGACGTCTTCGCTGCCAATTCGGCGAAGCTGTCCGCCGGGGGCGCGTCGAGTGCTGCCGCGCTCGCCGCCTACCTGCAGGCCAACCCCAAGGCCCGGGCCCGCATCGACGGTTACGGGGACAAGCAGACGCCCGGACAGCGCCGGGCTGATGTGCTGCGAGATGCGCTGATGGCGGCCGGTGTAGCGAAATCACGCCTGCAGAGCGCAGGCAAGGGCACCGGCAGCAAGGCCCGCGCGCTGGAAGTCGTCGTCACGCATTGATAACCCCATGTAAATCATGGGGTTATACGAGGTTGCAAGGCTCCGGAGAGGCTGGGCTGAATCCTGTTCTTACGGGCTGAATCCTGCCGGATCAACCACTTGCAACGGGCCTTGTCGGGCCCGGCAGTGAGGAGTAGGGTCGTATACCCAAGCGATCCCGTCGCTTGGCTCACCGGAGAATCGACCCGATGACGCCCGTACCGATCCCGCAGGAGACCGCCGCCGGCAGCCAGGCCGCAGCGGGTATTCCGGTGGGAAGTGCCCGCGCTGCCGGCCAGATGCTCCGCTCCCAAGCCAACGCCCCGTGCCTGCAGAGGCCGGGGCGTTCGTATTTCCGCTGAAGGAGGTAACGATCATGTTCGAAGGTCAACCGCAGGCCGAAATCGATGCACTCATCAAGGCCGATCCGGAGTTCAAGCAGCTGTACCAGCGCCATCGCGAGCTGGACAAGAAGGTCACCGACGCCGAGCTGGGTGTACTGCCCATCGACGACAACCGCCTCGGGCAGATGAAGCGCGAGAAGCTGCACGCCAAGGAGCGATTGCTCCGGATCTACGACGCCAAGCCGCACTGACGCCTGCCCCGCCACTTTCTTGTCGCGGGCGGCGGCGGCGGCCTCGTCGGCCGTCGCCGTCCGCGTCACCCTAGTGCGATAATCCGGGCCACGTTCCGCACCGGATGCACGGCCGCATGGCGATCCACTCCTCAGTACTCGAGCTGATCGGCGACACGCCGATCGTCCAGGCCAGGCGCCTGGACACCGGGCTCTGCACCCTCTACCTGAAGCTCGAAAGCGCCAACCCCGGCGGGTCCATCAAGGACCGCATCGGCATGTCGATGATCGAGGCCGCCGAAAAGCGTGGCGACCTGAAGCCCGGCGCGACCCTGGTGGAAGGCACGGCCGGCAACACCGGTATCGGCCTGGCCCTGGTAGCCCAGCAGAAGGGTTACAAGTTGATGCTGGTGGTCCCGGACAAGATGAGCCGGGAGAAAATCTTCAACCTGAAGGCCATGGGCGCCGAGGTCATCCTGACCCGCTCCGACGTGGCGAAGGGGCACCCGGAGTACTACCAGGACCTGGCCGAGCGCATTGCGCGCGAGACCCCTGGGGCCTACTTCATCAACCAGTTCGGCAACCCCGACAACCCGGCGGCGCACGAGTTCGGCACCGGCCCGGAAATCCTGCGCCAGATGGAAGGCCAGCTGGACGCCATCGTCTTCGGCTGCGGCAGCTCCGGCACGATGACCGGCCTGTCGCGCTGCTTCGCCGAGCATTCGCCGCAGACGGAGATGGTGCTGGCCGACCCGGTGGGCTCCATCCTCACCCAGTACATCAACGAAGGCACGTTGAGCACCAAGTCAGGCAGCTGGCTGGTGGAAGGCATCGGCGAGGACTTCCTGCCGCAGATCTCGGATTTCAGCCGGGTCAAGAAGGCCTATGCGATCAGCGACGGCGAGAGTTTCCACACCGCCCGCGAGCTGCTGGCGAAGGAAGGCATCCTGGGTGGTTCGTCCACCGGCACCCTGCTAGCGGCCGCGCTGAAGTACTGCCGCGAACAGACCACGCCGAAGAAGGTGCTGGTATTCGTCTGCGATACCGGCAACAAGTACCTGTCCAAGATGTACAACGACTACTGGATGCTGGACAACGGGTTCATCGACCGGCCCCAGTACGGCGACCTGCGCGACCTCATCCTGCGCCCCTACAGTCAGCGCGACACCGTGGTGGTCAGTCCGACCGACCTGCTGACGACGGCCTACCAGCGCATGAAGCTGTACGACGTGTCGCAGCTGCCGGTGATGGAGGGCGACAGGCTGGCCGGCATCGTCGACGAGAGCGACGTGCTGCTGCACGTGTATGGCGACGAAGCCCGTTTCCGCGACCCGGTCTCCACCGCCATGGTCAGCAAGCTGGACCGGCTGGACGTGCATTCCCCGATCGAGGCCCTGCTGCCGGTGTTCGACCGGGGCCAGGTGGCCATCATCACGGATGGCGATGCCTTCCTTGGCCTGATCACCCGCATCGACCTGCTCAACTACCTGCGACGGCGCGCACAGTAAGAGGACGGCCCGCCCGCCAGCCCGCGGGCGGAGTCTTCGCATGGACGGTACGTTAAGACCCGGCTGGTAGAATGCCCGGCTGTTTGAAGGAACATGAACATGGCGCAATCTTCGAGCCCCGCCAGTGGGGCGCCCGGCGACCTTGCCTTGGGTACACTGGCTATCCACGGTGGGCAGTCTCCGGACCCCAGCACCGGCGCGGTGATGCCCCCTATCTATGCTACGTCCACGTATGCACAGAGCAGCCCGGGCGTACATCAGGGCTTCGAGTATTCCCGTACGCACAATCCCACGCGCTTTGCCTACGAACGCTGCGTGGCGGCGCTGGAGGGCGGCAGCCGCGGCTTTGCGTTCGCGTCCGGCATGGCGGCCACCTCGACGATCCTGGAACTGCTGGACAGCGGCAGCCACGTCGTGGCGATGGACGACCTGTACGGCGGCAGCTACCGCCTTTTCGAGCGCGTGCGCCGACGTACCGCGGGGCTGGATTTCAGCTTCGTCGACATGACCGACCTGGCGGCGTTCGAGTCCTCGATACGACCGGAAACGCGAATGGTGTGGGTGGAAACGCCCACCAACCCCATGCTGAAGATCGTCGACATCGCCGCCATCTGCGGGATCGCGCACAAGCATGGCGTACGTGTGGTGGTCGACAACACCTTCGCCTCGCCGATGCTCCAGCGCCCGTTGGCCCTGGGTGCCGACATCGTCATGCACTCCGCCACCAAGTACCTCAATGGCCATTCCGACATGGTGGGCGGCATGGTGGTGGTGGGCGAGGACGCGGAACTGGCCGAACAGATGGCCTTCCTACAGAACTCCATCGGCGGCGTGCAAAGCCCCTTCGACAGCTTCCTCGCCCTGCGCGGCCTGAAGACGCTGCACCTGCGCATGAAGGCGCACTGCGA
Organism: Pseudoxanthomonas sp. 97-1-1; assembly: GCF_057773125.1. NCBI lineage: Bacteria > Pseudomonadati > Pseudomonadota > Gammaproteobacteria > Lysobacterales > Lysobacteraceae > Pseudoxanthomonas > Pseudoxanthomonas sp. 97-1-1. Next base: position 1,151,640 of record NZ_JBYMTJ010000001.1, on the reverse strand, counting down.
CAACGCCCTCGCGCTGGCGCAGTGGCTGGAAACGCACCCCGCCATCGAGAGGGTCATCTATCCCGGCCTGCCATCCCATCCGCAGCACGCGCTCGCCACCCGGCAGATGCAGGGCTATGGCGGCATCATCTCCGTCGTGATCAAGGGCGGTTTCGACGCGGCACGCAAGTTCTGCGAGAACACGAGGCTGTTCACCCTTGCCGAATCCCTCGGCGGCGTGGAGAGCCTGGTCAACCACCCTGCGGTCATGACGCACGCGTCGGTGCCAGTGGAACGGCGCGAGACGCTCGGGATCAGCGATGGGCTGGTGCGGTTGAGCGTGGGGGTTGAGGCCCTTGAAGACCTTCAGCACGACCTGTCGGGCGCGTTGTGAGAACTGACGGCATGCATGTGTGGCACGACGGGAGGCCGCTCGACGCTCTTTTCCGATACCGCGTGCTGACCAAAGAGCTGGTCAAACGCGAAATCCTCGGTCGTTACCGAGGCGCCACCTTCGGCTTGCTCTGGTCTCTCATAAGCCCATTCCTGATGCTGATGGTGTACACGCTGGCATTCGGGTACATCCTCAAGGGCCGATGGCCGGGCACTTCCGGAAGTACGCTGGATTTCACTCTCATATTGTTCGTCGGGCTTATCGTCCACGGATTCTTCGCCGAATGTCTGACGCGTTCACCTCAGCTCGTTCTTTCCAATACGAACTACGTCAAGCGAGTGCTCTTCCCACTGCAGATCCTTCCCTGGAGCATGGCATTGGCGGCTTTGTTCCACCTGGCGATGAACGTAGTGGTTCTGCTGTTGATGAAATTTTTCTTGCATCAGCAGATGCACGCGACCACGCCCCTGCTTCCGGTCGTACTCCTCCCCTTGTTCGTGCTGACGATCGGCACCAGCTGGATGATCGCCGCACTGGGCGTTTACCTCAGGGACATTGGACAGGTTGTAGGCGTGCTCGCGACTGCGATGCTCTTCCTTTCTTCTGCCATCGTGCCGGTCGAGAGTCTCCCGGAAAACTTCCGGTGGGTGTTCTACGCCAACCCCCTCACGTTCATCATCGACCAAGCACGCAATGTGGTCATCTGGGGCAAAGGGCCCGATTGGACCGTATGGACGATCTACATGGTTTGCGCGTCGGCGTTCTCGTTGCTGTCGTTCACGTTGTTCCAGAAGCTGCGTAAGGGGTTTGCCGATGTCCTCTGAGCTACCGCCGGAGGCGGCCATCACTGTCCGCGGGTTGGGCAAGTGCTACCAGATGTACGAGAAGCCGGTGCATCGTCTGATGCAGGGCCTTCTGAGGACCCGCCGATACGCGCGGGATTTCTGGGCCCTCCGTGGCCTGGACATGGAGATCAAGAGGGGTGAGACCTTCGGCATCATAGGTCGCAACGGCTCGGGCAAATCCACGTTGCTCCAGATGATTGCGGGGACGCTGACGCCAACCGAAGGCGAGGTCGTAGTGAATGGCAAGGTGGCCGCCCTGTTGGAGCTGGGAAGCGGGTTCAATCCTGATTTCACCGGCAGGGAGAATGTCTTTCTGAATGCCGCGATCCTCGGTCTTTCCCGGGAGCAAGTCGAAGAGCGCCTGCAAAGTATTCTCGCGTTCGCCGATATCGGCGAGTTCATCGATCAACCCGTCCGAAGCTACTCGAGCGGGATGGCTGTTCGCCTCGCGTTCTCCGTCATCGCCCATGTGGATGCCGACATCCTTATCGTGGACGAGGCGCTCTCCGTGGGTGATGCGTTCTTCGCGCAGAAGTGCATGCGCTTCCTTCGCGAATTCCAGAAGAGGGGGACGCTGCTTTTCGTCAGTCACGACTCGGCGGCGGTAACCAATTTGTGTAATCGCGCCATCTGGTTGGAGGGCGGCCGTTTGCAAATGGAGGGCGCATCGCGGGAGGTGGTGGAATCGTATCTGGCGCAGCAGCACGCCAGTTCGCGGCACGCGCTGCAGGGCGAAGTCGTGAACATCGAGCGAAAGGCCGCAACGCCGATGCGGGAGCAGGACGTGCGTCATGAGCTGATGCGCGAGCTCGGCTTGAAGACGCGATTCGAGCTGTTCGAGTTCGACCCCGAAGCGACCGGGATGGAGTTCGGTGCGGGTGATGCGCTGATCCGCCATGTGGAGTTGCGCGACGAACTGGGCGCGCCGCTGCACGTTCTGCATGGGGGCGAACTGGTGAGTTTGCGGATCTCGACGGAGCTCATCAGGTCGCTGGACGACCTGATCGTGGGGTTCTACCTGAAGGATCGCTTGGGGCAACGACTGTTCGGCGACAACACCCACCTGACGACCATGAATGCTCCCGTTGGAGGTGCGGCGGGTGAAGCTCTCGACGCCACGTTCCAGTTCCGCATGCCGACCCTGCCGGCCGGGACCTACATGTTCGATGTCGCGGTGGCGTCGGGAACGCAAGAAGACCATACGCAACATCATTGGGTGCACGACGCATTGCAGATCAAGACCACCGACAACACCATGCGAAATGGGCTGGTCGGCATCCCCATGCTGCGGATCGATGTCTCCAAGGCGGGTGCCTGATGGAGTTCACGGGCGAGCGGTATGTTCCCACCGAAGGAGGTGAGATCCGTCATGAGCATTTCCATCGTTACGCCTGGGTCGCGCCCCTGGTCGCGGGCAAGGCCGTCTTGGATGTGGCCAGTGGCGCCGGCTACGGCAGCGCCATGCTTGCGAAGACTGCTGCTTCGGTGGTCGGTGTAGATATTTCGCCCGAGGCAATCGAGCACGCCAGAGCCACCTATCCGCAGTCCAATCTTTCCTTCATGGAAGGCTCGGCATCCGAGTTGCCCTTGGCTGACGCGAGTTTTGATGTCGTGGTGTCGTTCGAGACCATCGAGCACCTGCTCGATCAGGAGCAGATGCTGGCCGAGATCGGTCGTGTCCTTCGGCCGGATGGCATGCTCGTGATCTCTTCGCCCAACAAAGAGGTGTACTCCGAGCTTTCAGGCCTGCACAACGAATTCCATGTGAAGGAACTGCAATGGAATGAGCTGGACGCACTGCTTCGGCGGCAGTTTGCGCACGTCGAGTATTTTGGCCATAGGCTCGCAGTGGGGTCGGCCATCGTTCCGGTGACCCGCGCGGGTGACGGGCTCCTTTATGAAGCTCTGACGGATGAAGAGACCGAAGTTTCGCCGCGGGTGATGAAGATGACCAATCCGGTCTACTTCATCGCGCTGGCGAGCAATGCAGACCTTGCTTCAGCCCAGCGGCCTGCTTCCGTACTCTTTTCCGAGCACGAGGATTTGTACGAACGCCATCGCCAGATCGCAGCATGGGCCGAGGGTCAGGATCAGGAGATCCAGCGACTCGGTGAGATGGTCAGGTTGAAGCTGGAAGAGCACGCGGCAAGCCAGGAATGGGCGCGGTCGCTCGATACGGAAGTGAGCCAGCTTCGGGAGATCGCGACGGAACTGCGGGCCATGGTCGATGAGCGCACCCGCTGGGCGCAGGATCAGGATAAGGAAGTGGTGCGACTTGGGGGTCTCCTGCGCTCGAAGATCGACGATTTCGAGGCATCCCAGAAATGGGCTCAATCGCTCCATCTGGAGATGGAGCGGGCGAGAGGCGTGCTGCACGAGCTCGATGCGACCGTAACCGAACGGACGATATGGGCACAACGCCTCGATGCGGAGCTGACCTCGGCCGGCGAGCATGTCCGCCGCTTGGGCGGTGAGGTCGAGGAACACCAACAACGGATCGCAGCGCTAGTCACCGAGCGGGAACAGCAGGCGTTGGCGCTGGAGAGCGCCGATGCCGAGCTGGCTTCGTTGAACTCTCGTGAAAAAGTGCTTTCCCAGGAGTTGTCCGTTGCCCGGGATGAGCTCGGGATTGAGCGGGCGCAGGTCGGTCAACTCAAGGCCGAGCTGGAAGCGATGCGCGAACGATTGGAAGACCAGGTGAAGGCGTTGCTGGAGCTGCAGGACCAGTGCGATGAGCTGAGGGTGACGTTGAAGACGCAGGAGCAGGACATGGCGGAGCGTGAGGCGGAGCTGAGGCGGGAGGCCGCCCAGCGAATGGAGGCCGCGCTGATCGCGAGCACCCATATGCATGAGGCAAGCGCTCGTGCGCAGCACGACGCCCATATGCGGGAAGTGGTCGAACTGAGGTCGCAGTTGCAGCAGCTCATTGGCTCGAAGTCGTGGCGCATGACCAAGCCATTGCGCATGATGGGGCGAGTTCTTCGCGGAGAGTGGGCGACCATCCTCACGTCCCTGCGAGGAACGCGCCTGTCGCGCTCGCGCTGGCTGTCGTTCCTGCGGGTGCCCGCAAAGCGTTGGTTGATGCGCCAGAAGCCGGACAGCGCTGTCGTTCCCCTGCCTGCCACATTGCAGATCGACGCCATTGCCGGCGAGGGCGTCGACGCACTGGGAGGATTGGCATTCCCCGAGGTCGTGGCGCCCATCGTATCCATCATCATCCCGACATACGGGAATTTTCCGTACACGCTCGCCTGCTTGCGTTCGATCGCCAGCCACATGCCCTCCGTGCCGGTGGAGATCATCGTGGCCGAGGATGCGTCCGGCGACACCGAGATGGAAGAGCTGGAGTCCATTCCTGGACTGGTGTACTACGTCAATCCCGAGAATCTGGGGTTCCTGCGTTCGTGCAACGCGGCGGCCCAACGCGCACGCGGCCAGTTCGTCTACTTCCTCAACAACGATACCGAAGTCACGGGTGGATGGCTGGATGCCCTGCTTGACGTATTCCGCCAGTATCCGGGCGCAGGCATGGCCGGCTCCAAACTCGTGTACCCGGATGGCCGCCTCCAGGAAGCCGGCGGGATAATCTGGCGCGATGGCTCGGCCTGGAACTACGGGCGCCTACAGGATCCTGCGGCGCATGAGTTCAACTACGTGCGTGAGGTCGACTACTGTTCAGGCGCCAGCATTCTGTTGCGTGCTGAAGATTTCTCGGCTCTGGGCGGGTTCGATGAGCACTACGTGCCCGCGTATTGCGAGGATTCTGATCTCGCCTTCCGACTCCGAGCCGCCGGCAAGCCGGTCTACTACACGCCTCTCTCCGTCGTCATCCATCACGAGGGAATTTCGCACGGAACCGACACGGGCAGTGGAGGCAAGGCGTACCAAGTGATCAACCAGGCCAAGTTCTTGGAGCGCTGGTGCGAGACCCTGGAAGCGCACTACCCGAATGCGGAGAACGTATTGCGCGCCCGCGACCGGGCCTGGGCGCGGAAAGTCGTGCTCGTCGTCGACCACTACATCCCGCAGCCGGACAGAGATGCAGGATCGCGCACCATGGTGGCGTTCATGGAAGCGATGGTGGCGCAAGGCTGGGTCGTGAAGTTCTGGCCGGACAACCTGTGGTACGACTCCCAGTACGCGCCGAAGCTACAGGCGCTCGGTGTCGAGGTCATCTACGGTGAGCGCTGGTATGGCGCTTTTGACCGGTATGTTGCCGAGTTCGGCCGCGATATCGATCTCGTCCTCCTGTCGCGACCGCATATCTCGCTTCCGTACATCGCGCCGATCCGCAAGCATTCCCAAGCGCGCCTTGTCTACTACGGGCACGACCTGCACTTCCGTCGCATGATTCGCGAGAACGAGGTCAAGGGCCGCGTGGACGCCGACGACGACGCGCGTCGCATGGAAGAGCAGGAGCGGGCGATCTGGCGGCAAGTCGACCTGGTGCTCTATCCATCCCAGGACGAGGTCGATGACGTGAAGAGCTTGGAGCCTACTGCAAGCGCGCGCACGGTCAGTCCCTATGCGTTCGATTCGTTCAGCAGGGACGCTTTGCCGGAAGCACGTAAGGACATTCTGTTCGTGGCAGGATTCGGCCATCCGCCCAACGTCGATGCTGCTTACTGGCTCGTCAACGAAATCATGCCTTTGGTCTGGAGAACGGATCGTGAGGTCGTCGTGCACCTGGTTGGCGCGAATCCGACCCAAGAGGTCCAAGCGTTGCAAAGTGATAATGTCCGCGTCACGGGTTACGTGGATGATGAGACGCTGCGCAGCTATTACAGGCGATCGCGGGTAGCGGTCGTACCGCTGCGGTACGGCGCCGGCATAAAGAACAAGGTAGTCGAAGCCTTGCAGCAAGGATTGCCGCTGGTGACGACCACGACCGGCACCCAAGGCCTTGATGGCGTGGCCCGCGTCTGCGACGTAGCGGATGATGCCCGCACGATCGCCGGCTTCATCACCGGCCTTCTGGAAGATGATCGAAGGTGGCTCGCCTACTCGCGCTCCGGCGCTGAGTTCGCCGCGAGTTTGTTCTCGCGACACGCTCTACAGGCTCAGGTAGGCCGTTTCATGGAAGGAGAGATCAGTTGATCGTTCGTGCGCGCGCGCCCTTGCGTTTGGGCTTGGCCGGAGGAGGCACCGACGTATCGCCGTTCAGCGACGAGCATGGTGGCTGCGTCATGAATGTGACCATTGACAAGTACGCCTACGCCACGATCGATGCGTCGCCTTCGGGTCGGGTGGAGTTTCATGCCGTCGACGCCGGGCAGTCAGGGCAATGGGATGCTGGGGCCGCCATCGAAGGTAGCGCGGGAGCCACCCAGCTGATGGCAGGTGTCTATAACCGGATCTGTCGCGACTATCTGGGAGACAGATACCCCGGCCTTCGTGTGCGCACGTCCTCGGATGCCCCACCGGGTTCTGGCCTGGGGTCGTCCTCCACGATGGTCGTAGCGCTTGTCAGGGCTTTTGCGGAGTATTTCGGCCTGCCGTTCGGCGAGTACGAGGTGGCACACCTGGCTTTCGTCATCGAGCGGCAGGATCTGGCTCTGACCGGTGGAAAGCAGGATCAGTACGCAGCTGCGTTCGGCGGATTCAACTTCATGGAGTTCTATGCCGCCGATCGCGTGATCGTCAATCCGTTGAGGATCAAGGATTGGGTTTGGACGGAGCTTGAAAGCAGTTTGGTGCTTTACTTCACCGGCGTATCTCGCTCATCGGCGGCCATCATCGACGAGCAAGCCAAGAACGCACGCGAGGGACGGAGCGATTCTCTTCAGGCGATGTTCCAGTTGAAGGATGAGGCGGTTCAGATGAAAGAGGCCGTACTGTTGGGCGATATCAAACGATTCGCCCGCGTCATGCAGGCCGGTTGGGAGGCCAAGAAGCGCATGGCCAACAGCATCTCCAATCCCATGATCGATGAGCTGGAAGCGCTGGCATTTCGCAACGGTGCGCATGCGGCTAAGGTGTCCGGTGCGGGCGGGGGGGGATTCATGATGTTCGTCTGTGATCCGGTCGAACGGGTCAATCTCGTTCGCGCTTTGGCGGACGCAGGCGGGCAGGTTCTCGATGCGCATTTCTCAAGTTCAGGAGCATGTTCGTGGAAGGTCAATTGAACGGATACATCCAAGCGGAGTTCGGCAAGGTCCAGGAGAATTTCCGGCGCATGGCGGAAAGCGCCATCATTGAGCGGCAGATCATCGATGCCGTCGCGCTCTGCGTTGCTTCCCTCCGTAGTGGCGGGAAAATCCTGTTCGCCGGAAATGGCGGAAGCGCCGCGGATGCGCAGCATTGGGCGGGGGAGCTGGTGAGTCGCTTCTACTATGATCGCCCGGGCCTGCCTGCCATCGCCCTGACCACCGATACGAGTGCGTTGACCGCGATCGGCAACGACTATGGTTATGACTACACGTTCGCCCGACAGTTGGAGGCGCTGGGCCGGGATGGCGATGTGTTCTTCGCAATCTCCACTTCGGGGAACTCACCCAACATCCTGAGGGCATGCCAGGCCGCGCGGGAGAAGGGGGTGCGTACCATCGGATTGACCGGCGAGGGGGGCGGCAAGCTTGCAGACCTGAGCGACATCTGCTTCCGCGTTCCTTCGATGGAAACACCGCGCATCCAGGAGGGTCATGAGTTCATCGGCCACATCGTTTGCGCCCTGATTGAACAGGAAATGTTCCCGAAAAATGCGCAGTGACGAGGCCATCGTGCTGGCGGGAGGGTTCGGGACCCGGCTGCGCACACTGGTAAGCGAGGTGCCCAAGCCGATGGCGCCGGTCGCCGGGCGCCCCTTTCTGGAGTGGATCCTGCGCCGCCTCGAGCGTGAAGGGATGCGTCGCGTCGTTCTAGCGACCGGCTACATGGCGGAGAAGATCGAGCAAGTGTTCGGCGGCAGGTTCGGTGATCTCGAGCTGGTGCACTCGGTCGAAACGCAACCCCTGGGTACCGGGGGGGCCATTGCACTGGCCGCGGAGCACGTGGGCGACTTCGGTGTCCACGTGATTAACGGTGATACCTATCTGGACTACACGCTGACTGAGCTGGAAGCACTTGCCCGCGAGCATGGGAGCATCGGCATGGCGCTGGCGCGGGTAGACGACGTGTGCCGGTATGGCGCGGTTGGGCTGGAAGGCGCACATGTGCGCCGCTTCCACGAGAAGGGCGCCATGGGGCCTGGCTGGATCAACGCCGGCTGTTATTACCTGCCGGATGAGACGCTGCGCGCCCTGCCCGCTGGTAGCTTTTCGTTCGAATCGGACGTCCTGGCGCCGCGCGCCGAGGCGGGCCTGGTGGTCGGGATGACCGACACCGACGGTTTCATCGATATCGGCGTTCCTGAGGACTACCTGCGCTCACAGTCGCTGTTCGGGGCGGAGCCATGATCGCCGCCCCGCATCCGGGTGTGTTCGTTGATCCCGAGGAGCCTGTCTTGTTCGAGCAGAGCCCTGCTTTGTTTCTCGACCGAGATGGAGTCATAAACGTGGATCACGGTTACGTCTCCACACCGAGCGACACCGAGTGGGTGGACGGCATATTCGACCTGTGCCGCGGCGCTCAGCAGTTGGGCTATCGACTGCTTGTGGTGACCAACCAAGCGGGTATCGCACGCGGGTACTACTCCGAAGCGCAGTTCCTCGACTACACCTCGTGGGTGCATCAGGCCTTTCGCCAGCACGGAATACGGCTTACCGCAACTATATATTGCCCGCACCATCCCGAGGCTGGCCTGGGTCCTCTCAGGGTCGAGTGTCCCTGCCGAAAGCCGGCGCCGGGCATGTTGATTGAAGCGCAGCGGAGGTTCGCGTCAGACTTGGCGGCATCGGCATTGGTGGGGGATAAAGGAAGCGATATCGCAGCTGGTCGAGCGGCAGGACTTCGACGCCTGTATAAGGTCGTCGGCGCCGCGGAGCCCTCGTTGGCTCCAGTACTACCGGTGTGGCGACTGAGTGATGTATTGGACGATCTCAAGAGTTATTGTCCTTAGAACGATAGTTAGGAGAAGCACGATCATGTTACCAATGGCAACTCGTCGAGCCTGTCCGCTATGCCAGGATGAGGCGAGTGAATTCACCATCGTGGATCACGTCCTCTATTTCGAGTGCAGGGTCTGCGACTTCATCTTCGCCGACCCCTCTCTGCTCGAAAGGGTCGACCGCGGCGAGCCGTTGCGCCGTTACGATGAAGAGTATTGGCAGAACGAACTCGCCTCCGCGCGCGATCGCTCCTACGGGTCATCCCTGGCGCGCTGCGCCGAGGCGATCCTGTACTGTCGGGTGCCAATACAGCGATTCATCGATGTTGGCACTGGCCCGGGGATTCTGCTGGAGGCACTGTCGCTGTACTTGCCGGATCATGCTGACAAGCTATTCGGCGTAGAGAAATTCCCGCCTCGGGAAGAGGAACGGTCAAAGCACCCGAACTACCACTGTGCGGACCTGAAGGATCTCGGGCTCACGTTCGAGTGCGGTGTCTGCATCGAGGTGCTGGAGCACCTTACGCCGCAGATGGCCCGCGGTCTCGCTGCCGCGATGCGGGTAGCGTCTGTTCCAGGTTCGCTGTTCATGTTCAACACCGGGCTGACCGACTACGTGCGATGCGAAGATCCGGGTTACCTGGATCCTTACGGGCGTGGCCATATCACTTGTTGGTCGGTGAAGGCTGCCCAGCGAATTTTCGCTGTCGAGGGCTTCGTAGTGCACCCGGTGCCCGGCAAGTCGTGGGCGTTTGTCATCGAGCGGCCACTTGGCGAGGTGGGTCAGGAGATTGCGATCGGCGACAGGATCTGGTCGGCTCCGTCGGCGAACCTCGCCCTGCTCGCCGACAGTCGCATGGGGACGGTCATGCAGATCCTCGGACGAGAGAGTGCGCGCGCTTACTGAAAGACCATCGAGTTTTCGTTGACCATGTCATAAAGGGGGCGTGCATGTCGGCTTTTCCGGATCTGATGATTTCGCAAGTCGCTGGTGGAGTGCGCGTCCCGGTCTTTACGTCTCAGGCAGACTGGGAGCGCCGACTGGAATGCGAACGATCCGTATACGATGCCCGCTGGAGGATGGAGCAGGAGTTCAGGGCGCTGGTACGCACCCAATGCTGGGTTGGTTGGTGCGGACTCTGCGGCGAAGCGTCGGAGTTCTCGGTGGCCCGGCAAGACGAGCCGGCTTCGATCAGCCTGAGGGAAGACCTGGTGTGCACCCGTTGCGGCATCAACGCACGCGTGCGCGGGGCCTTGGAACTGATAAGAAACCGGATGGACCTACAGACCTCCGGCGTGTATCTCACCGAGCAGGCATCGCGACCGTTCGTTTGGTTGCAGCGCAACGCGCGCTCCGCGATCGGAAGTGAGTACGTAAGGGATCAAGATTCCGAGCGGAAGTTGCAGCAGTACTTTCGCGACCTTGGCGGCGAGGGTGATATCCGGGTGGAAGACGTGACCGGACTGACCTTCGGGAATGAATCGCTGGACTGTGTTGCGAGCTTTGATGTACTTGAACATGTGCCGGATTATCGTGCGGCTCTGGCGGAGTTTGCTCGGGTACTGCGTCCAGGGGGCATGCTGGTTGTTACCGTGCCTTTCGTATTCTCCTATGCCACCACGCTCGTCCGCGCTCGCGTGGACGGTTCTGGTGAGATACATCATTTTGTGACGCCCGAGTATCACGGCGATCCGGTGGATGGGGCTGGCATCCTTTGCTTCTACCATTTCGGCTGGGATTTGCTGGAAGTCGTGAGAGAATGCGGTTTCTTCCATGCCGGCATGACGCTTCCTTGGCATCCGGGCATGGGTATGATGGATCACCTTTGGACGCTCGTAGCGTTCAAGTAATCGACGCACTTCCACATGAAGACATTGATGGTCGGCCGTTTCGCATTGGCAATTGTTTGTGCGGCGGTTTGTGTTTGGCTGCCCATCCGTTCGCTCCTGGTGGATGGTCCCTTCATGTGGCACGTCGCGCAGCCGGCCGCTTGGCAGGGCGGGGCCGAAGTCGTTGTGCTCTCGCTCCTATTCACGCTTGCCCTGGGTTTGCGCCGCGCGCCGCTAGGTTGGTTGTTGGCCGCCCTGGCGGCCGAGTTCTACGCGCGCAGGCATGGCATAGACTTGGCTATTCTGGCCGTCTACTTGTACCTGGAAGGGATATTTGCCCTGGGTCGGCTAGCGCAAGCCGCACTGGAGCGGATGTTCCCTCAGTCGACGGCATCCGATGATCCGGTGGTTGCAGGCGTGCTGGGCGTGGTCTGCTGGGCGCTGATCCTGTGGGCGACCGCTGCGATAGGCATGTCCTCGCTGCCGGGTATCCGCTTGCTTACGGTCGCGGTACTGGGGGTGGCGCTGGCCGTCTATCGGGGCAAACGCTTGGCGACCATTGCCGCGACGGCGCTGCAACCGCGAAACTGGTTGGATCGGGCGGCCGTCGGCCTGCTGGCGGCGTTCTGCCTCGCAATGTTCGCGAAAGCGTCCGTGGCGATCGACTACGATTCCATGTGGTACGGCTTGCAGGCCGATGAGGTACTTGTTGGCGGCGGCAGTCTTTTCCAGTCCCAAGGGCTGGTCGCCGTAGTCCATCACTATCCCAAGCTTTATGAGTCGCTTGGGCTGCCCTTCTCTGGCCTGGGCAGTACTTCGCTGGTGTTCGGGTTGGGAGTTGCGAGCTGGGGTTTACTCGTCCTTACGGTCGTGGAGGTGCTACGAAACCTTGGCGTCGGCCGCACGCTACGGCTGTGGGGCGGCGTCTTGCTCGCGACCTTGCCCGCCCTGGCCAACATCGCCATTACCGCGAAGGGCGACGCGTTTTCGGCATGGATGCTAATGGTCTGCATCCTTGCGATCCTTCGCTACAGAAACGGGCACGGTGGCCTCTGGTTTTGGGTCGGCGTCACCAGCATCGCGTTAGGCGTGTTATCGCGGTTGGCCAACCTGCCTTACGCAGCGCTGCTGACATTGATGCTGACCTGGAGCGTCATTCAACGTCGGGGTGTGGGACTTATGCACGTTCCGGGAATCGTCCTGGCTGCGGGAATGGTTGCGCTCACCTCTGCCGTGTTCGCACGCAATGTGCTGATTTCCGGGTTGATGCTCATCGCGCCGGATCCAGTGGTCAAGCTGCAGTTGATGGCTGGCATGCAGTTGCACGAACCCGCCGGTCTGCTGCCGCCCAGCGAGGGGGGGCGCCTCCCGCTACTGGATGGATTGTGGGGCATCCTGTTCCAGCCTGCGCAGTACCCACATTTGTTGATCACCTGGACAGCCAACTTCTGGTTGTTCGTACCCATCGCTGTCCTGTTGCTGGGAGGACGCCAGCCGTTCCTGCGCGGCCGTAGTGGCGCGATGCTCATGTTGCTTTCACTCGGGCTGAGCTTTTTCGCGATGATGTTCGGCTACAAATTCCTGGTGCCAGCAGGAGACGGTAACTACTTCATTGTTCCTCTGATAGCGCTAGGACTCTGGGGGCTCGCTGTCGCAGAGGGAATGACGGACGGGGCGCGTCGCTGCTTGCTGGTGTTGCTGCTTGCATGGCTTGCCGTCGCGGGTGCGGCGATTTCATTCGTCACGGGTTCTTGGGGGCCTGGTACACGCCCTTTCGATCTGGATATAAAGCGGCTGCCATTCGAGCTGGCGCAGAGGCGCGAGGCGAATGTGGCTGCAGCGGGATTGCGAGGCGTGGACCGATTCTTCGCGGGAATGTCGCCAGGTACCCGCGTGGTCGGTGTGGAGCCGGCAGGGGTCGATACCAGCATGCCCGTAGGCTGGTGGTTGCCGGTGCAGTACGAGCCCATCGAAGGATTCGGATGGCAGAATCCTTCGATTCTGGCCTCATCTCAAAGCTTTGGTGCCTATCTCGACCAAGCCGGCATCCAGTACCTGCTCATGCCGAAGAACGTCGCTCCGGGATACGCGCCTGACTTGGTGCGAGTCGCCATGGAGCAACGCTCCGCCGATGGAAGTGCATCGATCGCGTATGAAGACGATCGTTACGTGGTCTGGAAGCTGGCGCCGACTCAAGGCACGATGACATCGCTCGACGGCGGGGGCACGGTTCGGTTGATACTGGATGCAAAGACGTTCTGTGCGCAGCGTGCAAACGGCGTGGCCACCGTCACCTGGAGCGGCAGCCCAGGGCCTCTGGCGATCGAAGTGAAAGGGCCAGGAGAGCCCGCAAAACTGTGGGCGGAAGCTGGCGGCTCGGGATCGATGACGACAGGTGCCTGGATGCCTGCCGGAGGCGAATTCATCTTCCGCCGCGGCCGCGGGGGCGCGATCCTCGCGAGGCTACGCACGGAACCGTCCTGCGATTGACCTGGACAGGCCGAGATTCTAACTCCGTGCGCGTCGAAAGACCCAAACGTTCATGGCCGTGAAAACCATGGCGGGCACCACCACCATGTTTGCCAGGATTCCCCACCTGTAGTCGGCACCAGCGACGTCGGCGATCAGGTACATGATCAGGAAAGACCCGCCGATGTTGAGGCCATGCACCAGAAGATACTTCGGCAGTTCGTGACGTAGCGACTGGCCGGACCGGAAGGTGAAAGTCCGCTGCAACAGGAAGTTGAGTGGAATAGCCAGCAGGTAGCCGACTACGGTCGCCATCGCAGGTGCCATCTGCCACCGGCTAACCGCCAAGTGCGTGAGGAGCGCATGCGCAAGCGTGCTGACGCCACCGACGAGTGCGAAACGAATCGCCCTCCCCATCAGCCCGTCGTCGGCCAGCAGTCTAGCTAACGACCTGATCATCCGACACGCGTGCGTCCACGTTCACGGAACGGCGGATGAGGTATTGCGGTCGCCGGTTGAGACTGAGCAGGACGCGCCCTGTGTACTCTCCGATCGCACCGAGGCCCAGCAGCTGCAGCCCCCCCATCATCAGGACCGCAATAATCAGCGACGCCCAGCCCACAGCCAAGTCTGGAGTCGACAGCTTCTTGACTATGACCACGATCGCAAGCAGGAATCCGATGAAAGACGCACAGATTCCAGCGATCGAAACGAATCTCAGAGGAGCGACGGAGAAGCTCGTCGCCATCTGCATCCAAAGCGAAACGGACTTCTTCAGGCTGTATCCCGACTGCCCATCGCTGCGCGAATGGTGGCGTGCCGAAATGGTTGCGATACTGGAAGTGCTCTGCAAGAGAAGCCCATCCACATAGACGAATGGTCCTTCGTAGCGCAGGACTTCGTCGCGAACTTCGTCGAGCATGCCACGGAAGGGCGACAGATACAGTCCCTTGGGTTTCTTCAACAGGCGCCTGGCGACGAAATCGTTGAACCAACTGCCCGCGCGCTTCCAAAGCACGTGCTGGCGCCGCTCGAATTGCACGTAGCACAGATCGAAACCTTCCCGAAGCTTGTCGACGATGCGGGAAACATCCGCCGGATCATGTTGCAGGTCGTCGTCCATGGTGACGATGTGCCGTCCGCGCGCGACGCCCAGTCCGGCCATGATCGCGTTGTGCTGTCCGGCGTTCTTGCGCAGATCGATGCCGACGAGCCATGGCCGTTCCTTGGCCAATCCTTCTATGACGTGCCAGCTGTTGTCGGGGCCGCAGTCGTGCACGAGCACCGCTTCGTAGCCGCTGTGACCGAACGCAGGTTCCAGGACTTCCTGGAGGCGCGCCACCAGTTGGGGCAGTATGCTCGCGCTGCCGTAGACCGGAATGACCACTGAAACGTCAATCTGCTTACTCTTGTCCATAGTACTTCCTGATCACCCGCTCGGCGTAGTTTGAGCCCAAGTCGATGCCGAGCTCGCGTCCCACCCTGTTCGCGTAGGCCGATTCGATGGGGAAAGGAGTGCCCTGGTCTTTCAGGTCGAAATTTGCCTTCCGGCCGAGCGCTTCCTCAAATATCGCTACGATCGCGGGCATGGGGACGGACCTCTCTGCGGCGATGTTGACCACCGCCGGGATCTGCTCCTCGCATTCGATCATCGCGGACGCTATCGCTACGACATCGTCAATGTCGATGAGGTTGCGCTCGGCCCGCGACCAGACTTGAAAGGATTCGCCCGATAGGATCCTGTCACGCAGAAAGTTGGTAAGCGTGTTGGGATTGTCGGTGCGTCCTACGACTTGGGGCAGGCGAAGTACCAGGCCGCCGCGGGTCGATTGCACTATCGACTCCATCGCACGCTTGTGATTCATGTACGGCGTGTCGTTGCCGACGCGATCGGCCACCCCGCAGCTCCCGAAGTAGACGCTGCGGCGATAGCCCTTGGCGAGTTCGGCCTCAAGCGCTCTCCGCTCGCGTCCGAACTCGCTCGGATCCGACTCCGCAGAGTTGGACACGCCGGAGGCGAAGATCAGCAAGTGATCCTTGTTGGCATAGCGCTCCGCGAAACTGCGCGCCAGCATTCCCCTTCCTACGATCATGGCGACAGCGGCACGGTTGCGGACATCAAACTATGAACTCCATCGGAGGTGTGCGTGCGTTCCATGGCGGCTGCACAACGCCTTGCGCTCCCTGTTGGGCCGAGGGTGCGCCCGCCGGTGCAGCGACCATGTGGCATCAACGCGCCCGTCGAGGCGCGTCGATGGCTTCTGCAGCCAAGGTACCAAACTCTGTTGGGCGGAAAGAGCCGACGATGCGACCGTTGACGGTGCGCTCGCGGCTCAGCCGTCAATTGGCGGGGCAATCGGGTCCGGCGACCGTCGTGCGCGCCAATTCGGCGCCCGACGCCTTGTCGCGCAGCCTGAAGATCGCGCCAGGCGCCGTCCACTGACCGGTCTGGGCCTCGCCGAAGGCGCCGCCAGCGGCGAAGAGTGTCGCAGTCGCGTCCTCGGGCCCGACCATGATCTCGACGTCGCTCGTTGTCGGATGCTTGGAACGTACATCCCATCGTACGGTTCCGACGACGTTGTTGCAGTCTGCCATGCTGGGCGGATCGATCGAGAAAGTAGGATCGAGAGCGAGCGGCGCAGGTCCAGTCGCACTGGGGTCCGTTGCCGGCGTCGCCGCTGGTGGCACGGCGGACTGCGGGTCCGCAGAAGGGGCTTCCGCCGGCTTGCTGCATGCGGAAACGGCCAGTGTCGCGATCAGAACTAGCGAGAGTTGGAGCTTCATGTCAGTAGGTCCTTGAAAGCCATTGAGGCGAAGGGTAGAGATTCGAGCAGCCCCGGTCCATCTAGCCGAGGGCGCTTTCCAGATCGGGCAGCAACTGGAACAGATCGCCAACGAGTCCAATGTCGGCGATTTCGAAGATCGGCGCTTCGCCGTCCTTGTTGATCGCCACGATGGTGCCTGCGTCCTTGATGCCGGTCAGGTGCTGGATGGCGCCGGAGATGCCGACAGCCACGTACAGCTCGGGGGCGATGATCTTGCCGGTCTGGCCGACCTGCAGTTCGTTCGGCACGTAGCCGGCATCGACCGCGGCACGCGAGGCGCCGACGGCGGCGCCCAGCTTGTCGGCCAGGGCGTAGATCACCTTGAAGTTCTCGGCCGAGCCCACGCCGCGACCACCGGAGACGACGCGCTTGGCGCTCTGCAGGTCGGGGCGGTCGGACTTGCCGGCGGCGAGGCCGACATAACGCGTATGCGTCGGCAGGACCGCATCCGCCCTGGCGGCTTCGACCGTTGCGCTTCCACCCTTGGCGGCTTCCGGCCACGAGGCCGTACGCACGGTGGCGACGACGGTCTGGTCGGCCGGGGTCTCGACGGTGATGATCGCATTGCCAGCGTAGATCGGGCGCTTGAAGGTGTGCGGGCCTTCCACGGCCATCAGGTCGGAGACCTGGTTGACGCCGAGGAGGGCGGCGACGCAGGGCAGCAGGTCCTTGCCGAACGTGGTCGATGGGGCGAACACGTGCGTGTAGCCTGCGGCGAGCTTCGCGATCTGCGGGGCCAGTACCTGTGCGATGGCATTCGCGTTGGCGGCGTTGGCGACGGCCAGCACCTTGGCGACGCCGGCGATCTGCGCGGCTTCGGCGGCGACGGCCGTGGGGTCGGCGGCCAACACGACCACGTCGATGGCATCGGCCTTCACGGCGGCGGCGGCGCTGACGGTCTTGGCGGTGGAGGCGTTGAGCTTGCCGTCCAGGTGTTCGGCGATGACGAGAACCTTGGCCATTACAGCAACCCCTTCTGCTTGAGTGCGGCGACCAGCTCGGCCGCGTCCTTCACCATGACACCCTTGCTGCGCTTGGCCGGCGGGGCGTAGTGCGTGGTCTTGTGGGTGTCGGCGGATTCGACGCCGAGGTCGGCCAGCTGCAGCGTTTCCAGCGGCTTGCTCTTCGCCTTCATGATGTCGGGCAACTTGATGAAGCGCGGCTCGTTGAGGCGCAGGTCAGTGGTGACCACTGCCGGCAGGTCGACGTCCAGCGTCTCCAGGCCTGCGTCGACTTCACGCACCACCGTGGCCTTGCCGTCGGCGATGTCGAGCTTGCCGGCGAAGGTCGCCTGTGGGCGACCCCACAGCGTGGCCAGCATCTGGCCGGTCTGGTTGGCGTCGTCGTCGATGGCCTGCTTGCCGAGGATGACCAGGTCCGGCGATTCCTTCTCGACCAGCTTCAGCAGCGTGCGGGCGGCGGTCAGCGGCTGGATGGCCTGGTCGGTGACCACGTGGACGGCGCGGTTGGCGCCCATGGCCAGACCGTTGCGCAGGTGGGCCTGGGCGTCGGCGGGGGCGATGGTGGCGACCACGACCTCGGTGGCGATGCCCTTGTCGCGCAGGCGCAGGGCCTCTTCCAGCGCGATCTCGTCGAAGGGATTGGGGGACAGCTTGACGCCGTCAGTGACCACGCCGGAGCCGTCCGGCTTGACCTGGATGCGGACGTTGTAGTCCACCACGCGCTTGTAGGCGACGAGAATCTTCATCCTGCGGGAATTCCTGTATGCGACGGTGAGGCCCGGCCGCGGCGGCTGGCCGAGGGCAGACTTGGGATTTTAGCCGTCAGGCGGGGGCCATGCGAGCCCGTACGGTGCCGTCCGCCAGATGTTCCGCCAGAACACCGGCAAAACGTGCCGCGCTGCCGGGCGCCTGGGCGAAGAACAGCGAGGGTTCGGTCAGTTCCAGCTCAAGCAGGCGGGGCTGGCCTTCGGCGTCGATCAGCAGGTCGATGCGTGCATAAGACAGCGGTGTGTCCAGTTGGCGCAGGCGCGCCGTGGCGGCGAGCACCCGTTCGGCCAGCGCTTCCTCGGCCTGGGTGGCCTTGCCCGGCAGGATGTCGCCCAACGCCATCGGCGCCTGGCGCGCGCCTTCGCCGGCTGCCAACTGGGCGCCCTTGCGGGCCGCGTGACTGAAACGCCCGCCGAAGTAGAGCAGCGCGGTTTCACCCTGCTCATCCACCGAGGCGATGTAGGGCTGCAACATCACGCTCCGCTCCTGGTCGAGCAGGCGCGCGACATGGTTGCCGGCCGCGAACTGCTGGTCGCGCGCGTAGCGATGGGTATCCCGGGCGCCAGCACTGACGGCCGGTTTGACGACGAACTCCGGGCAGTCGAATGCCTCCAGGAAGGCTGAGAGCGCTTCCATGGGTTCGGCATCGGGTTCGACGAAGTGGGTGGGGACGGTCGGGATGCCGACGGTCGCCAGGTCCGCGAGGTAATGCTTGTCGGTGTTCCAGCGCACGACATTCAACGGATTCATCAGGTGCGTGACCCGGTCCACGTGCTCGCACCAGGCCAGGAACCCGGGCAGTCGCTCGGTATAGTCCCAGGGCGAACGCAGCAGGACCGCGTCGAAGCGCGCCCAGTTCACGGTAGGGTCGTCCCAGGCCACGGCGCGCGGGTGGAAACCTGCATCGGCGCAGGCTTCGAGCAGCGGGACGAGATCATCGTCGTGGCCGGTCGCGGCGACAGCGGTGACAAGCGCTAGGGTCTTCATGCGGGCAAGTGTACGCGCACGTCCGGTGCCGGATTCCCATTGACCGAAAGTACCTGTGTGGCCCTTGGGGGCGTGGGTAGAATGCAGGCTTCCTCAACGAATGGATCACGCCATGGCGGGTAACCCGGCCTCCGGAGGCAAGCAGAAGCTATATCCCAGTGCCGCGGCCGCACTGCAGGGCGTGGTGGCCGATGGCCAGACGCTGGCGGTTGGCGGCTTCGGCCTGTGCGGCATCCCCGAGGCGCTGATCGGCGCGCTGCGGGACAGCGGCGCGAAGGGGTTGACGGCGATCTCCAACAACGCGGGCGTGGACGGCTTCGGCCTGGGCCTGCTGCTGGAAACCCGGCAGATCAAGAAGATGATTTCGTCCTACGTGGGCGAAAACAAGGAATTCGAGCGCCAATTCCTTTCGGGCGAACTGGAACTGGAATTCAACCCGCAGGGCACGCTGGCCGAGCGCCTGCGCGCAGGCGGCGCAGGGATCCCGGCGTTCTTCACCCGCACCGGCTACGGCACGGTTGTTGCCGAAGGCAAGGAAACCCGTCAGTTCGGCGAGCATTGGTATGTGATGGAAACCGCGCTGGCGGCCGACGTATCGCTGGTCAAGGCATGGAAGGCCGACAAGGCCGGCAACCTGGTCTTCCGCAAGACAGCGCGCAACTTCAACCCGGCTTGCGCCATGGCCGGCAAGGTCTGCATCGCGGAGGTCGAGGAAGTGGTGGAAATCGGCACCATCGATCCCGACCACGTTCACCTGCCCGGCATCTACGTGGACCGCATCGTCCACAACCCGTCCCCCGAGAAGCGCATCGAGCAGCGCACCGTCCGCCAAGGAGACAAGTGATGCCCTGGACCCGCGATGAAATGGCGCAGCGCGCCGCCCGCGAACTGACCGACGGCGCCTACGTGAACCTGGGCATCGGCCTGCCGACCCTGGTCGCGAACCATATTCCGGCCGGCATGGACGTGTGGCTGCAGTCCGAGAACGGCCTGCTGGGCATCGGTCCGTTCCCGACCGAGGACGAGGTCGACGCCGACCTGATCAACGCCGGCAAGCAGACCGTCACGGCCCGCGCCGGTGCCAGCTACTTCGGCAGCCACGATTCCTTCGCCATGATCCGCGGCGGCCACATCGATCTGGCCGTGCTGGGCGCCATGCAGGTCACCGACAAGGGCGACCTGGCCAACTGGATGGTCCCGGGCAAGATGGTCAAGGGCATGGGCGGCGCCATGGACCTGGTGGCCGGCGTCAAGCGCATCGTGGTGCTGATGGAGCACGTTGCCAAGGACGGGAGCCACAAGATCCTGCCCCAGTGCGACCTGCCGCTGACGGGGGTGGGGGTTGTTGACAGGATCATCACGGACCTGGCCGTTTTCGATGTCACCCCCTACGGACTGGCGCTGATGGAGATGGCCGATGGCGTGACCGAAGCGGAGCTCGCCGCGAAAACCGGCGTGCCTTTCCGGTCTGGTCACTGAAGCACGCCATGCCGTGATGCAGGTCCGGTTGCAATGCGCGATGGTGCACGTCTGACTTCCAGCTGTACGCTTTCTGGCCGATAACGCGGAGAGGCGAACCCGTTGGCTATTTGTGGCCCGGCGGCTGGGCTATAGTGTTAGCTCAGGGGCTCTATCCGTTTTTTTTCAGAGGCGTACGTATGAAACTCCGGGTCGGCGCTTGCGCCTTGATGTTGGTTTTGGCCGGGTGCAGTGGGGAAAGCCCTGAATCGGGCGTGGCAGGGATGCGTGGTGTTGCCGCAAGCAAGGCGACCGGCAGCCTGCCGACGTCGCTCCCCCTGGCTCGTGCGATCGGGGCGTCCATCGCCAACGCGCCTGACCGCGGTTCGTTGTTGTCCTACCCCAATAAAGCGGCGCCAACCAAGCAGGAAGGTGCCTACACCTGGTACCCGACGGCCATCAGCGAAGCCCACGCCTTCAAGGGCATCGCCACCGGCGAAATGACCGTTCCCTCGCCGGATGGCAGCCAGGTCAAGCTGCGCTACGAGCGCCACGTTGAAGAGATCGACGGCAACTGGACGTGGATCGGCCGGGTGGTTGGCGGCGATCCGATGCAGGAAGCCATCATCACGTTCGGTGAGAAGGCCGTGTTCGGCTCGATTCCGCAAGCCAGCGGCAAGCCGGCCCTGAGTCTGCTGACCCGCAATGGCAAGGTGTTCGCGGTGCAGACCGATCCGTCCAAGGTTGTGTCCGCAACCCAGGGTCATGTCGACATCATGGTGCCTGAGGCAGCTTCGCTGCGCTCGTCCATGGCGGCGGCCGTCGGCCAGTCGGCGCAGGTCAGCCAGAGCGCCACCGCAGTGGCGCAGGCAGCGCCGCCTACGGCAGCCAATACGATCGACGTCGCGGTCGGCTACACCCCTGAGTTTGCGACGGCCAACGGCGGAGCTTCCGGTGCCGCGACGCGTCTGGTGTTCCTGGTCCAGGTAGGCAACCAAGCCTTCGCCAACAGCGACGTCAATGGCTACCTGCGAATCGTGAACGCCTTGCAGGTCAACTACACCGATACCAACACCAATCAGACAGCGCTGCGGGAATTGACCGGTAGCACGGGCAACTCACCCGTCACCATACCGGCCAGCTTGGCACCCCTGCGGACGGCGCGTGACCAATACGGTGCCGACATCGCGATTCTGGTGCGCAAGTTCAACACGCCGGAAAACGAAGGTTGCGGCATCGCGTGGTTGAACGGTGCAGACCAGAGGGACATCACGTCGGCGGACGCGGCTTGGGGCTATGCCGTGATCAGCGATGGTTACGACACCGGCACCGATGGCAAGACGTACTACTGCGCCGACGAGACGTTGGTGCACGAAGCCGCGCATCTGATGGGTTCGGCACATGATCGTGCCAACTCCACAGCCCCGGGGCCCAATGGCACCACGGTTCTTCAGTATGGCCGTTACCCATATTCTTTTGGCTACAAGACGTCGGCTGCCGCCGGCAATTTCTATACGGTGATGGCTTATGGCGATACCGGGCAGATTGCACATCGCATCTTCTCGACGCCGCTCAAGAGCACCTGTGGTGGTGCGGGCAACCTCGCGTGTGGCGTGGCGAACAGCGAGGACAATGCGCGAAGCTTGAATCAGACGATTCCGGTAGTAGCGCAGTTCAGGGCGACCGTTGTGCCCTTCATCGGCAAGGACATTAGCAATGACTTGACTGGTGACGGCAAGAGCGAGCTGCTGTGGAAGTCCGGTAACGATGTGGTGTATTGGGAAATGAATGGCGCCAATGCCGCTTCCACCAAATATTGGGGGAACACGGGTGACGCTGCGCTCTCTCCCATCGCGACCGGCGATCTGAATGGCGATGGCAAGGCGGATCTGGTGTTTGATGCGCGCAAGCCGTCCGGAAACTACCTGCTTTTCTGGATCAGCAGCGGAACTTCGTACACTACGCATGGCATGCCCTATGGCGGTAGCTGGGTTCCGTTCGGCGCTGCGGACGTGAACGGCGACGGCAAGAGTGAGCTGCTCTGGCGCTCCGGAGCTGATGTCGTGTACTGGATTATGAACGGCGCGACCATGGAGTCGAGCGTGTACGCCGGCAATCTCGGCGAAGCGGACTTTGCCCTTGTCGGAAGCGGTGATCTGAACAGCGATGGTCGCGCGGACCTGATCTTCGACTTGCGCAAGCCGTGGGGAAACTACCTGCGCAAGTGGGTCAGCAATGGCCAAGGAGGCTTCAACGTAAGCACTGAAGCTTACGCCGGCGCTTGGGTGCCCTTCACCATGGCGGACGTTACCGGAGACGGCAAGGCAGAGTTGCTGTGGCGCTCGGGTAGGGATCTGGCGTACTGGACGATGAACGGTCCGACTTTCGTTTCGAGCACCCATATGGGGACTTTGAGCGATGCCGAATTTGTCGCTGCCGCCAAGGGTGATTTTAATGCCGACGGCAGGGTCGACTTCATCTTCGATCTGCGTAAGCCGTGGGGCAACTATCTCAGCAAATGGATCTCGAACGGCACGTCCGGTTATGTCGTGACCGTTGAAGCTTACTCGGGAACCTGGCAGCCATTTGATCCCACGCTCTGACGCTGCTCCATCCGACGAGTCAGATACCGCCGCGAACGTATCGCGGCGGTAGCCGCAATCACAGATTCTGGTAATTCGGCCCCGAGCCGCCTTCCGGCGTCACCCAGTCGATGATCTGGTAGGGGTCCTTGATGTCGCAGGTCTTGCAGTGCACGCAGTTGGCTGCATTGATCTGCAGGCGCTTGCCGGTGCCGTCGTCGACGATCTCGTACACGCCTGCCGGGCAGAAGCGTGTGCAGGGGTTGTCGTATTCGGCGGCGCAGCGGGTGACGCAGACAGAGGTGTCGTGCACGCGCAGGTGCACGGGCTGGTCCTCGTCGTGTTCGGTGGCGGCGTAGTAGACGCCCTGCAGGCGGTCGCGCGGGGCGAGCGTACGGTCCACGTAGTCGCGGCTGGGTTCTTCGTATTCGCCGATCTTGTCGAGCGAGGACCAGTCAGGCGTGACTTTCAGTGTCCACGGCGAACGACCACCGACGGCGGTTTCCCACGCGGCGTTGGCCATGCCGAACCACAGGCCTTTCTTGAAGCCGGGCTTGATGTTGCGGACGGACTTCAATTCGGCCACCGCATCGGATGCGCGCAGTTTCGCGTCGAAACCCTCGGGCGCCAGCTGCGACGACACCAGGTGCTCGGCTGCCAGCATGCCGCTGCGGATCGCCTGGTGCGTGCCCTTGATCTTGGGCACGTTGAGCAGGCCGGCGGTGTCGCCGATCAGCAGGGCGCCGGGCATCTCCACCTTCGGCAGCGACTGCCAGCCGCCAGTGACGATGGCGCGCGCGCCGGCGGAAAGAATGCTGCCGCCTTCAAGGATCGGTTTGATCAGCGGGTGGTTCTTCCACTGCTGGAAGGCCTCCCATGGTTTGTACTCGGGGTCCTTGTAGTCCAGGCCGCTGACGTAACCGAGCGCGATCTGGTTGTTCTCCAAATGGTAGAGGAAGCTGCCCCCGTAGATGTCGTTGCTGGCCGGCCAGCCGAGCGTGTGCACGATCTTGCCCGGGGTGACGCGGCCTTCGGGCACCTGCCACAGCTCCTTGATGCCGATCGAGTACGCCTGCGGGTCGCTGTCCTTGTCCAGTGTGAAGCGCTTCACCAGTCGCTTGGTCAAGTGGCCGCGCGCGCCTTCGGCCAGCACGGTGACCTTGGCGCGGATGTCGATGCCCTGCGTGTAACCGGATTTGTGCGTGCCGTCCTTCGCGATGCCCATGTCGCCGATGCGCACGCCAACGACCTTGCCGTCGTCGTCATGCAATGTTTCGGCGGCAGCGAAGCCCGGATAGATCTCGACGCCCAGCGCTTCGGCCTGCGGCGCCAGCCAGGCGCACATGGCGCCGAGCGATACGATGAAGTTGCCGTGGTTGCGCATCCCGGGCGGCACGATCGGGAACTTGCGGCCACCGTCCTTGCTGAAGTACCAGAACTCATCGTCCGTGGCCGGCACGCAGACCGGCGGCGGATTGTCGCGCCAGCCCGGGAGCAGCGCGTCCAGCGGCGCCGGTTCGATCACGGCGCCCGACAGGATGTGCGCGCCGATGGTGCTGGCCTTCTCGATCACGCAGACCGAGACATCCGGGTTGAGCTGCTTCAGCCGGATGGCGAACGCGAGACCCGCAGGGCCCGCGCCGACCGTCACGACGTCGTACTCCATCACATCGCGTTCGACATCGGACATCGGGTTCAGCTCCAGCGTGGCATTAGGCTGCCGGTATTTTCGGGGTTTGCACCGGGCGGGGCAAATCCGCCAGCATCCTCCCCATGACCATACCGCTGCCGCTGCCTGCGAATGGAATCGATGTGGCCCTGCCTGGCGCGTCGCTGACACTCCTGCCTGACTGGCTAGAGCGCGAGCGGGCTGACCGGCTCTTCGACGAGTTGCGCGACACCTTGCCCTGGAGCGTGCACCGCCTCCGGATGTTCGGACGTACGGTCGACTCCCCACGGCTCAGCGCGTGGATCGGCGACCCGGCCGCGACCTACCGGTACTCGGGGACCGACTTCGCGCCGCATCCCTGGACGGAGGCATTGTCGGCGCTGCGGGAGCGTCTCGAGAGAGAGCTCGATGTGCCCTTCAACAGCGTGCTGGCGAATCTGTACCGCACCGGGCGCGATGCGATGGGGTGGCACAGCGACGACGAGCCGGAGCTTGGACCGCAGCCGGCCATCGCGTCGGTCAGCCTGGGTGGCGTGCGCCGCTTTGCGTTGAAGCATCGCCAGGATGCCACCTTGCACCGCACGTTCGAACTGCCGCACGGGAGCCTGCTGGTGATGGCGGGCGATACACAGCATCTGTACCGGCATGCACTCCCGCGCACGGCGCGCGAGGTGGCGCCGCGCATCAACCTGACGTTCCGCTGGATCGAACCCGCGCGTCGCCGCTGATGCCGGCTCTGCGCGCTGCGTGGATCAGCGGGCAGCCTTGGGATCGCCGTTGCCGGACACGAGCACCCAGCCGACGATGTCGGCGGTCGCCGCTTCCAGCGCCTGCTCGAAGGCTGTCGCCACCTGGGCGACGTCGATACCGCCCGCAGGACGCTGCTGCAGGAAGGTGCGCGACGCGACGACGCGCTGGTCGCGGTTGTTGACCAGCTTGGCGTTCACTTCGACGACGGCCTCCGGCTGCGCGCCACCCGCGTAATCGGCCTCGAAACGGCGCAGGTCCATGACCAGCCGGTAGTCGCCCAGGATGCCGGCGTCGGCACTGGCGACGGCGGGAATCCGGCCCGAATCCTCCAGCGTGCGCTGCACCGCATCCTGCAACATGTCGGTCGC
The DNA here is from genome assembly GCF_057773125.1 of Pseudoxanthomonas sp. 97-1-1. Taxonomy (NCBI): domain Bacteria; kingdom Pseudomonadati; phylum Pseudomonadota; class Gammaproteobacteria; order Lysobacterales; family Lysobacteraceae; genus Pseudoxanthomonas; species Pseudoxanthomonas sp. 97-1-1. Next base: position 1,125,770 of record NZ_JBYMTJ010000001.1, on the reverse strand, counting down.
CGGCAGTGCCCATGACACGCCGCGATAGACCTGCAGTTCGCCGGGCATCGGCCGCACGCTGATGCGCGGGCTGTCGATCACGCGTGCAGCCGTGGGCTTGGCGATGACGAGCGACCACGCAACGTTGGGCCAGTCCGCCCGCGCGGGCACGCGGACATCGGGCGCGTAGATGGTCACGGGGTCTCGCTGTTCGCTGCCCAGGATGGAGCAGCCAGCCAGCACGAGTGCAAAGGGCAGGGCGAGGAGAAATCGCTTCGGCTTCATTTCGGGTCGAACTCCTTGGGTGCGTCGCGGCCGAGCAGGTAGCGTGCGGGATTGCCTTCGAGGCGGTCGCTGACGCGGCGCAGGTCGCGCACCAGGCCGCGCAGTTCGGTCAGCGTGGGGCCGAGCTGGCCCAGGCCATCGTTGGCGAAGCTGTTGATCGCGGCGCGGTTCTCTCCCAGGATCGCATCGGCGTTGCCGGCGGCGGAATCCAGTTTCGCGAGCGTTCTTTCCAGCTTGTCGAGGATCCCCGGCAATTCGCGCACCAGGTTCTTGTCCAGGCGCTCGATGGTGCCGTTGGTGGTGGTGAGGGTCTTGTCCAGGTTCTGGGCGGCATCGCGGGCGCTGACGATCAGCGACTCCAGGCCATCTTCGCGGCTGGCCAGCGAATTGCTCATCGACTCCAGGTTCTCCAGCGTGGCCGTGATGCTGGCGACATTCTTGTCGCTGAGCGCCTGGTCGAGGCGTTCGACGATGCGGTTGGCGGTGTCGGTGATGTTCTGCAACGCCGATGGCGCGGTCTGGATCACCGGTGCCTCGCGCGTGTCGACGCTGGTCAGCGAGGGGGCCTGCGGCGTGCCGCCGCTGAGCTGGATGATGGTGGGGCCGGTAAGGCTGGTGATGGCCAGTTTCGCGCGGGTATCGGTCTTGACCGGTGTGTAGGACTCCACCCGGATGCGCGCGATCACCTGGCGCGGGTCGTTGGGCGCCAGCGAGAGCTTGGTGATCGAGCCCACCGCGATGCCGTTGTACTGCACCGGGCTGCCCACGGTCAGGCCGGTCACCGCCTCGCGGAAGACCACCTGGTATTCCTGCCAGGTCCGTTCGGAGGAGTACTTCGCCGCCCACAGGCCGAACAGCAGCAGTGCGCTGGCGATGATGAGGGTGAAGGCCCCGATGAGGACGTAGTTGGCGCGTGTTTCCATGGATCAGACCGCCGTTTGCGTGTTGAGGGCCCCGGGGGCCTGCTGTCCGTCGCGCGCGGCGCGCGCGCGGGGACCGTGGAAGTACTCCTGCACCCAGGGATGATCGAAGCGCTCCACTTCGTGCAGGGGCGCTATCGTGATGACCCGCTGGTCCGCCAGTACCGCGACGCGGTCGCAGATGGCGTACAGCGTGTCGAGGTCGTGGGTGATCAGGAAGACCGTCAAGCCCAGGGCTTCCTGCAGCGTCTTGATCAGGCGGTCGAACGCCGCCGCGCCTATCGGGTCCAGGCCGGCCGTGGGCTCGTCCAGGAACAGCAGCGGCGGGTCCAGCGCCAACGCACGCGCCAGGCCGGCACGCTTGCGCATGCCGCCCGACAGCTGCGATGGCAGCTTGTTGATGGCGTCGGCGGGCAGGCCTGCCAGCTTCACCTTCAGCAAGGCCAGTTCGTAGCGCCAGCTGTCAGGCAGCTCCGGGTGGTGTTCCTTCAGCGGCACCTGCACGTTCTCACCCACCGTCAGCGAGGAGAACAACGCGCCATCCTGGAACAGCACGCCGGTGTTGCGTTCGATGTGCTGGCGTTCGGCCTGGTCGCCCGAACGTGCGTTCACGCCCAACACGGAAATCTCGCCCTCGTTGGGCTCGCGCAGCCCGAGGATGGAACGCATCAGCACCGATTTGCCCGTGCCGGAGCCGCCGACCACGCCGAGGATCTCGCCGCGCCGGACGTCCAGGTCCAAGCCTTCGTGCACGGTCTGCTCGCCGAAGCGGTTGACCAGACCACGCACCTGGATGATGGGGGATTCATCGGCCATGTGTCGTCACCAGCCCATGTGCATGAACCACAACGCGGCCAGCGCGTCGATGATGATCACCAGCGAGATGGTCTGCACCACGCTGGACGTGGTGCGTTCGCCGACGGACTGGGCGGTTCCCTCCACCTGCAGCCCCTCCAGGCAGCCGATCAGGCCGATCACCAGGGCGAATACCGGCGCCTTCGACAGGCCCACCAGGAAATGCTTCACCTCGATGGTGTCGTGCATCCGCGCGATGTACATCTGCGGCGGGATGCCGAGGTCGAATGCACCGACGGTGACACCGCCGGCCAGGCCCGCCATCATCGAAATGAAGGTCAGCAGCGGCAGCATCACCAGCAGCGCGATCAGGCGCGGGATCACCAGCAGGTCGATCGGATCCAGGCCCAGTGTGCGGATCGCATCGATTTCCTCGCGACTCTTCATCGCGCCGATCTGCGCGGTGAAGGCCGAGGCGGTGCGCCCGGCGAGCACGATGGCGGTCATGAGCACGGCGAATTCACGCAGGAACGCGATGCTGACCAGTTCCACCACGTAGATTTCCGCGCCGAAGTCGCGCAGCACGGTGGAGCCGAGAAAGGCGATCACCGCGCCGACCATGTAAGACAACAGGATCACCAGCGGGACGGCATCCAGGCCTACGGCTTCCATGTGCGCCACGGTAGCGGTGGGACGGAAGCGGCGGGGCTCCTTCACCATGCGGACCAGCTTGACCAGGTTCTCGCCCGTGAAGCTCAGCAGCGCGACGATCTCCTGACCATTCTCGTGCACGCGGTAACCCAGGCGCGAGAGTGCGGCCAGCACACCGTAGTCGCGCTTGCGTGGCGGCCGGTCGTCGGCGACATCTTCAATGGTGCTGACCAGCGCGCGATGGTCGGCGCGGAACTCGATGTCCGACAGCTCCATCCCGCGGCGCTTGGCGAACCTCAGCAGTTGCAGCACGCCAGCCGAGTCGATCCGGCCGATGGCGGTGGCATCGAGCCGGTTGACCGCGTCCGGCAGCGTGCCCAGCTGCTCGGCCACCGTCAGCGCGCTGGCAAGCGTCCAGTCGCCCGCCAGCTTTGCGCGCTGGGGGTCGCCGGGATCGGATTCGTACTGCGGGCGGGCAAGGGCGGGGGTCATGGCGTCGCTCGGCCAAGGAGCATACAGGCTATCCCGCTGAACGTGAGCAGCACGCCTACAAACGCACGACGGCCCATGGGTTCGCGCAGCCACAGGGCGGCAAGCACCACCAGGAAGACCGAGGCGGACTCGTTGAGGATGGCCGCCACGGAGGCCGAGGTGAACTTGTAGCCGCCCAGCCACAGCACCATCGACAAGCCCTGGCCCACGAGCGCCGCCAGCACGAGCCGATGCCAGGCGACATCGCGCGGCACGAAGCGCATGCGCTGGCGCATGGAGGGCAGCGATGCAAGGAACAGCAGGCCCGCCATCGCGCCGCACAGGCGCAGCAGTGTCACCCACAGCAAGGGTTGCGTCTCCAGCGTGCGCTTCACCATCACGATGGCGACCGCCATCAATGCGATCGCCAGCAGGCCCAACAGGATGCCGCGCAGCGTGTGCTGCGGACGGGCCGCCTGCCCGCGCGCGGGAATGCTGACCAGCAGCACGCCGCCGGCCACCAGGGCGAAGCCCAGCCATTGCATGCCGCCGAGGCGTTCGTCCAGGAACACGAAGCCCAGCAGCAGCACGAGCGGACTGTAGAGATTGCCGATGACGCCCATGCGCCCGGCACCGAGTTCGTTGAGCGCGCGGAAATACAGCGTGTCCGCCAAGGCGATGCCGATCACGCCACTGGCCAGCACGATGAGCATGTCGCGCACCGGCATCACGGGCCACGCACCGGCGTACAGCAGCAACGCCACCGGCGCCAGCACGCACAGCACCAGTCCGTTCTTGAGCAGGTTGAGGGTGAGCGGAGGCAGGTGCACGCCCAGTTGCCGCGCAAGGATCACGCCCACCGCCCACGCGGCGGCACTGCCGAGCGCCATCGCTTCGCCGATTCCCACTGTGCCCCCTGACCCCATCGCCGATGCGTAGTGTAAGCAGGCATGCATGAAGCCACGGGATGGCACTTGGGCGATACTGTGCCGATGGCCGACGACATGCTGCTTTCCGCCACTTACGCCCAGCGCATCGCCTTCGTGTGCGAGATCGCCGGGCGCCTGCACAGCTACGGCACCACCGCGCAGCGGCTGGAGGGAACGGTAGTAGGCCTGTCCCAACGCCTCGGCCTGGACTGCGAGCCGTGGTCGAATCCGACCGGCCTGATCCTGAGTTTCAGCGATCCCGCGCGCCCGCTGGGGGCGAGCGACAGCACCCGGGTCATCCGTTTGGCGCCCGGCGAGACCGACCTGCACAAGCTGAGCGAGGCGGACCGCATCGCGGATGCGGTGTCGTCCGGGCAGATGAGCATCGCCCAGGGCCACACCGCGCTGCGCGCGCTGGACCGCACGCCCAGTCTGCGCTGGCGGGCCATGCAGATCTTCGCCTCGGGGCTGGCGGCAGCGGCCGTGGCAGGGCTGTGGCGGCTGCCGTGGCTGGACATGGCCACCGCGGGCCTTATCGGCGTGATCATCGGGGTGCTCGGTGAACTGATCGCCCGTCGCCCGCAGATGAAGGAGGCCAGCGATGCGATCTCGGCGCTGGTGGCCGGCTTCGTGGCGATCCTGGTGGCCAACTTCATCGCGCCACTGAACCTCAACACGGTGATCATCGCCTCGCTGATCGTGCTGCTGCCCGGCATGGCGCTGACCAATGCAGTGAACGAACTGACCAGCCAGCACCTTGTATCCGGCGTGGCCCGTTTCGCGGGCGCGATGGCCACGGTGCTGAAGCTGACGGTGGGCAGCATGATCGCGGTGACGCTGGCGCAGCTGCTGGGCCTGTATCCGGAGGTGCGCGCATCGCGGCCACAGCCGGAGTGGGTGGAGTGGGGCGCGATGATCGTGGCGGCGTATGCCTTCGCCGTGCTGTTCAAGGCGCACCGCCGCGATTATTTCTGGGTGATGGCAGCGGCCATCGCCGGCTACAGCATCTCGCGCTACGCCGGCCAGGCATGGGGCAGTCCGGTAGGCATCTTCCTGTCGGCACTGACGCTGACCGCAGCAGGCAATGCGTTCGCGCGCTGGGCCAACCGTCCCGGCGCATTGATCCGCGTGCCCGGCATCCTGATGCTCGTACCCGGCAGCACCAGCCTGCGCGGCCTGCTGACCCTGGTGCAGCAGCAGGATGTGGGCGTGGGACAGTCGGCGCTGCTGGCCGTCACCAACGTGGTGATGGCGCTGGTGGCAGGTCTTCTGTTCGGCAACCTGCTGATTTCGTCGCGCAAGAATCTCTGACGATACCGTTGGAGATGCGCGGGAGTGCACGCCCGACAGGATGGACACCCATGAAAAACGGGAGGCCAAGCCTCCCGTTTCCCTGCCGCATCGTCGCGATTACTTTTTCTTGATCAGGAAGTCGTCGGCCTTCTTGCCCTTCGCGATCAGCGCGGCCATCCAGCGCGGATGCTTGCCGCGACCGGTCCAGGTTTCCTTCGGGTTAGCCGGGTTGCGGTACTTCGGCGCGACCTTGCCGAGCTTCTTGCCGGCCCGCGGACCGGGCTTCGTTGCCGCCTTGGCGGGGCGCGTGCCCGCCATGCCGAACAGTTCCTCCAGCGTATAGCCCTCGGCCTTGGCGAACTTGGTGATCTTGCCGCGGACGGTGGCAATGGGGGTTCGTTTGGCCAGCTTGGTCTGCTGTTCCTTGGCCTTGGCGATCAGGGCGCCAAGTTCCTTGGCGGACAGGTTACGCAGGTCGATCGACATCAGTATCTCCAGTCAGGAAGGGAAAGCCCATCCTTGGCCGAATAATCATCTTAATCGACGAGTTAATCGCGGCACAAACCACGGAGATGCGTGGACGCGCGATGGCGCCCACGCATGCGTACGCGCGATCAGCCGCGCAGGCGCGCGAGCAGTTCGTCCCGGCCGATATTCTCGGCGTCTTCGGCGCGACGTGCGCGATACTCGAACGTGCCTGCCGCCAGTCCGCGCTCGGACACCACCACGCGGTGCGGGATGCCGATCAGTTCGATGTCGGCGAACATCGCGCCGGGGCGCAGTCCACGATCGTCCAGCACGGCCTCGATGCCGGCCGCCTGCAGGTCTGCGAGCAACTGCTCGGCCGCAGCATTCACAGTGGCATCGTTCTTCGGGTTGATCATGCATACGGCAACGGCCCAAGGGGCCATCGGCACGGGCCAGATGATGCCGTTGGCGTCGTGGTTCTGTTCGATCGCCGCCGCCACGATGCGCGATACGCCGATGCCGTAGCAGCCCATCGCCGGTGCGGCAGCCTTGCCGGTTTCGTCGAGCACGGTGAACTTCATCGCTTCGCTGTACTTGCGGCCGAGCTGGAACACATGTCCCACCTCGATGCCGCGGACAATGCGGATCTCGCCGCCGTCGGCGGCCCTGTCGCCTTCCACCACGTTGCGGATGTCCGCCACGGTTTCAGGTTCAGGCAGGTCGCGGCCCCAGTTGACGCCGGCAATGTGGAAGCCGGCCTCGTTGGCGCCCACGACGAAGTCGGCCATCGCCGCCACGTCGCGATCGGCGACCACGCGGATCGCCTGCTTCGCGCCGATCGGGCCGAGGAAGCCCGGCTCGCTGCCCAGGTGGGCGAGGATCTCGGCCTCCGTCGCCAGCCGGTAATCGGCCAGCCCGGCGACCTTGCCCAGCTTGATCTCGTTGACGGTATGGTCGCCGCGCACCAGCGCCAGCACAAAACCAGCGTCGGTCATGACGGCCACCGACTTCACCGTCCGCTGCAACGGGATGCCCAGCAGCGCGGCGACGTCCTCGCAGGTTTTCTGTGTGGGGGTGGCCACCTTGTTCATCGTCTCCGACGCAGTGGCGCGTGGGTCCGGCGCCGCAGCCTGCGCCTTTTCCACGTTGGCGGCGTAGTCCGAACCGGTGGAGAACGCGATGGAGTCCTCGCCGGAATCGGCCAGCACGTGGAATTCCTGCGAGGCATCGCCGCCGATGGCGCCGCTGTCCGCCTGCACCGCGCGGAAGTCCAGCCCCAGGCGGGTGAAGATGCGCGTGTAGGCCGCATGCATGTTGCGGTACTCGCGGACCAGGTCTTCATCGGTGATGTGGAAGGAGTAGGCATCCTTCATCACGAACTCGCGCGCACGCATCACGCCGAAGCGCGGACGGATCTCGTCGCGGAACTTGGTCTGGATCTGGTAGAAGTTGACCGGCAGCTGCTTGTAGCTGGACAGCTCCTGGCGCGCGAAGTCGGTGACGGCTTCTTCCGCCGTGGGGCTGTAGCAGAACGCCTGTTCTTTGCGGTCGGTGATCTTCAGCAGCTGGCCGCCGAACTTCTCCCACCGGCCCGTCTCTTCCCACAGCTCGCGCGGCTGGATGGTCGGCATGATCATCTCGATCGCGCCGGCGTGGTTCATTTCCTCGCGCACCACGGTTTCCACCTTGCGCAGCACGCGCAGGCCCAACGGCGACCATGTGTACAGGCCGGCGGCCAGCTTGCGGATCATGCCCGCGCGCAGCATCAGCTGGTGGCTGACCAGTTCGGCGTCGGCCGGGGTTTCCTTGGTGGTGCGGAGGTGGAACTGCGACAGGCGCATCGGCATGGGGATCCGGGAGGGACGAACCGCCTATTTTGCCAGCGTTGGCCGCACCCGGGGCGGCGGCGGGTCAATCCGCGTCGGTCGCCGCGTCCCCGCTTACGCGGATGCCGGCCGGGACTTCGCGATCGATGCGCTCGAAGCGGCGGTCCTTCGGCGGCTGCTCGGTGATCTGCAGCACGCCGGCATCGTCGCGCCAGCGATACAGCGAGGGGCGGGCGTCGCGGGCCTGGGCAGCGGCCGCCTGGTCCGCGCGGGCCTGCTTGCGTGATCCGGCATCCGGTGATTCGCGGGCCAGCCACCAGGCGACGCCCACGCCCAGCGCCACGCCCGCCACGATGGCCAGCCAGGCGCGCATGGAACGGGTCAGGCTCCGGCGGCAGGCTTGCAGTAAGCCTTCACGGCGGCTTCGGCCAGGCTCTGCTGGTTGGCACGCCCGGTGTCGTCAAGCGTGGTATCCGCCTTGCCGTCGCCATCGGTGTCCTGCTGCACGGGGCCCTTGCTGGTCGCCAGGACCTGCAGGTTCATGCGCGCGGTGGTGCACTGCGGATTCTCGACCGGCTTGCCGGCGGGCTGCGCATCGGCCGCCGGGGCACCGTATTGGTTGATGCGCCGGTTCTGCACGGTCTGGTTCGGCGGCGGGCTGTCCGAGTAGTGGGTCACGCCGTTCTTGTCCTTCCACTGGTAGACCTGCTGGGCCTGCGCGGTGGAGGCGGTCGCCAGGCAGAGCGCCAGCACGGACAGGCAGGGCAGGAGGCGCATGGGAAGCTCCGGGATCACGGGAACCGCGATTGCAGCACCCCGGGGCCGCGCAGGCAAGCCGGGTGGCGGACCGCTGGGCTAAACTGCGACCCATGAACGAAATCAAGCCGCCCCCGCGCTCCCGCGGGATTTACCTGTTGCCCAACCTGTTCACCACTGCGGGCCTGTTTGCCGGCTTCTTCGCGATCATCGCCGCGGCCAACGGTCAGTTCGTGAACGCCGCCATCGCGGTATTCGTGGCGGGCCTGATGGACGGCATCGACGGCCGCGTGGCGCGGTTGACCGGCACCAGCAGCGAATTCGGCGTGCAGTACGACTCGCTGGCCGACCTGGTCAGCTTCGGCCTGGCGCCGTCGCTGGTGATGTACCACTGGTCGTTGGCGGCGCTGAAGTTCGACGGCGGCGTGATGGGGCGCGTGGGCTGGGTGGTCGCGTTCCTCTATGCGGCTTGCGCGGCGCTGCGGCTGGCCCGTTTCAACACGCAGGTCGGCACGGTCGACAAGCGCTGGTTCGTCGGCCTGGCCAGTCCGGCCGCGGCGGGCCTGATGATGTCCTTCGTCTGGGCCTTCGCCGATGGCGAACTGGGCTGGACGGGCGAGGAGCTGCGCTATGTGGCCCTCGGCGTGACCCTGGTGGCGGCGCTGTTGATGGTCAGCCGCATCCGGTTCTGGAGTTTCAAGGGAACGGGCGAAGGCGGGGCGAAGGCCGACCGCATCCCGTTCGTCGTGCTGGCGCTGGTGCCGCTGGCGTTGGCGATCCTGTTCATCGACCTGCCGCGCACATTGTTGGCGGTGGGCGTGGTGTATGCCTTGTCCGGTCCGGGCTACTGGCTGTGGCAGCGCGTGCGCCGGCAGAAGGATGCCGCTGCATGACGCTCGCGGCGGACCGGTTGTGGTCGGCCGAGCAGCAGGGTTGGCTGCGCGCGCTGGGCCATACGGTGTACCTGCCAGCGGATTGGCCGACGGAAGCCGGTGCCGCTGTCGCGCAGGCCGTGGAAACGCCGCCTGCCCGTGTTGCGCCCGATGTTCCTCCGCCCGCTGCCGTGCGTGCGCGTCCGCCTGCGCGTGAGGCCGTCGACGCGCCCCCGCCCGTGCGCCAGGCACCAGCGCCGCGAGCGCCCGGATCGCGGCTGCCGGACCGCCTCCACTTCGCGCTGATCCGCGCCTCGGGCTGCAATCCCAATGCGCCCGGCGCTGCGGAACTGTTCGCCCAATGGCCCAGTTCTGCCGAGCTGCGTGGCAACCCTGCCGCCAAGCGCGCGTTGTGGCCCGCCCTGAGGCGGCTGCGGCGCGGAGCCTCCGCGTGAGCGCGCGGGGCGCCGAAGCGTCACCGGCGTCCGCTTCCAGCCTGCGCCCGATGCGCGAGGGCGACCTTGACGCCGTGATGGCGATCGAACAGCGCGCCTATCCCTTCCCGTGGACGCGCGGCATCTTCCGCGACTGCCTGAAGGCGGGTTATCCCTCGTGGGTGATGACGGAACACGGCATGGTCATCGGCTACGGATTGCTCAGCATCGCCGCCGATGAGGCGCACGTGCTGAACATCTGCATCGCCCCCGAGCGCCAGGGCCGCGGACTGGGCCGCCATCTGCTGCGCGCGCTGGTGAAAATCGCCCGCGACCTGCGCGTGCAGCGCGTGTTCCTGGAAGTGCGTCCATCAAATCCGGGCGCGATCACGCTGTACCACAGCGAAGGCTTCAACGAGATCGGCCGCCGCCCGCGCTACTACCCGGCCCGCGAAGGCCGCGAGGATGCGCTGGTGATGGCGATCGAGCTGGTCGCCGACGACATCACCACGATGCCGCCGCTGTAGGGCAGGTCCCGGCCCGCTGCGGCATATGGCGAAACCATCCAGCCTTCATCCCAGCTTTCGCCGGAAGAACAACCAGTCCGACTCCTGTTCGTCATTCCCGCGAAAGCGGGAATCCATCTTGCTTCCAACGCTTCCGAAGCGCGAACTGCAACGTCAAGGTGGATCCCAGCTTTCGCTGGGATGACGGCTGCAGTCGGATGCGATGACGCGATCCCGCACAGCCAGGCGACGGCTGCCCGACCGTTGCGGGGAGGAGCGAAGCGTCAGAGCTTCGCGCGCTGGCCATGCAGGGCAGCGAGCTGGTTGCTCCAGTCGATCAGGCGCTGGCGCTCCTGCTCGACCACCGCTGGCGGCACCTTGTCGGTGAACTTGGCCAGCTTGGCTTCGCTCTTGTCCTTCTCGCCCGCGACGCGGGCGATTTCCTTGTCCAGGCGGGTACGCTCGGCGTCAAGGTCGACCAGGCCTTCCAGTGGCACCAGCAGTTTCAGTTCACCCACCATCGCGGCAGCGGAGGCGGGGGCATCGGCGCCGACGTCGAGCCAGGCGATATCGTCCAGCTTCAGCAGGAACGACAACGACGAGGCGAAGCGCGCGATGCGCGTGCGGTCGTTGTCGCCACCATCCTGCAAGAGCAGGCGGATGGTCTTCGCGGGCGAGACGTTGAGTTCGCTGCGCACGCGACGCAGGGTGGACACCATCGTCTTCAGCCATTCCACGTCCGCATCGGCCTGCACATAGTCCTGGCCGGCGAAATCGGCGGCGACGGGGTAGGGGCGCAGCGAGACCGTGCCACCGTCGATGCCCAGCTTCGGCGCGACCTGCTGCCACAATTCCTCGGTAACGAACGGGGTCAGCGGGTGCAACAGGCGCAGCAGCGATTCCAGCACGTGCAACAGCGTGTGGCGCGTGCTGTCGGCCGCTTCCTTGTCATTGCCATTGAGGGCTGGCTTGGCCAGTTCGACGAACCAGTCGCAGAACTCGTTCCAGGCGAACTCGTACAGCGCCTGCGCCAGCAGGTCGAAGCGGTAGGCGGCGAACTGGGTTTCGGCTTCGGCGACGACCTTGGCCAGGCGCGAGAGGATCCACTTCTCGGCGTCGGTGACCGGATTCGGCATCGCGCTGCCCCCATCCGCCCTTCGGGCACCTTCCCCCGCAAGCGGAGGAAGGGAGAACGCCGCGGTGTTCATCAGCACGAAGCGGGTGGCGTTCCACAGCTTGTTGCAGAAGTTCTTGTAGCCCTCGGCGCGGCCCATGTCGAACTTGATGTCGCGGCCATGCGTGGCCAGCGCGGCGATGGTGAAGCGCAGCGCGTCGGCGCCGTGCGGCACGATGCCGTCCGGGAACTCCTTGCGCGTGGCCTTCTCGATCTTCTCGGCCATCTTCGGCTGCATCAGGCCACCGGTGCGCTTGGCCACCAGGTCTTCCAGCGAGATGCCGTCGATGATATCGAGCGGGTCCAGCACGTTGCCCTTCGACTTGGACATCTTCTGGCCGTCCTTGTCGCGGATCAGGCCGGTCATGTAGACGTCGCGGAACGGCACCTGGCCGACGAAGCTGTCGGTGGCCATCACCATGCGCGCCACCCAGAAGAAGATGATGTCGAAGCCGGTGACCAGCACCGACGACGGCAGGTAGCGGTTGAAGCCGCGCTCGGCCATCGCCTGCGTGTCCGGCCAGCCCATCGTGCTGAAGGGCCACAGCTGCGAGGAGAACCAGGTCTCCAGCACGTCGCTGTCCTGGGTGAGGGCGACGTCGGCGGACAGGCCGGCCTTCGCGCGCGCTTCGGCTTCATCGCGACCGACGTAGCAGTTGCCGGCGCCATCGAACCACGCCGGGATGCGGTGGCCCCACCAGAGCTGGCGGCTGATGCACCAGTCCTGGATGTTCTCCATCCAGTGGCGGTAGGTGTTGATCCAGTTCGGCGGGACGAACTTCACTTCGCCCGACTCCACGAGTTCGAGACCGCGCTTCGCCAGCCCGTCCATCTTCACGAACCACTGGTCGGTCAGATACGGCTCGATGACCTGGCCGGTGCGGTCGCCGCGCGGCACCTGCAGCTTGTGCGGCTTGGTTTCGACCAGCAGGCCGAGGTCTTCCAGGTCTGCCAGCACGACCTTGCGTGCTTCGTAGCGGTCCAGGCCCTGGTACTTCGCTGGAATCCGCGCATCGGTTGCCGTGTCGATCAATCCGCTACGAATTGCTGTCGCGGAAGCTTGACGCTTCAGTCTTTCTGTCCAAGACGTGTCATCAATGATGCGCGCTGCATCATCCAGGATGTTGTACAGCGGTAAGTCATGGCGCAGGCCAACTTGGTAGTCATTGAAATCGTGCGCAGGCGTGACCTTCACCACGCCCGTGCCGAACTCGCGATCGACGTATTCGTCCGCAATCACGGGCAACTCGCGTTCGACAAGCGGCAACTTAACCTTCTTGCCGACCAGATGCGCGTAACGCGCATCTTCAGGGTGAACCATCACTGCAGCATCGCCGAGTAGCGTCTCGGGGCGCGTGGTCGCCACTACCAGATAATCGCGGGTCTCGCGCAGCGTCTCGTTGCCATCTGCATCGTGCTCGACGTGCTCGTAGGTGGCGCCATCCTCCAGCTTGTAGGCGATCGACCACAGGAAACCGTCTTCCTCGACATTCTCCACTTCCAGGTCGGAGATCGCGGTCTTCAGCACCGGGTCCCAATTGACCAGACGCTGGCCGCGGTAGATCAGGCCCTGCTCGTGCCAGCGCATGAACGCCTCGATGACCGCCTTCGATGCCGCTTCGTCCATGGTGAACGTGCTGCGCGACCAGTCGCCCGACGCGCCCATGCGGCGCATCTGCCGCTCGATGGTGTCGCCGGACTGCGCCTTCCACTCCCACACCTTGGCGATGAAACCGTCGCGGCCCAGCGAGTCGCGGGTCTCGCCCTTGCCTTCCAGTGCCAGGTTGCGGCTGACCACCATCTCCGTCGCGATGCCGGCATGGTCGGTGCCCATCTGCCACAGCGTGTCGTAGCCGCGCATGCGGTGGTAGCGCACCAGCGCGTCCATCAGCGTGTGCTGGAACGCATGGCCCATGTGCAGCGTGCCGGTGACGTTCGGCGGCGGCAGCAGCACCGTGTACGGTTTGCCTTCGCCACTGGGCTTGAAGTAGCCGGCGGCTTCCCACTGCGCGTACAGGCGGGATTCGAAGGATTTCGGGTCGTAGCTGGAGGCGAGGTCGGTCATGGGGTTCCGGGATTTTTGAGTCGTCATCCCGGCGGACGCCGGGATCCATCTTGATCTTGCGTTTGCGTTTGCGTTGCCTTGTCTATGGCCACTGCAACGGCAAAGTGGATTCCAGCGTTCGCTGGAATGACGGGTGTTACATGTCGTGCTTGTTCACGTCAAAGCCGCGCGCCTTGTACTGCTTCCAGCGCTCGCGCAACGGCTCGCGCGCGGACGGGTCGGCCGGTACGACTTCCAGTACGCGTTCGCAGGCGCCGGCGAACGCTTCGTCGCGCAGGTTGATGACCAGCGCGCGCGCCGGCACGTCGATGTCGGGCGTGGCGATCAGCACGGGCGTCAGCTCGTCCTCTTCGTCCCCGGCGATCTGGTGCGGGATGTACGCATCGGGATCGAACTCCCACAACAGCTCGTCCAGCTCCTCCGCCTGCGCGGCGTCGCGCGCGAGGATCAGGGTCCACTGGTTGCTGTCGTAGGCCTTGCGCACCAGCTCGCACACCAGCTTGAGGGGCTCCTCGAGAAAGCGCGGCTTGGCGATCAGGTAGAAGTCGGCACGGGCCATGGCGTAGGGGCAGCGTCGCCGGTCAGGCGACGCGGTCCAGCAGCCACTGGCTCAGCAGGCCGACCGGGCGACCGGTAGCCATGCCGCGCTTGCCTTCGTCGTTGGCCACGCCGGCGATGTCCAGGTGCGCCCAGCGCTGACCTTCGGTGAAGCGGGCCAGGAAGCAGCCGGCGGTGATCGCACCGGCCCAGCGGCCACCGATGTTGTAGACGTCGGCGAAGCTGGATTCCAGCTGGGTCTGGTATTCGTCCCACAGCGGCAGACGCCAGGCGCGGTCGAATACGGTCTCGCCGGCGCCCAGCAGTTCGTTGCTGAGATCGTCGTGCTTGCTCATCAGGCCACTGGCGTAGCGGCCCAGCGCCACGATGCAGGCGCCGGTCAGCGTGGCCACGTCGACCAGGGCTTCGGGCTTGAAGCGTTCGGCGTAGGTCAGCGCGTCGCACAGGATCAGGCGGCCTTCGGCGTCGGTGTTGCCCACTTCGATCGTCTTGCCGGACATGCTGGTGATGACGTCGGAGGGACGGTACGCATTGCCGTCGATGGCGTTCTCCACCGCCGGCACCACCACCACCAGGTTCACCGGCAGCTTCATCTTCACCGTGGCGACGAAGGTGCCCAGCACGCTGCCCGCGCCCAGCATGTCGTACTTCATTTCCTCGATGCCGCCCTGCGTCTTCAGGTTGACGCCGCCGGTGTCGAAGGTGATGCCCTTGCCTACCAGCACGTAAGGCTTGGCGTCGGCGGCCGCGCCATTCCACTTGAGCACGATCAGGCGGGGGCGGTTGACCGAGCCGCGGGCGACGGCCAGCAGCGAGCCCATGCCCAGTGCGTCCATCTGCGCCTCCTCCAGCACTTCGCATTCGGCGCCGTTGTCGGCGGCGAACGTCTGCGACTGCTCGGCCAGATACGCGGGAGTGCAGATGTTCGGCGGCAGGTTGCCCAGCTCGCGGGTGAACTGCACGCCGGCGGCGATCGCCACGCCCTGCGCCAACGCCTGGGCGTCGTCGCCACGGATGGCGAGCTGGGCCAGGCCGGCGTCGTCGGCCTTCTTCTTGCCGAGCGTGGCGGTATAGCGGTAGCAGGCGTGGTCGACGGCGATGACGGCCTGGCGGATCTTCCACGCGGCGTCGCGGTCCTTCACGTCCACGTCGGACAGGGTGAACAGCGCGCTGCGCACCGGCCCGACCTTCAGGGCGCGGGCGGCATCGCCGGCGGCCTTGAGGTACTGCGGTACGCCGAACTTGGCGGCCTCGCCCAAGCCGACGACCAGCACGCGCGGTGCGGTCACGCCGGGCAGGTCGTGCAGCAGCGTGGTCTTGCCGGTCTTGCCGCCGATGTCCCCCCGCTGCACCAGCGCCGACAGCTTGCCGCCGCTGGCCGCGTCCACGGCCTGCGCGGCGGCGGTCAGGCTCTTGTCGGCGTAGGCGCCTACCACGATGCAATCGACGCCGGCCTGGGCGGGGGCTTCGTGGTTCAGGGTGAATTCCAGCGTCATTGATCAGATTCCCGGTTCAGTTACGTACAATCGCAGGCCGGATGAAGGTGGCTGACGCCATCCCGGACCGCAGAGACTGCCGCCATCGATGCGGCGCACAAGCCCGAGATTGTAAATCAAGCCCCCCTGATGCCGAAGCTGGACCGCTACCTCTTCCGGGAATTCACCCAGAGCTTCCTGGCCACCCTGATCATCCTGCTGATGGTCAGCGTGGGCGGCGTGATGGCCGATCTGCTGGGCGATGTGGCGGACGGCAAGGTGCCGGCGCGGTTGCTGCTGTCCCAGCTGGGGCTGCAATTCCTCAACTACATGCCCTACATCATCCCGCTGGCGTTGATGCTGGGCCTGCTGCTGGCGTTCTCGCGCCTGTACCGGGACTCGGAAATGGCGGTCCTGACCGCAGCCGGCATCGGCCCGCGCCGCCTGTTGCGCCCGCTGCTGATGCTGGTGATACCGGTGGTGGCGGTGGTGGGCCTGTGTTCGCTGTGGCTGGGGCCATGGGCACTGCGCACCGCGCAGGACATGCTGGACCACGCCAACCGCAGCCTGGTCGTCTCGGGGCTGGATGCGGGCAAGTTCACTGTCATGTCCAGTGGCGCCGTGGTCTATGTGAGCGCGTTGTCCCCGGATGGCACGGGCCTGAGCAAGGTGTTCATGCACCGCTCGGACGAGGGCCGCATCGACGTGGTGACGGCGAAATCCGGGCAGATGTTCTTCGAAGGCGAGCGCAACCGTTACCTGCGCCTGGACGACGGTTTCCGCGTCGAAGGGCCGGATGGCCCGGGGCTGGATTACCGCCTGATCCGCTACAAGGCGAACGAGGTCGCGCTGCCGGACCGGGCCGACACGATGGACAAGGACGATCCGGAACTCCTGCCGACGCCGCAGCTGCTGTCCGATCCGCGCCCGGATGCGAATGCGCAGGTCCATGCTCGTCTCACCCCGCCGCTGCTGGCGCTGGCGTTCGCCCTGCTGACCCTGCCGCTGTCCAGGAGTTCGCCGCGACAGGCGAGATATGGGCGCGTGATGCTGGGGTTCCTCGCCTACCTCGTGGGCATCAGCCTGATGTTCAATGGCACCCAGTTGCTGGCCGACGGCAAGTTGCCGGGCATGGCCGGCCTGTGGTGGTTGACGCTGCCGCTGCTCGCGGCGGCCATCTGGTTCTACCTGCGTGACGGCCAACTGTCGCGCAAGCGGAGGGTGGCATGAGGCTGATCCCCCGTCTGCATGACACCTACGTGGGCCAGGTCGTGCTGGTTACCGTGCTGCTGACCTGGGCGGTGCTGGTAGGACTGGACGTGGTGATGGCGCTGTCCGGCGAAATCGGCGACCTGGGGACGGGCAACTACACCTTCGGCCATGCCGTGGCCTGGGTGCTGTACACCGTGCCGCGCCGGGCCTACACGATGTTTCCCACGGCGGCCGTGATCGGTTCGCTGATGGGCCTGGGCCAGCTGGCGGCCAGCTCCGAACTGACCGCGCTGCGTGCGCTGGGCCTGTCGCGCCGCCGCCTGAGCATTTCGGTGGCAGCGGCGCTGGCCATCCTGACCGCCCTGATGGTGTTCAGCGGCGAGACGCTGGGCCCGTGGGGCCAGCGCCAGGCCGACGTGCTGAAGATGAGCGCGCGTACCGGCAACGTCGCGATGGACCGCTACTCCGGCCTGTGGGCGCGCGAAGGAAACACCTTCCTGTACGCGCAGAGCGGCGAAGAGAAGGACCAGGGAGGCGGCAAGGTGTCGCTGCAGCTGCGCGATGTGCGCATGTACGAACTGGCCGATGACGGGCGACTCGCCTCCATCGCGCACGCCGCCGTCGCCGAACACCTGGACGGCTACTGGCTGCTGAAGAACGTGCGCCGTACGACCTTCAACGAGCGGTCCGCCACCCAGGTCACCGTGCTGGGCGAACGCTGGGAATCGGAACTGGACGCCTCGGTGCTGTCGTCCAGCCTGGTGCGTGCACGCAACATGCCCAGCCATGAGCTGAGCCAGAACATCGACTACCGCAAGCGCAACGGGCTGGACGCGCGCGATTACGAAGACCAGTACTGGGCGCGCTGGTTCTATCCGCTCAACGTGCTGGCGCTGTGCCTGGCCGCCATCCCGTTCGCCTTCGGCAGCCTGCGCAGCGGCGGCATGGGCAAGCGGCTGTTCCTCGGCATCGTGTTCGCGGTCGGATTCTGGGTGCTGCAGACCATGTTCGTGCGCCTGGCCGGTGCGTTCCGGCTGGATTACCGCATCGCCTACGCGGTTCCACCCTTCGCCCTGCTGGGCATCTCCTGGCTGATGTTCCGGCAGAGAAGCCGCTGACGCGCCGTCAGGCGCGCTTCGGCAATCGCGCCATCCGCGTGCCGCTGTAGCGGTCGTGGAAGGTCAGGCGTTCGCGATCCAGCCACGCCCACCAGAACCCCAATCCCGCCGCCAGCGTTGAGACCGTCGCCAGCGTGTAGCGACGCCACAATGCCGCGCGTGTCGGCGCATCCCCTGCGGCGGTGACCACTTTCAGTCGCCAGGGCCGCATGCCGAGCGTCTGCCCGCCGCGTTGCCAGCTCCACGTGGCGTACACGCCGGTGACGGCCCAGCAGCAGATCCAGAGCAGCCACCACAACGGGCTGAAGGGTGGGATGTTGTGACGGACATTGCCGCTGGCCACCACGTCGATCAGTACGAACGGGACCGCGACGGCGATCCAGAGCGCCAGCACGGGCCAGAAGTCGTAGAGCAGCGCGAGCAGGCGCCAGCCGATCAGGGCGCGGGGTTTTCCGGGGAGGGGGGCGGGATGCGTCATCGCGACAGGATACCGGCTAAGGCCCAGCCGCCCATTGGGGGAGCCATGTCAGTCGCAATGGCGAGGCTCCCTCAGACAACTCCGGACAAATGATCCCGCTCGTGGTGAGCCGGTCGAACCCTGCACTTTGCGCTGCATCGACAGGTCACGACAGCCTGCTCTCCCGTGGAAAGCGCGGTTCGACAGGCTCGCCACGGACGATATCCGGGGCACCTGTTAACGGAGTGATCCAGACCTCCGTGGCTACGCCGGGAAAGGCTGTCCGCGTTCATTCCTGTAATCGCGGGGTCTCTCGCGAATGACGTCGCTCCCACAAGGGGGATATGCATCGCCTAAGCTTGCCGCATGACTGCCCGCACGCCCGCCGAACGCCGCCAGCAGGCGAACGCCCTGCCGCCCGTCCCCGACGCCGACGCCGACGCCATCGCGGCATTCCTCGACATGATCTGGGCCGAGAACGGCTTGGCGAAGCCCTCGCTGGACAGCTACCGGCGCGACCTGGAAGGCTTCGCGCGCTGGCGGAACGGACGTGCAGGCGGACTGGCCGCCGCGGATCGCGCGGCCCTGTTCGATTACCTGGCGTGGCGCACGCGCGAAGGCTATTCGCCACGCAGCAACGCGCGGTTGCTGTCGGCCCTGCGCGCGTTCTACGCGCATCGGTTGCGCCGGGGCGAGCGTGCGGACGACCCCACCGCGCTGCTCGATCCGCCGCGCCTGCCGCGCTCGTTGCCGAAGGCCCTGGCCGAAACCGAGATCGACGCGCTGCTGGCCGCGCCCGACACCGCCACGCCGCTGGGCCTGCGCGACCGCGCGATGCTCGAACTGATGTACGCCGCAGGCCTGCGGGTCAGCGAACTGGTCACGCTGCCCGCGACGGCGGTGAACCTGCGGCAGGGCGTATTGAGGGTCACCGGCAAGGGCAGCAAGGACCGGCTGGTGCCCTTGGGCGAGGAGTCGCAGCACTGGCTGGAAACCTACCTGGCACAGGCGCGCGCCGTCTTGGCCGGCAAGCGCAGCACGCCCTTCCTGTTCGTGGGCGCGGGTGCCGACCCGCCGACCCGGCAGCAGTTCTGGGGGCTGGTGAAGCGTTACGCGGCGCTGGCCGGCATCGACCCGGTCCGGATCAGTCCCCACGGGCTGCGGCACAGCTTCGCCACCCACCTGCTCAACCGGGGCGCCGACCTGCGCGCGCTGCAGATGCTGCTGGGCCACAGTTCGCTGTCGACCACGCAGATCTACACCCTGGTCGCTCGCGAACACCTCAAGCAACTGCACGGCCGGCATCATCCGCGGGCATGACGCGGGTCACGCTGGCGGGCGGTTAAGCCGCCTGCGCGGCGCCGTGTGCCAGAATCCCCGTCTGTTCCTGCCACCCAGCCGCACCGCGGCATACCCGGATGCCCTTGATGCCCCGCCTGATGACCGCCGCCCTTCTGGGTGCCCTGAGCCTGACCGCCTGTGCGCAGGCCCCCCAGCCGCCCGTGCAGGACGGTGCCGCGGCCGCGGCCGCCGCCCCGCAGGCGGCCGTGCGCCAGATCAAGGCAGGCGTGGGCGCCACCCCCGACGCACGTGCCCGTTCCGCGATCGCCCAGCTCAACCCGCAGGCGAAAGTGGAATACGTCGGCGCCGCACCGTTGCCGGGTTTCCGCGAGGTGATCGCGGGCGGCCAGTTGCTCTACATCAGTGACGACGGACGCTACCTGATGCAGGGTACCGTTCTGGACCTGGACCAGCAGCAGGACCTGATGCAGACCAGCCCGGCGCTCGCCGGCTACCGCAGCAAGCTGATCGCGACCATCCCGCACGCCGAACGCATCGTGTTCGCACCGCCGAACGCCAAGTACACGGTCACCGTGTTCACCGACATCGAATGCGGCTATTGCCGCAAGCTGCACGGCGAAGTGGGCGAGCTCAACCGTCTCGGTATCGCGGTGGAATACCTGGCGTTCCCGCGCATGGGCCTGGGCAGCCAGGACCACAAGGACATGATCTCGGTCTGGTGCGCGCCTGATCGCAAGCGCGCGCTCACCGACGCCAAGGCCGGCAAGCCGGTCCCCTCGCGCGACTGCAAGAATCCGGTGACGATGGAATTCGACGTCGGCCAGCGCATCGGCGTCAGCGGCACCCCGGCGATCTATTCGGCCGAAGGCGTCCAACTGGGCGGCTACCTGCCGCCGGCCGCCTTGAAGGCCAGGCTGGACGAACTGGCCGCCAAGGCGGCGCCAGCCTCCGCTGCCGGCGCCCTGTGATATCCCCGAAGCCGGCCTTGCGCCGGCTTCGCTACAATAGCGGGCCCCGTCCTGACGGCTACGCCCCCACGGTTCCGGACATGATCGTCCTCGAAGGCCAACCGGCCTTGTCGCACTTCCGCCGCGCGCGGCTCGAATCCAAGCTCCAGTCGATGGCCTCCGGTGTCCGCATCTGCGGTGCCTGGCATGTCTATTTCATCGAACCAGAGGCCGGCGCTACGCCGGACCTGGCCACGTTGCGCCGCATCCTGCAGGCGGGTGACGAGGCGGCGGCGCTGGCCGATGGTGCGGTATCGCGCTTCGTCACCCCGCGCCTGGGCACACTGTCGCCGTGGGCCAGCAAGGCCACCGAACTGCTGCGCGGCGCCGGCCAGCCGGTGAAGCGCGTCGAGCGCGGCCTGCGCATCGATCTTGAAGGCTGGGACGACGGCCAGCCGGCGCTGGCCAAGGCGCTGCACGACCCGATGACGCAGTCCCTGCTGACCACCCGCGACCAGGCGCAGGTCTTGTTCACCGCGCCCGCGCGCGGCGAACTGGAGCGCATCCCGCTGGCGCAGCTGGAAGCGGCCAACACCCGCTTGGGCCTGGCGCTGGCGGACGACGAGATCGACTACCTGCGCACGCGCTACACCGAACTCGGCCGCGACCCCTCGGACGTCGAACTGATGATGTTCGCGCAGGCGAACTCCGAGCACTGCCGGCACAAGATCTTCAACGCCAGCTGGACCATCGACGGCAAGGAGCAGGACCGCTCGCTGTTCCGGATGATCAAGCACACCCACGCGCAGACGCCGGAACACACGCTCAGCGCCTACAGCGACAACGCGGCGGTGGTCGAAGGCTATCCGGCGGCGCGCTTCCGTCCGGACGGAAGCGGCCAGTACCGCCTCGAGGCGACGCTGGATTCGGCCTTCTGCATCAAGGTGGAAACGCACAACCACCCGACCGCGATCGCGCCGTTCCCCGGTGCCAGCACCGGTGCCGGCGGTGAGATCCGTGACGAAGGCGCGACCGGCCGCGGTGGCAAGCCCAAGGCCGGCCTGACCGGCTTCTCGGTGTCGCACCTGCGCATCCCCACGCTGCCTCAGCCGTGGGAAGCGACGCGCGCGCTGAATCCGCGCATGGCGCCAGCGCTGGACATCATGCTCGACGGCCCGTTGGGCGGCGCCGCGTTCAACAACGAATTCGGCCGTCCGAACCTGCTCGGCTACTTCCGCAGCTTCGAACTGCCGGAAGGCGAAGGCCTGACGCGCGCCTACGACAAGCCGATCATGCTGGCCGGCGGCCTCGGCGCGATCGACCGCATCCAGGTGGAGAAGAAGACGCTGTCGGCCGGTGATGCGGTGATCGTGCTCGGCGGCCCGGCGATGCTGATCGGCCTGGGCGGTGGCGCGGCCAGTTCGGTGGCTTCCGGCGAAAGCGCGGAAGAACTCGATTTCGCCAGCGTGCAGCGCGACAACCCGGAGATGGAGCGCCGCTGTCAGGAAGTCATCGACCGCTGCGTGGCGATGGGCGAGAACAATCCGATCCTGTGGTTCCACGACGTCGGCGCGGGCGGCCTGTCCAACGCGATTCCCGAACTGCTGCACGACTCCGGCGTGGGCGGCGTGATCGACCTGGGCAAGGTGCCCAGTGACGATCCTTCGCTGTCGCCGATGCAGTTGTGGTGCAACGAGTCGCAGGAGCGCTACGTGCTCGGCGTGCCGCAGGCGCGGCTGGCCGAATTCGCGGCGATCTGCGAGCGCGAGCGCTGTCCGTTCGCTGCCGTGGGCGTGGCCACGAAGGAAGAACATCTGGTGGTCGCTTACGGTGCCACGCCAGGCAACATCCCGGCGGACGCCCCGATCGACCTGCCGATGGACGTGCTGTTCGGCAAGGCGCCGAAGATGCATCGCGACACCGGCTATCCGGAAGCCCCCAAGTGGCCGTCGTTGCAGACCGCGTCGCTGGACCTGCGCGAAGCGGGCCTGCGCGTACTCGCGCACCCCACGGTCGCCTCCAAGCAGTTCCTGATCACCATCGGCGATCGCAGCGTCGGCGGTCTGACCGCACGCGACCAGCTGGTCGGCCCGTGGCAGATGCCGGTGGCCGATTGCGCCATCACGCTGAGCGGTTATGAAGGCTTCGTCGGCGAAGCGATGGCCATCGGCGAACGCACGCCGCTGGCCCTGCTCGATGCCGCTGCCGCCGCCCGCATGGCGGTGGGCGAGGCCATCACCAACCTGTGCGCCGCGCCGGTGGAATCGCTGCATCGCGTGAAGCTGTCCGCCAACTGGATGGCCGCCGCCGGCCATCCCGGCGAGGACGCGCTGCTGTTCGATGCGGTGAAGGCCGTGGGCATGGAGCTGTGCCCGGACCTGGACATCAGTATCCCGGTAGGCAAGGACTCGCTGTCGATGCAGGCGCAGTGGCACAGCGATGGCCAGGCGCAGAAATCCGTATCGCCCGTCTCCCTGATCATCAGCGCTTTCGCGCCGGTGACCGACGTGCGCCGGCAACTGACGCCGCTGCTGTCGCGCGAAGACGACAGCGAGCTGTGGCTGATCGGCCTGGGTGCGGGCAAGAAGCGTCTCGGCGGTTCCGTGCTGGCGCAGGTGTATCCGCAGTCGGGCGGGGAGGGCGCGTGGCCGGCGTTCGCCGGCGACGGTCGTGACGAAAGCGTGCCGGATCTCGACGATCCGCAGCGCCTGCGCGACTTCTTCCACCTGATCGCGGATGCGCGCGAAGCCGGCCTGCTGCTGGCCTACCACGACCGCAGCGACGGCGGCGCGTTCGCCGCGTTGTGCGAGATGGCATTCGCCTCGCATCGGGGCCTGGACATCAACCTCGACGGCTGGGGCGACGATGCCTTCCGCACGCTGTTCGCCGAGGAACTGGGTGCGGTGGTGCAGGTGGCCGACGAGGACCGTGCCGCCTTCGCCGACCTGATCGAACACCATGCGCTGACGGAGTGCGCGCAGCGCATCGCGCGCCCGACAACTGCGGCCGTGGTGCGCGTGCAGCAGGAGGGTGACGTGCTGGCCGAGTGGCGCTGGGAAGAGCTGTTCGATGCCTGGTGGTCGGTGACGCACGCGATGCAGAAGCTGCGTGACAACCCGGAGACGGCCGATGAGGAGCGCGAGACCACGCGCCAGTTCGGCCGCGCCGGGCTGAAACCGAAGCTGTCGTTCGATGCGGGCGACGATGTCGCTGCGCCGTTCATCGCCACGGGCAAACGCCCGAAGGTCGCGATCCTGCGCGAGCAGGGTGTCAATGGCCAGATCGAAATGGCATCGGCCTTCACCCGCGCCGGTTTCGATACGTTCGACGTGCACATGAGCGACCTGATCAGCGGTCGCGTGGCGCTGGATGGTTTCAGCGGCATCGCGGCGTGCGGCGGTTTCAGCTACGGCGACGTACTGGGCGCCGGACGCGGCTGGGCGACCTCGATCCTCGAGCGCAGCGCGCTGCGTGATGCGTTCGCGGCGTTCTTCGCGCGCGACAACACGTTCTCGCTGGGCGTCTGCAATGGTTGCCAGATGATGAGCCAGTTGAAGGACATCATCCCCGGTGCGACGCACTGGCCCCGCTTCCTGCGCAACCGCAGCGAACAGTTCGAGGCGCGGGTGTCGTTGCTCGAAGTAGTGGAATCGCCGTCGGTGTTCTTCCGTGGCATGGCCGGCTCGCGCATCCCGGTCGCGGTCGCGCATGGCGAAGGGCGTGCGGACTTCGCCAGTACGGCCGACCAGGGCGCGGTCCGCGTCGCGTTGCGCTTCATCGATGGTGATGGGCTGGTGGCTGGGTCGTATCCGCAGAATCCGAACGGTTCGCCCGACGGCATCACCGGCCTGACCAGCGACGACGGTCGCGCCACCATCCTGATGCCGCACCCGGAACGCACCCCGCGCAGCGCCAACCACAGCTGGCATCCGGCCGACTGGCCGGAAGATTCGCCGTGGCTGCGCATGTTCAGCAATGCGCGGGTGTGGGTGGGATGATCGTGCGCGCCCGCCGGCGACGGCGGGCCACGCCCGGGCAACGCGGCACCTGATAAAGTCCGGGCCTTCAAGGAGGCTTCCGTGAACGCTGCCGCGCTCGACAATCCGCTTTCCGACGACGAGCGCATCGTCGCGGCCCTGCTGGCGCGCGGACGCCTGAAGGAGGCCGACCTGGCGCGTGCCCGCCGGCTGCAGGACGAGACCGGTGGCGATCTGCTGGCGCTGCTGTCGCGGCTGGGACTGGTCTCCGAGCGCGACCATGCCGAGACCGCCGCCGAGGTGCTGGAGCTTCCCCTGGTCGCGGCGAAGGATGCGCCGGACGCGCCGCCGGAATCGGTGGTGCTCTCGCAGCGTTTCCTCAAGCAGTTCCATGTCTGCCCGGTGGGCGAGGACGAGGCCCACGTCGATCTGCTGATGGCCGATCCGCAGGACCGCTACGCGCTGGAAGCGGTGCGCCTGGCGACTGGCCGCGCAGTGCGGCCCCGCGTGGCGCTGCGCTCGGAGATCAGCGACCTGATCGAGCGCTACTACGGGCAGGGCCGCAGCGCGATGGGGGCCATCGTCGAAAATGCGGACGGCGAGGCCACCGCAGACCTGGATGATGTCGAACACCTGCGTGACCTCGCCTCGGAGGCGCCGGTCATCCGCCTGGTCAACTTGGTCATCCAGCGTGCGGTCGAGCTGCGCGCGTCGGACATCCACATCGAACCGTTCGAGAACCGCCTGAAGGTGCGCTACCGCATCGACGGCGTGCTGGAGGAAGGCGAAAGCCCGCCCGCCAACCTGACTGCGGCGGTCGTCAGTCGCGTCAAGATCATGGCCAAGCTCAACATCGCCGAGCGCCGCCTGCCGCAGGACGGGCGCATCATGCTGCGCGTGCAGGGCAAGGAACTGGACCTTCGCGTCAGCACCATGCCCACCGCGCACGGCGAAAGCGTGGTGATGCGCCTGCTGGACCGCGAGACGGTGGTGTTCGACTTCAAGAAGCTGGGCTTCACCGATGCGTTCCTGCCGCAGTTCCAGAAGGTGCTGGAACAACCCCACGGCATCCTGCTGGTCACCGGTCCGACCGGCTCGGGCAAGACCACCACGCTGTACACCGCGCTGAGCAGGCTCAACACGCCGGACGTCAAGATCATCACGGTCGAGGACCCGGTCGAGTACCAGATCGAAGGCATCAACCAGATCCAGGCCAAGCCGCAGATCGGTCTGGATTTCGCGCATGCGCTGCGCAGCATCGTGCGCCAGGACCCGGACATCATCATGATCGGCGAAATGCGCGATCTTGAAACCGCGCGCATCGCCATCCAGTCCGCGCTGACCGGCCACCTGGTGCTCAGCACGCTGCACACCAACAATGCGGCCGGCGGCATCACCCGCATGCTGGACATGGGCGTGGAGGACTATCTGATGACCTCCACGGTCAACGGCATCCTGGCCCAGCGGCTGGTGCGGCGGCTGGAGCCCACGCATGCGGAGCGATACCCCGCATCGCCCGAGGAAATCGAGAAATTCGCCCTGCGCCGCTTCCAGCCGCATGGCGAAATCTACCTGTATCGCCCGCGCGGTTCGGCCATCGCGCCGACCGGTTACCTGGGACGCACCACCATCGTCGAGTTCCTGGTGATGAACGACGAAATCCGCCGCGCCATCATGCGCCACGCCGGGATGGGCGAGCTGGAACAGCTCGCGCGCGACTCGGGCATGCGCACCATGTACGAGGACGGCATCGTCAAGGCGCTTGCCGGCGAGACGACCATCGAGGAAGTGCTGCGCGTGACCGAGGAGGGCTGAGGCGATGAACAGGATGCGTGCGGGCTGCCTGATCGTGGCGATGTGCGCGATACCGGCCGTCGCGTCGGCCGGCAAGGCCGCGCCGAAGACGCTGGCGCGTGGCGAGCTTCCGGCCGGCTTCGCGGTTGGCACGGCATCGCCGTCGCTGGCGCTGCAGGTCGAGATCGTCGACGGCAAGGTCACGGCGTCCGCGCCGGCCGGCGGTGAACCGGGCAACCTGCGCGCCGCGCGCAGTGGCGACGCTGCACAGACCACCCTGATGGTCAGCAGCACGTTGCCGGTGGCGATCAAGTTCGATCTTTACGTCTCGATGGACGGAGAGCAGTTCACCTACGCCAGCAGCTGCGGCGTCACCCCGGGCATTTCTTCCTTCGAGATGTGGGAACAGCCGGTGAAGCATTTCGCGCTGGGCAATCCCCGCGTGCTGCCGGCCGGCCGCATGGCCTGCGACTGAGTCCGGGCTTCCGGCAGGGAACAAGGGCCCGGCAATGCCGGGCCCTTGTCTGTTGCGCAAACGGAGCTTACAGGTCGATACCGAAACCCACGCCGGCCGACTTCTCGTCACCGCTGAATGCGCCGCCGATGCTGAAGGACGCACGCTCGCCGATGGGTTTGGAATAGCCCACCGACAGCGCGTTCTCGCCGTTCTGCCAGCCCGCACCCACGGCCACGCGGCCGCGCGGGCTGCGGCTGCCCGCTGCATTGATCGCCATGTTCAACATCGCCGAGCTCATCGCACCCATCCTGTCGAGCCTGCGATCCTGCTCGGAGAAGCGGCGGTCCACGTCACCACGGAAGGCATTGAAGTCGTCCTCCAGCGCCTTGACCTGGAAGTCGGCATAGGCCTTCGCGCTGGCCAACGTGCTCGCCGAGGATTGATCCGTATAGGACTGTGCGCTGCTGAGCGTGTTGGCGTCGCCCGCATCGGCGTAGGACGCGGCCGCTGCCGGCACGTCCGCTGCCGCGGTGGCGTCGGTCGGTGCCGCGACCGCAGGTTGGCCACTGGTCACGGCGCCGCTGCCGGCGGCATCCGTGGTCGTCGCCGTGCCGCGTGTCGGCGTCGACGCGGTCCCGCCGGTGCTCGGCGCGGACGCCGTTTCGCCGGCGACCTGGCCCTGGCTGGCCTGCGTCGGCGGCGCCGCACGGGTGGATGCCGTGGTGCCGCTACTCGATCCGCTGTACATCCCGTACAACTCGTTGAGCTTGGCGTCGACGGCGGTGAATGCCGCGCCCACGTTGTTGTACGACGTGCCCTGGATCGTGTAGCTCGGCGCGATGAACACGCCGCCGGAGAAGCCGGCGCCGCCGCCCAATGCACTGGCGACGAAACTCAGCTGCGACAGGTTCACGGCATCGGTGGCCTGGGTGCCGGCCGCGACGTTGGTGATCTGCCGCTCGCTGCCGGCGCTGCCGACGGAGACCGTGTCCTCGCGGTCGGCCACCGAATCGCCGCCGATGGCGACGCTGTTGTCGGCTTCCGCCGTTGCCAGGTTGCCCAGCGCGACGGCGTTGAATCCCGGCGTGTACGCACCGCCGCCGACGGCAACGGAGTAATCACCCGAGGCTTCCGTCGCCAGCGCGCCGAAGAACGCGCCACCCACCGCCACGCTGTTGTCGCCGCTGGCGATGGCGCGGGAGCCTACTGCTGTCGCGTCGAAGTTGCTGGCGGTGGCGGCGAAGCCCAGCGCGGTGGCGCTGTCGCTGCCGGCCTCGGCGCCATACCCGAACGCGGATGCACCGAAATCGGACGCGCTGCTGTATCCACCGGCGGCGGTGGCGGCGTCACCCGACGCATCGCTGCGGAAACCGGTCGCGGTGGCCTGCAGGCCCGACGCGGCGCTTTCCGTGCCGGTTGCGGTGGCGTAGGCGCCCGACGCCGTGGCGCCCGCGCCGGTCGCGGTCGCGCCGGTGTCGCCGGCCACCGCGCCTGCTCCCACCGCCGTGGCGTCATCCGCCGTCGCCTCGGTGCTCGCGTAGACAGGATTGCCGTCTTCATCGAGCAGGGGATCGCCGTTGTCGTCGAACAGCTGGCGCTGTCCGCCGATCGCAACCGATCCCGCTCCCGCCGCCTGCGCACCGGTGCCGTTGGCGACGCTGTTCTCGCCGGTGGCGGTGGCATTGAAGCCGCTGGCCGTTGCGCCGTTCGCGAGCGCGAAGGCGCCCGAACCCGTGGCAGTTGCACCGACACCGTCGGCCAGCGCGGCCGAACCGGAGGCCGTTGCGTAGTCGCCGGTGGCGGTGGCGTCATCGCTGCCGTCGCCTGCGCCATTGGCCTTGAAGTAGCGCGTGGCATTTTCCGATGCATCGGCGAGGGCGTTGAGCTGGTCCAGGTTCACCGCATCGGTGCCTTCGGTACCGGCCGCCACGTTGGTGATCTGGCGTTCGCTGCCCACGTCACCCACCGACACCGTGTCGTCGCGGTCGTTCCACGAATTGGCGCCGATCGCCACGCTGTTGGTCGCGCCCGCCACTGAGTTCACGCCCAGCGCCACACTGTCGTCACCATCGGCGTAACTGTTGTGGCCGATCGCGGTGCTGTACTCGCCCGTGGCCCACGCCCCGTTGCCGAAGGCGGAACCGCCGGTGCCGCTCGCGCGCGTGTTGATCAATCCGAAGAAGGTGGTGCCGCCGACGGCCGTGCTTTCCTCGCCGCCGGCACTCGCGCCTTCGCCCACCGCCGTCGCGCCGCTGCCCGCCGCGTCGGCGCCGTAGCCGAATGCCGAGGCGAAATCGCCGCCTGCGCTGCTGTAGCCGCCCATGGTGGTGGAAGCGAGACCGGACGCATCGCTGCGGAAGCCCACCGCAGTGGCCTGCGTGTTGGATGCGCTGGCTTCCGTGCCCGAGGCGGTGGAATAGGCCCCGGATGCGTTTGCACCTGCACCGGTAGCCGTTGCACCGGCTTCGCTGGCGACGGCGCCGGCGCCGAGCGCGGTGGCGTCCTCCGCCGTCGCTTCCGTGCTGGCGTAGACAGGATTGCCCTCTTCATCGAGCAGCGGGTCGCCGTTCTCGTCGAACAGCTGGCGTTGTCCGCCGATCGCAACCGACCCAGCGCCTGCCGCCTGTGCGCCGGCACCGTTGGCAACGCTGTTCGCGCCGGCGGCGGTGGCGTTGAAGCCAGTGGCAGTGGCGCCATCGGCGAGCGCGAACGCACCGGAGCCGGTAGCGGTTGCACCCGCGCCGTCCGCCAGCGCGGCAGAACCGGAGGCGGTCGCGTAGTCGCCGTTGGCGGTGGCATCGTCGGTGCCGTCATTGGCGCCGTTCGCCTCGAAATAGCGCGTGGCCTCTTCGGAGGCCTCGGCGACTGCGGTCAACTGATCGACATTGACAGCGTCGGTGCCTTCGGTACCGGCCGCGACGTTGGTGATCTGGCGTTCGCTGCCCACGTCACCCACCGACACCGTGTTGTCGCGATCCGCCACCGAGTTGGCGCCGAGCGCCACGCTGTTGTCGCCCAGCGCGGTGCTGTAGAAGCCGACCGCCGTGCTGCTGTCGCCGCTGGCCCACGATTCCGCGCCCAGCGCCGTGGCGTAATCGCCGGGCGCGTACGAGAAGAAGCCGGCTGCGGTGCTCTCCAGGCCGGAGGCTTCCGACAGGCTGCCGGCGGCCAGGCTGTAGTCGCCCGCCGCGATCGCACCGGAACCGAACGCCGCTGCGCTGAAGCCGCTCGCCTGCGTATAGACGAGGAAACCGAACCCGGGAATCAGGTCGGCCGGCCCGCCGACGGCCACGCTGTAGTCCCCGGTCGCACCGCTCGCATGGCCGAAGCTGGAGGCGTATGAACCCGTGGCCGTGCTGCCGTAGCCGAACGCGGAACTGGCTTCGCCACTCGCTTCGCTGAGTACGCCGAACGACGAACTGCCGAGGGCGGACGCCAGGCTGCCGGAGCCCACCGCCGTTGCGCCGAGGCCGGACGCCACGGTGTTGACGGTGATCGGGTTGCCGTCGGCATCGAACGCATCCACCTGTCCGCCGATGGCAATGCTGGATTCGCCACTGGCTTCGGCGCTGCTGCCGTTGGCGAGGCTGTTGCTGCCGGTGGCGGTGGCGTTGAAGCCGGTCGCCGTCGCACCGTCGGCCAGGGCGAACGCGCCGGAACCCGTCGCCGTCGCACCGGCACCGTCGGCGAAGGCCGCCGAGCCCGATGCAGTCGCGTAGTCGCCATTGGCGGTCGCATCGTCGCTACCATCGCCTTCGCCATTGGCCTTGAAGTAGCGGGTGGCGTCCTCCGATGCCTCGGCGACGGCGTTCAACTGATCCAGATTGACCGCATCGGTGCCTTCGGTACCGGCGGCGACGTTGGTGATCTGCCGTTCGCTGCCGGCACTGCCGATGGAGACCGTGTCCTCGCGGTCGGCCACGGAGTCGCCACCGATGGCCACGCTGTTGTCGGCTTCGGCGGTGGCCAGGTTGCCCAGCGCGACGGCATTGAAGCCCGGGGTATACGCGCCGCCGCCGACGGCGACGGAGTAGTCGCCCGAGGCTTCGGTCGGAATGAGGCCGAAGAATGCACCACCGACTGCCACGCTGTTGTCGCCACTGGCGATCGAATTCGATCCGAGCGCCGTCGCATCCCAGTTGCTCGCCACGGCACCGAAACCGAGCGCGGTAGCGCTGTTGCCGCTGGCCTCGGCACCGTAGCCGAACGCGGAGGCGCCGAAGTTGGAGGCACTGCTGTAGCTGCCGATGGCAGAGGCGGCATCGTCCGAAGCATCGCTGCGGAAGCCGACGGCCGTCGCCTGGATGCCCGATGCAGTAGCCTCGGTACCGAGCGCGGAGGAATACGCACCGGACGCATTCGCGCCCGCGCCCGTCGCCGTCGCCCCGATGTCGCTGGCGACCGCGCCGGCACCCAGGGCTGTCGCATCGTCCGCCGTCGCCTCCGTGCTGGTGTAGACCGGATTGCCGTCTTCATCGAGCAGCGGCTCGCCGTTCTCGTCGAACAACTGACGCTGTCCGCCGAGCGCGACCGCGCCGGATCCGGATGCCTGCGCGCCCGCACCGCTGGCGACGCTGTTCTCGCCGGTCGCGGTCGCGTTGAAGCCGGTGGCCGTCGCTCCGTTGGCCAGTGCGAACGCGCCTGAGCCCGTCGCGGTCGCACCGACGCCGTCGGCCAGTGCCGCCGAGCCGGACGCTGTCGCATGGTCGCCATTGGCGGTGGCGTCGTCCGTGCCATCGTTGGCGCCGTTCGCCTTGAAGTAGCGCGTGGCGTTTTCCGATGCCTCGGCGACCGCGTTCAATTGATCCAGGTTCACCGCATCGGTGCCCTCGGTACCGGCGGCGACGTTGGTGATCTGCCGTTCGCTGCCAGCGCTTCCGACCGAGACCGTGTCTTCGCGATCGGCAACCGAATCGCCACCCAGCGCCACGCTGTTGTCTGCGGTTGCAGAGGCGAGGTTGCCGATGGCGGTCGCATTGGTGCCCGGCGCCCACGCGCCGCCACCGACCGCAGTGGAGAAATCGCCCGACGCTTCGGTCGGCAGGAAGCCCAGCAGTGAGCCGCCGACTGCGACGCTGTTGTAGCCCGTTGCGATGGAGCCCGAGCCCAGTGCCGTGCTGTCGCCGGCGCTGGCATCGGCGCCGTAACCGACAGCCGTGTCGAAATCGCCCGAGGCACTGGAGAAGCCGCCGAGCGCGACGGTCGCGATGCCGGTGGCGGTGCTGGTGTGGCCGGCCGCCAGGGCCTGCGTGCCCGAGGCGGTGGAGGAACTGCCGAAGGCGCCGGCGTACGCACCGGTGGCCTGGCTTCCCGTGCCCACCGCGCTGGCGCCGGCGCCCGTCGCGTTCGCCTGCGTGCCGACAGCGGTCGCATTCGCACCGGCGGCGTTGCTCTGGCTGCCCAGCGCCGTCGCGCCTTGCGCGGTCGCGCTGCTGTCGTACCCGACGGCGGTGGCATTCACGCCCGTGGCTTCGGCGTAACCGCCTACGGCAGTCGCTCCTGCCTTGCTGGCAATGCTCTTGTAGCCGACCGCAACCGCATGGCGCCCGGACGCATCGACGCCGTCGCCGCACGACACCGCATTCTCGCCGGGGCGTCCGTCCTTGATCGGATTGCCGCGTGCATCCACACAGTAGGCAGGTCCCGTTCCGATCTGCGGCTTGTCGTTCTGCGGCTGGCCCTTCTGCTTGTCATGGGCCGATGCCGCGCCGAGCGGCGCGCCCGCGAGCAGTGCCGAAGCGAGCAGCGTCACGCCAAGGCGCGCACGCACGCGGGCACCGGACGACATGACGCCATGCGCGCGTCGGGCGAACTCCGATGCCACCACCAGCATGCCGAGGGAAGGGTTCCACACCTTGCTGTAAATCCTGTTCATGGATCACGTCCTTCATTCTGTGTTTTCGGGGGAATGCGACAGCACCCGACGCCGCGGCGACGGGCGTTCTACGGTGGACTACGTCAGGGAAACAGACAGCGCGGCGCGCGACAGGGGAGGCGCGACGCCGGATTGCACGAGGTGTTTTGCGGAAGCGGGAGAAGGAGATACGGATGCGGTGGCCGGGCGTGGCCATGCCTCGTTTCGCGTGCGTCGTGCAGCGCGAGTGGCGTGTGGGCCGAGACGTGGTGACGTGAAGATGCGAAGAAGAACATCGCATCGATAAAGGCTTCCCGCATTCCCCATCCCCTGATCCGAGATGATGCAAAACAGCTCCGTGTGTCAGAACACTACATGCGCGTTGTGCAATTTGCGAGAGATTTGCTACGTTCGACGCAACGCGGGGAAACAGCTGAAAACAAGGCGTTAATGCCATGTGTACGCGGCGTGTTCCCTGCGTGAAGAGTGTCGTGGCAGGTAAACAGGGGTACCTGGACGATCCGCTTGAAATGGAAATCGCAAGTCGTTGAGTAGGCACGTCGTAAACGCGTTACCCAGTTCGTTCTTCCTTGCAGACATGGAGCAGGTCAAGTGAATCCACATTCCTCTTTCCGCAATTCGCGTCGTCGCCCCTTGGTGGCGTCGCTCACCGCAATCATCGCGTTCGGAGCGTTCGCCACATCGGCATCGGCGGGCGATGTCAGCACCGCCGGTCTGCGCGACGGCGAAACCTATGATCGGTTCATCGTGAAGTACCGGGACGGCAGCGTCGCGCGTACCAACGCCACCACGCTGCAACGTTCGTTGCTCGGTGCGGTATCCCGGGCGGCCCTGGGATCCGCGAACGGGAAGGCGGTGAGCGCTTCGAAACTCCGTCGCCTGGGGATCGGCGCGGAACTGGTGAAGACGTCGCGCAAGCTGGATCGCGTGGAGGCGGAGAGCCTGCTGCGGCAGCTGGCGATGGATCCGGAGGTGGACTTCGTCGAAGTCGATGCGCGCCGCTACGCACGCCTCGTGCCGAACGATACCTACTACAACCAGTATCAGTGGCACTTCAAGGATCCCGTCGGCGGCATCAACCTGCCGGCTGCATGGGACAACGCGACGGGCGCAGGCGTGGTGGTGGCCGTGCTGGACACGGGCATCACGCCCCACAGCGATCTCGATGCGAACATCCTGCCCGGCTACGATTTCATCAGCGACACCTTCGTGTCCCGCGACGGCGATGCGCGCGATGCGAATCCGCTCGACGAGGGCGACTGGAATCCGGTGGCGGGCGAATGCTATGCCGGGTCGCCGGTGCAGGACAGCAGCTGGCACGGCACCCACGTGGCGGGCACGGTGGCCGAAGTGACCAACAACGCCAAGGGCATGGCGGGCGGTGCATTCAATGCGAAGGTGGTGCCCGCACGCGTGCTGGGTCGCTGCGGCGGTTACACCTCGGACATTTCCGATGCGGTGATCTGGGCCTCCGGCGGCACCGTCGCCGGCGTGCCCGCCAACGCGAATCCCGCGGAAGTGATCAACCTGAGCCTGGGTGGATCCGGTGCCTGCAGCACCGTCGAACAGAATGCCTTCAACCAGGCCATCGCGAACGGCAGCACGGTCGTCGTGGCAGCCGGCAACGATGCCGGCAACGTGAGCGGATATTCGCCCGGCAACTGCGCCGGCGTGATCACCGTGGCCGCGACGCGCATCACCGGCGGCATCGCCTCGTATTCCAACTACGGCACGCGCATCGACATCTCCGCGCCGGGTGGCGGTGGCAGCGTGGACGGCAATCCGGGCGGCTACGTCTGGTCCACGGGCAACGCGGGCACCACGGTGCCCACCACCGAGACGTATTTCGGCATGGGCGGCACGTCGATGTCGGCGCCGCACGTGGCGGCGGTCGTTGCGTTGATGCAGAGCGTCGCCGAAACACCGCTGACGCCTGCGCAGATCCTGGCCACCTTGAAGTCGACGGCGCGTCCTTTCCCGGTCGCACCGCCCGCCAACCGGCCGATCGGTGTGGGCATCGTCAATGCGGCCGCGGCGGTACAGTCCGTCATCGACGGTGGGCAACCCCCGACGGCGACCTTGCTGACCAACAACGTGGCCGTCGGCGGCAATACGGGCGCGAAGGACGCCGTCATCCAGTACGCCCTCGTCGTGCCGGCCGGCGCCACCAGTCTGTCGTTCATCAGCTTTGGCGGCAGCGGCAATGCCGATGTCTACGTGAAGTTCGGCAGTGCGGCCACGGCGACGAACTACGACCTGCGGTCGGCGCGTCCCGGCAACAACGAAGTGGTCAACATCGCCGCGCCGCAGGCGGGCACGTACTACGTGTCGCTGGTGGGCAAGACGAAGTTCGCCAACGTCAGCCTGAGGGGAAGCTTCACCGCGCCGTGAGGCAAGTGCGGGTGCGTTGCGACGGCCCCGGCATGCCGGGGCCGTTTCATGTCGCAGTCGCGTATCCCTGCATGACGTTGCCCGGCGGAATGCGGTAACTTTGCGCATTCCCCGGCCAACGTCCCGCATGCCGCTTTTCCGCTACAAGGCACTTGATGCACACGGCGAGATGCTGGAAGGCCAGATGGAGGCCGCCAGCGACGCCGAAGTGGTGGCGCGCCTGCAGGAGCAGGGCCACCTGCCGGTCGAGGCCGCGCTGGCCGTTGCAGGAGGTGGGCGCAGCTGGGGCCAGTTGTGGCGGCCGAATGCATTCGCGGGTGGCCGGCTGGTGCAGTTCACCCAGCAACTGGCGACGCTGCTGGGCGCAGGCCAGCCGCTGGACCGCGCGCTGGGCATCCTGCTGGACCTGCCCGAGGACGAGAAGGCGCGACGGGTCATCAGCGACATCCGCGATGCCGTGCGTGGCGGTGCGCCGCTCTCCACCGCGCTGGACCGCCAGCACGGTCTCTTCTCCCGCCTGTACATCAACATGGTGCGCGCGGGAGAAGCGGGCGGCAGCCTGCACGACACGCTGCAGCGGCTGGGCGATTACCTGGAGCGCAGCCGCGCGCTGAAGGGGCGCGTGGTCAATGCCCTGGTGTATCCGGCCATCCTGCTGGTGGTGGTCGGCCTGGCGCTGTTGTTCCTGCTGGGCTACGTGGTCCCGCAGTTCGCGGTGATGTACGAAAGCCTGGATGTCGCGCTGCCGTGGTTCACGCGCGGCGTGCTGTGGGTGGGCAGCTTCGTGCGCGATTTCTGGTTCGTGCTGGTCGCGCTGCCGCTGCTGGCGGTGCTCTGGTTCGACCGTCGCCGCCGCGATCCCGTCTTCCGTGGCCGGCTGGATGCGTGGTTGCTGGACAGGCCGCTGGCGGGGCCGCTGCTGGCCCGGCTGGAAACCGCGCGCCTGGCGCGTACGCTGGGCACGCTGCTGAAGAACGGGGTGCCCCTGCTGACCGCGTTGGGCATCGCCCGCAACGTACTGGGCAATCGGGCTTTGGCGGCCGATGTCGATGCCGCCGCCGAGGATGTGAAGAACGGCCACGGCCTGTCCGCGTCGCTGGCCAAGGGCAAGCGCTTTCCGCGGCTGGCCCTGCAGATGATCCAGGTGGGCGAGGAGTCCGGTGCCCTGGACAGCATGCTGCTGAAGACGGCCGAAACCTTCGAGCAGGAAACCGCTCAGGTGCTGGACCGTATGCTGGCCGCCCTGGTGCCTGCCATCACGCTGGTCCTGGCGGGCGTGGTGGGCATCGTCATCGTCGCCGTGCTGGTCCCGCTGTACGATCTGACCGGCGCCATCAATTGAGAACACTGGAGAGTCCGCCACCATGTCCCGCATGCGCCCCATGAACGCGTTCCATTCCCCCAGGTCGCAGCAGGGCTTCAGCCTGCTGGAAATCATCATCGTGCTGGTGCTGATCGGCGGCATCCTGGTGCTGGTGGGCAGCCGCGTGATGGGCGGCGCCGACAGCGGCAAGGTGAAGCTTGCGCAATCGCAGCTGCAGACGCTGTCCGGCAAGGTCGAGACCTATCAGCTGGATACCGGCCATTACCCCACGCAGCTCTCGGACCTGGTGACGCAGCCGGGCAACGCGGCCGGCTGGCTGGGACCGTACGCGAAGGAAAGCGAGCTGCAGGATCCGTGGAAGAATCCCATCGAATACCGCATTCCCGGCGAAGCGCAGCGCTTCGACCTGATCAGCCTCGGCGCCGATGGCAAGGCGGGCGGCGACAGCGTCAATGCGGACATCAAGAACGAATAAGCACCTGCGCCTGCGATCGTGGCATTCCGCAGCGCCACTTCACCGGTGACCGCCTCCAGGCCCGTGGGCTCCAGGACGCGGATGGGTGGCTTCACCCTGCTGGAAACGTTGCTCGTCATGACCTTGATGGCGGCCGCCACCTTGCTGGCGGCGATGATGTTCACCGGAGGCATGGAGGGCATGCGCCTGCGGTCTGAATCCAAGGAGATCGCCGCGCAACTGCGCTACACGCGTGCACGCGCCATCGCCACGGGGCAGCCGCAGCGTTTTCTCGTGGATCCGCGCGCGCATCGATGGGAGGCCGCCGATGATCGCCATGGCGACATCGATACTTCGTTGTCGGTGCGCTTCACGGGCGCACGGCAGGCGCAGGAACGCGCGGGCGAAGGCGCGATCCTCTTCTTTCCCGACGGTGGCTCGACCGGCGGACGCGTGACCCTCGCGGCCGGACAGGCGGCGTGGAGTGCCGACGTGGCATGGCTGACCGGTGAAGTGCGCCTGGTGCGCGATGCGGTCGCTGCGCGATGAGCATTGGCGCGCGACGGCAGCAACGCGGCTTCACCCTGCTCGAAGTCATCGTGGCGTTCGCGCTGCTGGCGCTGGCGTTGACGTTGCTGCTCGGCGCGCTCTCGGGCGCGAGCCGGCAGGTGCGGACATCGGCCGACAGCAGTCGCGCCACGCTGCATGCGCAGTCGCTGCTTGCCCAACTGGGTACCGGCGAAGTCCTGCAGCCCGGTCGGCAGGAAGGCAGCTTCGATGGCGACCGCTACCGCTGGCACCTGGACGTGTCGCCGTTCGCCGACCCATTGGCCGCGCGGGCGCAACGCGACGCAGGCGCACCGCAATTGCTGGATGTGCGCCTGGTGGTGAGCTGGGGCGATGCGCGCGACCA
The DNA here is from genome assembly GCF_057773125.1 of Pseudoxanthomonas sp. 97-1-1. Lineage (NCBI taxonomy): Bacteria > Pseudomonadati > Pseudomonadota > Gammaproteobacteria > Lysobacterales > Lysobacteraceae > Pseudoxanthomonas > Pseudoxanthomonas sp. 97-1-1. The sequence goes on along the minus strand of NZ_JBYMTJ010000001.1, from coordinate 1,088,092 downwards.
GTCCCTGCAGTGGCGGACGTTGCGGCTGGCGCCGCGCGACATCAACCAGGCGACGCTGCCATGAGATCACCGCAGCGCGGCTTCACCCTGATCGAGGTGCTGGTGGCGCTGGTATTGCTGGCCGCCGGCCTGGCACTGGCATTCGCCACCCTGCGTTCGTCCACTGCGGTCGTCACGCGCGGCGAGGACATGGCGCAGGCCAGCGAACGCATGCGTGCCGTGCATGGTTACCTGCGCGCACGGCTGGCATCGGCGCAACCCATCGTGTTCGCGACCGATCGCGGCACCCTCCGCGAGGCGCGTTTCATCGGCACGCCGCAGCGCATGCGCTTCGTGGCCGATCTGCCGGACTACCTGGGATACGGCGGGCCCTATCTGCACGACGTGGCGTTCGACGGAGAAGGGCGCCTGCAGGTCGCGTTCGCCGTCGCGCAACCGGATGCCTCGCTGGAAGATGTGGACCTGTGGGCGCGTGGACTGCGCGCCGAGCGCCTGGCCGACGGCCTGCGTGCGGTGCGTTTCCGCTACCGCGGGCTGGATGCGGACAACCGGCTTGGCCCGTGGCAGGACCGCTGGGAAACATCGGAGATGCTGCCCCTGCAGGTGAAGATCGAAATGGATGCGGTGCGTGGAGGGCGCTGGCCCGACCTGGTGGTCACGCTGGCGCGCAGCGAAGGTGGTGCGGGTGGCGGACTGCTTCCCGGTGGCGCGAATCCGGTGCTGCCATGAGACGGCAACGTGGAGCGGCCCTGTTGATCGTGCTGTGGCTGGTGGCACTGCTCACCGCGCTGGTCGGGGCGTTCGCGTTGACCGCAAGGATGGAGGCGTTGCAGGGACGGGTGGGGAGCCGCGGCGCGGTGGCGCAGGAGATCGCGCGCTCCGGCATGGAATACGCGCTGGTGCGCGTGGCGGACCGCAATCCGGAAACGCACTGGCAACCCAATGGCCGTGCGTACACCTGGACGTTCGATGGCCATGACGTGCAGGTACGCATCATCGACGAGACCGGCAAGGTGGACCTCAACCAGGCGGATGTGTCCCTGCTGTCGCGCCTGATGCAGGCGCTCGGGCAACCGTCCGACGCGAGCGATCTGATCGCCGCCGCGATCGTGGACTGGCGCGATGCCGACAACCTGAGCCAGCCCGTCGGGGGCGCGGAGGATGGCGACTATGCAGCGGCGGGGCGCGACTACGGTGCCAAGGACGCGCCGTTCGAAACCATCGCGGAAGTCGAACAGGTCCTGGGCATGACGCCGACGCTGTACGCGCAGCTGGCGCCCTTCCTCACTCTGTATTCGGGACGTGGGCAACCCGATGCCACCTATGCGCAGGGGCCGGTACTGGCGGCGATGGGGATGGACGCGACGGCATGGCTGGCGCAGCGCAACGCGACCGGTGTCACGGGCAGCAACGAACTCGTCGGTACCGGCAGCGGCACGTATAGTATCGAGAGCCGTGCGCGGCTGGCCGATGGCCGCGAGGCGTCGTTATGGACAGTGGTGCGCGCGGGAGCCAGCCCGGTACCGGGTTCGGCCTATACCTTGTTGCGCTGGGAGGAGGGAGCGGCACCACAATGAGCGGCGTACGCGACACCCTGCAGCAGTTCCGGGCACGTCTGGGGCCCGGGCCACGCAGTTTCCTAGCGTGGTGGGGACAGGCACTGGCGACCTGGTTGCCGGCGCGCTGGCGCGTGCTGCTTGGCCTGACCCGCGACCGGCTGTTCTTCCGGCAACAGGACGACGAACTCGAGATGGCCTGGGTGGAGGGTACGCAGCGCCACGTGCTGGCGCGCCTGCCTGCCACGACCACGCCCGACGAACTGCGCATGCTGCTCGGCAGCCGCCTTGCGAATCTTCCGCGCTGGTGGTTGGTGCCGGCGGGCATGGTGCTGCGTCGCCGCGTGCTGTTGCCGGCGGCGGCGGCGGATCGCCTGCGCGACGTGCTGCGGTTCGAACTCGACCGGCAGACGCCGTTCACCGCGAACGAGGCCTGTTTCGATGCGCGCGTGCTGAGCGTCCGCGACGACGGTCAACTCGATGTCGAACTGGCGGCGGTGCCGAAATCCGCATTCACCGGCGGCCTGGCCCGGCTGGGGGCGTTGGCGGGCGAGCTGGCGGGCGCCGATGTTGAAGATGCCGACGGCGGGCCGCTGGGCGTGAACCTGTTGCCCGAGGAGGCGCGCGTGGCCCGCCAGGCACCGCAGCGCGGTGTGCACCTGGCGCTGGCGGCAGTCGCGCTGATCGCCCTGGTGTTCGGTGCCTGGGCGGTACTCGACAACCGGCGTGCGGCGGCGGAGGCCTTTGCCGCGCAGGTGGACAGCCGCGCCGACGAGGCGCGCCAGGTGGCATCGCGCCGCCAGCAGCTGGTCGATCTCGTCGCCGGTACGGCCACGTTGAACCAGACCAGCGCACGACGTCCCACCGCGCTGGAAGTGATGGACGACGTGACCCGGCGCCTGCCGGACAACACCTATCTCGAGAAACTGGCCATCGAGGGCGATCGACTGACGCTGATCGGCTTCAGTCCGGAGGCATCGGGGCTGGTCGCACGGCTGCAGGAATCGCCGCTGTGGCGCAATCCCGCCTTGAGCGGGGCGCTGCAGCCCGACCCGCGCACGCGCATGGATCGTTTCACCCTCACCGCCGAGTTGCTGGGCAAGCAGGAACCTGCCACCGCAGGTACGCAGGGAGGCGCCGATGCCGCTGGCCGTGACTGAACGTGATCGCTGGCTGGCCCTGGTATTGCTGCTGGTGGCGCTGCTGCTCGGCTATCTGGTGCTGGTGCATCCGTGGTGGACGGTGCCGATGCAGGAAGTGAACGTGCGCGTGGCGGAACTGCGCGACCGCGAACTGCGCATCCGCACCCAGCTCGAGCAGGCGCCGCAGGTGCAGCGCGAACTGGCTGCCGCGCTCGCGCAGCAGGCGCAGCGTCCGGGGTTCCTGCCCGAGGCGACGGTGGAACTCGCCACCGCCGGCCTGGTGCAGCGACTGGAAACCGTCGTCAGGCAGGCCAGTCCCGGCAACCGCAGTTGCGCCATCGCCAACCAGTCGCCGCTGGCGATCGCCGGCCGCGAGGTCTATCCGCGCGTGGTGGTGCAGGTACGCCTGCGCTGCGGTGCCCCCGAACTGGCGTCGGTGCTGCACCAGATCGAGTCCGGCAGCCCGCGGTTGTTCGTCGAGAATCTCAACATCCTCGCGCAGCGGTATGCATTCCAGGCCAGCGAAAGCGGTGCAGGCGGGCTGGACGTGAACTTCGACCTGTACGGTTATCTCAAGCCCACGCCCGCCGCCGTGCAGGAGCCGCCCCGTGCGCCTTGAGGCCTGGACCGCGCGCACCTGGATCCTCGCCGTCACGGCGGGATGGGCGGTGCTGGTCGCGCTGCTGGCGTTGTTCGGGCTGGGTGGCCGCATCACGCCGTTGCCCGCCGATCCCGCGCTCGTCCAGGCGTTGCCACGCCTGCCTCCCGGTCCGCCGGAACGCCTGGGTGCGTTGACCCGCTACGCGGAGGTCGGCGAACGGCCGCTGTTCTCGGAGGACCGCCGGCCCAAGCCGTTCTTCCTGTCCGGCGAGGAAGCCGCTGCACCGGCCTTCGACCTGGTGCTGAGCAGCGTGCTGATCACGCCATCGCTGGAGTTGGCCATCGTCCAGCCTGCGCAGGGCGGCGAGGGCTTGCGGGTGAAGGTGGGCGAATCCCCTGCAGGCTTCCCGGGCTGGCGATTGAGCGAACTGGCACCGCGCCGGGCCGTGTTCGATGGCCCCGAAGGTCGGCGCGAGCTGGAACTGCGTGTCTTCGACGGCGCCGGCGGCCAGCCGCCCACGCCCTTCGTGGGCGGGGCGCCAGGCGGACCCCCACTGACGGCCGTCCCGCCGGCCGGTGTGCCCATGCCCGCGCCCATGCCGGGCAGCCGCACGACCGGTGGCAACAATGCCCCCGCCGTCATGCCGACCGTGCCGTCGCCGGCTGCGCAGGGGCCGGCGCCAGTGCCTGCACCCTCGCCGCCACGCGCCAACGACGCGACGGCCGCACCGGCCACGACCACCGACCAGCAGATGGAAGCCATCCGCCAGCGCATCGAGCAGCGCCGTGCGCAGCTGCGCCAGCAGCAGGCGCAACCCACCACGCCGCCGGCAACGCCCGGCAAGACACAGTAGAGTGCCGGCATGACGCCACGTGTGATCCTGTTTTCCCTTTGTCTCGGCCTGCTGGCCGGCTGTGCCAGCGCGCCGGTGCCGGATGTGCGCCGCTCTGCGACCACCCCGCCGGGCGAGGCCGTGCCCGGCAGCGCGCAGACCGCACCCTTGGCGGAAGCCGAGGCGCCGGTCGGTGGTCCGCAGGCGCAGATCCGTCGTGGCAGCGGCCAGATGATCAACCGCAGCGCAGCGGCCGCCCCGATGCCGTCGCTGGGCAGCGCAAGCAGCGGATCGGCCACCTTCAATTTCGAAGGCGAATCCGTGCACGCCGTGGTCAAGGCGATCCTCGGCGACATGCTGGGGCAGAACTACGTGATCGCCCCGGGCGTGCAGGGCACGGTCACGCTGGGCACACCCAAGCCGGTGTCGCCCGCCGAGGCGTTGAACCTGCTGGAAATGGTGCTGGGCTGGAACAACGCCCGGCTGGTCTACAGCGGTGGCCGCTACAACATCGTGCCCGCCGACCAGGCTCTGGCTGGCAGTGTGGCGCCCGGTACCGGCAGCCCCGCCAATGCCCGTGGTTTCGAGGTGCGCGTGGTGCCGCTGCGTTTCATCTCCGCCAGCGAAATGAAGAAGGTGCTGGAGCCCTACGCGCGGCCCAACGCCATCGTCAACACCGACGCCACCCGCAACGTCATCACGCTCGCCGGCACCCGCTCGGAACTGGAGAACTATCTCCGCACCGTCGAGATCTTCGACGTGGACTGGCTGTCGGGCATGTCGGTGGGCGTGTTCCCGCTCCAGTCCGGTCGCGCCACGCGCGTGGTCGCCGACCTGGAGAAGGTGTTCGGCAACGACAGCAAGACGCCCAGCGCCGGCATGTTCCGCTTCATGCCGCTGGAAGGCGCGAATGCGGTGCTGGTGATCACCCCGCAGCCGGCCTATCTCGACCAGATCCAGCAGTGGCTGGAGCGCATCGACGGTGCGGGCGAAGGCAGCCGGTTGTTTTCGTACGAGCTGAAGTACGTCAAGGCGCGCGAACTCGCGCAGCGGCTGGCGGAAGTGTTCGGCGCGTCGGGTAGTGGTTCCGGAGGCGATGACCGTTCCACCGGCGGGCCAGGCAATGTGTCGCTGATGCCGGGCACCGATCCCGTGCAGATCAACGACGGCGGCATGGGCGGTACGGGCGGCTCGGTCGATTTCGGTGGCTCGGGCAGCAGCGGTTCCGGCGGTGGCGGACTGGGTGGCGGGTCGCTCTCGCTCAACCAGCGTGACAGCGGCAACGGCGCGGTGACGCTGGATGTCGACGGCAGTCGCGTGGGCGTGGCCGCCGTGGAAGAGACCAACACCCTGCTGGTGCGTGCCAGCGCCAGCGCCTGGCAATCGATCCGCGAGGTGGTCGAGAAGCTCGACGTGATGCCGTTGCAGGTCCACATCGAAGCGCAGATCGCGGAAGTGTCGCTGACCGGCGACCTGAGCTACGGCGTGAACTGGTACCTGGAACGCGCGATGACCGACAACGGCCTCGGTCCCTTCGCTGCGCCCGGTGCGGGTGGGCCCAGCAAGTGGAGCACGCTCGCCGGCAGCATCGGGGGCGTAGGTGGCGCGGGGGCCGTGTGGACGCTGGTCAAGAATGATGCGGCGGCCGTCATCACCGCGCTGGACGAAGTGTCCGACGTGCGCCTGCTGCAGACGCCCTCCATCTTCGTGCGCAACAACGCCGAAGCCACGCTCAATGTGGGCAGCCGCATTCCGATCTCGTCGGTGACCGTCAATCCGGGACTGGGCACCGACAACACCTACAGCCAGGTGCAGTACCTGGATACGGGCGTGATCCTCAAGGTGCGCCCGCGCGTGACCCGGGACGGCATGGTGTTCCTCGATATCGTGCAGGAAGTCAGCTCGCCCGGCAGCGAGCCGGACGCCAACGGCAACGTGCGCATCAACACGCGCCGCTTCAAGACCGAGGGTGCCGTGCAGGCCGGCAACACGGTGATGCTGGCGGGCCTGATCAGCGACACGGCGACCCAGGGATCGTCCGGCATTCCGGGCCTGAGCCGCCTGCCGATCATCGGTGGCCTGTTCGGCAGGAAGACCACCGGCACCGAGCGCAGCGAAGTGATCGTGCTGCTGACGCCGACCATCGTCAGCAACCCCCAGGAAGCGAACGACCTGACCGACGAGTACGGCAAGCGCTTCCGCGCGCTGGAACCCCTGAACACGCCCCGCGACAAGTGACGCCATCCGCCGCATCGTCCCTGCCCATCGTCCTGTTGCCCATCGGCACCGATGACGATGCACTCGACGCCTGCCTGGGTGCACTGGAAGCCGGGACACCGGCCGGGACGCGCCTGTGGCTGGCCGACGACGCGCAGGCCGGTCCTCGCGGCCTGGCCATCATCGAGCGCTGGCTGACGCGTACGCGCCTGCAGGCCGACTACACGCGACGGCCGCGCATGCTGGGCGAAGTCGCGCATGTGGACCAGATGCTCGCGGCCTGTGGCGATGCCGACGTGGTGGTGCTGGCGCCGGATGCGCAGCCCTTGCCGGGTTGGCTGCAGCAACTGGCCGCCTGTTTCGCCCGTGATGCCGCCATCGCCACCGCCACGCCCTGGTGCAATGCGGGCGAAGCCGCTGCCTGGCCACGGCTCGGCGAAGTGAGCCCGCCCCCCAAGGATTTCGAACGCACGGCGCATGCCTGCGCGGCGATGGCGCCGCTGCATCCGGAGCTTCCGGCGGCTGTCGCGCACGCGGTGGCGTTGCGTGGCAGCGCCCGCAAGCGCGTCGGCGGCCTGGATGCCGCGAGCTACGGCTCGTGGTACGCCGCGCTGGTCGACCTGTCGCTGCGCCTGGCCGGGCTGGGGTGGCGCAACGCCCTGTGCGAGACCGCCTTCGTGGCGCGCGGAGGCGAGGGCGGTCCTGCCGATGGCGACATGGACGCATTGAACGCACGCTGGCCCGCCTTCACGCCGCGGCTGGCAACGTTCCTGATGGAGGATCCGCTGCACGAACCGCGCGAGCGGTTGGGTGCGCTGTACGCCGAAGCGGGATCACCGGAGCGCCAGCGTGACCTCTTCGGTTGAGGCCGCCGGCATCGCCGTGGTGGTGGTCACGCATGAGAGCGCCACCAGCATCGACGACTGCCTGATGCGGCTGCGCACGGCGCATGGCGTGGACGAGATCCGCGTGGTGGACAATGCCTCCACCGACGACACGATGGAGATCGTGCAGCGCCACGCGCTGCAGGATGCGCGCTTGCGCTTCATCGCCAATCCCGACAATCCCGGCTTCGCGGTCGGCTGCAATCAGGGTGCACGCGATACGCATGCGCCCTGGTTGGCGTTCGTGAATCCCGATCTGATGGTGGAGGCCGACACGCTGTCGCGGTTGCGCGCGCACGCCCGCCATGCGGCGGGCGAGGTGTTGCTGGGCGTTGACCTGGTGGACGAGGGCGGCGTGCGCGATGCGGCAGCGCGTCGTCGCGATCCTCTGTTCGCCGCGATGCTGCGTTCGCCGGGCGCGGCGTCCAGGCTGGCGGTGCCGGTCGATGACGGGCAAGTGCTGCAGCCTGTGGACATCGTGTCGGGCGCGTTGATGCTGATGCCGCGCGCGCTGTTCGACAGGATCGACGGGTTCGACGAAGGCTATCGCCTGCATGCCGAGGACATGGACCTCTGCCGTCGCGTACGCGCGGCGGGTGCGAGGGTCGCCGTCGCCAATGACATCCGCGTGCTGCATATCCGTGGCGTATCGAGCCGTGCGCGGCCGGTGTTCGTGGAATGGCACAAGCACCGCGGCCTGTGGCGCTACTTCCGCAAGTTCGAAGCCGCACGATGCGGATTGGCTACCCGGGCGGGCGTGTTTGGCGCGATCTGGTTGCACTTCGGCGCGGTGGCCGCGCGCATCCTGCTGCGGCGCCGGTGACGTAGCGGCGGTCTTTCAAGCGTCGATGCGGTGACCAGCGTCGCGCAATGCCGACAGGGCCTCGTCCAGTCGAGGTGCCTGCACCAGCACGTAATCCGTGTCGTAAGTCGACAGTGCGAAGATCCCGATGCCCGCTGCCGCCAGCGGATCCAGCACCGCCTTCAGGATGCCGGTCAGGGCGAAATCGAAGGGCCCCTGCAGCTCGAACATGCGCCAGCCACGCTGGCAGCGCACGTTCCCGGGGACATGCGCTTCTTCGCAGACCAGCGACAGTTCGTCATCGGTCCAGCCGGCGTGTCGCATGCCGGTGCTAGGCCACCACGCCGGTAGCGCGGAATCCGCAGGCAGTTGCGCGACCGCGTAGCGACCGGGAAGCAGGGACAGCGCCAGCGACGTCATCCTGCGCGTCCGTTCCACCAGAACAGGGCGTTGACCGCGAGCACGACGACCATGGTGTAGATCAGCGACAGGGGGCCGCCGACGCGCCACAGCTGGCGCGAGGTGTAGTTGGCCGGACCGACGATCATCGAAATCACCGGATTCGAGGCCGTCATCAGGTTGTTGGACGCCGACAGCGCCACGATCAGCGCGAACGCGGTGGGATTTCCACCCGCCGCCAACGCCAGGTTGATCGCCATCGGCACCATCACGATGGTGGCCCCGACATGGCTGATGACCAGCGAGAAGGCGGTGGTCAGCAGCGCGATGGCGATCTCCAGCGCCCACACGGGGATGCCCTCGGGCAGTCGTTCGACCGTGTGCCCGGCCACCCAGGCGGCAGCGCCGCTGCTGTCCATCGCCCAGCCCAGCGGGATCAGGCCGGCCATCAGGAACACGGTCTTCCAGTTGATCGCGCCGTAGGCTTCGTCCATGCGCAGGACGCCGGTCAGCAGCATGCCGGCCACGCCGGTCATCAGGGTCAGCGCGACCGGCAGCTTGGACGTCAACGCGATGATGATGGTGATGGCGAAGATGGTCATCGCGATCTTGAACTTGTGCGGACGCTGTTCGCCCTTCGGATAGTCCGTCACCACCACGAAGTCGCGGCTCTCGGCGGCCAGTCCCAGGTCCTGCCAGATGCTGTGGAACACCAGCATGTCGCCGGCGCGCAGCTTCTCCTCGCGCACGTTGTCGCGGATGACCTTCTTGTCGCGGTTGATCGCCAGCAGGCTGATGCCGTTCTGCTTGCGCAGGCGCAGCTCGCGCGCGGTCTTGCCGATGAACCTGGATGTCGGCGGCACCACGGCCTCGGAGATGCCGGCGCGGCTCGGGTTGAACAGGTCGCCGAAGTGGCGCAGGCGTGAGGACATGCGCAGGAACTGGTTCTGGGCGAAATCGCCCACCTCCTGCCGCGTGCCCATCACGCCCAGCACGCTGCCCACCCAGATCCGCATGTCGGCCGGCGGTGCGAGCCGCGTATCGTTGCCCGTCTGCAGGGCGAGCATCAACGGCGCATCGTGCAGCGCTTCGGCCTCGCCCAGCGACATGCCCACCAGCGGGCTTTCCGCGGTGACCACCAGTTCGAACACGTCGCCTTCGATGCCGTAGGTATTGGCGAAGTAGCTCTCGGTGCGTGCCGGGGTGACGGCACCGTCAGCGTCAGGGGTTTCCTCCTTCAACTTCCGGTCGCCATGGAAGCGGAAGTACAGCAGCGACGCCGCGACCAGCGCCAGTCCGATCGGCAGCGGCGCGAACATGCGCAGCGGCTCCAGCGTGGCCATGCCGGAGGGCAGGTTGTTGTTGGCGGAGACCAGCAGGTCGTTGAGCAGGATCAGCGGTGAGTTGCCGACCATGGTGAACGCGCCGCCCATGACGATGGCGGCGGCAATGGGCAGCAACAGGCGCTGCAACGACAGTCCGGTGCGCGACGACAGCCGCGAGGCGACCGGCATGAACAGCGCCATCACCGATGGGTTCTGCATGAAGGAGGAGTTGAGGCTGGCGATGGCGGTGGTCATCAGCAGCAGCCGCTGCTCGATGCCATGTCCACGCCGCAGCAGCCAGGAGGCGAGGCGGTTGAGCGCACCCGTGCGGTCCAGTCCCGCACCGAGGATCATGGTGGCGATGATGCTCATCACCGCGTTGCCCGAGAAGCCGCCGAAGATCTCCTCCGGCGCGATCAGCCCGGTGATGCCCAGCACCACCAGCACGACCAGGGCGACCAGATCCGCGCGGATACGTTCGAACAGGAACATCGCCATCGTGAAGCCGACCAGCCCGAGGACGAGCTTCATGTCGTTGGTCAGCGTCAGCGCGTTTTCCATGTCGCGGTCGGTTTCCTGGTGCGTGCTGCGGTATTACTCGCGGTCGTACAGAAGATCCCACACCCCGTGGCCGAGCTTCTGGCCGCGGGTCTCGAAATGCGTCTGCGGCCGCCAGTCGGGGCGCGGCACGCTGCCGCGCGGGCCGGCGCGGTTGGCCAGTCCCGGCGTCGCGTCCAGCACGTCCCACATGTGCTCGGCATAGGCTTCCCAGTCGGTGGCGCAATGCAGGCGGCCGCCCGGGCGCAGCTTGCGCGCGATGAGCGCCGCGAAGTCGGGCTGCACCAGCCGGCGCTTGTTGTGGCGCTTCTTGTGCCACGGGTCGGGGAAGTAGATGCGTACTTCGTCGAGAGAGCCGTCGGCCACCTCGTGCTGCAGCACTTCCACCGCATCGTGGTGGTAGACACGGACGTGGTCGCTGCCGTCTTCGGCCAGTGCATTCAACAGGCGGCCCACGCCGGGCGCATGCACTTCCAGGCCGAGGTAGTCGCGGTCCTTGTCGCGGGCCGCCGCGAAGCGCAATGCTTCGCCGTTGCCGAAGCCGATCTCGAGCACGCGCGGTGCGGTGCGGCCGAACACAGCGTCGTAGTCGCGTGGCGCGCCCGTGTAGTCCAGCCCGAAGCGCGGCCATTGCGTGTCGAATGCGCGCTGCTGGGCGTCGGTGAAGCGGCCCTGCCGCAGCACGAAGCTGCGGATTTCGCGTCGGCCTTCGCTGATCGTGAAGGGCTTGGGCGGGGCCTTGGCGCCGGAACTGGAGAACGGGTCCGTCATCGGTTCAGCCGATCAGGCCGTCGATCGGGCTGGAGGCCGAAGCGTTGCGCTTGCGCGGAATGCGTCCGGCCAGGAAGGCTTCGCGTCCTGCTTCCACGGCCTTCTTCATGGCGCTGGCCATCAGCACCGGGTACTTCGCGCCGGCGATGGCGGTATTCATCAGCACGCCGTCGCAGCCGAGTTCCATCGCGATGGCGGCGTCGGAGGCGGTGCCGACCCCGGCATCGACCAGCACGGGCACCTTGGCGTTCTCGATGATTTCCAGCAGGTTGTACTTGTTCTGCACGCCCAGGCCGGAGCCGATGGGGGCGGCCAGGGGCATCACCGCGACGCAGCCGATCTCCTCCAGGCGACGGGCCAGGATCGGGTCGTCGCTGGTGTAGACCATCACGTCGAAGCCGTCGGCCACCAGCTTTTCAGCCGCGGCCAGGGTCTGCACGACATCCGGGTAGAGGGTCTTCTGGTCGCCCAGCACTTCCAGTTTCACCAGCGTGTGGCCGTCGAGCAGTTCGCGCGCCAGCCGGCAGGTGCGTACGGCATCGTCGGCCGTATAGCAGCCGGCGGTATTGGGCAGGATGGTGTAGCGGTCCGGCGGCAGCACGTCGAGCAGGTTGGGCTCGTTGGGCGACTGGCCCAGGTTGGTGCGGCGGATGGCGACAGTGACGATTTCGGCGCCCGCGGCCTCGGTGGCCAGGCGGGTTTCCTCGAAATCCTTGAACTTGCCGGTGCCGGTGAGCAGGCGGGAACGATAGGTCTTGCCCGCGATCACCAGCGGGTCATGGGGGGCGGTGTTGGACATGTGGCGATTATCGCCCATGTCATGCCGGTGCGTCCCGCCGACCCGGATCGATCCGCAGTTTCAGCCGCCGCCCAGTGCGTGCACGATCTCGACACGGTCATCCGCCTGCAGCACGCACTGTGCGTGCTGTCCGCGCGGGATGATCTCGCCATTGACCTCGATCGCCACCCGGCGCTCGGCCAGGCCTTGCAGGTGGAGGAGGGTGGCGACGGTACTGTGGTCCGGCAGCGCCAGCGGCTGCCCGTTCAAGTGGATGTCCATGCCGCCATTGTCGCCGATGGCCAGGGCGCTTGCCGCATTGCAGCGTGTGCGCCGGCGGGCTTGGTGGAACGATGCGCGCCATGCGCAGCCGTACGGCAGAGCCGGCGCGCAGTCGACCATCCCTTGCCCCGGAGATTCCATGAAGCGTTCCTTTTCGCCCGTCCGCTCGCTGCTGGCCGTTGCGCTGGCGGTGGCGGCCGCCCCTGCCCTGGCAGGCGACAGCCCGTACTCCCAGACCATCTTCTTCGGTGACAGCCTCACTGATTCCGGCCACTTCCGCCCGGCGCTGGTCCAGGTGGTGGGGCCGAACGGCGCCTTGCTGGGCCGCTTCACCACCAATCCGGGCCTGGTGTGGTCCGAGTACCTGGCCGAGTACTACGGCACGGGCGCTGGCAGCGCCAACCAGGGCGGCACCAACTACGCCGTCGGTGGTGCGCGCGTCGGCACCAATACGGCGGGTGCGCTGGGCCCGATCCCGTCGATGACCACGCAGCTGACCAGCTACCTGTCGGCCAATGGCGGCCGCGCCGATCCGAACGCGCTGTACACCGTCTGGGGCGGGGCGAACGACCTGTTCGCCGTGGTTGCCGGCGCCAACCCGACCACCACCATCGGCGGCGCGGTCACGGCGCAGGTCGGCATCATCGGGACGCTGCAGAATGCGGGTGCGCGCTACATCCTGGTGCCGACCGTACCCGACCTGGGCGTCACGCCGTCGTTCCGCGCACAGGGACCTGCGAGCGCGGCCGCCGGCACGCAACTGGCCACGACCTACAACAATGCGCTGTTCGGGGCCATCAACACGGCCGGCCTGCGGGTGATCCCGCTGGATACCTTCACGCTGCTGCGCGAGATCGTCGCCAGTCCGGCGGAATACGGCTTCGGCAATGTCACCGGGACCGCCTGCAATCCGCAGATCACCGCATCCTCGGTCACCTGCAGCCCACTCAACTATGCGTCGCCCAATGCGCCGGACGTGTATGCGTTCGCCGATGGCGTGCATCCGTCGTCGAAGGCGCACGGCATCCTGGCCCAGTACGCACAGGCGATGCTGGAAGGGCCGCGCCAGATCGCGCTGCTGCCGTACACCGCGTCGGTGCACGGCCGAGCCCGTGCCGACCGCGTGGCGTCACACGTGGCCGGCAAGCCGGATGGCGACGGCATGCGCTGGTGGGGTGACGTGCGGGGCGACTTCCTGCGCTACGGTGATGGCGACCTGTACGACGGCGCGGGCCCGATGGGAACCTTCGGCGTCGACTGGTCGAAGGGCTCGTGGGTCTACGGCGCCTTCGCCGGTTACGGTCGCGCGAAGTACGACTTCGGCCTGCGCCGCGGTAGCTTCGACGAATCCGATGCCACGCTGGGCGGTTTTGCCGGCTGGTACGGCGACCACCTGTGGACCAACGCGCAGGTCAGCTACAGCTGGATCTCGTACGACGTGGACCGCGAAGTGCAGCTGGGCGGCGTGACCCGCCGGCACAGCGGCTCGCCGGACGGCACCAACCTGACGGTGGGTGCAAGCGCCGGCTACGAATTCGGCGAGGGTGCGTTCCGCCATGGTCCCGTGGTGAGTGTCGTATCCCAGACCATCGAGATGGACGGCTACAGCGAAAGCAACGTCAATTCGACGGCGCTGGCGTATCCGGACCAGGATTTCGATTCATTGATCGGCAGTGCGGGCTGGCAGGTCAGCTACGCGATCAACGATCACCTGGCGCCCTATGCCCGGCTGACGGTGGACAGGGAATTCGAGGACCCGGCGGAAGAAGTCTTCGCGCAGGCCCTGTCGTTGCCGGGCACCGCGCCCTATGCGGTACCTGGCTTGGACACCGATGACAGCTACGGGACGTTGCTGTTGGGTGCGCGCACGCGGCTGTTCGGCTTCGACGCCAACCTGGGCGTGAACACGACGGTCAACCAGGGCGGCGGGACCAACACCACGGCGTTCATGACCTTGAGCGGCAACTTCTGATGCACGACCCGCGATGCGGCGCCGGATGACGGCGCCGCATTGCCTTGCCGCGTCCTGCGGCATAGACTCGCCGCATCGTGCGGGTGTAGTTCAATGGTAGAACTGCAGCTTCCCAAGCTGCTAGCGTGGGTTCGATTCCCATCACCCGCTCCATCTCCGCATTCCCTTTCCCGCGTCCTGTCATCGCCCGGTATCCCGTGCGTGGCATGCTGTGCCCGGCCCCGTGATTGCCCACCCATGAAGCTCGCCATCCTGTCGCGCAACGGCAAGCTGTATTCCACACGACGTCTCGTCGAGGCCGCGCGCCAGCGTGGCCACACGGCGCGGGTGCTGGACCCGCTGCGCTGCTACATGCGTATCGCGTCCACCGGCTTCCAACTGCACTACAAGGGCAGGTCGCTGGCGGACTACGATGCGGTCATCCCGCGCATCGGCGCCTCCATCACGCGCTACGGCACGGCCGTGCTGCGGCAGTTCGAGCTCATGGGGACGTACAGTCCCAACCCGTCGGATGCCATCCTGCGTGCACGCGACAAGCTGCGCACGCACCAGTTGCTGGCGGCGCAGGGGATCGATCTGCCGGTGACCGTCTTCGGCGACAACCCGGACGATACCCACGACCTGCTTTCGATGCTGGGTCCCCCTCCGCACGTCATCAAGTTGAACGAAGGCGCCCAAGGGGCCGGCGTGATGCTGACGGAGAAGCCATCCGCGTCCCGCAGCGTCGTCGAGGCCCTGCGCGGCCTGTATGCCAGCTTCGTGGTACAGGAATTCATCGCGGAGGCCGAGGGTGCCGACCTGCGCTGCTTCGTGGTCGGTGACGAGGTGGTGGCGTCGATGCGCCGCCAGGCCCCGGAGGGTGACTTCCGGTCCAACCTGCATCGGGGCGGCACGGCCCAGCACGCGGTGGCCACGGAAGAGGAGTGCGCCGTCGCCATACGGGCGGCACGGGTACTGGGTCTGGGCGTGGCGGGCGTGGACCTGATCCGCGCGAAGCGTGGCCCCCTGGTCCTGGAGGTCAACTCGACCCCGGGACTGGAAGGCATCGAGGCAGTGTGTGGTGTGGACGTCGCGGGGCGGATCGTGGAACACCTCGCCGCACGCGCTGAATAGGGTGACGGGGCGCTTTGCAGCCCCCAACATCCTGTTTTCACGTGAAATTAACGCGCTCTTTAACGGTGGTTTAATCGAAACCCGCGTAGCCTTGTCCGGACCGCAGCTCTGCGTTCCTCCCGGTGTTTGCATCTGGAAAGCACAGGTTTACGGTAATCGGGGCATTAGTTTGGCCCAAGCGGGTGGAAGCCCGCTTGGGCCTTTGTTTTTCTCAGCCAGCCCTTCCGATACTTGCTGGCATGGGTCCCGTTGGCTAAATTCGGTAATCCCCATCACGTAAGGAAGCAGCATGCGTCGCCCTCCCTTCATGGCATTGATGCTGCTGCTGTTGGCAGCGACCGCCCACGGCGCTCCCCGCGACAAGTCCACCAAACCGCAAGCGCTGGATCTCGACAAGCCGCTGCCCGAACAGGTCGAGCTGATCCAGAAGCAATTGGACGACGGCGAAACCTATGTCGAGATCGCGACCGCCGACCGTGCCAAGGTCAAGGAATCCCTTGCCCGGTTTGCCGCGATCATCAATGAGAGTGGCGGGTCCTTGAACCCCGAGCAGAAAACCCAGCTGGTCAACGAGCAGAACGAAATCAACCAGATCCTGTCCCAGGCCGCCGCCGACAGCCGTCTTGTCTGCCGCCGCGAGGCGCAGATCGGGTCGCTGCGGACGACGACCCAGTGCAAGACGGTTGCGGAACGTCGTCGCGATGCCCAGGACGCGCAGGAAGTGATGCGCCGCAATCCCTCGGGTACCTACAACAAGGGCAGTTGAGGGAAACGCGTTGCCGCGGCGAGCGCTTGAATGGCCTGGCATTCGAGTCGCCCGGGTCGTGTTTCCCAGACGTGTTTGATCGTGCTCCCAGCCACCCATCAGGAGATTCAAAGCATGCTTAAGGCGATTGTTCTGGGCTTATTGCTGACCACGTCATCCGTAGCGCACGCCAAGATTGATTCCCTGTCTTCACGCGAAGGCGCTGCCAGCAAACTTAATATCCAGTCGCCCTTTGGTGTGCAACAGCAGCAGATCCTCCGCGATCTGGCGGGAGGCGAGAAATATGGCGAAATCAGCGCCCAGGATTCGGCCAAGGTGAAGGAAGCCTTGAGCCGCATGTCCAGCCAGTTGGCGAGCACGGATGGATCGGTTGAAGGCCTTTCCGCAGAGCAGCGGGCGACGTTGCTGAATGATCAGGAATTGATCAACGCCATCCTGACCCATGCGGGTGAAGAGAGTCGCTTGGTGTGTACCAAGGAGAAGGCCGTCGGCACGAGGCGCTCCACGACCCATTGCATTACGGTTGCCGAACGCCGACGTCACCGCGAAGAGGCACAGAATGAAATGGACAAGAATTTCCGCTCGCAGCAATTTGACCCGAATCTCTGAAAATGCGAATCCTGGTTATCGAAGACAACAGCGACATCGCCGCCAACCTTGGTGATTACCTTGAGGAGCGGGGTCATACGGTGGACTTCGCGGCCGACGGTGTGACCGGACTGCACCTGGCGGTCGTGCATGAGTTCGATGCGATCGTGCTCGACCTCAACCTGCCCGGCATGGACGGGCTGGAGGTCTGCCGCAAGCTGCGCAACGAAGCCCGCAAGCAGACGCCGGTGCTGATGCTGACGGCGCGGGACTCGCTGGACAACAAGCTGGCCGGCTTCGATTCCGGTGCCGACGACTACCTGATCAAGCCGTTCGCGCTGCAGGAAGTCGAGGTGCGCCTGAATGCGCTGTCCCGGCGCGGCAAGGGCGTGCAGACGCGGGTGTTGGAGGTCGGCGAGCTGGAGTACAACCTGGATACGCTGGAAGTGCGCCGCCAGGGCAAGCTGCTGCAGTTGAATCCCACTGCGTTGAAGATCCTGCAGGCCTTGATGGAGGCGTCTCCCGCCGTGGTGACGCGCCAGGAGCTTGAAACGCGCGTCTGGGGCGAGGAATTGCCCGACTCCGATTCCCTGCGCGTGCACATCCATGGCTTGCGTGCGGTAGTGGACAAGCCGTTCGACAGCCCGTACATCCAGACCCGTCACGGCATCGGATACCGCATCGCCGCGCCCGATGCCAGCAGCTGAGTCGCCGAAACCCCGTCGCCACCGCCGCTTCCGGCGGCGGCTGCGCACCCGCATCATCCTGTCGTTCGTGCTGTTGGGTTTCTGCCTGACGCTGCTCCTCGCGTTCTCGGCGAACTGGGTGCGGAATCGCGTCGAGGAAGACCTCGTGGTCGATGCGATGAGCCAGAACATCAGCGAGTACCAGCGGCGCTATGTCGAGAGCGGAGGACGCCAGCGCGACCTGCGTGTCCAGACGATGCGCGCTTACGCGTTTGCGCCGGACAAGTTCGATCAGCTCAAGAACGAGCAACCCGACTGGTACGAACTGGCGAACGGCATACATGCGTTGTCCGGCACGGACGAGGACGGGTCGCCGTTTTCCTATTGGCTTGCCGTGCAGAAGACGCCGGACGCGTGGTTTTTCCTTGCTTACGACATGACAGAGTCCGCCAAGGGCAAGGACAAGTTCAATCGTGCATTGATCGGCGTGGTGGTGGTGTTCACTGGCATATCGTTGTTGATCGGCTGGTGGTCCGCTTCGCGCGTGATGAGCCCTGTATCCGAACTCGCCGCACGTCTCCGTTCCTATCGCGGCAGCAGCAACCCTCGCGCGCTGGCATCCCACTTTCCCGAGGATGAGGTCGGTGAACTCGCCAAGGCGCTGGACGACTATTCCGGGCGCCTGACCGAAGTGGTCCAGCGCGACCGCGAGTTCAACGCCGACGTCAGCCACGAGCTGCGCACGCCGCTCGCCATCATCCGCGGCTCGGTCGAGCTGATGCTGTCGCGGCCGGACATGGACGAGAAGACGCGCACCCGCATCCAGCGCATCCAGCGCGCCGAGCAGCAATGCACGGACCTGATCAGCGCGCTGCTGCTGCTGTCGCGCAACGAGCGTGGCCA
This sequence comes from Pseudoxanthomonas sp. 97-1-1, assembly GCF_057773125.1. Classification (NCBI taxonomy): domain Bacteria; kingdom Pseudomonadati; phylum Pseudomonadota; class Gammaproteobacteria; order Lysobacterales; family Lysobacteraceae; genus Pseudoxanthomonas; species Pseudoxanthomonas sp. 97-1-1. The sequence continues at coordinate 1,069,917 of NZ_JBYMTJ010000001.1, read as the reverse complement.
TGGCAACACCGATGTCGCGCGCGTGGTCGACCAGTTGCTCGATGCCCATCGCGCCACGCTGGGAGGAAAGCCGCTGATCCTCCGGGTCGAAGGCGAAGGTGGCATCACCGTGGACTCGCCCGAAGCCGCACTGTCGGTGGCGTTGGGCAACCTGATCGGCAACGCGGTCAAGTACACCAAGGATGGCGAAGTGGTCGTCCGCCTGTTGCCGGATGCCGTCGAAGTCGTCGATTCCGGGCCCGGGCTGAGCAAGGAAGACGCCGCGCGGCTGTTCGAGCGCGGCTATCGCGGCACGCATGCCGGCCATTCGCAAGGCGGCGGCATCGGCCTGTCCATCGTCAGTCGCCTGTGCGCGCTCTATGGCTGGCAGGTCGGCGTCCGTCCGGGGGACTCGAAAGGCGTCGTGGCCACGTTGCGTTTCTCGCCAGCGCGGGACACGTCGCCGGAGTCGCCGGGCGCTGCGCCGCAGGGCGCGTGAGGCCCCGGGGTTTCTTACAGCGTTATCCAGAAACAGTTGTAGGCCCTGCGCAGGCCGAACGTGGTGTCGGCGGGTGTGGCGCTGTTCTTCAGCGTCTGCACCACGCGCAGGCCGATGGGACGCTGCCGCTGCGCGGTGTGCGGGTAATAGCCATCCTGGTTGGCGTCGACCACCTGTCCGGTGGCATCCAGCACTGGTGCAGGTGCTGGCCGGACCGGGACGATGTCGACCAGCGGACGCTGGGTGACCGCATCGAGCCGGTCGAGGATGCGCAGTGCGGTGGCGTCTGATGTGCCGGTCCAGTGGTAAACGCCGGCCAGGCGGTTTACGTCCTTCGCCTGGATCGCGGACGAGACCTGCATCACCAGGTCGCTGAGCGTGCGGGAGCAACCTCCACGGTAGAGGGCGCCCGTCGCGGCGGTGGGCGTGTCGCCCGACGGCAACCGGTCCATCGCGCCGATGTCCTCGCAACGCTTGTCGGTGTAGACGGTCTGGCCGGACATCGTGCTGCAGCGCTGCACGCCCTGCTGCTGCGCACGCGCGTCATGCACCTTCAGGCAGGTCCACGGGGCCAGGCAAAGCAGGGCAAGACAGGGCAGGGAACGCATGTGGCCAGCCTAATCCGCGCCTGCGTCCAGGTCATGGCGCAAGCGCACGGAATGGGAGGTCGTTCACCTGCCGGAAGGACGGACCCGGTGGCCGACGCTCAACGGGCCCAGCCCAATCGCGCCAGCACGGTCTGGGTGGGCTTGGCCAGGTTGAGCGTGTAGAAGTGCAGCGAGGGTGCGCCGCCGGCGACGAGGCGTTCGCACAGGCTGGCGACCACGTCGGCACCGAAGTCGCGGATGGCGTCCGCATCGTCGCCCAGTGCTTGCATGCGCTTGCCGATCCAGCGCGGGATCTCCGCGCCGCATGCTTCGGAGAAGCGACGCAGCTGGGTGAAGTTGGAGATCGGCATGATGCCCGGGATGATCGGGATCTCCACCCCGAGCTTGCGCACCGCATCCACGAAGTGGAAGTACGCATCCGGGTTGTAGAAGTACTGCGTGATCGCGCCGTCGGCACCGGCATCGACCTTGGCCTTGAAGTGGTGCAGGTCCGTCAGCGCGTCTTCTGCCTGCGGGTGCGTCTCGGGATACGCACCGACTTCGATATGGAAGGCATCGCCGTGTTCGGCGCGGATGAATTCGATCAGCTCCGACGCGTAGCGCAGATCACCCGGATGCCCCATGCCGGAAGGCAGGTCGCCGCGCAGGGCGACGATGCGCTTGCAGCCGAGCGCGCGGTACAGGCGCAGCAGTTCGCGGATCTCCTCGCGGCTGCCCCCCACGCACGACAGGTGCGGCGCGGCGTCGAAGCCGTGGTGCTGGTTGAGGTGCCGGACCGTTTCCGATGTGTAGCTGAGCGTGGAGCCGCCGGCGCCGAACGTGCAGGACACGTAGTCGGGCGCATGCGTCTTCAGCTTGTCCGCGGTGCGATCGAGCTGCGTGCGCTGCTCATCGGTCTTGGGGGGATAGAACTCGAAGCTGATGGATGGCATGGAGGGCGCCCGTCGGATCGTGGGGGCATTATATCTCTTCATCCGGATGAATGATGCATCTTTGTGGCGCGGGGCCGTATCCCGCAGTGGGCCCGCGCCGCTACCCTGTCGCCCTCCCACCTTCGCCTGCCGCATGACCATCGTCCTGACCCCTTTCGCCCGTACCCGCCTGTTCCCGGCCGACAGGCGCCGCAATGCCATCCAGGACTGCACCCCGGAGGCATTCGAGCAACGCCTTAACGATGAGAAGCCGTTCGAAGTACTCGCTGGCTATGCACCATTCTGTCGCCTGCATGTGCACCGGAACTGGACGGCGACCCGCTGCCTGACCGTGCCCATCACCGACGACAACCGGCATCTGCTGCGGTCGGCCTACGAAGCGCGCTCGTCGGCGGAACTGCCCGTGCTGGTGCGCTGGTTCGAAGGGGTCGAACCGCCGGTGGCCGACTACCTGATCGTCATCCTGTACAGCGCCGCGCAGCTGGCGAAGGAGAAGGCGCCGATCGACGGCGACTGGGGCGTGGTGGGTTGCCTTTACACCGCCACGCCGCACGAGATCCCCATGGCGCCCATCACGATGATGCGCAATGCGCTGGGCGTGGAGGAGGGTGGGTCGGGCGTGCCGCTGGATGCCGAGGCCTACCGGCAGAGCGTGGCGTTCTGGGACCGCAACGCCAACTGGCGCCCCTGATGCGCGATGCGGGAAGCCGTGCATTCACGCGGTGGCCATCTACTGCACGTAGAACGTCATTGCAGCTCTGCCAACGCCTGGTCCAGCTGCACTGCCGGTGACTGTTCAATGCCGAGCCGGGCTACATCGGTCTCCGCAGTGGGTTCTTCCAGCGCGGCAAACTGGCTGTCCAGCAGCGACGCGGGCATGTAGTGGCCGCTGCGCGCGTGCATCCGTGCGGCGATGAGCCGCTTGTCGCCGTGCAGGAACAGGAAGCGCAACGGCAACCCGGTCGCACGCAGCCTCTCTCGGTGGCGCCGGCGCAGGCCGGAGAACGCCAGCACCACGCGTTCGCCTGCCGCCACGCGGCGCTGCAGCTCCAGGGCGATGCGGCGCACCCAAGGGGCCCGCATGCGGTCGGTCAGGGGAAGCCCGCCGGCCATGCGCGCCTTCGCGGCGATGCTGTGGAAATCATCGGCATCCAGGAACGTCGCGGGCCAGGCGTCGGCCAGTGCGTGCGCCAGTGTGGTCTTGCCACTGCCGGATACACCCATCACCACCGCGACCCGAATGCCGCTCATGCCGGCAGTTCCACCCGCACCTGGTACGTGCGTCCGGCTTCGATACCGCGGATCGCATGGTCGTGCTGCCATTGCCCGTCCAGTGCGACGCGCATCCGCGCGAGACCTGGAACCCGTTCGATGTGCGTTTCGAACACGGCGCTCCGGAAGCGGCGCGTTGCGCGTGCCGATGGCCAATGGGAAGGCAGCTGGGGCGAGATCCGCAGCACATCGCCATCGCCGCGCATACCGAACAGTTCCTCCACCAGGCAGCGATACAGCCAGGCGGCCGTACCGGTATTGAAGAGCTGGCTGGAGCGGCCGGCGGTGCGCGGGTGCAGGCGCCATGCGCCGCGGTAGTAGTTGGGCACGAACACCGGCAACTGGCCACGCTGCAGGCAATCGGCGGCGTCCGGCGTCGGCAGCATCGCGCGCAGTACTTGCCATGCACGGTCGGCGTCGCCGGCCTGGTACAGGCTGTACAGATAGAACGCCGCCGCATGGTTGTAGACCGCGCCATTCTCGGCCGTGCCGGGGAATTTCTGCGTCACCCGTCCGACATCCTCGCGCATGCGGGTGTACGGCGGGTCATACATGGTCACGCCGTAGGGCGACACCAGGTGCGTGTCGACGGCGGCCAGCATGCGCGCGCGCTTGTCGGCGTCGGCCGCGCCACTGAGGATGGCCCAGCTCTGCGGGTTGAGGAAGATGCGGCCTTCGCCATCCCCGGTGACGCCGAACGCGACACCATCGTCGGTGATGCCGCGCCCGTACCAATCGCCGTCCCACAGGTGTGCGTTCATGGCGGCGTTGCACGCCTGCGTGCCCACGCGGAACTCGCCGGCGAGCATGTCATCGCCGCGGCGCGCGCAGATCTCCGCCCACTGCTTCAATGCATAGGCGCTGGCCAGCGTCAGCCAGCCGGACACGCCGCGTCCGCGCCAGCCGACCATGTTCATCGGGTCGCACCAATCGCCCTGCGCGATATAGCTCAGGCCGCGCGCGTCGCGTGCCTGCAGCAGCCAGCGCATGGCGCGCGTGATGCGCTCGGACACACTGACCGTTTCTCCATGGAGGTCGGTCACCAGGGCGTCGAGGATGGCGTCGTCGCCGGTCTCGTCCAGGTACGCGCGCAGGCAGATCGGCAGCCACACGCAGTGGTCGGTGTGCGGGATCTGGTTGATGTACTTCAGCTCGGCACCTTCCACCAGCAGGATGCCGTCCGGCATCGCCCCGGAAGGCTCCTGCTGCGACAGGGCGTGCAGGAACGCCACCCGTGCGGCTTCCGGACGCAGGAAGCCCATCCCCATGTGGTCCTGCAGGTAGTTGCGCGTCTGCGGGTCCGTGGTCAGGCGGTTGACGTCGCCGTGGTAGTAGACCTGGCGCGGCAACCAGTGGTTGGCGAACGCATCCAGCCACGGGTCCGGTGTCTGGATGCGCAGGCATCCCGTGCCCGCGTCGACGTAGGCCGCGCTGCCTGTCGCCGCCCCTGCGAACGCTTCCTTCGACAGATTACGTTCGCGCAGGCGCCGGATCTCGTCGTCATCGCGAGCCGGCGCGAACAGGAAGCGGTACTCCTGCACGTCATCCTCCGCGAGGTCCACCCGGTACTGCAGCACGGCGGTGGGCATTTCATAGGCCGCATCGCCGCCGCCCAGCAGATCCTGGCCGACGATGGCCTGCGGCGCATGCAATCCGCCTTCGCCCTCGAAGTTCGCCTGGTGGGCTTCCCATGCATCCGGCGTCCGCTCGTAGAGCAGGACAGTGCGGTCCTTGAAGTCGCGGTTGCGGAAGTAATCCTCGACTTTCTGGTAAGGCGTGACGCTGGCGCAGACGATGCCGCCCAGATCGGCGCGATGGCTGCCCGACTGGTTCATCCACGACATGTAGCCGACCGGGAAGTAGGGATACAGGCTGAGGCGTCGTCGACGCCCCGACCGGTTGCGCACGCGCAGCGTCCACAACTCCGCCACCTCGTCGACCGGCAACACCACGCCCATCTCGACCTCGATGCCCGCGCATCGCACGCGCCACGCCACATCGGCCAGGCCGACGGAGAACGCGAATGCCTCCGGCATCCGTCGCACCGGTTCGTGCGGCACGGAGAAAAGTCCGCCGTCCTCCTCGTCCTTCACGTAGCAGAAGCGGCCCGGGTGATGCGCGTAGTACGGCTGCTCCGGCTGCATGAAGGTCTTGGCCTCCAGCGTCGGTGCATGCGCGTATTTGGCGGGCTCCGGCTGCATGAACTGCGCCGTGGCGAACCCGCGGCAGTTCAGCTGCAGCAGCATCCTCCGGTTCCACAGGAACGTGGACGCGGCGGGCATCGCCGTGGGGCTGGTCAGGACGAAGCGACGGCCCTGCTCTTCGAAGCCGCAAGGCACGTCCGTCATGCCGATGCCTCCCGGCGGGACTGCAGTTCGGCCTGGACCCGCGACAACGTGGCGCCATCCAGCGGATAGAACCGCATGACCCACGCCGCCAGCAGGGCGACGGCGCCGGGAATCACGGTCAGCAGCAGCACGATGCCCAGCCGCGAGGCATCCGACTGCGCTGCGTTGGCCACGTAGCCCATCCCGGCCAGGATCCAGGCGATGGTCGCCGACGCCAGCGCGCCACCGAGCTTCTGCGAGAACGTCGCCGCGGCGAAGGTCATCGCGGTGGCGCGCCGACCGGTCTTCCATTCGGTGTAGTCGGCGCAGTCGGCGTACATCGAAAAGGCCAGGGGTGACTTGGGCCCCAGCATCAGTCCGACCAGAAGGTTCAGCGTGAACATGAGCCAGACCGCGTCAGGGGGGATGAAGAACATCGCACAGCTCACCACGCCGACGCCCGCCATCAGCCATGCCATCAATCGCCGCTTGTCCACGTAGCGGGTCATCAGGGGCGTCAGTCCGGCGCCCACGGCCAGGGCCAGCGCATAGGTGCCAAGGAAAAGACCGGTCAGCTCCGGCCGCTCGAGGTGGTACTTGAGGTAATACGCCAGCGAGCCGCCACGAATCACGATGGTCACCATGATGATCAGCGCCAGCGCGAACAGCACCATCCACGGCCGGTTGTGCAGCAGGTCCGCGATGTCCTGCCGGATCGCGCTGCGCTGCTGCGGTGGAGGCGCGACGCGCTCGCGCGTGGTCAGGAACACGGTGACGAATGCTGCCGTGGCGATCACGCCGTACAGCGACAGCGTCAACTGCCAGCCCAGCGCCTCGTCGCCGCGCCCCAGCCACCGCACCAGATCCAGCGTGAGCCAGTTCACCGCCATCGTGCCGGCGAAGGCGGCGATGAAGCGGAAACTGATCAACTGCGTGCGCTGCTGGCTGTCGGCGGTGATCACGCCGGAGAGCGCGGAGTAGGGAATGCTCAGCACCGTATAGGCGAGCATCATCAGGGTGAAGGTCGCGTACGCCCACACCAGTCTTCCCCCGTCGCCCAGGTCGGGCACGGTCCAGGTCAGCACGCCCGCGCATGCCATCGGCAATGCGCCATAGAACAGGTAGGGCCGGAAGCGGCCGAACCGGCTGCGCGTGCGATCTGCCAGGGCGCCCATCAGCGGATCGGTGATGGCGTCCACCACCTTGGTGACGAGCATCATCGTGCCGACCGCAGCGGCCGCCAGCCCCATCACGTCGGTATAGAAGATGAGCAGGAACGCCGAGATGTTGGCCCAATACAGATTGAAGCCGAAATCGCCGACGCCGTAGCCGAGTTTTTCGCCCAGGCGGGGTTCCGTTGCTGGTGTTGCCTTGCTTGCGGGGTGCGCGGTGCCGCCGCTCCCCTGGTCGCGTTGCATGTCCACTCCCGGATTGACGTCGTTGCGCGACGGGTCACGAAGGACAGTGCCCGGCGCAAACCGAAACGGCGGCCAAGCTTGCGATGATCGCGCCGGGGAGGCAAGCGCCGGGGTGTGGTGACGGTGACGGTAAAGCGCATTCCGTCACGCAATGCAGAACGGGCACCCTGGGGCGCCCGTTCCGGTAGTGCAGCGAAACCGCCGCCGCGATCAGTAGCGGTAATGGTCCGGCTTGTACGGGCCTTCGACCGCCACGCCGAGGTAGTCGGCCTGGTCCTTGGTGAGCGTGGTCAGCTTCACGCCGATCTTCTCCAGGTGCAGGCGCGCGACTTCCTCGTCGAGCTGCTTCGGCAGGCGGTAGACGGTCTTCTCGTACACGTCCTTGTTCGCCCACAGGTCGATCTGCGCCAGCGTCTGGTTGGCGAAGGAGTTCGACATGACGAAGCTCGGGTGGCCGGTGGCGCAGCCCAGGTTCACCAGGCGGCCTTCGGCCAGCAGGAAGATCGCGTTGCCGTTGGGGAACACGAACTTGTCGACCTGCGGCTTGATGTTGATGCGCTTGGCTTCCGAGGCGTACAGCGCGTCCACCTGGATTTCGTTGTCGAAGTGGCCGATGTTGCAGACGATGGCCTGGTCCTTCATCGCCTTCATGTGCTCGAGGGTGATGATGTCCTTGTTGCCGGTCGTGGTGACATAGATGTCGGCCAGGCCCAGGCTGTCTTCGACCGTGTTGACCTCGAAGCCTTCCATCGCCGCCTGCAGCGCGCAGATCGGATCGATCTCGGTGACGATGACGCGGGCGCCGTATGCGCGCAGCGAGTGCGCCGAGCCCTTGCCCACGTCGCCGTAACCGCAGACCACGGCGAGCTTGCCGGCCAGCATCACGTCCATCGCACGCTTCAGGCCATCGGCCAGCGACTCGCGGCAGCCGTACAGGTTGTCGAACTTGGACTTGGTGACCGAGTCGTTGACGTTGATCGCCGGCACCAGCAGCTTGCCCTGTTCGGCGATCTGGTAGAGACGGTGCACGCCGGTGGTGGTCTCTTCGGACACGCCCTTCCAGTCCTTGACCACGCGGGTCCAGTAGCCCGGGCGCTCCTTGGCGACGCGCTTCAGCAGGTCCTTGATCACCTGCTCCTCGTGGTTGCCCGAGGCGGTGTTGACCCAGTCGCTGCCGTTTTCGAGCTCATAGCCCTTGTGGATCAGCAGGGTGACGTCGCCGCCGTCGTCCACCACCAGTTCCGGACCGGTCTGGGTACCGTCGGGCAGGGTGAAGGTCAGTGCGTCGAGCGTGCAGTCCCAGTATTCCTCCAGCGTCTCGCCCTTCCAGGCGAACACCGGCGTGCCGGTGGCAGCGATCGCGGCGGCGGCGTGGTCCTGCGTCGAGAAGATGTTGCACGAAGCCCAGCGCACGTCGGCGCCGATGTCCTTCAGCGTCTCGATCAGCACCGCGGTCTGGATCGTCATGTGCAGCGAGCCCGTCACGCGAACGCCCTTCAGCGGTTTGGTGGCGGCGTGCTTGCGGCGGATCGACATCAGGCCGGGCATCTCGTGCTCGGCGATGTCGAGTTCCTTGCGGCCCCAGTCGGCCAGGGAAATGTCGGCGACCTTGTAGTCGCCCTCGGTCGAAAACGTGCGTACTGCGTTCATGGCTCTTGCTCCGGTCTGTGCGATCAGGGTCGCAGGTTATCCGGGCGCCGTTGCAGGTTCATTCCACCGAGCCTGGCCGGACTCCATGGTCACGGTCGCAGCGCCCCTCGGCGAAGGGCGGCCATTATATCGCTTGTTCCGGATGAAACGATGGCGCACGGGTTTGCCTGATCGGGTAGGCTTGGATTGTTGTCCTGCAGCAGACCAATTGTCCTGCCGGGCAATACCAATACAAGCCAAACGAACGACGGGATCCACGCGCCGCGCATGAACAGCCCCCGCAGTCTCGAATTCGCTCCACCCGACGTCCCCCTGCGTGAAGACGTGCGCCGGCTGGGCGCCCTGGTCGGCGACATGCTGGCCGAACAGGTGTCACCGGACTTCCTGGCGGGCGTGGAGCGCGTACGCACCACGGCCATCGCGCGCCGGCAGACCGGCGAGCCGCCGCAATCATTGGCCGGGCTGCTGGATGGCCAACCGCCCGAACAGGCGGAATCGTTGATCCGCGCCTTCAGCACGTACTTCCAGGTGGTGAACATCGCCGAGCGCGTCCACCGCATCCGCCGCCGCCGCGACTACCAGCGGGCCGGCAGCGCCCGGCCGCAGCCCGACGGCCTGCACGACACCCTGTCCAAGCTCAAGGCGCAGGGCGTGACGCTGGACGAGCTGGCGCAGTGGCTGCCGCGCATCGATGTGGAGCCGGTGTTCACCGCCCACCCGACCGAAGCCGTGCGCCGGGCGCTGCTGGAGAAGGAGCAACTGATGGTGGCCAGCCTGATCAACGGGCTGGATGGCACGCGCACGCCGGGCGAGCTGGCGACCGACACGGCACGCTTCCGCATGGCGCTGACCTCGGCCTGGCAGACGGCCGACTCGTCACCCGTACGCCCGGGCGTTGAAGACGAGCGCGAGCATGTCGGCTTCTATCTGATCGAAGTGCTCTACCGGGTCATTCCGGTGCTGTATGAAACGCTGGAGAACGCGATCACCGAGGTCTACGGCGCTGCGCCGCAGGTCACCGCGCACCTCCCGCGCGTGCTGCGTTTCGGCACCTGGGTCGGCGGCGACATGGACGGCAATCCCAACGTCGACGCCGGCACCGTCACCGCCACGCTGGATGCGCAACGGCGCGCCATCCTGACGCGCTACCTGAAGGAACTGCGCCAGCTCACCACGCTGCTCAGCCAGTCCAGTTCCATCATCGGGGTGTCGTCCGACGTGACCGCGCGCGTGGAGGCGTATCGCGCGCTGATGCCGGAGGCCGTGAAGAAGTCGCGCCCACGCCATGGCGACATGCCGTACCGCCTGCTCAACGACCTGATGCGTGCGCGCCTGCAGGCCACGCTGGAAGACCGCGCTGAAGGCTATGCCTCGCCGGAGGAACTGGCGCACGACATCGATCTGATCCTGCACAGCCTGGAAGCCAACCGCGGCATCCATGCCGGCTGGTTCGCCGTGCGCCGGCTGGCGTGGCGCGTGCGGACCTTCGGCTTCCATCTCGCGCGGCTGGATGTGCGCCAGGAATCCAGCGTGCACGCGCGCGCTGTGGCGGCCGCACTCGGCGACGGCGGGTGGGAAAACCGTGACGCCGTGGAACGTGCGGCGCTGCTGGGGCCTTACGCGCACGGCGACAAGGCATTGCCCGCATCCGATCAGGAAGGCAACGAACGCCTCGACGCCGTGTTCCGTGCATTGGCCGATGCGCGTACGCGCCATGGCACCGACGCGTTGGGCACCTACATCATCAGCATGGCGCACAGTCGCGCCGACGTGCTGACCGTGCTGGCGCTGGCGCGGCGGGGCGGGCTGGTCGACGATGCAGGGCAGGTGCCGCTCGACATCGCGCCGCTGTTCGAAACCATCGACGACCTCGGGCATGGCACCGACGTGCTGCGCGACCTGCTGGCCGACCCCGTCTACCGCGCCCACCTGGCAGCGCGCGACAACGTGCAGATGGTGATGCTGGGCTACTCCGACAGCGGCAAGGACGGTGGCATCGCCGCCTCGCGCTGGGGCCTGCAGCGGGCACAGGTGGATCTCGTCGATGCCGCGCAGGAACTCGGCATCAAGCTGACGTTCTTCCATGGCCGTGGCGGGTCGATCATCCGCGGGGGCGGCAAGACCTCGCGCGCGCTGGAAGCGGCACCGCGCGGCAGCGTCGACGGCCGCCTTCGCGTGACCGAGCAGGGCGAAGTGATCCATCGCAAGTACGGCATCCGTGCGCTGGCATTGCGCTCGCTTGAACAGTCCGTCGGCGCCGTGTTGCTGTCCAGCCTGCGCCCGCGTCCACCGGAACCGCGCGAAGCACGCTGGCGCGAAGTCATGGCGCTGGTCGCGAGCGAGAGCACGCAGGCCTACCGCGCGTTCGTGCAGTCGCCGCGCTTCATGGACTATTTCCGCAGCGCCACGCCGATCGACGTGATCGAGCGGATGACACTGGGGTCGCGTCCCTCGCGACGCCTGGGGCAGGACGCGGCACTCGGCAACCTGCGCGCGATTCCGTGGGTGTTCGCCTGGAGCCAGGCGCGCGCGGTAATCCCCGGCTGGTACGGCGTGGGCGCCGGCCTGCAGGCAGCCGCGGATACCTACGGCGAAGACGCGCTGCGCGAGATGGCGCGCGATTGGCCGTTCTTCAAGACCTTCCTGGACGACGTATCGATGGTGCTGGCCAAGGGCGACCTGAGCATTGCCGAGATGTATTCGCGCATGGCGGCTGACCTGCACGACGTGTTCTTCCCGCAGGTGCAGCGCGAACATGCTTCGGTACTGCACTGGGTGCTGGCGCTGAACGGCAACGAATGGCTGCTGCAGCACGACCAGCGCCTCGCGCTGTCCATCCGCTTGCGCAACCCCTACATCGATCCCATCAGCGTCATGCAGGCCGACCTGCTGAAGCGCTGGCGCGCGAGCGGGCGCGAGGACGAGGCATTGCTGCACGCACTGGTGGCGAGCATCAACGGTGTGTCACAGGGCGTGCAGAACACCGGGTGAGCGAACCTGCCGTTGTAGGAGCGACGTAAGTCGCGACCGCACGCTATCCGGTTGCGGTGGATCGAAACAGAGAGAAGACGTGATCGATGGACCGGCGGATGCAGCGACGGTCGCCGGCAGTCAACGCCTGCGGTCGCGACTCACGTCGCTCCTACAGTGAAGCCACTGCTCACCCATCCAGCTCCGACCAGCGCTGGTAGGCGTGGTCCAGTTCCGCCTGTTTCGCCGCGAGTTCGTCGTTCGCGCGTTGGAGGTCGGCAGGAGGCTGCTGGTAGTACGCCGGGTCATTCATGGCCTGCGTGCGTTTCGCGACCTCGCCTTCCAGTGCCTCGATGCGCGCAGGCAACTGTTCGAGTTCGCGGGCTTCCTTGAAGCCCAGCTTGCGCTTGGCGGCGACAGGTTCGGGCTGCTGCGAGAGCGTCGGCCTGGTGGGTGATCCGGAGGTCGCGGCCGGCATGCGGCGTTGACGCAGCCAATCCGAATAGCCGCCCACGTAGTCGCCCAGCCTGCCTTCGCCTTCCAGCACCAGGGTGCTGGTGACCACGTTGTCGAGGAAGTCGCGGTCGTGGCTGACCAGCAGCAGCGTGCCCTTGTAGTCCAGCAGCAGTTCTTCCAGCAGCTCCAGCGTTTCCACGTCCAGGTCGTTGGTCGGTTCGTCCATTACCAGCAGGTTGGATGGCTGCGCGAACAGCTTGGCCAACAGCAGGCGGTTGCGTTCGCCGCCGGACAGGCGGGTGATCGGCGCGCGTGCGCGCTCGGGCGAGAACAGGAAGTCCTGCAGGTAGCCGATGATGTGCTTGCGGCTGCCATTGAGTTCGACGAAGTCGCTGCCTTCGGCCACGTTCTCCAGCGCGGTGCGCGATTCATCCAGCTGGCTGCGGTGCTGGTCGAAGTAGGCGATCTGCAGCCCGGTGCCCAGCTTCACTTCGCCGTGCTGCGGGGCGAGTTCGCCCAGCAGGATCTTCAGCAGCGTCGACTTGCCGGCGCCGTTGGGGCCCACAATGCCGACACGGTCGCCACGCATGATGGTGGCCGACACATCGTCCAGCAGCACGCGTCCATCGTAGGCCTGGGTGATGCCTTTCGCCTCGATGACCTTCTTGCCGGAATTCTGCGCACTGGCCACTTCCATCCGGACGTTGCCGGACAGTTCGCGCCGTTGCGCGCGTTCGCGGCGCATCGCCTTCAGCGCGGTCACGCGGCCTTCGTTGCGCGTCCGGCGCGCCTTGATGCCCTGGCGGATCCACACTTCTTCCTGCGCCAGCAGCTTGTCGAAGCGCGCGTTCTCCTGCGCTTCGGCATGCAGGCGTTCCTCGCGCCGGCGCAGGTAGTTGTCGTAGTCGCCGGGCCAGCTGGTCAGCTGGCCGCGATCGATCTCGACGATGCGCGTGGCCAGCGAACGCAGGAAACTGCGGTCGTGGGTGACGAAGACGATGCTGCCGTCGAACTGCTTGAGGAAACCCTCCAGCCAGGCGATCGCTTCGATGTCCAGATGGTTGGTCGGCTCGTCCAGCAGCAGGATGTCGGGCTTGCGGACCAGGGCCTGCGCCAGCAGTACGCGCCGCTTCATGCCGCCGGACAGGGCGGCGAAGTCGGTCTCCTCGGGCAGTTCCAGGCGCGTCAGCACCTGCTGCACGCGCAGATCCAGGTCCCAGCCATGCTGCGCCTCGATCTGTGCCTGCGCCTCGCCCATCGCGTCCATGTCGCCGTCGTGCAGTGCATGATGGTAGCGCGCCAGCAACTGGCCCAGGTCGCCCAGCCCTTCGGCCACCACATCGAACACCGTGCCCTGCGTGTCCTGCGGGACTTCCTGCGCCATGCGCGCGACGACGACACCGTTCTGCACGCGGATTTCGCCGTCGTCGGGCTTCAGTTCGCCGGCCATCAGCCGCATCAGCGTGGATTTGCCCATGCCGTTGCGGCCGACGATGCAGACGCGCTCGCCGGGTTCGATGGAAAGGTCGACGTGTTCGAGGAGAAGCGGCCCGCCGACACTGAAGTCGACCCGCTGGAATTGCATCAAGGACATGTGCGTATTGTAGCCGGCGCGCGCCGGCCGAAACGGCGGTTCAGGCGTTTTCCGCTGCCCGGATGCCCAGTTCGGCGTGCCGCCGTTCCATTTCCTCGCGCAACTGGCGGCGCAGGCGTGCGGCGGCGAAGCGTCGGATCTCGTCCGGTGTGGTCGGCTCCAACGGCGGCACCGGGGTGGTGCGGCCCTCGTCGTCCACGGCCACCATGGTGAAGAAGCAGCTGTTGGCGTGGCGCACGCTCTGCTTGCGGATATCCTCGGCCACCACCTTGATGCCGATCTCCATCGACGAGGTACCGGTGTGATTGACCGAGGCGAGGAAGGTCACCAGCTCGCCCACGTTGATGGCCTGGCGGAACATCACCTGGTCCACCGACAAGGTGACCACGTACTTGCCGGCGTAGCGGCTGCCGCAGGCGTAGGCCACCTGGTCCAGCAGCTTGAGGATCGCGCCGCCGTGGACCTTGCCGGAGAAATTGGCCATGTCGGGCGTCATCAGCACCGTCATCGTGAGCTGGTGGCTCTTCAGCGATTCCATGGCACGCCTTCGCAAGGTGAGGCGCGCAGGCTAACCGATCCCGGCGTGGGGCGTGCGGCCCGTCGCCGGGAAAGAAAACGGGCCGCGTGAGCGGCCCGTTCCGGTCGTCGCGATGTCCGGCGGCGGTTACTTCAGCTTGGCGTCCTTGCGCAGGGCTTCGGCGCGATCGGTCTTCTCCCAGGAGAAGGCGGTCGCGGTCTGCTTCTTGCCGGCGCCGTCCACGTAGCTGATCTCGCGCGGCTTGCGGCCGAAGTGGCCGTAGCTGGCGGTCGGCTGGTAGATCGGGTGCTCCAGATCCAGCATCTTGGTGATGCCGTACGGGCGCAGGTCGAAGTGCTTGCGGATCAGCTTCTCGATGACGTCGTCACCGACCTTGCCGGTGCCGAACGTCGTCACCGAGATGGAGGTCGGCTCGGCCACGCCGATGGCGTAGGAGACCTGCACTTCGCACTTGTCGGCCAGACCGGCGGCCACGATGTTCTTGGCCACGTAGCGCGCGGCGTAGGCGGCCGAACGGTCCACCTTCGACGGATCCTTGCCCGAGAACGCGCCGCCGCCGTGACGGGCCATGCCGCCGTAGCTGTCGACGATGATCTTGCGGCCGGTCAGGCCGCAGTCGCCCACCGGGCCGCCGATGACGAACTTGCCGGTCGGGTTGATGTGCACCTTGTTCTTCGGCAGCGCGTCCAGCCACTTCTTCGGCAGCACGGGGACCAGGATCTCGGCGCGCACGGCCTCGATCAAGTCCTTCTGCTTGATGTCCGGATCATGCTGGGTCGACAGCACCACGGCATCCAGGCCCAGGACGGTATTGCCGTCGTAGCGCAGGGTGACCTGAGACTTGGCGTCGGGGCGCAGCCACTTCAGCTTGCCCTTCTTGCGCACCTTGGCCTGCTGTTCCACCAGACGGTGGCTGTAGTACAGCGGGGCCGGCATGAATTCCGGCGCCTCGTTGCAGGCGTAGCCGAACATCAGGCCCTGGTCGCCCGCGCCCTGTTCTTCCGGCTTCTTGCGATCCACGCCCTGGTTGATGTCCGGCGACTGCTTGCCCAGCATGTTGATGATGGCGCAGGTGTGGCCGTCGAAGCCGACGTCCGAATTGTCGTAGCCGATGTCGTTGATGACCTTGCGGGCCAGCGACTCGATGTCCACCCAGGCGGTGGTGGTGACTTCGCCGGCCACGATGGCGGCGCCCGTCTTCACCAGGGTCTCGCAGGCCACGCGTGCGCGCTTGTCCTGGGCCAGGATGGCGTCCAGCACGGCGTCGGAGATCTGGTCGGCGATCTTGTCCGGATGGCCTTCGGAGACCGATTCGGAGGTGAACAGGTAGCTGGACATCAGGCTTATATCCTTTGATTCGGATGAAAAGATGGGCGCGCATGATACACGCCGGAGGCGGTGCGTGCATTCTGCGCCGTTCAGGGTTGCCGGGGGTTAAGCACGGATCAAGCGGCGCGCTGTCACCTGACTGCCAGAAAACGGAAACCGGGCTGTCGCCGGCCAGGCGCAGGCTGCGCGGCGAAACCCCGCCGCCAGGCTTTGCCACGACCATGCGCCCCCTGGAACAGCAGATCGTCGAACGCTATCCGCACTGGTTCCGCGGCCGTCGCGCCGGGCTGACCCGGCCACTGCTGCGTACCCTGGGCCGCTGGTCCCGCTTGGACCAGGCGTATGCCTTCCTGGCCGATCACGGCCACCTGCACGGACTCGACTTCGTCGATGCCGCCATCGACCACCTCAACCTGCGGCCGACCGTCGACCCCGCTGCGGAGCGGCGCATCCCGGCGCAGGGCCGGTTGCTGATCGTGGCCAACCATCCTTCCGGTGCGCTGGACGCCCTGGCGCTGCTGCAACTGGTCGGTCGTGTGCGGCGTGACGTGAAGATCGTCGCCAACGACTTCCTGACGGGAATCGCACCGCTGGCCAGCCTGTTGCTGCCGGTCCGCATCCTTGGTGGCAAACCGGGCGCGGACAGCGTGCGCGCGGTCGAACAGGCGCTGGAAGCCGAGCAGTGTGTGATCGTGTTCCCCGCCGGCGAGGTGTCCCGGCTTGGCCCGCGGGGCGTGCGCGATACCCGCTGGCGCCGGGGCTTCCTCCGTTTCGCCCGCACGACAGCCGCACCGGTACTGCCCATCCGGGTGGAGGCGCGCAATTCGGCGCTGTTCTACGGTGCATCGGCGCTGTTCAAGCCGGCCGGCACGGCGTTGCTTGCGCGCGAGATGTTCCGTCGCCATCAGCGGCGCCTGCGGTTGCATGTGGGGCAGTGCCTGCGCATGGATGCGCAGGAGGATGCCGCTGCGCAGATCCTGCGCGTGCGCAAGGCGCTGTACGCGTTGGGGGGCGGGGTGGAATTGCCCGCGCCGGCCGCTGGCGAGCCATTGGAGCCCCTGGTCGATGCGCTGGCGCCGGAAGCGCTCGAAGCCTGCATCGCTTCGCTCGACGTGCTGGGCGAGACCAGCGATGGAAAGCGCATCTGCGTGGGGCGCCTGGCCGGAGGCTCGGCGCTGCTGCGCGAGATCGGGCGTCTGCGCGAGCTGACGTTCCGAGCCGTGGGCGAGGGCACCGGCAAGCGGATGGACGTGGATGCCTTCGATGCGTGGTACGAGCACATCGTGCTGTGGGATGCCGCGCAGCGGAAGATCGCCGGCGCCTACCGGATCGCGCGCGGCGCGCCGGTGCTGGCGGCGCAGGGCCTGAAGGGCCTCTACACGGCCTCGCTGTTCGATTATGCCGACGACGCCCTGCCTCGCCTGGCCGCCGGCATGGAACTTGGCCGCAGCTTCGTGGTGCCCGACTACTGGGGCAGCCGCAGCATCGACTACCTGTGGCAGGGCATCGGCGCGTACCTGCGCCGCCATCCGCGCGTGCGCTACCTGTTCGGTGCAGTGTCGATGAGCGCGGCGCTGCCGCTGGATGCGCGCGAGCAGATCGTCGCGTACTACGCCCACTACTACGGCGACCCGAACGGCGAAGCACGCTCGCGCCATCCGTTCCGCTACACCGCCACGCCCCCCCGCTTCGATGCGCTGGATGCCGACACCGCGTTCCGCGTGCTGAAGACCAACCTGGACACGCTGGGGGCGACCGTACCGATGCTCTACAAGCAGTACACCGACCTGTGCGAACCCGGTGGTGCGCGCTTCCTCGCGTTCGGCGTCGATCCTGATTTCAGCGATTCCATCGATGGCCTGATCGAAGTGGACCTGCACCGGATCCGGCCGAGGAAGCGGGAACGCTACCTCGGCGACGCGTGGCGTCCGATGGAGACGGCGGCATGAGCTCGCTGGCCGCGCCACCCCCGATGCGGCGCGCGGTCTTCGTCTCCGACGTGCACCTGGGCTCCAAGCACTGCCACGCGGCTGAGTTCGCGGACTTTCTCGGCGGCCTGCGCTGCAGGCGGCTGTACCTGGTAGGCGACATCGTCGATCTGTGGTGGATGGCGCAGCGGCGCGCATCGTGGGACGCGGCCCACAACCGCGTCATCGAAGCGCTGCACGCGCTGGCGCGCAACGGCACCGAACTCGTCTATGTCCCCGGCAACCACGACCGGCCCATCCGGCGGTTCTGCGGCCTGATGCTGCCCGCCATGCAGGTCAGGCGCCGCGCGATCCACACCACCCTGGACGGACGCAGGCTGCTGGTGACGCATGGCGACGACTACGATGGCATCACCCACTTCGGCGGGCTGCAGGAGAAGTTCGGCGACTGGCTCTACTACCGCATCCTCACCGGCAACCGGCTGACCAACCAGCTGCGTCGCCGGCTCGGCCTGCGCTACTGGTCGCTAGCGGAATACCTGAAGCGGCAGAGCGATGCGGCCGAGCGCTATATCGCCCGCTTCGTGCAGGCGGGCCTGGACGATGCGCGGCGCCGCGGGCTGGACGGCATCGTCTGCGGACACATCCATCGCGCGTCGCTGCTCCAGCGCGATGGTCTGCTGTACGCGAATGACGGCGACTGGGTCGAAAGCCTTACCGCGCTCAGCGAGGAGGCCGACGGCACCCTGTGCCTGCTCTCGCATACCGGCAAGGTGCTGGCCGAGGTTGCGCCGCGCCTGCGCCTCGTCCCGCAGGACGTGTCGCGCGCGGCGTGAGGAATCCCTTCGGCGGCTGCTAGGATCGCCGCATGGATTCCCTCAGCCAGATCGTCCTCGGCGGTGCCATCGCCGCCGCCATCGCCCCCGCCGCGCATCGCCGTGCCGCGCTGCTCGCGGGCGCGGCCCTCGGCACGCTGCCGGACCTCGACAGCCTGCCCATCGCATTGTTCTCGGACAACCCGGTCACGCTGATGACTGTGCATCGCAGTTTCAGCCATTCGCTATTCGTGTTGCCCCTGGTCGGCTGGCTGGTCTGGTGGCTGTTCAAGCGGTTCGGCAATGGGCGGGTTGCCGCATCGCCGACGCGGTGGTTCTGGGCCATCCAGTTGGCCCTGGTCACGCATCCGCTGCTGGACGCCTTTACTGTCTACGGCACGCAGCTGTGGTGGCCACTGACGCCGCCGCCGGTCATGTGGTCCAGCGTCTTCATCATCGATCCGCTGTACACGGTGTGGTTGCTCGTGGCCTGCATCGTGGCGTGGTTCCTGCGCGAACGCGCCGCGGCGCAACGCGCGCTCGCGGTCGGTCTGGTATTGAGCAGCGCATACCTGGGGTGGTCGCTGCTGGCCAAGGCCATGGTCGATCGCGAGGCGGAGCGGACGCTTGCCTCGATGGGGCTGGGCGGTGCGCCTCGCTTCTCCGTGCCGATGCCGTTCAATACGCTGCTGTGGCGCGTGGTGGCGATGACGCCGTCCGGATACGTGGAAGCGGAGCGATCCGTCCTGGCCGATGACGGTCCGCTGCAGTTCCGCGGCTATCCGTCCAACGTGCAGGCACTGGCGGAGGCGCACGCTGTTCCAGCGGTCCAGCGGCTGTCCTGGTTCAACCGCGGCTTCATGCGCGCGCGAGTGCAGCAGGATCGCCTGGTGCTGTCGGATCTGCGAATGGGGTTGGAGCCGGACTACAGCTTCAGCTTCGAAGTGGCCGAGCGACGCGACGGAGCGTGGACTCCGGTGACGCCGGTGCAACAGCCCTGGGCCGCACCCGTGTCGGGCACGGAAGGGCTGCTGCAATTGGTTGCCGCCATGTGGCATCGCATCCGTCATCCATCAACGGAGCCATTGCGGTCCGCCATCGGCTGACGCGTCGTGGAAGCCGGCGCGTCAGCCCCGTGGGACAGGCGAGGCGTCAGGAGCCAGTGAGCCGTTCCTTGCGGACGGGGTCCGCGGGGTGCGCTGCCGGCACCGCGTCCACCGCAACACGTTGCTGCGGGCTGGAATCGGTGCGGCGTTCCAGGACGAACGACTCGCCGTTCAACGCCCGCCGGAAATTGTCTTCACCCACCGCGGCACGGAACTGGGTGGCGGCGCGTTGGTAGGAAGCGCGATATTCCGGGAAAGCGGTGCGCGGACCGATCACCATCTGTACCTTGCGTTCGCTCATGCCGGTGTAATCGGCAAGTTGTTTGATGCTGTCGCCGGCCTGCACGGAGAAGGGCAGGGCGAACAAGGCGACGAAGAGCGGGGTTCTTGCATTCATGACAGCCTCCAGGGGAGGTGATTACCGCTTGTTGGCTGCGGTACTCCGCAGGCCGGCGGGGGAACCGGCACGCCCATCCTCGCGCTGCATGGCTGCACGCCCCAGTGCCGGAAAGCACGGTGACTCAGGTCATGTTTAGCGTGCGTATACCTTCATCAGTAAACCGTTGCGCGCGCCTGCACGAACGCATAGAAGAACACCGCATCCGGGTCGTTCTGCACGTCGCGCATTTCCCGGCGCATGCCGTCCACGACGTCCTGCGTCACGCGGCCGGCTTCGACCAGCGAGTCGGCCGCCGACAGCAGCAGTTCTTCCCAGAACGCGATCATGTCCTTGCGCCGTGCCGGCTCGCGGTTGTCGAAGTGCACCGTCTTGATCTCGGTGGCGACGTCGCGGTAGCCGCCGGCGAGCAGCAGGTTGCCCAGCTTCGCGCCGATGAACGGGTCGCCGCCGCTGTCGTACTGGAAGTCGTTGAATGCCATCCAGTAGCGCCATGTATTCGGCGAATAGGGATGCAGAAGGAACGATGAGTTCATCACTTCGGTGATGTAGATCGGCGAACCGGGTGCCAGCACGCGGCGCACTTCGCTCAGCACGCGTGCCGGGTTCGGCACATGCTCCAGGATCCAGCAGAGGAAGGCAGCGTCGAACTCGCGCGCGCCGTAAGGCAGCCGGCTGGCATCTGCCTGTTGCAGGGTGTAGCGGTCGCGGCACCAGGGCATGGTGGCCAGGTTCTGCCGCGCGGCCTGCAGTTGCACGTCGTTGAAATCGACGCAGGTCACGTGCACGTCGGGGAAGCGGCGCAACAGGATCTCGGTCTGAGCCCCCACGCCGCTGCCCACTTCCAGCAACCGGCGTGCCCCGGTGTAGTCGACATGGTTGAACAGCGTGCTTTCGAGCAGGCGCGCCTGCTTCATCAGGCGCGCCTGTTCGACCGACGAGAATCCATGAAGGTAGGCAGGGCGTTCATCGTTCTCGGACATGGGCTCTCTCCTCAGGCGGCGGCAGGCAGTACCGGCGCGACGCCGGCGATCAGGGCGTCGAAGTAGTCACGTGTCAGCCGCACCTGCTCGTCCGCGCTCTCGGCGCGATTGACCACCGCGCGGAATGCGAGGTTTTCGGGGCGGTCCCTGGCGTACCAGCCCAGGTGCTTGCGCGCGATGCGCACGCCCTGCGGTTCGCCATAGAAGCCATGCAGTGCGTGCAGGTGCCCCAGCAGGATGTCGCGCACCTCGGGTAGCGACGGCGGCGGCAGGTATTCGCCAGTGGCGAGGAAGTGGGCGACTTCGCGGAAGATCCACGGGCGCCCCTGCGCGGCGCGGCCGATCATCACGGCGTCGGCACCGGTCTGCGCCAGTACGCGCGCCGCCTTGTCCGGGGAATCGATGTCGCCGTTGGCCACCACGGGAATACGCAGCGCGGCCTTGATCGCGGCGATGGTTTCGTACTCGGCGCTGCCGGTGTAGTGCTGGTCGCGGGTGCGACCATGCACCGCCAGCGATGCGATGCCGCTTTCCTGCGCGATGCGCGCGATCACCGGGCCGTTGCGGTGGTCGCAATCCCAGCCGGTGCGGATCTTCAGCGTCACCGGCACATCAACGGCCTTCACCACCGCTTCCAGGATGCGGCCCACCAGCGGCTCGTCGCGCATCAACGCGGAACCCGCCCAGGTGTTGCACACCTTCTTCGCCGGGCAGCCCATGTTGATGTCGATGATCTGTGCGCCGTGGTCGGCGTTGTAGCGCGCGGCATTCGCCAACTGCTCCGGTTCGGTGCCGGCGATCTGCACGCTGACCGGGCTTGGTTCGCCCTCGTGGTCCATGCGATGCAGCGACTTGGAGGTGTTCCAGAAACGTGGGTCGCTGATGGTCATTTCCGACACCGCCATGCCCGCGCCCAGCCGCTTGCACAGCAGCCGGAATGGCTTGTCGGTGACGCCGGCCATGGGGGCCAGCATCACCGCCGGTTCGATGCGGTAGGGGCCGATCTGCATGGCGGCATTGTACCGCCGGCCCCCCAGGCTCAGTGCCGGCGGCGTCGCGCGCGCCAGAACAGGAAGCCGGTCGCCAGAAGGAAGGCGGGCAACAGACCTGCGGCGGCGATGGCCCATTGCCATGCACGCCCACCCACGAAGCCGCCATGCAACGGATACATCGCCTCGCTGATGCGGGCACCGGCATCCTGCGCTGTCGCATCGTGCACCTGCACCGCGCTTGCGCGGTATGGATCCATCCAGACAACGCTGCGGCCGTTGGGGTGCCACTCACCGGGAGCGCGGAAACGGATCGACACCATGGCGTCATCGCCCTTGGGCAGGCTGATGCGGCGGAGTTCGCTGCCACGCGGGGCCGCATCCGCTGCGGTGAGCAGCACGGCCCGCCAATCGATGGAGGTGGTCTCCCGTTCGATCGGCAAGGGCGGCACGACCTCGGGCCCGTCGCCGAACGTCCAGCGAAGCGCACTTCGCAACGGCTGGCTGTACACCATCGCCACGCCGGTGAAGGTCACCACCAGCAGCAATGGCAGCAGGAACACCCCCAGGCTGCGGTGCCAGCTGAGCCAGCGCCGGGGCGGCGGGCGCGCATGCCAGCGCAGGCTTGAGGCCAACGACGCCAGGCGCTGCCACCACAGGTAAAGTCCGGACAACAGCATGAACAGCGCCACGATTCCGAATGCGCCCAGCACATCCTCGCCGGCCTCACCGGCCAGCAGGTGCGTGTGCAGGTCGCGCAGCCACATCACCGCGTCGTTGCCGGTGTTGCGCACCAGTAAGGGCTCGCCACTGGCGGCATCGAAGTAATGGCGTTCGCCCTTGCTGGCGAACGCTTGCCAGGCAGGCAGGCGCGGAGAGGGCAGGTCGATGGAACGGATGCCCCAGTCTTCCGCACCTGCCACGACCCGCGCCAGCGCATGGCCCTGCAGCGCGAGCGGCGGCAGCCGTTCGCGTGCCAGTTCGGGATGCGCAGCCAACAGCAGTTCGGATTGGAATGCCAACACCGTGCCGGTCAGCGACACTGCCGCGAACACCAGACCGGCGGACAGTCCCAGCCACAGGTGCAACCACTTCAGCATGGCGCGGACACGCCATGCGGAGGGGGGCGATATGGCCTGGCGAGGGAACATGCGGGGCGTTGTCGGCGTGGATCAGAAGCGGTGCGACCAGCCCACCGTCAGCACTCGCCCACGTCCGGCGGTGTAGGTGTCGTTGCGGGGCGTGCTCTGCGAGTAGTAGGTGACGTACTGCTCGGAGAAGACGTTCTCGACGCCCACGCTCAGTGTCCCGACTGGCAGCTTGACGCGTGCCAGAAGATCCACGGTGGTGTACCCGTCGAAGCCGGCGACTTGGTTGCCGCGCAGGTCGAAGTCGCGGTCCAGTGCCTTGCTCGCTTGCAGGCGCACGTCCACCGATGGCGTGAACGACGCTTCCCAGAACCCGGTGACCCGATCGGGGCTGATATTGATGCCCGGCAGATCGCTGTCGACGCGGCCATCGGCATTGCTGTCGTAGCGCCCTTCGCTGCGCGCGTAGGCCAGGCCCGCGCGCATGCCGTCGCTGAAGCGGAACGACAGGCTGCCATCGAAGCCCTTGATTTCGGTCCGTTCGCGGACCACCGCGTACGTCTGCGTCGCGGTATCGAAGGCCAGGCGCGAGCCCAGGTCGGAGTCGGAGCGATACAGGGCCAAGTGCAGCAGCCAGCGGCCGTCGTCGTAGTCCAGGCCGATCTCCTGATTGTCGGCGATCACCGGCTGCAGGTCGACTAGGCTGTCCACCCGCTGGCCGGCTGCGGTGATGCCGCGCAGCACGCGACCGATATCGGCCACGGTGTAGCCTTCGGCATAGGACGCGTACAGCTTCAGCGCATCGGTGGCTTCCCACACCAGGCCCAGGTTCGGCAGCGTCTCGGTGGTCCGGGTGGTGCCGCCGGTGACCAGGTAGCGCGTTCCCTTCACGCCGGCCGGTACGGTGCGCTGGTCGGGGATGGTGAGGTAGTCGTCCACCTGCAGTTCGCCGCGCTCGTGGCGAAGGCCGCCCGTCAGCAGCCAGGCGTCGGCGAACCGCCATTCCGCCTGCACGAAGGGCGAGACGGATTCGTAGGTCGTTTCCGGCACCCAGTCGATCCCTGCGTAGACCAGTTCCTGGTAGGTGCTGTCGCGGGCAAGGTCGAGCCCGAATGTGGCGCGCAGGTTCAGCCCGAACAGGTCGCCGCGCGACCAGCTGAACTTGCCGCCGAGCTTCTCGGACGCGTTCTGCGACTGGTCGTACCAGTCCGGGTCGCGTCCGTCGCCCCAGAAATCGCCCCAGTAGCTGCCGCCGTAGAGGGCCTTGAAATCCACCCAGTACAGCTGCGTCTGCAGGAAGCCGCCGGCTAGATCGTGATCCGTGTAATCCAGCACCACCGAGGTCGAGCGATTGCGGGCGCCTTCGCCTTCGCTGCCGCCGGGCGCGGACGTGGCCAGCTGGCCGGTGGCGATGTTGCCCAGCACGGTGTGGTAATCGTTGTTGCCCTGCAGTTCGTAGCGGTTGGCGCTGACCTGCAGCCGGCGCTGGTCGTCGAGATTCCAGCCGACCTTGGCGAACAAGTTGTAGCTGCGCGCGTTCATCAGGTCGCCCTGGACATCGTTGACGGCGATCGCCCGGCCATCGCCGTCGTAGTAGAGCCCCTCGCTGGCAAGGGACGCGCCCCCGACGAAGTCGACGTCGCCGCGGCGCGTGCCGAAGACGTAGGACGCCTTGTAGCCCGCGCTGTCGTCTTCCCTGGGGGCCGCGACACTTCCGCTGACGCTGACGTCGTGGAACGTCTCGCCGTCTTTCCGGGGGGCGCGCTTGGTGATGATGTTGATGATGCCGCCGGAGGCGCCCAGCCCCTGCAGCGCATTGGCACCATGGATCACCTCGATGCGCTCGATCATCGCCGGGTCGATGGTGTGGCCGTCTCGCCCGCCTTCGCGCAATGGCGTCGACTGCGGTACGCCGTCGACCAGATACAGCGGCTTGCGGCCGCGCAGGTTCTCACCGGCGTTGGTCAGCTTCTGGCGTGAAGGCGTGAATGCGGGAATCAGGTTGGCGAGGACCTGGGACAGGTCCTGTGTCAGCGCCAGCTGCTGATCCAACTGCTGGCGATCGATGATGGTGATGGTATTCGGCAGTGCCGCGGCCGAATCCGGAATGCGGCTGGTGCTTGCCGAGACCGTCACGCGGTCGAGTTTGACAGCGTCATTCGACTGCGCAACGGCGATGGGGCTCAGGACAGACGAGAGGGCGAGCGAAAGCAGGCTCAGACGAAGCGGAAGGGTCATGGGGGACAGGTCTGGGATATCGGACCCGCCCATTTTAAATGAGAATGGTTATCAGTAGCCAGAGGTGTCGGCGGCGGCCATCCGGCTCAACTCCCGACCGGAACCCTTGTTCAGCCGGACACCGTGTCGAAGCGTGCCTGCATCTCGCTCAACAACGGCATGGCCAGCGCCGCTCCGTTCCTTTCAGTCGAAAGGGCCGCGTAGCGGTTTGCGAAGCGAACGTGGTCAGCGAATACCGGCGAGCCGCCCGCCGCCAGCGAGGCGGCCAGTGCGCCGTTGAAGGCATCACCGGCACCGGTGGTGTCGATGGCATTGACGCTCTCCGCGGCCACCCGGTAGTGCGCGCGCGTATCGCCGCGCAATTGCTCGTCGGGGTGCGATACGTAGACGCCGGTGGCGCCCAGCGTGACAACGACGATGCCGTGCGGCAACAGCAGGCGGCAATGCTGGTGCAGGGTCACGCCGTCCAGCGTGGCGACATCGTCGGCACTGATGCGCTCGCCCAGATGGCGCGCCAGCAGGGCGGCGAATTCGGTTTCGTTGGGCGTAATGATGTCCGCGTGGGACAGCAGATCGGTCGTGGTGGCGGCATTCGCGGGCGCGGGATTCAGTACCGTCATCGCACCATGTTGACGTGCGGCCTGCAGAGCTGACAGCACGGCGTCCGTGGGTGATTCCAGCTGCACGAGCACGACGGCGGAGTTCGCGAACGCTGCGTCCTGTTGCCATACGAACGCGGTATCGAGCGCCGCGTTGGCGCCGGCACCGATGACGATCATGTTGCGGCCGTGCCCATCCACATAGATGCCGGCCGTACCGGTGGGCTCGTCGGTGGCCTGCGCGCGCAGGTCCATACCGTTGTGTGCCGCCAGTTCACGCGCGAGCGTGCCGCCGGCATCGTTGCCCAGGGCACAGACGAAGGTGGTGGAGGTGCCCGCGCGGGCTGCCGCCATGGCCTGATTGAAGCCTTTTCCGCCCGGACCGCTGGCATAGCGTCCGGCGATGGTTGCGCCGGCATTCGGCAGGGTATCGCAGCGCCATACGTGGTCGACATTGAAGGAGCCCACGACGACGACGCGGAAGGCGGAGGATGATGGCGTGTTCATGGTGCGGTACCTGCAGTCCGGACCGCAGCAGCGCCACGGTCACGGGGGGGAAACGTAAACGGAAGGAGCGGGGCGGCCGTCGGCCGCCCGGCCCGGATCAGCCGAAGTTCGAGAGCACGCCGGCGATGGTGGCCGTCATCAGCGTGGCGATGGTGCCGCCCAGCACGGCGCGCAGGCCGAAGCGCGCTAGGTCCGAGCGCCGCTCGGGCGCAAGCCCGCCGATGCCGCCGATCTGGATGGCGATCGAGCTGAAGTTGGCGAAGCCGCATAGCGCATAGGTGGCGATCAGCTTGCCTTCTTCCGACAGCGTCACGCCCGGGACCTTGCCGTTGACGATGTCGGCAAGCTGCAGATACGCGACGAACTCGTTGATGACGACCTTCTGGCCGATCAGCGAGGCGACCGTGGTCGCGTCCTGCCACGGCACGCCGATCACCCACGCGATGGGGGCCAGCAGGTAGCCGAAGATCGTGGCCAGGTCGGTCGGCTTGCCGATCGCCGCCGCCAGGCCGGTGGCTTCACCGAACCATGTCAGCGGCCAGTTGAGCAGGGCGATGAGGGCGATGAAGGCGAGCAGCATCGCGCCGATGTTCAGCGCCAGCCTCAGGCCATCGCCTGCACCGGCCGCGGCGGCATCGATGATGTTGCTGGAGGTCTTCTCCACTTCCATCTTCACCGTGCCGCGCGTCAGCGGCGTACCGGTTTCCGGGATCAGCAACTTGGCGACGACCAGCGTGGCCGGGGCGGCCATGATGCTGGCGGCGAGCAGGTGCTTGGCGTAGAACGCCTGCTGCTCGGCGTCGCCCCCGCCCAGCATGCCCACGTAGGCCGCCAGCACGCCGCCGGCGATGTGCGCCATGCCGCCGATCATCATGGTGATCAGCTCGGACTCGGTCATCTTCGGGATGTACGGGCGCACCGTCAGCGGTGCCTCGGTCTGGCCGATGAAGACGCTGGCGCAGACGCTGGTGGTTTCCGCGCCCGACACCTTCATCACCTTGGTGATGGCCAGCGCCATGATCCGCACGATGAACTGCATCACGCCCAGGTGGTACAGCACGCCCATCAGTGCCGCGAAGAAGATGATGGTGGGCAGCACCTGGAAGGCGAAGATGAAACCGTAGGTTTCGGTGTTCATCAGGCTGCCGAAGATGAAGCTGGAGCCGGCATTGACGAAGCTGAGGATCTTCACGAAGCCGTGGCCCAGCGCGTCGAACACCTCGCGCCCGCCCGGCACCAGCAGCACCAGGGCGGCGAAGGCGATCTGCAGGGTGATGCCGGTGGCGACCAGCTTCCAGTCGATGGCCTTCCGATTGTTGGAAAACAGCCAGACGATGCCGATCAGCACCGCCAGGCCGAACAGGCCAAAGCCAATCCGCCCCAGGACTTCCACCATGCCATCCCCCAGCCATCGTCGTTTTTCTGATCGCGCAGTCTAGCAGCCGGCCCCCGCGCGCGACCGTTCAGCCGACGCCCCGCCAGGCGACCCAGCCGGCCAGCGCCAGGAACACCAGGGCGGCCAGCCTCCGGGCCAGCGTCAACGGCAATTTGTCCGCAAAGCGATGGCCCAGCCAGACCACCGGCAGGTTGGCCAGCAGCATGCCGATCGTGGTGCCGGCAATGACCTGCCACAGCGGTTCGTACCGGGTGGCCAGCAACACCGTCGCTACCTGGGTCTTGTCGCCGATCTCGGCCAGGAAGAAGGCCACCGTCGTTGCCAGGAACGCACCATGCGCGGGCAGGTTGTCGGCCTCGTCCTCCAGGGTGTCCGGCTTCAGCGTCCACAGGGCCACGGCCAGGAAGCTCGCCGCCACGCCCCATCGCAATACTTCGGGCGACAGCCACTCGGTCAGTTCCGCGCCCAGCCAGGCCGAGATCGCATGGTTGACCAAGGTTGCCGCGAGGATGCCCAGCGCGATCGGCCAGGGTTTGCGATAGCGCGCTGCCAGCAGCAGGGCCAGCAGCTGGGTCTTGTCGCCGATTTCGGCCAGGGTGACGGTGCCGGTGGAAACCAGCAGGGCATGCAGGGACAGCATCAGCAACTCCGGGGCCAGGCATTCGCGTCGAACGCGAAGGCAAACGACGCACTGCCCGGCCCGGGTAAGCGCGACGCCTGCCTTCGGTCTTGCCCGGCGAAGCGGATCGCTTCGTCCCGCGCACCATGGTCGGCGACCAAGTGTGTTGACACGCGGACCCCGTCAGGACGGGTGGGCTACTCCCCGGAGGAGGAAAGTGCGCGCATTGTACGGAGGCACCGCCCGCCGCGGCGGAGTCATTCTCATTTGTGCGGGCATCGCGTGGTCGTCCGGTCGAACGGCGCTAGGATGGGTCGTTGTCACCGGAGCACGCCATGCACTACCGACGCCTGGGCAATTCTGGCCTGCAGATCTCCGCACTGTCCTTCGGTGCCTGGTTGACCTTCGGGCAACAGGTCGGGCGCGCAGAGGCGCGCGAACTGATCGCGTTGGCCTGGGACCAAGGGATCAACTTCTTCGACAACGCCGAGGTGTACGGCCATGGCGAAGCCGAGCGCGTCATGGGCGAGGTGTTGCGCGACCTCGACCTGCCACGCGACGGTTACTGCGTGTCGAGCAAGGTCTGCTTCGGTGCCGTGGAGAATCCGCGCCCGACCCAGCGCGGGCTGTCGCGCAAACATGTGGTTGAAGGCTGTCATGCGGCGCTGCAGCGGCTGCAGGTCGACTACCTGGACCTGTACTACTGCCACCGTCCCGACCCGGACACGCCGGTCGAGGAAACGGTATGGGCGATGGATACGCTGGTGCGGCAGGGAAAGGTGTTGTATTGGGGCACATCGGAATGGCCAGCCGCGCGCATCCGCGAGGCCGCCACGATCGCGCGCCGGCATCATCTGCACGGGCCGACCATGGAACAGCCCCAGTACAACCTGCTGCACCGGCAGCGGGTGGAACTGGAATATGCGCCGCTGTACGCGGAACTCGGACTGGGAACCACCACCTGGTCGCCCCTGGCGTCCGGCCTGCTGACGGGCAAGTACGACGCAGGCGTGGCCGCTGACACGCGACTCGGCCAGCCCGGGCACGAGGAACTCCAGCGCATGGTCTTCGGCACGGCAGGCGCGCGTCGCCGGGAGCGCGCCCGGCGGTACGCCCAGGTCGCCGGCGAACTGGGCGAAAAGCCTGCACCGCTGGCGATCGCCTGGTGCTTGCGCAACCCTCACGTCTCCAGCGTCATCCTGGGCGCCAGCCGCCCGGAGCAACTGCGCGAAAACCTCACGGCGCTCGAACTGGCGGCGCGCTACGACGATGCCGTGTGGGCCCGGCTGACCGCGGCGGCCGATTGAACGAATGAAATCCGGCACGGACCCGTTGACTCCGTAATAAGAATCATTATCATCAAGTTCCGTTCCGCCACGGAGCTTCCCGATGATCTCGAACGTCACTGCCTTGCCCACCATCGACACGCCGGCGCTGCGCGAGCGCCTGTCCCTGCCGCAGGCTGCACCTCGCGCCGAGGAAACGCTGGACAGCGATGCACTGCTCAAGGGGCAGCGCGAAGTGCTGATCCGCCATGGCGATCGCGTCTATCGCCTGCGCCACACCAGCAACGACAAGCTGATCCTC
Organism: Pseudoxanthomonas sp. 97-1-1; assembly: GCF_057773125.1. Taxonomy (NCBI): domain Bacteria; kingdom Pseudomonadati; phylum Pseudomonadota; class Gammaproteobacteria; order Lysobacterales; family Lysobacteraceae; genus Pseudoxanthomonas; species Pseudoxanthomonas sp. 97-1-1. Next base: position 1,040,093 of record NZ_JBYMTJ010000001.1, on the reverse strand, counting down.
ACCAAGTAGCCACGCAGTCCGGCATCGCCCTCCAACGCGGTGTCCGTCGCAGGCGGTCGTCCTGCGGTCACTCCCTCTCTCCACCGGGCGCCAGCCAAGGATTTTCCGGCCGCCAGCCTTCCGGGTTCTCCATCACCCACAGGAAAGCTGTACGCCATGATGCGCCCCACGCTGCTTACCGCGGCCGTGTGGCTGGCCTTTGCCGGGCCCGCCTACGCTGCACCCGAAGCCACGATGGCTTCTCCCGCTTCCGCCGACGCCGGCACGCATGAACTGGAGCGCATCCAGGTCACCGCCACGCGCAGCGAACGTGCGGTCGTCGACGTGCCGAACATCGTCAGCGTGATCGACCGCGAGGAACTGGACGATCACCTGGTCCGCGACATCAAGGATCTGGTGCGCTACGAACCCGGCGTGACCGTCACTTCCAGCTTTGGCCGCTTCGGCCTGGGAGGTTTCCGCATCCGCGGGCTGGAAGGCAACCGTGTGCGTATCCAGACCGACGGCATCGCCGTGTCCGATGCGTTTTCCATCGGCAGCTTCTCGAATGCCAATCGCGATTTCGTGGATCTCGATACGCTGAAGCAGGTCGAGATCGTGCGCGGCCCGTCCAGCTCGCTGTACGGTTCGGATGCACTCGGCGGCGTGGTGTCCTTCATCACCAGGGATCCATCCGACTACCTGGATGAAGGCAAGGACGCCTACTTCGGCTTCCGCCTCGGTCATGACAGCAGCTGGAATGGCCTGTTCGGCAATGCCACTGCCGCGTTCGGCGGCGAGCGCTGGAGCGGCCTGGTCAACGTCAGCCATCGCCAGGGCCAGGAGACCGAGAACCAGGTCGATGTCGGCGGCACCGGCGCCACGCGTACGCTGCCGAACCCGCAGGAGCGTGACGGCCGCAGCCTGCTGGCCAAGCTGGTGTTCGCGCCTGGTGAAGGGCAGCGCTTCAGGCTGACGGTGGAAGGCAATGAAGACAGCGTCGATACCGACCTGCTGAACCAGCAGGGCTACCAGTCGCTCACGCGCGCCACCAACGATCGCGTCATCGCCCGCGATCACCAGACCCGCGCGCGGGTGGCGTTTGCGCACGAATGGGACGACCTGTCGGCGGGCTTCGCCGACAGCCTGGACTGGCAGGTGTATCGCCAGGACAGTGAGACCACCCAGTACACGCGCGAGGAGCGCACGCTGGCGGCGCCGACGCTGCGCGACATCCGCGAGCGCGAGTTCAACTTCGACCAGCGGACGTATGGCCTGCAGGCGAACTTCCGCAAGACGTTCGGTCAGGCGGTGCGGCATGACCTTGTCTACGGCGTGGACCTGGCGCGCGGTGATACACGGCAGAAGCGCGACGGTCTGAGGACCTTTCCGCTGACAGGCGCCAGCACGCCGGTGATGTCGCCGGATGTGTTTCCCGTGCGCGACTTCCCGGTCAGCAGGACCACCACGGCGGCGCTGTACGTGCAGGACGAAATCGGCTTCGCCGGGGGCGCGTTCCGCCTGGTGCCGGGCCTGCGCGTTGACCACTACCGCCTGGATCCGCGGCATGACGCGATCTTCGATGCCGACAACCCCGGCGTGGCGCTGGCCGACATCCGCGAGACCAGCGTGTCGCCCAAGCTGGGCATGGTGTGGAAATTCGCGCCGGCCTGGTCGCTGTTCGGCGGGTATGCGCACGGCTTCCGTTCGCCGCCCTACAACGACGTCAACATCGGCTTCACCAACGTGCAGTTCGGCTACACGGCCATCGCCAACCCGGATCTGAAGCCGGAAACCAGCGATGGGCTCGAGCTTGGCGTGCGTTACTCGGGTGATGCGATGTATGCCGAACTGAGCGGGTACTACAACGAGTACGAAGATTTCATCGCCTCCATGCGCAATATCCGATTCGACCCGGCATTGGGGCCGACAGGATTGTCCGTGTACCAGTCGCAGAACATCGCCGAGGCGCGCATCCATGGCGTCGAGATGAAGGCGGGCGTGGATTTCGGCGCCCTGTCCGAGCGCTGGCAGGGATGGTCGCTGCGTGGCGCGATGGCGTGGTCGCGGGGCAAGGGCAGGGGGCCGGAGTCTGTGGATCTTGGCAACGGCAACACCGTCGAACAGGTCGTCACCCGTGACCTGGACAGCGTGGATCCCCTCACGGCGACGCTCGGCCTGGCGTACGACGCCGATGCCTGGGGCCTGGAGCTGGCGGGCCGGTTCGTCGAACGCAAGCAGCGCGTGTCCGATGACCGCTACTACCGACAGCCGGGCTACGGCGTGCTGGACCTGTACGCGCACTGGGACTTCGCGCCCGGGGCCAAGTTCAATGTCGGCGTTTTCAATCTTGCTGATCGCACCTACATCGAGGCGGGCGACATCGCACTGGTCGCAGCCGACAGCACCACGCTGGACCGCTACACCGCGTCCGGGCGCTCGCTGTCGGCCAGCGTGGCGGTGAGTTGGTAGCCGCCATGGCGACACTGCGCGCGGTGCAGGGCTCTGTCACCGGCAGGTCACGGGATGCGTTCCCCACCGCCGCCCAGGTGGCGGCGCTGGGTCCGGTGCTGTGTCTCTACCGCACGCAGCAGGGCAGCGGACTCGCGGGCTGGCAGCAGGCGGTGCGCGTCCAGGCGCATGCCGGACTCGACAGCGATGGCCTGGATGAGCGGCTGCTGTTCTTCGATGCACAAGGACGTTGCTGCTGGCGTCTTTGCCTGCTTCCGGACAGCGATTTCGTCGCGTGGGACCGCCTGGTGGCCTCGTTGCCGAAGGGGTGCGACGAGGGCACGGTCGGACTGGCCGATCGCTTGTGGCAGCGCCTGGCCGGCCGCCTTCTGGGAGGCCAGTGGCGTGCCTGCGCCCTGCAACTGCACGCGGTGCCGCAGCCTGCCTCGCTGCCGGTGCTGGCGGCGAGCCTGTCGCTGATGTCCGCCCTCGGCGTGGCCACCGCACGCCGCATCGCGCATGCCGAAGGCGCCGAGCTTGAAAGCGGACTGCACGATGGCTGCTGGGCGCCATCCGTGCATCCGGTGAGTGCATATCCACGGAATGAAAAGGAGGCGGACGACAACGTCGTTCCGCTGGTCAGATTGAAATGAGAGAAGCCACCATGAAGAAGCCGGTCGCCGTCATCCTGTCGATTGCCGCCCTGTGCCACGCCGCCTCAGCCGCGGCCGATCCCGCCCGTGACCGCCAGTCCATCCTGGCGATGCAGGGCGACTACATCGTTGATTTCGCTTTCGACGAAACCGTGCTGCTGCAACCCGGCTACGAACGCCAGGCGGCCATGCGCAGTGGCGGCGACGAGACGGTGATCGTCGTCGAGGACACGCCGACCAGGATCGTCCTGCAGCACATTCTGGTCGACGCCAGGAGCGGCCATGTCACCAAGCACTGGCGCCAGGATTGGGTCTACCAGGCGCCGACACGCTTCGAGTTCAGTGCCGACCAGACCTGGAGGGTGCGTCCGGTCCCGGCCGAGGCGACCCGCAGTGCCTGGACCCAGTGCGTCTACGAAGTCAGCGATGCACCGCGGTACTGCGGCACCGGCCGCTGGGACTACGCCCACGGCGTGGCCACCTGGACGAGCGATCTCAGCTGGCGGCCGCTGCCGCGACGCGAGTACACCAAGCGCAGCGATTACAACGCGCTGTCGGTCGTCAACCGCCACACGTTGACGCCGAATGGCTGGACGCACGAACAGTTCAACACCAAGGTGCTGCGCAAGCCGGATGGCACGCAGGTGGCGTTGGCACGCGAGTTCGGCTTCAACGACTACGTGAAGACCACCGAGGTCGACTTCAGGCCCGCGCGCGATTACTGGCAGGCCACGGCCGGGTATTGGGCCAAGGTACGGGCGCACTGGAACGGTTTCCTGTCCAGGGCGCCGGGGCTGCACCTGAAAACCAAGGTCGATGGCATGGCCATGATCATCCCGCTGTTCACCCAGGCCGGCGATGTGCAGGCCGGCAAGCCGGTGCCGGACGCGGACATCGCCAAGGTGTTCACCGACTGGGTGGAGCCCGCGCCGCCCGAACACGCCGGCACCGCGGACACAGTCCGCTGACGCTCTCTCCGGCACAGGGACGTGCCGTTCTTCCTGGAAAAAAGACCCCCGCAGATGCGGGGGCAGGGGATTCAACGCGTCTCTTGTTGTAGTGCGGGTCAGAGCAGAGTGCCGGTTTTGCCGGCGGGTGGAACAGGGGATGCGGGCAGCGGCAACGGGGCGGCTTTCTCGTCTTCGAACGTACGCACGTTGCCGTCCTGGTCGATGATCATCACGTGCCGGCTTTCGAGGACTTTCGGCGCCGTGCCGGGCGTCGCGCCAACGCGCGGCCCTGCTTCCATCCGCGACATGGCGGGGAAACGGAACGACGTGGCTTCGGGGACCGTCAGCGTCGTGGTTTGCGTCCGGCGGTCGCGCAGGTAGTCGATCGACACCTTGGCTTCTTCGGGCCTGCCACGCAGTGCCTGCATGACTTCGCGCGGCGTGGTCACCGGCTTGCCTTCGATCCTGCGAATGACATCGCCTGCCTGCAGGCCCTTCAGCTCTTCCCCCACCGAGAGCACCAACACGCCGGTATCGGTTCCGAAGTAGCGCCCCAGCGATGGATCGACGCGGGCGAGATTCAGGTTGCTCCAGCGGAAAGCTTCGGCCAGGACCGGCAGCCTGCATTCCTGCTCCTTGCAATCCCCGAGCCTGCCGAGTTGCCGGAGCTCGCGCTGCACCTCCGGTGCAATGCCCACCGGCAGATCGTCGAGCGTGATGGTGATGTCTTCATCCAGACCACTGAGCGCGTCCGACCCGGCCATCCGGTAGGTGGAGAAGGCGAACTGGGGACGGATGGGAATGGGCGTGGCTTTGGTCTCGTGGTCCCGACCATCACGCTGGTAGGAAACCGAAACGGGCACGTCGATCTTCAAGTCCGCGAGGGCCGCGCGTGCGTTGGCCAGGCGCTCGTCGGCACTGGTGCCGGCAATCGGCTTGCCGCCGATGCCGACCAGCCGATCGCCGGCCTTCAGGCCAGCCTTCGCCGCGCCGCTGTCGGGTGTGATGCCGGTGATACGCACGCCTGTGTCGTCATCGCCGGTCAGCAGGACGCCCAGGCGTGGCTTGCGCTGGAGCGGGCCGTGCATGGGAATGGCGTGTGGAAGTACGGCGGAACCCCGCGACAGTTCGGCCACGCGCCTGGCCGCCCGTTGCAGGTCGGCACGCGCCGCTTCCAGCTCCTTCTGTTGCATGGAGCCTGCGTCCTGGCGGGCGAGGCTGTCGAGGGGTGATGCCGCTGCGATGATCAGCAACGAAGCGGTGAGCAGGGCGGGTTTCATGCGTGCCTCCGGCATGGGTCGGTGTCGGGTCAGTAGATCGCGGTGTCGGGGTGCGGATAGGATTCGCCGCGCGCCACCTGCCAGCGCTGGGTGGTCTCCACGCCGGTCAACTGCCGGAGCGTGTCCACGCGCGCCTGCCACAGTTGCGCCTGCGTGTCGTCGGACAAGGCGGCCTGCGACAGCGCCATGTCGATGCTGGCCACCCGCTCCTGCAGTCCGGCGGACAGCGCTTCCGTGGCGGCGTTGGCCATGCGCGATTCGGGCAGCCGTGCCAGCACGGCTTCCAGTTGTGCCGATTCGGCATACAGCGCATCCAGCGGATCAGTGGCGGGGGGCGCTGCGACCTTTGCAGGCTCGATGTCACCGGTGGGACGTGCCGCGCGTTGCCGGGCGACCGGAAGGGTGCCGCGCTGGAGCGTGGACCGCGCGGCTGCGGCGTCCGTGGCGCGCGCGCCGATCGGGGTGGGCAGACCTTTCGCGGCCTCTGCATATAAAGGTGGCGAATCCGTGTCCGCCGGCGGGGCGGGTTGATGTGTCGAGGTGGTCGGGGGTGCGGGTGAAGGCGTGGTTGGGTCCGTCCATCGCAGGGGCAGCGCCACGGCGAGTGCAAGCGCGGCGGCCATGGCCACGCGCCGCGGCCAGCGATGGGGCTGTACCACCACGGGCGGAGGGAGGCGGGCAACCAGCGTCGCCCAGCTGTCAGCGGGTGCTGCTTCCAGCGGCAGGCCTGCAAAGGCGTCTCCCCAGTCACGCGGCATGGCATCGCGGGTGCGGACATCAGGCATGGACGGGTTCCTCGATCTGCAGCAACGCGCGCAGGCGACGGGTGCCGCGCGAAAGTTGCGATTTGGAGAAGCTGGGCGTGCGCTGCATCAGTGCAGCGATCTCGTCGTGGGTATAGCCCTCGGCGTGGTACAGCCACAGCACGCTGCGGGTGGCGGCCGGCAAGGCATCGAGTGCGCGCTGCAACAGGACGGCATCGGCTGCCGCAGTGGGTGGCAGGCCCTGGTCTTCGGGCAGGTCGTCTTCGTCGACCGCGATCTCGGCCACCAGCCGCTTCTGCCTGCGCAGGCGGAGCAGCGCTTCGTTCACCGCGATCTGGCGCAGCCAACCCCAGAACGGGCAGTCGGCGCGATAGTCGGGCAGGTGGTGGAACAGTTTCAGCATGGTGTCCTGCAATACATCGCCCGCCTGCTCCCGGTCGCCGCAGATGCGCAGCGCCAGCGTGAACACCGGGCGCTCGAACCGTCGATAGATCTGTTCGAACGCCTCCCTGCATCCTGTGCGCGCACGGGCGACCAGGCTGTCGGGGACGTCGATGGCGAACTGGGATCGGCTCAAGCGGGGGAATTCGTCGGGTCGTCCCATACAGGGATGCGGCAGAGGGCAATACCGTCGCAGCGTGCGGAAAGTTCATCGATCACCGGCACGCTGCGGCCCCGGACGGCCGTGCTCGCGGGTCTATACTGGGTCGCATCAGGGACCAAGAGGGAAACATCGATGTTCGAGACCAGTTTCGTGGCCATCATCCTGCTGGTGGCCGGCGTCATCATCCTGTTCAAGACCGTGCGGATGGTGCCGCAGGGTTACGAATGGACGGTGGAGCGCTTCGGCAAGTACACCCACACGCTGGATCCGGGCCTGCACTTCCTGGTGCCCATCATCTATGGCGTGGGTCGCAAGGTGAACGTCATGGAGCAGGTGCTGGACGTGCCCAGCCAGGACGTGATCACCAAGGACAACGCTGTGGTGAAGGTCGACGGGGTGGTGTTCTTCCAGGTGCTGGACGCGGCCAAGGCGGCATACGAAGTGTCCAACCTCGAGGTCGCAACCATCGCCCTGGTGCAGACCAACATCCGTACCGTGATCGGCTCGATGGACCTGGACGAATCGCTGAGCCAGCGCGAAACCATCAACGCGCAGTTGCTCAGCGTGGTCGACCAGGCCACCAATCCGTGGGGCATCAAGGTCAACCGCATCGAGATCCGCGACATCCAGCCGCCGCGCGACCTCATCGACTCGATGGCGCGCCAGATGAAGGCCGAACGCGAGAAGCGCGCGCAGATCCTCGAAGCGGAGGGCTCGCGCCAGTCCGAGATCCTGCGTGCCGAGGGCGAGAAGCAGGCCGCCGTGCTGGAGGCCGAGGGCCGCAAGGAAGCCGCGTTCCGCGACGCCGAGGCGCGCGAGCGCCTGGCCGAAGCGGAAGCCAAGGCCACCCAGATGGTCAGCGACGCCATCGCGAAGGGTGACGTGCAGGCGATCAACTATTTCATCGCGCAGAAGTACGTGGAAGCCTTCAAGGAGCTGGCCACGGCGCCCAACCAGAAGTTCGTTCTGATGCCGATGGAGAGCAGCGGCATCATCGGCTCCATCGCCGGCATCGCCGAACTGGCCAAGGAGGCCCTGGGCAAGCAGCAGGCCGCGCCGCCGCGCGTGCCGCCGCGGGTGGGGGGCTGAGCCATGCGCTGGGACGTTGCGGGTTGGGCGGCGGTGGCACTGCTGCTGTTCGCCGCCGAGACCATGGCACCAGGCGCCTTCATGCTGTGGATGGGCTTTGCCGCCGTAGTGGTGTTCATCGGCGTACTGGTGGTGCCGGGCATCCCGCTGCTGGCCCAGGTGGCGGCCTTCGTCGTGCTGAGTTTCGTGTCCATCCAGATCTACCGCACGTGGTTCCGTGGCAAGGGTCGCCAGAGCGACAAGCCACTGCTCAACCGCCGCGCGGAGCAACTGGTCGGCACGGTGACCGTGCTGGACCAGGCCATCGAGGGCGAACGCGGCCGGGTCAGGATCGACGACGCGTTCTGGGCAGTGGAAGGCCCCGACCTGCCGGTCGGCACGCGCGTGAGGGTGGTCGCGGTGAATGGCATGACGTTGAAGGTGCAGGAGGCCTAGATGGGTGCGACGGGGCTGGCGCGATCGATGTCCGTGCTGGCAACGCTGTCCGTCACGGCAGCGGACCTCGTTGGCCGGGTGATGCCGCCGTATCCCGACGGGCTCGACGAACTGGGCGGGAGTTGCGTTTCCCTGTCCCGGGATCCTGACCGTGTGTGCGAGTACTCGGTCGGCGTGCTGGCCTCGCCCGCCGCCGCCGAGAGCGATGAGCCGGTGCCGCGCTTCGTGGTGGCCGGCCAGTTGGCGGGACGCGATGGGCCTCGCGCGCTATGGCGCATCACCGATGCCGTGCCATACGCGGGCGACCGGCCCGGCTACTACCTGCAGTTCGGTACCTGTCGCGTGAAGGGGCAGGACGATGCCCGCGTCGCGGCCATCGTGCGCCAGCACGACACGGCGACGGAATGGTTGAAGGATGTCGCCTGGGCGGGCCGCCTGCGCCTGCCCGATGCCCGTTTCGAGGTGCTGGATGCGCGCACCGTCGACTGCATCAACGAGGCGTACTACGGGTTGTAGTGACGGCGCACCCTGCTGGTGCGTTCTGGGATAATGCGCTTCTTTGCCCGCCCGGACGCCGCCATGACCCAGAAGACCATCCTCAATGACACCCATCGCGCGCTTGGCGCCAAGATGGTCGACTTCGGCGGCTGGGACATGCCGATCCACTATGGTTCCCAGATCGAAGAGCACCACCAGGTGCGCCGCGACGCCGGCATGTTCGACGTCAGCCACATGACCGTGGTCGACCTGCGCGGCGCGCGCACGCGGGAGTTCCTGCGCCAGCTGGTTGCCAACTCGGTGGACAAGCTGCAGAAGCCGGGCAAGGCGCTGTACACCGCCATGCTCAACGAACAGGGCGGGGTGATCGACGACCTGATCATCTATTTCCTGGACGAGGCGTTCTTCCGCCTGGTGGTCAATGCCGCCACCCGCGAGAAGGATCTGGCGTGGATCACCGCGCAGGCGGTCGCGTTCGATGTGCAGGTCACCGAGCGCCCCGACTTCGCGATGGTCGCCGTGCAGGGGCCGACGGCGCGCGAGCGCGTGCACGGCCTGCTGCGCGAGGAGGACCGTGCGAAGGTCGGCAAGCTGACCCGGTTCGCCGCCACCGACACCACCAGCACCGACGGCGTGCCGTTGTTCGTCGCCCGTACCGGCTACACCGGCGAAGACGGTTACGAGATCGTGCTGCCGCAGGCGCAGGCCGTGGCGTTCTGGAACGCGCTGATCGAGGCGGGCGTCAAGCCCGCCGGCCTCGGTGCGCGCGACACGTTGCGGCTGGAGGCGGGCATGAATCTGTACGGGCAGGACATGGACGACACCGTCTCGCCGTACGAAGCCGCGCTGGCCTGGACGGTCGCGCTGGACGAAGGTCGCGCCTTCACCGGCCGCGCCACGCTGGAAGCACAGAAGGCCGGCGGCGCGCCGCGGCAGATGATCGGCCTGGTCATGGATGAGAAGGGTGTGCTGCGCCACGGCCAGAAAGTGCTCACCGCGCATGGCGACGGCGAGATCCTGTCCGGCACGTTCTCGCCGACGCTGGGCAAGGCCATCGCCTTCGCGCGCGTGCCGGCCGGCGACATCCCGCTCGGTGCCGAGGGCGGCGTGCGCGTGGACATCCGTGGCAAGGAAGTGCCAGTGCGTGTGGTGAAGTTCCCGTTCGTGCGCGACGGCCAAGCCCAGCCCGGCGTGCTGGCGTGATCGCACCCCGGCATTCTTCACCCGCGCATTCCTCCGCTAAACTATCTTCCCCTACCCGACCCCAGCAGCAATCCGGAGCCCCCAATGAGTGAAATTCCTGGCGATCTGAAATTCCTCAAGTCCCATGAATGGGCCCGCCTCGAAGGTGACGGCCGCATCACCGTCGGCATCTCCGACCACGCGCAAGGCCTGCTCGGCGACCTGGTCTACGTCGAGCTGCCCAACGTCGGCGACCGCATCGAAGCGGGCAACGCCAGCGCGGTGGTCGAATCGGTGAAGGCCGCGTCCGATGTCTACAGCCCGGTCACCGGCAAGATCGTGGAGGTCAATGCGGCGCTGGCCGACAAGCCCGAGACCATCAACGAGGACGCCTATGGCGAAGGCTGGATCTTCGTGATCGAGGCCGAGGAGCCGGACCAGCTCAACGACCTGCTGTCGCCCGACGACTATGCCGAACTGATCGAAGACGACGACAACTGAGGCATCCGCACAGGCTGTCCCCCGACGGGGAACCGGCAACGATGGAACCTGGTGTTCCCCGTTGCCGGTTCCCCGTTTCGTTTCTTGCTCCCGTGTGGCGCCACGGATTTCCCGCCACCACCCAGGACGGATCACCGGCTGCCAGGCGCGTCACGTCCGCCGTGCGTAGCGCGGAGGGCGACACGCGCGAAGGGGCGTAGCCGACGAACGGCGAAGCGGAATGCCAGGTACGCCTGCCTGATGCGAGCGCGTGCAGTGGCGTGCCGAGTCCGCGATGCGATGCCCGTCGTGTCGACTTTCCGGCGCCGGCGATGGCGACGAAGTCGCCGGTGGAAGGAAAAATGTTTGCGCAAATCGGCGCAATCCGACTTGTGCGACGCGAAATCGGACACCCTCGGCAAAAGTTTTTTTTAGCCGCTGTTCAACCCGTCAGGGCGGCAGCGCGCAGCCGTCGAGGACGCATCGCATCGTCGCTCCAACCGGCGGCGTGCAGGACCTCGGAGAAAAAAAAGCGCGTTTTACCGATGTTTTTTTTCAGGCGCATGTCCGTCGGTCGAATCGGGTTCGCCCGTCGGCGGCATGGCGTCGCCGCCATCCACGCTTGCCGGCACCGTCCGGCCATGACGACCAGAGAAAAAAAGTTGAGCGAAGGTGTTGACACCTTGAAAAACCGTGATTAGGTTTCGCCCCAAGCAGAGTGTCCTGCGGAAGCGAGTGAGTCGAATCAACACGACAGCGCGAAAGACAACACAGCCCATCGTCCGCACCGGGATCACGGTGGACGCAGGACTCGCTTCCCCCGGAAAAACGCAAAGCACCTCCTTCATCGCACCCGTGTCGCCTGGCGACACGGGTGTTTTCGTATTTGTAGGGAGCCGGGTTTCGCACGCCTGGCCCCCTGGGGAATCCGCATCGCCGCGCGTGTCGCGACGACGGCTGCCGACGGGTCCGACTCCCGCGGCGTTTCTTGCAGCTGGGCCTGCCTCCGGGCAGATGTGCTGTAACCAGACGTAAAAATCCATAGTTCATTGACGAGGAGCCATCACATGGCAACGAAGAAAGCTGCGAAAAAGAAACCGGCCGCCAAGAAGGCTGCCAAGAAGGCCACCAAGAAGGCGGCTGCTAAGAAGACCGTGAAGAAGGCAGTGAAGAAGGCTGCCAAGAAGGTCGCCAAGAAGGTCGCCAAGGCCAAGAAGGCAGTGAAGAAGGTCGCCAAGAAGGCTGCGAAGAAGGTAGCCAAGAAGCCGGCGAAGAAGGCTGCCAAGAAGACCGCGAAGAAGGCCACCAAGAAGTCGGCCAAGAAAGTAGCCAAGAAGCCCGCCAAGAAGACGGCGAAGAAGGCTGCCAAGAAGACCGCGAAGAAGGCTGCCAAGAAAGTAGCCAAGAAGCCGGCCAAGAAGGCCGCGAAGAAGGCCGCCAAGAAGCCTGCCAAGAAGTCCAAGAAGAAAGCGGCCCCCGTCGCGCTGCCGGCAACCCCGGCTCCGCTGATCTAAGCCAACCCGATTAGCCGTAACACCATGGACTCTCTCCCTGTGCCCAGCGGGGGGAGAGTTTTTTTATGGGCGAACGGCTAGGCTGCCTCCTCTGGAGATGCGAGGAGGGTAGGCATGAGGTTCTTCAAGTGGGTACTGGCGGCCATCGCGGCCATCGGGTTGCTGTTGGGGCTGGGCGGCCTGCTGCTGCCGGCAACGACGCACGTGGAGCGCAGCGTGGTGATCGAGCGCAGCCCGGAGCAGGTCTTCGCAACGCTCAACTCGTTCGAGCGCTTCAGCGCCTGGTCGCCATGGGCAGAGTACGACCCGCAGGCGAAGTACACGTTCGAGGGTCCGGCCAGCGGCGTCGGTGCGCGCATGCGATGGTCCGGCAATCGTTCCGTAGGCAGCGGTAGCCAGGAGATCACCGCCAGCGAGCCGCACCGGCGCGTCGTGGTGGCGCTCGACTTCGACGGCAGTCAGGCGCAGGCAGCCTACCTGCTGGAGCCGGAAGGAAATGGCACCCGCCTGACGTGGGCGTTCGATACCCAGCACGGCATGAATCCGTTCAAGCGTTGGCTGGGCCTGTTGTTCGACCGGATGATCGGTGCCGACTACGAGAAGGGACTGGGCAAGCTCAAGTCGCTGCTGGAAGGCACGCAGGCCTGACCCGATGGGTGCACGGCGGGCAGCGCCGCCGTGCACGTGCCTCTCAACGCGGAGACGCGGTGCTGCGGTGCGAAGACGTGCCGCTGTCCTTCTTTCCGTCCGCAGGCGTCGCCTCGGGCGACTCGGCGAGCAGCAGGTCGTAGTCTGCCGGTGTCTCGACCCAGGGTTCACCGGGCAGGCCCATTGCGCGATCGAGGATGGTCGGCAACAGCCCCGACGGAAGCGAACTGTCGCTGTTCCACACCATCGCCACGCCCAGATCCTGTCCGGGAACCAGTGCGACCAGGCCGCGATATCCCTGGACGGCTCCCGCGTGGAAGACGACCTGCTGGCCTGCGTAGTCGAACACGCGCCAGCCAAGCGCATAGCTGGCCGAATGGATGCGTTCGCGTCGCCAGCCACCGCGCATTTCGCCGGGCGTGGTGACCACGGGCGCATGCAGCGTCGCCAGCAGCGGCGCCGGCAGCACGTCGGGGCGATGGCCGGTCTGGGCAATCAGCCATTGCGCCAGATCGCTGGCGCTGGCATTGACGCCGGCGGCCGGCGGCAACCGGTAGTAGGTGGGCTTCGGCGTCAGGGACACCCAGCCGTTGCGGCTGCGCACATGCGGTCGCGCCCAGCGCGTACTGCCCTGGATGCCGGCCAGGCCCATGCTCGCATCGTTCATGCCCAGCGGCTTGAAGATGCGACGGTCCACCGCCTGGTCGTAGAACGTGCCGGTGGCGGCGAACACCACGTCGCCGATCAGGCTGAAGGCGACGTTCTGGTAGGCATAGCATTCGCCGGGTGCGCACTTCAGCGGCGCGTACGCCAGCTTGCGGGCCACGTCGTAGTACTCCGCATTGGCTTCGATGTCGCGGTCGAAGGCGTTGTGAGCCTGCAGGCCGACGCTGTGGCTCAGCACGTCCGCGACGGTCACGTGGGAGGTCGCGTTCGCATCGCTCAACTGGAAGCCCGGCACGTACTGGTTGACCTTGCTGTCCCAGCGCAGCGAACCGTCCTGCACCATCAGGCCGGTCAGCGTGCTGGCGAAGGCCTTGGACAAGGACGCCAGCCGGAACACCGTATGCGCGTCAACCTGCTGCGGATTGACCACGTCGGTGATGCCGTAGCCGCGCGCACTCATCACGCGGCCGTTGTGGACGATGGCCATGGCGAGGCCGGGAACCCGCTGGCCCACCGTCAGGTGTTCGGCCATGGTCTCGAAGGCGCGCACATCGAACCCCGCCGCGAGCGGCTGGATGTTCTGTCCCGTCAGCGCCGTGCGGTACGGGCGCGGCTGCGTTGGCGAGACGTAGGCACCCGCGCTCGCGGTCGCGTTGGTGGAGACCGGGGCGGTTTCAGCGCCGTGACTGGCGGACGTCCAGCGCAACGGTGTCTGTGCCGTGGACGACAGCGTCAGCGGAAGCAGCAGCCCGACCAGGCCGATCCGGAAGACGTGCAGCGAGCGCCGGCTTGTCTTGTGTTTCATCGTGCGTGACGCCTGCGTAAGACCCTTGCCTGCCCGGATCATAACGCCGCTTTTTTCGATTGCACAAACAGGGAGAGATTCCATGTCCATGTTGTTCATCCTGCTGCTGATTACAGGTGTGGCGGTCGTCCCAGTTCAGTAAGGTGCGGACCTTCCAACAGGCGGCTGAACGCATGCGATACGTTCAGGAATGCCTGCTATCCATCGCATGCAATTTCCGCGCCGTTTCGGCCCGATTCGCCGCAGCGCTGCAAGTGCGGAGCGTCGTGGGCGATCGAATGCCGGTAATTGAGGAACATCGCGGCACCGCATTCAGCATGCGCGATGCGCTGCGGCGGGCGTCGGACAGGCTGAATGCGGGGCCGGGCCGCAACCGGGGCGAGTCGCCGCCCGGAGATGCGTGACGCGCGAGTGGCGCGCTGCCCGTCCCGTCCTAGTCGGCGGCGGCAAAGGCGGCAGGTGCCGTGGCCGCCGCACGCGCAGGGTGGCCCGACAGCACCGGCAGTCCGCGGATCAGGTCCGAGGCGCGCTCGGCGATCATGATGGTCGGTGCGTTGGTGTTGCCGCCGATCAGCGTGGGCATCACCGAGGCATCGATCACGCGGAGTCCCGCGATGCCATGCACGCGCAACCCGGAATCGACCACGGCGTCTTCGTCTTCGCCCATGCGGCAGGTGCCGACGGGGTGGTAGACGGTTTCGGCCTTGGCGCGGATGAAGGCGATCAGCTCGGCATCCGACAGGTCGTTGCGCGCCGGGTGGATGGGGGCGCCACGGTAGGCGTCGAAGGCGGGCTGCGCGAACAACTCGCGCGAGATCCTGGCGCATTCGACCATCATCCTGAGGTCGAACCCTTCCGGGTCGCTCAGGTAGTTCGCCTCGATGCGCGCATCCACGCGTGGGTCGGCGCTGGCCAGCAGGATCTGGCCGCGGCTGCGTGGGCGCAGGAAGCACGCATGGGCGGTGTAGCCATCCCCGGGCAGGCGGTTGCGTCCGTGGTCGTCCAGCATGGCCGGGACGAAATGGAACTGGATGTCGGGGCGCTCGTCGGGTGCGAGCGCTGAACGCACGAAGGCGCCGGCCTCGGCGATATTGCTGCTGCCCGGGCCGCGATGGCCGCGCAGGAAGTAGTCGAAGGCGGTCCTGAGTTCGCTGGTGCGGTCGTAGGTGACGCGTTGGGTGCAGTGCTGCAGCGTGCAGATGTCCAGATGGTCCTGCAGGTTGCGGCCGACGCCCGGCAGCGCATGGCGGACGGTGATGCCCTGTTCCTGCAGATGCTCCGCCGGTCCGATGCCGGACAGCATCAGCAATTGCGGCGAGTTGATCGCGCCGCCGCTCAGCAGCACTTCGCGGTCGCAGCGGACAACGATCTCCTGCCCGCCACGTGCGTACGCCACGCCGATCGCGCGGCCCTTCTCCAGCAGCACGCGACGGACCAGGGCGCCGGTGACGATGTCGAGGTTCTGGCGGTCGCGTGCGGGATCCAGGTACGCCACCGCCGACGAGCAGCGCGCGCCCTCCTTCTGGGTCACCTGGTACAGACCGAAACCGGCCTGGGCCGGCCCGTTGAAGTCCCCGTTGCGCGCGAAGCCGGCCTGGGTGCCGGCCTCGATGAAGACAGCGGACAGTGGATTGGTGTGGCGCAGGTCCGATACGTACAGCGGACCTTCGTCGCCATGCAGCGCATCCGCACCGCGCGCATTGCGTTCGGAACGGCGGAAGTAGGGCAGTACGCCGGCCCAGTCCCAACCCTCCGCGCCCGCTTCGGCCCACGCGTCGTAGTCCTCCGGCACGCCGCGCGTGTAGCACATGGCGTTGATCGAACTGGAACCGCCGAGCACCTTGCCGCGCGGCCACCACAGGCGGCGCCCGTCGAGCTGCGGCTCCGGCGCGGTGTCGTAGTTCCAGTTCACGCCCTTCTGTCCGACCAGCTTGGCCAGGCCGGCCGGCATGTGGATGAAGGGATGCCAGTCGCGCGGGCCGGCTTCCAGCAGCAGCACGCGACAGGCGGGGTCTTCGCTCAGGCGGTGGGCCAGGACACAGCCGGCCGAACCGGCGCCCACGATGATGTAGTCGTACACATGCTGCCCTGTTGCGAAGTACGGCCGAACCTAGCGGCGAGGGGTAGAGCAAATGCTCGGGCTGGCGCGGGGGGAACGCATCGGCGCCCGCATCGCCGGTGTTCCGGCGCGGTACGCGGCGCAAGAGGCTGGCGATGTTGCAGTGCATCGGATACCTTGCGCGCCACAGGCGGGCCTCGTCCGCTCCCGATGATGCGATTGGCAGGCCGCACACCATGGACCCGTCTTCCCCAGCGACCACCCGGTTCGGCCGGTTCCGCGCCGCGATGGCCGAATCGCCTCCGCTGCTGTGGGCCTTCGTCTACTTCTTCTGCCTGCTGAGCGGCTATTACGTGCTGCGCCCGGTGCGCGAGGCGATGGGGGCGTCCAACGACGTACAGGCCGTGTTCCCGCCCGCCATGATCGAGTTCTTCGCCGCGCGCGGCATGGCGCTGAAGGACTTCACGTTGCAGGTCCTGTTCACCTGCACCTTCATCATCATGCTGCTGCTGCAGCCGGTGTATGGCTGGCTGGTAAGCCGGTATCCGCGGCGTGTCTTCCTGCCCGCGGTCTACGGCTTCTTCATCGGCACGCTGCTGCTGTTCTACCTGCTGTTCGACAGCGGCATGCCCGGGCGCGGAATGGCCTTCTTCCTGTGGATCGCGGTGTTCAACCTGTTCGCGGTCGCGGTGTTCTGGAGTTTCATGGCCGACGTGTTCAGCAATGCCGAAGCACGCAAGTTCTACGGCTACATCGGGGCAGCCGGCACCGTCGGCGCGATCCTGGGGCCCGTACTGACACGCACTTTCGTGGAGCGCATCGGCATCGCCAACCTGATGCTGGTGTCGGCGGCGTTCCTGTCCGTCTGCGTGGTATGCCAACTTCGCCTGCGCCTGTGGGCAGTGGCGCGCGAGCAGGAGCGCAAGGCGGTCAGTGGCGAACAGCCGATGGGTGGCGAGATCCTGGCCGGCCTGAAGCTCATCGCGCGCGAGCCGCTGCTGCGCTGGCTGGCGTCGCTGGTGGTGATGGGCGTGGGCGTCGGCACGCTGCTCTACAACGAACAGGCCGCGATCGTGCGCCAGTACTACACCGATCCCGCCGCCAGCACGGCGTACTACGCCGGCATCGACATGGCGGTCAACGTGCTGACGCTGCTCATCCAGTTGCTGGTCACGCGCTGGCTGCTGCGCAGCTTCGGCATCGGGCCGGCGCTGCTGATCCCCGGCTGCGCCATCATCCTCGGTTACTCCTTCCTGACCGCCTCGCCGCTGCCGATGATGGTCGCCATCGTGCAGGTGGTGACGCGCGCCAGCGAGTTCTCGCTGGCCAAGCCGGCGCGCGAGACCATCTACACCCGCGTCGGCCGCGAATGGCGCTACAAGGCGGGCGCGGCCATCGATACCGTGATCTATCGCGGCGGCGACCTCAGTTTCGTCTGGCTGCACAAGTTCCTGTCCGCATTCGGCTCGAACGTGGTGTTCGGCGCCGGCCTGCTGGTCGCCAGCGCGATGACCTTCAGCGCGTGGCGCCTATTGCGCGAGGAGTCGAAGCTGCCATCCGAGCGCGCCCTCCCCGGGAAGACATCGACCAGGGCGAGCGCCTGACGCCCGTGTGTGTTGACGCTATGCTGCCTGCCACATGACGGGAGGTGCGAATGGACGTGATCGCGACGGGACTGGTGGTGCTGGTGGCACTGCTGCATGGGTACTTCCTGGTCCTGGAGATGTTCCTCTGGACCAAGCCACTGGGCCTCAAAACCTTCCGCAACACGCCCGAGAAGGCCGAGACCACGCGCGTGCTGGCCACCAACCAGGGGCTCTACAACGGGTTCCTGGCCGCCGGCCTGCTATGGGGCCTGCTGACCTCGCAGTGGAACGTGGTCGTCTTCTTCCTGCTGTGCGTCATCGTGGCGGCGCTCTACGGCGCCTGGAGCGTCAACAAGCGCATCTTCTTCGTGCAGGGATTGCCGGCGATCGCGGCGCTGGGCGCGGTCTGGCTGTCGTAGACGGGTTGTAGGAGCGATGTGAGTCGCGACCGCACGTTTCGAATCGCCATCGCCGCTTGTTCGCGCGAACGGATGCCGGGCGGTCGCGACTGACGTCGCTCCTACAACGTCAGCACCTCATCGCGCGGGCCTCGGCGACACCCACATGCTGATGCGGGCGCGGAACACCGGTTCGCCCTGCGGGTTGCTGACCACGACTTCCATCGGCAGCTCGTAACCGTCGGTGGATTCGCGTGGCTCGAACGCCGGCGTGGCGACAGCGTGCATCGTGCCGACCGCCTTCTTCAGGTATTCCACCGTCATGCCCTTGGGAATCCAGCGCATCGAGCGCGGGATGCTGACGTCGGTGGTCAGCCCGCCGACGAATTCCGCCAGGTTGCAGAGCGCGATCGCATGCACCGTGCCCAGATGGTTGGTGACCGAGCGCCGGTGGCGGATCGTCGCCTCGCCGCGCCCGGGTTCGAGCCGCACCATGCGCGGGCCGATGCTGCCGAAGTAGGGCGCCTTGAAGCAGATCAGGCGCGAGAACAGCCAGGCGCCGAACGGCTTGCGCTCCAGGCGGCGGTAGATCCCGAGGACATTCGCGCTCATTCAAGGCTTCCTTGTCTGCTCCTTCCCCGCTTGCGAGGGAAGGTTGGGATGGGGGGCAAGCGGCGACAGTGATGCCGGTTCACTGCGCACCGCGACCGTCTTCGGATGGCATCACGACCCGCACGGGGAGGGGGCTTCGGTCGCCCCACACCCCAGCCCTCCCCCGCTGGCGGGAGATGGATCAGATCGCGTCCTCAGGCCGCTTCGCGCGGCTGGCGCTTGTTCTGTGGCAGGTCGTAGTAGCTGGCCGCACGCAACTCGTGGGTCTCGAATTCGTCCACGGTGATCGTGTCCAGGGTGATCGCGCGGAGCTCTTCCAGCAGCTTGCGTTCCTCGACCGTGATCCAGCCCTCGCGCACGCCTTCGTCCAATTGCGCGCTGTAGTCCAGCGCCTCGATGTCCTTGGTCTTCAACGCCTTCAGGAACTTGCGTTCGACCGGCTCGGCGGCGACGGCGGTCGCCAGGTAACTGTCGATGCGGCCACCCGGGTTGTTCTCGCACGGGGTCAGGAACACGCCCTGGCCCAGGCGGTCGCGTGCTTCGTTCGGCGCCATCAGCAGCATCGCCACGCGATGGCTCAGGCGGTCGCCCGGCGCCACGGCACGGCGGCCGAACGGGAACACCACCGGCCACAGCAGCCAGCCGAGCGGCTTGATCGGGAAGTTGCGCAGCGCCTGCGACAGCGCCAGTTCGATCTCGTACGCGCTGTTGTGGAAGGCCCAGGCCAGCAGCGGCTTGTCGGCTTCCGGCGTGCCTTCGTCATGATGGCGCTTCAGCACGGCACTCATCATGTAGAGGTGGCTCAGCACGTCGCCCAGGCGGCCGGAGAGCGATTCCTTGAACTTCAGCTTGCCGCCCAGCGCGCCGAGCGAGATGTCGGTGAGCAGCGCCAGGTTGGCCGCGTAGCGGTCGAGCTTGCGGAAGAACTTCTTCGTATATGCATCGCCCGGTGCGGCGCCGATCTTCGAGCCGGTGATGCCGAACCAGAACGAACGCACCGCGTTGGAGATCGCGCCACCGATGTGCGGATACAGCACGGCATCCAGCATGTTCACGCCGGCCCGGGTGTCCGGATCCTGCGCGGCGCGCATTTCCTTGATGATGTAGGGATGGCACAGGATCGACCCCTGGCCGAAGATCAGCAGGCTGCGGGTCATGATGTTCGCGCCTTCCACCGTGATCGCGATGGGCGAGGCCTGCCACGCGCGGCCGGCGAAGTTGCGCGGGCCCAGGATGATGCCCTTGCCGCCGACGATGTCCATCACGTCCTTGGCGACGTCGCGGCCCATGTTCGTGCAGTGGTACTTGGCGATGGCCGACGGCACCGAGGGCACGTCGCCGCGGTCCACGGCGGCGGCGGTGGCCTGCGACAGCGCACTGATCGCATAGGCCTTGCCGCCGATGCGGGCCAGCGCCTCTTCCACGCCTTCGAAGCGGCCGACCGACAGGCCGAACTGCTTGCGGATGCGCGCATACGCACCGGTCACGCGCGCGCCGGCCTTGGCACCGCCGCTGGCGGTGGAGGGCAGGGTGATCGAGCGACCCACGGCGAGGCACTCGTTGAGCATGTTCCAGCCCTTGCCGGCCATCTCCACGCCGCCGATCAGCTGGCTGAGCGGGATGAACACGTCCTTGCCGCGCACCGGGCCGTTCTGGAACGGGGAGTTGAGCGGGAAGTGGCGCGGACCGACTTCGACACCGTCGGTGTCGCGCGGCAGCAGCGCCAGCGTGATGCCGATGTCGCGCGTGTCGCCGATCAGGCCGTCCGGGTCGTACATGCGGAAAGCCAGGCCGATGATCGTCGCCACCGGCGCCAGCGTGATGTAGCGCTTGTCGAACGTCAGGCGGATGCCCAGCACGTTGGCGCCGTTCCACTCGCCCTTGCAGACGATGCCGTAGTCGGGGATCGAGGTCGCATCGGAGCCGGCGAACGGTCCGGTCAGGCCGAAGCAGGGCACTTCCTGGCCGATCGCCAGACGGGGCAGGTAGTAGTCCTTCTGTTCCTGCGTGCCGTAGTGGTTGAGCAGTTCACCCGGGCCGAGCGAGTTCGGCACGCCGACGGTGGAGCTGACCACGCTGCTGACCGAGGCGATCTTCTGGATCACCTTGTGGTGCGCCAGCGCCGAGAAGCCCAGGCCGCCGTACTGCTTGGGGATGATCATGCCGAAGAACTTGTTCTTCTTGATGTAGTCCCACAGCTCCGGCGGCAGGTCGGCGTGGACGTGGGTGATTTCCCAGTCGTTGGTCATCCGGCACAGCTCTTCCACCGGGCCGTCGAGGAAGGCCTGCTCTTCGGCGGTGAGCTGCGGCTTGGGATAGGCCAGCAGCTTGTTCCAGTCGGGGTCGCCGGTGAACAGGTCGCCTTCGAAGCCGACCGAGCCGGTTTCCAGCGCGATGCGTTCGGTCTGCGACAGCGGCGGCAGTGCGCGGCGCAGGAAGCCCAGCGCCGGCGCGGTGATCAGCGGCTTGCGGATGGCCGGGATCAGCAGCGGCACCGCGATCGCCACCACGACAACCGCCGCGACAAGGGTGGCGGTGGGATTGGCGCCCAGAAGCCAGCACGCGACCAGCAGGCTGGCGGTGATGGCGGCCCAGTACGCGAGCCGGATCCGGTGATAGGCGGCGAACGCACCCGCCAGCAGGAAGGCGATGAAGGGAATGACGATGCTCATGGGGTTGCTCCGGACACGGATTCGGTTACATCGGATTCGGCATTACCCGGCGCGGCCGACAGGCTCGCCAGGTATTCCAGCACGGTGCTGGTAAATGCGTCGTTGTCGTCGCCGGCCACCATGTGCGTGGCCTGCGGCAGGTGGGCGTGGCGCGCATGCGGCACCAGGGCCTTGAACTCGTCGACGGTCTTCTCCGAGACCAGGTCGCTGCGGCCACCGCTGATCAGCAGCACGGGGCACTGTACCTGGCGCGCAGCCTCGGCGATGGCGTCCTGGTGCTGGGCGCTGTCGCGCGCCAGTTCGTCGACCAGGCGAGGATCCCAGTGCCAGCGCCAGCGACCATCGTCGCCTTCGCGCAGCAGCTCGCGCAGGTCGTCTGCCGATTTGCGCGTACGGCGCTGCGGCTGGTAGGCGGCGATGATGTCGGCCGCGTGCTCGAGCGATGCGAAACCGTCGGGGAACGCCGTCATGAAGGCGAGGATGCGCTGCAGGCCGGCGCGCTCCCAGCGCGGGGTGATGTCGACCAGCACCATCGCGCGGAACAGGCCGGGCCAGCGCGACTCGGCGATCAGCCCGAACAGCCCGCCCATCGAAGCGCCCACCAGCACCGGCGGCTCGGATTGTTCCCCGGCCACCACGATCAGATCGTCGGCGAACTGGTCACCGGTGTAGGGCATGTCGGCCGCGTTGCGCGACGATTCGCCGTGGCCGCGCGCGTCGTAGGCGAGGCCCGCGTAACCGTGTGCCGCCATGGCTTCGCCGGTGCGGTTCCACGCACCGCGCGTCTGCCCGAAACCGTGTGCATAGATCAATGCAGGATGGCCCTGGAGCGCGCGTGGCGATGCAAAGCGACGGATCGCCAGGGCGACATTCCCCTGTCCCGGCAGCATGCGATCCGATGCGGCAGCAGTGTCACCGTCGAAGCGGAAAGAGACAGGGGAGGGGGTTGTGACCATACGGGCTAGTATGGGCTCTCGCATTTAGAGCAGTCAATCGATCCCGCGCAAGCGTTTCAAATGCAACCGATTGATTTGCCTTTATTTATGACGCGCCGCAGCAAACGTACCGCTACACACCCCGGCGTATGGTTAAATGCGGAACATGAGCACACCCAGTCCGGAAAGCCCCTCTTCTCCCCCCGCCCGCACCGCGCGCCTCAGCGCCGATGACTGGGCGCAGGCCGCCCTCGACCTGATCGCGGAGCAGGGTGTCTCGGCGGTCGCGGTGGAGCCTTTGGCGCGGCGTCTTGGCGTGACGAAGGGCAGCTTCTACTGGCACTTTCCCTCACGTGACGCGCTGCTGCAGGCGGCGCTGGAACGTTGGGAGGCGGGCGAGCAGGAGAACATCTTCGGCAGCCTGGAAAAGGTCGCCGATCCGCGCGAGCGCCTGCGGACGCTGTTCCAGCTCGTCGGCCACGAAGTGAAGCCGCACATCATCTACAGCGAGTTGCTGAAGGCGCTGGACCACCCGTCCGTGCAGCCCGTGATCGACCGCATCTCCCAGCGTCGCCTGGACTATCTGGTCGCCATGTTCCGCCAGGCCGGCCTGCAGCGGACCGACGCGACCCACCGCGCGCGCCTGACGTACGCGGCCTATGTGGGCTTCCTGCAGTTGTCGCTGCAACTGCAGCAGCCGCGGATGACCTCGGAAGAATTCGAGACCTACCTCGAGCACGTCATCTCGACGTTGATCCCGACCTGATCGTAGGGTGGGCCTTGGCCCACCGCGCGTGAGCGCGTCGTCGATGGTGGGCCAAGGCCCACCCTACGGAGCAGACTCAAGACGCGCCGCGAAGCAGCGGCGGCGTCATTGAATCATTTGCCAGCATCCGGGATCACGCTCTCGGTCACGCCCCAGTGTTCGTCCTTCCAGTAGGTAAGCGAGAGGCCGTTCCTGACGCACAACACGATAGTGCCGCCTACCCGATCCCATTCTTCGCAGCCGTCGAACGCGTTGCGTCGCGCGGGTTCTCCATAGAGCGCGTGGTAGGCGCTGGACACGGACGCCGCTTCCTGGTCCGTGAGTTCCGGAACAAACCGAAACGCCAACTGGTTGATCGCTCCGTGACCAATACCTACCCAGAGGTTGCCCGTACGTCCGAGCACCTGTGCGGTTGGGTCAGCGCAGGAAACTTCGCATTGCATCTCCGGGCGCTGCTGCCGAAGCTCCATGTAGCCAAGGCCGATGCGAGCCCCGGCCAACTCGAACGCTTTGTCATTTCCGGCGGCGACGGACAGCGCGAGCAGTGCTTCAATGATCATGAATCTTCCTGTGGCGCCCAACGATGATGCAGGTGGCGATGTAAGGGCCGTGGTTTGGGTGGATGTGGACGCGGCATGCCTGCGAGCGTCAAAAAACAGCCGGTATTGCTACCCATCAGATCGTCTCGAATCGATCATGGTGGATGTCTAGCGGAGTTCGAGACTTCACGCCGGCCCCATCGCCGCCTGCCGCACACCACCCCGCCATTCCCGCTGCTCGCGCACATACCCGCTGCGCTCCAGCCACTGGAAGATCGAACGCACGGTGACGACCGGGTAGTCGCCCGACAGACGCGTGCCGACGGGGTGGTCGGTGAAGTCGGTATTGGCGGAGAACAGCCCGCCCAGCACGCGCTTGGAGTACGCGACGTGCACCGTATCCGGCACGAAGCCGTCGCCCCGCGCGAACGCGTACGCGCTGCGGCGGTCGTAGATGCCACGGTCGGCCAGCGCCGCGGCCATCACCTCCACGATCCACGCGGTGGAGTTCTGGTAGTCCTCGCTGCCGGGACGTGCGATCAGGTTGTAGCGCGGATGGTGCAGGCTGTGGCGCGGCATCTGCTGCAGGCGCTGCGCGAGACGGTCGGCGACGTCGGGTGCGAACCAGACGATGCGCAGGTCCTGGTTCACCAGGTCGTCGGCGAAGAAGTTCACCAGCCCCTGTGCGTACAGGCCCGAGCGGTCGCTGCCGCATTCGTTGAGCAGGTGCACCACTGTCCAGCGCCCGTGCGCGTGGTCGCGCACGGCGAAGCCCGCGTGGCTGTAGACCAGGCCCTGCTTCGACAGGTCGGTGCCGACGCGCGCGATCAGTGCGACGGGTGCGTCCACCTCGTCCAACTGCTGCGCCGCCAGCAGCGCGGTGCGGGCTGCTTCCGCCACCTTGTACGGCGGCATCTCCAGTTGCCTGCAGGCATCGCCCGCGCGCGCCGTCCCTGGCAGCGCGAGGACGAAGACGAAACCCAGAATCGCGAGCGCGCGCATCACGCGATCACCCGCCGTAGCGATGGCTGTGGATATGCGGACGCGCGGCGTCGTTGGCGATGAAGCACAGCGCTTCACCCGCGCCGCTCAGGATCCATCCCGTCGCCACCACGGTGACGCTGATCGCCGTGCCGACCGCGATGCCCAGGCGCCGGATCGCCTCCGCGCTCAGGTAGACCACGAACGACGCGCCGGCCACCACGCCCGCCGCCGCGACGGAGACCGTCACCGCCACGCTGCCGGCGACCACGGCCACGCCGGTGACCGCCGCGGAGGCGCCGTGGCCCAGTGCATGGATCACCGCCACCGGCACTTCGATGGACGCCTCCAGGCTGGCCTGCGACATCCGGCTGGCGCCATCGGATTGCGGCGCGGCGTGGGTGGGCAGGGCGACGCCGCCGGAGAGCGCGGTGGCCAGGGCCAGGGTCAGTGAGCGGGCGATCAGGCGGCGCATGCGGGTTCCTCCAGGGACGCCGGAGGGTGGGCGCAGGCTTCGCAGGGATTCAAGGATCATCGACAAGGTAAGCTCTGGCGGAACGACAGGTATAGGAATCCGCTACCCATGGCCGTCTCGGTGGACCTGGTTGATGCACTGAAGCGTTGCCTGCGCGCGCAGGACATGACCTACCGCGACCTGGCCGCGCGCATCCGCATGAGCGAGGCGGCGGTGAAGCGCATGTTCTCCCGCCGCGCGATGAGCCTGCAGCGGCTGGAGCAGGTCTGCGACGTGCTGGACGTGGGCCTGGCCGAGCTCAGCGCCGAAGCCTCGCGCGGGCGCAAGGCGATGGCGCAGTTGAGCGAAGCGCAGGAACAGGCGCTGGTGGACGATCCGCCGCTGCTGATGGCGCTGTTCCTCACGCTCAACCGCTGGCGCGAGGACGACGTGATGGGGCACTTCGGCTTTACGCCCGCGCAGTGGACCGGCCTGCTGGTGAAGCTGGACCGGCTGGGCATCATCGAACTCATGCCCGGCAACCGTGGCCGCGCGCTGACGGCACGCAATTTCCGCTGGCGCGCCGATGGGCCCATGGAGCGCTACTTCCGGCTGACCCTGCTGACCGACTACTTCGCCGATCCGTTCGATGGCGAACAGGACGCACTGCTGCTGCTCAGCGGCAGCCTGAGCATCGACGGGGTGAAGCAGGTGCGCCAGCGACTGGAGGAAGTCGCGCGCGAGTTCGATGCGCTGCTGGCCCGCGATGCCACGCTGCCGGCGGAGGACCGCGTCGGCGTCAGCCTGGTGCTGGCGCAGAAGCCCTGGCTGCTGCAGCTGTTCAACCCGTACCGGCGCTCGCGCGACGGGTAAGCGCTGTGGCGGAGATCGGGCCCGGAGTGCTATCGATGAGGCTCGGAATCCCATCGATGGGCTTCAGAGCTCCATCGATCGCCCCTCGAGCTGCATCGATGACCCGGTGAGCTCCATCGACATGGCCCTCGGAGCTCCGTCGATGGGTCTATGAGCTCCATCGCGGGCTGTCCGAGCCTGATCGATGAGGCTCGGTGCCCGATCGATGGCTCTGCGAGTGCCATCGATGGCTTTCTGAAAGCCATCGATGGGAGTGCATAAGCCCCATCGACGGCATGGCGGGCGCGACCGATGGCTCCCGGAGCCTCATCGATCGGCTTCCGAGCCCCATCAACGGCCTTCCAACCTCTATCCCCGGCCCTCGGAGCCCCATCGACACGGCTCCGAGCCTCGCACTCCGCGATTTCTCGCACGGCCGTGAGACGCAACCTCGTGCCTGCGACAGGGTTCGCCCGGCATCCCCCCTTGGGCTGACCGCCCGCCGACCCTGGCCGCGTTCTCCTCGTCACGGGGACAGGACATTGGTATCATTTTGGTCTCACTTTTCGAGGGCGTGGCATGAACGCAGCGGTCGATGTTTTCAAACGCAACGATTTTCCGGGCAGTTCGCTTGCCGCGTTGAACGCCTGGGTTGCCGAGGTTGCCGCGCTTACCCAACCTGACCACATCCACTGGTGCGACGGCAGCGATGCCGAGAACACGCTGCTGACGAAGCAGATGCTGGCCGACGGCACCCTGCTGCCGCTGAACCCCGAAACCCACCCGCACAGCTGGCTGCACCGCTCCAGCCCGAGCGACGTGGCGCGCGTGGAGCACCTGACCTTCGTCTGCACGCCGCAGCAGGAAGACGCCGGCCCCAACAACCACTGGATGGCCCCGGCCGAGGCCCACGCGAAGATGGATGCGCTGTTCGCCGGCTGCATGCGCGGGCGCACGCTGTACGTGATCCCCTACTGCATGGGCCCGATCGATTCGCCGCTGTCGCGCTGCGGCGTGGAGATCACCGATTCGCCATACGTGGTGGCCAACATGCGCATCATGACCCGCATGGGCGCGCCGGCGCTGGCGCGTATCGAGCGGGAAGGGACGTTCGTGAAGGGCCTGCACTCGACCGGCGAGCTGGACCCGGACCGCCGCTTCATCATGCATTTCCCGGACGAGCTGACCATCAAGAGCTTCGGCTCCGGCTACGGCGGCAACGCGCTGCTGGGCAAGAAGTGCCACGCGCTGCGCATCGCTTCGCACCAGGCGCGCAGCGAAGGCTGGCTGGCCGAGCACATGCTGATCGTCGGCATCGAAAACCCGCAGGGCGAGACGCACTACATCGCGGCGGCGTTCCCGTCGGCGTGCGGCAAGACCAACCTGGCCATGCTGATTCCGCCGGAAGGCTACCGCCAGGCCGGGTGGAAGGTGTGGACGGTCGGCGACGACATCTGCTGGATGCGCCCCGGCGCCGACGGCCGCCTGTACGCGATCAATCCGGAAGCCGGCTTCTTCGGCGTGGCGCCGGGCACCTCGGACAGTTCCAACCCCAATGCGCTGGCCACCATCAGCCACCACACCATCTTCACCAACGTCGCCGTCACCGACGAGCAGGAGCCGTGGTGGGAAGGACTGGATTCGCGCACGCCGGCATTGGACTGGCAGGGGCGCAAGTACGACCCGGCCAACGGTCCGGCCGCGCACCCCAACTCGCGTTTCACCGTCTCCGCACGCCAGTGCCCGAGCTATTCGGCCAAGGCGGAGGATCCGCAGGGCGTGCCGATCAGCGCCATCGTCTTCGGTGGTCGCCGCGCCTCGCTGGTGCCGCTGGTGTTCGAAGCGCGCGACTGGACGCATGGCGTGCTGGTCGGCGCGGCGATGGGTTCTGAGACCACCGCTGCCGCGACCGGCGCGGTGGGCGTGATGCGCCGCGACCCGATGGCGATGAAGCCGTTCTGCGGCTACAACTTCGCCGACTACTTCGCCCACTGGCTGTCGTTCGGCGATGCCGATGCGAAGCTTCCCAAGATCTTCCACGTGAACTGGTTCCGCAAGGGCGGCGACGGCAAATTCCTGTGGCCTGGCTTCGGCGAGAACCTGCGCGTGCTGGAGTGGATGATCCAGCGCGTCGAGGGCAAGGCGGACGCGGTGGAAACGCCGATCGGCCACCTGCCGCGCGCCGAAGACCTCAATCTGGACGGCGTGGCACTGAGCGATGAAGCGCACGAGCTGCTGTTCGGCTTCGACCGCGCCGGCTGGCAGGCCGAGTTCGCCAGCATCGGCGAGTACCTGCAGGAATTCGGCGACCGCACCCCGCAGGCACTGAAGGACGAACAGCAACGCATCGCGGCCCGCCTGGCGCACTGATTCCCCGCCTCGCGCATCCTGTTTCCTGCGCACGCCCCGTGTGCGTCCACCCCGGACGCCGCGGGGCTTTTTCTTGCGTCCGGCTTTCCTTCCCGTCGTTCCACGGGGAGAGGGGATCCGCGCACAGGGAGAGGGCCATGAGTTCCCGGCTGAACAATCGCCGGCGAAAAATGCCGCGCAGCTCTAAACCCCTGCGTTCCCGGCTGCATCCCAGTCAGTATGCTGAATGCCGTGATCGAACCTTTCGCTGACAGCCTCGCCCCGGAGGCCTCCGCCGCCCAGGACACCGCACTGGCCCGTTCGGCTGCGGGTGGCGACATGCGGGCGTTCGAGGCGCTCTACCGCCGCCATGCGGGCCGTGTGCATGGCGTCATCCAGCGGCTGGTGGGCGGGCAGGGCGTGCGGGCGGAAGACCTGACGCAGGAAGCGTTCGTGCGGGCGTGGCAGGCGTTGCCGGCGTTCCGCTTCGAGAGTGCTTTCTCCACCTGGCTGCATCGCCTGGCGGTGACCACCGCGCTGATGGAACTGCGCAGCCGCCGCAGCGGTCCCCGCTTCGATGATGACGAGGACGCGCTGGACGACCTGGGCATGGCGGACAGCGCGGGCCATGGCACGGCGTTGTCGCTGGACCTGGAGCGCGCCGTCGCCACCCTGCCGCCACGGGCGCGGGCCGTGCTGGTGCTGTACGACGTGGAAGGCTGGAAGCACGAGGAGATCGCCACCGAGCTGGGCATGGCGGTCGGAAGTTCAAAAGCACAGTTGCACCGGGCGCGGCACCTGCTGCGCGAGCGTTTAGGAGGACACGCATGACCCCCCACGATCCCACCCCGCTTTCAGACGACGCGCTGCGCTGGCAGCTGCGCGCATTGCGGCAGGACACGCCGCCCTCGCGCGATCTGTGGCCGGACCTGGCCGCGCGCCTGGCCGCCACGCCGCAGCAGGCCGTGGCACCGCCACGCCGCCGCATGGCGCCCTTTGCCCTGGCCGCGTCGGTGCTGCTGGCGGTCACGGTGACCTGGCAACTGCAGAAAGCGCCGGAAGGCGATGCGCTGATCCAGCGCGAAGCCGCCGCGCTGACCCGCGATTACACCGGTGCGCTGGCGCAACTGGACACGCAGGTGCAGACCGTACCCGAGATCGCCCCCGCGCTGCATGCGCTGGACGAGAGCGCCGCGCAGATCCGCCACGCCATCGCCACCGAACCCAACGCGCACTTCCTGCTGAACCAGTTGCGCCGCACCTATGCACGACGCCTCGCGCTGACCCAGCGCGCGGCCATGACCTGAGGAGTTACCCATGCGTACCACCATCGCTTTCTCGCTGCTGCTGGGCAGCGCACTGCTGGCGCCCGCGGCGCTGGCGCAGACCGCCATCAACGAAACCCGGCCGCTGGACGCCCGTGGCCGGGTGGACATCAGCAACCTCAAGGGCCGCATCGAAGTGCGCGGCTGGGAGCGCGACGAGGTGAAGATCACCGGCACCCTGGGCAAGGGCGTGGAGCGCCTGGAGGTGGACGGCGGCGGCCCGCACCTGAGCGTGGAAGTGCGTTACCCGAAGAGCAGCGGCTGGGGTGGCAACCAGACCGGACCGACCGACCTGGTGCTGATGGTGCCGTTGCGCGCCGACCTGGACATCGAGTCGGTCGCGGCCGACGTGCACGTGACCGGCGTTGCCTCGGGCGAACTTTCCATCAGCAGTGTCAGTGGCAGCGTGGCCGCCGCCGCCGCACCGCAGAAAGCGGACATCGAAACCGTCAGCGGCAGCGCCCATCTGACCCTCAACAGCGCGGACGTGGACGTGCAGACCGTCAGTGGCAACATCGTGCTGCGCGGACGGCTGAATGGCGACATCAGCACCGAGACGGTGTCCGGCCGCATCGAAGTCGCCGTCACCGGCGAAGAGATCCGCGATCTCAGCGCGAGCACCGTCAGCGGCACGGCGCATGTCAGTACGGCGCTGGCGCCCGGTGGCGAGATCAGCATGGAATCGGTCAGCGGCGACCTGCTGCTGCGCCTGCCGAAGGATGTGTCCGCGCAGGTCAGTGGCGAGAGCTTCAGCGGCAGCCTGAAGGCCACGGGCGTGGACATCGAGAAGCGCCGCGGCCCGGGCGCCAGTTTCTCCACCCGCTACGGCAGCGGCAGTGCCCGCGTCACGGTGGAGACGTTCTCGGGCAGCGCGGAAGTGCGCGTGGAGTAAGTCGGCCGCACGGACGCGCGCCGCATCTCCCGTATCATCGGGACGGGTTTCCGGTGATACAGAGGCAGGCATGACGAGTGCGGCATTCCACGTCCAGCAGGCGCGACGCCACCTGGCAACCGGCAATGCCGCACACGCGCTGTCCGCGGCCGGGCAGGGGCTGGAAGTACATCCGCATGACCCGGACCTGCAATGGGTGGCCGCGCTCAGCCTGGTGGCACTGCAGCAACCTGCCGCCGCAGCCCGCCAACTTGAAGCGCTGGTGCACGCCCAGCCCGACCATGGCGATGCCTGGCTGAAGCTGGGAGCCTGCCTGAAACGGCTGGACGATCCGGTGGCCGCCACTGCAGCGCTGCGGCGGGGCCTGGCGCTCATGCCGGAGGCGGCGCCGGCGCGGCTGCAACTGGCCGAATGCCTGCAGCAGGGAGATCCGGATGCGGCGCTGGTGGAGTACTTCCGGGCCGTGACCACGGCGCAGGCGCAGGGGCGATGGCTCAATGATGCGACCACCGCGCCCGAGCTGCGGGAGCGGGTGAAGACCGCCATGCGGCTGATCGATGAAGGCCGGCATCGCCTG
The DNA here is from genome assembly GCF_057773125.1 of Pseudoxanthomonas sp. 97-1-1. Taxonomy (NCBI): domain Bacteria; kingdom Pseudomonadati; phylum Pseudomonadota; class Gammaproteobacteria; order Lysobacterales; family Lysobacteraceae; genus Pseudoxanthomonas; species Pseudoxanthomonas sp. 97-1-1. Next base: position 1,009,098 of record NZ_JBYMTJ010000001.1, on the reverse strand, counting down.
TTCTTCTCGGCCATCGCGCCACTGCAGCAACAGCACGGCGCACAGGCGCTGTCGCGGGTCACGCGCGCGCTGGAAGCCTATCTGGGCATCGCGCCGGGCGGCAGCCCGGACCCGCGCCAACGCCCCACGTTCCTGTACATCCCCGACCTGCAGCCCGAGCCCTATTTCGAGCGTGCATTGTTCCCGTGGTACGAAGCGCTGGAGCAGGCAACGGATGCGATCCGTGCCGAACTGCAGCAGGTGCTGCAGGCGCGCGACGGATTGCAGCCCTTCCTCGATTTCAGTGGCACTGCACGCAAGGATGATTTCCTGGCGAGCCGGCAGGACATCGACGCGGCCGCGTGGGATGCGTATTTCTTCCATCGCCATGGGCAGGCCTATCCCGAACACCTGGCTGCGTGTCCCGCCACCGCCCGGGCGCTGGCGCAGGTGCCGCTGACGCGCATCGACGCGCACGCGCCGGAGGTGCTGTTCTCGCTGTTGTCACCGGGGACCCTGATCAAGCCGCACCATGGGGTGACCAACAGCCGCGTGGTCACCCACCTGCCGCTGATCGTGCCCGCGGACTGCGCGCTGGAGGTGGGCGGGGTGCAGCACGACTGGCAGGAAGGACGCTGCGTGACCTTCGACGACTCCTACCTGCACCAGGCCTGGAACCACAGCAGCCAATTGCGCGTGGTGATGATCCTGGACACCTGGCATCCGCGCCTCAGGCCCGAGGAAACCCAGGCGCTGAAACAGCTGGTGGAGGTCATCGGCGGATTCAACAGGCAGGCGGGCCTGGGCTGATCGCTGCCTTACTCGTGCGTGTGCTCGGGGCTGCCCGGCTTGTCGAACAGCAGGTAGGTCGAAAGGATGTACTTGTCGTTCGAAACCGGCGCGTTGCCCACGTGCTGGAACATCCAGTACGGCGGAAACACCAGCAGCCGTCCCGCGCGTGGCTGCACGTCGACCCCCAGGTCCATGAAGCGGGTGCTGCCGCCTTCCTGCACGTCGTTGAGGTACCACAGGAACACCATGTAGCGCCCCGCGACCTCGTCGACGGAATCGAAATGCGGCTGGAAGCCTTCGCCTGCATTGGCGCGGTACTTCTTCATCGTCAGCCGGTCGATGCGCGGGCGCAGCGGTACGGGCAGGGTCAGCGACAGGTCTGCGTTGTAGCGTGCCAGGGCTTCCTCGATGCGGGTCATGAAGAACCCGACGAAGGCGGGATCGGCCAGGCGGGTGAGATTCAACTCGGTCCAGCGGCTGTCGTCCAGCGCCGGCCGGTAGCCACGCCCGTTGGGCGCCTGGAATTGCGTGGAAGACTCGAAGCCGTCGATCAGCTGCTGGCAGAACGCCGCCGGCAGTGCGTCGTCGTAGATGCGGATGTAGTCGGCCAGCGCTTTCATGGGGTCATCGTACGGTGAGGTCGTAGCCCCAGTGGTCGGCCACGGGTTGCAGGATGGGCAGCGCGGGCACCAGCCAGCGCGAATAGGGTTGCCAGCGGCCGACGGCGCGCGCATTGACCGGCTCCACCACCTGCGAATAGCTGGGCGTGCTGATGTAACCCTTGCGCGCGGCGTGCTGGCTGAACTGCGCGAGGAAGTCGCGGTCCTGGATGCCCAGGAAGCTGCCGATGCGTTCCACCTGCGCGGGGAAATCGCCGACGGTGTCCTCGTAGCGCAGCACCAGCGTGTCGGGCGCCAGCAATGCCTGGTGATGGATCCAGAACTTCATCGCATTGACGTAGCTTTTCGCCAGCCGCTCCAGGCTGGAGCACAGCACCATGAAGGCGGGTGAGCGGAAATTCTGCATGTAGCAGCTGAGCAGCACGTCGCAGGGGTGGCGCAGTGCCAGGATGATCTTTGCGTTGGGGAACAGGCGCAGGATCATCGGCAGGCGCAGCATGTTGAGCGGGTTCTTGTCGACCAGCTGCTGCCCGGGCTGCAGGGTGATGACCTTGGCGACTTCGGACCAGTACACGGCGCGCAGCTCGTCGGCCGCCGCACCATCGAGCATGTCCAGTCCATGCGGATACTCGACGCCACGCGCTTCCATCCGCTCGATGCAGCGCTGCAGCGTGGCGCGTTCGTCCATCGAGGCGTAATGCGGGTGGGCGTCCAGCATCTGTTCCAGCATGGTGGTGCCGGAGCGCGGAAAGCCGACGATGAAGACGGGGGAGTCACCCGCTGACGGCGCGCGGGGGTCGTGGCGGAACGCGCCTTCGTCCGCAGTCAGCCATTTGCTGGACACCTTGAGCGGCTCGGCACCGGAATGCGCGATCTCCGGCACGACGTCAGCCGCAAGCCGGAACTGGATGGCGTGGACCTTCTCGAGGCAGGACATCGCATCGGCTGGTCGCCCCTGCTTGTCCGCAATGCTGGCGAGCGTGAACAAGGCAGTGGTCTCGGCCTGCAAGTGCGGCGTGCGGTCCAGGATTGCCTTCGATGCAGCCAGTGCCTGCGCGTAGTTCTTGTCGCGCATGGCGATGGCCGCCTGCAGTTGCAGCAGGTCGATGCGTTCGTGCAGGTTCAGCGATTCAACACGATGTTCGAGTTGCGAGACCAATTCCCTGGCGCGACCGATGCGGTTGGTGCGTTCGAGCAACTGGGCGAGCCGCACGATCGTGCCGACGCTGTCGGGTTCGGCGGACAACAGCAGCCGTTCGGCATCGTCGGTCCGTCCGACCTGCATCAGGACCGTGGCAAGTTCGTGTTTGAGATCCGGCGGCAGGGCGAGCCATTCGCTTTCGCATGGGATCAACGTCGCTGCACGTTGCGCGTCGCCGCATTCGAAACAGGCAAGTGCGGCGTTGATGCGGGCTTCCGCCGACCCGGGCGCCAAGTCCACCGCGTCGAGGAAACGATGCCTTGCCTCCCCCAGTCGCCCCATTTCCAACAGCAACAGGCCGTGATCGATGAGCAAGGATACGCGGCCCGGGTCGATCGCCACTGCACGCTGGTACGCGTGATCCGCCTTCTGGTAGTCACCCGCCATGCGTGCGGCAGCGCCGAGGTTGGCCCAATGCGCGAGCACCCCCGGATGCCTGGCCGCCATGCGTTCGTATGCCGCAACCGCGCCGGGGAACTGCCCCTGAGCCTGCAGGACCATGCCCATGAGCGTCCACAGCGACGGATCCTCCGGCTGGTCCTCCAGGGCGGCCCGGCACAACGTCAGTGCGACCGCGTAGCGCCCGGACTCGTAGGCGTCAACGATGCTGGCGATGGAGCTGCGATTCATCCCGGAAGTATCGCAAACCGGGAAAGAAAAAGCCGCGCGGGGACACCGCGCGGCTCAAGTACACGAAAGTGCAATCTAGACTCAGAAGTTCATCGTATAGCGGGCCCACAGGTAGCGGCCGACCGTATCGAACGTGTTGACGTCGGTGTTCGCATTGAGCACGTTGTTCTGGTACATCATCTGCGGCTGCTTGTCGAACACGTTGTCGAGGCCGACCTCGACCTTGGAGTTCCACCACGGCAGGTTGTAGCTGGCGCTGATGGCGTGGGTCAGGTAGTCGTCGAAGTCCACCGAGTAGCAGTACTCGGGGCTGTCGGCGCTGCAACCGCCGTCCGCACTGGCGATCTCGAAGCCGCTGACGTAACGCGTGCGCCAGGAAACGCCGAAGTCACCCTTCTGCCAGTTGACGAAGGTACGGGCGCGGACGCGCGAGTAGTTGCCGTACGACTTGTTGTACGTACCGGCGAGGCTCACGACCGTATCGGTGTCATCCAGCGGGTTCACGTCATTGTCGTACTGCGCGATGTACGTCGCGTCCATGCCGAGCACCCAGCTGCCCCACGCGGTGTCGGGCAGGCGGTAGCGCAGCGCCAGGTCCCAGCCCTTCGTGTCCAGGCGGCCAAGGTTCACGATCGGCTCACGGATGAAGTCGACCTGGCCATTGGAACGGCGATTGATGAAGTCGCAGAACGGGTGGCTGTCGTTGCTGAAGCAGGTGTTCACCACGGTCTGCGCGTCAGCGCGGGTGATGGTCTCGTTGAGGTAGAGGCGCCAGTAGTCCAGGCTGACCGAGAAGCCCGGCAGGAACTCCGGATCGTAGACCGCGCCCCAGGAGAACGACTTGCCTTCTTCCGGCTGCAGGTCGAAGCCGGCGGCCACGGAGCCGGACCACACGCCGTTGGTCTGGGACGTCGGGGCAGCACCGATACCGGTGGTGGGGATGTTGGTCGCGCCGGCACCCGCACCACACGCGTTCTCGTGGTTGCGCGGTGCGCCGGTGGCGCCGTAGCCCTGGCAGGGGTCGTCCAGCTGCGGAGAGTCGCCCTGCGGACCGGCGTACAGATCCTGGATGCGCGGCGCACGGAAGACTTCGGCCACCGTGCCGCGGAACAGCAGGTTCTCGATCGGACGCCATTCCACCTGCAGCTTGCTGTTGGTGGTGTCGCCGAAGGTGCTGTAGTCGGAGTAGCGGCTACCGATGCTGACCGACAGCAGGTGCGCGAACGGCATCTCCGAAAGGATCGGGACGTACAGTTCGCCGTACACTTCGGAAACATCGAACTTGCCGGACAGTGCCGAGCTACAGGCTTCCTGCGAGATGAAGCAGCGACCTTCCTCGTTGGCGATGGCGATGTAGTCGACTTCGCTGCGCTGGTATTCCTCGCGCCACGAAGCACCGAAGGCCAGCTGCACGGCGCCGGCCGGCAGGTTGAACAACTCGCCACTCGCGTTGGCTTCGAAGCTGCGGTTCTGGCGCATGGTCGAGTAGTACGGACGTGCTTCGTACTGGCTCAGCGTCGCGATGGTCTGCGGGTCATCGATGTTGAAGATGTTCAGCGGCGTGCAGCCGGCGATGATGGCGCCCGGGGCGCCGCACTTGACCACGCCGTCGGTGTCAAGGAACGACGGACCCAGTGCATCGGCCAGGCCCGCGTAGTACACGTAGCCGTAGCTGGTGTTCTCGCTCAGGTAGTGGCCATAGTTGAACGCGGCGTCCCACTTCCAGGTTTCGCCGACGAAGCCTTCCAGGCCTGCGACGACCTGCGAAGTGGTGGTGTCGTAGTAGGAGCGACGCTGGCCCAGCGAAGTGAAGCGCGTCAGGAACAGGTTGTCATCGGTGGCGCTGACCGGCCCGAAGTTCACACCGAACGGGTTGTAGTAGTTGTCGGCGGAGATGACGACGCCGTCGGACGAGGTGTCGAACGGCAGCGCGGCGATCGCGAAGTTCGACGACGTCTTGTTGTGGTAGACCTCGGCAAATGCGTTCAGGTTGTCCGTGATCTGGTAGTTCGCCAGGAAGAACGCGTTGGTGCGCTCCTGCGGCGTCATGATCAGGTTGGTGGCCTGGTAGTTGTACGAGTCGGTCGAGCCCGTGTAGCAGCGGTAATCGTCGGTGGTGTCGCCGGCAGCACCGGGGATGCGGGTGACGTTGTCGCAGCCGTACTGTGCGATCAGCGGGCTGCCTTCCGGGAAGAAGATGCGACCACGCGGAGCGCGGCTCGAACCGGCGACGGAGACCGCACCGCTGTACAGGTAGGTCGCATCCTTCGAGAAATCACGGTCAGCCGAAGAGATGCCATCGAACTTGTTGTAGTTCAGGCCGGCGATGATGTTGCCCTTCTCGCCCACCTGGCCGAAGGTCACCGAACCGCCGCTGCGCTGGCCGTCCTGGTGGCTGGGGGTCATGCCGAAGTCGACCGATGCGGTCAGGCCTTCGAAATCGCGGCGCAGGATGAAGTTGACCACGCCTGCGACGGCATCGGAGCCGTACACGGCCGAGGCGCCGCTCATCAGCACTTCGATGCGCTCGACGGCCGAGGACGGAATGGAGTTGAGGTCGTTGTTGACGATGCGGCGGCCGTTGACCAGCAGCAGGGTGCGCTCGGAACCCAGACCGCGCAGTTCCACGGTGGACGAGCCGTCGCCACCGCCATTGTTGACCTGCGGGTTGGTGGCGGCGCCGGAAACGGCGGGCAGTTCCTGGATCAGATCGCCCAGCGTCAGCTTGCCGGTCTGTTCGATGGCGGCGCGGTCGATGATCACGACCGGGCTGGCGGTCTCGGTTTCAACGCGGGCAACGCGCGAACCGGTGACCTGGATGGCGTCCAGGGTCTTGGCGCCTTCGGTGGTGGATTCCTGTGCGAACGCGAGGCCGGTGCCGGCAGCGCTGGTCGCACCCACTGCGAGGACGAAGCCGATGGCTTCGCGCAGCTTGGTGGTCTTGAAGTTCATTCTCTCTCCAGATGAGGTCTGTTACGCCCTAGGGATACCCGGCTGGCAAGCCAAATACGGCTACCAAAATGCTGGGGTGACCCGATCATAGACGCGCGGCCGGGAGAATTAAAGAGTCGTTAAGGCGCTTTGGCAGGCCCGGGCGGGAGAAATTTCCATTTCCCTCTATTCATGCGCGTGATGAACGGGTGAAAGCCCCAGATTCGGCGGGGATCAGGTGGGGATGACGTCGAACGCCAGGCTGATGCGCGCGGTGGGGCCGCTGTAGGGGACGGTGTGGTGGAAGAAGTACGAAGGGAAAAGCAGCACTTCACCCGTGCGGGGAACGTGCTGGAGGCTGCGGGGAGGCACGCTCCGGGCAAACTCGGGCTGCGGATGCCCGAACACGATGGCACCACTGTCCGTCGCCGTGGGCTGGCCCGCATCCAGATAGAAGACGCCACTCATCCAGCCAGCCGGATGGATATGGGGCGTCTGGTGGCCTCCTTCGTGCAGAACGGTGGCCCACATCTGCAAGCGCCAGCGCCGGGGCATGGCAAGCCGCCAGGGATGCGTTGCCAGCCCGGGATTGGCGGCCAGTGCCGCCATCTGGCGGGTAACCCCTTCGGACACCGCCTCGCCAAGCGCATGGAAGGGAGACCCTTCCGTCAGGTCGAGCATGATGCTCTGCTGGCCGCGCACCGTTGAACGGCTGGCCGGCTCCCAGTTGAGCTCGGGATGGGATTCGACGGCCACGCGCAATCCGTCCCGTGCGGTCTTGGGAAGGGTGTCGAGAGTCGTCACGCCGAGCAATGCGGCGAAGTCCATCAGCGCATCCACCTCGTCGTGGCGGTCAAGCTCGTTGGCTGCGATGTACAGGCCTGCCAGGGCGGTCTGGTCTCCCGGTGCCAGCGCGAGTGCGCGCTCGAATCGCCGGTAGGCCGCGTCGGGCTGGCGTCCCCGCAGAAGACACAGGGCGTGGTTGGTCAGGAACTCGGGATTGGACGACGTTGCGGGTTCGAGCCGCGAATAGAGCTGCAGCGCAGACGGGACATCTCCCGCGCCATCGTAGGCGCTGGCCAGCGCGTGCAGGATCGCCGGTTGTCCGGGCGAACGCAGTTCCGCGGCGCGCAGTGCGTGGATGGCGTCGGCCGCATCGCCCTTCCGCAGCAGCAGGATGCCCATGTTGACCCAGGCATCCACCATGTCGGGTTGTAGCTGCGTGGCGTGCCGGAAATCGTCCAGGGCCTCGCCGAGCCGGTGCAGGCCGAGGTGGGCCAGCGCACGCTGGAAGTAGGCCGGCGCGAAGCCGGGCGACGCCGAAATGAAGTGGTCGAAATCCGCGCAGGCCTGTGCCGGCTCGCTCAATCCCATGAGGACCAGACCGCGCTGGAAGTACCAGTCATCGTGTCCCGGTGCCTGCGCGATGGCGCGATCCAGCACCTCCCGCGCGGCGGCAAGGTTGCCCACCTGGTAGTGCACGCCGGCCAGTTCGCTGGCAACGGGAGCCCCCGCTTCCAGGCACAGGCGGTAAAGCCGGATCGCTTCACCGGTCTGGCCCTGTTGCAACGCCGCGCGTGCCCGGGAAATCAGTTCTTCGATGGAGGAATGTTCGTTCGTCATCTCGTGGTTACCGGTTGGACCCTGCCGAACGGAGGGAATGGTCCGTCAGGCGAGGATGCCTTTCTCCCGCAGCATCCGCTCGCAGGTCGCTTCTATTCCCGCTGCCGAGCGCCTTGCGTCGAACAGGACGCCTTCCCGCACGGCCGTCGCGACGCGATGGCGCAGCGCTTCCAGTTCGTCGGGATGGTTCGCGAGCCAGGCGGCCCGCTCCACATACTCGGTGGTATCCGCCACCACGAGTTCTTCCAGCCCGAGGGCCCGGTTGACACTGACACCAAGGCGTGAGGGTGGGGTCTGCCCGGCGCGGCAGAGTACGGGCAGTCCGCTGGCGACCGCATCGAGTGTGGTGGCGCCACCTTGATAGCGGAAGGCGTCGAGCATCAGGTCGCAGCTCGCCGCCCGGTCGGCCTGCTCTTCCGGTGCAAGGGCGTCGACCACCATGAGCCTGGATGGATCACCTCCGATGGCGCTCCATTGCCTGAGAAAGCCCGGCCGGGCCGCAGGAGGCAGATACACCATCAGCGTGGCCCGCGGCGCCAGCCTCATGATCTCGAGCCATGCCGCCACCAGCGCTGCGTCCAGCTTGTAGCTGTTGTTGAAGCTGGCAAGAACCGGGCTTCCCTCCGCCGGCAGGCCGAAACGTTCGCGCTGTCTGCGACCGCCAACCCGCGGGGGAGGAGGGAAGACGCTTACCGGAAGGCGGACGACACGGTCGTCGAAGGGCCAGGCCTGCGTTGACGGTTGTACATGTTCATCGAGCAGGATGGCGTCCAGCCAGGGCGCCTGCTGGGCATGAAGGAAGCCAAGCCAGCCGAGTTGCAGGGCTGCGGGACGGGATGCCAGGATTTCCAGGCGTGCGCCCGTGGTAGGTCCGTTCAGATCGATCAGGACGTGGATGCCGTCCTGCCGGATACGCTCGACGACGCCAGCGACGCCCAGATCCCCGCACTCCACGTACACGTCGCTGCTCTCGCGGATCCGCGATGTCACCACATCATCGTGCCGGCGGAGGGAATAGACGAAGACCTCGAATCGTTCCCGATCATGGAGGCGGAACACATCGTCCACCAGTTGCCCCACGGCGTGCATGCCCAGGTCTGCGGAGAGATAGCCGATCCGGATCCTGCCGCCGGCTGGAATGGGTTCCGGGGCTGCAGGCGCGAGTCGGACAAGGGCAGCCGTGCGCGCGGAAACAGCCTCCATGTAGTGGTTCAGGGCGGCCTGGACCAACGCGCTCTCCAGCGGGAGATACGTGAGCGGGAACGCCTCGAGAACGGGCTCGCGTGGAATGCCATCGGCGACCAGGCGCCGGAACCGCTCAAGCGTTTCATGTTCGCTCGAGAACTCGCAGAGTCGCGCTTCGGTCTGCGCCAGGCGAAGGAGGATGTCCGGACGGTCGGGATAGAGGCGGCACGCCTGCTGGTATCCACTGCGTGCGAACTCCAGGTTCCCCGACTGCTCGGCGCACATCGCGATGTTGTAGATCTCTCCCGGCTGTTCGGCCGAGGCTCTCGTGTAGGCGTGGATAGCCTCTTCCCAGCGTTGCTGCTGATGACGGCTTTCCCCCAGGTAATGCCAGGCTTCGCCGAATCCCGGCGCAAGCGAAAGGGCGCGCCGCAACGACATCTCCGCGCGCGGATACTCGCCCGCCCGGACGTCGATGCTTCCCTTCAGCATCCAGGCCATCGCGTCATGCGGCAAACGCCGCGTGGCTTCGTCCGCCGCCTGCATCGCGTCTTCGACGGTGCCGCCCTCGCGCAGGCACGCGGCCAGCGCGAGCAGCACCTGGGCGTCGCCGGGGGCGAGGCGCCTGACATCCGTCAGTATCTTCGCCGCATCCTGGGTTCGCCCCGTCTGCATGAGCAGGAGCGCGTAGTCGAACAGGAGTGCGGCATTCGCAGGATCCGCCACGAGGGCCCGTTCGTAATGGATGCCTGCGGTGACGGCATCACCGGCCGCGTGTGAACGGCGCGCTTGCTCGGCGTCCGTCATGGCGAGACGACGAGGGTCCAGCCCATGCGGCTGCCAGCGGCCTGGTCGAGGGGGCGCAGGATGGATGATGCGTAACCTGCCTCAATGCACTGTTGATGCAGGCCCTCGAGTTCCCGCAGGTCCATGATGGCGCCGGCCAGGTGTTGCAGTCGCGTGCGTTCGTTTTCCAGGTCATCGCGTGCATTTGCAAGATATTGCAGCGCGTGCCATGGCGAACCTTGCGCCTGTTCCAGCGTGGCGTGCAGGTAGTGGAATGCCTTGCGCAGGATCGCCGCCTCGGGAAGCGCCGAGGCGGCGGCGACAAGCCGGGTGGACGCCGACTGGAAGGTCTGCTGGATCTGCGCGGTGCCTTGGCTCGAAGCCGGCGGCCCCGCCAGGCTCGAGACCCACTGGTGCGCCAGGTCGAGGATCCGGGTTTCGTCGAACAAGAGGGCGCACGCTTCATGTTGCTGGTGCAGCGTCATGGAAATCAGCGAGTCCGAGCTATGCAGCAGGAACGCCGCGGTGCCCGCGTGCCCGATGATCCGGAAAATCTCCTGCAGCGCAGGTTCTCGCGTGCGTGAATATTCAAAGGCGTATTGGGACGTGACGAGCGCGACACTGCCCGCTTCGAAGGGCAGATCCTCCATGCGCGTGCGGGCATGGAAGGTGATCCCGTCGAATGACGTCGCACCGGATGCCCAGCGCGGAGGGTCGATATCCGCCGCATCCACACCATGGATATCGAAGTCGATGCCACGCTGCGCGGCATGCCGCTTTGCAAGCAGGGGCAATGCGCCGTTGCCGGTGCCGATGTCCACCACCCGCTGCCGTGCTTGGAGACCGTTGAAGCGGGCATTCCAGAATGCCGCGATCTCGCCGTCGTAGTTCCCTTCGATGGCGGTGGAACAGGAGTGCAGCACGCCGGCGCGCCAGAGCCTGCTCCAGGCATCGCTTTCGAGGGCCGCGGGTCCCGTCGGCATGGTGTGTTCGTGGCTCACGGCGCAGGCGCGTTCTTCCAGCGGCACCAGGAATTCAGTGCAACGACGATCCGGGGACGCTCACCGGTGTAGGGGAACACTTCGTGCAGCAGGTAGGAAGGGAAGGCGATCATCTGGCCGGGCTTGTGGTTCAGCTGCCACGGGCCAATCCGGTAAGGGGGCTGCATGCGTTCGATGGATGGGTCGCGGTACATGTCGCAACCGGTCCGGGGATCGTGGAATCGCACGGCACCGCTTTCCGGTGCACTCGCATCGCCAGGATCGACGCAGTAGATGGCGGACCAGCTGGCGTTGGGATGGTTGTGCAGGCTCTGGAACCCGCCCTTCCTCGTGACATGGAACCAGGAATGCATGTCCAGGTTGATGTTGGCCATGTCTTCGTCGGATAGCTGGTTGATGCCCTGGATGAAGGTCTGCAACGACGCTCGCAGGAAACCGAAAAGTTCCTGGATGGCTTTCTCCGGGCGCTGGTGCAGGAAAAAGTGGCTCTCGAAGATGCCGTACTGGGTGTCCCGGCGTATGGGGTCGCGATGCTTGTCGCCCTGGCTTTCCAGGCGAAGGAACAACGACGAGAGTTCAGCGTTGAGCCGCGAAGCGTCGGCGATCTGGCATTGCAGCATCGGCACCGCGTAGAGCGGAAAAACCTGTGCCTGGATGATGTTGTCCGTCATGCCGTCGCCCTCGGATATCTGGATTTCATGATGCCATGCCGGTGTTCCGGTGCATCGGGTGGACCGGAAAGCACGATGCCCCCGTTAGGGGGCATCGCGTGGACCCGATGGATTGGGTCCGGTTCACAGTCTCTGATCAGATCAGAAGTTCTGCTCGTACTTCATGTACATCATGCGGCCGTACATGTTGTACAGGGTGTTGCTGTAGAACGGGAAGCCGAACAGCGCGTTGTTGATGGGCGCGTCCTTGTTGGTGACGTTGCGCGCGCCGACCGAGATCTTCGCCTTCCACGGCAGGCTCACGCCGGCCTGCACATCGAACGTGGTCCACGACGGCAGCGTTGTTGCTGCGGTGCCGTTGGAGCTCGATCCGATGTAGTTGGTGATCACGCCGAAGTTGTAGATGCCGCCGGTCCAGTTGAGGGCCAGTTGTCCACGATCTTCCGGGAACGTTGCCGTGCCGGCGCGTTCGATGGTGCCTGCCGCGATCGGGGTGAAGTCGTACTCGAGCTGATGCGACCAGGCCAACTTGGTGTTGAACGTACCGAAGCTGTCGGTCTGGAAGCGCCAGCTGCCCTCGAAGTCCAGGCCCCGGGCCGTCTGCAGCGCGCCGTTGTCGGTCGGCAGCAGGATCAGGTTCGGAGCGCCCGGCAATACGGCGCCATTGGGTGCAATGATCGAAGCGCCACGGGTGACGCCGTAGCCCGGCACACCGGCATCGCCGTTGCGGAAGGCCAGTGCGCGCGGCACGGTGCCGATCACGTTCTCCAGTTCAACGTCGTAGTAGTCCAGCGCGAACGACAGGTCGGCGGTCGGACTCCACACCACGCCGAGGCCCCAGTTGGTGGATTCTTCGGGGGTCAGGTTCGGGTTGGACGAAACCAGCCAGGTGTACTGACCCGACGAGGTGCAGGGATTCACCGGATAGGGCTGGTAAGCAGCATTGCCGGGGGTGGCGCGGACCGCTGTCAGTGCGGCGCACGCCAGTTCGTCACCGCCGGCATGCGGCGGGCTGAGCGTGTTGACAGGCGGGCTGTTCAGGTTGGTGCTGGAGCTGTCGCCGTACATGTCAACCAGCGTGGGCGCGCGGAAACCCTTGCCCCAGCTGCCACGGAACAGCAGTTCGTCCAGCGGACGGAATTCCAGCGACACGCGCGGGGAGAACTTGCTGCCCAGGTCGTTGTAGCTGTCGTAACGGCCTGCCAGGGTCACGTCCAGGGAATCGAAGATCGGGAACAGCGCTTCAAAATACGCTGCATAGTAGGCCCGCTCACCTTCGCCGCCCGCACCCGCAGAGCCGAACACGTTGCGTGCCGCACTCTGGGCATCGTAGGTCTGGGTGAAGCGGTCATCGCGGTACTCGAAGCCCGTCACGAAGCCCACCGCGCCAGCCGGCATCTCGAACAGGTCGAAGCTGATATGGCCATCGCCCGTGACCGAACGCATCTGCGATTCCACGAACACGGTGTGGCCGATACGGCCGGCGTTGGCGGCCACGCTTGCATGGGTCGGATCGAAGGGGTTGAACGAACCCGAGTCGATCAACTGCTGCAGCGTGCTGCCGATGCCGTAGTTGTAGTTGATGCTGTTCTGCGAGTTGAGGCCGTGGCCCAGGCTGACTTCCCAGTCGGCGCCGCCGAACCACTCATTGCTGCCATTCAGGCCGACCATGTACTCGCGCTGCTTGTCCTGGCGGATCGAGTCGCGCGTGCCCAGCGGAGTGAAACGATAGTAGATCGTGCCCGATTGGCCGAAGGGGTTGAACGGGTTGGTGGCCGAAATGGTCGGCAGCAGACCCGGACCACGACCGCCATTGTCCACTGGCGCCGAAGCGTAGACGCCCAAGCTGCGCGTCTCCGAATTCAGTGCACGGAAGAAGAACTGCGTGGACTCGGTCAGGTTGTAGTTGCCGTTGACGAACAGGGCATTGCGACGCAGCGACGATTCGTTGGCCGAGGTGGCACCGTGATCGAAAGCACAGCGGGTCGGACTGATGCGGATGCTGTTCTCGAACTGGTCGCAGTTGGCAACGCTCTGCAGGCCGGCGCTACCCAGGAAGGTGGCCGAGGAGTTGTACGGGCTAAGGCCCGCGGTCCACAGCGCGGCGGGAATCTTGTCGCGGATGTCACGGTTGAACATCATGTCGCGCTGCTGGTGGTCCAGCACGAAGGTGACGTTGCCGCGGTCGGACGAGATGCCACCCGAGACGCTGAGGGTGTTGCCATCAGGGCCGGCTTCGGACGAAGTCTCGTAGCTGGCGGTGACGTTCATGCCCTCATAATCCTTGCGCAGGATGATGTTGACCACGCCGCCGATCGCGTCGGAACCGTACACGGCGCCGGCGCCTTCGCGCAGGATCTCGATGCGCTCGACCGCCGAGGTCGGGATCATGTTGATGTTGGCCGCGCCGCCGGACAGGGCGCCGGAGTTGGTCATGCGACGGCCATCGATCAGGACCAGCGTGTAGGCCGAGCCCAGGCCGCGCAGGTTGATGGTGGCCTGCGAACCCGTGGCCGAGCCCGAAGATTCGCGCGTGGAGCCGAACGAGTTGTAGACGTTGTTGCGCAGGAAGTCGGAGACCGACAGTTCGCCCGCCGCTTCGATGTCCGCACGGGTGATCGTGGTGATCGGCGCTGCTGTTTCGATATCGGTGCGCTTGATGCGCGAACCCGTCACCTCGATGCGATTGAGGGTCGTGGTTTGATCGCTGCTGGCTTCCTGAGCGAAGGCAGCGCCCACGCCCGTGGCCGACACAGCACCGACCGCGAGCGCGAACGAAATCGCGTCACGAAGCTTCGTGGTTTTGCAGTTCATTTCTCTCTCTCTCCCGTAAGGGGTATCCCAAGGTGTCCCTCGAGGCGGTCAAAAGGGTGACCACGAAACGAGGGGGTGACCGGATACTAGTCGGCTTTTAACGGGAATTAAACCCGCGTGAAGATTGAGAGGGGAGAGACGTAAGTTTTGTTACGTTTTTGTGAGATGGCGCACACAATTCAGCCGCCACGCGTGCCCGTATGCTGCTGGAGAGGGGCGAATCGGGGTTGTGCATACGCAAGCACAGGGCCATACGCCCCCGAATGAGGCGAGCCGCAGAAGGTAGTGGCGGACTAGAGGTCCTGCTCGTACCGGACGTAAGGCACGGTGCCTTCGTCGGCGTTGTCGTTGGTCAACGAGAACGGATTCTTGCCGCGGGTGATGACGTTCTCGGCACCCACGGTGAGCTGTCCGCTCCACGGGGTACGCCAGGTCAGGCCCAGGCCCAGGCCCTCGAACTTGCCAGGCTGGCCAGGCACGTCGATGACGCGGCCGATGATGTTTGCGCTGAAGGGGCCGTAGCCGCCGCCGACGGTGAGGCTGCGGCTGTTCCACCGCTCCGCGAACGCCGGCAGGTCGGAAGCCGGTACCAAGGTGGCCTTGGCGACTGCGCCACCGATGGAGACGAAGCCCTCGCGACCGATGTTCTTCTGCCCGAACACGGCCAGATCGTTCTGTTCGACCCGACCCGTGCCACGGCCGGACGACAGCCATGCCGGCAGCGTGTCGCGGCCGGTGCCGGCCGAAAGACCGAGCTTGCCGCCCGGGCGGCTGAGGACGGCAGACGCGCTGATGCGCTGGCTGGACGTTGCCTCGTCCTCGTCGTCCAGGGTCGCCAGCATGCAGTGGCTCGCCAGGTTGCCGATGTTGCCAACCACCCCGGCCTTGCGATTGCAGACCAGCCCAAGCGCATCGCCGCTTTCCAGCCCGAATGCCGTGGTGAGTGAATTGCGGCCCATGCGCCAGCGGGCACCGGCCTCTGCCTGGCCCGTAGGCTCCAGCAACAGGACGGCCTCGACCTTGCCATCGTTGTTCCAGATGGGCAGGGCAGTGGCTTGGGCATCGGCGGCCGGCTTGCGCGTGTTCTTCTGCGCATGTGCGTCCACTACCACGCCGGAGGCGAGCAGCAGGGCAAGCGACAGTGACAGGCTACGCAGATTCATGGCTCGCTTCAGACTCCTAGGACGACCTGGAGTTCCCCTCCCGAAGGGGAACCGATGCTATGCCGTTTATGTTTCTTTAACAAGTCCCCGGGGCGTCCGGCTGTGACCGGACTACTGCAGGCGGTGCGGCGCATCGACTTCGACCGGGTGCGGACTGAAAAGTTCCGCGATCTCCGAGGGCGTGAATCGATACTGTTGCCCACAGAACTCGCAACGGACTTCAGCCACCCCGTCGGCCAGTGCGGCCGTCGCCTCCTCCTCCCCCAACGACTGCAGCATGCTCTCAACCCGTTCGCGTGAACAAGAGCATCCGAACCGAACTGGGCGTTCGGTCAGTATTTGCGGGGCTTCCTCGTGGAACAGGCGGTGCAGCAGGTCCCGGGTGGGGACCGCCAGCAGCTCGGCTTCACCGAGGGTATCGAAGAGGGCGCCCGCCCGGTTCCAGCCGTCGACGTCGCCCTCGTCACCCGGCAGCTTCTGAAGCATCAGGCCGCAGGCGCGCTCGCCGTCAGCGGACAGCAGCAGTCGGGTAGGCAGTTGTTCGGACTGGCGGAAGTAGTCCTCGAAGGCTTCTGCCAGGCGGCTGGCCTGAAGCCCGACCAGGCTCTGGTAGCGCTGGGGTTCGCGGGGATCCAGGCCGGGGTTCTCGATGGTGATGGCGAGCAGCGCGTCGTCGCCCAGGTCGCGCAGATCGCGCGGGGCATCCTGTTCTTCCGGCATCTGGACGATGCCGCGTACGGTGCCAGCCGCCGTGCACTCCGCGAACAGGGTACGCAGGGCGCCGCTGCTGCGGAGTTGGATGGACAACCGCCCATCCACCTTTGTGTGGCCGGTGAACAGCACTGCCGCAGCGCTGGCTTCACCCAGCAGTTCGCGGGCGGCCGGCGGATATGCATCCTGTCCGGCCACGGCCTGCCATGCATCGTCCAGGCGCACGGCCACGCCACGGACGCCGGCAGCGGGAAGCAGAAATCGGGTCAGGGTATCGGCGGTGGTGTCGGCGGTCACGGGAGATCCATACAGGGGAAGTGCGGTCGGGCGGAGCGTCTCGGCATAATGCGCCGTACGAATCCGCCAAGGGAAACGCCACGATGGGGGCAACCATGACCATCCTCAAGCTCGGGATGGCCCGATGAATGTGCCGACGGCCGCCAAGGCGCGGCGTCCGCGTCGTTGGTTCCGCTGGCTGCTCGCGCTGCCGTTCCTGTTTGCGGCTGCCAGCATTCTGCAGGTCGCGGTGCTGAGGTTCGTCGATCCGCCGTTCACCGCGTTCATGGCGGCCCGGATGTTCGAAGCCTGGGGACAGGGGGAATGGGGCTTCCGCATTGCCTACGACTGGCGTGACATGGAGCGCATCGCCCCCAGCCTGCCGGTGTCGATGGTGGCGGCGGAAGACCAGAACTTCGCCATCCATCGGGGGTTCGACCTGGCCGCCATCGAGAAGGCCCGCGCGCACAACCGCAAGATGGTCGAGCGTGCCGAAAAGCGCGGCCGGCCGGTGACGCGACTGCGTGGCGCCAGCACCATCAGCCAGCAGGTCGCCAAGAACCTGTTCCTCTGGCAAGGCCGTCATGCCGCCACCCGTTGGGCGCGGAAGGGGCTGGAGGCCTGGTACACGGTGTTGATCGAAATCCTGTGGCCGAAGCATCGCATCCTCGAGGTCTACGCGAACGTCGCGGAATTCGGTGATGGCGTGTACGGCGGCCAGGCTGCGGCACGAAGCTACTGGGGCAAGGATGCGGCGCGCCTGACATCCGCCGAAAGCGCCCGCCTAGCCGCAGTGCTCCCGGCACCGCGCCGCTACAGCGCGCAGAAACCCGGCCCCTACGTGCAGCGCCAGGCACGACGCATCCAGCGGCAGGTCGGCCAGATTGGCGGGACGGCCTATCTGGAGACGTTGCGGTGAGCGGCGTGGCCACGTGGCAGGTCACCGTGGTGGTGGCTGCCTATAACGAAGCGTTGTCGCTGCCGCTGCTGCATCCGCGCATCGTGGCGGCCCTGGATGCGATGCCGGAGGTGCGGGGGCGCGTGCTGTACGTGGACGACGGCAGCCGGGATGCCACATGGCCGGTGCTGCGCGCTCTGGCCGCAGCGGATTCCCGGGTCTCGGTGCTGCGGCTTTCACGCAACTTCGGCAAGGAAGCGGCGCTGACGGCGGGATTGGATCGCGTGGAAACCGGTGCGGCGCTGATCCTGGATGCCGATGGCCAGGACCCTCCGGAGCTGATTGGCGAATTCGTGCGCCAGTGGCAGGCCGGTTACGACAACGTGCACGGCACGCGGATCGCGCGCGACGGCGAGGGTTGGCTGAAGCGCGCCACGGCGCATGCGTTCTACCGCGTGATCGGCCGCTTGTCGAAGACACCCATCCCCGCCGACACCGGCGACTTCCGCCTGCTCTCGCCGCGTGCGCTTGCCGCATTGCGCGAACTGCGGGAACGGCACCGTTTCATGAAGGGGCTGTTCGGCTGGGTCGGATTCAACCAGGTGGCAGTGCCCTACCATCGCGAAGCACGGGTGGCCGGCAGCAGCAGCTTCGGTTTCTGGAAGCTGTGGAACTTCGCGCTGGAGGGCATCACCAGTTTCACCACCGCGCCGTTGAGGGTTGCGACGTACATCGGCGTGCTCACGGCACTGCTGGCGTTCGCGTTCGCCATCTACATCGTGACCAAGGCGTTCCTGTTCGGGGATCCGGTCGCGGGCTGGCCGACCATGATGGTGGTCATCCTGTTCCTCGGCGGCACGCAGCTGGTGGCGCTGGGACTGATCGGCGAATACCTGGGCCGTCTGTACGAGGAATCCAAGCAGCGTCCGCTGTACCTGGTCGACGCGTGGCAACCGGCGGCGGCAGGAGTATCCTTGCCCGTGCCAGATCGACCCGCTCCCCATTCCGGAGATCGCCATGCGCACGGTTCGTCAGTTGCTGGGGTCCAAGACCCCTGAAGTCTTTTCGGTTTCTCCCGATGCCTCCGTCCTCGATGCCATCAAGCTGATGGCGGAGAAGGGCGTGGGCGCGGTGCTCGCCATGCAGGGCGCGCGACTCTGCGGCATCGTGTCCGAGCGCGACTATGCGCGCAAGGTGGTGTTGCAGGGACGGTCTTCATCCAACACGCCGGTGCGCGACATCATGACGGCCAGGGTAGTGACGGTGCGTCCCGACGACAGTGTCGACCACTGCATGCAGATCGTCACCGAGCATCGCATCCGTCATCTGCCGGTGGTGGAAGGCGAGGCGATCGTCGGCGTGATTTCCATCGGCGACCTGGTCAAGGCCGTGATCGAGGACCAGCAGGTCGAACTGGACCAGTTGCAGCGCTACATCGCCAGCTGAGGCCGACGCCACTACTTCGCGTACTGCCCGCCGCAGCCACTGTCTTCACCGGGACCCACTTCGATCGTCGCCAGCAGGGCGGCCGGCGGTGCGATGCTGCCCAATGCGAGCGCGGTGGCGCCGCGCAGGCCGAGTCGCTTGAAGTCGGGACGGAACGACGGGTCCTTGAACGTGCCACCCACCACCAGCGGCGAGCGCAGCGCCAGGATGCTGCGGTCCTTCGGCCTTGGACGCAGTTCCAGGTCCAGCGTCTCGTCCTTCAGGCTGATCTGGCCCTTGCCGACGATGAGCGTGTCGGTGGTGTCGAACGCGAGCGCGCGTGCCTGCATCACGCCGCCCTTGACGGTGAAGTCGCCGAATGCGCAGCGGACGGGCACGGTGCGGTCTTTCGTCACCAGGAACTTCAACGCCTCGGCGATATCGAGGCCGGCCAGTTCCATCAGCAGATTGCTGATCTGGCCACGTCCCATGCCGATGGCCACGTCGCCGCTGGAGCTGCCGAGGATGGCGGCGATCGAATTGCCGGTGCCTGTCAGCGAGATATCGCCGCCGATGCGCCCGATGGCGGACTTCGTCAGTTCGGCCTGCGGGAACAGTTCTCCCAGGTCGAGTCCGCGCGCCGCGATGCGGGCCTGGGTGCGGATCGGGCTGCTGCGCGCATCCATGCGGATCTGCGAACGGATGTCGCCCTGCGCGACACCGAAGTTCAGCGGCTCCAGGCGCAACAGGCCACCTTCGAGCAGCAGGTGGGCATCCATGTCATCGAGGGGCAGGCCGGGGGCATTGATGCGGTGGGCCTTCCATCGCACGTCGGCATCCATCGCGCGCAGCTTCGCCAGGTTGTACGGCGTGTCGGGCAGCATCCGGGCGTCGGCGGCCAGTGCGGCGGCCTCGGCACGTTGTTGGGCGTTGGCGGCTTCGCTGCCACCGGTCTGTGGCGGGGCACCCACGAAACCCGCGAGATCGTCGAAGTCGAGCCGTTTCGATGCGAGGTTTGCCTTCAGGAGAGGGCGGTCGCGGCCGACCGTCACGCTGGCGGAGCCACCCAGGTCGCTGTCGCCGACGACGCCGGTGAATCCATCGTAGTTCCAGGTGTTGCCGTCGCGGGTGAAGCGGCCATCGAGGCGATAGGGCGGTGTGGGTGGCGTCGCCACGCCGATCAGCGGGAACAGGTCTTCCAGGTTCTGCCCCGCGAGCATGAGCTTGAGGTCGAAGTCGCGCAGGCGGAACGGATCCACCAGTGTCCCGCGTGCGTGCGCCCGGGTAGCGCCTGCAGTGGCGCGGAGATCGATACGGTAAGGCTTGTCGGTCTCCCGCAGTGCCAGAGGCGAGGCCACCTGGCCGGAGAGAGTGAACCGGTTTCCGGACCACCGGCCCTTGCCTTCGATGTCGACCGGGGGCGAATCCGCAGGCGTCGCGCCCGGCGTGCTTGCCAGCCGCACGTCCACGTCCGTCCTGCGTGCCGGGTCGAGAAACAGCAGGCGTCCGTCGTCGATCCAGAGCGCCCCGTAGACGATGCGGCTTTCGCCATCGCGGTCGCCGAACACCCAGTTGCCCTTGCGGTCGGGCCCGGTTTCAAGCCGGAGGTGCGGCTTCGTCAGCCGGATGTCCGTGATGCGTGTTTCCCGTTTGAACAGGAGCGGCCAGATTTCCACGCTGAGTTCGGCGCGGTCTGCGGCGGCCATCACAGGGACCTTCGACCAGGGCGCATTGCCGAAGCTCAGGGTGTTCGCGCGGAGCGTCGTCACGCGCCCGAGGTCCACGTCCAGATCGCCCGCGATCTCGAAGCTGCGCCCGGTCTGCCACGTGACGATGCGTTCGATGGGGCCGCGAAGCCAGTTCCACTGGAAGAGCAGCGCCAGCACCACCAGGCACGCGGCCAGCGCGCCCAGCACCAGCGCGCGGGTGCGCGTCAACGCGCGTAGAGCGAAACGGCTGCGTGGGGAGGGCGCTTCGTCCATGGCCCCATCGTCCTGTGCCGCGTGTTCATGCATTGCGAAGTGCGTGCCCGCCGGTTCATGTGCGGGACACGAACGTCGAGGGCCGGTTCAGGGTGCCAGGCGCGGCGTCAGCACCTGCTGGGTGACCGCCACGAAGTGGCAGACGCTGCCCGCGATGACGAAAAGATGCCAGATGGCATGCGAATAGCGGATCGATTCGCGGTGATAGAAGAAGGTGCCCAAGGTATAGAACAGGCCGCCAGCCAGCATCCATCCCAGCGTCCACGGGTCGACGGAGGTCAGCAGCGGCTTGACCGCCACGACCACCAGCCATCCCATCGCGATGTAGATGATCGTGGAGAGCAGCTTGAAGCGGCCGGTGTAGAAGAGCTTGAAGATCACCCCGGCGAGGGCGAGCGTCCAGATGGCCGTGAACAGTCCCCAGCCCCATGGTCCGCGCAACCCGATCAGGGTGAACGGGGTGTAGGTGCCCGCGATGAGCAGGTAGATCGCGCAGTGGTCGAAGACCTTCAGCCGTCCCTTCGCCACCGGGTGCTGGATGGCGTGATACAGCGTGGAGGCCGTGTAGAGCAGGAGCAGCGTCACGCCGAACACGATGGAGGCGCCCAGCTGCCAGCCGTCGCCGTGGATGGCCGCCAGCGTGATCAGCACTGCCCCACCCGCAAGTGCGGCGACGGCACCCAGTCCGTGCGTCAGGGCGCTCGCGATCTCGTCGCGGATATCGATCAGGTGATCCGCCCGCTTGCGGGCGCGCAGGGTCTCGAGAGGGGAGGAATCCGACATGCGCCAACGTTACCGCAATGCAGCACCTGATGCATGGACATGGCGCTCATGGTCGGTGGATGAAGGGGCTCCAGCTTGGCCTGGAGCCCTCAACGGCATGCCGCACCGGCTTCCCGCCACTGGTCAGCCCAGGTCCACGCTGTGGGCGTGCTCGCGCGTCGCCAGGAACGCCACGTCGGGCGCGCGTTCCTGCGCCAGTTGCAGGTTGACCCGCGTCGGCGCCAGGTAGACCAGCTGGCCCGCCGCGTCCAGGGCCAGGTTCATGGCGTTCTTGTCGCGGAACTCTTCGAGCTTCTTCGCGTTGTCGCAGCGGATCCAGCGCGCCGTGGCCACGCTGACGTTCTCGAACGACGCATCCACGCCGTATTCGTCCTTCAGGCGGTACGCGACCACATCGAACTGCAGCACGCCCACCGCGCCCAGGATCAGGTCGTTGCTCATCAGTGGGCGGAAGAACTGGGTGGCGCCTTCTTCGCTCAGCTGCGCCAGGCCCTTCTGCAACTGCTTGAGCTTGAGCGGGTCGCGCAGGCGCGCGCGGCGGAACAGTTCCGGTGCGAAGTTGGGGATGCCGGTGAAGCTGATCGCTTCGCCTTCGCTGAATGTGTCGCCGATGGAGATGGTGCCGTGGTTGTGGATGCCGATCACGTCGCCGGGGTATGCCTCGGCGGCGATCTCGCGGTCGCTGGCCATGAAGGTCAATGCATTGGCCAGCTTCATTTCCTTGCCGGTACGCACGTGGAAGGTCTTCATGCCCGCCTCGAAGCGGCCGGAGCACACACGCATGAACGCCACGCGGTCGCGGTGCTGCGGGTCCATGTTGGCCTGGATCTTGAAGACGAAGCCGGTGAGCTTGTTCTCCTCCGGCTGCACCTCGCGGCCGGTGGTCTCGCGCGGCTGCGGCGATGGCGCGTGTTCGATGAAGAAGTCCAGCAGCGGCTGCACGCCGAAGTTGTTGACGCCCGAGCCGAAGAAAACCGGCGTCTGCTTGCCGTCCAGGTAGGCCTGCTTGTCGAAGGGATGGCTGGCGCCCTGCACCAGTTCCAGTTCGTCGCGCAGTTGCGCCAGCATTTCTTCGCCGATCTTCTCCGCCAGACCGGGCGCATCCAGCGAGGGGAAAATTGTCGAATCCTGGCGGGTGAAGTTGCGGCCGGGCTCGTACAGGTGCACTTCGCCGGTGATCAGGTGCACCACGCCCTTCAGGCGCTGTCCCATGCCGATCGGCCAGGTGACGGGCGCGCACTGGATACCGAGCACGCTTTCCACCTCGTCCAGCAGGTCGATGGGGTCCTTGCCTTCGCGGTCCAGCTTGTTGATGAAGGTCATGATGGGCGTGTCGCGCAGGCGGCAGACTTCCATCAGCTTGATCGTGCGCTCCTCCACGCCCTTGGCCACGTCGATCACCATCAACGCGCTGTCGACCGCGGTGAGCACGCGGTAGGTGTCCTCGCCGAAGTCGGCGTGGCCCGGCGTATCCAGCAGGTTGACGATCTTGCCCTCGTACGGGAACTGCATCACCGATGAGGTGACCGAGATGCCGCGCTCTTTTTCCAGCGCCATCCAGTCCGAGGTCGCGTGGCGCGCGGCCTTGCGGCCCTTGACCGAGCCGGCCATCTGGATCGCGCCGCCGAACAGCAGCAGCTTTTCGGTCAGCGTGGTCTTGCCGGCGTCGGGGTGGGAAATGATGGCGAAGGTACGGCGGCGCGCCGCTTCGGAGGCCACTGCGCTTTTCGGATCGGACATGGGGCGGGCGCCCGGACGGGCGCAGAGGAAGCGGGGAGGGGCGCGATTATAGCGGGGCGCGGGGGATGGATCGTCGGCGCCGGCTCAACGGCTGGCCGGGAACTGCAGTCGTCCCAGGGGGCCGAACATGCGGAACGGCACCGATTCCAGCCGCATGCCACGGTTGGCCTGCACCACGAAATGCAGGTGCGGTGCGGTGGAGAACCCCGTATTGCCCGACAGTCCGATGTACTGGCCCTTGCGCACGTACTGGCCCACGCGCACCTGTGCGCCTTCCGCCTTGAGGTGTGCGTACAGCGCCATGCTGCCGTCGGAATGCAGGATACGGATGAAATTGGCGCGCCCGCCGTACTTCTCGCGGTTCAGCCCTGCCTTGTCGAAATCCGATTCCACCTGCATCACCAGCCCTTCGCGGGCCGCCACGATCCGGGTGCCCTCGGGAACGGCAAAATCGACCGCGTGCAGGTTCTGCGCGTCGCTGTGGCTGAACCGGCCACCGGGCCCCTGGTCCACGCGCACGCGTCCGTAGTCGAACGGCAGACGGTACTCGTAGTCCTGCGGGCGGCTGTCCGGATCGCCGGGCATGCCGTCCAGGGTCAGTTCGAAGTCGCCGCCCCGCAGCGGGTCCGTCACCCCGATGTCGGCCACCAGCACGCTGCTGCGCGCCGGGACCACGGCGCGGGCGGGCAAGGCCGGCACGCTGCGTACGTCGCGCTGGCGACGGAAGCCGAGCTGCACTTCCACCGGCCCATGCATCAGGTTGTCGGCCCAGGCCTGGTAGCGCAGGCCCTGTTTCTCCAGCCGCAGGCGCACCAGCGCACTGGGCGGATTGCGGAACCGCATGACGTCCAGGCTGCTGTCCGCCAACTGGTCGGGCGGCGGGGGCTGGTCGCCGTACTGCGTATAGCCCTGCTTGTCCTTCCAGCGGTACAGGCGGGCCGCGTGGACGGCGCCGATGCTGGCAACCAGCACGGCGACGCCGCAGGCCAGGGCCAGTACGCGTGCGCTCACCGTGGGCAGTCGCCCTGCAGGTCGAGTGCGCGGGCGATGTCGCGCAGGTCGAAGGCGGCCAGTGATACGTCGTTGTGCAGCGCGAACAGCGCGCCGGCCGGGAAACGCCTGGTCGGCATCGCGTAGACCGTCTCGCCGTCGGTATTGGCCGTCACCTGCCCGGAAAACACGCCGCGGGGCGCCAGCGTGGTGCGGTCGAACACGCGGAAGCGGGTCGGGGTCAGCTGGTCCACCGCCACCCAGTACCCGTCCTCGGCGCTGCATGCCCACAGCGCGATGCCTTCGGCATCGGCGTCGAACACCGGCAGGCTGTGGCCGTTGTAGCGCCCGGACAGGGTGTAGTCGCGCAGCGTGGAGCCCACGCGGCGGTCCTCTTCGGCCACCAGCAGGCGCTGGTGCACCGGATCGCCGGCGATCGACTCCACCATGCGCAGCGCACCCGCCGCACCCGTGTCGCCGAACTCGCCCACCAGGCTGGCCTCCAGCTTGCCACCGTCTTCCACGCGTACCTGGAACCGCTTCACGCGCCCGGACAATTCTTCCATCGGGGGCAGCTTCATGGTGCGGAAATCGGCCATGAAGCTGTCGGTGACGAACAACTCCAGTTGGCCCGGCGCGGTTTCGTGCACCCACAGACCGTACGGCGCGCGCAGCGCGTCAGCCCCGAACGCGCCCAGCGGCGCGAACTCCGGCAGCCGGAACGCCTGCACCCGGTGATTGTCGCGTTCGGCCACGAACAGCAGGTCGCCGAACACCGCGATGCCGTTGGGGCGGTTGAACTGGCCCACTGCACTCCCGGACGTACCGACCGTGCGCAGGCGCTGGCCGGTGTCCGCGTCGTAGATGGCGAGGTGGTGGGTGGCCTTGGCCGTGGCGATCAGCCAGACCTGGCCGTCCTCCGCGGGCCATGCCACCAGCGAATCGAGTTCGTCGCCGGCGACCGGGTCGGAGACCCAGGCTTCCGCAATGGTGGCGTCGGCTGCGGTCCTGGGCGGAGGCGCGGGCGGGGTGGAGGTGTGCAGGGGGGCGGTGGAGCAGGCGGCCAGCAGCGCCGCGCAGAGACCGCCCAGGAGGCAATTCCGGGTCATGTTGTGAATTATGCGTTATCGCTGTGGCGGCCGGCAGGGAGACCGGCGTCAAATTTCATCGCTTCATCCGAATAAAGCGATTGACATAGGCGGAAACCGGCGGCAGAGTAGCCTCACCATCGAGACCGGCAGAGGGACAGGCCCGAAGAAGCCGGGGCAGCCAGCGACGCGCAAGCGCCGTGTAGGTGCCAAATCCTGCGGGGACCTCAGCGTCTGCCGGAAGATGGTTCGTACCGTGTCCTCAGCACGGCGAACGCGAGCTCCGCGAAGCTCGGTGGTGCAGTCCCGTCCCGCAAGGGATCACGCCCACCGGATGCCGCCATGAGTTTCGTCAGTCCTTCGCTCCATCGCCTTGCCGAGCCTTCGTCGCTCGAGGGCCTCCCGCTGTCTTCCACGCAGGACGACGCGCCCCGCGCCCTGCGCGGCGAAGTGGTGGTGGAACTGGCCATGCGCCATGCCGGCACGCGCGCGGTGACGCTGCGCTACGAGCTGCAGGGGCCGGTGGGTGCACCCGTGGTCTTCGTGGCCGGCGGTATTTCCGCGCACCGCCACCTGACCGCCAGCCATGTGTTCCCCGAAAACGGCTGGTTGAACGACCTCGTTGGCGCCGGCCGCGCGCTGGATCCGGCGCAGCGGCAACTGCTTGCGTTCGATTTCATCGGCGCCGACGGCCGCCTGGATGCGCCGATCGATTCCGCTGACCAGGCCGATGCAATCGCCAAGCTGCTGGGCGCACTGGGCATCGCGCGTCTGGAGGCCTTCGTCGGTTACTCGTACGGTGCGCTGGTCGGCCTGCAGTTCGCTGCCCGCCATCCCGAACGCGTGAAGAAGCTGATCGCCGTCAGTGGTGCCCATCGCGCGCATCCGTATGCGGCCGCCTGGCGCGCCCTGCAGCGGCGTGCGGTGACGCTGGGCCAGTTGCAATGCGCCGACGCGCAGGGCCTGTCGCTGGCGCGCCAGTTCGCCATGCTCAGCTACCGCACGCCGGAGGAATTCGGCGAGCGCTTCGACACCGCACCGGAAATCGTCAACGGCCGCGTGCGCGTCGCCGCGGAGGACTACCTGGATGCCGCCGGTGCGCAGTACGTCGCGCGTACGCCGGTGACCGCCTATGTGCGCCTGTCCGAGTCCATCGACCTGCACCGCGTCGACCCCGCCGACATCCGCGTGCCCACCCTTGTGGTCGCGGTGGAAGGCGACCGCCTGGTGCCGCTGTCCGACTCCGTGGCGCTGGTGGAAGGCCTCGGCACGCTGGGCCAGTTGCGCGTGTTGCGCTCCCCCTACGGCCACGACGCCTTCCTGAAAGAAACCGACCGCATCGATTCCATCCTCACCTCGGCCCTGCGCGCCGCCGGAGACCTCGCATGAGCAGCTTCATCCCCACCGACGCCGACACCGCCTGTCGTCCCGCCACCGCCGCCGTGCGCGCCGGCATCGACCGCGATACCGCCTACGGCGCCGTCACGCCGCCCATCGTGCTGTCGTCGAACTTCAGCTTCGCCGGCTTCGCGCAGAAGCGCGAGTACGACTACACCCGCAGCGGCAATCCCACGCGCGACCTGCTGGCCGAGGCGCTGGCCGAACTGGAAGGCGGTGCCGGCGCCGTCGTCACCGCCACCGGCATGGGCGCGATCACGCTGGTGCTGAACGCGCTGCTGGAGCCGGGCGATCGGCTGGTGGTGCCGCACGACGCCTACGGCGGCAGCTGGCGCCTGTTCAACGCGCTGGCGAAGAAGGGTCACTTCGAACTGATCACCGCCGACCTGACCGATCCACGCTCGCTGGCCGATGCGCTGGCGCAGTCGCCCAAGCTGGTGCTGATCGAAACCCCGTCCAATCCGTTGCTGCGCATCACCGACCTGCGCTTCGTCATCGAGGCCGCGCACAAGGCCGGCGCGCGTACGGTGGTGGACAACACCTTCCTGTCGCCCGCGCTGCAGACGCCGATCGAATTCGGCGCCGACGTCGTGCTGCATTCCACCACCAAGTACATCAACGGCCACAGCGACGTGGTCGGTGGCGCGGTGGTAGCGCGCGATGCGGAAACCCACCAGCAGCTGGTCTGGTGGGCGAATGCACTGGGCCTGACCGGCTCGCCGTTCGACAGCTTCCTGACCCTGCGCGGCCTGCGCACGCTGGATGCCCGCCTGCGCGTGCACCAGGAGAATGCCGATGCCATCGCTGCGCTGCTGGATGGGCATCCGGTGGTATCCAAGGTCTACTTCCCCGGGCTTGTGTCGCATCCCGGTCATGCGGTGGCGGCGCGCCAGCAGAAGGGTTTCGGCGCCATGCTGAGCGTCGAACTCGACGGCGGCGAAGAAGCCGTGCGCGCCTTCGTCGAGGGCCTGCGCTACTTCACCCTGGCCGAATCGCTGGGCGGTGTGGAAAGCCTGGTCGCGCACCCGGCGACGATGACGCATGCGGCGATGACGTCGGAAGCGCGCGCCAAGGCGGGCATCTCCGACGGCCTGCTGCGCCTGTCGGTGGGCATCGAGGCCACCGACGACCTGCTGGCCGACATCGCTGCCGCCCTGGCGCGCGCCGAAGCCGTGGTGGCCGAGTCCAAACGCAGGCTCGCCGACGCATGAGCACCGTCGTACGGCTGGCCACCGCGCCGCGTGCCGCGCCGAAACTGGCGCTGCTGGGGACGGGCGTGGTGGGCAGTGCCTTCGTCGCACGTTACCAGCGCCTGCAGGAGCGCGCGTTGCATGTGCCGACGCTGGCATGGCTGGCCAATTCACGCGCCTTGCAGCCTTGCGACGTGTCCGTGCGACAGGCACTGGATGATGCCAACCAGGCCGTCGCCCGCGCTGACGACCTGCCACCGTGGGCGGAGGGCGAAGCTCTGCGTGCCGGCGATATCGTGGTGGATGCCACGGCAAGCGAGACCGTGGCGGACTGGCATGCGGAATGGCTGTCGCGGGGCGTGCATGTGGTGACGGCCAACAAGCTGGGAAGTGGCAGCTCGCTGCCGCGCGCACAGGCCATCGCGCGTGCACGAGCGGATTCCGGCGCGCAGTACGGCGATGCCGCCACCGTCGGCGCGGGACTGCCGCTGCTGCGCAGCCTGCGCGCGCTGGTGGCTGGCGGCGACCGCATCCATCGCGTCGAAGGCGTGCTGTCCGGTTCGCTGGCGTGGTTGTTCAACCAGTACGACGGCATGCGCGCGTTCTCCGGCTTCGTCCGCCAGGCGCGACAGGCCGGTTTCACCGAGCCCGACCCGCGCCTGGACCTGTCCGGCGAGGACGTGCGCCGCAAGCTGCTGATCCTGGCGCGTGCGGCGGGCTTCCCGTTGCAGACCGAAGACGTGCGGGTGGATTCGCTGGTGCCGGCGGAGCTCGCCGCGCTGCCGCTGGCGGAACTGGACGCGGCGCTCGTCCAACTGGATGCACCGCTGGCAACGCGTTTCAAGGACGCCTACCGGAATGGCGCGCGCCTGCGTTTCCTTGGCCGCTTCGATGCCGAACGCGCCAGCGTCGGCCTGCAGGCACTGCCGGTCGATCATCCGCTGTGCGGCGGTGGCGGCACCGACAATCGCGTGGCGATCTACAGCGACCGCTACGCCGAACAGCCGCTGGTGGTGCAGGGCCCGGGCGCCGGCGCGGACGTCACCGCGGCGGCGCTGCTGGACGACGTACTGGCGATCTCGCAGGCGGCGTAGCAGTCCCTTCCGGGCGCGTCATGGCGTCAGGGCGTCCAGCAACGCCGTGTTGAAGCGCGCCGGGGCTTCCACCTGCGGCGAGTGCCCCAGGTCGTCGAACTCGACCAGCGTCGCGCCGGGGATCGCAGCGGCTGCCCGCTTGCCCAGCGCAGGATAGTCGCCCAGCCGTTTCGCCAGTTCGGGGGATGCCAGATCCTTGCCGATGGCGGTGCGGTCCTTCTGGCCGATGAAGAGGGTCGTCGGTACGGTGATCCGCGGAAATTCGTGGACGACAGGCTGATTGAACACCATGTCCGATGTCAGCGCCTGGCTCCATGCCACCGCGTCGCGGCCGTCGCCTGCGTACATGCCACCCAGCATCCGCACCCAGCGTTCGTACTCCGGCTTCCACTCGCCGCCGTAGTACACCGTGCGCTGGTAGTCGCGGATGGTGTCGAACGAGGTTTTCAGCTCGCGCGCGTACCAGGCATCGATGCTCCGCCACGGCACGCCGACGGCCTTCCAGTCCTCCAGCCCGATCGGATTGACCAGCACCAGCTGCTGCGTGGCCTGCGGATACTGCAGCGCATAGCGCGTGGCCAGCATGCCGCCCATCGAATGACCCACGACCACCGCGCGCCGAATGCCGAGATCCGCCAGCAGGGCATGCGTGTTGGCAGCCAACTGGTCGAAGGAATACTGGTAGCGCTGCGGCTTGGCCGACTTGCAGAAGCCGATCTGGTCCGGTGCTATCACGCGGTAGCCGGCTTCCGTCAATGCGGTGATCGCCGACTCCCACGTGGCGGCGCAGAAGTTCTTGCCGTGCAGCAGCACGACGGTACGGCCGTTCGGCGCTGCAGGCGCGACATCGAGATAGGCCATCTCCAGCGATTGGGCCTGTGATGCGATTGCGAAGGTCCGCACCGGGTGCGGGTAGTCGAACCCCTCGAGCCGTGCGCCGTGGCGGGGCAGTGCCTCGGCATGCGCGGGCGGGAGGGTGGCGAGGGTCATCGCCAACGTGGCCAGCTTCCAGCGAACAGTCTTCATGCAACGGTTCCGCAACGTGGCATGCCAGCGTATCGCGGATGCCCTTCGGATGACGTCAATCCTGCGGCAGAGATGCTGGCGGTGTGGCGAGCGGATGATGTGGGCCGCGCAACGCGAGGTTGCCGCGACGGACCAGCTCGCCGGGGTCGCGGCGCAGCAGGTCGGGATCGAGCGGAGGCAATGGCGACGTCGTGGCTTCGTAGAGCGCCCAGCCATTGCGGCCGTTCGCCTTCACCTCGTACAGCGCGCGATCCGCCAGCGAAACCAGCTGTTCCCAGCCCAGCAGGTCGGGCGCGGTCGCGAAAGGGGGATAGCCGATCAGGCCCAGGGAGGCGGTCACCTGCAGGTGACCGCCGGCCACTTCGATCGGTTGTGCGGCGATGGCGGTGCAGATGCGCCGGCCCAGCGCGTGCAGCTCGTGCCGCGGCATCGGCCTGAACACCATCAGGAATTCTTCCCCACCCCAACGGATCACGTAGTCGCCGTCGCGCGACAGCGTGCGCAGACGATGCGCGACGGTCTGCAGCACGTGGTCACCCGCCTGGTGGCCATGGCCATCGTTGATCGACTTGAAGTGGTCGATGTCCAGCAGCGCGAAGGCCAGTACGTCGACCCCGGCCGCGAAGCCGGGCATGCGCTGGTAGTACGCGATATCGGCAGGGAGCTGCCGGGTCAGGTAGCGACGGTTGTGCAGGCCGGTCAGCGGGTCGGTGAGGCTGATGGCTTCCAGTTGCCGGTTGGCCTGCTGCAGGTCCCGCGTGCGCTGCTGCACGAGCCGTTCCAGTGCGATGCGCCGGTTGTGGTGGCGTCGCAGCACCCAGCGGTTGGAAAGCACCACCAGGATCGCCAGGCTGACCGCCACCAGCAGGTAGAACCATGCGCTCTCGTAGAAATACGGAGCGATGGAGAACGACTGCGTGGCGGCGGCACGGCCGGATACGCCACTGTTGTTGGTGCCGATGATCTCGAACACGTAACGCCCTGCGGGCAGGTTGGTATAGGTCGCGCTGCGCTGGTGGGGGTCTTCCAGCAACCGCCAGTCTTCGTCGTAACCCTTCAGGCGATAGCGGATGTCGATGTGGTCCGAGGCCTGGAAACTGAGGGTGGTGAACTCGAAGCGCAGGTCGCGCGCCGCGCTGGGCAGCGACCAGTCGGCGGCGGGATCCGCCGGGCGCCACTTGCCCTGGACCTGCACGCGTTCGACCACCGATTCGGGCACGTAGGCGTTGGCCAGGTCCTGGTCCGTCGCCATCACCACCACGCCGTCGCGCGTGGGCAGCCATAGAGCGTTGTCGACCAGGAACCCGCGGCTGTTGCCCGCGCCATTGCAGCAGTCCCCCTTCTGGCCGCCGTGGCGGTCGCCGCGTTCGTTGAGCAGCGTCCTGGCGTTGACGCGCACACCGGGATCTTCGGTGGCGGCCAGCAGGTCCGCGACGGCGACCCGATAGATCCCGCGCAGGCCACCGACCCAGAGGAATCCGCTGGCGTCCTCGCCAAAGAAGAACGCGGCGTTTGCGGGAATGCCGCGCTGCTTGTCCAGGCGCGTCCAGCGCTGGCCGTCGAACAGGAGCAGCATTTCCTCCGACAGCGTGCCTGCCACCCATTGCCCGCCGGCGAGTTCGTGCAATGCGACGATGTGCGGCGCGTCCAGGCCGGTGCCGCCAAACGGGATTGCGAGCAACTGCTCGTCGACGAACTCGTACAGGCCGCTCTGCGTGCCGACCAGCAGGCGGCCGTCACGGGTTTCCAGCAGTACGCGCACGCGGATGTCGCGCAGGCCCGCCTGTTCGGCGTAGCGGTGCAGCCGGTCTCCGCCATCCCAGCGGTACAGCCCGGTGCTGGTGGCGAACCAGAGCCGTCCGCTCCGGTCACGCACGATGCCGTTGACCTGCGCGGTGTCCATCGCCGCCAGCATGCGCGGACGCTGCACGCGTCCATCGCGGTAGAGCGCCGCGCCGTTGCGCGTTCCGATCCACGTCTGCCCGTTCTCGGGCAACAGGCTGTAGGCGGCGGGATGCGGCAGTGCGCGTCCCGGTATCAGCGTGCGGAAACGCCCGCTTTCCAGCACGCTCACGCCGTCGTCGCTGCCCACCCATGTACGGCCATCGGGGGCCCGCGCGGCCGACCACAGCAGAGGCTGGGCCAGCCCTTCCGCTCGACTGTAACGGCGCGTCCAGCCGTTCCAGGTGCGGCTGACGCCTTCGTTGTTGCTGCCCAGCCAGAGGTTGGATTCACGGTCTTCGTAGAGCGCGCGGATCTCCGCCAGCGGACCTGAGGCGCGGATCCGTTCCAGCAGTCGGCCCTGGCGAAAGCGGTAGAGCGTGTCGCGCGTGCTCGCCCACAGGATGCCGTCGTGGTCCTCGTGCAGTGCCTGCACGCCGCCACTCACCGGCGCGACTTCGCCGTGCCGCTGCCAGCGGCGGCCATCGAACACGAACAGGCCGGTACCGCACCCGGCCCAGAGCCGTCCATCGTGGCGTGCCAGCGAGGTGATCGCGTCCGCGGAGACGTTGCCGGGCAGTGTCAGCGTGCGTTCGCCTGCGCCATCGAAGACGTGCACCCGTCCGCGGCTACCGGCCCATAGCGTCCCGTCGGCGTCGACATGAAGGGCCAGCGCGCCGCCGTCCTCGATCCGGTGGAGGGTCTGCAGGCGGTGACCAACGACCACCATCACGCCCCGGTTCGAGGCCACCAGCAGCCTTCCGCGGGCATCGCGCGCCAGCGCGTTCACGTCCACCACGCCCGGTGCTTCGCCGTCGGCCAGGGCCAGCGGCGTGACCTGGTTGCCTTCGCGCACCGCCAGCCCCTGTGGCGTGCCAATCCACAGGCGTCCTTCGTCATCGGTGTGCAACGCCTCGATCCACGTGCTGGGCAGGCCGGGCGTGTTGTCCAGGTCGAAATTGGTGAAGCGCACCCCGTCGAAGCGGCTGAGCCCGGCCTGGGTGCCGAACCAGAGGTAGCCCGGCCGGTCCTGGGCGATGGCCAGGACGCTCAGCTGGGGCAGGCCCTGTTCCAGCGCCCAGTGATTGCGCACGTAGTGGTGGAACGACTTGGAGGGGTCGAGCGCCTGTGCGGACGGACAAAACGCCGCCATCCCGCCCAGCAGGGGCAGGCACCAGGCCGCCAGTCGGTGCCGCCAGGACGGGCGGGCACGGCGGGTCGTGTCCGTGTGGTCGGACAGGGCGCGTCTCCGGTAAGTAGGTTTACCAAAAAGGGTATCGGCGCGGACCCGCGTGCCTAAAGGGAAAGCGCGGCATCGCCGCGGGCGGTGTCGCCCTGGTGTCGGGTTCTTGTCGTGGTACCGGGACGGTCCTCCTCCGACGCTTACGGCTCACCTACACTGGCATGGACCCTGAAACCATCATGGACATGAAACTGAACGCGGAACGGATCCGAACTCTGAGGGAACAGCGCGCATGGTCGCAGGAGCATCTGGCGACGGTCGCCGGGCTGAGCACGCGGACGCTGCAGCGGATCGAGGCAGGCTCGGCAGCATCCCAAGAAACGTGCATGGCATTGGCTGCGGCTCTGGACGTACCAGTGCGTCTGATCGCCGGGACTCAGCTGCCAATCGACATCTCTACGGGGCCTTCGCTGCCCAAGCCGGCGAGCGTCGCGTCTTCATGGCTCATGCCCGCCGTGCTGCTTGTGTGCTTGGTTGTCTGGTTTGGGTATTCCATCGGCAAAGGCATGGCCGAGCGCGACAACCGGGCGACAGCTGACTGTGATCGGGACAGCGCGGCGTGTGAGCCGTCCCGCCGCGATGCTGGCGCTCGATGACGCTGTCTCGAGGAGCGGAGTGATCGGACCGGTCCTTGTTACGGTAGCCGCGTAGCTCGGTAGTGCCCCAGGGCTGGGCTCACGGAGCGCTGGTTTGGCTGCGCTCTGCCTGGGCTACCCTGACCACACCCGTTCGTGGTTCGACAGGTTCACCGGGAACGGGATATCTGGGGGCGGGTCAACAGGCTGTCGTTGCCGCGTGGCCTGCATGAGGCCGGAGGCCGTATCCGGGGGACAGCATCAAGCCTGCCGAAAAAGAAGATCAGGTTTGGGCGAACCTGTCAGGTGGCACCTGCATCTGCACCCAGTTCGCGGGAGACACGCTCGGTCAGTTCGGTGACATTTCCGACGAACTCGCCCTGCAAGTCGATGCCGCACTTGTGCGCCAGAACAATGATTGACCACAGGCAGTCAGACAGTTCATGGCCAAGCTTGGCTTTGCAGTCATCGATATGCCTGACGCCGGCATTGGCCTGGATCAGCTTTGCCAGGTCACCAACGTCTCCGACGAACCCGAGTGCCAGTTCCTCAGTGGTCCAGACGCGGCCATAACGTTTGATCTCAAGCTGCTCGTAAAGCTCGTTCAGACGCAATGCCAGCTTTTCAAGGTCGTGAAGATTCACGTCATGCCGCCTAACACTCGATCACATTCACCGCCAACCCACCGCGGCTGGTTTCCTTGTACTTGTCCTGCATGTCGCGGCCGGTGTCGCGCATGGTCTTGATGACCTTGTCCAGCGATACCTTGTGCTTGCCGTCGCCGCGCATGGCCATGCGGCTGGCGTTGATCGCCTTCACCGCGCCCATCGCGTTGCGTTCGATGCACGGAATCTGCACCAGCCCGCCGATCGGATCGCAGGTCAGGCCCAGGTTGTGCTCCATGCCGATCTCGGCCGCATTCTCGATCTGGCTCGGCGTGCCGCCGAGTGCGGCGACCAGCCCGCCCGCGGCCATCGAGCACGCCACGCCCACCTCGCCCTGGCAGCCCACTTCGGCGCCGCTGATGCTGGCGTTTTCCTTGTAGAGGATGCCGATGGCCGCGGCAGTGAGCATGAAATCGAACACGCGCTGCTCGCTGTTGCCGGGACAGAAACGGTCGTAGTAGTGCAGTACCGCCGGGATGATGCCGGCCGCGCCGTTGGTGGGCGCGGTGACCACGCGGCCACCGGCGGCGTTCTCCTCGTTCACCGCCAGCGCATACAGGTTCACCCAGTCCAGCACGGTCAGTGGATCGCGCATGGCGGCTTCGGGCTTGCTGGACAGTTCGCGGTGCAGCGCGGGTGCGCGCCGCGAGACGTGCAGGCCGCCGGGCAGGGTGCCTTCCTCGCGGATGCCGCGCGCCATGCACGACTGCATGGCGTTCCAGATCGCGCGGAGTCCGTCGCGAATCTCGTCCTCGCTGCGCCAGGCCTTCTCGTTCTCGAACATCAGCTGGGCGATGCTCAGTCCGCTGCGCTGGCACTGGGCCAACAGCTCGTCGCCGCTCTTGAACGGATACGGCAGCGGGGTCTCGTCAGCGACGATGCGATCCACTGCGGCGTCATCCTGATTGACGACGAACCCGCCACCGACGGAGTAGTAGTCGCGCGTGGCGATCACCTCGTCCTGCGCGTCGTAGGCGGTGAAGCGCATGCCGTTGGTGTGGTAGGGCAGCTTCTGCCGCTTGTTCATCAGCAGGTCGCGTTTCTCGTCGAAGGCGACCGCGTGGGTGCCGCCCAGCAGCAGGCGCTTGTCCTTGCGGATGCGCTCCAGCGCCGGCGGGATGATGTCCGGGTCGATCTCGTTCGGGTAATGGCCTTCCAGCCCCATCAGCACGGCCTTGTCGGTGCCGTGGCCGCGGCCGGTCAGGGCCAGTGAACCGAACACTTCCGCACGTATCCGCGCCACGTCGTGCAGGCGGCCGGGTTCTTCCAGCCAGCGGGCGACAAAACGCGCGGCGGCCCGCATGGGGCCGACCGTGTGGGACGAACTGGGACCGATGCCGATCTTGAAGAGGTCGAACGTGCTGACTGCCATGCCGCGTATTCTATGCCGCCGGCGCGGACAACCCTTCCCGCGTCGCAGCAGATTGCCGGAACGAGGACCTCGATGCCCCTGATCCTTTACCAGCGTGACGATTGCCACCTGTGCGATCTGGCGCTGGACGTGCTGGCCGCTTCACGGGTACCGGCGTTCGAAAGCGTCTTCATCGACCATGACGACGTGCTGGAGGCGCGTTACGGCGCGCGGGTGCCGGTGCTGCGCGACGACGCGACGGGGGCGGAGCTGGATTGGCCGTTCAGTGCGGACCGTGTGAAGGCGTGGCTGCCATGAACATGCGCGCCTGGTCGCATTGGCTTGCCTTGCTGGGCATCGCATCCGGCAGTGCCTCGGCGACGGACGTGGACCTGGTGAAGACGGGCCCGGGCCGTGCCGAGGCTTTCGCGTGGCAAGGCCGGACGCTCTCGCAGGTGCTGCCGGTGGATGCCATCGAACGCATCGTGCTGCTGAAAGCGGTGACCAGCGCGCCCGCCGATCTCGATCTGCGCAACCTGCGCCGCATGCTGCGCGATGCCGCCGACGCTCCCTTGCGGACGGCGGACCACGATGGGCAGGGGTTTCCGCAACTGGGCAGCAACGACACGATCTGGGAAACCGTCCTGCTGACGCAGGCAGGCGACGTGTTCGGTCTCGTCATCCGTCCCGACGTTGCGGCGGCGGGGGAGGGTGCACATCGCGCCTGCCTCACGGACGAAGCGGGCAGGCGCGGGTGTTTCGGCATTCCTGCGGTGCCGGCCGGCTGAAGATGCCGGGTCTCAGGGCCTGGGTTTCAGTACCACCTTCGTGCTGATGGCCACGTCATTCGGGATGGTCGAGGTATCGGCCCAGTCACCGCCGCCGATGCCGAAGTCCAGGCGCTTCACGGTGGCCTTGCCCGTCAGCACCGGCTGCGCACCGGGCGTCCAGGTGAAGGTCAGCGTCACGGGCTTGCTGGCGCCCCGCAGCGTGAGCGTGCCGTCGGCGGCGTACTGGTTGCCGCCGAGCGCGCGGAACTTGCTCGCCGTGTAGCGGGCCTGCGCGAACTTGCCCACGTTGAAGAAGTCGGCCGAGACCAGCGTGTCGTCGCGGTCCTTGTTGCCGGTCTGCGTGCCGGCGAGCTGGATGGCGACGTCCAGCTTGCTGGTGGCCAGCTGCTTGGGATCGAAGCTCATCGTGGTGGTGAAGCTGCCGAACTTGCCGGTGAAGGTTTCGCCCTGGTAGTTGCTGGCAAAGACCAGCGTGGAGCCGGGGGCCTGCACGTAGTCGGCGGCCATGGCCGGCGCGGTGACCAGCAACAGGGAGGCGAGCGCGAGGCGCGCGCGGTCAGGGGTTTTCATCGGGGGAATCCTGCGGGGTGGGGGAAAGGGTCACCGGCGCGGCGACCGCCGCGGGGGCGGGCGACGCGGCCTTGGCGCGGCCCGGCAGCATGCGGGTCAGCGTGGCGTCGCCTTGGAAGAGGTGGTGGTACAGCGCGGCAGCGGCATGGGCGACCACCAGCATGACGAGTACCCAGAACAGCAGTTCGTGCGCGCCTTCGGCCGCTTCGTGCACGCCGTCGTTGCGCCCGGTGATGGCTGGCAGGTTGAACAGCTTGAACCACTGCAGCGGATAGCCCGCCGACGAGTTCAGCACCCAGCCCGACAGCGGAATGGCGAACAGCAGCGCGTACAGCAGCACGTGCGTCACCGACGCGATGCGCTGCTGCCAGGTGGGCGTGCCCGGCACCGGCGCCGGTGCGCCGGCATACACACGCCACAGCACGCGCAGTACGACCAGCGCCAGGATGGTCAGGCCGATCGACTTGTGCAGCGCGTAGATGTCGATCTTGCGCGGCCCGTTGGGCAGGTCGCCCATGGTCAGGCCGAGGTAGGCCATCACCAGGATCAGCACCACGATGAGCCAGTGGAACAGTTGGCTGATCGCACCCCAGCGCTGGTCGGTGTTCTTGAGGGTCATGGCGTCGGCTCCGGCGGTGGCGGGGAAGGCAGGATGTCGGTGTTGCGGTCGTCGGCCTTGCCGTCGTGCGTGGCTTCGGCTTCGATGCGCAGTTCCACCTGGTCGCCGATCACCGACTTCCATGCCGTGATGCCGAAATCGGCGCGGCTGATCGTCGTGGTGGCGGAAAATCCCACCGTACGGCGGAACGGTGGCATCGGATGACGCTTGACGGCATTCAGCACGACATCGAGGACGATGTCGCGCGTGACGCCGCGCAAGGTCAGTTCCCCGTGCGCTCGTGCATGTGCCGCGTCGATGGGCTCCACGCGCGTGGACACGAAATGCGCTTCGGGGTGGTCTTCGGCATCCAGCAGGGATTTCGCCAGCGTGGCCTTGTTCCAGTCCGCGTCGCCCAGGTCCACGCGCGCCAGCGGTACGCGCACATCGACGCGCGCGCGCGTCCAGTCGCCGGGATCGAAAGCGAGGGTGCCGGTGCTGCCGGAGACAGTGCCGATGGCTTGCGAGAAGCCGGCGTGGCTGATGGCGAACATCACCCGTGTATGCACTGGGTCCAGCCGGTACTCGGCCAGTGCGTCTCGCGCGGACGCGGCCGCCGGCAGCAAGGCCGCGAGGCAGAGGGCGCGCAACAACAGGCGGCGGGAGGACGATCCGGGCATGGGGACGGATTCTAGGGGCCGGCCCATGAAGATACCCCGCTTGCGCGTGCAACGGTCCGTTGCGACGATGCCCGAGGGGCAACCAGGGAATGAAGGCGG
This sequence comes from Pseudoxanthomonas sp. 97-1-1, assembly GCF_057773125.1. NCBI lineage: Bacteria > Pseudomonadati > Pseudomonadota > Gammaproteobacteria > Lysobacterales > Lysobacteraceae > Pseudoxanthomonas > Pseudoxanthomonas sp. 97-1-1. Next base: position 970,588 of record NZ_JBYMTJ010000001.1, on the reverse strand, counting down.
GCAGGAATGGTGATGCGTGCGTGGTGGCTGTTGCTGCTGTGTCTGCTGTGCGCGTCCGCGCCGGCGACCGTGCCCGAGATTCCGCGCTTCCGCCTGCTCGGCGCGGGTGACGGGCTGCCTTCCACCACCATTCCCGCGCTTGCGCGCGATCGCGCCGGTTACCTGTGGGTGGCCACCTGGGATGGCCTGGCCCGTTACGACGGTGTCGGGTTCAAGGTGTGGCGACACGATCCTGCCGATCCGGCATCGCTGCCCGGCAACGTGGTGCAGGCGCTGCATATCGATGCCGCAGACCGGGTCTGGGTGGCGACCGAGAACGGCGGCCTGAGCATGATGGGGAACGACCGGAAGGGTTTCCGGCACTACCGCCAGGCCACCCATCCGCAGATGGGCAGCGACGATGTGTTCGCGATCACCAGTCGCGGCAATGACCTCTGGTTCGGCACGTTCGGCGGCGGATTGCACCGGTTGTCGGCCGATGGCGGCATCACGCGGTTCGCGGCGGACGCAGGGGATGCCGGAGGCCTGCCGTCGGACAGCGTGCTGTCGCTGGCGTTCGACGCCAAGGGCGTGCTGTGGATCGGCACCATGAGCGGCCTGGCGCGCTATGACGGCCAGCGTGTGCAGCGGCTGGCGTTGCCCGGCGGCGATGCGCTGATCATCTACTCGGTGACCGCCGACGGAGGCTCGGTATGGGTGGGTGCGTCCGATGGCGTGCACCGCTGGTCGCCCGAGGGCCGCTGGGTGTCGCCGCCCTGGTCGCCGATGTTCGCGCGCCCCAATGCGTTGATCGCGATGGCCAGCGACGGCCAGGGCGAGTACTGGCTGGCCAGCCAGGGAGGATTGTGGCGGACCGAGGATGACCGCGCGCCTGCACCGGTGAACTACGACGCGCAGAGCGTGGGCATCGGTCGCGTGCTGCAGGCGGTGATCGCGCTGCCGGACGGTGGCCTGTGGGTGCCCGTGCCGACGCGCGGCCTGGCCTATCTCCATTCGGATTGGCGGCGCATCGCCGCGTTCTCGCCGGCCCAAGGGCTCGGTGGCGGGCTGTATCGCGGCCTGTCGCAGGCGGGTGCCGACGGCGTCTGGATCGCCAGCAGTACCGGCAAGGTGGAACGCCTGGATACGCGCCGCGGCCACGTCACGCCGCTGCCGCACCATGCCGCCCTGCTGTCGGAACTGCGCCTCACCTCCGTGCTGGAGGACCGTCGTGGACAGGTGTGGATCGGCCACCGCAATGGCTTGATTCGCACGGATCCGCGAACCGGCGCGATGCTGCAGTGGGCGCATGAAGGGGATGATGCTGCGCCCGACAACACGTCCATCGACTGGCTGGTCGAGGCCAGGGACGACACGCTGTGGCTGGTCACGCAGATGGGCAGCGTGCAGCAGCGCGACGCCGTCAGCGGGCGCGTACTCAGGACGATCCGCAAGGAAGAGGGCGGAAGCGGCAGTCTTCCCGACATCGAGGGCATCGCGGTTTCGCCCAGTGGCCGCGTGTGGCTGGGAGGCGCGGAGGGCATGCTGCACTGGGACCCCGATGCCGGCCGTTTCGTCGCCGTGCCCGCGCTGGGCAGTGAGCGCGTGTATGCCTTCGCTTTCGAACATGGCGACCGTCTCTGGCTGCACCGCATGTCGGGAGTGGAGGCATGGCGCCGCGAGGCGGATGGCTGGGTGCGCGAGCGCCGGATCGGCGCGGCGGAAGGGCTGCCGGCCGTCGAGTCCACGGGCCTGGCCGTGGACCCGCAGCGGCGCGTGTGGCTGGGGACGCGTCGCGGCCTGTTCCGCATCGATCCCAACCTGCGTGGCTCGCGCGCATTGCTGCGCAACTTCGGTGTGCGCGAAGGCCTGCTGAGCCAGGAGCTGAATGATCGCGGCATACTGATGACCGCCGACGGGCTGCTCGCCACGACGGCCGCGGACGGTTCGGTGGCGCTGCTCGACACGCACCTGCCCGATCCCCGACCGATCACGCCCAACCTGGTGCTGGACAGCCTGCAGGTGAGTCGAGGCGACACGGTGCTGCACCTGCCACCGATGGCGGCGCTGGAACTGCGTCCGGAGGATCACGAACTGCTGGTGGGCACCCGCCTGCTGAGCTACGAGAATCCGCTGGGCAATCGTTATCGCTCCCTGCTGGAGGGGTTCGACAGCGGCTGGATGGACCAGGGTTCGAGCGGCGAGCGCGTGTTCTCCACGCTGACGCCGGGCCGTTACCGCCTTCGGGTGCAGGCCTTCGATGCCGCCGGCAACGCATCGAAGGAACTGATACTGCAGGTCCATGTGCTGCCGCCATGGTGGCGCAGCACCTGGGGCCTGGCGCTGTTCGCCGTCCTTGGCCTGCTGATGCTGCTGGCGGCCGGCGCGGCGTATCGCAGGCGGGTGCGTCGCCGGAGCGCATGGCAGCTGGCCGAGCACAAGCGCGAGGTGGCGGAGCAGGCTTCGCTGGCGAAGACGCGCTTCCTGGCCACGCTGGGTCACGAGATCCGCACGCCCATGACCGGCGTGCTGGGCATGACCGAACTGCTGCAGGCCACGCCGCTGGACGAGCGCCAGCAGGGCTACACGAATGCGATCCAGCGTGCGGGCACGCACCTCCTGCGGCTGGTCAACGATGCGCTGGACCTGGCGAAGATCGAGGCAGGCAAGCTGGAACTGCAGCAGATCGAGTTCGACCTGCATGCGCTGATCGGCGACGTGGTCGCGCTGATGGGCCCGGTGGCGGGCAAGCGCGGGCTCGCTTTCCATGACGGTATCGCGGCGGGCGTGCCGCGCGTGGTGCGCGGTGACCCGCTGCGATTGCGGCAGATCCTGCTCAACCTGCTGGGCAACGCCATCAAGTTCACCGAGGCGGGTCATGTCTCGCTGCATGCACTGCCGCTGGCGCCACAGGGCTTGCGCCTGACGGTGGGCGATACCGGACCGGGCATCAACGCCGAGCAGCAGATGCGGCTCTTCCGTCGTTTCGAGCAGGCCGAGGGTGCGCAGACCACTTCGCGCTATGGCGGCAGCGGGCTGGGCCTGGCGATCTGCCAGGAACTGGCGGTGGCGATGGGAGGGCGCATCGAGGTGGAGAGCGCACCGGGCAAGGGCACGCGCTTCTCCGTCGACCTGCCGGCCTTGCACGCGAGTGCTGGCGAACCGGTGCAGGCGCCGGCGCCACCCGTGGGTACGCTGACGCAGGTGAGGCCGCTGGACATCCTGCTGGTCGAGGACGATGCGACGGTGGCGGACGTGGTGGCGGGGCTGCTGCGCGCGCGCGGCCATCGCGTGCTGCACGCTCCCCACGGACTGGCGGCGTTGACCGAGGTCGCGGGCACTGCCTTCGACCTGGCGTTCCTCGACCTGGACCTGCCCGGGCTGGATGGCATGGCGCTGGCGCAGCAGTTGCGGTTGCGGGGCGTGACCATGCCGTTGATCGCGCTGACCGCGCGCACCGATGCGGAGGCAGAGCCGCTCGCGCGGCAGGCCGGCTTCGACGACTTCATCCGCAAGCCGGTGACCGGCGACATGCTGGCCATGGCAATCGCATTGCTCCTCGAACGCAGCGACGGGCCGGAGAAGGGAGAAGCATCTTGAAGGTCGCGAAACCCGGGCTCGGCGTGCTCCTGGTGCTGATACTGGCGCTGACCGGCACTGCGGCTGCCGAAACGCAGCAGCCTCCGTTGCTGGGCGACTACATCACCGACAGTCGCGCGCTGTACCCGCTGCGCGTGGGCGACTGGGAGGCCGTCGGCGAAAAACGCTACGAACAGCAGGAACTGGGCGTGTCGGTGCGTTACCAGGACACCCGCAAGCCGGATCGCTGGATGGACCTGTACCTGTACCCGGCCGGCGTGATGTTCGATCCGGCATTCGAGCGCGTGTTCGACCAGAGCGTCGACGAAATCGTACAGATCGCGCGCGAACGCGGCGCCGGCGACGTGCGCCTGGGCGACGCGCGGACGCTCCCCTCGCAGCCGGTGGCGGGCGAAGGGATGCTGGGCGACCTGGCCGTCAAGGCACGTTCGTTCGCGATGGAGATCCCGATGCGCGAGAAGCGGTACCGGTCCGTGCTCGCGATGACCGTGCGCGACCTGTACTTCATCAAGATCCGCTACAGCGTGGAGGCCGATACTGCTTCCGACGAGGATGTGCAGGGGCAGGCCGAGGCCTTGCTCGCCGGCTTCGCCAAGGAGGTGCGCGTGCTGAACACAGGACGCTGCCGGCAGATCCTGCAGGTCAGTCCGCTGCCTGTGGGCGGCGTGAGGCCGGAGGCGGTGATGGCCAGTACGAACGACGGGCGCGAGGACGAAATGTGGATCGCCGACGATACGGTCTATCTTCGCCCGGCGGTGATCGCACGCGAGCAGGACATGGCGCGGCTGCGCAGCGAGGCCCAATCGATCCGCGACGTGCTGCGGGGCCGGTGCGTGTCGCCCGAGATGATGGAGATCGCCGTGCCGGACGGCATGCGCGAGATCCGCTTCGAATACCGCCTGCCGCCGGAGCGCTCGGACGGCACCACGCCACGGCTGCGCGGACGCCGCACGGGCGTGGGGTGATCCTGCGTCCTCAGCGCAACGCGCGGACTTCGATCACGCCGAACACAGGGTCGTAATAGAACCAGTCGCTGGTGTTGTCCGCCAGCCACGCGATCCGTGCGCGTGACGGCTGCGGCACGTGGCAGAGCAGGGCATGGCCGTAGTCTTCGCCGGGGGCGGAAGGCACGGGCGGAACATCCGACAGCAGGTCTTCGAGCGATCCGGGCTTTTCGCCCCAGCTGAGGCAGTCCGCTTCGGCGCCGGTGCCCTCGGGCCAATCCATGCGGGCCCAGAATGCGTCGCGGCCACGCCGCTGCAATCGATGCGCGTCGGACGCCGCGCCATCGGCCACCTGCACGACGCGCCAGTGGTCGCCTGCCTGCTGCACGATCCACACCACGTCATCGGGGAGTGCGGTCGCGCCGTGGCCATACGTGCCGACGAAGGCCGGTTGTCCGCCTGCTTCAGCGAATGAAGGCGCTATGCAGGCCAGGAGGAACAGGGCAAGGCCGCGCATGGCCTCAGTCCGCCCAGGCTTCGACGTACAGCGTACGGGTGGCGTCGTCCGGATCGGCGTGGATCCAGATCCCGCCGGTATCGCCGGCCGGGAGGTAAAGGCCATCGTCGGCTTTCAGCATCGTGCAGGCCATGTCCACTGCTTCCTGCGCGATGGCCTGTTCGCGGCATGTGTCTTCGACGAACCGCCGCAGCGCGGGCGCGGCCCTGACGTAAGGCGTCGCCAGCACGTATTGATGATCGCCCCAGCGCTGGGAATCCATCAGGCGCACTTCCGTCACCGGCTGGCCCGCCAACCGCACGCGCTCAGGATGCAGCAGCGCACGGGCATTCACGGCCGTGAGCGCTTCGCTTTCGTCATCGGCCATGGCGTCATCGCAATCCAGTTCCACGCGGACCACGTGTTGCCGCCATCCGGGCGCGAGTTCATCCAGGCGGCGTGCGCGGATGCGTTCGCAGCCCGGCGCGACGTCCAGTGCGTGCGATGCGTGGTCACCCGACACCACCATCACCAGCGCCGGGAAGTCACCTCCGGCAACATGCAGGACGTGTGGCGCGCGGTTGTCTTCGGCGCGGGCATGTGCCCCTGCCATCAGCAACAGGCTGGCGGCAGCGGGGGCGAGCAGGGGGCGGCATTCCATTGCGTCACTCCGGCGGGAAAGGGCGTGGATCAGCGCGCGCTGTAGGCGTGCACTTCGTCCACCAGCACCGCGACGTGGTCCGGGTTCATGTCCGGCGACATGCCGTGGCCAAGGTTGAAGACGTGGCCCTCGCGCGAACCGCCGTTGCCGTCGCGATAGCTGTCCAGCGCGCGGCGCGCCTCGCGGCGGATGGCGTCGGGCGAGCCGTACAGCGTGGCCGGATCCAGGTTGCCCTGCAGCGCGACCTTGCCCTGCGTGCGACGTGCGGCTTCGGACAACTCCACCAGCCAGTCCACGCCGACGCCATCGGCGCCGGTGTCGGCCAGGTCTTCGAGATAGGCGGCGGTGCCTTTGCCGAACAGGATCAAGGGCGTGCGTTCGCTACCCTCGCCACGCTGCAGCTCCTTCGCGATGCGCTGCAGGTAGGGCAGGGAGAACTCGCGGTACATCGCCGGGCTCAGCACGCCGCCCCAGGTGTCGAACACCTGCAGTGCCTGCGCGCCAGCGGAGCGCTGCGCGGCGAGGTAGGCAATCACCGCCTCGGTGTTGACCGAGAGCAGCCGATGCAGCGTGTCCGGCTCGTTCAGCGCCATCGCCTTGATGCGCGCGAAGTCCTTGCTGCCGCCGCCTTCCACCATGTAGCAGGCCAGCGTCCACGGGCTGCCGGAGAACCCGATCAGCGGGACCTTGCCGTCCAGTTCGCGCCGGATCACGCGCACCGCATCCATCACGTAGCGCAGTTCGGTTTCCATGTCCGGCACGCCGAGCTTGGCCGCGTCGGCGGCGCTGCGCACGGTGCGCTCGAACTTCGGGCCTTCGCCTTCGACGAAGTACAGGCCCAGTCCCATCGCATCGGGGATGGTCAGGATGTCGGAGAACAGGATCGCCGCGTCCAGGTCGAAGCGACGCAGCGGCTGCAGGGTGACTTCGCAGGCGATGTCGGGGTTCTTCGCCATGCCGAGGAAGCTGCCGGCCTCCTTGCGGGTGGCACGGTACTCCGGCAGGTAGCGGCCGGCCTGGCGCATCAGCCAGACGGGCGTGCGGTCCACGGGTTCGCGGCGCAGGGCGCGCAGGAAACGATCGTTCTTGAGGGCAGTCATCGGGAATCCGGGGGAAAGGGTTACTTGGGCGCGTCGGCGCCGCGGGCGAACATCAGCTGGAAGCCACGCTTGAGGTGGCTGTCGCGGGCCTTCTCGAAGGCCGCGTTGGCCTCGTCCTGCAGCAGGTACTGTTCGCGCTTGAGCGTGGCGCGACCGCCGATCTGGCCGGTTTCGCGCAACAGCTCCCAGCCGCCGAACAGATCGGGCTGCAGGGTCAGCTGGACGTAGCGGGGCGCTTCGCCCGCGTCGGGGCGTTGCTGGAGGAAGACGCGCATGCCGGCATTTTAGCCGGACAGCAGCGCCAGCACGCGGCTTTCGTCCACGTCCGGCACCACATCGGCCTGGCCCAGGCCCCGCCACAGCACCAGCCGCAGGCGCCCGGCCAGGTTCTTCTTGTCCAGGCGCATGCGGGCAAGCAGGGCCTCCGGCGCCAGTCCGGCCGGAATATGCGTCGGCAGCCCGTAGCCCGCCAGCAGGGTTTCCAGGCGGTCGGTGTCGGTCGCCGGGGCCATGCCGAGTCCGGCGGAAAGCCGCGCGGCCAGCACCATGCCCACCGCCACGGCTTCGCCATGGTTGAGGTTGTCGTTGCCCAGGCCGCCGTAGCCCTGCTCGGTCTCGATGGCGTGGCCGAAGGTGTGGCCGAAGTTCAGCAGCGCTCGCTCGCCCTTTTCCAGCGGGTCGCGCGCCACGATCTCGGCCTTGTGCTCGCAGCTGGCGGCGATGGCCAGTGCCAGCGCCTCGCCGTCCATCGCCAGCAGCGCTTCGCGTTCCTGTTCCAGCCACTGGAAGAAGCGCGCATCGCGGATGGCGCCGTACTTGATCACTTCGGCCAGACCGGCGCGCAATTCGCGCGGTGGCAGTGTCGCCAATACCTCCGTGTCGGCGAACACCGCCCGTGGCGGATGGAACGCGCCCACCAGGTTCTTGCCCTGCGGGATGTCGACGGCGGTCTTGCCGCCCACCGACGAATCCACCATCGACAGCAGCGTGGTGGGCACCTGCACGCAGTCCACGCCGCGCATCCAGCAGGCCGCCGCGAAGCCGGCCAGGTCGCCGACCACGCCGCCGCCCAGCGCGATCACGCAGGCGTCGCGGGTGGCGCCCAGCGTGGCCAGTGCCTCGATGGCATGGCCGAAATGCGCCAGCGTCTTCGACTCTTCGCCCGCAGGCAGGATGAAGGTGCCGATGGCCAGGTCGGGGCGCGCGGCATGCAGGGCTTCGCGCACCCTGCCCGCGTACATCGGCGCGACGATGGAGTCGCTGACCAGCAGCACGTGCCGGCCGCGCACGTGTCCGGCGAGCGCGGTGCCATCGGACAGCAGTCCCGGGCCGATGGCGATGGTGTAGGGCGTCTCGCCGCCGACGTCGACGGTGCGTGCGTTGCTCATGCGTTCTCTTCGATGGGCTGCCAGCGATGCGCCAGCAGCTGGGTCAGGCGGGCGGTCGCCTCGGGCGGCGTCAGGCCGTCGGTGTCCAGGGTCAGGTCCGCCACGTCACGATAAAACGGCTCGCGCAGGGTGGCCATGTCCTGCAATACCTGTTCGCGGTCCGGGCGTTGCAGCAACGGGCGGTTGGTGCAGCGGCCGAGCCGGCGCAACTGCGCCTCCACGCTGACCTGCAGGTAGACCACATAGCCGCGCTGCCTCATCAGGACGCGGTTGTCCGCATCCAGGACCGCGCCGCCGCCCGTGGAGACCAGTTGGCCATGGCCGGCCAGCAGTTCGCCCAGGGTCGCCTTCTCGCGCTCGCGGAAGCCGGCTTCGCCGACGTGCTCGAACAGGCTGGTGATGCTGGCGCCGGTGCGATCGACGATGGCCTGGTCCGCGTCCACGAACACCAGCCCGAAGCGCTCGGCCACGCGCTTGCCGATGGATGTCTTGCCGGCCCCGGTGGGGCCGACCAGGATCAGGTTGGGGGCCGGATTCATGATGCTCCAGATGCTAGCACTGCCCACGCGTGGCGTGGCCTTAACACCGGCGGGTCTACGGTGGCCGTCCGGCGTCTTGCCGGGGCAACCGAGGAGGGAAGCACCATGTCCGTCGCCAAGATCATCGAGGTCAATGCGTCATCCAAGACCAGCATGGAAGACGCCGTGAAGGTGGGCCTGAAAAAGACGTCCGAGACCGTGAAGAACATCAAGGGGGCCTGGGTCAACGAGATCAAGGTCGTCACCGACGATGGCGGCAACGTCACCGAGTGGCGCGTGAACCTGCGGATCAGTTTCGTAGTGGCGTGACGCCATCAGCGTACCCCTGTAGGAGCGACGTGAGTCGCGACCGCGGATCGGACACGAACGGAAACTGCCTGGGCGGGATGACAATGCCGAGCCTCATGCGCCGCTGAACCTGCGGGCGTGCGGTCGCGACTCACGTCGCTCCTACACCTACAGACGCGGGGTGCGCGCCTCATCCAGCGCTATCGTCCTGTCCGCCATTCCCGGCAGCGTCGCCAGCAGGTGCCGGCTGGTCCGCTCGTAGTGCTGGATGAAGCGGTCCAGCTGCGCGCGATCCATGCCGGTGCGTGCAGGGTCCTGCGCCACCATCGCCTGTTCCTGCTGCCAGCGCCAGGTCCGCACGATGTCGAAGCCCGGCGGCTGCAGGAACCACAGCGCGTCGATGCGCGACCACAGCGCGGGATAGTCGCGGCGCAGGGCGTCGTTGCAGTACCGGCGCCACACGCCGCCAGGGTCTTCGTCGCGTTCCAGCGCATTGAGTGGCACGTGCAGGGCCGTGTCGTCCTCGGGCACGGCGTTCAGGCACCAGCCTTCGAACAGCACCAGGTCCACCCGTTCCGCGATGCGTGGCCATCCGGTCTCTGGCAGACGGTCATCGGCCAGCTTGTCGAACCGGGGCAGTGCGATGTCCTCGCCGGCACGCAACGCATCCAGTACGCGGCAGCCGAGCGCCACGTCATGGGTCCCCGGCGGCCCGCGCGTGGCGAGCAAGGGGTGCACATCTCCGGCAAGACGCACACGATCGGCACGGGTCAGGTACAGGTCGTCCAGCGACAGCACGGCGACGCGCAGGTGGGCCGCTTCTGCCTGCGTGGCGATCTGGCGGGCCAGCGTCGATTTGCCACTTCCCTGCAGGCCGGTGATGGCGAAGACCGGCGTGCGCGCAGGCAATGCGAGCGCGGCGGCCAGCGCGTCGCGGACGAGAACGTCGGGAAAGCCCTCGGGATGCGCAGCCTGCCTCATCGCGCGACAATAGCGCATGCCCGGCACGCGGGCGCTGCCCTGACCACGCCATGACCGATCTGTACGCCGAAGCCCTGTCCACGTTCGCCACACTCTACGGCGAGGCCAAGTCATCGGGCACCGAAGTCGAACCCAATGCGATGACGCTGGCCACCGCCACGCCGGACGGCCGTCCCTCCGCACGCACCGTGTTGCTGAAGGCGTTCGACGAACTGGGCTTCGTCTTCTACACCCACACCCACAGCCAGAAGGGGCGCGAGCTGCACGACAACCCGTGGGCCGCGCTGCTGTTCCTGTGGCGCAGCCTGCGCGAGGCCGGCATCCAGGTGCGCGTGGAGGGCACGGTGACGGCGGTCAGCGATGCCGAAGCCGATGCCTACTTCGCCTCCCGCCCACGCCAGAGCCAGCTGGGCGCGTGGGCTTCGATCCAGTCCGAGACGCTGGATTCGCGCGAAGCCTTTGAGACGCGCATGGCGGAGGTGGAGGCACGCTTCGCCGGTGCCGACGTGCCGCGCCCGGACGGATGGAGCGGTTACCGCGTGGCACCGGAGGCGATCGAGTTCTGGTACGGCGCGCAGTTCCGGCTGCACGAGCGCTGGCGCTACGAATGCGATGCTGCTGGAGCGTGGAGCAAGCGGATGCTGTTTCCTTGAGCGAGGTACGTATCGCGGAGGCCGCGCCGTCGGACGTCACGGCCTGGGTCGCATTGCGCGCTGGACTGTGGCCGGATGCCGATGCTGCGGAACTGCGTGAGGAGGCCAGGGTCTGGGACGCCACGCGCGGCGTCGCATGGCTGGCCTTCGACGGGGAGGGCCATGCCATCGGCCTGGCCGAAGCCAGTCTTCGGCACGACTACGTCAACGGTACCGACGGCTCGCCGGTCGGTTTCCTGGAGGGCTGGTATGTCGCCCCCGCCTGGCGCGGACGTGGCGTGGGGCGTGCGCTGATCGCGCAGGTGGAAGCCTGGACGCGTGCACGCGGCTGCGTCGAGTTGGCGTCGGATGCGTTGCTCGACAACACCGCCAGCCATGCGGCGCATGCGGCCTGCGGCTTCGAGGAGACCGAGCGCGTGGTGTATTTCCGCAAGCGGCTGGTCGACTGAACCATGGGCCCGCAACGCATCGTCTGCCTCACCGAGGAGCCCACCGAAACACTGTATGCGCTGGGCGAGCAGGACCGCATCGTCGGCATCAGCGGGTTCACCGTGCGGCCGCCGCAGGCCCGCAAGGAGAAGCCGAAGGTCAGCGCGTTCACCAGCGCGAAGATCGGCGAGATCCTGAAGCTGCAGCCGGATCTCGCGATCGGTTTCTCCGACATCCAGGCCGATATCGCCGCCGAACTCGTGCGGCATGGCGTGGAGGTCTGGATCAGCAACCACCGCAGCGTGGACGGCATCGTCGACTACGTCCGGCGGCTCGGCGCACTGGTCGGCGCCGCCGCGCGCGCCAACGAGTATGCCGATGCGCTGCAGCGCGGGCTGGATGACGTGCGTGCGCAGGCCGCGCGCCTGCCGCGCCGACCGGCGGTCTACTTCGAGGAGTGGGACGAACCGCAGATCACCGGCATCCGCTGGGTGTCGGAACTGATCGGCATCGCGGGTGGCGATGACGTGTTTCCCGAGATGGCGCGCGAGCCGCTGGCGAAGCAGCGCATCCTCGCCGACGGCAGCGAGGTCGTGCGGCGCGCGCCGGACATCATCCTCGGCTCGTGGTGCGGCAAGAAGTTCCGCCCCGACAAGGTCGCGCAACGGCCGGGTTGGGATGCCATTCCCGCCGTGCGCAACGGCGAACTCCACGAGATCAAGTCGCCGTTGATCCTGCAGCCGGGTCCGGCGGCGCTGACGGATGGCGTGCGGGCGATCGCGGCGATCGTGCAGGGGTGGGCGGCGCGGCGCGCGTGAGGCGGGTGTCCGTTGTAGGAGCGACGTAGGTCGCGACCGCGGACTGGACGTCGCGAGACGGAACGGGACGTTCGCGATCCTCACGTTTGCCATGGGTCGATGTCACGGATGGCGTGCGGTCGCGACTTGCGTCGCTCCTGCATGGGACGAGCTGGCCGTCAGAAATTCCGCTGGAACTTCACCGTCTCGGTTCGACCGCCGGCCGTCACCTCGATTTCGAAACGGTAGGAATTGCGCGGCGAGATGCGCGCCGTGCCTATATGGTCCGCGTAGCCGCCGGCGTCGACCTTGCGCAGCGTGATGGCCTGCCGCGCGCCGGACAGGTCGTGCGCGGTGACGCTGACGTTGCCATCCGCATCGAACTCTTCGCCACCGTCCACGGTGCGCAGCGCGACCAGCACCAGCGCCGTGCCGGCGTCGCGTGGCACGCCGTACTGCCTGGCGACCGCCTCGCTCAACGCCAGCGTTGGCAGCGCGTTGTAGCGCACGCGCAGGGTACCGAAGTCGGCCTCGGCCGGCGTGGCTTGCACGAACTCCGCGGTGCGCGGGGCCTCGCCGCCGGAGCAGGCGGACAGCAGGACCAGGACGAACGGGGCGGCGAATCGTTTCATGGGCATGGGGGATGTGGGCCTGGGTAGCGTACGACGTCGGGAAGGAGGCGGATGCAGGTTCAGTCGTTCGCCGCCGACAACTCGCCACCACGCACGGTGGCGGCATGCACGGCCTGCGCCACCAGCGTTTCGAAGCCGCCCGCCTGGAAGGTCTCGATGGCCGCCTGCGTGGTGCCATTGGGCGAGGTGACGCGGCGGCGCAGCTCGGCCGGGGTTTCACCGCTCTCGGTCAGCATGCGCGCCGCGCCCAGCACGGTCTGCAGTACCAGCGTACGTGCCGCCTCGTCGGACAGGCCTTCCGCCTTCGCCGCCGTTTCCATCGCTTCGGCAAGCAGGAAGACATAGGCCGGCCCGCTTCCCGATACGCCGGTGACCGCATCCATCGTGGCCTCCGCCTCGATCCACACCGTCGGTCCTGCTGCGGACAGCAGCAACTCGGCGCGCTGCCGGCCCGCCGCATCGACTTCGCTGCTGGCGTGCAGCCCGGTGACGCCGGCACCCAGCAGGGCGGGCGTGTTGGGCATGCTGCGGACCACCGGCACGCCGCCACGCAGCCAGCGCTGCATCTGCGTGGTCGTGATGCCGGCCGCGATGGACACAGCCAATGGCCGCTGCGACTGCGCAAGCGGCGCGAGGCCTTCGCACACCGCGCGCATCACCTGCGGCTTCACCGCGAACAACCAGGTATCGGCACCGTAAGCGGCTTCGCCTGCTTCGCCGAAGACCTGCACGCCGAAATCCGCCGCCAGCGCGGCACGCAGGGGTTCCGCGGGTTCCGCCACGCGGATGCGCGAGGGATCCGCGCCGCGCTTGACCAGGCCACCGATCAGGCTGCGCGCCATGTTGCCGCCGCCGATGAAGGCAAGCGGATGCGTCAACAGAGGGGAAGTGTTCGAGCGGGTCATGAGGTGGAGCCTCGTGGAAGCGGCGGGGTGGGAGGCAGAATCAAGCGGTTCGCACCGGCCGCGCGCCGAACAGTGCGGTGCCGATACGGACCATCGTGGCGCCATGCGCGATGGCCTGTGCGAAATCGTCGCTCATGCCCATCGACAGAGTGTCGATGCCAGGGTGCCGCGACGCCAGCGCATCCTGCAGCGACTTCATGCGACTGAATGCCGCCGCGCGTGCGGCCGGGTCCGGATGCGGGGCGGGAATCGCCATCAGTCCGCGCAGTCGCAGCCCCGGTGCCGCGGCGATGGCATCGGCCAGGGTCATCACCTCGTCGGGATGGCAGCCGTGCTTGCTGGCCTCATCGTCGATGTTCACCTGGATGAGCACATTCAGGGGCGGGCGATCCGCAGGCCGATAGCGTGACAGGGCGCCGATCAATGTGTGACGGTCTACCGTTTGCACCCAGTCGAAGATGCGTGCGGCGATCTCGGCCTTGTTCGATTGCAGGTGGCCGATGAGATGCCATTCCAGCCCCATGGCGGCCAGTTCGCCGATCTTCGCCTGCGCCTCCTGCACGTAGTTCTCGCCGAAGGCGCGCTGCCCGGCACGGGCCAGTGCGGCCACGGCGGCGGCGGGGTGCAGCTTGGACACGGCCAGCAGATCGGGTGCTGGCCGATGGGCGGCATCCGCTGCGTTTTCAAGACGTTGCAGGGTCTCGCTGAGAGCGTCGGCGAGCATGTTCATCCAACCATTGGCGGAAACGGCAAGGGCGCTATACTGCCCTTCGGGGAAGTAACGTTCCAGTTCGCAGCAACTTGGGGAAGCAGCGTCATGGATATCGCCGAACTCTTGGCGTTCTCGGTAAAGAACAAGGCATCGGACCTCCACCTGTCAGCCGGCCTGCCGCCGATGATCCGCGTGGACGGCGACGTGCGGCGCATCAACATCCCGGCACTCGACCACAAGCAGGTGCACGCGCTGGTCTACGACATCATGTCGGACAAGCAGCGGCGCGACTTCGAGGAATTCCTGGAAGTCGACTTCTCGTTCGAGATCCCGTCGCTGGCGCGCTTCCGCGTCAATGCGTTCAACCAGAACCGCGGTGCGGGTGCGGTATTCCGTACCATTCCCTCGGAAGTGCTGACCCTGGAAGACCTGGGTTGCCCGCCGCTGTTCCGCGAGCTGATCCAGCAGCCGCAGGGCCTGATCCTGGTCACCGGCCCGACCGGCTCGGGCAAGTCGACCACGCTGGCGGCGATGATCGACCACATCAACAAGAACGAGTACGGCCACATCCTCAGCGTCGAGGATCCGATCGAGTTCGTGCACACCTCGCAGAAGTGCCTGATCAACCAGCGCGAAGTGCATCGCGATACGCACGGCTTCAACGAGGCGCTGCGCTCGGCCCTCCGCGAGGATCCCGACTACATCCTGGTCGGCGAGTTGCGCGATCTGGAAACCATCCGCCTGGCGCTGACCGCTGCGGAAACGGGCCATCTGGTGTTCGCCACCCTGCATACCAGTTCGGCGGCCAAGACCATCGACCGCATCATCGACGTGTTCCCCGCCGGCGAGAAGCCGATGGTGCGCTCGATGCTGTCCGAATCGTTGCGTGCGGTCATTTCGCAGGCGCTGCTGAAGAAGATCGGCGGTGGCCGTACCGCAGCCTGGGAAATCATGGTGGGCACGCCGGCCATCCGCAACCTGATCCGCGAGGACAAGGTGGCGCAGATGTACTCGTCCATCCAGACCGGCCAGAACTACGGAATGATGACCCTGGACCAGCATCTGCAGGATCTGGTGAAGCGCAGCCTCATCACCCGGCAGCAGGCCAAGGAATACGCGAAGGACAAGCGTCTGTTTGAGTAGCCGAGATTAGGGATTCGGGATTGGGGATTCGCAAAAAGCTCGCGGTCCTTGCTCTGACGAATCCCCAATCCCGATCCCCGAATCCCGGAGTTCCGCCATGAGCACCATCGATTTCACCTCGTTCCTCAAGCTGATGGCGCACCAGAAGGCGTCGGACCTGTTCATCACGTCCGGCATGCCGCCATCCATCAAGGTGAACGGCAAGATCTCGCCGATCACGCAGACGCCGCTGACATCGCAGCAGTCGCGCGACCTGGTGCTGAACGTGATGACGCCGTCGCAGCGCGAGGAGTTCGAAAAGACCCACGAGTGCAACTTCGCCATCGGCGTGGCCGGCGTGGGCCGCTTCCGTGTCAGCTGCTTCTACCAGCGCAACCAGGTGGGCATGGTGCTGCGCCGCATCGAGACGCGCATCCCGACCATCGAAGAGCTGAACCTGCCGCCGGTCATCAAGACGCTGGCCATGACCAAGCGCGGCATCATCATCTTCGTCGGCGCCACCGGTACCGGCAAGTCCACCTCGCTGGCGGCGATGATCGGCTACCGCAACCAGAATTCCACCGGCCACATCATCACCATCGAAGACCCCATCGAGTTCGTGCACAAGCATGAGGGCTGCATCATCACGCAGCGCGAAGTGGGCATCGACACCGACAGCTGGGACGCGGCGCTGAAGAACACCCTGCGCCAGGCGCCCGACGTCATCATGATCGGCGAAGTGCGCACGCGCGAAGGCATGGACCACGCCATCGCGTTCGCCGAAACCGGCCACCTGGTGCTGTGCACGCTGCACGCCAACAACGCCAACCAGGCGATGGACCGCATCATCAACTTCTTCCCGGAAGACCGCCGCACCCAGCTGCTGATGGACCTGTCGCTGAACCTCAAGGGCGTGGTGGCGCAGCAGCTGATTCCCACCCCCGACGGCAAGGCGCGCCGCGTGGCGATGGAGATCCTGCTCGGCACGCCGCTGGTGCAGGACTACATCCGCGAAGGCGAGGTGCACAAGCTGAAGGAAGTGATGAAGGAATCCACCAACCTCGGCATGAAGACCTTCGACCAGGCCCTGTTCGAGTTGTACCAGGCCGGCGAGATCAGCTACGAGGACGCGCTGCGCTTCGCCGATTCGCAGAACGAAGTGCGCCTGCGCATCAAGCTGGCCCAGGGCGGCGATGCCCGCACGCTGGCGCAAGGGCTGGACGGCGTGGAGATTGCGGAAGTCCGCTGATTCCGCGCAGTACACGTCAAACGGAAGGGGCGGGTGACCGCCCCTTTTTCGTGGGCAGTCGCCTGCCTTCAAGGACCTCCGGCACCCGAAAATGTTGACTTCCGGCACCTCATTGCACGACAGCTGGATCCGATGATGTGCGGGAACCGACGCGATGTCGGCCTCTCCAGGACCCTTGCCCCATGACGCAGATCCTCTCGCACACCCCCCTTTGGGTTTTCGGCCTGTTCTTCGGCCTGGTCTACCTGGGTTACCTCCAGAGCAGGACGCGTCGGGTTTCTCGCGGCCGCCTCATCGTGCTGCCGCTCGCCATGTTGGCCTGGTCGCTGTACTCGGTCTGGTCGACCTTCGATGCCCACGTCACGGCGCTGGCGGCATGGGCTTGCGCGTGGGTCGCCGTGGTGGCCATCGCCCTGGTGCGGGTGCCTTCGCACCGCGCGTCCTACGATGCCGAGACCCGGCGGTTCACCGTCGCCGGCAGCTGGGTGCCCCTGGCGTTGATGATGGGCATCTTCTTCTTCAAGTACGCGGTGGCGGTGGTCCATGCCATGAAGCCGGGCGTGCTCGGGACGACAACTGCGGTCGTTGTGGTCGCCGGTACGTACGGACTTTTCAGCGGGATGTTCATGGCGCGTGCGCTGCGGGTGCTGGCGGTGATGAAGCGGCAGCGGCTGGTGGAGCGTAGTGCCTGACGAGACAGGTAGGATGGGTTGAGCCGAAGGCGATACCCGTCATCAAGGCGCTGATGATCCAGCGATGATGGGTATCGCCTTCGGCTCAACCCATCCTACAGAGGGCTTCAGCCCTTCATGCTGCCCGTATCCAACCACCGCTGGTGCCACGACAGCGCTTCCGGCAGCAGGTGCGGGGTGTGCTTGCCATAGCTGTGATGCAGGGCGCGGTCGAAGTAGTCCTGCAGCGCGTCGCGGTAGTCGGGGTGTGCGCAGTTGGCGACCAGCAGGCGGGCGCGTTGCTTGGGCGTGAGGCCGCGCAGGTCGGCGAGGCCCTGTTCGGTGACGATCACCGAAACGTCGTGCTCGGTGTGGTCCACGTGGCTGACCATGGGCACCAGCGCGGAGATGCTGCCGCCCTTGGCGGTGCTCGGGCTGAGGAACACCGACATGAAACCGTTGCGTGCGAAGTCGCCCGAGCCGCCGATGCCGTTCTGGATGCGGCTGCCCATCACGTGGGTGGAATTGACGTTGCCGTACAGGTCGGCTTCGATCATGCCGTTCATGCCGATGCAACCCAGGCGTCGCACGAGTTCGGGATGGTTGGACATCTCCTGCGTGCGCATGATGATGCGCTCGCGGTAGAACGCGATGTCGCGCTTGAACGCTTCGTTGGCTTCCGGGCTCAGCGCGAAACCGGTGCATGACGCGACGTCCAGCACGCCTTCGCGCAGCAGGTCGAGCATGCCGTCCTGGATCACCTCGGTGAACGCGGTCAGGCCGCGGAAGCCGCTCTTCGCCAGCCCCGCCAGCACGGCATTGGGAATGTTGCCCACGCCGGACTGCAGCGGCAGCAGGTTCGGCGGCAGGCGGCCGAGCGCGACCTCGTGCTTGAGGAAGTCGATCAGGTGTCCGGCGATGCGCTCGCTGGTGGCGTCGATGGGCGTGAACGGACTGTTGCGGTCGGGTCCGTGCGTACGCACGACGGCGACGATCCTGTCCGGGTCGCAGCGCAGGGCGGTCTCACCGATGCGGTCCTGCACGTGTTCCAGCGGGATCGGCTTGCGGTGCGGCGGCAGGGCCGTGCCGTAGTAGACGTCGTGCATGCCGTCGACGTCGGCAGGCTGCCAGTCGTTGACCTCGATGATCACTTTCTTCGCCAGGTCCAGCCAGGTCTTGTTGTTGCCGACCGAGGTCGACGGCACCAGCGTGCCGTCCTCGCGGATCGCCGAGACCTCGATCACCGCCGTGTCGATGGGACCGTAGAAGCCGAACCACACATGCTGGGCGACATGGCTCAGGTGGATGTCGATGTAGTCCAGCGTGCCGTCGTTGATCCGCTTGCGTGCGTCCGGGTCGCTCTGGAACGGCATGCGCAGGGCGATGGCGTCGGCCTTGGCGAGGGCCCCGTCGAGTTCGGGCGCAGTCGAGGCGCCGGTCATCAGCTTGATCTGGAACGGCAGTCCGTCCGCATGGGCCTGCTCGATCTGCGCGGCCAGCGCCAGCGGCACCGCCTTGGGGTAGCCGGAGCCCGTGAAGCCGCTCATGGCGACCGTCTCGCCGGGCTTTATCAGGGCGGCCGCCTGTTCGGCGCTGACCACGCGGTCGCGCAGGCCGGCGTGGCGGATACGGTCTTCCTGTGGCATCGGGCTGGGCATCCAGTGAGCGAAACGCGGATTATCGCGGTGGGGTGTTGCGCCGCAGGATACGACCTTGGTGGCACGCACGTGTTGCGTGGGATCAATGCCCGGTGGCCGTCATCCACGGCGGCCGGTGTTTGGCAGCACGGCGGAACGCGGGGCAATCCTCGCGGTGCGCGCCGGGCAGGTAGCCCAGGCTCATCAGGAATTCGCCTGTGATCTCGCCGCCGGTGAAGCGGAAAGTCTTCTTGAAGAGCCTGATCCAGTCCGCCTTCGGCAGGGGATGGTGGGCATCCAGCCATGCCGCGAAGCCGCCATGGCTGGCACGCAGCCGCTGGACGACCTGCGCGTTGTGGATCGCGGCGTCGATCTTCAAGCGGTTGCGGATGATGCCGGCGTCCGCCATCAGCCGCGCACGGTCCTTCTCGCCATAGAGGGCCACCGTGTCCACGTCGAAGCCGCCATAGGCGGCGCGGAAACCCTCGCGCTTCCTCAGCATCGTCTCCCAGCTCAGGCCGGCCTGGTTGATTTCCAGCAGCAGGCGCTCGAACAGGACCGCTTCCTCGCGTTGCGGGAACCCGTACTCGCGGTCGTGGTAGGGCCCGTGCAGCGGGTGGCCGGGGGCAATATCGCAATAACCGGACATGGAAGATCGGCCAGGAAGGGGATTCCCGATTCTAGGCCGTGTTGCGGACAGGAACCGCCCGCGCGGGTCCGGGCTAGAATGACGCCCATGCACGATGCCGCCACGCCCCTGGCCAACCAGCTGCTGATCGCCTTGCCGGCGCTGGCCGATCCCAATTTCGCGCGCAGCGTCACGCTGATCTGCCAGCACGACGACGAAGGCGCCATGGGTGTGGTCGTCAATCGCCCGTCGGAGTACACGCTGGGCGAAGTGCTGCGGCAGATGAACCTCGCTTCCCACAACCCGCGCCTGGACGACCAGGTGGTGCTGGCGGGCGGGCCGGTGCATCCGGAGCGCGGCTTCGTGCTGCATGACGACGCGCGCGCGTGGGAGTCCACGCTGGAAGTCGCGGACGGCCTGTACCTGACCACCTCGCGCGACATCCTGGAAGCGATGGCGGTAGGCGAGGGTCCGGCAAACGCCGTCATGGCGCTGGGCTGTGCGGGCTGGGGAGCAGGCCAGCTGGAATACGAACTGGGCGAGAACAGCTGGCTGACGGCGCCCGCCGATGCCGAACTGCTGTTCGCGCTGCCGCTGGAGCGGCGTTGGCAGGCGGCAGGCCAGCGGATCGGCGTGGACATGACGCGCCTGACGGACTACAGCGGCCACGCATGAGCCTCTGCCTGCGCCCGCAGACGTTGTCTCCACAGCGACCGGTGCAGGATGGCGCACGCGTGATCGAACGGAGGCAGGTGGCATGAAGCTGGATGGCACCGTACTGGGATTCGACGTGGGCGCCCGCCGCATCGGCGTGGCGGTCGGCAGCGCGTTCGGCACCGGCGCGCGTGCGCTGGCGGTGATCGACGTGCATGGCCACGGGCCGGACTGGCCGGCGATCGACAAGCTGCATGCGGAGTGGAAGCCCGACGGCCTGGTGGTCGGCGACCCGATGACGCTGGACGGCGGCGACCAGCCCATCCGCAAGCGCGCGCACGCCTTCGCCCGCGAACTGCGCGCGCGCTACAACCTGCCGGTGGTGCTGGTGGACGAGCGCACCAGCTCCGTCGAAGCCTCGCAACGCTTCGCACTGGACCGTGCCGAGGGCCGCAAGCGCCGCCGCGACGCGGTGGCGCTGGACGCCGTCGCGGCGGCCGTGATCATCGAACGCTGGCTGGCCGCTCCCCAGGACGCGACCCAGTTGACCTGATTCTTCCCTGACGAAACTCCATGACTTCCCAACTTGATCCGGATGGACGCCTGCGTCACCTGCTGACCCTCGAGGGCCTGCCCCGCGAGACCCTCTGCCGCCTGATCGACCGTGCCGGCCAGATCCGCGATGCCGCGCTCGGTCGCACGCCGCGGCGAAAGGTCCTGGACGGCACCACGGTCTGCACGCTGTTCTTCGAACCGTCCACGCGCACGCGCAGCTCATTCCACATCGCCGCGCAGCGGCTGGGTGCGGACGTGCTGAACTTCGATGCCTCCACCTCGTCCACGCGCAAGGGCGAAACCGCGCGCGATACCCTGCGCAATCTCGAGGCGATGGGCGTGCGCGGATTCATCGTCCGTCATGCCGACGACGGCGCGGTCGCGGCGCTGGCCGCCGAGGCGGGCGAGGGCACTGCGTTGATCAACGCGGGCGACGGCCGCAGCGCGCACCCCACCCAGGGGTTGCTGGACGTGCTGACGATCCGCCAGGCCAAGGGTGCCGATTTCTCGCGCCTGAAGGTGCTGATGGTCGGCGACGTGAAGCATTCGCGCGTGGCGCGTTCCGACCTGCATGCACTGCATACGCTCGGCGCGGGCGAGATCCGCGTCTGCGGACCGCAATCGCTGCTGCCCGACGATGGCACCCTGGCGGGTTGCCGGACGGGACAGGATTTCGACGCCATGCTCGAAGGCGTGGACGTGGTGATGATGCTGCGCCTGCAACGCGAGCGCATGGAAGAAGGCCTTGTCGCATCGCTGGAGGATTACCATCGCGAGTACGGGCTGACCACCGCGCGCCTGGCGCGTGCCGCCAAGGATGCCGTGGTGCTGCATCCGGGCCCGATCAACCGTGGCGTGGAGATCACCGACGAGGTCGCCGACGGCCCGCAGTCGCTGGTGCTGCGCCAGGTCAGCAACGGTGTCGCCATCCGCATGGCGGTGCTGGAGATGTTGCTGGGGTGAGGGCGGCACCCTCGCCCGTAGGAGGCCCTTCAGGGCCGACGGGTTCCGGTCGGCCCTGAAGGGCCTCTTGCGCGGGGTGGCTTACTCCGGTGCCGCGACCACCTGGTTCTTGCCCGCCTGCTTGGCCTGGTACATGGCGCGGTCCGCGCGGGCGAGCAGTTCGTCCTGCGATTCGCCCGGTACCCAGCGCGCCACGCCGGCACTGAACGTCGGCATGATGCCGCGGCCCTCGTAGATCAGCGGCTTGTGCGCGAGGCGGGCACGCAGGCGCTCCAGCGTGCCCATCGCTTCCAGGAAGCTGGTGTCGGGCAGCAGCAGCACGAACTCTTCGCCACCGAAACGTGCGACGGCATCGCTGGCACGCAGGGTGGCGCGCGCCAGGGTTACCACGTGGCACAAGGCGGCATCGCCACCCAGGTGGCCGTGCGCGGCATTGATGTGGCGGAAATCGTCCAGGTCCAGCAGTGCCAGGCTCAGCGTCTGCCCGCTGCGCAGCGCGCGCACGGATTCGCGTTTGAACAGTTCGTCGAAGCCGCGCCGGTTCAGTGCTTCGGTCAGCTGGTCCACGCGCACCAGCGCCGAGACCGATTGCAGTTCCTGTTCGAGATCCGCCGCGCGGCGCTCGGCCTCCTCCACCTCGCGCCGCGCCTCCAGCAGGCTGTCGCGCGCGCGCAGCGCCTGCGCCTGCACCTGTGCCGTGTCCGCCAGGATGTCCTCCATCCGCTTGCCCAGTTCGGCGATGCTGCGGCTGTCGCGGATGGCCTGCGCATGGAAGCTGATGCGGTCGTGGTATTCGCCGGTGCTGCACGCCATGCCGTCCAGCCGCTCGACGAAGGTCACCATCATCTCCTTCATCGACGCCTTGGACTCGGCCAGTCCCTGCTTCAGCAGGCCCTGCTTGTAGATCACTTCGCGCAGCCCGGCGCGGGTCTGTTCCAGCGCGGTGCGGTCCAGCGGGCCGGACAGCAGCTGGCGCACCGCGCCGATCTGGTCCTGCAGCCAGCTGCCGTCCTCGATCAGTTCGCCGACGTTCTCCAGCAGCAGGTCGAACAGGCTGCGCATCAGTTCCTGTGCGTCGTTGACCTCGTGCGTGCGCAGGCCGACCTGCTGGCAAAGTTCCCGCAGGTCACTGCCCAGCCCATCCAACGGCTGGGCAGGTTGCCACTGGCGGACGCGGTCGGCCAGCGCGTGCGCTTGCGGCAGCAGCAACGCGTCGTCGCGCAGCAGGTGCTCCATGCCGGCAACGAGCAGGTGCTGCAGCAGGTCGCGCAGTTGCTCGGCTTCCCCGGCCAGCGGCTCGTCCTGGATCGTGCGGATGTACTTGTCGACCAGTTGCCGCAGTGCGCGGCCGTAGCGGGGCCAGTCGGCATCGGCGTGCGCGGACTGCAGGCGCTCGCCCATGCCATGCAGTTCCCCCGGCAGGCCGGCGACGCCGTCGGCGAAGGCGGACAACAGGGCGACCGGCTCTTCGGCATGTGCGAACAGGGCCTGCAATTGTTGCGCGCTGATACTGGTGCGGGGCCCGGCGCTGGCCGCCGGGGCCAGTTCCCGCGACGACGACGGCGCGGCGTCCCGCCGCCGCGACCAGAGCCGGCGCAGGCCGCCAGGAAAACCGGAGTTGTCGTCGGCCATGTCAGTCATTGCAGGTCACTCGCACGGCCACGGGCAGGCACCCGTCAGGCGTCAGGAGATGCCGGGTTATCGGCCGCGGAGAACATTGATTGAGGGCGGGGCGACCAGGGCGGGCACGTGGAGGCGGGAATCGTGACCCTGCGCGCGCGCAGGCGCGCCGATCAGCCCGCGTCCGGGGGGAAGCGGGTGAGGGCTTCTTCGATGATGGCCAGCTGGGCGACGGCCTCGGCATGGCCGGCCTCGGCGGCGCGGCGGACCTGCTCCAGGCTGGGATGCGAGACGATCAGCAGCAGGTTGCCGCATTGCGCGCAGGCGTAGTCGGTGACCGCATCGTGCAACTCCATGGCCATCGCACGGCTGTCGCCTTGCCAGCCGCACGGACACGGCAGTTCACGCTCACGCCAGCCCGCGGTGAAGTAGTCGGGAACGAGCTCGGCCACGGCTCAACGTCCGCGGCGTTGTTCGAACAGCCATTCCCACATCGGGGTGTACGCGTAGGTGGCGTCCCAGCTGTTGTGGTTGGCGTCCGGGAATTCGGTGTAGCGCGCGTCGCGTGCGTCGGCGGCCTTCAGTGCGGCGTCCATGCGGCGCGATTGCGACGGGGGCACCACGTCGTCCTTGCCGCCGTGGAAAATCCACACAGGGATGTCTTTCAGGCGCTGTGCGGCGGCGGCAAACGGGTCTGCGGCGTTGGCAACGCTGTGCGCACGCAGGCCCGGCCGCGCATCGGTCCAGTCGACGGTGATTCCTCCGCAGATCGGGACCAGGGCGGCGAACCGGGCCGGCTGTTGCAATGCCAGTTCCCACGTACCGTAGCCCCCCATCGACATGCCCGTCAGGTACACGCGATCGGAATCGCCATTGAACTCGCGCACGGCCGCGTCCAGCGTCGCGAACGCAAGGGGGCCGGCTGCCTCGGTCCACTCCGTGTCATCCGGCGCCTGCGGGAAGACCACCAGGCCCGGGAACGTGTCGGCATGCTGGCGCAGGTACGGTCCCAGCCCCGCCATCGTCTGCTTCACGCCATCGCTGCCGCGCTCGCCGGAGCCGTTGAGGAACAGCACCACGGGCGGCTTGCCGCGGCGGAAGCGCGCCGCAGGTACGAACACCTGGTAGCGGTAGGTCTTTCCTTCGAGTGCGACCTCGCGCGAGACGAATTCGCCGGTCGGGTTCATGGGGGGTGTCGTGGTACAGGACGTCATGAGGATCAGCAGCAAGCCCAGGCAGGCGGTGGCAAGAGAGCGCATGGCAGTCGCAATCGAAGGGGACCGGGCGGCAGCATAACCCGATGGGGAAACGAGGCGCCCGATCGACCGGACTGCGTCACCGTTTCGGATCGGCTGGCGGCATGTCGTCCCGCATCCGCATGAAGCGGGCGAAGCGCGGCAGTCCGGTAGACGTCAGGCCGTTGTAGCGATAGGTCAGCCACGCGCCCACCGGCGGAGGCCTGGCCCGCTGGGCATCGGTGAAGCCGGTGCCGATGCGGAAGTGGCGCCCGTCGGGCGTGCGCACCTGCAGCGCGCCCATCATCCCGGCGTATTTGCCTTTGCCCGGCAGATGCGCGACGACTTGTGCCTCGGCGTCCTCATGGGGTTTGTACTTGAGCAGGTCTTCACTGCGTCCGGCGCGATAGCGCGCGTCGCGCCGATGCAGCATCAGACCCTCGCCGCCGCCGGCGACCACGCGGGCCAGTTCTGCGTCCAGTTCGGCCCGGGTGTCGAGGCGTTGCTGCGGGATCATTGCCAGATGCGCGCTGCGTGCCGTCGACACCAGGCTGCGCATGCGAACGACGCGTTCCGCGAACGGCCCAGGGTGGGTGGGCAGGTCGAAGACCATGAAGCGCACATCACGCCATGCCTGCGCATCGGTTCCCACGCGGCGGACGAGGGCGCTGATGTCGTCAAAGCGGCCGCGTGCGATCCACAGCTCGCCGTCCATGGGTTCGGCAGACCAGCCGCGAGTGAACGTGGCCGGTGCCACGATCCGCGCGCCGCCACGCGTCCACAGTGCCCGTCCATCCCAGCGCGCACGCACGCCGTCCAGCTTCTCGCTGACCAGGAAGGCGCCGACCGGCACGCCATCGCGGTATGGCGTCGCCAGCATCGGATCGGTTGGTGGTGCCGACAGGACGGGCCAGATCAGCAGACACAGCAAGGCGGTGAGGATCAGGCGCATGGTGCGGCCAACGGGATGGGGGAGCGACAGCGTCGCCAGCCCGCACGAAGGTGGGCATCGGTGCACATCGCGGCGACGTGTAGGAAAGCCCCCCGTGCGGTGATCGCCGGGGACAGCAGGCTCAGATTGGCCAGGCGGCGTAGACCGAAGCGGCACATCGCTTCGCCATCACGACCTCATCCAGCACCATGCGACCAGCGCGCCGCCGTGCAGGGCCACCATCGTCCAGAAGGCGACGCGATAGCCCGGCTTGCGCGACTTGTGCCGCAGCATTTGCTGCGCGATCCACGCGCCCGGCCAGCCACCGGCGAGTTCCAGCAGATGCAGGGTCGATTCGGGTGTGCGCCAGCGGCCGGTCTGCGCGGCGTGCTTGTCGAGGGCGTATGCGACGAAAGTGACGGCGGACATCGCCAGCGATATGAACACCGCCTCGAGCGGAAGGCGGTCGTTGCCGATGGCCCAGGCCACCAGCAAGGCATAGGCTGCGGTGGCGACTGCGCCGGTTAGCCACGACTCGGGTCGCGGCGAAGCCGTCCGTGCGGGTGCCGGGGGTGTTGCAGATCGCGCGGCGGATACCGTCCGACGGACCGCTTGGGCGCGCCACTTGCCGTCGGGCTGGCGCTGCGCAGTGAACTTCACGAGTTCGCCGGTCTCGGGACGGCGGCCGTCGAGGCGGTAATCGCGCACGTGGAAGAACACGCGGCCCGGTTCGCCATCGAGCGGCGCGATGAAGCCGAAGCCGCGGTCGTCATTCCATTCGCTGACCTTGCCGAGCCGTTCCATCGGGAGTGCGTCCTCAGTGCAGCAGGATGAGTGTCGCCAGGCCGAGGAAGCAGAAGAAGCCCATCACGTCGGTCACCGCGGTGACCACCACCGTGCCGGCGACGGCCGGGTCGATGTTCATGCGCTTGAGTAGCAGAGGCAGCAGTACGCCGGCGGTGGCGGCGGCACAGAAATTGATGATCAGTGCCAATGCGATGACCAGCGACAGCAGTGGACTGCGGAACCACGCGAAGGCGATCACGCCGACGATGCCGCCGATCAGCAGCCCGTTGATGAGGGCGACGCGGATTTCCTTCCACAACAGGATCCGCGCATTGCTGGAACCCACCTGGCCCAGTGCCAGGCCGCGCACCATCAGCGTCAGCACCTGTACGGCGGCGTTGCCACCGATGCCCGCGACGATCGGCATCAGAACGGCCAGCGCGACGATCTTCTCCAGCGTGGCGTCGAATTGCTTGATCACCGTCGCTGCCATGAACGCAGTGAACAGGTTGATGCCCAGCCACACCACGCGGCCGCGCACGGCGCGCTTGACCGGCGAGAACAGGTCCTCGTCCTCGTCCAGGCCGGCGGCGCCCAGCGCCTGGTGCTCGGCCTGCTCGCGGATGATGTCGACCACGTCGTCGATGGTGATGCGGCCGAGCAGGATGTTGTTGTCGTCCACGACGGGCGCGGACACCCAGTCATGGTCGGAGAACTGGCGCGCCACTTCCTGCGCGCTCTCGCCCACGTCGATCGCCGGCTGCTCGTCGTCGATCAGGCGGTTGATCGGCGTGGTGTCCTCGTGCGTGACCAATGCGGCCAGCGGCACACGGCCGAGGTACTGGTGGCGGCGGCTGACGACGTAAAGATGATCGGTGTGGTCGGGCAGTTCGCCGCGCAGGCGCAGATAGCGCAGCACCACGTCGACGTTGACGTCGGCGCGCACGGTGACCACGTCCGGGTTCATCAGGCGGCCGGCGGTGTCCTCGGCATACGACAGCACCTGTTCCAGGCGCTCGCGGTTCTCGCGGTCCATCGACTTGAGGACTTCGTCGATGACGGTATCGGGCAGGTCTTCGACCAGGTCCGCGAGATCGTCGATGTCGAGGTCCTCGACCGCGGCGACGATTTCGTCGGTGTCCATGTCCGCCAGCAGGCTCTCGCGCACCTCGTCGCCGACGTGCACCAGCACTTCGCCGTCGTCCTCGGGATCGACCAGGCCCCACACCACTTCGCGCTTGCCGGGCGGCAGCGATTCCAGCAGGTTGCCGATCTCCGCGGGCGACAAGGTGTTGACCAGCCGGCGCACGGGCCCCAGCCGACCGCTGTCGAGCGCGTCGGAGAGCAGGCGCAACTGGCGTGCGGTCTTGTCGTGGCGGATGGTCTCGACCATTCGGTACTCCGGAATGGGGCCGATCCGTCAGGCGGATGCGACCGGGGCATCAGGCGTTCATTGCACCATTATCGCCCGGGCTGTGATTTATGGACACCCTGGAGACGGAGGAGAAGTGGGGCCAGATGTGGGAGCGACGCAAGTCGCGATGAGGCGTTTCCGATGGTCCATCGCGACTTGCGTCGCTCCCACAACAGGTATCTCAGGCCGTCGTCGCCGTCTTGAGCCAGCGCTCGATGCCGGCGCGGTCGCGTGCCTGCAGCAGTTTGGCCGCTCGCGTCTGCAGTGCACCCAGGTCGACATCGCGGATGGCCTTGCGCAGTTCCAGCAGCGTGGCCGGATGCAGGCTGAACTCCCGCAGGCCGAGTGCCAGCAGCATGGGCGCTAGCGTGGCGTCGCCAGCGATCTCGCCGCACATCGCCACGGGAACCTTGTGCTCCGTGCCCACGCTGATCACGTGGCGGAGCAGGCGCACTACGCCCGGGTGAAGCGGCGAATAGAGTTCGCCCAATGCTTCGTTGTTGCGGTCGGCGGCCAGCAGGTACTGCACAAGGTCGTTGGTGCCGATGGAGACGAAGTCGACCACGTCGACGAACGCGTGCAACGCGATCGCCGCGGCCGGCACTTCGATCATCGCGCCCACGCCGACCTGTTCGGCGATCTCGAGCCCTTGCTTGCGCAGCTGCAGCGCCGCGCGCCGCAGGCGACGGCGTACCTCGAGGATTTCCTCGCGGCTGCTGACCATGGGCACCAGGATGCGGACCGGGCCGTAGGCGGAGGCGCGCAGGATGGCACGGAGCTGGGTGTCGAAGACGCCGGTGTGCGCCAGCGAGAGACGCACGCCGCGCAGACCGAGCGCGGGATTGTCCTCGTCGCTGACGACGAGCCCGGTGCGGTCGGCCTTGTCCGCGCCCAGGTCGAGCGTGCGGATGGTCACCGGGCGTCCGCTCATGCCGAGCACGAGATCGCGGTAGACCTGGAACTGCTCGTTTTCGCCCGGCAGCTCGCGCCGCTGCAGGAACAGGAATTCGGTGCGGTACAGGCCCACGCCGGACGCACCCAGGGCATGGGCATTCGCCACGTCCTCCAGCGATTCGGCATTGGCCCACAGCGCGATGTCGACCCCGTCGCGGGTGCGGCTGGGCTTGGAGCGCAGCCGGCCGAGTTCGCGCGCTTCACGTGCCGCATCACGCAGGCGTTCACGATAGCGGCGCAGGTCTTCGGGGTCGGGATTGACCACGACCTCGCCCGTGCTGCCGTCCACCAGCAGTACGTCGCCGTCGTTGATCTTCTGCAGGGCCAGCGCATTGCCGACGACCAGCGGCAGGTGCAGGCTGCGTGCCAGGATCGCACTGTGCGACAGCGTGCTGCCGGCGGCGGTGACCACCCCCACCACCCCTTGTGTCTGCAGTTCCGCCAGTTCCGAAGGGGCCACGTTGTTGCTGACCAGGATCTCGCCTGCCGCGCCCGGTGTGTCATCGGCGCGTTGGTGCAGGTGCGCGTGGATGCGACCGATCACATGGTCGAGGTCGTCCATGCGGCTCTTGAGGTAGGCATCGTCCATGCCATCGAACACGGCAGCCAGCCGGTCGCGTTGCAGGCGCAGCGCGTAGTCGGCCGAATAGCGGCCGGTGCGGATCAGTTCGTCCAGGCCATGCAGCAGCTCGGGGTCGTCCAGGAGCAGGGCATGCAGGTCGAGGAACTCGCCGACCTCCTTCGCCAGCGCGCCGTGCAGGCGTGCGCGCAGGCTGTGCATCTCGCGGCGGGTGGCGTCGACGGCGTCGTGCAGGCGGACCAGTTCGTCGTCGAGCTGGTCCTGGCGGATGTGCTGCTCGGCCACATCCAGCACATGCGGCAGCCGGACCCGGGCGCGTCCCAGCGCGCTGCCGCGCGACGCCCCATGGCCCGGCAGCAGCGCCCGCATCAGGCGTCCTCGTCGAATCGTCGTTCGAACAGCGACACGACTTCCTGCATGGCGGCGGCCTCGTCCTCGCCCTCGATGCGGACGGTGACCGGCGTGCCCTGGCCGGCAGCCAGCAGCATGACGCCCATGATGCTCTTGGCATTCACCTCGCGTCCCTTGGCGGCCAACGTGGCGTTGCAGCGGAAGCCGGCCAGCGTCTGCACCAGCTTGGCAGTGGCGCGCGCGTGCAGCCCGAGGCGGTTGGATATTGTGAGTTCGCGTTCAAGCATCGTCGTGAATGACTCCATTGCGTGCGCCGGCCGCAGCGGTGGCCGGCAGTTCGTCCAGTCCCTGTTCCGAATAATTCATCACCCGCAACAACATGGGCAGGCTGAGCGCCGAGACGCGGCGCACGGGCGTGCCCAGGCGCGCGAGCTTGCCGGCCAGGTTGCTGGGGCTGGCACCGTACAGATCGGTCAGCACCAGCACGCCATCGCCGCTGTCCACGCGCCGCAGCGCCGCGGATGCCTGCGGAAGCAGCGCGTCCAGGTCGGCATCGAACGCCACCTCGAAGGCCTCCGCCTTCAGGGGAAGTTGCCGCAGCAGCGCGGTGGCGACCGCCAGGATCGCCGCGCCCACGCCAGGATGAGTTACAAGAAGAATGCCACAGGCCATGCAGGAACGTTAACAGACGGGCATGACGGGCTGGAAGCTGCGTCGGTGGAATGGTGCGGGACCGGGTTGCAGGGCATCGTCTTCGCCGAGCGGTGCACACGTTCGTGCCTGGCACTCCGGCCCGTGGTTCCGGAGTGCTGTGATGCAGGAAGGGCTGTGGCCCCGACGGTTTTTCGCCTCCAAACAGGGTGTCCGGGTACCGGGTCGGGGCGAAAGCCCGTCCTGTGGTGGGGTCAGTCCAGCTCGCGGTGGAAGGTGGCGACTTCTTCCCAGCCCTGCTCGCGCGCATGCCGCGCCATGGTTTCGGCCAGGTAGACCGAACGGTGCTTGCCGCCGGTGCAACCGAAGGCGATGGTCACGTAGCTGCGGGTCTCGCCGCGCAGGCGGGGCAGCCAGGTATCCAGGAAACCGCTGACCTGGCCGACGTACTCGGCGACCTCCGGTTGGGCGTCGAGGAATGCCCGCACCTTGGGATCCCGGCCGGCGTACGGTCGCAGTTCGGGGTTCCAGTGCGGATTGGGCAGTACCCGTGCGTCGAACACGAAGTCGGCATCGGCGGGCACGCCCCGCTTGTAGGCGAAGGACTCGAACAGCAGCGAGAGCTGCGTGCCCTTGTTGAAGGCGAACTCGGCGATGATTCGGCGGCGCAGCTGGTGGACGTTGAGCTGGCTGGTGTCGATGACGACATCGGCCTCGTCCCGCAGGGGCTGGATGATCGCCCGTTCCTGGTGGATGGCTTCCTGCAGGGACAGTCCACCGTGGCCCAGCGGGTGGCGGCGGCGGGTGTCCGAGTAACGGCGAAGGAGCACCTCGTCATCGGCATCGAAGAAGATCAGCCTGCCTTCCAGCCCCAACTGCGCCAGTGCGGCGCGCCACTGGGCGAGTTTGGACAGGTCGCTCTGGCGGCTGCGCACATCGATGCCGATGGCGATCCTGGGCGGCAGTTCGTCCTCGCGCATCAGGCTGCGGACGAAGGATGGCAACAGGTCCACCGGTAGGTTGTCGATGCAGTAGTAGTCGAGGTCCTCGAAGGTCTTCAGCGCCACCGACTTGCCCGAGCCGGACAGGCCGCTGACGATCACCACGGTCGGTGGAAGTGGAGGCGTGGTGCCGTTCTCTTCGTGTGCGTCCACGGGGTTGTCACCGGCCTGCGTCATGGCGTGCTGCGCTCCAGCAGGTTGCTGTGGCGCGCGATGAACATCGCGGCAGGGTCGATGCCCTTGGTGCGCAGGATGTGCAGGCGGGTAGCGGCCTCGGTCAACACGGCCAGGTTGCGGCCGGGCATGACGGGCAGGGTGATCAGCGGCACGTCCAGGTCCAGCACGTGGCGGGTGCCGGAATCGCCGGTCAGGCGCTCGTAGCCGTGGGGATTGGGCTCGGTCATCGGCCGGGTCAGGTGCACGATCAGGCGCAGGTACTTGTTCTTCTTCACCGCCGTGTCGCCGAACATCTCGCGGACATTGAGCACGCCCAGGCCGCGCACTTCCAGCAGGTCCTGCAACAGCTCGGGACAGGTGCCGTCCAGCACGTCCGGCGCGATCTGGGTGAACTCGGGAGCGTCGTCGGCGACCAGCCGGTGGCCGCGGCTCAGCAGTTCCAGGGCCAGTTCGCTCTTGCCGGACCCGGCTTCGCCGGTGATCAGCACGCCAATGGAATAGATTTCCATGAACACGCCATGCAGCGTGACCCGCGGCGCGAGCGTGCGTGCCAGGTGGTAGGACAGATGATTGAGCAGCTCATGCCCGCGCTTGGGGGAGAGCCACAGCGGCGTGTCGTTCTCGTTCGCCGCCTCGCGCAGGTCCTCGGGGCAGGACTGGTTCTTGCTGATCACCAGCGCCAGCGGCTTGGCCTGCACGATCTTCTCGATCGTCTCCCAGCGTTGGCGGGAATCCAGTGAATCCAGCCAGGTCAGTTCCTCGGTGCCCAGGATCTGCACCTTGTTGGGATACACCGCGTTGAGGTAACCGGCGAGCGAGGGGCGCCGCGACACGGTGTCGCCGGATTCGAGTATCCGCTTCTCGCCCTTCTGGCCCGCCAGCCAGCGCAGGGCCAGCTTGTCCTTCTGCTGGTCGAACAGTTCACGGGCGGTGATGCTGGTATTCATCATGCGGAGGCGGCCGGCAGGAAGGGGTGCCGGGCCCGGGGCAGCAAGGCGCGCATCGTCGTCGCGTTCGCATGCCGGGAGCGGCGTCTGCCAGTGTAATGGCCCATCCGCGGGTTCGCGACCGCGCGGGCGCTTGGCGGCGCGCTGCGTGCATGCGGTGCGCGCCGGGATCAGTGAAGGCCGCTCCGCGGGGCGGAGCGACCTTGCGTGGCGTCACGTGCGGCCGGCGTCAGCCGATCAGCTCTCCGCGCGCAGCGGTGCGATGGACATCGTTGCGCTTTTCCTTGTGCTTGACCAGCAGGCGGTCGAGCTTGTCGGCCAGGATGTCGATGGCGGCGTACATGGTCTGCGCGCCGGCATCGGCGTGCAGGGTGCGACCCGCCACGATGATCGTGGCCTCGGCCAGGTAATCGGGCTTGCGGGTTCCCAGCTGCGTACGGACCTCGAAGGGTTGCTCGAAGTGGCGTTCGAGCCGCTTCAGTTTGGTTTCGACGTATTCGCGCAGGGCGGGAGTGACTTCGATTTCATGGCCGTAAGTCTCGATACGCATGTTGCCTCCTTCGGGTCGGTAGAACCGCGCGCAGGGCGCGGATGGCGTGTCATGGAATGACAACGCGGACAGGGTCTGGGTTCCGGCAATCCTCCTCTGTCAGTTGCGATGGGAAGCGGTGCTTCCAGGTTCAAAGATGGACCCGTCGGCGGCAACTATCAACCTCTGGCGCGTTCTTTTTCGCGCAGTGTGAGCTGGTGTGAAAAATGCGTTGCGCCGCCCCGGAACGCGATCACGGAACCGGTGCGCGCCAAGCAGGATTCAGGCGATGCGCACGCGTTCGTGCGAAGAGAGGATGTTCAATGCTTCGCGGTACTTGGCCACGGTGCGTCGCGCCACCGGAATGCCGGACGCCTTGAGCAGGTCAGCGAGCTTCGCATCGGACAGCGGCTTGCGGGGGTTCTCGGCATCGACCAGCCGGCGGATCATCGCCTGGATGGCGGTGCTGGATGCTTCACCGCCGCCCTCGGTGTCGATGCCGGAGGCAAAGAAGGCGCGCATGGGAAGGGTGCCGCGCGGCGTACGGACATACTTGCGGGCGATGGCGCGCGACACGGTGGATTCGTGCAGGCCCACTTCTTCGGCCACGTCGCGCAGCGTCAGCGGGCGCAGCGCCTGCTCGCCGAATTCCAGGAAGCCGGCTTGCTGGTGCAGCAGGCAGCGCATGACCTTGAGCAGGGTCTCGCCGCGCGCTTCGACGCTTTTCAGCAGCCAGCGGGCCTCCTGCAGTTGCGCCTTGAGGTAACCGGCATCGCTGTCGCCGCATTGCCGGATCATCTGTTCGTAGCCGCGATGGATCGCGATCCGCGGCAGCGTGCTGCCTGCGAGCGCGGCGCGCCATACGCCACGCTGGCGCCAGACCACGCAGTCGGGCGCCACATAGGTGTCGTGCGAGAGGTCGCCGATCTGCGCCCCGGGCTTGGGATCGAGCGTGCGCAGCAGGTGCACGGCCTCGTCCACCTCGGCGACGGGCCGTTTCAACTCCTGGGCGATGCCGGCCACGCCGCTGCGCGGCAGGCGCTCCAGGGCGGTGTCGGCGATCTGCAGGGCCAGCGCCTTGCCCGGCGTGTCGTCGCTGAGTACCGCCAACTGCAGGTGCAGGCATTCCCCGAGCGTCCGCGCCGCCACGCCCACCGGGTCGAAACGTTGCACCTGGTGCAGGACGACGAGGACGTCCTCTTCGTCCGCCTCGATATCCGGACGCAGCGCCTGCACGATGCCGGACAGTGGCTCGCGCAGGTAACCGTCTTCTTCCAGCGCATCGATCAGCGTGGCGCCGATGCGGCGGTCGCGCGGGGAGAGGTGGGACAGGTGGAGTTGCCACAGCAGGTGCCCGTGCAGCGTATCGGCTTCGGCCACGCGCTCGGCCGGGCTGCCGCCGTCTTCGTCGTCGAACGAGCCGCCGCTCGAGGAGGTCCATGGCCCTTCATCCGGCGACCAGTCGTCGCGATCGTCGGGCGCGTCGCGTTCGGCCTCCCTGGGGCTTTCTTCGGGCGGACGGTCATCTTCCGCACCGTGCGTGGGCACGGGCTCTTCGTCGGCCTCGGTCCAGTCGAGCAGGGGATTGGTCTCCACCGCCTCGGTCAACTCGATCTCGAGTTCGGCCGTGGACATCTGCAACAGCCGGATGGCCTGACGCAGCTGTGGCGTCATGACCAGATGTTGTCCCAGCGATGTCTGCAGGCGTGGCTTCATGTCCGACCCTGGAACCCGAAAGGCGGCCAAGAGCCGCCGACGGGATCACAGGCGGAAGGTTTCGCCCAGATAGACCCGGCGTACGTCCGGATTGGCCAGCAGTGCGTCCGGGGCCCCCTGCGCCAGAACGCTACCGGCATTGAGGATATACGCCCGGTCGCAGATTCCCAAGGTTTCGCGCACGTTGTGGTCGGTGATGAGGACGCCGATGCCGCGATCCTTGAGGTGCTTCACGATGCGCTGGATCTCGCCGACGGAGATGGGGTCCACGCCGGCGAACGGTTCGTCCAGGAGCATCAGGCGCGGTCGCGCAGCCAGCGCGCGGGCGATTTCCACGCGCCGGCGCTCACCGCCGGACAGGCTGGCGCCCAGCTGGTCGGAAACATGGGTGATCTGCAGTTCGTCCAGCAGCGAGGCCAGTTCGCGTTCGATGCCCGCGCTGTCCAGATCCTCGCGCAGTTCCAGTACCAGGCGGATGTTGTCGGCCACGCTGAGCTTGCGGAAGACCGAAGGTTCCTGCGGCAGGTAGCCCACGCCCAGCTTGGCGCGCTGGTACATCGGCTGCGCGGTGATGTCCTTGCCGTCCAGTTCGATGGTACCTGCGTCCGCAGCCACCAGGCCGACGATCATGTAGAAGCAGGTGGTCTTGCCGGCGCCGTTCGGACCCAGCAGCCCCACCACTTCGCCCGCTTGCAGGGTCAGCCCGAAATCGGCGACGACCTCGCGCTGCTTGTAGCGCTTGCGCAGTCCCTTCGCGGTGAGCATCAGTTCTTGCCCTGCGCGGGTGCCGCCGCCTTGGGCTGGATCACGGTGCGCACGCGGGTGCCGTCGCCGCCGCTTTCCATGTTGCCCGATTTGGTGTTGTAGACCATGCGCTGCCCGCTGTTGGAGCCGCGGTCGGATTTCACGGTGTAGTTGCCGATGAAGGTGATGGTCTCCGACTTCATGTCGTATTCGACGCGGTCGGCCTGGGCATCCATCCAGCTGCCGTCGTCCATCTGCTGCTTCATCTTCACCTGCTTGCCGGTGAAGATGGAGCGCGAGATCTCGCCGTCGGCCATGTGGATCTCGGCGGCGTTGGAGCGGATTTCCAGCGACCCCTGGGTGACGACCACGCCACCGCCCAGCAAGGTCTTGCCATTGCCTTCCATGTTGCCGGACTGGCTGCCGGAATCGATGGTCATGGCCTGGTTGCGGTCCGTGGACTTGGCCATGGCACCTGCGACGGGCAGCAGGAGCAACAGTGCGG
The DNA here is from genome assembly GCF_057773125.1 of Pseudoxanthomonas sp. 97-1-1. NCBI lineage: Bacteria > Pseudomonadati > Pseudomonadota > Gammaproteobacteria > Lysobacterales > Lysobacteraceae > Pseudoxanthomonas > Pseudoxanthomonas sp. 97-1-1. The sequence continues at coordinate 934,864 of NZ_JBYMTJ010000001.1, read as the reverse complement.
CACTAGCGAGCAGAGCGCGGTTCATAGATGGATCTCACCTCGGATTTGAATGTGTAGTCCTTGGTCTTGAGATTGGTCTCAAAACCGCGCCCGCTCAGTCTAGAGCCGGGCTGGGTAACCGTCACCACGTCATCGGTCTGCGCCACGTCCCGGTCAGGGAACACGTTCAACGTGTCCGTGCGGAATTCCGCCTGGCGGGTGCCGCCCTTTGGTGACGTGCCATGCACATCGCCCTTCAGGCGCAATTCCTCGCCCTTCGCGCTGAGCCAGCCGGTCTTGGAGCGCAGTTCCCACGACCGGCCATCTTCTTCCGGCAGCAGGAACAGCGGGGTGGTGATGGTGAAGGTCTGGTCGTGCGGATTGCGCGCCATCTCGGGGGCACGCACCGCTACGGCCTCTTGCCCCTCTCCGTTGAGTGCGATCATTTCGAAGTCGCGCATCACGTAGTCCGATCGGTCGACCACCACACGGTTGGCTGCGGGAATGTCGCGGTTCTTCCAGGCCGACCAGCCACTCACGATGGCCGCCAGCAGCAGGACCAGGCCCAGCGTAGTGCGCCAGCTCATGCGGTGCCCCCTTCGAAGGTGGGTGCATGGCCCTGCACGCCCAGCAGCAGGTCGCAGGCCTCGCGCGCCGCACCCTGGCCTCCCGCCCGGCGGGTGCGCCAGTGCGCGTGCCGGGCCGTCCATGGGTGCGCGTCCGCAGGCGCGATGGCGAGGCCTACGGCGGAGAACGGCGGCACGTCGGGAAGGTCATCCCCCATGAAGGCGACCTGCTCCAGGCCGATCCCTGCCGAATGGCACAACTCGCGCACCTTGGCCAGTTTGTCCTTGATGCCGGTGAAGACCTGCACGCCCAGTTCGCGACCGCGGGCGACGGCGACCGTGCCACCGCGGGCCGTGATGAAGGCCACTTCAATGCCGGCACGCTTCAGCAGCACAAGCCCTTGACCATCCTGCACATGGAAAGCCTTCTGTTCGCGACCTTCGCCGTCCAGGTACAGGCGGCCATCGGTCAATGTCCCGTCCACGTCGAAGCACGCCAGGCGAATGCGCGCGGCGCGGGCCAGCACGTCATCGGTCAGGTCATGGAGATGGCGAAGGGGCATGGGGACAGGATCGGGTGGGGATGGGGGCAACGCAAGGGTTGAGGCAAGGACGACCCTGCGGTTTACACCACGCGGGCACGCAACAGGTCGTGAATGTTCAGGGCGCCAAGCGGACGCTGTTCATCGTCCACCACGATCAGGCCGCTGATCTTGTGGGTTTCCATCAGGCGCGCGGCTTCGACCGCGAGTTGGTCCGCACCGATGGTCGTCGGGTGGCGTGTCATCACGTCGGCGATCCGGGCGGTACGTACATCCATTGCCGGATCGTCGAGCGTGCGGCGCAGGTCGCCGTCGGTGAACAGCCCGGCCAGTCGGCCGTCGGCATCGACCACCGCCGTCATGCCGAGGCGCTTGCGGCTCATTTCCATCAGCGCCTCGCTGAGGGTGGCATCCGCGCCTACGCGCGGCACGTCATCGCCTGCATGCATCACGTCGGTGATGTGCAGCAGCAGACGGCGGCCGAGGCTCCCGGCCGGGTGCGAACGGGCAAAGTCGTCGGCGGTGAAGCCGCGTGCATCCAGCAGGGCCACGGCAAGCGCATCGCCCATCGCCAGCGAGGCGGTGGTGCTGCTGGTCGGAGCGAGGTCCAGCGGGCAGGCTTCTGCGGGAACGCTGACGTCCAGGTGGAGGTCGCTCTCGCGCGCCAGCGTGGACTGCGGCCGGCCGGTCATGCCGATGACGAGGTTGCCCTGGCGCTTCAGGACCGGCAGCAACATCAGCACCTCGTCCGACTCGCCCGAGTACGACAGCGCCAGCACGATGTCGGCGTCGGTGATCATGCCCAGGTCGCCATGCCCGGCTTCGCCCGGGTGTACGTAAAACGCCGGCGTGCCGGTGGAGGCCAGCGTCGCCGCGATCTTGCGCGCCACGTGCCCGGACTTGCCCATGCCGGTGCACACCACGCGGCCCTGGCCGGCGAGGATCGCCTGGCAGGCCGCCGAGAACGTGCCGTCGATACGGGCGGCCAGGGCATCCAGTGCACGCGCCTCGATCTCGATGACCCGACGGCCGCTGGCCGCCAGGCTAGCAGGCGAGACGGGGGGTGTCAGGGGGGACGGCTGGGACATGCGGACGGGGCGCCGGCGGGTAGAATGGCCGGGTATTTTATTAGGAAAGCCCGTTGGACGCCGAAACCATCCGTAAACTGATCGAAACCGGCCTGCCGGGCGCACGCGCCGATGTCCAGGGCGACGATGGCGTCCATTTCGAGGCGACCGTCGTGTCCGATGCGTTCCGCGGCAAGCTGCCCCTGGCCCGCCACCGCATGGTCTACGCCACGCTGGGCGACCTGATGGGCGGCGCGATCCATGCGTTGCAGCTCAAGACCGTGACTCCCGACGAGGCTGGCGCCGCCCGCTGAAGTATGGCGGCCAGCGATCCGCGTCGATTCCGTCCTCCACCCGAATTCTCCCTTCCGGATTTCCATGCAGAAGATCATCGTCACCGGTGGCAACACGCTCAACGGCGAAGTCACCATCTCGGGCGCCAAGAACGCCGTGCTCCCCATCCTGTGTGCGACGCTGCTGGCGGATGCGCCGGTGGAGATCACCAACGTGCCGCATCTGCACGACGTGGTGACCACCGTGAAACTGCTGGGCGAGCTGGGCGCGGGCATCACCATCGACGAGGGCACGCTGGCCAAGGGCCGCGGCATCACCGTCGATCCCACCACCGTCAGCCGCTTCGTCGCGCCCTATGAACTGGTGAAAACCATGCGCGCGTCGATCCTCGTGCTCGGCCCGCTGGTCGCGCGCCATGGTGCCGCGGTGGTATCGCTGCCGGGTGGCTGTGCAATCGGTTCGCGTCCGGTCGACCAGCACATCAAGGGCCTGCAGGCGCTGGGCGCGGAGATCACCGTCGAGAACGGCTACATCAAGGCGCGTGCCGCACGATTGAAAGGCGCACGCTTCGTGTTCGACATGGTCACCGTGACCGGCACCGAGAACGTGATGGCGGCGGCGACGCTGGCCGAAGGCACCACGGTGCTGGAAAACGCGGCGATGGAGCCGGAAGTCACCGACCTGGCCGAATGCCTCAATGCGCTGGGCGCGAAGATCGAAGGCGCCGGCACGTCGCGCATCGTCATCCATGGCGTCGAGCGCCTGGGCGGCGGCCGCCACTCGGTGGTGCCGGACCGCATTGAAACGGGCACCTTCCTCGTCGCGGCGGCGATGACCGGCGGCAGGGTCACCGCGCGCAATGCACGGCCCGACACGCTGGAAGCCGTACTGGACAAGCTCACCGAAGCCGGTGCGAAGATCGAGACCACGGCCGACAGCATCACGCTGGACATGCAGGGCAAGCGCCCGAAAGCCGTCAGCCTGACCACTGCACCGTACCCGGCGTTCCCGACCGACATGCAGGCGCAGTTCATGGCGTTGAACTGCGTGGCCGACGGCGTGGGCGTGATCAACGAGACGATCTTCGAAAACCGCTTCATGCACGTCAACGAATTGCTGCGCCTGGGCGCGGACATCCGCGTCGAAGGACATACGGCCATCGTGCGCGGCGTCGAAAGGCTGGGTGGGGCCCCCGTGATGGCGACCGACCTGCGCGCTTCCGCTTCGCTGATCCTGGCGGGCCTGGTGGCCGAGGGCGAAACCACCATCGATCGCATCTACCACCTTGATCGTGGTTACGAGAACATCGAAGAGAAGCTTGGCGGCCTTGGTGCGCAGATCAGGCGCGTATCGTGAGCCGGCGCGACCCCACGCTGTCCGGGAACCGCTCGCGGTTCCCCCTCCGTCGCAAGATCCTGTTGGGCATCGTGGTGGGGCTGCTCGCGTTGGTGGCGTGGCTGCATTACACCGGTTCGGCCGCCACGCATGGCATCACCACCCGGGACATGGACTGGAATGGCGACGGCACCGTGACCCAGGGCGAGATCGCGCAGGCGGTGTTCTCGGTGGTGGTCGAGCAGACGCAGGACGGAAACCGGCAGTGCAACGCTTACGCGTGGCGCAACGGCAGCGGGACGATCCGCATGGACTGCAAGACGGTATTCCAGGCCGCGGACGCAGCGGCCAAATGAAATAGCCCGGCCTGGCCGGGCTTTTTCATGGGTGTCTGGAGGATTCAGCGCCAGGATGTAAGTTGCAGGCGGAACACGTCGCTGCCGTCTTCCCGCTGCACGATGCGGACCGGCGCGGGAACGCCGGCGGCGATCCACGCGGTGGTCTGCTTGCCGCCCGCGCTCTGCACCACCTTGGTCGTGTCCAGCGCGCGACCACCCACGGTGATCTTCTCGCGGCCGGCCACGCGGTAGGTCATCGGCTTGGCCTTGCCGTTCTCCAGCAGGCGATAGCTCATGACCGTACGACCGAAGCCGACGTCGCGCACCAGCGCGAGGTTGACCAGCAATGCGTCCATGTCGCCCGGCTGCATGGCCACCGGGCCCGCGCGTTGCGGTTTCACGTCGCCGGTCCAGCGCGCCTGCATGCCTTTCCAGTTGTAGACGGTGATGACCGAGCGGGTCTTCATCAGGTACGTGGCACGATCGCTGCCACCCAGGGGCCGGTAGCGGCCGGCCGCGTCCTCGAACACCGTAGCCTGGCTCAGGTTCGCCATCGTGTTGCGGATGCCCATCGCGTAGGTCCAGCGGTTGCCCTGCTGGCTGAGCGACATCGCGCCGCCAGCCGAGATGCCTTTGAAGGACGCCTCGTATTGCGCCGTAAACGGCTTGAGCGCATGGGCGGGGAGGGCCGCCGTGGCCAGCGCGGCCGTGAGGAGGACGGACATCCGTGTCATGGGGGTCTCGGAAATGCGGGAGCGCGTGGCTCAGCGCCAGGACTTGAGCGTCAGGTCGATGGTGTCCTGTCCGTTTTCACGCTGCAGGATGCGCGCCGGCACCGGCGCGTCGGCCACCACCCAGACGATGGTCTGCTTGTCGCCGTCGGTGCGTACCACCTTGGTGGCGTCCTGCGGCTTGCCGCCAATCGTGATGCGCTCCTTGCCGGCAACCTGGTAGGTCATCGGCTTCGCGCGGCCGTTTTCCACCATGCGGTAGGTCAATGGCTTGCCCGCCGCCACGTCACGCACGATGGCCAGGTTGACCAGCAGGGCGTCCATGTCGCCGGCGGCCAGCTTCACCGGGCCGGCGCGGTCGGGCTTCACATCGCCGCTCCAGGTGGCCTGCGCCTTGGACCAGTCATACACCGTGTTGACGTTCTTCTTCTTGATCAACAGGCGAGAGCTGTCGCTGCTGCTCAGCGGCCGCATGCGGCCATCCTGCACGTCGAACACGGTCTTCTGGCTCAGGTCCACGGCCTGGTTGCGCACGGTCAGCGTGTACTGCCAGCGGTTGCCGGGCTGCGGCGCGACCGCCATCTGGCCTTCGCCGACCATGCCCAGGGCGCTGGCGTTGTACTGCGCGGTGAAGGCCTCGACGGCGAACGCGGGTGCGCTGGCGCTGGCGAGGATCGCGGCAGCCAGCAGCGTGCGCGGAGAGTGGAGCGTGGTCTTCATCATGTTCAAGGTACTCCCTGGTATTCGACCAGGCGCAGATCGACGCCGTCCTGACCGTTCTCCCGCTGCAGGATGCGCACGGGGGTGGGCACGCCGTCGGCGACCCAGAAAATGGTTTCGTCGTTGCCGCCGTTCGCCCGGCTGACACGCAGGGCACTGTAGCTCAGGTCCTCAACACTCACGATCTCGGGCTCCGACGACACGACGTACTGATAGTCGCGGATGCGGCCGTTGTCCACCACGCGGTAGTTGAGCTCGCGCCCCGGTGCGGCGTCGCGGATCACGGCCAGGTTCATCAGCAGGGCGCTCATGTCGCCTGTCTGCAGCGACAACGGTGCACGGCGGTCTTTCTTGATGTCGCCCCGCCATTGGGCGGTGCGGTTGGTCCAGTCATAGGTGCCGACCATGCTCTTGCCCATCAGCAGGGCGCGGCGGGCCGTGGCCTGGCTCAGCGGACGAAACTGGTTGTCGCTGGCATCGAATACGGTGCTCTGCTCGATGTTCAACCCGGCCAATCGCGCAAAACCACGCGTACCTTTCACATCCAGATCGATCTGCCACTGGCTGCCGGCCCTGGGCGCGACCTTCATGCTTGCGCTGCCGGCCAGCTTGCCCTCGTTGTAGGCCTGGTAGCTGGCCACGAACGGCTCCAGCGCCAGCGCGGGCGCGGTGGCGCCGGCCAGGGACAGGCCGAGCAGCAGGGAGCGGAGTGGGCAAAGCATCGGGGCAAGCAGGTCAGGGGAGCAGACGGTCGGCTGAATCTAGGGACAGCGCATTTAATAGCGGCTGACCGTGACAGAGCGTGATGTCGCCCTGTTCAGCCAGGCTGCCGCTGGCGGCCAGGCGCAGCACGGCCAGCAACAGGGCGTGCTCGCGCGGGAGCAGGCGTGCGGCCAGTGCTTCCGGCGTGTCGCCGGGCAGGACCGGTACCCTCACCTGGGCGATCACCGTCCCGGCATCCAGTTCAGGAATGACGAAGTGGACACTCGCGCCATGCTCGGTGTCGCCGGCCTCAAGCGCGCGGGCGTGCGTGTGCAAGCCGCGGTATTTGGGCAGCAGCGACGGATGGATGTTCAGCAGCCGGCCGCGGAAGCGGGAGATGAAGGCATCGCCCAGGATGCGCATGTAGCCTGCGCAGACCACCCAGTCCGGACCGGTGGCGGCGACAGCGTCCGCCAGGGCGGCCTCGTATGCGGCACGATCCGGGAATGCTGCGGGTCGCGCGCTCCAGCGCCGCGCTGCCGGGACCAGACGCAGGGCAGGGGCGGTCGGCTTGTCGGAGAACACGCCCACCACGTCGGCATCGAGGGTGCCGTCGGCAATGGCCTGCAGGATGGCCTGCAGGTTGCTGCCGCGGCCGGAGGCCAGTACCGCGATGCGCGCGGTCATGCCTTCACGCCGTGACGCTCGGCGCGCGCCAGTGGCCAGGCCAGCAACGCACCGACCGTGGCCAGCAGCATGTCGGCATGCGCGTCCCACCCATCACCCTGCTGGCCGTTGTAGGACTCGGCCGCCTCGGGCGACATGGTCAGCGCGATGCCCCACTCCAGCCATTCGTACAGCAGGCTCGTGCACATGATCAGCATCACCGCCAGCGTGAACGCCTGGCCCACCGATAGCCGTGACCAGCGCTGGCGCAGCCAATGCCAGACGGCGGGCGTGAAGCAGACTCCGTACATCAGGTGGATGAAGCGGTCGAAGTGGTTGCGCTGCCAGCCGAACGCTTCCGCCGGCGACCAGCCCGTCGCGGCCTGCAGCCACGCATCATATGGCACGTAGGAATACAGCCAGCGCGCGCCGATGCAGTGCGCCACGATGAAGGCGCAGATCAGGGCGAAATGCACCGGCCGCAGCGGCCAGCGGCGGTCATGCCACCACAGCCAGGCCAGTCCGAGCACGGTCAGGCTGCTGTGCATGGCCTGTTCGACCGGCCACCGCGGCGCGATCCAGCTGGAGGCGAACACCGCCAGCGTCAGTCCGAAGACGATCCCCTTGCTGCGCGGCATGCCGCGCTCAGCCGATGCGGACGCGTTCGCCGCCGTGGGCGGTGACGACTTCACCGATCTGCCAGTGCGCCAGTTGCAGGCGGACGAGATCCGCCTGCACGGCGGCAAGCTGGTCCGGCGCAACCACCAGCACGAAGCCGATGCCGCAGTTGAAGGTGCGCCACATCTCGGCGTTCTCCACCGCGCCTTCCCGTTGCAGCCAGTCGAACACGGGCGGCAGCGTCCACGCACTGGCGTCGATGTCCAGGCCCAGGCCGTCCGGGATCACGCGGATGATGTTCTCGGTCAGGCCGCCGCCGGTGATGTGCGCCATCGCATGCAGGTCGTGCGCCTGCAGCAGCTCCAGTACGGGCTTCACGTAGAGCGTGGTCGGTGCCATCAGGGCATCGGCCAGCTTCACGCCGCCCACATCGATGTCGGCGGGACGGCCGGCGCGGTCGTAGATGCGCCGCACCAGCGAGTAACCGTTGGAATGCGGGCCGCTGGAGGCGACGCCGATCAACACGTCGCCCGCGCGTACCTTGGCGCCGTCGAGCAGTTTCGACTTCTCCACCGCCGCCACGCAGAAACCGGCGAGGTCGTATTCGCCGGGGCCGTACATGTCGGGCATCTCGGCGGTCTCGCCGCCGATCAGTGCACAGCCGGAAAGCTCGCATCCCCGGGCGATGCCACCGACCACCGACACCGCGGTGTCCACGTCCAGCTTGCCGGTCGCGAAGTAATCCAGGAAGAACAGCGGCTCGGCGCCCTGCACCAGCACGTCGTTCACGCACATGGCGACCAGGTCGATGCCGATGGTGTCGTGGCGGCCCAGTTGCTGCGCCAGCTTCAGCTTCGTGCCCACGCCGTCGGTGCCGGAGACCAGCACCGGTTCACGGTATTTGCCGGACAGGTCGAACAGCGCGCCGAAGCCGCCCAGTCCGCCCATCACTTCCGGCCGGAAGCTGCGCTTGACCAGCGGCTTGATGCGTTCGACCAGCTCGTTGCCGGCGTCGATGTCGACACCCGCGTCGCGATAGGTCATCGGGGTGGGGGCGGAAGGCGTCGGCTGGGTCACGGGCGGTCGTCGATGGGGCAAGAGGCGTGATTTTAATGGAATCGGCAGGCCTCGCGGCCGTCCTGAACGGGTGCCGTTGGCGATGGCGGGCCATTCGGGCAACAATTCACAGGGTCTGCAGAGCCCAAGGACGCTCGATGCGCTGGATCCCAGGTTTCGCCCTCGCCACCGCCGTGCTGTTGGCGGCCATGACCACGACGCCCGTCGCACACGCCCAATCGGGCTTGCGCACCGAAGGCGACGCGGTCTCCGCGCGCGGGCTGTATCAGGCCGAGGTACCGGTCAACGGGCAGGGCGAGGAAGAGCGGCAGGGCGGCTTCGCACGCGCGCTGGGAACGGTGCTGGGCAAACTGTCGGGTGACCGGTCGGCGATGTCGCGCCCTGGCGTCGGCGCCGAGTTGCGCAACGCCAAGGACTACGTGGATGGCTACGACTACCGGCAGGATCAGGGTACGTCGCCCACCGGCGCGCCCACCTTCCGAACCACGCTGGTGGTGCGGTTCGATGAAGACCAGGTCAATGGACTGGCGGGCGCGCTCGGCTTGCCGGTGTGGCCGCAGCCACGCCCGAAGCCGGTGGTCTGGCTGGCGATCAACGACGGCAGCGGTCCGCGCCTGGTCGGCTTGCCGCAGTCCAATGCCGCGCGCCCGTTGCTCAACCGCGCCATCGAGCGTGGCTACGGCCTCGGTCTGCCGGCCGGCGGTGCGGCGGAACAGGCGCTGGTCGGCGCCATCTGGCGCCAGGACACTGCCGCCGTCGCGCGCGCGTCGGCCCGCTACAGCCCGCCGATGCAGCTGATCGGCAAGCTCTACCGCAGTGCCAAGGGTGGCTGGACCGCCGACTGGGTGTTCGTCGATGCCGGCAAGGTGCTGGCGAAGTGGTCGGTGACCGACGCCGATGCGCGCCGCGCGATGGCCTCCGGTGCCGACGGCACCGCCGATGCGCTGGTGAAGCGCTACGGCAAGCGTGGCAGTGCGGGCCCCGCGGGTACCTATCGCGTGCTCTTCACAGGCATCCGCAGCACGGACGATTACCTGCGCCTGACCGGGCATCTGCAGAAGATGGCAGTGGTCCGTCGCATCACCCCGGTGCGTGCCAACGGCGATGTCGTCGAGTTCGACCTGGAGCTCGTGTCGGGCCTGGCCGGGTTCCGTCGCACGATGGGCGACGAAGCCCCCTTCACCGGTGGCGAAGGCGAGCCGCCGGCCTACCAGATGCGCTGACCCACAAGGATGCCCATGGATCTCTCTCCCACGCCGGTCGGAACGCTGGCCCGCCGCTGGCAATGGCTGCTGGTCGCGGTGATCATCGGCTGGCTGGTCTGGCTGCTGGCACCGGTGCTGACGCCGTTTGTCTGCGCGGCACTGCTGGGCTGGCTTGGCGACCCATGGGTCGACCGGCTGGAACGCTCGGGGCGCTCGCGCACCGTGGCGGTGGTGCTGGTGTTCACGCTGATGCTGCTGCTGCTGGTGCTGGCGCTTGTGATCCTGGTGCCGATGATCGAACGTCAGGTGGTCACGGTGATCGAATCGCTGCCGGCTTACCGGGACTGGTTCGTGCAGACCGCGCTGCCGTGGGTGGAGCGCCGCACCGGGCTGGAACTGGTCGCGTGGCTGGACCCGGACCGGCTGACCGAATGGGTGCGTGGCCACTGGCAACAGGCCGGTGGCGTGGCGGCCACGATGTTCGGCTATTTCTCGCGCTCCGGTTTCGCGGTGATGGCGTGGGTCGCCAACCTGGTGCTGCTGCCCATCCTGACGTTCTACTTCCTGCGCGACTGGGACATCCTGGTCGAACGCGTCGCGGCGCTGGTGCCGCGCGACCATATCGCCACGGTCACGCGGCTGGCGCTGGAATCGAACGAAGTGCTCGGCGCCTTCCTGCGCGGCCAGTTCCTGGTGATGCTGGCATTGGGCGCGATCTATGCGGCCGGCCTGTCGGTGGTGGGGCTGAAGGTCGGCCTGCTGATCGGCATCATCGCCGGCCTGATCAGCTTCGTGCCTTATCTCGGTACCGCCACCGGCATCGTGCTGGGCGTGATCGCCGCGCTGGTGCAGTCCGGCGGCGACTGGTCGCTGGTGGCGATGGTGCTGGGCGTGTTCGTGGTCGGCCAGATGCTGGAAGGCTACGTGCTGACGCCCCGCATCGTGGGCGATCGCATCGGCCTGCACCCGGTCGCTGTGATCTTCGCCATCATGGCCGGCGGCCAGTTGTTCGGCTTCCTTGGCATGCTGCTGGCGTTGCCGGTGGCGGCGATCGCCAACGTACTGCTGCGCTTCGCCCACGAACGCTACACGCAGAGCCGGCTGTACGCCGGTGACCGCCCCTCCATCGTGCTGGACTCGTACATCGACAAGGGCAGCGTGGAGCAGGCGCCGGCGCGCGACACCGATACGCCGTGAGCAGGGGCATGCAGGGTACCGACCTCGGTCCGCAATTGCCGTTGGCGCTGCGCTATCCGCCGGATCAACGCTTCGAGAGCTTCATCGGTCCGCCGCAGGGCGCGTTGGCGGCGCTGGGTGCCCTGGCAGTCAGGCCGGGCGCGGACTGGGTCTATCTGGCCGGCCCGTCAAGGACGGGCAAGACCCATCTCGCGCTAGCGCTGTGCGCCGCCACCGAACAGCAGCATCGTCGCGCGGCCTACCTGCCGATGGCCGCTGCCGCCGGCCGGCTGCGCGATGCACTCGACGCACTGGAGGGCAATGATGTGGTCGCGCTGGACGGCATCGAAGTGATCGCCGGTACGCGCGAGGATGAAGTCGCGCTATTCGATTTCCACAACCGCGCGCGTGCCTCCGGATTGAACGTGCTGTACACCGCACGCGGTATCCCCGACGACATCGGCCTTGATCTCCCCGACCTGCGTTCACGCTTGCAGCAGTGCTTGCGCGTGATGCTCGATCCGCTCGACGAGGCGGGGCGGCGTGATGTGCTGCGCGAACGTGCGCAGCGGCGCGGACTGGTGCTGGAAGACGCTGCGCTGGAGTGGCTCCTCACGCGGACCGATCGTGATCTGGGCGCGCTGGTGGCGCTGCTGGACCGCCTCGATCGCGCATCGCTCGCAGCGCAGCGACGTATCACGGTGCCGTTCCTGCGCAGCGTGCTTTAGGAGCGGGCCTTGCCCGCGATGCTTCCCGCGTAGCGCAGGGAAGAACGCTTTTGGCTACACGCTCAGCGTGGCTTCCAGTTCTGCCAACCGTTGCGGCGTACCTACGTCCGTCCAGCAGCCGGGGTGGTGTTCGCCGTGGATTCCGTCGGCGTCCATGTGCGCGCGCAAGATCGGCGCCAAGCGGAAGCGGGGCTTACCGTTCGCAGTCACGCCTACATGGTCGTCTACGTGCCTCGGCCAGTTGTCCAGCAGCGCTGCGCGGTAGACGCCGATGCCGGCGTACGTGAGGCGCCGTCCGCCGTCGCGCCGCACGTGTCCGGAAGGATCCAACGCGAAATCGCCGTGGGTGGCGTAGCCGGGTGGATCGATCATCACCAGGTGTGCCAAGCCCTGCGGCTCACGCGGCAGCCGTGCGAAATCGAAATCGGTCCAGATGTCGCCATTGACCAGCAGGAACGGCGCTTCGCCGAGCAAGGGCCGTGCGTTGAGCATGCCGCCACCGGTTTCAAGCGGCGTGTCGCCTTCATGCAGGTAGTGCAACCGCAGGCCCCAGCGCGCGCCATCGCCGAGCACCGCCGGGAAGCGGTCGGCCAGCCAGCTGGTGTTGACCACCACCTCGTCCACGCCCATTGCCGCCAGTTTCTCCAGGTGCCAGACGATCAGCGGCTTGCCTCCGGCTTCTATCAGCGGCTTGGGTGTGTGGTCGGTCAGCGGGCGCATGCGCTCGCCGAGTCCCGCCGCGAAGACCAATGCCTTCATGCGATCTCACCGCGCGCATGCAGTACGGGCTTGATGCGCGCATCAAGCAAGGTGTGCAGGCCCGCCAGTTCCGGATAGCGTGGCAACACCTCGTCCAGATAGCGGACGAAGCGTGGCACGTCGGGCAGGTAGCGGGTCTTGCCATCGCGGTAATGCAGGCGGGAGAAGATGCCGAGGATCTTCAGGTGCCGCTGGATGCCCATCCAGTCCGCATCGCGCAGGAACACCTTCAGCTCCGGCACCGGCAGCCCGGCACGGGTGGCGCGGGCGTGGTAGCGCGCCAGCCAGCCGTCCACGCGCTCCACCGGCCAACTCAGGAAGGCATCCTTGAACAGGCTCATCGCATCGTACGCGATGGGGCCGCGGACGCAGTCCTGGAAATCGATCACCGCCGGCCCCGGCGTCACCGGCATCAGATTGCGCGGCATGAAGTCGCGATGGGTCAGCACGCGCGCCTGCTTCAGCGCATTGTCCATCAGGCGCCGCTGTGCCAGTTCCAGCCCCTCGGCTTCGCCGCAGTCCAGCGTCAGGCCCAGGTGGCGCCGCAGGAACCACTCGTCGAACAGTCCCGCATCGCGTTGCAGCAGGGCTTCGCCGAATTCGCCCATGCCCTCCGGCGGCGTGATCGCCTGCAGGCGCAGCAACTGTTCGATGGCGGCATCGAACCAGGTGTCCGCATTGTCGTCGCTGATGACGTGCGCGAGGGTCGGGCCACCCAGGTCTTCCAGCAGCAGGAAGCCGTGCTCGGTGTCGATGGCCAGCACGTCGGGCACGCGCACGTCGCCGCCCGCCAGCAGCTCGCGCATGGCCAGCCATGGACGCACGTCCTCCAGGCCGGGAGGCGAATCCATCACGATGCGCCCAGGCCCGTCGCCCAGGCTGCGCCAGTAGCTGCGGAACCCGGCATCCATCGATGCGCGTTCCAACTGCGCGAACGGGTCGCCGAGCGCGCCACGCGCCCACTCCAGGCGCTGGGCTTCCCGCCCCGAGGGGTCCTGAATCGTTGGGTTCATGCGGTCGCGACCGGGCACAGGCGATAAAGGCCTACAGGGTAAACTGGCGCCCTACCGACTTGCGAGGCTTGCATGGCCAAACTCCAACCTGTGCTGCTTTCCGGCGGCTCCGGCACGCGCCTGTGGCCGCTCTCGCGCGAGGCGTATCCCAAACAGTTCCTGCCACTGGCGGGCGACGACACGATGGTGCAGGCGACCTGGCGTCGTGTCGAAGCCATCGCGGATCTGGGGCCCATCGTGGTGGCGAACGAGGAACACCGGTTCCTGGTCGCGGAACAGCTCCGGCAGATCGGCGCGCCAACACCGGCGATCCTGCTTGAGCCGGTTGGTCGCAACACGGCTCCCGCGATCGCGGCGGCCGCACTGCAGGCGATGGCCGGCGGCGCCGATCCGCTGCTGCTGGTGCTGCCATCGGATCATGTGGTGCGCGACGAGGCCGCCTTCCAGCGCGCCGTGCGCGAAGCGTTGCCTGCAGCCGACGCCGGCGCGTTGGTGACGTTCGGGATCGTGCCGGATGCGCCGGAAACCGGATTCGGCTACATCCAGGCCGAAGCCGGCGACGGCCTGCGGAAGGTGTCGCGCTTCGTCGAGAAGCCCGATGCCGCCACGGCCCGGTCTTACCTCGATGCGGGCGGCTACTACTGGAACAGCGGCATGTTCCTGTTCCGCGCCAGCCGCTATCTGGAAGAACTCGCGCGTTTCCGCCCCGACATCGTCGAAGCCGTGCGCGCGGCGCATGCAGCCGCGCGCCACGACGGCGACTTTGTCCGCCTCGACAAGGAGGCCTTCACTGCGTGTCCGTCGGACTCGATCGACTACGCGGTCTTCGAGAAGACGGATCACGCGATGGTGCTTCCGGTGGACATTGGCTGGAATGACGTCGGCAGCTGGTCCGCGCTGTGGGATGTCGCGGAGCGCGATGCCGATGGCAACGCCCACCACGGCGACGTGATCGCCGTCGACAGTCGCAACAGCTACGCCTACGCGCAACGACTGGTGGCCCTGGTGGGCGTGGACGACATCGTCGTGGTCGAGACCGACGACGCCGTGTTGGTGGCCCGCAAGGACCGCGTGCAGGACGTGAAGCTGGTGGTGGCGCGGCTGAAGGAAGAGCAGCGCAGCCAGGCCGTGCTGCACCGCGAAGTGCACCGCCCGTGGGGCAGCTACGATTCGGTCGACAATGGCGGACGCCACCAGGTGAAGCGCATCAAGGTCAAGCCGGGTGCGGCATTGAGCCTGCAGATGCACCACCACCGCGCCGAGCACTGGATCGTGGTCAGCGGTACCGCGAAGGTCACGCGCGGCGACGAGACGCTGTTGCTGTCCGAGAACGAGAGCACCTACATCCCGCTGGGTGTGAAGCATCGCCTGGAGAATCCCGGCAAGGTGCCGCTGGAGCTGATCGAAGTGCAGTCCGGCAGTTATCTGGGTGAAGACGACATCGTCCGCTTCGAGGATGTCTACGGTCGCAGTGAGTAATGGCGTGAGCTCCGTGCGCTACCGCCTGGACGATCTGGTGATCGATCTGGAGCGGCAGCGCGTCGAACGCAATGGCGAACTCCTCAACGTGGCGGGTCTCAGCTTCCAGCTGTTGCGCCACCTGCTGGAACAGGGCGACCGTGTCGTCGGTTTCGATGAGCTCATCCAGCGCGTGTGGGCGCCGGCGATCGTCAATGAGGAGACCGTCACCCAGCGGGTGAAGCTGCTGCGCCAGGCCCTGGGGGATGACGGACGCAGTCCGCGCTACCTGCGGTCGGTGCGTGGGCAGGGCTACCAGTTGTGCGCGCGCCCGGAACCGATGCTTGCCATCGAGCCCGCAAACATGCCGGAACCCGGATCGCATCGATCACGCCGGGTGGTCATGGCCACGGCAGGCGTCGTGGTGTTCGCAGCGTGCGCGGGATTGTGGGCGTGGAAGCAGCATGTCGATGGCAAGGCCGCCCGTACGCTGGCCACGGCGACCGCCCCGCCCTCGTTGCTGCAGCGTGCCGCCTACTACGCCAGCATCGGTCAGCGCGACGACAACGAACGCGCGGTCGAACTCTTCGGCCAGGCCCTTGAAGAAAAGCCCGGCAACGTGGATGCACTGGTCGGATTGAGCCGCGCCTACAGTGCCCGTGTCTGCCTGTTCAATTTTCCGCCGGAATGGGCGGAACGCGCGCAGATGCTGGCCGAGCAGGCCATCCGCGCCGAGCCCGGGCGCGCGACTGCCCACGCCGCGCTGGGCTATTCGCATGACTGCCGCGGCCGTATCGACGATGCGCTTGCCGGATACGAACGTGCCGTCGCACTGGACCCCACCGCCGACAACAGCCGCGCGTCCGCGGCCTACCTCTATGACCGCAAGGGGCGGCTCGCCCAGGCGCTGCTCGCGAACACATCATTGCGCGGCGATCCCGCGCGCGTGCGCTACCTGCAGGTGCAGATCGCCGGCATCCTGGATCTGCTGGGCTATCCGCAGGCGGCGGAAGCGCGTTATCGCCAGAGCTTCGCGCTGTATCCCGACAACGTGTTCTCCAACATCGCGTGGCCGCGTTTCCTGTTCCGCCACGGCCGCACGACGGAAGCGCAGGCCGCGCTGGACCAGGCCATGCGGCGCGGCACGGACCATGCCGACTTGTTCCAGCTGGCGGCCGAACTGGCGCAACTGCAGGGTGATCCCGCGGCTGCCCTGGCGGCCTACCGGCAGGCGGAAGCCTTGCGTCCCGGTGCCAGCCTGCCGACGACGCTGGCCCGCCTCCATGCCGGCGCCGTCGACCCGGCGTGGGCCACTGTGCGTGCCGACGGCCTTGCCCGCGAGTTGGAGGGCGGTGCGGGCTACCCCTCCGACTGGCTTGAAGTCGTCGTGCTGCGCGAGGCCGCCGGCGATCGTGCGGGGGCGCTCGCATCGCTGCAACGCGCAGTGGATGCGGGTTACAGCGATGCGGCGTACCTGCGGGTGTCGCCGTTGTTCAGGACGATGGCGGCCGAGCCCGCCTTCGCCCGCAGCGTGGATGCGCTCAACCGGCGCGTCGCGCTCGAGCACCGCAAGGTGCCCGTCGCGTTGCTGGAACGCCTTACGGCATCGCCTTGAGCACGTAGTCGCCAAACATCTGTTGCGACTGCGGGTGGACGTTGCGCTGGTTGAACGAAGTCCGCGTGATCACTGCCACCAGCTGCCGTTCGGGCACGATGAAGACGTAGTTGCCGCCGTTGCCCGACATCGCCCATGCCGCCTGCTCTCCTTGCTTGCCCGGAAACCGGAACCGCCAGAACTGGTAGCCGTAGTCCGCATCCTCGCGCGCCTGCGCGTGCACCGTCAGTGCCGCGTTGATCCAGGGCGTGGAGATGATCTGCCGGCCCTGCCAGCGGCCGCCATCGGCCACCAGTTGCCCCAGTTTGGCCAGGTCGCGGCTGCGGTAACGCGTTCCACCGCCACCCATGCCCACACCCTCCGACGACCTGTTCCACTGCACCTGTCGGATGCCGAGTGGGTGTTCCAGTGCTTCGGCAGCGAAGGTCGCCAACGGCTTGCCTGTTGCCCGTTCAATCACCGCGCCCAGCAGGAAGCTGCCCGCCGTGCAGTACGAAAAGGCCCGGCCATGCGGGCTGTCCTCGGGTCGCGTCATCCACGGCGCGAAGCCGCGCATCGGCAGGTCCAGCGCGAACCGGGTCCAGTCCTCACTCAGATACATGCGCTCCTCGTTGCCGGCGGAGAACTGGTTTTCGTCGTCGCACTCCCAGGCCGAGCTCATCGTGAGCAGGTCTTCCAGCGTCATCTGCTGCTTGCGCGGACTGGGGTTCCGCCACGGTTGCCTGTCGGCGAAGTAGGCATACACGGACGCCTGCGCACCGGGAATGTGCCCGCGATCAATCGCCGCTCCCAGCAGCAGGGCGGTGACGCTCTTGGTGGCCGAACGCGTGTCGTTGAGCACATCCGGGCCGCCGCCGTTGAAGTAGCGCTCGTACACCAGCTTGCCCTGGTGGGCGATGACGACACTGGTGACGCCTGGGAAATCCCCCTTCGCGATGGCCGCTTCAAGCGCCTGCAGGCGATCGACCTGCCAGCCGTCGTGACGGGCGTCGGCGGTCTGCCAGCCATCCTGCATCGGCACGGGCGGGCGATAGGCTTCCGGCACGACTGGGACGCTGGCAGATGGCTCCGCCGCGTGTGCAACGGGGGACATGACGAGGAAGAGCAACAGCAGGGAACGATGCATGGCATGACTCCTTGGAAGGGAGCGTCATTCCATCGCGGGCCTCGATGAAGCGCCTGACAGCCGAATGAAGAATTATGAAAGCGGTCGTGCGCGCCGCACGGGGACAAGAAAAAGCCCCGCGTGGCGGGGCTTTTCGTGGCACTCGGCCGTCCGGTTGTCCCCGGCGGCTCAGGCCTTCTTCTTCACCATGGCGTAGATGAAGAGCAGCACGATGGCGCCGACCACCGAAGCGATGAAGCCCGCCGGTTCGCCGGGTGAGTACCAGCCCAGCGCACCCCCGATGAAGCGCGCCAGCAGGGCGCCCAGGATGCCCAGAACGATGGTCATGAAGAAGCCGAGCTTGTCGTTGCCGGGCTTGAGGGCCCGTGCCAGCAAGCCGGCGAGGAAGCCGATCAACAACGTCCAGAGGATGCCGCCGCCAAAGATCTGTTCCATCGAGTCGCTCCAGTTGGGAATGCGGGGGTGTCCGGAGCGTAACCCAGGACTCCCCCCGCGAACCATCCGGCTCAGCAGCAACCGTGGTCGCCGTGCTGCTCGCCGCCGGCCACCACGCCCACGCCCGTGGTTTCGCCACGCACGCTGGCCGCATGGTGCTCCGCGATCACGCGCGCCACGCAGGCGGTGACCTTCTTGCCCATCGGGATGTGCAGGAATTCGTTCGGACCGTGCGCATTGGAATGCGGGCCCAACACACCCGTGATCATGAACTGCGCACCGGGGAACTTCTCGCCCAGCATGCCCATGAAGGGAATGGTGCCGCCTTCGCCCATGTACATCGCCGGGGCGCCGAAGAACTCGCGGCTGGAGGCGTCGATGGCCTTCTCCAGCCACGGTGACATGGCGGGCGCGTTCCATCCGGTGCTGGCCTTCTCCAGGTCCAGGCTGACCTGCGCACCGTTGGGCGCATCCTTTTCCAGTAGGTCCTTCAGCAACTGGCCAGCCTGCTTGCCATCCAGCGTGGGCGGCAGGCGCAGCGACAGCTTCACCGAGGTATGTGGTCGCAGCACGTTGCCGGCTGACGACAGCGGCGGCATGCCGTCCACGCCGGTCACCGACAGCGCCGGGCGCCAGGTGCGGTTGAGCACAAGCTGCGCCAGGTCGTTCGCCATCGGGGTCATGCCGGGCAGGAACGGGAACTTGTCGAACACGGCCGTATCCAGCACGCGCGCGGCTTCCTGCGCCTGCGCAAGGCGGTCCGCGGGGATCTCGACCTGCAAGCCCTCCGGCAGGATGCGGCCGGTCTGCTCGTCCTCGAGCCGCGACAGCAGCTGGCGCAGCAGGCGGAAGCTGGACGGCACCACGCCGGATGCGTCGCCCGAGTGCACGCCTTCCTCCAGCACCTTGACGGTGAAGTTGCCGCCGGCCAGGCCGCGCAACGACGTGGTGCACCAGAGCTGGTCGTAATTGCCGCAGCCCGAATCCAGGCACACGACCAGCGACGGTTTGCCGATGCGGCCTGCCAGGTGATCGACGTAGGCCGGCAGATCGTAGCTGCCGGACTCCTCGCAGGCTTCGATCAGGATGACGCAGCGCGCGTGCGGCACGCCCTGTTGCTGCAGCGCCTGGATGGCGGCCAGCGAGCCGAAGATCGCGTAGCCATCATCGGCACCGCCACGGCCGTACAGCTTGTCGCCCTTGATCACCGGCACCCACGGGCCCAGGTCGTCGTCCCAGCCGGTCATTTCCGGCTGCTTGTCCAGGTGGCCGTACAGCAGCACCGTATCTGCTGCTGTCTCGGGCCCGGTCGCAGGAATCTCGATGAAGATCAGCGGGGTGCGGCCTTCCAGGCGCACCACTTCGACTTGCATGCCCGGAACCGACTGCGCCTTCGCCCAGCGCTCCATCAGCTGGACCGCCTGTTCCATGTACCCGTTGGCTACCCAGTCCTTGTCGAACATCGGTGACTTGTTGGGGATGCGGATGTACTCGACCAGCTGCGGGACGATGTCGTCATCCCACTTTTCGGCTACGTAGCGGTCGACTTTGGCGGTATCCATGGCAACTCCGGAGTACTTGAGACGTAGTGCGCCATTCTACGCTCTTGCCTGGGGTAGGACTTTTCCTACGCATGGCCGGGGTGTTTACGGGCAGATTCGCACGCGCAGTGGCGATACCTTGGCACCCATGGGCGCTGGACACTCTCCCTACCGTCGCGGCCCCGAGGCGACCGACGGACACATGACGGATGCGTCGACGCACCCGCCATCCATGGAGAGTCCAACGTCACAAGGAGAGTTGTCATGAAGTCGTTCATCCATATCGTATTCGCCGCTGCACTTTCGCTGTTGATCGCCGTGCAGGCCATGGCGGCGGAGAAGGTCAACATCAACACGGCGGATGCGGCCGCACTGGACCGTGTGCTGACTGGCGTGGGTCCGGCGAAGGCCGCCGCCATCGTCGAGTACCGCAAGGCCAACGGACCATTCAAGAGCGCCGAGGAACTGGCGATGGTGAAGGGCATCGGCCTGAGCACCGTGGAGCAGAACCGCGACCGCATCGAACTGCGGGCCGGTGCCGCACCGGTACGCAAGCCGGCCGCTGCCGCGACGCCTGCCAAGCCGGTAGCACGGCGCTGATCGATTCCCGTGCCCGGCGGTTCCACAGGATGTGGAGCGCCGGACACAGGGGCTGGATGCCAGGGGGAAACAGGCAGGAGGCCGACAAGGACGTACCTACAACGCGCAGGACGCGCATGGGTCAGGAACAGGCATTGGCCTGCCACTGGCAGGATGCCGACACGGAGGTGGACATCGCCCGGACGCGCAGGAAGCGCATCCGGGCGATGTCGTTTTGGGGTTGTCGCGTAGCTGCCTCAATAACGGGGAGGGGCTAGAATCGCGCCGCATCCAGACAGGGGACCACCATGCCGGACGTGTCGCGCATCATTCCCGCCAATGAGTACCGACGGGAGCGTTGGAGGAATGGTCTGGGCTGGACGCGCGAGATCGCGCGGGTGCCTGATGCCGGGATATGGAACTGGCGCCTCTCGATCGCCGAGATCGAACAAGATGCCGCTTTCTCCGAATTCCCCGGCATTGATCGCGAACTGGTCCTGCTGCGCGGTAACGGCCTGCGCCTCCGTTTCAACGGAGGGCGCGTGGTGGAGCTTGCCCCGCCGCACGGTCGCCATCGTTTCGCGGGCGAAGACGCGGTGACCGGCGAACTGGTCGATGGCCCCACGCATGATTTCAATCTGATGTGGCGACGCGGTGTCGTCCGCACCGAACTGCTGCATCGCCCCTTGGTTGGACCGATGCTGTTCTTCGCCGAGCCTGGTGTGCATTGGGTGGTTCACCTGCTCGCAGGGCAGGCGGCGTTCGATGCCAATTGCGGACTCGGGAATCTCTGGAGCGGTGACACTGCCATCCTGGCCGCCGGGCCGGCGCGTACCCGCTACGCGCTTCAGGGTGGTGGCGAACTGTTGGCCATCCGCGTCGAGGATGAGGGCGCTGGCAAGAACGCCTGAGCGGATGGCGTCAGTAGACGTCGCGGCGGTAGCGCCCGTCGCCACGCAGTCGCTCGACCCTGTCATCTCCGAGTATCTGGCGCAGCGTGGCGTCCACGTCCGGCGCCATGCCCGCCAGGCTGCCGCAGACGTACAGGGCGGCCCCTTCGTCGACCCACTGGCGAAGACGCTCGTCCTGCGCCAGCAAGGCGTGCTGGACATACCGGTGCTCGTCGTCATCGCGGGAGAACGCCAGGTCAAGGTGTTCGAGTGCACCCTGTGAGTGCCATGCCATCAATTCGTCGGCATGGAAGAAGTCGCGGGAACGCTGGCGTTCGCCGAACAGCAGCCAGTTCCGTGTCACTCCGGCATGCATTCGGGCCTTCACGTGGGCCCGCAATCCCGCCAACCCGGTGCCATTGCCAATCAGCACCATCGGTACGTGGGCAGCAGGGGGGTGGAAGTTCGGATTTCTCCGGATGCGCAGGGCAATCGTTTCTCCAGGCCGGGCGTGACGGCACAACCATCCGCTACCGAGCCCGGGCGCACCGTCCGCGCGCTGCATCAAGCGGACCAGCAGGTGCAGCGCGCCATCTTCCGGTATCGACGCAACGGAATACTCGCGATGGGGCAGCGGCGCGCAGGCGTCAACGAGTGCCTGCGGAGTCGGAAACAGGGACGCGCCGGCAGAGGAAGGCCACTGGCTGCGTGCGAGCACGTCAGTCAATGTCACCCGTTCGCCCTGCCAGTCCACCACAGCATCGCCCTGCAGGCCGCTGGCACGCAGAAAGGCTTCGACATCGGCAATGGCGTGTCGTGGGCCGATCTCCGCGATGTCGCCCGCCGTCCATGCCGGCAGTATTCCCGCGGTGGGTTCCAGCACCAGGTGAAACGCGGGTCCGCCGAGACTGCCGGGATTCAGTTCGATGCGCTCGCGCAATCGCCAGGATTCGTAGCGTGGCGCCGACCAGTCGGGCATGTCCGTGCCATTGCCGAGTTGGCCGATGTGGTGCTGCCAGTGGCGCAGCGCGCTGTCGTCGGCGTTGTCGACCTCGACCAGGTCGAACAGCGGTTGCGCGCCGTGGCGACGCAGCCAGTCGTCCAGTTGATGGCCGAAAGCGCAGAAGTGCGCGTACTCGCGGTCGCCCAGCGCAAGCACCGCGTACTGCAAGCCTGCCAGCGAAAGCGATTGCGGCATCACCTGACGCACGAAGCCCAGGGCGGGATCGGGTGGATCACCCTCGCCGGTCGTACTGACCACGAAGACCGCGCGGGTCATGCCCTTGAGCCGGACCGCATCCAGATGCTCCAGCCCCGCGCGCTGCACGACCACGCCGCTGTGGCGGAGCGAGGCGGCTGTCAGGTCGGCCAGTTCCAGCGCGAAGCCTGTCTGGCTGGCATGCACGACCCACACTGCATCCTGCGCGGCATGCGCACTGGGCTGGGCGGCGCGTTCGCGCACGCGTGCACGGTGCAGAAACCAACCCGTCAAGCCTGCGTACGCGAGCACCGCTGCCGCAGCGGCGTAGCCGCGTATCGCCGAGGGCGCGGCCATCCACCAGGCGCCTTCGTGCAGGCGAGCGAACAGCCACGCGCATGCGAGCAGCAGCAGGATCACCAGCGTGTTGCCCAGCAGCGGGGCGATTCCGCGCGAGGGCGTCGGGGACGTGCTCATGCCGCGAGGTGTCGCTCGAAGGCGGGCGTCATGGTTTCCTGCAGGCCCTGTGCGGAGCGTTGGAGGAAGCGCGCGGCCAATCCGTGGCGCGCTGCGAATGCCTGGCCATCGGCTGTTCCCATCACGGTCAACGCAGTCGCCCACGCATCGGCCTGCATGGCATCGGCCGCGACCACGGTGACGGCCGCTGCGGCATCGGTCACCGGCTCACCGCTGCGCGGATCGATCGTGTGCGAATAGCGCCGGCCCTCGTGTGCATAGGCATGCCAACGGTCGCCGGAGGTCGCGACCGCCACGCCATCGAGCGTCAGCACGCGCGGCTCCAGCCCATCGTCATCCACTTCCTCGTCCGGCGACGATTCGACAAGCACGCGCCAAGGCTGGCCGTCGGGCTTGCGGCCGTAGCCGTACAGTTCGCCCCCTACTTCCACCAGCGCACTGTCGATGCCGCGACGGCGCAGCAGCGCCGCGACGACATCCACGCCGTAGCCCTTGGCGATAGCCGAGAGATCGAGCATGAGGCCGCCCGGTTGCCTGACGCGGCGTTGGTTGGCATCGAAGCGCAGGTGCTGCCAGCCCACGCGCGCGCGCGCGTCGACGAGATCGGCTGGCGTCGGACGTCCACGGGCGCCGGCATGTGCGCCGAAACCCCATGCGGCCACCAGGGGCGACACGGTCGGGTCGAAGGTTCCTTCGCTGGCGGCCGCGATCTCGAGCGCTGCTGTCAGCACGTGCAGGAAGTCGTCCTGCAGCGTGAACCATTCTCCCGCCCTGCCACGGTTGAAGCGCATGATGTCCGTGTCCACATGCCACGTGCTCATCTGTGCCACGACCTGGTCCAGGCGCACCTGCACCGCGTCATGCAGTGTGTGGAGATCGAGGCGCGTCGCGCTCGCGCATTGCACCGACCAGGTGGTGCCCATGGTCTGCCCGTGCACGGCCTGTACGGGCGATGGAGGAGCGGAGAGCGGGGAGAGGGAGACGTTCATTCGATCACGCGCCGCCGGATGCCTGTCCGGCGGCGCCATGCGGGATTACTGCGGCAGCACTTCGAGCGTCGCCACGTAGCTCAGGCGACGCTGCTTGGCCTGCGGTACCGACGTCTTGTCATCCTGCGTACCGGTTTCAAGCCAGTACATGCCGGCTTCCGGCCAGGTCACGCTGAACTCGCCGCTCGCGTCGGTGGTGACCTTGATCTCTTCCTGCGCGTTGCGATAGCGCGTGCCGCCGCGCGTGATCTCGAATTCCAGGCCGGCAGCGGGCTTGCCGTCGACCAGCATCCGGAACTTCGCGGCTTCACCTGCGAACAGGTCATTCGGGTGCGTCACCGGCACCAGTTCCAGGCCTTCGCCCGAGCTCTTCAACGCCGTGTCGTTCGGCGAGCCGTTGGTCACGAACGTCTCGATGCGGCCGATGGACTGCGATACCTGCAGGTTCTTCGCATCCTTCGGCACCTTGGTGGCGAGGTCTTCCGGCTTGGCGCCACGCAGTCCGCCCGGCTTGCCGTCGGCACCTTCCCAGCGGACCATCAACCCCTTGTTGACGGTCGCGATGCGGTACGTGCCCTGCTGCTTCAGTTCGACATCGAACACGGTGCGGTACTTGCCGGTTGCTAGGTTGTGCGCTTCCACCGTGCTGCCGTCCGGCGCGGTGATGGCCAGGCCCTCGGTGCGCAGCGGCACGTGGTTGAAGTAGAACAGGTCGTTCGACACGGCGGCGTCGACCGTGATCCACGGATTGGTGCCGGCAATGACCGTCTGCGACGGCATCATCCAGGCCTTGTGCGCCAGGGCGGTGGCGGGAATGGTGGCGGCCAGGGCGATGGCGACGGCGACGGCAAGGGAACGCTTCATGGAAGTCTCCAGCAAGGAAAAGGGAAGGGCGATCAGGGCTTCACGGCCAGGGTCACGGCGCCGAGTTCGGTGCTGCCCTGCGCCTTGCCGGCCTGCGCAGGCTTCTTCGCCGGCCAGCTGAAGGGGATCTTCAGCAGTTCGCGGCCACCGACCTCGCGCGCGGCCTCGACCACCAGCGTGTATTCGCCCGGCGCCAGCTTGGCCAGTTGTGGCTGCTTGTCGGTGAAACTCAGCGCATGCTTGCCCACCGGCTTGGTCGGGCCGGTCACGCCGTCCACGGGCACCTTCAGGCTGCGTCCGGACTTGCGCCACCACTGGCGCATGTCGGGCAACCATTTGGTGCCATGGCCTTCGGCATTGCTCGTCTGCTGGTACCAGACCGAGAGATTGGCGGCGACCTTCTGGTCCGCGCCTTCGATCCAGATGGCCACGTAGGGGCGGTGGTACTCGGCCACGTTGAGCTTGGGGATCTCGACGTTGATGTCCAGCGTGGCGGCATACGCCGGCGTGGCCAGCAGGCCGCTGAGCGCGATGGTCAGCGTGGTGTGGACGGCGATCTTCGACATGCGGTCACTCGTGGGTTCGTGGAAGGGAATCAGTGGATGAAGAGCAGCGCGATCAACAGCGGCACCAGCAGGCCCAGGCCGACCATCGGCCAGGTCATGCGGCGCTGCCGACCGTGCAGGTAGAGCAGGAACAGGCCGGTGATGCAGAACACCAGGCAGGCCACGGCGAAGATGTCGAGGAACCAGCCCCATGCCGGCCCGGCGTTGCGACCCTTGTGCAGGTCATTGAAGTAGGAGATCCAGCCACGGTGCGTGCGTTCGTATTCCACCGCACCGGTTTCCCGGTCGATGCTCAGCCATGCATCCGTACCGGGGCCAGGCATCGAGAGGTAAAGCTCCATGTCGGACCATTCCGCTGGCCGCTGACCGACGGATACCGACAGTTCCTTGTCGAGCCAATCGGCAATGTTGGCAGGCAGCGGTGCATTGCCGTCCTGCCGGTCACCGAGCGCGGCGAGCAAGGGGGCGGGAAGCGTGGCGGTGAGGTTGGTGACCTCGGGCGAGGCCTCGATCCTGGATGCGTGGTTCAGCGTGATCCCCGTGATGGAGAACAGCAGCATGCCGATCAGGCAGACCGCCGAACTGATCCAGTGCCACTGGTGCAACGTGCGCAGCCAGAAGCCGCGGCGTTGTTGCTGGAGGGCGGGGGACGCGGAAGAGGGCAACGGCAGTCTCGACGCAGGGTGGAGCGGGACGCCATTACATCACAGATGAGAATGGCTCTCAATTAAGGGGCGCGCTCCCCTCCCGCGTGGAGAGGGGAGCGCGCGTTCGCGTCAGAAGTTGACGTTGAGGCTCAGCCACAGGTTCCGCGACTTGTCCTTGTTGTTGTAGTCGTCCAGGTACGCCACCTCGTTGGAGGTGTAGGTGCCATCGTTGTTGAGGTCGGTGAAGACCGTCTGGAAGGTGGTGAAGTCTTCGTCCAGCAGGTTGTTGATGCGTCCCGACACCGAGACGTGCTCGTTGAAGCGGTACTGCGCGCCCAGGTGCAGCACGGTGTAGTCCTGGTAGTCGCGCCGAACGCCGTTGAGGGTGTCGCGGTAGCGCTTGGAGCGGGCTTCGGCCAGCAACTGCAGGCTGAAGTTCTCCGTGGCCTGCCAGTTCAGGCTGGTATTGACCATGTTCCTGGCGGTGTTGGTGAGCGGCACGCCCCTCTGTGCGCCACTGAGCTGCTCGCTGTCGGTGAAGGTGTAGTTGGCGCGCAACGACAAGGCGTCGGTGATGCCCCAGCGGCCGGCAATCTCCACGCCCTGGATACGTACTTCGTCGATGTTGATGTTCTGCGCGTAAGTGCTGTAGCCCAGCAGCGCGTAGTCGCCCAGGTTGGCGCAGGGGCGCACGCCGCCGGTCTGCTCGCAGCTCAGGCTGGTCTCGCCGCGCGCGATCTTGTCGTCGAAGTCGTTGCGGAACACTGTAAGGTTGAAGTTGTGCGCGTCGTCCGGTGACGTCCAGTAGAGCGCGATCTCGCTGTTGACGCTGGTCTCGGGCTGCAGGTCGGGATTGCCGACGAAGGGCGTGGTGCCCTGGCCTCCGAAACCGGTGATGCCGTCGTACAGGTCGGTGGTCTTGGGTGTCTTGAAGCCCGTGCTGACGCCGCCCTTCAGCGTCCAGGCTTCACTGACGTCCCATACCGCGTAAGCACGCGGGCTGAGATGGCTGCCGAACACATTGTGGTCGTCATGGCGCAGGCCCAGCGTGATGGTGAGGGCTTCGATCGGGTTCCAGTTGTCCTCGGCGAACAGCGACCACATCTTGTGGTCCTGCACGGTGCCGCCGCCATCGCCGCCGCCTTCCATGCCGAACACGCCGTCTTCCAGTTCGCCATCGATGAGCTGCCCGCCGACCACGACGTGGTGGGCCTGGCCGATCGCGAAGTCGAGCTTCGCATCCAGTGTGTACTGGCGGCTGTCCATGGTGCGCTTCGGACGCGGCAGGAAGGTGGAGACTGCGATGGCCTGGCGCTCGGCGACGCTCAGTCCGGCGTATGCTCCCGTGCCCTGGAAGATCTGCCGGTGCAACAGGCGCTCGGCGACGGTGAACGGCAAGGTGCGGCCGTGGTTGCCGGTATCGATGTGGGCCAGCGAGATGAAACTGTTGCCGAAAGTCCACTGGCCGTTGTGCGTGACCGACCACTGGTCACGGGTGAATTCCTGGTCGGCGGCGTATCCCACCTGCGGCGCCGCGCGCCAGATGCCGGCCAGCCCGTCCACCGTGCCCAGCGGATAGGTTTCGGAGCCGAGATTGTTGATGTACGGCGTGTTGTCGTACACCTGCTCCGACGTGTCGTAGTCGAAGACGACGCTCTGGTTGTCCGTCGGTGTCCAGCTCAGCGTGACGCCTGCGCTCTTGTTGGTGTTGTCCACCGTCTTGCCGCCGCCTCCGAAGCCCAGTGCCCGCTCGAACACGCTGCCGTCAGGTGCCGTGATGGCTTCATATTCCGGCGTGGATGCATTGCGCTCGTACCAGGAGCCGCGCACGCCCAGGCCCAGGCGGTCCTCCACCAGCGGCCCCATCAACATGAAGTCGAAGGTGCTGTCGCTGCCGAAGTCGCTGTTCTCCTGGATACCGTGACCCAGCGTGGCCGAGCCCTGCCAGCGGTCCGAGACCTTGCGGGTGATGATGTTGATGACGCCGCCCAACGCATCCGCACCGTACAGCGTGGAGGCCGGGCCGCGGATCACCTCGATGCGCTGGATCATGTCCAGCGGCGGAATGTGGTTGAACTGGTTGCCGCCGAACGCGTTCGGATAGATGTCGCCGTGGTTGTTCTGGCGCTTGCCGTCGATGAGGATCAATGTGTAGTCCGGCCCCATGCCCCGGATGCTGATGGTCTTCTGGCCGGTCTTGTCCGACGTCTCGCCGACGTCCACGCCTTCCAGGTCGCGCACGGCGTCGATCAGCGTGATGTAGGGGCGCTGGCGCAGTTCTTCCGCCGTGATCACGCTGATGCTGGCCGGCGCATCGGTGATCTTCTGCTCGAAGCCGGCGGCGGTGACCACGACGGTGTCGAGATCGGTGGCGTCGGTGGCGCCATCGGGCATCGGCTGGGCGAGTGCGGGCGCGGACACGACGGCGATAAGCGCGATGGCAAGACGGGTGCGGCGCAGCGGCGCCTGCAGGGAGCTGCAAGAGTTCTTCATGAGGTTCATCGAAGTGAGGACAGGGTAGGGAGGCACGCGCCTGCCCGCGGATGCGGGGCGGCGTACGGTCATGCAGGCCCGCGTGGTGCGGGCGAAAAAGCCGTCAGGCCGTGTGCGGCGGCGCTTGGCCGGGATGCAGGCGGAGGGACGGACAGGCACGGCCAGGGGGCGCCGCGTCGTGGGACGCACGGCGATGCGAGTGCAGGTCGCAACTTCCGGGGGCGTCGGAATCGCGGGAAGCAAACACGGCCGGCGTCGTGACCGGCGACGCGAGAGTGAGGACCTGCAGTGCGCTGAGGCGCGGTTTCTTCAGGTAATGCGCACGGTGTCGAACCTCGTCCGGCGGGTCGCCATCCTGGACATGGGCCGACACATGCCCGGTGTAGGAGACGGCATGGGCGCTGGAGGCATCGGGGTGCAGCAGACCGGCCGCGGCGAGGCCCAACAGGGCCAGCGCGCCCCACAACACGGCGGCCACCATGCCCGCATGCCAGGACGACGCGCGTCGACCGGACACGGGGACTGGGCTGGCAGCGGTGGGACGGATGCGGATCAAGCGGTTCCCCGGCGACGTGCCAAGAGCGGCACGTCGAACGGGGGGCATTTTAAATGAGAATACTTATCAAGTGCAAACAAGAATGGATCTTGGTCGTGTCGCGGGCGGCGGAATCAGGTCTCGGCCCACTGCCTGAGCAGGTTGTGATACACGCCGGTCAACTGGACCAGTGCGGGGTGGTCGGGGACGTCGGCGGTCAGACGGCGGATCGAGACGTCCAGTTCGAACATCAGTCGCCGGTGGCCGTCGTCGCGCACCATGCTCTGCATCCAGAAGAACGACGCCACGCGCGCGCCCCGCGTCACCGGGGTGACCTTGTGCAGGCTGGTGCCGGGATACAGCACCATGTGCCCGGCCGGCAGCTTCACGCTCTGCGTGCCGAAGGTGTCTTCGATGATCAGTTCGCCGCCGTCGTATTCGTCCGGCGCACTGAGGAAGAGCGTGGCCGATACGTCGGTCCGGACGGGATCCACGCCGCCGCGGCTGCGGTCGTAGCGGATCGCGTTGTCGACGTGGTAGCCGAACGACTGGCCGCCGGCATAGCGATTGAACAGGGGTGGATAAATGCGCTTCGGCAGCGCTGCGGAAAAGAAGGTGCTGTTGCGGGAAAGGGCGTCAAGGATCAGCGCGCCGACCTCGCGTGCGGCCGGCGAATCCTCCGGCAGCTGCGCGTTGTCCTTGGCCTTGGCCGACTGGTAGCCGGCGGTGATGCGGCCGTCAGCCCAGTCGGCGGCGTCGAGCGTTGCACGCGCGTCAGCCACCTGGGCCGGGGTCAAGACATCGGGAATGGCGAGCAGCATGATCGGGAACCTCGAAACAGGAAGCCCCGCCCATTGTGCATGGGCGGGGCGGATCGCGGACCTACAAGCGGAGCCTCAGAACTTGAACGTGGCGGTCAGCACTGCGGAACGACCCTCGCCCGGGTTGGCCCAGCCATTGCCCGCAGTGACGACGCCATTGGTGATCGTCAGATTGTTGCGAATGCCGGTGTAGTACTCCTCGTCGAACAGATTGTTGACGTTGAGCTGCAAACCGATACGCGAAGTGAGCTGGTAGCTGACCATGGCGCGATGCACCCAGTAGGCGTCTGTCTTGAGATAGGCCGCGGCCGTTGCGTTGTTGGGGTAGAACTCACCCTGATAGGTCGCGCCGTAGCCGAACGTCCAGTCGCCCAGCGCGTAGGTGGTCCACAGGCTGGCCGAGTGACGCGGTGTCTGTGTCAGCTCACGCCCTTTGACGGGATCGGCGGTTGCTTCATCGGCGACGCTCTGCAGGACTTCGCTGTCCAGGAATGTGTAGTTGGCGAACACCGACCATTCGCGGGTGATGTTGCCCGCCACGCCCAGCGCGACGCCGTCGACGCGGGCCTTGCCGTCCAGCACCTGCTCAGGCTGCAGTGGATCGGCGCTGGCGACCTTGTAGTTCTGGCGTTCGTTGCGGAACAGGGCGGCAGTGAGCGCCAGGCGCTGATCGATCAGGTCCCATTTGGTGCCGAGTTCGATGTTGACGGCGGTCTCTGGATCCACGTTGCAGTTGTTCGCGGAGGGCGGGAGATTCGGGTTCGCGTTGGGAATGGCGGGTGAGCATGAGCCATTCACCGAAGCCTTGGACGGCGTCTTGCTGTTGGCGTACGACAGGTACACGCTGGCGTTGTCCACCGGCTTGTAAACCAGACCGGCGCGGTAGGAGAACAGATCATCCTCGTTTCGTGCCGGGTAGCCGGGTGCAATCCCGGTGACCGCGCCTGCGGCGTTCACGGTGTAGTTCACCGTGTCGCCTTCGTTGTGCTCGTAGCGTGCACCTAGGTTCAGCAGCCACTGCTGGCCGAACTTCAACGTGTCGAACACGTATGCCGCCTGATTGTTCAGGCTGCCCTCGGTGCGGCCCGTGCGGAAGTAATTCTGTGGACCCGTCCAGATGTTGTAGGGGTTGTCGAAGTTCTGGATGGGATAAGTGATGCCCGTGGTCGAACCATCCGGATTGCGGAACGTCGTTCCGGAGTCGAGGTCGAAGTCTTCTTTGCTGAAAGACACGCCGACCACCACGTCATGACGGACCGTGCCGGTGTCGAAAGTGGCGGTCAGGTCGGTCTGACTGTGCGCTATGAAATTCTCCGTGTCGCGGACGAGGCCACGAGGTCCACCATTTGGATTCCATGTGCCGGCAGGCTGACCGGCGCAGGCTTGGCCGGTGTAGGGGTTCGTACTGTTCGGCAGGCACCAGCTACCTTGCAGTGCCGTGGCATTGGTGTATTGCTCGACCCGTTGCAGGCGTCCCAGGGTGCGCAGCTTCACGCGATCGCCAAAGTCCATCTCGAATACGCCGGTCAGCATGTCGACCGTGCTTTCCTGGCGGGACGTGTTGCGATAGCCGAAGTACGTCTCGCGATCGACGCCTGGCAGCGGCCCATTGTTGAATGGGCTGAGCGCGAAAGGAACGCCGTACTGCGGCATGTTGTTGTCTTCCTGGTGCAGGTAGCTCAGGGTGAGGCGCGTGTCCGACCCCAGCCCGAACGCAATCGACGGCGCGAAGCCCCAGCGATGCTTGAATTCCTCATCGCGGCCCGGAACGTCCTGGGTATGTCCCATGGCGTTCAGTCGCACGGCGATGCCGTTGTCGAAATCGAAGTTGCTGTCAGCAGTGACCCGGCCGTACTTGTCGCTCCCAGCGCCCACGGTGAACAAGCTGAAGTCGCCTTCGCGCGCGACCTTGCTCACCAGGTTGATGTTGCCGCCGACGGAGCCGGCACCTGACATAGCCGAGTTGGCGCCATTGATCAGTTCGATCGCTTCCAGGTTGAAAGTATCGCTACGGGTGTACTGCGCACTGTCGCGTACACCGTCGGTGGTGATGTCGCTGCTGGCGGTGAAGCCGCGCAGGTTGATACTGTCGCCGTAGCCGCCGCCGCCTTCACCGGCGCCGAAGGTGATGCCGGGCAGCGTGCTGAGCACGTCCCTCAGTCCGAGCAGGTTCTGCTGCGCCATCACTTCGCTGGTCACCACGGTGATGGTCTGCGGCGTGTCGACCAGGGCTTCCGTGTACTTCGGTGAGCTCGCTTTCTGTACACGTTCGCCGTGCACTTCGACGGCGTCGAGTTCCTTGGCCTGGCCTGTGGCATCGGCGGCCACGTCCCCGGTCGGTGCGGCGAGCGCGGGGGCAGTGATGGCGAGCAACAGGGCGGCGGCAAGCGGGGATGGACGCAGGTTCATGAGGATCCTCAGGTGCGGAGAAGAAACACCCGGTGGCGGAAGGCTGGCGGGAGTGGAGTGAAGACTTGGGCGGCGGATCTGCGCCTTTGCTGGGGCTGGATCCTGCAAGCAGCGGTGTCACCGGCAGGCGCGGTGCACGCGGGCGGCTCAGGCGGTCGGCGGCCCGCGACCGGGATGGCGGATATGGCGCGAGGGGGCGCTGTTGGAATGGCCGGCGGCCGCATCATGCGCCCGCGACCCTGCCCGCGCGGACTGGGCGCGGGCGCCCACGTCATCGCCTTCGGATTCGGCCGGCATGGACAGACCTTCAGTCGCCTGCTCCGCCAGCGACGCCGAGCCGTAGCGGAGCTCGTCCCGGGAGTGGAT
The DNA here is from genome assembly GCF_057773125.1 of Pseudoxanthomonas sp. 97-1-1. Lineage (NCBI taxonomy): Bacteria > Pseudomonadati > Pseudomonadota > Gammaproteobacteria > Lysobacterales > Lysobacteraceae > Pseudoxanthomonas > Pseudoxanthomonas sp. 97-1-1. The sequence continues at coordinate 902,339 of NZ_JBYMTJ010000001.1, read as the reverse complement.
CCCGGCATCGCGATGCAACAAAGTGTCCGAAGATGAACCCGCTGGCGGGAAGATCCCCGTAGAAGCCAGCGCAGCGCTGCCCATGATCACGAGCAGGCATGCCAGCACCAGGCGGGCGAACGCGGTCATGATTGAGCTGGCATCACGCAGCACCGGGGCCTCGGGCGGGTCAGGCTGCGGCAATCCGCCGCAGGGGTGCGACAGGATAATGAGAATGATTTGCGATTACAACAGAATATTCACATTCCCGGCTCAGTCCCGGTCGTCGCGTGTCCAGACGCCACCGTGCTCTGTCTTCGTCGGGAATTTCACCACGGGCGAGTAGGCAGGCGCGCACAGGGCGCGGCCATCGCGGATGTCGAAACGTGCGCCGTGCAGCACGCATTCGATGCTGGCTTCCCCGGCATCGAAACTGCCGGAGGACAGTTCGAAGTCCTCGTGGCTGCATTTGTCTTCCAGCGCATACAGGTCGCCATCATGGTTGAAGATGACGATGGGCGTGCCCGTGACCTCGTCGAAGATCATCTTCATCTCGCCCGGCAGCAACTCGCCGGTGGCACAGACGAAGGTCCATGTCCTGCTCATGCCGTGTCTCCCGGCAGCGGTTTCTCCAGGACTTCGAAACGCAGGTCGTCACGCTTGGGGATGCCGTAGCGCGCATCGCCATAGGGGAACGGCTTCTTGATCCCGGTACGCGCATAGCCGCGCCGCTCATAGAAAGCGATCAGTTCATCGCGCAGGTCGATCACGGTCATCCGCATCGCAGGCAGTCGCCACTCGACGCATGCAATGCGCTCCGCCTCGGCCAGCATGGCCTTCCCCACGCCTGCGCCCTGCAGGTCGGGACGCACCGAGAACATGCCGAAGTAACCGGCACCGTCGTCGTCCGCCACGTGTGCGCAGGCGAGCGGGTCCCCGGCTCGTTCGGCGATGATGATCCGGCTGCGCGGCCGTTCGATGTCGCGGCGGAGCGCGTCGGCGTCTATGCGCTGGCCGTCCAGAAGGTCGGCTTCGGTGGTCCAGCCCTGCCTGCTGACGTCGCCCCGGTAGGCGGACGTCACCAGGGCGACGAGTTCGGGGATGTCGGCCTCGGTGGCCGTGCGGAATGTCAGGGTATCCATGGCCGGATTTTACGGAAATCCGGCAACCTGTAGGAGCGACGTCAGTCGCGACCGCGATCCCGCCATGCCCCGACAGGTTCTGCAGTAGAAGAATGCGCGGTCGCGACCGGCATCGCCCCTGCAGAACGCAGTCGTTACGCCAGCAGGCTACGCGCCTTCTTCAGGGCGGCAATGAAACGCTCCACTTCCTCGTGCGTGTTGTAGAACGCGAACGATGCCCGCAGCGTGGCCGCCACCCCGTAGAACTGCAGCAGCGGATGGGCGCAGTGCTGGCCGGAACGGACCGCGACGCCCTCCAGGTCCAGCAGCGTGGCCAGGTCGTGTGCGTGCGCGCCTTCGATCAGGAACGAGATCACTGCCGCCTTGTCCGGCGCGCGGCCGAAGATGCGCAGGCCGTCGATCCTGTCCAGCTCCTCGGTGGCGTGCGCCAGCAAGTCCGCTTCGCGTGTTTCGACATGCGCCATGCCCAATGCATCGAGGTAGTCCACGGCCGCACCCAGGCCGATGAAGCCGGCGATGTTGGGCGTACCGGCTTCGAACTTGTGCGGCGCGTCGTTGAAGACGGTGCCGTCGAAGCTGACTTCCTTGATCATCTCGCCGCCACCGATAAAGGGCGGCATGGCCTGCAGGTGTTCCTTGCGTGCCCACAGCGCCCCGGTGCCGGTGGGGCCGCACATCTTGTGACCAGTCAATGCATAGAAGTCGCAACCGATAGCCGCGACGTCCACCGCTCGATGCGGAACCGCCTGCGAGCCGTCCACGACGGTGACGATGCCGCGCTTGCGGGCTTCGCGGCAGATCTCGCGAACGGGATTCACCGTGCCCAGCACGTTGGAAGTGTGGGCGATGGCCAGCAGCTTCACGTCGCCGGTCATGGCGGCGTGCAGGGCATCCAGGTCCAGCGTGCCGTCTTCGCGGATCTCCGCGACCTTCACTGTCGCCCCGGTGCGCTGGGCAACCAGCTGCCAGGGCACGATGTTGGCGTGGTGCTCCATGCGCGAGACCAGGATCGTGTCGCCGGCCTTCAGGCGCGGCAACGCCCACGAGTACGCGACCAGATTGATCGCGAACGTGGTGCCGCTGCACAGCACCAGTTCGTCCGGGCGCACGTTGAGGAAGCGCGCAAGTTTCTTGCGCGCGCCTTCATAGGCCTCGGTCGCCTCGGTGCCGAGCGTGTGCACGGCGCGGCTGACGTTGGCGTTGTGCTGGCGGTAGAACGCGTCGACGGTCTCGATGACCAAGGCGGGCTTCTGGCCGGTGTTGGCGCTGTCCAGGTAGACCAGCGGCTTGCCGTTGACCTGGCGCGTCAGCAAGGGGAAATCGGCGCGGACCTGATCCCAGTCGACGCCGGTTTCCGCCGCAGGCGCCTGGACGGTCTCGCGGTTCATGCCGCGCCCAAGGTCGCCAGCGCCGCATCGACGCGCGCCACCAGCAGTTCGCGCAGGCCCGCGTCCTGGATGACGGACAGCGGTTCGCGGCAGAACGCGGCCGTCAGCAGTTGCTGCGCTTCCGGCGCAGACAGGCCGCGGGAGCGCAGGTAGAAGAGTGCATTGGCTTCCAGTTGGCCGACGGTGGCGCCGTGCGCCGCCTTGACTTCGTCGGCATGGATCTCGAGCACCGGCTGGGTGTCGATCTCCGCGTTGTCGGAGAGCAGCAGGTTCTTGTTCGACAGCGCCGCGTCGGTGCCGTCCGCACCCTCGCGGATCAGGATGCCGCCGTGGAAAACCACGCGGCCGCGGCCCGCACCCAGGCCGCGCCACGTCAGCTCGCAGGCGGTATCGCGGGCGATGTGGTCGATGCCCAGGCGCGTGTCCACATGGCGGCGACCATGCGCCAGCAGCACACCGTTGGCGATCAGGCGTGCGCTGTCGCCTTCGAGGCGGACGTTCAGTTCATGGCGCGACAGGCCGCCATCGAGTTCCAGGTCCACGCGACGGTATTCGGTGTCACGGGCCAGCACCGCGTCGGTGCGCAGCAGCGTGGTAGCGCGCGCGCTCTCGGCTTCGACGCGCGCATGGGTGAGGCGTGCTCCCTGCGCCAGGTGCACATGACTCAGGGCGTTGATGAGGTGCGCGTGCGTGCCGATGGCGACATGGTGCTCGACCACGGTCAGGGCAGCGCCGGCACGCAGCTCGATCAGGTTGCGCAGATGCCAGGCGCGCTCAGCGCCATCCTCGGCACCGATGAAGACCAGGTGCAAGGGCTGATCGCTGCTGGCATCCGCTTCGGCACGCAGGAGAACGCCTTCGGTGGCCAGCGCGGCGTTGAGGCGGGCGAACACTTCGTCGCCGCGCTCGAAGCGGCGCTGCAGGAAACGCGCGGCGTCACCGCCTTCGGCGAGGGCTTCGGACAGCAGCTGCAGGCTGACACCGTCGGGCAGGTCGGCGGTCAGCGACAGCGCGACGGAATAGCGGCCGTTGACGAACACCGCACGCGGTGCGGGGATGTCGGCCAGCAGCATCGGGTCCACGGTGGGTGCGGCGTCCACGCTGGCGAAGCTGCGGCGCTCCAGCTGGCGCAACGACGTGTACTTCCACGCTTCCGCGCGCGGCCCGGGCAGGCCATCGCGCAGGGCTTCGTCCAGTACGGCGCGGCGCGCCGCGTCGCCGTTGAAGCCGGCCGACAGGGAATCCAGCAGCGCGCTCATCAGGCGACCTTCTCCGGTGCCACGCGGTCCTTGATCCACGCGTAACCGTGCTCTTCGAGTTCCAGTGCCAGTTCCGGGCCGCCGGATTCGACGATGCGCCCATTGGCGAGCACATGCACGACGTCGGGCTTGATGTAGTCGAGCAGGCGCTGGTAGTGAGTGATGACCAGGAAGGCGCGGTCGGGCGAACGTAACGCATTGACGCCCTCGGCGACGTTCTTCAGCGCGTCGATGTCCAGGCCGCTGTCGGTCTCGTCGAGGATCGCGAGCTTGGGTTCGAGTACGGCCAGCTGGAAGATCTCGTTGCGCTTCTTCTCGCCACCGCTGAAGCCTTCGTTGACACCCCGGTGCAGCAGTTCGTCCTTCAGGTGCAGCACGGCCAGTTTCTCGCGCACCAGCTTGAGGAACTGCATGGAATCCAGTTCGGCCTCTCCACGCGCCTTGCGCTGGGCATTGAGCGCGGCGCGCAGGAAATAGGTGTTGTTGACGCCGGGGATTTCCACCGGGTACTGGAAGGCGAGGAACACGCCGGCGGCGGCGCGCTCTTCCGGTTCCAGTTCCAGCAGCGGCTTGCCTTCGAATTCCACCGTGCCGGCGGTGACCTCATACCCTTCGCGGCCGGCAAGAATGTTGCCCAGCGTGGACTTGCCCGCGCCATTGGGGCCCATGATGGCGTGCACCTGGCCCGGCTTCACGTCGAGCGAGAGGCCTTTCAGGATTTCCTTGCCGGCGACGCTGGCGTGGAGGTTGTCGATCTTCAACATGGTGCGTTTCCAGTTTGATTTCTTGAGCCCCTCTCCCACCGGGAGAGGGGTTGGGGTGAGGGTCTGGCGGAATCGTTGGCGGTGAACCTTCCCGATTCCGCCGCACCCTCATCCGGCGCTTCGCGCCACCTTCTCCCGGCGGGAGAAGGGAGAAGCCTTATCCCACGCTGCCTTCCAGCGACACTTCCAGCAGCTTCTTCGCCTCCACCGCGAACTCCATCGGCAGTTCCCGGAAGACCTGCTTGCAGAAGCCGTCGACGATCATCGACACCGCGTCCTCCTGGCTGATGCCACGCGCGCGGCAGTAGAACATCTGGTCGTCGCTGATCTTGGAGGTAGTGGCCTCGTGTTCCAGCGTCGCCGTCGGGTTCTTCACCTCGATGTAGGGGAAGGTGTGGGCGCCACACTTCTTGCCGATCAGCAGGCTGTCGCACTGGGTGTGGTTGCGCGCGCCGTCGGCGTTGCGGTCCACCTTCACCAGGCCACGGTAGGTGTTCTGGCCGCGGCCGGCACTGATGCCCTTGCTGACGATCTTGCTCTTGGTGCGCTTGCCCACGTGGATCATCTTGGTGCCGGTGTCGGCCTGCTGGCGATGGTGGGTGAGCGCCACCGAGTGGAATTCGCCGGTCGAGTCGTCGCCCAGCAGCACGCAGGACGGGTACTTCCAGGTGATTGCCGAACCGGTTTCCACCTGTGTCCAGGTCACTTTGCTGCGGTCGCCCCGGCATTCGGCGCGCTTGGTGACGAAGTTGTAGATGCCGCCGCGGCCTTCCTCGTCGCCCGGGTACCAGTTCTGCACGGTGCTGTACTTGATTTCGGCATCTTCCAGCGCGACCAGCTCGACCACCGCGGCGTGCAGCTGGTTCTCGTCGCGCATCGGCGCGGTGCAGCCTTCCAGGTACGAGACGTAGGCCTTGTCCTCGCAGATGATCAGCGTGCGCTCGAACTGGCCGGTATGGCCGGCATTGATGCGGAAGTAGGTGCTCAGTTCCATCGGGCAGCGGACGCCCTTGGGGATGAACACGAAGCTGCCATCGGAGAACACCGCCGAATTCAATGCGGCGAAGTAGTTGTCGCCTACCGGCACCACGCTGCCCAGGTACTGTTTGACCAGCGCCGGGTGTTCCTTGATGGCTTCGCTCATCGAGCAGAAGATCACGCCCTTCTCGGCCAGTTCCTTGCGGAAGGTGGTGCCGACGGACACGGAGTCGAACACCGCGTCCACCGCCACGCCGGCCAGCTTGGCGCGCTCGTGCAGCGGCACGCCGAGTTTGTCGTAGGTGTCCAGCAGTTCCTGCGGCACCTCATCCAGCGAGACGTACTTGGCCTTCGGTGCGGAGTAGTAGCTGATCGCCTGGAAGTCGATCGGCGCGATCTTCAGCTTGGCCCAGTGCGGCACCGGCATGGTCAGCCAGTGGCGGTAGGCCGCCAGCCGCCACTCGGTCATCCACTCGGGTTCTTCCTTCTTCGCGGAGAGGGCGCGCACCACGTCCTCGCCGAGGCCGGGCGGCAGCGAATCGGATTCGATGTCGGTGATGAAGCCGGCGTCGTAGCGACGTCCCAGCTGTTCCAGGATTTCAGCGTTCTCGGTGGCCATCGGGCTGCCTACGGTTCAACGGGTCGCGACCCGCACGGCGATGGGGCGCCTGCGCGTGTCGTCGGAAGAGGAGGGGGGAGGGGTGATCATCTGGGCCAGGGTGAAGCCGCGCAGCGCGTCGGCCACCACATCGTTGATCAGGCGCCAGTTGGCGCGCGCGCCGCACTGGTGGGCGATGCCGCACTGGCTTTCGCTCTGGCTGCATTCGGTCATGGCCAACGGACCTTCCATGGCCTCGACGATTTCCACCAGGCTGATGTCGGCCGCGTCGCGGCTCAGGCGGTAGCCGCCGTGGACGCCACGCAGGCCTTCCACCAGCCCGGCTTGGGCGAGCGGCTTCAATACCTTGCTGACCGTGGGCGACTCCAGGCCCGAATGCTCGGCCAGGTCGGACGCACTGAGCACATCGCCCGGTCGTGCGGCGAGCACGGTCAGGACCACGGTGGCGTAGTCGGTGAGCTTGGTGACGCGGAGCATGGGGAGGGGGATCCTTAAAACGTACCGAAATTGTACGCTTTTGTCCCTCGCGGCTCAAACCTGGAGGAATTCCCCCGTTCAGGCGTGCCGGCGCGGGCTGACGAATGTCACCCGCAATGGCTGACGGCTGCGACTGATGCCGGGGGCGTCCGGTCAGGAAGATGGGCGGTGTCCACTCCTGGACGGCCTCTCTTCAAGGACAGTCGCCATGAACACGATCCACGGTCACCCCGAATCCGCTTCCTCCCGTCACGGCCTGGACCAGGGCTTCCTGTGGCGCGTGCTGCTGGCCATCGGCGGCGCCTATCTGGCGGTGAAGCTGTTCCGCGGGCTGGGCCAGCTGTTCTGGACGCTGTTCGGATTGGCCTTCGGTCTGTTCTGGATGGTCAGTGGCCGCGTGCTTCCCTGGTGAATGTGTCCATGGTGGAGGTTTTCATAGTGGAGCCCGCCAGCACCGCTCACTGGGCGGCGGCGGGCGGCGAGGGCGGCGCCGGCAGCACCATGCCGAAGTAGGGCGGCGGCGGCGTCCTGCCCGGCGGCAACGCCTCCGGCGCCGGCTGTCCTGCAGCGCCGAGGGCGTGCACGAAACGGTAGATCGCGCGGCGGTCCTCTTCACTCATGTCGCGCACGGCGAAGTCCGGCATGATCGGGCGGGTGCGCAGGTTGGCGCTGTATTCCAGCCATTGCGCCTCGGTCAGCTGCTGCATGCGCAGGCGCAGGTTGCTGGCGTAGGTTGTGCCCCAGGGGCCGTGGAAACCCATCGGCGAACCCACCAGCCATCCCGCCTTGTCGACCTTGCCGCCCGATTCGGCATAGCCCGGGGTGTGGCAATCGTTGCAGCCGGCGATGCGGACCAGGTATTCGCCGCGCGCGAGCAGATCGCCTCCCGTCGCTGAGGCGGACGCCGGCGGCAGGCTCGCGACAGCGCGTGGCCCGGCAGGTTGGCACGCGGCCAGGAACAACAGCGAGACGGGCATCAGCAGGGCACGGACAGGGCGCATGGCGAGGACAAATCGAAGGGAACCGGGCAAGGAACGCACCGCCCCGTGGGGACCGGCCATGTGTCGCGATGCCGTTCAGCGGCATGGAAGGTGGGAAACGCGGCGGCATTGGGCGAGAATCCCCCCTCCGCACTCCACTGCCTCCCTGGACACCGCATGCCCCGCAAGATCGAAGCCCGCCAATCCGACATCCATGGCAACGGCGTGTTCGCCATCGCCCCGATCGAGAAGGGCGAGCGCGTGGTGGAATACAAGGGCAAGCGCCGCACGCATGACGAAGTGGACGCCGACGACACCGGCGACGCGGATTCGGGCCATACGTTCCTGTTCACGCTCAACGATGATTACGTCATCGACGCGAACCACAAGGGCAACAAGGCGCGCTGGATCAACCACAGCTGCGACCCCAACTGCGAAGCCGTGATCGAAGAGCACGACGGCAAGAACCGCAAGAAGGACAAGGTCTTCATCGAGGCGATCCGCGCGATCAAGCCCGGCGAGGAGCTGACCTACAACTACGGCATCACCCTGTCCGAACCGCACACCGCGCGCCTGAAGAAGATCTGGGCCTGCCGCTGCGGCAGCAAGAAGTGCACGGGCACGATGCTGCAACCCAAGAAGGGTCGCTGATCCCCATCAGGCACGGATGCCGCGGAAGGCCGAACGGTTGAAATGACCGAAGGCAGGTGTCGCGCGCGCGTCCCGCCGCTAACGTGCGCGCACCGGACCACCACCCAGCCTCCATGACCCTGCCACGACTGATCGGCCTGCTTGCCCTGGCCCTGCCCTGCGCCGCCGTCCATGCCGTCGAGATCGACGGCCGCGTCGATCCTGCCGAATGGCAGGGTGCCCGCCACGTCACCGACTTCCGCAAGACCCAGCCGCTGACCGGCGAGCCGGGTTCGTTGCCCACTGAGGCCTGGATACTGGCCACGCCGGACGGCCTGGCCATCGCGTTCCGCAACACGCACCCTGCCGGCGTGCCACGCACGCGGCAGAGGGTGCAGCGCGATTTCGACGAACAGGTCGACCGCGTCAACGCGTTCATCGATTTCGACGGGGATGGGCGCACCGGCTATGCATTCACCGTCAGCTCCACCGGGGGCATTGCCGACGAGGTCATCACCAACGAAAACCAGTTCAACAGCGACTGGGACGGCCAGTGGCGGCATGCCGTGGGCGAAGACGAACAGGGCTGGAGCGTCGAACTGCTGATCCCGTGGCATACCGCGCCGATGCGCGATGGCACCGACGGACAGCGCACGCTGAAAGTGTTCCTGGCGCGCGTGATCGGCGTGACCGGCGAGCGCATGGCCTGGCCGAGCGCCAGCTTCGAGCGCCCGCGCTTCATGTCCGATTTCGCGTCCGTCACCGTGCCGCGTTACGACCAGTCGCTGCTGGCGTTGACGCCGTATGTGTCGGGCCTGTACGACAACGTAGGCCGGCGCAGCGACTTCAACGGTGGTGCGGACGTGTTCTGGAAGCCCAACGGCCGCTTCCAGCTCACCGCCACGGTGAACCCGGACTTCGGTCAGGTGGAGGCGGACGACCTGGTGGTGAATTTCAGCGCCACCGAGACCTTCATCAGCGACAAGCGGCCGTTCTTCACCGAGAACCAGGGCATTTTCGAGCTGACCACGCCGTCGGACGACAGCCAGCAGCTGTATACGCGTCGCGTGGGCAGCACGGGCGACATCACGGCGGCGCTGAAGTTGAACGGCAGCCTGGGCAAGGCGAACTACGGCCTGTTCTCGGCCGACGAGGATGGCCAGTACGGAAGGAGCTTCCACGCGCTGCGCGTGGTGCGCGATTTCGAAAAGCAGAATCTCGGCGCGATGCTGACCCGCGTGGAGCAGGACGCCACCGACCGTGAGGCCACGGTGCTGGGCGTGGACCACAACTGGCGGCCGACGGCGCGCTGGAACATCCGCAGTCGCCTGCTGGGCAGCCGCATCGACCAGGCCGGGGATCGTGTGCAGGACCTCGGTGCGACGGTGTGGGCCGACTACGAAATGGACGACGGCTGGCGCCAGCAGTGGATCGCCATGCACTTCGGCAACGACCTGCAGATCAACGACTTCGGCTATCTCTCGCGCAACAGCACCAACTACCTGCACTGGGAAGTCCGCAAGCGGTTCACCGGGTTGCCCGATGCCTCGCGCTATGCCTCCAAGGACTGGCGCTGGCGGGTGAGCAGCAGCCACAACAACCACGGCGACAAGCTCAACGACCAGTTCCGGATGAGCCGCGAGGGCCAGCTGCGCAACGGCAGTTACGAATACGCCCAGATCAACGTCAACAGCGCGGGCCTGAGTGACCTGCTGCTGCGTGGCAACGGGGTGGTGCGGCTGCCGGCGAACTTCAATACGTACTTCGAGTTCGAGCGGCCGCGAAAGGGCGACTGGGCGCACGAGACGGAGCTGGAAACCTTCACCGGCGGCCTGGCGGGCAACCGCAAGCTGGGTGCGGGTGCCGGGTACACCGCCACCTACTTCATCAGTGATGCCTTCAGCATCTACGCCGGCGGCTATGCGCTGTACACCCCCGATTGGCTGGTGTGGCAACGCGAGGATCTGGTGGGCGGCTTCAAGCGACGGCAGTTCGACCTCAGTGCCGGCCTGGACTGGGTGGTCGATGACCGCCACGAACTGCGGGTGAAAATGCAGGCTATCGCGCTGGACGCGCGCGTGCAGGATGCCTGGCGTTTCGATCCGCAGGGCTACGCGCTGGCGGCGACCGACACGGTGGAGGATTTCAGCGTGCGCAACCTGGGGTTCCAGGTGCGCTACCGCTACGAGCTGGCGCCGCTGTCGTACCTGTACGTGGTCTATGCCCGCGGTGGCTACGAGCAGCGCACCGGCACCGAAGGGGTGGAGGACCTGCTGCAGGACAGCTTCCGCCTGCGTGACGACGAGCAGCTGGTGGTGAAGCTGAGTTACCGCTTCGAGATCTGAAGGCGTCGTCTTCGGTTGGCGCGCTCCAAGGCTTGCAGTCGTGTCTCCGGCTCCTGCCCACGGACCTCCGTCAGGCCGGGCTCACGGCGTCGCGGACGGTGCCAGCCGCAACTCCACGTGGCCGTCGTTGATCCGCAGCGGGTCCGCGCCCAACGGACCGGGGGCCTGCGCCAGATCCTCTTCGGTGAGCGTGTAGAGCGGCCGGGTGCGGGCGTACTCGCCGATCAGCTCCTGCAGGACCTCGCGCGATCCGCCGGGCAGGCCGCGACCGGCGGCGCCGGTGCCCAGGTGTTCGATCCGCGGATCCACAAGGTGCAGGCCGCGGGTGCCGGGGTCGTAGCGCAGTCCGCTGCTGACCACCACGTTGCCATTCTCCAGGCGCTCGCCCGTGGCCAGCGCGATGTCGTAGTCCATCTGCAGCGTCAAGCGCTCACCGGGCGAGGGAATGCTGACATCGGGATCGCTGAGGGTGAGCGATGCGAAGCCCTCCAGCAACGACTGTTCCATCGGGAAACCGGCGCGCGCCGCCGTTTGCAGCTGGGCGGCGTTGAAGCGCAGCACGTTGCCGGTATCGGCCATGGCGATGGCGGACAGGGGCAGCAGCAGGGCGAGCAGTGCGACGCGCGAGAGCAGGTTCTTCATCGGAATCCCTTATTGCAGGTGAATGACCACGCGGCCGTCTTCGATCAACGTGCTGCCGATCCGCTTGCTGGCCGGCAGGCGCCGCAAGGTGTCGCTGTCGATCCGGTAGACCGGTTCGGAGCGGGCGTATTCGGCCAGCACGGTGTTGACCAGCTGGCGCGTGCCGCCGGACATCAGTGAGCCGGAACCGGGCACGTCGACGGACAGGATCTCGGGGTTGTCCAGATGCAGGCCCCGGGTGGCGGGGTCGTAGCGCAGGCGACTGGCCAGTGCGAAATGGCCGCGGCTGACATCGCGTGCGCCCAGTGCGCTCACCCCGATGTCGAAATCCAGGCGCAGGCGATCGTCGCCCGACGGAATGCTGAGGCGCGGATTGGTGAGCGTGGCCGATACCAGCCCGCCCAGCTTGTCGAATTCGCGCGGGAAGCTGTGGTTGAGGTAGCGCTGCAGCTGCGGCTGGGTGAAGTTGATCTGGTTGCCCAGCAGGCCGGTGACCGTGTTGAGGGTCTCGCAGCCGGCAAGGGCGAGCGTGGCGGTCGCGGCGAGGGTCGCGACCAGAAAGCGTCGGCGTGTACGCATGGAAAGCTCCGTGACGTGTCGGCGCACCTTAGCCGGGGCCGCCTGTCCGACGCCTAACCGGCCAGCGCCGGGTCCCGCATGAACTGGCGCTTGCGTTCCGGGGTGTAGCGCCACCACGGCAGCGGCGCGCTTCCCTGCATGAAGTGCACGGCAGCGATGAAGCAGTCGCACAGGCACGGATCGTGGCGCTGCCCGGTGGTTTCGTTCACACGCCGGTAGAGCACGTAAGGGTCCTGGTGGGCAAGGTCCTGCGGCAGGGTGATACCGATGCCGCGCAGGTCCCCGGCAATGGAGGGCCCGATGTTGGGGATATCCTCGAGTACCAGGGCGTCATCGGCGTGGCGTGCTTTCATTGCGGCAGGCTAGCGCGGGATGGGCGGCATGTCAGCCCGCATCCCGGCCGCGCTCCTTGAGCGATGCGATGAACTCGCCCATGTGCGGGCGCAGTGGCGCGAACAGGTCGTCCGTGTCCTTGCGGTGGTCCAGCATCAGGCCGCTCAGCAGCTTGGTGCCGACCACCAGCGCGGCGCGCTCGTCGCCGCTGAGGCCGCGCTGGCGCTGGAGTTTCTCGAGGATGCGCATCCAGTCGTCATGACAGGCATGTTCGAACTCGATGGTGCAACGGCCGTTGCATTGCAGGCCATCGTCTTCGATGGGCGTGACGGTGATGCGGTAGCGGTGGGTGTTGTTGGGCATGGCGGCAGGCGCGGGACGCGCGATGGGGACCAGACCCAAGATAGGCCCGTGGCCGCGGTGGAACGAGGGGCGCCGTCGCGATGGACTGTTCTGCCGGACGGCGTCGTTCAGTCAACGCGGGCGCGTGTCCGCAGCAGCCTTGAACAGCGGCAGCGGATCGTAGGCGCCCTGCCCGCCATAGATGCCGTAGTGCAGGTGCGGCGGTGTGCCCTGCGCGTTGCCGGTCGTACCGACGTAACCCAGCACATCGCCGGGCTGGATCACTTGGCCGGTGGACAGGTCGTCGGCCCAGGCGTCCAGGTGGGCGTAGTAGTGGCGTTCGCGGCCGGGGCCGAGCACCCAGACCTGCTTTCCGCCGAGTCCGCCGTCGCGCACCGACACCACAAGGCCACGCGTGGCGCTGATGATGGGCGTACCACGCGCTGCGAAGATGTCCACGCCCTGATGGGTGCGATCACTGCCGCGCGGGGCGCCGAACGTGTCCGCGATCTGCCGTGCACGCACGCCCTGCACGGGAACCGGGAGTTCGCTCGGCGATGTTGCACGCGAGATGTCCCACAGCATGCGCGCCGATGCCATGAACGGCCGGCCCCACGCCCAGGCGAGCAACGCGGCGAGCGCCACCACCCACAACAGCGACCATGCGATGCGTCGCAAACGGCGCGCGGCGGGTCGCATGGCACCGGTCAGGGCAGCGGGGGCGGCTGCGGCTGCGAGAGCTGGCGTTCGAGCTGGGCCTTCAGTGGAGGGTCGAGCTTCAGTTGTTTCGCCAGCTCATCCAGGTAGGCGCGTTCCATGAAACTCTGCTCGTCGGCGACCATCAGGCTGGCGAGATACATTTCGGAGGCGATTTCCGGTGTGCTGGCCGAACGCGCCACCTCGGCCGGGTCCAGTGGCTTCTCCAGTTCCGCATGCAGCCACTGCTGCAGTTCGCCATCGCTGTTGATGCGGGCGAACTCGCCCTCGATCACCTGGCGTTCGCGCGCATCGATGTGGCCATCCGCCTTTGCTGCAGCCACCAGCGCCTTCAGGATGGCCTGGCTGTGCAGTTCGGCCTGCGGCGGCGGCAGGCGATCCACGGTCTGCGGACCGGCACCGGCGGCGAATCCACCCTGTTGTTGCTTGTAGTCGCCGTAGGCGCGATACGCCATCACGCCGATCGCCGTCAGGCCGCCATAGGTGGCCAGCTTGCGCGTGGTCTTGTTCTTGCCCAGCAACAGGCCCAGCGCGCCGCCGGTGACCGCACCCTTGCCGAAGTCGGCGTTGAGCAGACTGCCGCCGTGGGAGGATTTCAGCAGATGGTCGAGGAAGCCCTGGATCTTCATGCGTTGCGTACCCGGTTGGAGGAAGGACAGCAACTGAGTTGCGGGCGGCGCCGGACGATCACAAGGGTGACCCATGGCACGCCGCGCCGTGGTCGCGCGCTGGATGATGTGCCGCAAAAGAAAACGGGACGGCATGGCCGTCCCGTTCGGGTGACGCGAGGTGCGCAGCGATCAGGCTGCGGCGTCCTTCAGCTTCTTCAGCGGACGGACCTTGACCTTCACCGAGGCGGGCTTGGCAGCAAACCACTGCTCTTCCTTGGTGAACGGGTTGATGCCCTTGCGCTTCGGCTTGGCCGGCACGTTGACGGCGCTGATCTTCAGCAGGCCCGGCAGGGTGAAGGAGCCGGCGCCCTTCTTGTTGACGGAAGCGTGCACGGCGCTTTCCAGCGAGGCCAGCACGGCGCGGACGTCCTTGGCGGCGATGGCGGTCGCTTCGGCGATGTGGGCGACGAGGCCCGACTTGCTCAGCGCTTCCTTGATCGGCTTCGGCGCGGCCGGCTTGGCGGCGGCCTTCGGTGCAGCTTTCTTGGCGGCCTTCTTCGGCGCGGCCTTCTTGGTGCTCTTTGCCATGTGTCCTGTCTCTACTGTCGAGTGGTTGGGTAATCGGGCCGATCGCATCGGCAAGCGAAATGTAGGGCAAAGAATTCGCGCCGCCAAGGGCAGGAAGGCCCCAAAACGCCTTTTTCTTCGGTTTTTTTCTGTTTTCTTTGGTCTGGCGCTCGCCGCGCGTCGGAAATGGCCGGATATGACGAGCAAACCGGACCGCCTGTGCGCACCGGAAGCGGCATCCATCGCGCCCCGCCGCGACCGGATGCCGCACCACAATGCACACTCACTCTTCCTCGTGCCTCGGCCGGTACGCCTCCACCAGCTTCTGCTGCACGTTGGGCGGCACGGGCTCGTAGTGGCTGAAATCCAGGCTGTATCGGCCCTGGCCTGCGGTCATCGACTTGAGTTCGGCCGCGTACCCCTCCAGTTCCGCCAACGGCACCTGCGCCTTCACCACGATCTCGCCGCGCAGCGCATCCGTTCCATTGATGCGTGCCCGCTTGCCCGCCAGGCCGCCGGTGATGTCGCCCACCTGTGCTTCCGGCACGGCGACCTCCAGATCGACGACCGGTTCGAGGACCTGTGGCCGCGCCTTGGCGATGGCGTCGAGGAAGGCTTTCTTGCCGGCAGCCACGAAGGCGACTTCCTTGCTGTCCACCGCGTGGTGCTTGCCGTCGTGGACGATCACCCGGATGTCCTGCAGCGGATAGCCGGCCAGCGCGCCACTGCCGAGCACCTGGCGCACGCCTTTCTCCACGGCCGGCAGGAACTGTCCGGGAATGGTGCCGCCCTTGACCTCGTCGACGAACTCGAAGCCGCCGCCGCGCGGCAAGGGTTCGATGCGCAGGAAGACTTCGCCGAACTGCCCGGCGCCGCCGGTCTGCTTCTTGTGGCGATGGTGGCCTTCCGCTTTCGCGCTGACCGTCTCGCGGTAGGCGATGCGGGGGGGTCGCGTCTTCACTTCCACGCCGTGGCGTTCCTTCAGGCGCTCCAGCATCACCCGCAGGTGCAGGTCGGACAGGCCGCGGATGACGGTCTCGTTCAACTCAGGCTGGTGTTCGACCACGAATGCAGGATCTTCCTCGGCCAGTTTCTGCAGCGCCACCGACAGCTTCTGCTCCTGGCCCTTGCTGGCGGCCTCGATGGCCAGGCCGAACATCGGCTTGGGGAAATCGATCGGCGCCAGGTGGATGTGGTCTTCGTCGTGGCTGTCGTGCAGGACGGCGTCGAAGTGCAGATCGTCCACTTTCGCCACTGCGGCGATGTCGCCGGGAATGGCCTGGTCGACTTCCACGTGGTCCTTGCCCTTCAGCTTGAACAGGTGCCCGACCTTGAACGGCTTCTTGCCGTCGTCGACGAACAACTGGGTGTCCTTCTTCAGCGTGCCCTGGTAGACACGGAAGACTCCCAGCTTGCCGACGAAGGGGTCGTTGACGATCTTGAAGACATCGGCGATGACATGCGCGCGCGCATCGGGCACGGCCTCGATGGGGTGCGGGCCGCTGCCGTTGAGCTTCACGAACGGGGGCGGGTTGGCTTCGGCGGGATTCGGAAACAGGCGCTCGGCCACGTCCAGCAGTTCCTTCACGCCCACGCCGGTGCGCGCGGAGGCGAAGCACACCGGCACCAGATGCCCTTCGCGCAGGCACTGCTCGAAGGCATCGTGCAGCTCCTCGCCGGACAGTCCGCCTTCGCCCAGATCCAGGTAGTGCTCCATCACCGTCTCGTTGATCTCCACGACCTGGTCGATGATCTTCTGGTGCCAGTCGACGACGGGACCGAGATCGGAGTCGCCCTGGGCCTGGCCGTAGCAGTCGATCACCGCCTTGCCGCCATCCGCCGGCAGGTTGAGCGGCAGCAGTTCGGGGCCGAATTCCTCGCGCAACGCTGCAAGCACGCCGGCACAGTCGGCGCCTTCGTGGTCGATCTTGTTGATGACGATGGCGCGGCAGAGGTTGCGTTCGCGTGCGCGCTCCATCAACCGGCGCGTGCCGTGCGCGATGCCGGTATCGGCATCCACCACGACCAGCACGGTTTCCACGGCGGAGAATGCCGACAGGGCGGGCCCGCGGAATTCCGGGTAGCCGGGTGTGTCGATCAGGTTGACGTGCATGCCGCCGTGATCGGTGCTGGCGATGGCGGTGTCGATGGAATGCCCGCGCGCCTTTTCGATCGGGTCATGGTCGGACACGGTGGTGCCGCGCTCGATGGTGCCTGCCACCTGGAGGGCGCCGCCGGCATGCAGCAGGGCTTCGAACAAGGTTGTTTTGCCGGCGCCGGGGTGGCCCGCCAGGGCCACGTTGCGGATCTGTTGTGTGCTGTACGACATGAGGCCGTTCCTCCCGAGGGTTGGGGTCGAAGGGCCGTCATGGCTGTCCGGGCTGAGCGCATCCCGTGAGCGGTGTCGCTCGGCGGGCGGTCATGGCGGGCGGTCAGCATCGGTGCGGCTGCCGGAGGGGTCAAGTCGCACTGCGGAACGCGGCGTGAACATCAGCGGGTGTACGCTGCGCGTCCCTTACCCGAGGAGCACGACCATGGCTTTGAAGCGTTATGCGGATGCGGTGTGGAACGGTGACCTGCAGTCCGGCAAAGGCAGCCTGAGCACGCCGCAGAGCGGCTTGTTCGAGGCGCAGAACTACTCCTTCAAGACGCGCTTCGGCGACGAGAAGGGCACCAACCCGGAGGAGCTGCTGGCGGTGGCGCATGCGGGCTGCTTCAGCATGGCGCTGTCGGCGGTGCTGGGGAAGGCGGGCTTCACGCCGGACAAGATCCAGACCCGTGCCGAGGCGACGATGGAGCCTGGCATGGATCCGGGCCCGACCGTCACCGGCATCAAGCTGACCGTATCGGCCAGCGTGCCGGGGATCAGCGCGGCGCAGTTCGAGGAGATCGCCCAGCAGGCGAAGGCGGGCTGCGTGATCTCGCGCGCACTGTCGGTGCCGGTGTCGCTGGAGGCCACGCTGCTTTGACGGCCGTGAGGGCTGCGCTGCTGGTGCATGGCGCCGGTGGCGGTGGCTGGGAATGGAACGTATGGCGTGGCGTGTTCGAGGCGGCGCGCCTCCGCGTGGAGGCGCCCGACCTTGAGCCAGTGCGCGGCGGACTGGCCGCGACGCGCCTGGAGGACTACCAGGCCCAGGTCTGCGCCGCGCTCGCAGGCCTGCCTCGGCCACGCGCGCTGGTCGGGGCGAGCCTCGGCTGCCTGCTGGCCCTGGGCGCTGCAGCGGACGCGGATGCCGTGGTGCTGGTCAATCCGTTGCCGCCTGCGCCGTGGCACGCCGGATTGCCCGCGCGCGACTGGCCCCATGTGGTGCCGTGGCGGCGCGATGCCCGGCTTGCCGGCACGCGCAGGGCGTTGCCCGGGACGGATGAGGCCACCGCGCTGTTCGCTTTCCGGCATTGGCGCGACGAATCCGGCGCGGTCCTGCGCGCGGCGCAGGGCGGTGTCGCACGGGCGCGTCCCGCGTGCCCGACGTTGTGCGTGGTGTCGCGACACGACGAAGACGTACCGCCGGAGACGGCCCGCGCCATGGCCGACGCCTGGGGCGCGGAAACATTGCAAACGCTTTCGGATTCGCACGTCGGGCCGCTGCTCGGGCGTGAGGCTGCCGGCATCGCCGCGCAAGCTGTCGAATGGCTAAACCGTGCATCGCCCGCCGCCTGAGTTCAGCCATGTTTCACCCGTCGCGCCCGAGCATGCCGGCACGCCACCCCGGCGTGGGGAGTACCCGACATGAAGCGTCTATCCGCCGCCGTGCTGGCCATCGGCCTGCTGACCACGGGCATGGCGTCCGCGCAATCCTCGCGCTACTACGGCACCGAAGACCGTGACGGCGAGCAGCCCTATTACGACTATGCCCGCGTAATCCGGGTGGATCCCGTCATCGACAGTGGGTACCGAAGCACCGGCGGTGGTGAACGATGCTATTACCGCGACGCCGACGACGTGTATGCGCGCGATGTCCGTCGCGACGATGTATACGACAACGGTGACTACCGTGACGTCTATGGACAGGACCGCTATGGCGACGACCGTCGCGACCCTGCCGGCGGCAACGGCTCGGGCCGCACCGTGGCCACGGTGATCGGCGGCATTGCCGGCGCGGTGCTCGGCAGCAAGGTGGGGGACGGCAGTGGCCGCTACGTCGGTACCGCCGTCGGTTCGATGGTCGGTGGCATGGCGGGCCGTTCCATCTACGACAGCGCCCAGCGCGATCGCCAGGTGCAGCGCGGCCGGGTACGGGTCTGCGATCCGGTACCGGTGAGCGACGGGCGCTACGGTGACGATTACTACGGCGACGGACGCGTCAACGGTTACGACGTGACCTACGAGTACGCCAACCGCACCTACCGGACGCGCACGGACCATCATCCCGGCGACCGCATCCGCATCCGCGTGGATGTCCGCCCCGAATGAGCGTGCAGGCGTGTCCGCTCAGCGGATGCATCGCCCGGCAACGCAAATCAGTCGAAAACCGGAGGGGCCGCAAGGCCCCTCTTCCGTATCCGGGTTGCCGCAGTGCGCGCGAGACCGCATAGTCCGGCCGGTCACCAAACGGGGAGCGGGGCATGCGGCGTCTGGCATTGGGAATCGGATGTGTCCTGGCGCTGGCAGGTGCCGCGCAGGCGCAGGTGCAGGTATTGACGGCGACGCGCGTGCATACCTCCGATCCGGACCGCCCTGTTGTTGAGGCGCTGGCATGGGACGCCACGGGCCGCGTCCTGGCGGTGGGCGATGCCAAGGCGTTGCTCGCGCGGTATCCCGATGCGAAGCGCGTCGATGCGACCGGCAAGACCGTCATCCCCGGCCTGATCGACGCGCACGGCCATGTGATGGGGCTGGGCTATGCGCTGATGCGTGTCGATCTGGTCGATGCACGCGACAAGGCCGAGGTGATCGCGCGCCTGCGCGCGTACGAGAAACAGCTTCCACCCAACGCATGGCTGCTTGGCAGCGGCTGGGACCAGAACGACTGGCCGGAGAAGGCATTCCCGACAGCCGCCGACCTGGATGCGGCCTTCCCCGAGCGTCCCGTCTGGCTCGAGCGCGTGGATGGCCATGCCGGCTGGGCGAACAGCGCGGCGCTGCGCGCGGCGGCGGCCAAAACGGTGCGTCCGCTGGAAGGCGACTGGCAGCCGGACGGTGGGCGCATCGAGCGCATCGAGGGCAAGCCGAGCGGGGTGTTCGTGGATGCCGCGATGTCGCTGGTCCACGCCGTCGTTCCCGCGCCCGATACCGCGTACCGCCAACAGGCATTGGAGCAGGCGTTGCAGGCCGCAGTGCGCAATGGCCTGACCGGTGTGCACGACATGGGCGTGTCGCGCGAGGACCTGGCGCTGATGGTGCAGTTCGCCGATGAACAACGCCTGCCGCTGCGCATCGACGCGTATGCGGATGGGGATGGCGCCGCGCTTGCAGATCTTTGCGCGCGCGGCCCGTACGGCCATGCGGGTGGCCGACTGCAGATGCGCGGCGTGAAACTGTATGCCGATGGCGCGCTGGGCAGCCGCGGCGCTGCGTTGCTGGAGGACTACAGCGACGATCCCGGCAATCGCGGCCTGCTGGTGACCGAACCCGGCGCGCTGGAAGCCGCGATGCGCAAGGCGCATGGCTGTGGCGTGCAGGTGGCCACGCATGCGATCGGTGACCGTGGCAATCGCCTGGTGCTGGATGCCTACCAGCGCGTACTGGGTGGCACGGCGAAGACGGACCATCGCTGGCGAATCGAGCATGCGCAGGTCGTTGCGCCGGAGGAGTTCCCGCGCTTCGCCGAGCTTGGCGTGATCGCTTCGATGCAGCCCACGCACGCCACCTCCGACATGCCATGGGCGCAGGACCGGCTGGGTCCGGTACGCATCGGGGGCGCCTATGCGTGGCAGCGCATGCAGGCCAACGGCGTGAAGCTGGCGCTGGGTTCGGATTTTCCGGTGGAATCGGTCGACCCGCGGCGGGGTCTGCACGCGGCGGTGACACGGCAGGATGCGCACGGTCATCCTGCGGGCGGCTGGAGGGCGGCCGAACGCCTGAGTGCTGCGGAGGCGTTGCGGGGTTTCACCGCCGATGCCGCCTGGGCCGCGCATGACGAGCGCGACGTCGGGCGGCTCGCGCCGGGGTTCCGCGCGGACTTTGTTGTGCTGGACGAAGATCCGCTCGCGGTGCCGGGTGAGCAGCTGGATGACCTGCATGTGCGTTCGACGTGGGTCGATGGCAAACCGGTCTACGAAGTGAAGTAGACCGGCTTTCCTGTAGGAGCGACGTCAGTCGCGACCGCATGGCCTGAGTGGTTACAGATGCGCGGGTCGGGCGCGTTACTCCATTTCCGGGATTTCCTGCATGCCTCAGGCCATGCGGTCGCGACTGACGTCGCTCCTACGGAAGGCCGTGATCGCTACCAGTCGATGCGACCCGTCACGATGGTGCGCACGTGGCCGCCGGACCAGACGTCACCGGCCTCGTCCACGCGCAATTGCAGGCGGGCGTCGTAGCCGACTTCGCGGCCCTGGCTGACGATGTATTGTCCGTTGCGACCCGGCAATGCGTCGCGTGATGTCAGCCAGGCGGCCAGGGTCGCGTTGGCGGCGCCCGATGCCGCATCCTCGAACGCGGCTGGCGCCCCCACGAAGGCGCGCACGGCGAGGTCATAGCCCTGGCCTTGCGCGCGCGCGTAGGCGCACACGCCCATGCTGTCGGTGGCGGTTGCCAGCGCGCTGATCGCGGTCCAGTCCGGCGCAGCGGCACGCAGCGCCGCCTCGTCACGGACTTCGGCCAGCCACCAGCGGCGTCCACCATCCATCAGGGCGGGAGGCAATCGGCCCGCAGGCAGGTTCGCGATGGCCGCTCGCAGTACCTCGTCGCTGTGCGTGTCCCCTGTTTTCACCACGTGGGCACGGGGCGTGCGTACCGCGATGGTGCGGCCGGCAGCATCGTCTTCGACACGCAGCGGCAGCAGGCCGGCCACGCCCTCCTGCACCAGCAGGCCATCGATGGGCGTCGCCAGTCCGGCATCGAGCACGACATGCGCCGTGCCCACGCTCGGGTGGCCGGCGAATGGCACCTCGCGGCGCGGGCTGAACATGCGTACGGCGTAGCTCGCCCCCGGTTGCGTGGGCGCGAACACGAAGGTTGTTTCCGGCAAGCGTGTCCAGCGGGCAATGGCCTGCATGGCTGCATCGTCCAGTCCGGCGGCATCGAGCACGACGGCCAGGGGATTGCCGGCGCCAGGGCGGTCGGCGAACACGTCCAGCTGGACGTAACGGCGAGAAGTCATGTCGGGGTTTCGCGTGGGGGCCGCGCAGCTTACCAAGTCACCTGGCCATCGATGACCAACTGCACCTGACCGCCGATCCAGACATGGCTCTCGTCGTCCACCTGCACCCGGACGCGGCCGTCTCGCCCCAGTTCGCGGCCCTGGCTGGCCAGATAGCATCCCGAGTCGCCGGGCAACGCGCCTGCGGCGTGCAGCGCGGCGGCGATGCAGGCGTTGACACTGCCGGTCACCGGGTCTTCCGGAATGTTGTCGGCAGGGCAGAACGCGCGCACGGCGAGGTGGTGGTCGCTGCCGGGTGGCGTCCGGCCGAACACGGACAGGCCCACCGCGCCCGTGGCCGTGGTCAATGCAGCGATCGCGGCAAGATCGGGCACCAGGTGTCGCACGGCTGCGGCGTCCTCCAGCTCCACGAGCCACCAGGAAGGTCCGTTGTTCCACAGCCCGGGGCGGAGGCCCGCAATCGGGAGTGATGAAAGGACGGCATCCAGGGCAGGGAGCGGCGGCGTCTCGACCAGATGCGCTTGCGGCGTCCTCAGTTGAATCATGGGTTGAGGGCCGCTGTCGTCGATCCGGACGGGCAACAACCCCGCGGCGCATTCCTGTACCAGGCGGTCGGATGCGGTGACCAGGCCAGCCTGCAGCGCGACCCATGCCGCACCCACACTGGGGTGACCGGCGAACGGGAGTTCCTGCCGGAGGGTGAAGATGCGGATGCGGTAACTGGCGTCGGGCGTCGTCGGCGGCAGGAAGAAGATGGTCTCGGACAAGTTCGTCCAGGCCGCGAACGCCTGCATGCGGGAGGTGGCCCAGTCGGCCGCATCCAGCACCACACCCAGCGGGTTGCCGCCGCCAGGACGGTCGGCGAACACGTCGACCTGCAGGTAGCGGTGGGAGGTTCGTTGCATGCGGTACGGTCCGGTCCTGCGCGGAGGCTTCGGCTAGAATCGACGGTTCACGCCCGAAGGGTTCGGGCATCCCTCGCCATTCTATCCATGCCCTCTGCCTCCCCCGCGTCTGATCGTTGGATTGTTCTCAAGTTTGGCGGCACCTCGGTGTCGCGTCGCCACCGCTGGAACACGATCGGCGCGCTGGCGAAAAAACGCGCGGAAGAAAATGATGCCCGCATCCTGGTGGTGGTGTCGGCCCTGTCCGGCGTCACCAACGAACTGACCGCGATTGCCGATGGTGCGACGGACAGCGCGGAGCGCGTGGCGAAGCTGGAACAGCGCCACCGCGAGTTCCTCGCCGAACTTGAGCTCGATGCGGAGGCCGTGCTGGGCGATCGCCTCGCCGCGCTGCGCAACCTGCTGGCCGATTCGCGTGCCGCCGGCCGTGCGCTGGACTGGCAGGCCGAGGTGCTGGGGCAGGGCGAACTGCTGTCCTCCACGCTGGGCGCGGCCTACCTGCGCGCGCAGGGGCTGGACTTCGGCTGGGTCGATGCGCGCCACTGGCTGCAGGCCAACTTCCTGCCCAACCAGAGCCCGTGGGCGCAGCGGCTGTCGGTGTCGTGCAACACCGCGCCCGACCAGGACT
The DNA here is from genome assembly GCF_057773125.1 of Pseudoxanthomonas sp. 97-1-1. Classification (NCBI taxonomy): domain Bacteria; kingdom Pseudomonadati; phylum Pseudomonadota; class Gammaproteobacteria; order Lysobacterales; family Lysobacteraceae; genus Pseudoxanthomonas; species Pseudoxanthomonas sp. 97-1-1. Next base: position 879,189 of record NZ_JBYMTJ010000001.1, on the reverse strand, counting down.
GGCGCCGCGCGTTCGCGGGGCAGTCCAGCCGCATGCTGCTGACGCAGGGCTTCATCTCGCGGCATGCCGATGGCGGCACCGCCATCCTCGGTCGTGGAGGCTCGGACACGTCGGCGGCGTACTTCGGTGCGTTGCTCGGTGCCCAGCGCGTGGAGATATGGACCGACGTGCCCGGCATGTTCAGCGCCAATCCGCGCGAAGTGCCCGATGCGCGCCTGCTGACGCGGCTGGACTACTACGAGGCCCAGGAAATCGCGACCACCGGTGCCAAGGTGCTGCATCCGCGCTCGATCAAGCCGTGCCGCGATGCTGGCGTGGCGATGGCGATCCTGGATACGGAGCGCCCCGATCTTCCCGGCACCACCATCGATGGCAGCGCTATCACGGTGCCCGGCGTGAAGGCGGTCAGCCGCCGCAACGGCATCGTGCTGGTGTCGATGGAAGGCATCGGCATGTGGCAGCAGGTGGGCTTCCTGGCCGACGTGTTCGCCCGCTTCAAGAAGCATGGTCTGTCGGTGGACCTGATCGGTTCGTCGGAGACCAACGTCACCGTGTCGCTGGACCCCAGCGAGAACCTGGTCAATACCGACGTGCTGGCCGCGCTTTCCGCCGACCTGGCCGAGATCTGCCGGGTGAAGGTGATCGCGCCGTGCACGGCGATCACCCTGGTCGGCCGTGGCATGCGCTCGCTGCTGCACAAGCTGTCGGATGTGTGGGCGATGTTCGGCCGTGAACGCGTGCACCTGATCTCGCAGTCGTCGAACGACCTGAACCTGACGTTCGTGATCGATGAAGCGGACGCGGAGGGCCTGTTGCCCGTGCTGCACGAGGCGCTGATCGACAGTGGCGCGATGCCGACCGACGAAGCCAGCGTGTTCGGCCCCAGCTGGCGCGAGATCAACGGCGCCGTGCGTCATCGTGGCGTGCGCTGGTGGAGTGCCGCCGCAGCGCGTGCACGACTGCTTTCGCTCGCGCAGGCGGGCACGCCGCGCTATGCGTACAACCTGGACGTCGTGCGTGCCCGTGCGCGCGCACTGGCCGGCATCGGCGCGGTGGATCGGCGCTTCTTCGCGATCAAGGCCAACTCGCATCCGGCCATCCTGCGCGCGCTGGTGGAGGAAGGGTTCGGGCTGGAGTGCGTGTCGCGCGGCGAACTGGAGCATGTGTTCGAGGTGGCGCCGACGCTCGCCATGCAGGATGTGCTGTTCACGCCGAGCTTCGCGCCACGCGAGGAGTACGCGTTTGCGCTCGACAAAGGCATCAACGTCACCCTCGACAATGTCGAGGCGCTGCAGCAGTGGCCGGAGGTCTTCCGGGGGCATCGCGTGTGGTTGCGCGTGGACCTGGGGCGCGGCGACGGCCACCACGACAAGGTGAAGACGGGCGGCAAGAGTTCCAAGTTCGGCCTGCCGCTGGTCAAACTGGAAGAATTCCTCACAGCGGCACGTGCGCTGGATGTCCGCATCACCGGCCTGCACGCGCACCTGGGCAGTGGCGTGGAGAGCGCGCAGCACTGGAACCAGATCGCCGACGAGCTTGGCGGACTGGCCGATCAGATCGGCACCATCGAGACCATCGACATCGGTGGCGGACTGCCCATCCCGTATGCCGAGACGGACGAACCCTTCGATCTCGCGGCATGGGGTGAAGGCCTTGCCGCGATCAAGGCGGCGTACCCGGCATATCAGTTGGTGATCGAGCCGGGCCGCTACCTGGTGGCGGAATCCGGCGTACTGCTGGCGCATGTGACGCAGGTGGTGGAGAAGCTGGGCATCCGGCGCGTGGGCAGTGATGCCGGCATGCACACCCTGATCCGGCCAGCGCTGTACGACGCCTGGCACGATGTGGGCAACCTGTCGCGGCTGGACGACGAAGCGCAGGAACCCTTCGATGTGGTGGGCCCGATCTGCGAGTCGAGCGACGTGTTCGGCAAGCGTCGCCGGCTGCCCTCGGCGACGGCGGAAGGCGACGTACTCCTGTTCTCGGATGCAGGAGCGTACGGCTACGTGATGGCGAGCCATTACAACCTGCGTGGGTTGCCGGCTGAAGACGTGATCGAAGGAATGGCAGGCGATGACGCCGCGCACTGAGTTCACCCTGCTCAGCATGCTGATGGCGGCGGCGGTGCTGGTCGGCGTGCTGCTGCTCATGGATGCCGATCGGCGCGCCCCCGGCGTGCGCGACGTGCTGTCCGCGCTGAGGTTCGCGCCCGCCGCTTTGCTGGCGACAGGTGCGGGGACATGGTTCGTCACCCGCTGGCACGCGCGCGCCAGGTCGGTGGGACGCGACTGGAAGCCCGGTGGCATGACGCTGCGCACGTTGCTGGTGGTGTTCCTGCTGTTCCCGGTCTCGCTGGCGGCCTGGGCCATGGTCGCCCTGGGCGTCGACCAGATCATGGCCGATGCGCCTGGCGCCATGGGCTGGTTGCCGGTCATCGTGTTTTACGGTTCGCTGGCCGCGCTGCTGTTCGGTGCCGTGCCCGCTTTCATCCTTGAATATTTTGCCTGTCGCCGCTTCCTGCGCCGGCAGGCGGTGCTTTCCACGGGTCACGCATGACGACTTTCGACAAATCCAGCATCCGCGTCTTCCGCTTTGTCCGCTGTTCCTTCGATGCGGAGACGGGCGTCGCGCGCCTGGTCTATGCCTTCGACGAAGGTCCTGAGCTGACCGAGACCGTTACCGTTCCCGGCGCACCCTTCACCCTGGACGCGACCCGCTCGCGCGCCGTCGAGCAGGCTGTCCGCCTGCTGCACCTGATCACCGGCGTCAGCTACTACAAGGCGGCGGTGCCCAATGAAATCCGGATCGACGGCTATGCCATCGACGCAGCCACGGCGGTGCTGCTGGAGCAGGTGTACGTACACGGGCTGGGCGAATTCGCGTACCGCAACGGGCTGAGCCTGCACGGCCGCGTGCGCTTTCCCGTCGGCGCACAGACGCCGGCTCCCGCTGCCGCCACGGGCCTGCGCGAGCATGCGCTGGTCGCCATCGGCGGCGGCAAGGATTCGCTGGTCAGCATCGAGGCGCTGCGGGGTGCCGGCATCGGCCAGACGGTGACCTGGATCGGTGGCTCGCAGCTGATCGCAGCCTGCGCGGCGCGTACCGGCCTGCCGACGCTCAACATCGGCCGCGCGCTGGCGCCGGAGTTGTTCGACTACAACCGACAGGGGGCGTGGAATGGGCATATCCCGGTCACCGCGATCAACTCGGCCATCATGGTGCTGGCCGCGCTGCTGCAGGGCGTGGACCAGGTGGTGTTCTCCAACGAGCGCTCGGCCAGCTACGGCAGCATGATCCCCGGCACGGGCGAAGTGAATCACCAATGGTCGAAGGGGTGGGCGTTCGAGCGCGCGTTCGGCGACTTCGTGCAATCGCATGTCGCCGCCGACCTGCATTACTACTCGTTGTTGCGCCCGCTGTCGGAGCTGGCGGTGGCGCGGCAGTTCGCGCGTACCGATCACTACGATGCCCATTTTTCCAGCTGCAACCGCAACTTCCACCTGCTCGGCGAGCGCCCGACCAATCGCTGGTGCGGTGTCTGTCCGAAATGCCATTTCGTGTTCCTCGCGCTGGCGCCCTTCATGCCCAAGCCGCGACTGGTCGGCATATTCGGACGCAACCTGCTCGATGACGCGAACCAGACGGGTGGCTTCGATGCCTTGCTGGAGTACCAGGACCACAAGCCGTTCGAATGCGTCGGCGAAGGCCAGGAATCGCGCGCGGCGATGGCCGTGCTGGGCGATCGGCCGGAATGGCGCGAGGACGTGATCGTGGCGCGCTTCAATCATGAGATCCGCCCGCAGCTGGATGCCGCAGCGCTGGCGGTGGCCCCGTTGCTGGAGATCGGCGGCGAGCACCGCATTCCGGCCGCGCTGTGGGAGCGCCTGCGTGCGAATTTCGCAGCTTGAGGGTCGACGTGTCGCTCTGTGGGGATGGGGGCGCGAGGGTCGCGCCGCCCATCACGCCGTGCGATCACGGTTGCCGTCGCTGCCGTTGACGCTGTTCTGCAACGAAGCGGAGGCGGCGGAAGCGACCGCGCTGGGCGACCACCAGCTATCCGTGGAAACGCACGCGACGGGCGAGCGGCTTTCTGCGTTCGACATCGTCATCAAGTCGCCGGGCATCAGCCCGTATGCACCCATCGCGCTTTCGGCAACGGAAGCGGGAACGCGCTTTGTGGGCGGCACCAGCCTCTGGTTCGCCGAGCATGCGCAGGCCGACGGTATCGTCGCGCACTCGATATGTGTCACCGGCACCAAGGGCAAGAGCACCACGACGTCGCTGCTCGCGCACCTGTTGCGTGCAGCCGGGCATCGCACCGCGCTCGCGGGCAATATCGGCCTGCCGTTGCTGGAAGTCCTGGAACCACAGCCCGCGCCGGACTACTGGGCGATCGAGCTGTCCAGTTACCAGACGGGTGATGTCGTCGCCAGCGATGCCCGCCCCGACATCGCCATCGTGCTGAACCTGTTCCCGGAGCACCTGGATTGGCATGGCAGCGAGGCGCGCTACATCGAAGACAAGCTGAAGCTGGTCACCGGCGCGCACCCCCGTGTCGCGGTGCTGAACGCCGCCGATCCCCGCCTGGCGGCCCTGTCGCTGCCGCGAAGCGACGTGCACTGGTTCAACCATGCCGACGGCTGGCACCTGCGCGAAGATGCGCTGTACCGGGGCGACGCCTTCGTGATGGACACCCGGCCGTTGCCGTTGCCCGGGCGACACAACCGCAGCAACCTCTGCGCGGTGCTGACAGCGCTGGAGGCGGCGGGCATCGAGGCGCTGCCGCTCGCGGCGCATGCAAGTTCATTCCGCCCTCTACCCAATCGTCTGCAGACGTTGGGCACCCGCGCAGGCATCACCTGGGTCAACGATTCCATCAGCACCACGCCGCATGCCACGCTGGCGGCGCTGGAGTGCTTCGCCGGCCGGCGCATCGCGTTGCTGGTCGGTGGTCACGACCGTGGCGTGGACTGGTCGGATTTCGCGGCGCACATGCGTGTGCAGGCACCGCACGCGATCATCACGATGGGCGCGAATGGCCCGCGTATCCATGCGCTGCTGGCGACGGTCGCAGCTGAGGGTGGTTTCAGCCTGGCAGGCGTGGAGACCTTGCCGGACGCCGTCGCCGCCGCACGCGCGGCGCTGGACGGCGACGGCGTCGTCCTGCTGTCGCCCGGCGCACCGAGCTTCGGCCAGTATCGGGATTACGTGGCACGCGGACGCCATTTCGCGGAGCTGGCGGGCTTCGATCCCGACGACATCACGGCCATTCCCGGTCTCGGCATTGCCTGAGCGCGACCGCGCACGCGCCGTCAAGCCCGGCGCGCAGGGGCGGCGTACACTGCGTCTGAACCCCGACGAGGAGTCGACGATGCGCCGCATCCCGCTGTTGCCGTGCCTGCTGTTTCTCCTGTGGTCCCCCTCGCTGCTGGCTGCCCCTGTCGCCACGCCGGTCGACTGGACCCTCGGTGGCGATACTTTTTCAGGCTACCTCGTCTACGACGACAGCGTGAAGCAGCCACGCCCGGGTCTGGTGATGGTGCCGAACTGGAAAGGCGTCAACGCGTCTGCGATCGAGAAGGCACACGTGTTCGCCGGCGACGACTATGTGGTGCTGGTTGCCGATGTCTACGGCAAGGGCATCCGCCCGGATACAGATGCCGAGGCTGGTCCCGTCGCCAGCGCGATGCGCGCCGATCGTCCGAAACTTCGCGCCCGGATACAGAAGGCGGTCGAGGTGCTGCGGCAGCAGCCGGCCACGCTGGTGGACCGCGCCCGCATCGGTGCGTTCGGCTACTGCTTCGGTGGCAGCACGGTGCTGGAGCTGGTACGTGCCGGCGATGCACTGGCAGGTGTCGTCAGCTTGCATGGCGGGCTGGCGACCGACCTGCCGGCGGCCGGGCCGGTGAAGTCGCCGGTGCTGGTGCTCAACGGAGGCGACGATACCTACGTGTCGGCCGCGGAGATTTCCGCTTTCCAGGACGAGATGCGCAAGGCCGGTGCCGATTGGCAGTTCGTGAACTTCAGCGGCGCGGTGCATTGCTTCGCCGAAGCCGATGCCCGGAATCCGCCGGGCTGTGTCTACCACGAGCGCTCGGCCAGGCGGGCCTACCGGATGATGGCGGACTTCTTCGCCGAGGTATTCGCGAAGTGACGCGCCGCGCGGGTCAGTGTCCGCGCTCCACGGCGTAACGCGCCAGGCCGCGCAGGGCCGCCAGGGCATCGGATTCGGGCAGGCCATGGAGCGCCTGTTCGGCCGCCGCCGCATACTGGTTCGCCCGCTCGCGGCTGTATTCCAGTCCACCCGTGGCGCCGATGGCGGCCAGGACGTCGGGCATCGCATCGGCATCACCGGACTGCACGACGGCGCGCAGGCGTTCCGAGGTCGCGGGGTCGGAGTGGCGTATCGCATGGATCAACGGCAGCGTCGCCTTGCCTTCCGCCAGGTCGTCGCCGAGATTCTTGCCGAGGGCTTCGGCATCGGCGGTGTAATCCAGGACGTCGTCGGCGATCTGGAAGGCGTAGCCCAGCGCCATGCCGTAGTCGTACAGGCGGCGTTGCGTGGCCACATCCGCGCCCGACGCCATCGCGCCCAGTTGCGTGCCCGCCGCGAACAGCACGGCGGTCTTGCGCTCGATCACGCGCAGGTAGGCCGCTTCGTCCGTATCCGGGTTGTGGACGTGCAGCAGTTGCAGTACTTCGCCCTCGGCGATCCGGTTGGTGGTGTCGGCCAGCAGGCGCATCACGTCCATACGGTCCAGTTCCACCATCAACTGGAAGCTGCGCGAGTACAGGAAATCGCCCACCAGCACGCTGGGCGCATTGCCCCACAGGGCATTGGCCGTGCTGCGGCCACGGCGCAGGTCGGATTCGTCCACCACATCGTCGTGCAGCAGGGTGGAGGTGTGGATGAACTCGATGATCGCCGCCAGCTGGTGGTGGTTTGGCGTGGTCGGGCCGCAGGCCTGGCCGGCCAAGACCACCAGCATGGGGCGCAGGCGCTTGCCACCCGCAGAAATGATGTGGTCGGCGATCTGGTTGATCAGCGCTACGTCCGAGGCCAGGCGCGCCCGGATCAGGGCGTCCACGGACGCCATGTCGGCGTGGGCGAGCGACTGGATGCCGGGCAGGGCCAGCGCGATGCGGGGGGATTCGACGACGGACATGGGACGAGGGGCCGGGAAGTCACTGAATTATAGGGGCTTGGCTGCGGCAATGCCCTACATGTGAGCTGGCGGAAAGCCGATGGCCGGGGTCCGGCAGGTATACTCCACTGGTCTTTGCCCGCGCTTGGCGGGCATCCCTGAACGGATATCGATATGGCCCGCGGCATCAACAAAGTCATCCTGGTCGGCAACCTCGGCAACGACCCCGAAACCCGATACACGCAGGGCGGCATGGCGATCACACGGATCAGCCTCGCCACGACCAGCGTGCGCAAGGACAAGGACGGCAACCAGCAGGAGCGCACCGAATGGCACCGCGTGGTGTTCTTCGGCAAGCTCGGCGAGATCGCCGGCGAGTACCTGCGCAAGGGCAGCTCGGTGTACGTCGAAGGCTCGCTGCGTTACGACAAGTACACCGGCCAGGATGGCCAGGAGAAATATTCGACCGACATCATTGCCGACGAGATGCAGATGCTCGGTGGTCGCGAAGGTGGCGGTGGAGCGGGCGGCGGAGATCGTCCGGCCCGCGCACCGCGGCAGGACTACGGCAACCAGGGCGGCGGACAGCGGCGTCCTGCGCCGGCTCCGGCATCCCAGCCGGCGCCGATGGACGACTTTGCGGATGATGATATTCCGTTCTGAGGCGTGACACTTACAGAACGATAGTGACGCACCGATACTGGATATATAAGGAGCAATACGTGCCGACATGGCTTGTCACCGGCGGCGCCGGTTTCATCGGGGGAAATTTCGTCCTGCGCGCGGTCGCGCAGGGAGTGAAGGTGGTCAATCTGGACGCGCTGACGTACGCGGGCAACCTCGATACGCTGGCGTCGATCAAGGACAATCCCCTGCATGTGTTTGCGCACGGCGATATCGGTGATCGTTCGCTGGTGGCGCGATTGCTTGCCGAGCACACGCCGGATGCGGTGGTGAACTTCGCCGCTGAAAGCCATGTGGATCGCTCCATCGACGGCCCCGGAGCATTCATCCAGACCAACGTGGTGGGCACGCTGGGTCTGCTCGAATCCGTCAGGGATTACTGGAAGTCGCTTGACGTCGAGCGTCGCGAGTCCTTCCGGTTCCTCCACGTCTCCACCGACGAGGTATATGGATCGCTGGGGGATACCGGCCAGTTCACGGAGACGACGCCCTACGCACCGAACTCGCCTTACTCGGCATCGAAGGCCGCATCCGACCATCTCGTGCGTGCGTTCCACCATACATACGGACTGCCGGTACTGACCACCAATTGTTCGAACAACTATGGTCCGTACCATTTTCCCGAGAAACTGATTCCCCTGATCATCGCTCGCGCCCTCGCTGGCGAGCCGTTGCCGGTGTATGGGGATGGCAAGAACGTCCGCGACTGGCTGTTCGTGGGCGACCACTGCAATGCCATTCGCACGGTGCTCCAGAAGGGGCGGGTAGGCGAGACCTACAACGTCGGCGGCAATGCGGAGAAGCAGAACATCGACGTCGTGCACACGATCTGCGCATTGCTGGATGCCCGCGTGCCCCGGGGCGACGGTCAGCCACGCAGCAGCCAGATCACCTTCGTCACCGACCGGCCAGGCCATGATCGACGCTATGCGATCGACGCGTCCAAGCTGCGCGACGAGCTGGGATGGGAGCCGGAATACACCTTCGAGCAGGGCATAGGCGAAACCGTCGACTGGTACCTGTCCAACCAGGATTGGGTGCGGCGCGTGCTGGATGGCAGCTACCGCCTCGAGCGCATCGGCGCCGCCGCCTGAACCGGGAGTGCTGAACATGACGACGCGCAAAGGCATCATCCTGGCGGGGGGCTCCGGCACCCGCCTTTATCCTCTGACCCAGGCCATCAGCAAGCAGCTGCTCCCGGTCTACGACAAGCCCATGATCTATTACCCGCTCAGCGTGCTGATGCTGGCGGGCATCCGCGATGTTCTGGTGATCAACACGCCGCACGAGCAGGCACTGTTCAAGGCGCTGCTCGGCAATGGATCCCAGTGGGGCATGAACATCGAATACGCGGTCCAGCCAAGCCCGGATGGCCTGGCACAGGCTTACCTCATCGGTCGCGACTTCGTCGACGGAAAGCCGAGCTGCCTGGTTCTGGGTGACAACATTTTCTACGGGCACGGGTTTACAGAACAACTGCGCCGCGCGGATGCCCGCGAAAGCGGCGCTACCGTGTTCGGGTACTGGGTCAACGACCCCGAACGCTATGGTGTCGCTGAGTTCGACAACGACGGACGCGTGATCGGTATCGAAGAAAAACCATCTGTGCCGCGATCCAACTATGCCGTCACCGGTCTTTACTTTTACGATGGCCAGGCGAGCGACTACGCAGCATCACTGAAACCATCACCGCGTGGTGAACTGGAGATCACGGACCTCAATCGCTGTTATCTCGATGCCGGCAACCTGCACCTGGAGCAGCTTGGTCGTGGACACGCCTGGCTCGATACCGGCACGCACCAGTCGCTTCTCGAAGCATCGACTTTCATCGAAACCATCGAGGCGCGCCAGGGGTTGCGCGTGTGCTGCCCCGAAGAGATCGCCTATGGCAATGGCTGGATAGATGCGGCTCAGCTGGAGAAGTTGGCGGCGCCACTGGCCAAGAATGGATACGGGCAATACCTGCTTTCGCTTGCATCACGTGGAGTGGTCAGGTGAAGGTCGTTGAAACCAGCCTTCCCGGCTGCGTCGTGGTCGAACCAGCGGTGTTTGGCGACGACCGCGGCTTCTTCTTCGAGACATGGAACGCGGATCGCTACGGCCAGCAGGGACTGCCGACGAAATTCGTGCAGAGTAATGTGTCCTCCTCCTCGCGTGGAGTGCTGCGTGGACTGCACTACCAATGGCCGAATCCCCAAGGGAAACTGGTCAGTGTGCTGGAGGGCGAAGTCTACGATGTCGCTGTCGACATCCGTCGCGGGTCGCCCACTTTCGGCCAATGGGCTGCGGTGATCCTGAGCGCTGAGAACAAGCGCCAGTTCTGGATCCCGGAGGGCTTCGCGCACGGCTTCGCGGTGCTATCCGAACGGGCGATATTCAGCTATCTGTGCACAGCCCAGTACGACAAGGCGGCAGATGCTGGCGTACGGTGGAACGACCCTGCCATCGGCATCGACTGGCCGGTGTCCGCGCCGTTGCTGTCCGCCAAGGATGAAGCCGCACCTTTGCTGGCGGACATCGCGCCGGAGCGGCTGCCGGTATACGTGCCGTGACGTTCCTGTTGCTGGGCGCCAATGGGCAGGTTGGCAATGAGTTGCGGCGAAGCCTGGCGGCGATGGGCGAGGTCGTGCCTACGACGCGGTCCGGTCAGCTGCCCGATGGTGGCCGCTGTGAGATTGCCGACTTCGACCGGCCGGACACCCTGGTTGAGCTGGTCGAGCGCATCCAGCCCACGGTTGTCATCAATGCAGCCGCCTACACGGCGGTGGACAAGGCGGAAGACGACATCAAGGCCGCGTTTCGCGCGAACGCGGAGGCGCCGGGTGTGCTGGCACGGGCATGCGCGGACCGCGGCATTCCTTTCGTGCACTACTCGACGGACTATGTCTTCGACGGGCAGGGCACACGTCCCTACCGCGAAGATGACGCGACCTCGCCGCTCGGCGTATACGGCGCCAGCAAACTGGCCGGTGAAGAGGCGGTACGCGAGGCCGGTGGCCGGCACGTGATCCTGCGAACCGCGTGGGTCTATGGCCAGTACGGCCACAATTTCCTGAGAACCATGCTGAGAGTGGGGACCGACCGGGACGAACTGCGCGTGGTGGCCGATCAGAGCGGCACGCCTACCCCCGCGAGTCTGATCGCGGACGTGACGGTCGAATTGTTGCGCCAGCAGACCGAGGTTTCCGGCACCTTCCATCTGACGCCGCGCGGCGAGACGAGTTGGCACGGTTTCGCGGAAGCCATCTTCGATGAAGCGGTTGCGCGGGGGTTGCTGACGCGCGCGCCCCGCGTTCTGGCCATCACGACGGCGGATTACCCCACGCGGGCAAAGCGCCCCTCCTATTCGCGGCTTGACGTGGGAAAGCTCGAGCAGCAACTGGGGCGTCCGCTGCCGGACTGGCGGACTGGCTTGCAACAGGTGCTCGGCGGCTGACGGCCGGCACACGGCCACGCTCCGCCACCCGTGTTCCGCGACCGTTGAACCCGACTCGTGGGTGTGGAACGATGGCCTCCTGCATCGCCTGGGGAGGCAGTATGACGAAGTGGATCCATCTGGCCGTCAAGGCCATCTTGTTGTGCGCGTGCTTTGCCGCTGTGTCTGCGGAGGCGGCGAACGACGTAGACGTGGGCGCGTTCGTCCGCAAGGACAAGTTCGACGACATCAAGCTCTCGCCGGGCGGTGAGTACTATGCCGCCACCGTCAGGCTCGAGGACAGGACCGCACTCGCGATCATGTTGAGGAGCGGCAACAAGCTGACCGCGCACTTCGTGCTGGGGAAGAACACGCACGTGTCCGGCTTCTGGTGGGTAAACCCGGAGCGCGTGCTGATTTCCATCTCCGAGAAGTACGGCGCGCTGGACGAGCCTCAGCCGACCGGTGAGCTGTACGGGATCAATGCCGATGGCACCAAGCTGGAGATGCTCGTCGGCTACCGGGTGCAAAGTCGTGGCGCAGGGACCCGCATCCAGCCGAAGAAGGTCGAGGATGTCGCGGCGTTTCTGGTCGATACCCTTCCGGGTGACGACAAGAACGTCGTCATTTCCGTATGGCCCTTCAGCGAAGATCCTTACACACGTGCGGAGCGCATGGACGTGTACTCCGGTCGACGGACACAGGTGGCGCGTGCGCCGATCCGGCGAGCCAGCTTCGTGACCGACAACGCCGGTATCGTGCGGTTCGCCAGTGGCGCCGGTTCCGACAATATCCGAAAGCTCTACTACCGGTCGGGTGAAGGCGCCGAATGGTCGCTGATCAACGACGAGTCCGCGACTGGCGTCGGCGAGTATGCGATTGGATTTTCCGCAGATGACCGAATCGCCTATCTGCTGAGCGAGCAGCGCAAGGGTGCCGACATCATCGTTGCCTACGACGTGAATTCGGGTCAGCGCAAGACCGTGCTGCAGGATGCCACGGTCGATCCTTATGCCATCCTCTACAGCGATGGTGTCGTGGGTCTGGACGCCGACGCAACCGGCGGCCGCGTGCCGGTGGGTGCGCTGTACATGGATGGGCATCCCCGCACGGCTTTCTTCGACAAGGCAGCCAAGGAGGCGATCCTGCAGCGGGAACTCGAGCAGGCCTTCGCCGGACACACCGTCGGCATCACCTCCATCACGGCCGATGGCCGCACTGCGCTGGTCGAGATGTCCAGTGACCGCAACCCGGGCGATTTCTACCTGTTCCGCATCAATGAAAGGAAGGCGGACTATCTGCTCAGCCGTCGGGACTGGTTCGATCCCGAGGCGATGGCCGAGTCCAAGCCGGTGCAGTTGGTCGCGCGTGATGGCTCGCCACTGCATGGCTACCTGACCTTGCCCAGGGGCGTGGAGCCACGCAACCTCCCCTTGGTCGTGCTTCCGCACGGCGGACCTTTCGGCGTGCGCGATATATGGCACTTCGATGACGAAGCGCAGATGCTTGCCGGTGCTGGGTACGCCGTCCTCCAGCCGAACTTCCGGGGATCCGGTGGCTACGGCCGCACGTTCCGGGAAGCGGGTGCCCGTCAGTGGGGCCTGGCCATGCAGGACGATGTCACCGATGCGACGAAATGGGCCATCCAGCAGGGCATCGCCGATCCTCGCCGCATCTGCATTTATGGCGCGAGCTATGGCGCATATGCGGCTGTCACGGGTGCAGCCAAGGAACCCGGGCTCTATCGCTGTGCCGCCGGATACGTGGGTGTCTACGACCTTCCGATGATGCATACGCGTGGCGACGTGCAGCGACGGGGCTCGGGCGATACCTATCTGAATCAGTGGATCGGGCCGCGCAATGAACTGGCTGCGGTTTCGCCGGTCAACATGGCCGACAGGATCAAGGTGCCGGTGTTCCTTGCCGCCGGTGGCGAGGACGAACGCGCCCCGGTTCAGCACACTGAAATCATGGAGCGTCGCCTGAAGGCCGCAGGCGTGCCGGTCGAGTCGCTGTACTACAAGACGGAAGGGCATGGCTTCTACATGGAAGCCAACCAACGCGAGTACTACACGAAGCTGCTGGACTTCTTCCACCGCCACCTCGGTGGTGCGAAGGCCAAGTAGGCAGCCTGTTCGATCCAGCCACAACGGCGCCTGCGGGCGCCGTTGTCGTTCATGCCTTGCGCATCATCCGTTTCAATGCGGGTGCCGCCACCAGTGCCAGGGCCGCGCACCCCAGGCCGATCCACATCATCAGCCAGAACAGGTCCGCGTACCCTGCGGCTGCCTGCGCGATGTCCCATGTCTGGCCTTCCGGGATATCCACGGCCGCCAGCTTGCCGAACTGCGCCGCCAGGGTTTCGGAGAAGGCGGTGGCGAGCAGCCACATGCCCATCATCAGCCCCACCACGCGCGGTACGGACAACTCGGTGACGGCCGCGAGGCTGACGGGCGCCAGGCACATCTCGCCGATTTCCAGCAGCAGGTAGGCGAGCACCAGCCACCACACGCTGGCCATCGCGCCGGTGTCGCCCACCTGCTGCGCTGCGAGCGCGAGCGGTATGAAGGAGAGGCCGCCGAACACCAGACCCAGCGCACCCTTCAACGGCTTTGACGGATCGCGGCCGCGCCGCCCCAACGCCGCCCACAGCCACGCGAAGATCGGTGCCAGCACCACCAGGAACAGCGCGCCGAGATAGGTCAGCGATCCCGCTGTCTGTGGGAGCACAACGGAATCGCGAAGTACCAGCAGCACCATCACGCCGGCAGTTCCGAGGAAAACGGCGCGCGGAAATCCCGTCATCGGGTTGCGCTCTGAGGCGCGAACGGCGACGACGAAGGCAAGGGGCATCGCCAGCAGCCCCCACGTGGACCAGGGTGCGGTGGAAAGGAACATGCGGGTGTTCGCCGCCAGGCTGTCCGACCACACCACCACGCCTTGGGCCTGCACCAGTGACGGGAACAGATCCTTGGTCAGCAGGCGGTCGGTGAACATCACCCACGAGCCATAGGTCTGCTCGTAGAGCGTGAAGAACACCAGGCACATGAAGATCATCGCCATCAGCGCGATCATCTGCCGTCGCTGCGGCGGCGTGCATTGCGTGGTGACGAACCAGGTGAACCAGGCGAGCACCAGCATCAGCACCACGAGCATCAACACCAGCGCCAGCGAGAGTTCGCCACCCAGCGCGAAAGCGCCGTTCGCCGCCGCCCACATCAGCCAGGCCAACGGCAATACACCGAGCGACGCGGCCAGGTAGATCGCCCACTCGCGTCTCAGGCCCAGCACCGATGTGCTCAGTGCCGGCGGCGACGGCGGCTCCGCATGGCCTTGCAGATAGCGCTGACCCCACAGGAACATCGCCAGGCCCAGCAGCATGCCGATGCCGGCGGCGCCGAAGCCGTACTTCCATCCCAGCGTCTCGCCCAGGTAACCGCAGACCAGCGAGGCCAGCAGCGCGCCCAGGTTGATGCCGGCGTAGAAGAGGCTGAAGCCTCCGTCGCGGCGCGGATCGCCCACCGGATAAAGGCGGCCGACGATGCCGGTGATGTTCGGCTTGAGGAAGCCCACGCCCATCACGATCAACGCCAGCGACAGATACATCGTGCGCAGTGCGCCTTCGTCGCGCGTCACCACGCCGCCATCCGAGACCGCCGCCGCACCCTCCAATGCCATGCCGGCGTGGCCGGCGACCAGCAGCAGTCCGCCGAACACCACGGCCTTGCGCATGCCCAGCCAGCGGTCCGCAAGCAGTCCCCCGATCACGGGGATGCAGTAGACCAGGCCGCCATACGCACCGATCAGGTCATAGCCGGCGCCGTCGGCGAAGAGGTGGTACTTGGTCAGGTAGAGCAGCAGCAACGCTTTCATGCCGTAGAAGGAGAAGCGCTCCCACATTTCGGTGAAGAAGCAGACGTAGACGCCCTTGGGATGGCCGAGGAAGTCGTCGCGGCCGGCAATCGCGGGGGCAGGGTGGCTCAAGGACCGCTCCAGCATCGGGGAAACCGGCCGAGTATAGGCGGCACGCCGGAGCATGCGGCTGGACTTGCCGGGCAGCGGACGCTAGCGTGTCCGCTTTCCGCCATTCGGGAACGCATCATGAGCTCGCCGGGGACCCCGCAACTTACTTTCCGTGCCGTCGTGCTGGCCATCGTGCTGGCCGTCGTGCTGTCGGCCGCCAATGCCTACCTGGGCCTGTTCGCCGGCCTGACCGTGGCTACCGCCATCCCGGCGGCCGTCGTCTCGATGGGCGTGCTGCGCCTGCTGGGCGGCGGCACGATCCTGGAAAACAACATCGTGCAGACCGGTGCCTCGGCCGGCTCATCGATCGCGGCGGGCGTCATCTTCACCATCCCGGCGCTGATCATCCTGGGCTACTGGCAGGACTTCCAGTATTCCTGGGTGCTGGCCATCGCCGGCCTGGGCGGCCTGCTGGGCGTGCTGTTCTCGGTGCCGCTGCGCCGCTCGATGATCGTCGAAGAGCCGCTGCCCTTCCCCGAGGGCAAGGCCGCGGCGGAAGTGCTGAAGGCGGGCGAGAATCCCGGCCCGGGCCTGAAGATCCTGGCGTTCTCCGCCGCCATCGGTGCCGTGCTGAAAGTCGCCGCGCACAGCGGCATGCGCCTGATCCCGGACACGGCGGCCGGTGCGGGCTTCTTCGGCAAGTACCTCGGCTACCTGGGCACCAATCTCTCGCCGGCGCTGCTGGGCGTGGGCTACATCGTGGGCCTGAACATCGGCATCGTGGTGCTGTCGGGCAGCATCCTGTCGTGGCATATCGCCATTCCGCTGTACCACATGTTCTTCATGGGTACCGATCCGGCGCTGGCGCAGAGCATCGCCGGCGCGGGTGCCGAAGACGTGGCCGGCGCCATCTGGTCGGCCAAGATCCGCTACCTGGGTGTCGGCGCCATGCTGATCGGCGGCGTGTGGACGCTGTTCTCGCTTCGCAAGTCGTTGCTGTCGGGCGTGAAGAGCGGCATCGCCGCCGCGCGCGCCGGATCGGGCGGTGCCGAAGTCGCGGAGACCGAGCGCGACCTGCCGATGAAGTGGATGCTGGTGGCCCTGGTGGTGTTCGTGCTGCCGCTGCTGCTGCTGTACCAGGCCATCGTCGGCATGTGGCACGTCAGCATCCCGATGGCGATCATCATGATCGTGGCCGGCTTCCTGTTCGTGTCGGTGTCCGCTTATCTCGCGGGCCTGGTCGGTTCTTCCAACAATCCGGTGTCGGGCATCACCATCGCGACCATCCTGTTTGCGTCGGTCGTGCTGTTGCTGCTGCTCGGCGAAAGCGGACGCATGGCGGTCGGTGCCGGCGGCGCGCCGCTGGGCGCGGTCGCCGCGATCATGATCGGCGCGGTGGTGTGCTGCGCGGCGGCGGTGGGCGGCGACAACCTGCAGGATCTCAAGGCCGGCTACATCGTCGGCGCCACGCCGTGGAAGCAGCAGCTGATGCTGGGCATCGGTGCGTTCTCCTGCGCGCTGATCATGGCGCCGGTGCTGAACATCCTGTCCGAGGCCTACGGCATCGGCGCGCCGACGGCCGAACATCCGAACCCGCTGTCCGCACCGCAGGCCACGCTGATGGCCTCGGTCGCCAAGGGCCTGTTCGGCGGCGAACTGCCGTGGGGCATCATCGCCATCGGCGCCGTCATCGGCGCGGTCATCATCGCCATCGACGAGATGCTGAAGGCCCGGAAAAGCAGCTTCCGCGTGCCGGTGCTGGCGGCGGCCATCGGCATCTACCTGCCGCTGGAACTGATGGTGCCGATCTTCCTCGGCGGCCTGCTGGCGTACCTGGTCGAGAAGCGCCACGGCATGGTCGGCACGAAGGACGAGGAGGCGCGCGACCGCCTGCATCGTCCCGGTACCCTGTTCGCGGCGGGCCTGATCACCGGTGAGGCGCTGATGGGCATCGCGGTCGGCGTGGCGATCTACGCCACCAAGGATCGCGACGTGCTGGTGCTGCCCGAGGCGTTCCAGCAGGGAGAGATCGTCGGCCTGGTGATCCTGGCCATCGTCGGCTGGCTGCTGTACCGCACCGGCGCCAAGTCGAAGGCGCTGGGCGACGTGGAGCCCGGTCCCCGCTGACCGGACACATGGCGCAAAGGCGTGACCTCACGCCTTTGCGCCGCGGCGCGCTTAGCGCCTACCATCGGGGTTTCCCTGTTGCCGGAGCCCCGGATGAAGCTGAAATCCGCCCTGTTGCCCCTCTGCCTGCTGGCGGCGCTGCCGTCACTGGCTGCAGCCCGCGGCCTGGACGTGCGCGACCTGCAGAAGCTGGACCGCGTGTCCTCGCCCGTGCTGTCGCCGGACGGCGGCACCGTCGTATTTGCCAAACGCACCGTTGATGCCGAGGCGGTCAAGGCCAGCAGCAGCCTGTGGGTCCGCAACCTGCTGACCCGCGACATGGCGCCGCCCAAGCGGCTGACACCGGAAGGCTGGAGCGTCAACTCGCCGTCGTTCTCCCCGGATGGGAGGACTGTCTACTTCCTGAGCGCGAAGTCCGGCACACAGCAGTTGTACGCGATGCCGGCCGGCGGCGGCACGCCGAAGCAGCTGACAGCCTTCGCTCTCGACGTAGCTGGTTACAAACTCTCGCCCGATGGGACGCGCGTGCTCTTCAGCACCGATACCTTTGCCGAGTGCAAGGCCGATTTCGCCTGTACGAAGAAGAAGCTCGACGACACCGCCGCCAAGAAGAGCACCGGCGTGGTCTACGACGGCCTGTTCGTCCGCCACTGGGACACTTGGGCCGACGGCCGCCGCAGCCGCCTGTTCGTGGCCGCATTGCCGGAAGGCAAGGCCAAGCCGGCCGGCACCGCCACCTCGCTCACGGACACGATCGATGGCGATGCGCCGTCCAAGCCGTTTGGCGGCGCCGACGAGTACACCTGGTCACCCGACGGCAGCGCCGTCGTCGCTGCGATCCGCGTCGCAGGCAAGGGCGAAGCCTGGTCCACCAACTTCGATCTGTACCAGTTCGCCGCCGATGGCGGCACGGCACCGGTCAACCTGACCGCCGCGAATCCGGCGTGGGACACCGGTCCGGTGTTCAGCGCCGACGGCAAGACCCTCTACTACCGCGCGATGAAGCGGCCCGGCTTCGAAGCAGACCGCTTCGGGCTGATGGCGATGGACCTCGCCACGAAGCAGGTGCGCGAGATCGCGCCGACGTGGGACCGTTCCGCCGACGGCATCGTGCTGTCGAAGGATGGCGCGACGATCTACACCACCGCGCAGGACGTGGGCCAGCATCCGTTGTTTTCCGTCGATGTGGCGAGCGGTTCGGTGAAGTCGGTCGTCGGCGAAGGCAGCATCTCCGCCTTCGACATCGCGGGCGACACCTTGGCGCTCACCCGCAACACGCTGAAGAGCGGCGACCAGCTGTTCACCACGACGCTCTCGGGCGCACCGCTGCGCGCGATCACGCCGAGCGCGCAGGAAGCCTTGGGCGACGTCAGCTTCGGCGACTTCGAACAGTTCAACTTCAAGGGCTGGAACAACGAGACCGTGCACGGCTACGTGGTCAAGCCGCACGATTACGTCGAAGGGAAGAAGTACCCGGTGGCGTTCCTGATCCATGGCGGCCCACAGGGCAGCTTCGGCAACGGCTGGAGCTATCGCTGGAATCCGCAGACCTATGCCGGCCAGGGCTACGCCGTGGTGATGATCGATTTCCACGGTTCGACCGGCTACGGCCAGGCCTTCACCGACGCGATCAGCCAGCATTGGGGCGATCGGCCGTTGGAAGACCTGCAGAAGGGCTGGGCGGCAGCGCAGGAGCAGTACGCCTTCCTTGATGGCAAGAATGCGTGCGCGCTCGGGGCCAGCTATGGCGGCTACATGATCAACTGGATCGCCGGCAACTGGAACGAGCCGTGGAAGTGCCTGGTCAACCACGACGGCGTGTTCGACATCCGTTCGATGGGCTACGTGACAGAGGAATTGTGGTTCACCGAGTGGGAGAACGGCGGCACGCCGTATGACGTCCCGAAGAACGTCGAGAAGTTCAATCCGGTCAACCACGTGGCCAAGTGGCGCGTGCCGATGCTGGTGGTGCAGGGCGAGAAGGACTACCGCGTGCCGGTGGACCAGGGCCTGTCCACGTTCACCGCCCTGCAGCGCAAGGGCATCGACTCCAAGCTGCTGTACTTCCCGGACGAGAACCACTGGGTGCTCAAGCCGCAGAACAGCATCCTGTGGCACGACACCGTCAACGCCTGGCTGAAGCAGCACATCGGCCGCTGAGCGCCTTGCGAAAGGGCCGGTCACGCCGGCCCTTTTTCTTTACCTGAAGGAGAACGACGCCGATGGCGATCGCAGCCACCGAACCCTCCACCGCGCTGATCCAGAACGACATCGTCCTGTTCGGCCTGATCGCCGCCACGCTGGGCATCATCTTCTGGACGTCCTCGCGGGACACCGGCGTCTTCAAGAAGTTCTATACCTACGTCCCGGCGCTGCTGCTGTGCTATTTCATTCCCGGCATCTACAACAGCATCGACCTGATCGACGGCAACGCGAGCAAGCTCTACAACCCCGTGGCCAGTCGCGTGCTGCTGCCTGCCGCTCTGGTGCTGCTGACGCTGACCATCGACCTGAAGGGCGTGCTGAAGCTCGGTCCGAAACTGCTGGCGATGTATGCCGGTGCGTCGATCAGCGTGATGCTGGGCGCGTGGGTCGCGTTCTGGCTGATGGGTGTGATCCATCCCGAAACCGTCGCTGGCGATACCTGGGGCGGCATGGCGGCACTGGCGGGCAGCTGGATCGGCGGCGGCGCCAACATGCTCGCGATGAAGGAGGTCTTCGCCGTGGACGAGACCACGTTCGGCCAGTTCGTCGTGGTGGATGTCAGCGTGGGTTACGTGTGGATGGCGGTGCTGATCTTCCTGGCCAACCGCGCGCAGGCGATCGATGCACGCACCGGCGCGGACACGCGCGCGATCGAAGACCTCAAGCAGCGGCTGGCCCACTACCAGAAGCAGCACGAGCGGGTGACCACGCTGCCGGACCTGATGGTCATCCTGGGTATCGCCTTCGGCACCGTGGGCCTGTCGCATGCCATCGCCGGGCCGGCCTCGTCGTGGTTCGCGCAGAACGTGTCGTGGGCGAAGCAGGTCAGCCTGCACGAGCCTTTCGTATGGGTCGTGGTGCTGTCGACGTTCGTCGGCCTCGGCCTGAGCCTGACCCGTGCGCGCACGCTGGATGGCGCGGGCGCATCGAAGATCGGCGCGCTGTTCCTGTACATCCTTATCGCGTGCATCGGCATGCAGATGGACATCGGCTCGCTGGCCGACAAGCCCTGGCTGCTGGCGTTGGGCCTGATCTGGATCCTCGTCCACATCGTTCTGTTGCTGCTGCTGGCCAAGCTGCTGCGCGTGCCGTTCTTCTATTTCGCGATGGGGTCGCAGAGCAACATCGGTGGGCCAGCCTCGGCGCCCGTGGTGGCCACGGTGTTCCATCCGTCACTGGCGCCGGTGGGTGCACTGCTGGGTGCGCTGGGTTATGCGACCGGTACCGTGGCGGCTTACGTCGTCGGCGTGGTGTTGCGCGGTATGGCGGGGCAGGGCTGACCACGGAAACCCTGTAGGAGCGACGTAAGTCGCGACGCTGATCTTTCCGGTCGCGACTTACGTCGCCCCTACAGGAAGGCCAGAATGAAAAAGGGCGGAGCCATCGGCTTCGCCCTTTTTGTTTCTTTCAGGTCACGCTGCCTCAGCAGCAGTGGAACCCGCTCTTTCCTCCGAACCTGGCCTCCTGCCGTTCGCGGAAGAAGGTCTTGTAGTCCATAGGTTCGCGGTCGGGGTGCTTCTCAAGGATGTGCCTGACGTAGTTGTCGTAGTCGGGCACGCCGCAGCACAGCCGTGCCGTCTGCACCAGCCTCCGCCACACACGCTTGTGCGTGGCGAAGTGCGAGAGCGGGACGAGTTCCGTGCCCATGGTCTACAGCCAGGCCTTCTGCTGCTCTTCGCTCAGCGCGACGAACGGCGTCTCGCGATCGCTTCGCTCGCTGCTCGCGCGCGCCTTCAGGATGCCCTTGATCGCATAGACCAGCACGCTGAACACCACGAACAGGAACAGGATGGTCAGGCCGGTGTTGACGTAGCTGTTCACCACGACCTGGTGCATCTGGCTCATGCTCTTCGCCGCGCCGAGCAACTGGCCGTCGGCGATGGCGGCCTGGTACTTCTTCGCCTGCGCCACGAAGCCGACCGCCGGATTGCTGTCGAAGATCTTGATCAGGCCCGCATAGGTCGTGCAGATCAGCAGCCAGATCGCCGGAACGACGGTGACCCAGGCGTAGCGGTCGCGCTTCATCTTGAACAGCACCACCGTGCACAGCATCAGCGCGATGCCGGCGAGCATCTGGTTGGCGATGCCGAACAGCGGCCACAGCGTGTTGATGCCGCCCAGCGGATCGACCACGCCCTGGTACAGGAAGTAGCCCCACAATGCGACGCAGCCTGCCGTGCCGATGACGTTCGCCCCCCAGGAATCCGTCCTGCGCAGCGGCGGGATGAAGTTGCCCAGCAGGTCCTGCAGCATGAAGCGGCCCGCGCGGGTGCCGGCATCCACCGCCGTCAGGATGAACAAGGCTTCGAACAGGATGGCGAAGTGGTACCAGAACGCCATCATCGCGTCGCCGCCGGGCAGCGCGTCGTGCAGGATCACCGCGATGCCGACCGCCAGCGTCGGTGCGCCGCCGGCACGCGAAATGATGGTGCTTTCGCCGATGTTGTGTGCCGTCTGTTCCAGCATCTCGGGCGTCACCAGGAAGCCCCAGCTGCTGACCTTCGCGGCCACGTCCACCGCCGTGGTGCCGATGGCGGCGGCCGGGCTGTTCATGGCGAAGTACACGCCGGGCTCGATGATGGAGGCCGCGACCAGCGCCATGATGGCGACGAACGATTCCATCAGCATGCCGCCGTAGCCGATGTAGCGCGCGTGGGTTTCATTGGCGAGCAGCTTGGGCGTGGTGCCCGAGGCGATCAGCGCGTGGAAGCCCGACACTGCGCCGCAGGCGATGGTGATGAACAGGAACGGGAACAGGCCGCCCTTCCACACCGGGCCGTCGCCGGTGCTGGCGAACTGCGTCAGCGCCGGCATCTTCAGCGAGGTCACTTCCGGGCTGGCGATGACGATGCCGATCGCCAGCGCCACGATCACGCCGATCTTGAGGAAGGTCGACAGGTAATCGCGCGGTGCCAGCAGCAGCCACACGGGCAGCACGGCGGCGACGAAGCCATAACCGATCAGCATCCAGGTGATCTGGGTGCCGGTGAAGGTGAAGGCGGGACCCCAGGTGGGATGCGCACCGACCTTGCCACCGAACCAGATGGCCAGCAGCAGCAGGATGATGCCCACCACCGAGATCTCGCCGATCTTGCCGGGACGGATGTAGCGCATGTAGATGCCCATGAGGATCGCGATGGGCATCGTCGCGATCACCGTGAACATGCCCCACGGGCTTTCGGCCAGCGCCTTCACCACGATCATCGCCAGCACCGCGAGGATGATGATCATGATCAGGAACGCACCGAACAGCGCGATCGTGCCGGCCACCTGGCCCATTTCCTCACGGACCAGGTCACCGAGCGAGCGGCCGTTGCGGCGGCTGGAGATGAACAGGACCATGAAGTCCTGTACCGCGCCCGCCAGTACCACGCCCGCGATCAGCCACAGCATGCCGGGCAGGTAGCCCATCTGCGCGGCGAGCACCGGGCCCACCAGCGGGCCAGCGCCCGCGATGGCGGCGAAGTGGTGGCCGAACAACACGTGCTTGTTGGTGGGCACGTAGTCCAGGCCGTCATTGTTCAAGTGCGCGGGGGTTGCCCGGCGCGGATCCAGCCCCATCACGTTCTTGGCGATGTACAGGCTGTAGTAGCGATAGGCGACCAGGTAGATGGACACCGCCGCCACGACGATCCACAGCGCGCTTATCTGCTCGCCCTGGCGCAACGCCACCACACCCAGACACACCGCGCCAAGCAGCGCGAGCGCCGCCCAGCCGATCTTGGAAAAACCGTTCATTCGGCAACCCTCCGACAAGTCCCGCCAAGGGTCCCCCCATGCGGGAAGCCGGTCAATCCGTAATCCCGGATTCAGGCTTCGACTTTGGTCGCAGTGCGACGGCGTACTGCGGTCAGAGCCAGCGCGAGCGCTTGAACAGGCGGTACAGGCCGAAGCAGGCCAGCGCGACTCCCGCGATCAGGATCGGATAGGCGAAGCGTCCGCCCAGTTCGGGCATGTGCTCGAAGTTCATTCCGTACCAGCTGGTGATCAGCGTAGGGGCCGCGAGCAGGGCCGCCCACGCACCGAGGCGCTTGACCGTCTCGCCCTGCGCCAGCGTCACCAGCGACAGGTTGACGCTCAGCGCGGTGGTCAGCATCTCGCGCAGCGTGTCGGTGTACTCGTTCACGCGCAGCACGTGGTCCTGCACGTCGCGGAAGTAGAGACGCACTTCTTCAGGGATCAGCGGACTCTGCGAGCGGGTCAGCTGCGCCAGTACATCCTGCAGCGGTGCCACCGCCAGCCGCATCTGGGTCAGTTCGCGCTTCAGGTCGTACAGTTTCACCACCGTGCCGCGCCGGTAGGTGTCGGCGAAGATGTCCTTCTCCAGCGTGTCCAGGGTCTGCTTGAACTGATCGATGATGGGGCGATAGTTGTCGACGATGTAGTCCAGCACCGCATACAGGCCATACGACGGACCCAGCGCCAGCAGGTCGGCTTCGCGCTGCACGCGCTCGCGCACCGGTGCGTACGACAGCGAGGCGCCATGGCGCACGGTCACCAGGTAGCGGGGGCCGAGGAAGGCATGCGTCTCGCCGAAGCGGATGCGGTCGTCGACGACCTGCGCGGTGTGCACGGCCACGAACAGCGAGTTCCCATAGGCTTCCAGCTTGGGGCGCTGGTGCGCGTTCTGCGCATCCTCGACGGCCAGGTCGTGCAGGCAGAATTCCTCCTGGAGTTTCTCCAGGATCGTATCGGCTGGCTCGTACAGGCCCACCCAGATGAAGCTGCCATCATCGACCGCGAGTACATCGCTGATCTCGTCCAGGCCGATGTCGCGCCGCTTGCCGCCCTGGTCGTAGACCACGCAGTTGATGACGCACTGGGGCAGGGCGGGTTTCGTATCGATGGCGGCGAGATCGTTCATGGCGTGGATCGTGCGCCACGCACGCCGTTGCGGCAAGCCCGGCTTCCTGTAGGAGCGACGTGAGTCGCGACCCTCGCAACGACGCTCCATGGACGGGGGCGGACACGGATCCTGCGGCTGTGAGTTGGAGCCTCGTCCGCAGGATCCGTTCTTCGTGAGGAGCTTGGCGGCTTTGTTCTCGCGGTCGCGACTCGCGTCGCTCCTACAGAAGCGTCAGGGGTCAGCGCGCCACGAACCGGATCGCCTGCCCGCCGCCCGGCGCCAGCTTGAGCGTCAGCGTGTCGCCACGCGTCACGCTGCGCTCCTCGATCACGATGTCCTGGGGGGCGGTCTTCCAGTTCGCCTTGTCGCCATCGCGGTAGATCTGCGCCGTGTAGCGGCGGCCTTCGTCGAGGAACGACAGGGGCACGTCCAGCGTACGGCCGTCTTCGTCAGTGAGTGCACCCAGGTACCAGTTGTCGCCGCCGCGTTCCTTGCGCGCGATGGTCACGTAGTCGCCGACTTCACCGTTCAGCACACGCGTGTCCTCCCAGTCCACCGGCACGTCCTTGATGAACTGGAACGGCGCCGGGTTCTTCTCGTAGTTCTCCAGCAGGTCGGCCGCCATCTGCAACGGGCTGTAGATCACCACGTACAGCGACAGCTGCTTGGCCCAGGTGGTGGCGATGCCGTCGGTGGAGCGCGTCTTCATGCCGAAGATGCCCGGGGTGTAATCCATCGGTCCGGCCAGCAGGCGGGTGAACACCAGGTTGGCCTCGTGCTCCGGCGGATTGCCGGGCTGGCCCCACGCGCTGAACTCCATGCCGCGCGCGCCCTCGCGGGTGATCCAGTTGGGATAGGTGCGACGCAGGCCGCTGTCCTTGATCGGCTCGTGCGGGTTGACCGCGATGTGGTGCTTCGCCGCTTCGGTCACCACCTTCAAATGGTGGCGCGCCATGTCCTGGCCCTCGTGCCACGCGTAGTGGCGCTTGCCATCGGCGCCGGTGACCTTGGCCTGGCTGGCATCGGCCACGTAGCCGGTCTTCACCGCCGGCACGCCGACGCGCTCGTACAGATCGAACGCATCAGCCAGCTGCGTTTCGTAGTGCGCGGCGTTGCCCGACGTCTCATGGTGGCCGATCAGCACCACGCCCTTCGATTTCGCGTACGCCGACAGCGCGGGCAGATCGAAATCCGGATACGACCTGGTGAAGCTGAAGTCCTCGCCGTTGCCGAACCAGTCCCCGTCCCAGCCCACGTTCCAGCCTTCCACCAGCACGCCGCCGAGGCCGTGCTTCGCGGCGAAGTCGATGTGCTTGCGGACGTTCTCGTTGGTGGCACCGTGCTTCGGCCCGGAAGCCCAGCTCTTCAGCTCCAGGTGCATCTCCCACCACACGCCGACGTACTTCATCGGCCTCACCCACGACACGTCGCCCAGCGCGTTCGGCTCGTTGAGGTTGAGGGTGAGGCTGGACATGGCCAGGCCGGCGGCGTCATCGCTCAGCAGCAGGGTGCGCCATGGGGTATCGAACGGTGCCGCGCGCACCACCTTGCCTTCGCCGATGCCGGGCGTGAGGTCGGCCTTCAGCTTGCGATCCTCGACGCGGGTCAGGTTCATGCCGCTGTAGTCGACAAGCGCGGCTTCGTGGATCGACAGATGGGTGCCGTCCTCGAACTTAAAGGTGATCGGTGTCTGCGCATCGCCGACCTGCTGCAGGGGCGTGCGGTGATACAGATACTCTTCGCGGTTCCATTCGCCGGCGGGAATCCACCATGCCGTGGCATCGCGTGCGAGGGCGAACTCGGTCAGCTCCTCGCTGATCTTCACCTGCTCAAGCCCCGCCTGCTTCGGGAAGCGGTAGCGGAAGCCCACGCCATCGTCGAATACGCGGAATACCACGTCGAAGCTGCGGAAGGGCTTGGCCTTCTCCTTCAGCGTGACGGTCAGCTCGTTGTAGTGGTTGCGGATGAAGCGGCGTTCGCCCCACGGCTGCTCCCAGGTCTCGTCGAACGTGCGCGTGCGCGGCTGCACGATCTCGATGTTGCGCTCGAACTTCGGCGCATCCAGCAGTAGGAAGCCGAGCCGCGACGACGAAATGACCGGCTGTCCCTTGCGCGACACGCCGTAGGCGGGGCGGCCGTCGTTGTCGGTGGACAGTTCCACCACGATGGAGCCATCAGGCGATGCGACGCGAGGCCCCGGGGCTGCATGCGCGACGTCCGCGCCGACGGTGAGCAGGACGACGAGCGGAAAGAGATAACGGAGCATGCGACCCTCGCGATGTGCAGAGGGCCGCATCG
The DNA here is from genome assembly GCF_057773125.1 of Pseudoxanthomonas sp. 97-1-1. Lineage (NCBI taxonomy): Bacteria > Pseudomonadati > Pseudomonadota > Gammaproteobacteria > Lysobacterales > Lysobacteraceae > Pseudoxanthomonas > Pseudoxanthomonas sp. 97-1-1. Next base: position 852,506 of record NZ_JBYMTJ010000001.1, on the reverse strand, counting down.
TGCGTGGCGGGGCTCAGCGCGACAAGCGTCGCGGCATGAATACGTATGCAAGCGCGAGATGCACCGGCAGCAGCAGCGCGATCCATGGCTGGTTGTACTGCAGGCGCAACGGCAGCCAGTGCAGGAACCAGGCGACCAGCGCACCGCCCGCGATGGCACAGATCAGCCAGCCGAACCAGGCAGGTGGCGTGCGGCGGCGCAGCACGGAAACTGCGCCGGGAATCAGCAGCACGCAGAGGGGGTTCAGCAGCAACAGGTTGCGGTTCGCCCATGCGGCCCAGTGGTCGGTGAAGCCCCACAGGTAGACCAGAACACCGCCGGCCATGAAACACAGCAGCCAGAACGGCAACGCAGCGACGGCGACGGCACGCGGCCAGCGACGGCCGGCGAAGCCGATCAGCAACGCCGCCACGACACCCGCACCGAGCCAGGGCAGCCATCGCCGTGGCGTTTCCGCCGGCTCCGGGGCGATACGGTGCGGCAGCAACTGCATTTCCGACTGCACCAGGGGTCGGCCTGCACTGTTCTTCGCTTCGCGCAGGCTGTCGGCCAGCCGCATGGGGACATAGGCCTCTTCCCAGCGCGACATCGGTTTGTCGGCCGAGGGGCCCAGGCCCACGTCGAAGCCCAGCCACATCCATGTTGCCGGCGACGCCAGCCGCACCGCTTCACTGCGAAGCGTATTGCCGCGCGAACGGCCGGCGAGCTGCGACTTCAGCGTGCCGCCGAGCGCAGCATCGAGGGCGTCCCGCACCTGCGTGGAGCAGTTGGAGGTGAAGTAGTCGTAGCGGTAGCGCGCATTCTCCGGCCTGGCCCGTTCGACCAGCGCGTCGGCCAGTGCCTGCGCCTGCGCCGGCGCCAGGTCCAGCCATTGCAGCGAGACGCCGCGGCCGCTGTCGCGGTACTGCAGGAGATCCTGCTCGAACGGCAGCGCCATGAGGTAGTACATCATGTGGCCGCGGGCGAAATTGCCGACGAAGTCTGACTCGCCCGGATCGAAGAAGCCGAAGTTGTACGAGATCGCGTCGCCGCTGGCGGGATCGACCACCACGATGGCGTTGTGACCGAAGCGCTCGAAGAACACCTCGCCCGGCTGCATCGTCGCCACGCCGATCCGCGGGGCGGACCACGCCGTCACGGCCAGCAGCCACAGCACGCCCAGCAGCGCCAGGCGTGCAGCCACGCTACGCATCGGCGAGCACCCCGACATGGAAGGCGTGTACGCGGCGCGCATCGGCCCGGGCGACCCGGAACATGAAGCGCCCGAGCGTGAGCTCCTCGCCGGTCTCCGGCAGGTGGCCTATCGCGGCGGTGATGAGGCCGCCGACGGTGTCGTATTCGTCGTCGGGGAAATCCGCGCCGAAACGCTCGTTGAAGTCGGCGATGGGCGTGAGCGCATCCACCACGAACTGGCCATCGGCCTGCGCGGCGATCAGCGCGGCGCCATCCTCGGCTTCATCGTGTTCGTCGTCGATCTCGCCGACGATCTGTTCCAGCACGTCCTCGATGGTGACCAGGCCGGCCACGCCGCCGTACTCGTCGACGACGATCGCCATGTGGTTGCGCGACAGGCGGAATTCCTTCAGCAGCAGGTTGAGCTTCTTCGATTCGGGGATCAGCACGGCGGGGCGCAGCAGTTCGCGCACGCTGCCGGGCCCGTTGTCGGCCACCACGCCGCGCAGCAGGTCCTTGGCCAGCAGGATGCCTAGGATCTCGTCCTTGTCGTCGCCGTGTACCGGGAAGCGCGAGTGGCCGGATTCGACCACTTCTTTCATCAGGTCGAGGAAGCGCGCCTCCACGGGCAACGAAACCATCTGCGCGCGCGGCACCATGACATCGCCCACGGTGAGGTCGGCGACGGCGATGGCGCCTTCCATCATCTTCAGGGTATCGCCGCCGATCAGGCCGTCGGACTGCGCATCGCGCAGGATGGCCACCAGGTCGTCGCGTGTGCTGGGTTCGCCGGAGAACGCCGAACTGAGGCGGTCCAGCCAGGAGCGCCGTTTCTCCGACGGTTTGTCGGAGCCGTCCGGCGCGAAGGTACTGTCGTCTTCTGACATCTCGGGGGAGTGGTCGCCCACGGGGCGTTGAGGCCAGTCTAACCCGGTTGGGCGCCGGACGCAGGCGGCGCGGCCCCGGCGGGCGGTGCTGCTTCGTCCGCGGGCGCTTCCTCCGGAAGGTCCAGGCTGTAACTGCAGCCCACCAGTGTCTTGCCGGGGTGCGAGGCGACGTTGCTGACGTTCAATACGGCCGATTCGATCAGCAGCTCGCCGGTCGCGGCGTCGCGGGTTTCCTCGCTGCGCAGCTCCTTGCCGAACATCGCCTTGGCCGGCGTGTCGATGGCGGTTTCGAGCGCCAGTTGCTTCGCCAGCGGTCGGGGATCGGGCAGGTCGAGCAGCGCGATCACGCCGCCGCCGGAGAACGCGATGTGGTCTGTGTCGTGCCCGAAGACGCGGATCGGCCTGGCCAGCCGGTATTCGGTCATGAACATGTTCGCCTGCGGCAGCGGCTGCCACCCCAGCGCGACCGCCTTCAGCGGGTCCTCCAGCGCGGGTGCAAGCGCGGTCAACCGGGTGATGTCGCTCCGGCACTCGATCAGTGCGGGCAGGTCTGGCGGGGCGTCCTGCGCGGCGGCAGGGGAGGAGAGGACCAGTGCCAACGTCGGCACGAACAGCAGGGTGCGCAGCATGCGGTCAGTCTTCCGCGTAAGGATCGGCGATGCCGAGTTCGGCGAGGATCTCGCGCTCCAGCTGTTCCATGCACTCGGCTTCCTTGTCGTCCTCGTGGTCCCAGCCCAGCAGGTGCAATGCGCCGTGCACGGTCATGTGCGCGTAATGCGCTGCCAGCGGCTTCTTCTGCTCCTTCGCTTCGCGCGCCACGACCGGTGCGCAGATCACCAGGTCGCCCAGCAAGGGCATCTTGACGCCCTTGGGCAACTTGACGCCTTCGGCCATCTCGGCCGGGAAGCTCAGCACGTTGGTCGCGTAGTCGCGACCGCGATAGTGCCGGTTCAGCGCGCGGCCTTCCTTGCTGTCGACGATGCGGATGGCCAGATCCGCTTCGCGGATGCGGCCTTTCAACGCCGCTGCCACCCACTTGCGGAAACTGACTGCCGAAGGGATGCCGGTGCGCGGCAGGGCGTAATTCACGGAGACTTCGAGGCGGACGGGGCCTTGGGTCATGGCGATCGCGGTCGACGGAGGGGATCAGGCAGGGCCGGTCTCGGCATCCTTGCCATCGCGTGCATCGTAAGCCCGCACGATCTTCGCCACCAGCGGATGACGCACCACGTCGCGGCTGGTGAAGAAGTTGAACGAGATGCCGTCCACGCCGCGCAGGACGTCCAGCGCATCTTTCAGGCCGGACTTCTGGTGCTTGGGCAGGTCGATCTGGGTCAGGTCACCGGTGACGACGGCGGTGCTGCCGTACCCGATGCGGGTCAGGAACATCTTCATCTGTTCGATGGTGGTGTTCTGTGCTTCGTCGAGGATGACGAAGGCATCGTTGAGCGTGCGGCCACGCATGTAGGCCAGCGGTGCGATCTCGATGACGTTCTTCTCCAGCAGCTTGACCACCTTCTCCACGCCCAGCATCTCGTACAGCGCGTCGTACAGCGGGCGCAGGTAGGGGTCGACCTTCTGGGTCAGGTCGCCAGGCAGGAAGCCGAGCTTCTCGCCGGCCTCCACCGCCGGGCGCACCAGGATCAGGCGTTGCACGCGCGATTCGTTGAGCGCTTCCACCGCGCTGGCGACGGCCAGGAACGTCTTGCCGGTACCGGCCGGGCCGATGCCGAAATTGATGTCGTGGGTGGCGATGGCGTGCAGGTATTTCGCCTGGTTGGCGCCACGGCCACGCACGGTGCCCCGCTTGACCTTGATGGCCACGTCCTGGGGCAGGTAGTCCTCTTCCGCCACGCGATCCACGTTGGCGGCGTTGAGCCGCAGGTGGATGGCCTCGCTGTCGAACGTCTCGCTGGCCGCTTCCTCATACAGCGCATGCAGCAGCTTCTCCGTGGCGGCGACGGACTTCTCCGGCCCGGTGACACGGAAGATGGCGCCGCGGCTGGCGATCTCCACGCCCAGGCGCAGTTCGATCTGGCGCAGGTGCGCGTCGAACGGGCCGGCCAGGTTTGCGAGGCGTTCGACGTTCTCGGGTTGCAGGGTGAATTCGTGCTTGCTGGGGGCAGTCATGGGGCGGGGGAATACTCGTGGCAATAGCGGTTAGTGGCGCGTCTGGTCGCCCGCGTCGTCCACCGGCCATTGGTGGAAGACGTAGACCTCGTCATCGACGAGTGCCTGGTCGAAGTGTTCGGCTTCCGGAGCGTCGTGGCGTTCGATCTGCAGGGGCTCGTCTTCCACCGCGATGACCTCCCAGCCCTGCTCGCGGACGAACTCGACGGCGCGGCGCATGGGATCTGGCGTAAAGGCCGGGCGCAGGTAGCAGGTCACGAACGCCCCGCCGGCCTCGACGAAATCAGGGCTGTCGGGCAGGGGACGGGCTTCCAGGGTGAACACCCACAGGCGCGGGCTGTCAGGGGAAATGGCGGCGATTCCTGGCGGACTCAAGGCGGGCAGGCAGGGTAACCCGGCGTCAGGGCAGCGGCCACCGCATGCCGCTCGTCGGAGGGGGCTTGAAATTTAATTAATTCGAAAATTAAATAGGCGCATGACATCTCTCAAGCATCCCGAACAAAATGCCGACGGCACGGCGAAGGCGCCGTCGAAGAAGGCCGCCTCGCCCCGCAAGCGCAGCCCTGGCCGCCGTCCCACGGCCGAGGTGGCCGATCTGCGCGCCACGCTGCTCGACGCCGCGTTGACGTGCTTCGTCAGGAAGGGCATCGCCGCGAGTTCGCTGCGTGACATTGCGACGGAAGCCAGCGTCACCCCCGCGCTGGTGCACTACTACTTCGGCGACAAGGCGCAGCTGCAGCAGGCCGTGGTGGCCGAACGTCTGCTGCCGGTCGTGGCGCAGATGCGCGCGCCCGTAGTGGACGCGGGCGAGGGGGACGTGGCCGGACTGGTCGCCGGCTTCGTGCACGGCATCGGCGGCGTGGTTGCGCAGCACCCCTGGCTGCCGACGTTGTGGGTACGCGAGATCCTCTGCGAGGGCGGCGCACTGCGCGACATGATGATCAGTCAGGTTGGCCCGATGCTGCCGAAGATGATGGCCGGCCGGTTCGCCGCCGCGCAGCAGGCCGGGCAACTCAACCCGGACCTGGATCCGCGCCTGCTGATGGTCTCGCTGATCGGGCTGACCATGTTCCCGCTGGCCAGCGCGCCGATCTGGCGGCAGCTGTTCGGCGCCGACGACATCGATTTCAACGACCTGCGCCGGCACACGCTGGTGCTGCTGGACCGTGGACTGGAGCTGGACCATGCGAAATGAACTGCCACGTGCCGCGCTCGCGGCCGCGATCCTCATGCTGGCGGGATGCGCCGCCGACACGCCCGAGGCCCTGGGTACGCTGGAATGGGACCGGGTGACGCTGCCGTCGCCGGTGGCGGAAAGGATCGTGCGCGTCGACGTGCGCGAAGGACAGCAGGTGGCCGCCGGTGCGCCCCTGCTGCAACTGGAATTGACCCGCACCCAGTCGCAACTGGCGGCCGCGCAGGCGCAGGCCGCGCAGAGCCGCGGGGCGCTGGCGGAACTGCGCGCCGGTCCGCGCAGCGAAGCCATCGCACAGGCGCGCGCCAGCCTGGCCGCTGCGCAGGCGCAGGCCCGCGATGCGGATGCCTATTACGCGCGCTTGCAGCCGCTGGGCCGCCAGCGTCTGGTCGCCGCCTCCGAGGTGGACCGTGCACGCGCCGCGTCGCAGAGCGCGCAGGCCCAGGTCCGGCTGGCACAGGCCGCGTTGCTGGAGCTGGAGCGCGGCACGCGCACCGAGCAAGTGGCGCAGGGCGAGGCCGCCGTCGCGTCGGCCGAAGCGCAGGCCAGTGTGCAGGCGGTGACGCTGGAGAAGCTCAATATCGTGGCGCCGCGCGCGGGCCGCATCGACAGCCTGCCGTACAAGCTCGGCGACCAGGCGCCGGTCGGCGCACCGCTGGCGGTGATGCTGGTAGGCGAGGCGCCCTATGCACGCGTCTACCTGCCGCAGGCCCTGCGCAACCGGTTGAAGGTTGGCGATACCGTGCAGGTGCGGCTGGACGGACAGGAGAAGACGTATGCCGGCCGCATGCGCATGATCCGCAGCGAACCCAGCTTCACCCCGTACTTTGCGTTGACCGGCCAGGACGCCGAGCGGTTGAGCTATCTGGCGGAAATCAGCCTGGGCAAGGATGCCGCCGATCTGCCAGTGGGTGCGCCGCTGCAGGTGGTGTCCGATGAAGCGAACTGACCCGGCACCCGCAATCGCCGCAGGAGGGGCTTCCGCACCGACGCTCGATGCTGACGGCGTGCGGTCGGGGCTGAAGCCGCTGCCACGGGAGCGGGACGATCTCGCGATCCGCGTCCGCGGGCTGACCAAACGCTTCGGCGCCCTGGTCGCGGTGAACGATGTCGATCTCGATGTGCCGCGACGCAACGTCTACGGGTTCCTTGGCCCGAACGGTTCCGGCAAGTCCACCACCATCCGCATGTTGTGCGGCCTGCTGACGCCCAGTGCAGGCGAGATCGACGTGCTGGCCCTGCGCATCCCGGAGCAGGCCGAGCAACTGCGCACGCGCATCGGCTACATGACCCAGAAGTTCTCGCTGTTCGAGGACCTGACAGTGCGCGAGAACCTGGAATTCCTGGCTGCCGTGCAGGACATCCCGCGAGCACGGGCGCGGAAGCGGATCGACGACCTGGTCGAGCAGTACCACTTCCATGACCGGCAGAAACAACTTGCGGGCACGATGAGCGGGGGGCAGAAGCAGCGGCTTGCATTGGCGGGAGCGGTGATCCACGAGCCGGAGCTGCTGTTCCTCGACGAGCCGACCAGCGCGGTGGACCCGGAATCGCGCCGCGATTTCTGGGAGAAGCTGTTCGAGCTCGCCGATGCAGGCACCACGCTGCTGGTGTCCACGCACTACATGGACGAAGCCGAACGCTGCCATCGAATCGCCATCCTCGACCGGGGCGTGCTGGTCGCCGATGGCACGCCCGATACACTGACGGGCGAACTCGCGGGCCGTACCCTGGTGGTGGATGCTGCGCAGCCGCGGAAGGCGAAGGCGGTGCTGCTGGGGATTGCGGGCGTGGTCAGCGTGGCGCAGATCGGCAACGTGCTGCGTGTGTTGCTGGCGGACAACGGCGACGCTGCGGCGCGCGTCGATGCCGCATTGCGTGCGGCGGGCATCGAAGCGGGCGTGTCGGCATCGCAGGCCAACCTGGAGGACGTCTTCGTGTCCGCCACGCGCGCGCAGCCGGCTCGCGAGGAGGCCGCATGAAACTCCGTCGCCTGATGGCGGTGATGGTCAAGGAACTGCGACAGATGCGCCGCGACCGCATCACGCTGGCGATGATCGTCGGTATTCCGGTCATGCAGTTGCTGCTGTTCGGCTACGCCATCAATACCAACCTGCGCGACCTGTCCGCCGGCTTCGCCGACCAGGCGCGGACGTCCGCCTCGCGTGCGCTGGTGATGGATATCGTCGCCACCGGCGTGGTCAGCCCGGCCCTGGAAGTCGCCACGCCGCAGGAACTGGTCGATGCCATGCGCCGGGGCGAGATCAGCATCGGCGTGGTCATCCCGCCCGACTACGAACGCCGCCGCGCCGAGGGGCGCGAGGCGGTCCAGATCCTCGTCGATGGCAGCGACAACGCAGTGCAGAGCGCGGCCGCGCAGCTGGCGCAGATGCCTCTCGATGGCGTCAGCAGCGGGCCGCTCGCGACGCGGACGGTCAGCGTGACGGGCTTCTACAACCCGCAGCGTCGATCGGCGGTCAACATCGTGCCCGGCCTGATCGGGGTGATCCTGACCATGACCATGGTGCTGTTCACGGCCGTGGCCATCGTGCGCGAACGCGAGCGCGGCAACATGGAGCTGCTGATCGCCACGCCGGTCAGCAGTGCCGAGCTGATGATCGGCAAGGTGCTGCCGTATGTGGCCATCGGCCTGGTGCAGACCACGGTGGTGCTGGCGCTCGGCATGTGGCTGTTCGACGTGCCGTTGGGTGGAAGCCTGCTGCATGCGTACCTTGCAGCGTGCCTGTTGATCGTGGCGAACCTGGCGCTGGGCCTGCTGATCTCCACGGGCGCGCAGTCGCAGTTCCAGGCCATGCAGATGACGTTCTTCATCTTCCTGCCGTCGATCCTGCTGTCCGGCTTCATGTTCCCCTTTGCCGGGATGCCGAAGGTCGTGCAGTGGATTGCCGAAGCCTTGCCGCTGACGCACTTCCTGCGCCTGATCCGCGGCGTGATGCTGCGCGGCGCGGGGCTGTCCGAGCTGTGGCCCGACGTGCTGGCGCTGCTGGGGTTCACCTCGGTGATGATGACGGCGGCGATCCTGCGGTTCCGCAAGCGGCTGGACTGATAGGCTGGCGCTTCTTCCGGGACGGCGGGGCAGACGATGGACGAAGCAGCGATCGGCGCGGCGGTGGACGCCATGTACGCGATGATCTCGGGCCCGGCGGGTCCGCGCGACTGGTCGACACAGGATGCGGTCTTCCATCCCGACTGCCGGCAGATCCGTACCGGCGTGGATGCGCAGGGAAAGCCCTGGCGCCTGTCGTTCTCGCTGGCGGAGTACCGGGCCAACGCCGATGAGCTGCTGGCGAAGGTGGATTTCTTCGAGGTCGAGACCGCGCGGGAGATCCGCGTGTTCGGCAACATCGCCCATGTCTGGAGCGCCTACGAGGCACGCCACGCCCCGGGCGACGCCGTGCCCGAGCGGCGCGGGATCAACAGCATTCAGCTCTACAAGGGCGAGCAGGGCTGGAAGATCATCCACATGATCTGGGACAACGAGCGCGAAGGCATGCCGTTGCCCGCTGTCGGCTGATCCGGCGCCTCAGTCGGTGCCCGCGACGCGTCCGCGCAGCGAGTTGGCCAGCGCCTCGGTGATCGTCACGTCCACGAACTGCCCGATCAGCCGCGGGTGGCCGGGGAAGTTCACCGAGCGCATGTTCTCGGTCTTGCCGGTCAGCTCGTTCGGATTCTTCTTCGACGGGCCTTCCACCAGTACCGGTTGCACCGTGCCCACCATGCGCTGCGAGATCCCCGCGGCGTAGGCGTTGATCTGCTGCTGCAGGCGGTCCAGGCGCGCGTGCTTCACGGCATCCGGCGTGTCGTCTTCCAGGTCCGCGGCCGGCGTGCCCGGGCGGCGCGAGTAGATGAAGGAGAAGCTCTGGTCGAAGCCCACGTCCTCGATCAGCTTCATCGTCTTCTCGAAATCCGCATCGGTCTCGCCGGGGAAGCCGACGATGAAGTCCGAGCTGATCGAGATGTCCGGCCGCACCGCGCGCAGCTTGCGGATCTTCTGCTTGAACTCGAGCGCGGTGTAGCCGCGCTTCATCGCGGAGAGGATGCGGTCGCTGCCGGCCTGCACCGGCAGGTGCAGGAAGTTGGCCAGCTGCGGCACGTCGCGATACGCATCCACCAGCGAGTCGCTGAATTCCAGCGGGTGCGAGGTGGTGAAGCGGATGCGGCCGATGCCGTCGATCTCGGCGATCGTGCGGATCAACAGGCCGAGGTCGGCGACCTCGCCATCACCATAGGGACCGCGATACGCGTTGACGTTCTGGCCGAGCAGATTGATCTCCCGCACACCCTGCGCGGCCAGCTGCGCCACTTCCACCAGCACGTCCTCGAACGGCCGGCTGACCTCGGTGCCGCGCGTGTAGGGGACCACGCAGAACGAGCAGTACTTCGAGCAGCCCTCCATGATCGACACGAACGCCGAGGGGCCCTCGGCGCGCGGCTCGGGCAGGCGGTCGAACTTCTCGATCTCGGGGAAGCTGATGTCGACCTGCGGCCTGTTCTGCTCGCGGCGGGCGCGGATCAGCTCCGGCAGGCGGTGCAGGGTCTGCGGGCCGAACACCAGGTCCACGTAGGGCGCGCGCTTGACGATGGCTTCGCCTTCCTGCGAAGCCACGCAGCCGCCCACGCCGATGATGACGTCACGGCCACCGGCCTTGAGTGCCTTCCAGCGGCCGAGCTGGCTGAAGACCTTCTCCTGCGCTTTCTCGCGGATGGAGCAGGTGTTGACCAGCACCACGTCCGCTTCCTCGGGGTTGTCGGTCAGCTCCAGCCCATCGGAAGCGGCGAGCACGTCGGCCATCTTGGCCGAGTCGTACTCGTTCATCTGGCACCCGTGGGTCTTGATGTAGAGCTTGCCCTTGACCTGCTCGGGTGCACGGGGGCGACCGGTGGGCAACGGAACAAGGGCGGGGTCGGTCACGGCAGGGGCGGCCGTGGTCGGCAGTGCGGGGGCTTGCGTCCCGGTCATGGCGCTTAATCCAGTCGGGTGGGCGGGCAGGGGGCGCGTAGTTTACGCGCTGCGCGACGGCCGGTCCCCGTCCCCGCTGGCGTTGATAGCGGGTAACAGCCCGGCATGAAGGGGCCGGCGTCCGGCAGTCGGAACTCCGACCGGCCGCACAGATTGGAGGAAACCTTTGTTGGACAAGGACTTGGCAATCACCCGGGAATTCGGGACACTGCGCGGCATGAGGGGGACTCTGACGCTTCTGGCCGCACTGGCCGCGTTGACCGCACTGCCGGCCAGCGCGGGCACGCTGTACAAGTGCACCGGCAATGACGGTGTGCCGAACTACGTCAGCAAGCGTGTCAGTGGCGCAAGCTGCGAAGTGGTCAGCCGCTACACGCCCGACCGCAACCGGCCGACGCAGGTCTCCGCCGTGTCACGGCCTGCAGCCGCCACACCGGCGGTGGGAGCGGCCAGCTCGCCCGCCCTGTCCGATTCGGCCAGCGCCATCGTCCCGGCAGCGGTGCCAGCCGCGTCCGTCCCCGCGCCGGCCACCGGTCCGCGCCGCGTGGTCAGCGGGCAGGTCTACTCCTACATCAAGGACGGCGTGCGTCACTACACCAGTACGCGCCCGCGCGGCGGCACCCAGGTCGCCAGCCTGCGCACCATCAAGTACAGCTACATCGAGACCTGCTTCGCCTGCGGGAATCCGAGCGTCGACTTCGGACGGCTGCGACTGAACACATCCGCCTACCAGGCCGAGATCGCCGCCGCGTCGCGCGAATTCGGCGTGGAGGAATCCATCCTGCGCGCGATCATGCACGCGGAATCGTCCTATAACCCGATGGCGCTGTCGCATGCCGGGGCGCAGGGCCTGATGCAGCTGATGCCGGCCACGGCGCGCCGGTTCGGCGTCACCGATTCCTACAACGCCGCGCAGAACATCCGCGGCGGCGCGCAGTACCTGTCCTGGTTGCTGAAGCGCTTCAACGGCAACCTGACCCTGGCCGCCGCCGGCTACAACGCCGGCGAAGGTGCGGTGGACCGCCACGGGGGCGTTCCGCCGTACAAGGAAACCCAGCGCTACGTGCAGCGCGTGGCCGTCCTGGCCGACCGCTACCGGCAGGCGGTTGCCGCGCGCTGAAACAGCTCGCGGCGACGCCGGACGCGCCGCAAGGCCTTGATTTCACGGCGCCCGTTGTCGGCCCATTAAGCCATCCGTTACACTTCGCCGTCTTTATGCGGCCCGCACCGGCGTTTCGGGTGCGGCCTTGGCAGCCTTTTTAGCTACCTGATTGTTTTGCGGAGTGCCGGATGGCCATCGATGGGGTCAATGGGCCTGTGAATACGGGCCGACGCCGGTTCCTGACTGCGACCACCGCTGTGGTGGGTGCAGTGGGTGCCGGTATTGCAGCTGTACCTTTTATCAAGTCGTGGAATCCGAGCGCCCGGGCCAAGCTGGCCGGTGCCCCGGTGACCGCCGACCTGACCGGTCTGCAGGAAGGCCAGCGCCTGATCCTGGAATGGCGCGGCCAGCCGATCTGGATCGTCAAGCGCTCGAAGGCCATCCTGGATGCGCTGCCGTCCCTGGACGCGAACCTGCGCGACCCGCAGTCGCAGAACCTCGATCAGCAGCCGTCGTACATCAAGGGCGAGACGCGTTCGCTGAAGCCGGAGATCTCCGTGCTGGTCGGCCTGTGCACGCACCTGGGCTGCTCGCCGGAAATGGCGGCCGAGATCAAGCCCGAGCCGTACGATCCGGACTGGAAGGGCGGCTACTTCTGCCCTTGCCACAAGTCGCGCTTCGACATGGCCGGCCGGGTGTTCCAGGGCGTGCCGGCCCCCACCAACCTGGTGGTGCCGCCGCATTACTACGAGAACGACACGACCATCGTCGTCGGCCTCGACCCGCAGGGGGGCGCATAAGCCATGGCGAACATCATTACCCGTACCGCTGATGGCGTGATGGACTGGTTCAACGCGCGCGCCCCGGGCTTCATGCCCGTGTACCGCAAGCACATGAGCGAGTACTACGCGCCCAAGAACTTCAACATCTGGTACATCTTCGGCGTGCTGTCGATCGTGGTGCTGGTCAACCAGATCCTGACCGGCATCTTCCTGACGATGCACTTCAAGCCGAGCGCGGCGGAAGCCTTCGCCTCGGTCGAGTACATCATGCGCGACGTGGAGTGGGGCTGGCTGATCCGCTACATGCACAGCACCGGCGCCTCGCTGTTCTTCATCGTCGTCTACATCCACATGTTCCGCGGCCTGATGTACGGCTCGTACCAGAAGCCGCGCGAGCTGGTGTGGATCCTCGGCATGCTGATCTACCTGGTGCTGATGGCCGAAGCCTTCCTCGGCTACGTGCTGCCGTGGGGCCAGATGTCGTTCTGGGGCGCGAAGGTCATCATCTCGCTGTTCGGCGCCATCCCGGTGATCGGCAACGGCCTGACCGAATGGATCATGGGCGACTACCTGCCCAGCGACGCCACCCTGAACCGCTTCTTCGCGCTGCACGTCATCGCGCTGCCGCTGGTGCTGCTGCTGCTGGTGGTGCTGCACATCTTCGCGCTGCATGAAGTCGGCTCGAACAACCCCGATGGCGTGGAGATCAAGAAGGGCCCGAAGGGCAACCGCTGGTCGCCGACCGCTCCGGCCGACGGCGTGCCGTTCCACCCGTACTACACGGTGAAGGACGGTTTCTATGTCGGTGGCTTCCTGATCCTTGCGGCGTTCATCGTGTTCTTCGCCCCCGCCATGGGCGGCTGGTTCCTCGAGCACGACAACTTCTCCGAAGCCAACAGGCTGGTGACGCCGGAGCACATCAAGCCGGTGTGGTACTACACGCCGTACTACGCCATGTTGCGCGTGGTGCCGCACAAGCTCAGCGGCGTACTGGTGATGTTCGGCGCCATCGCGATCCTGTTCCTGGTGCCGTGGCTGGACCGCGCCAAGGTCAAGTCCTACCGCTACCGCGGCCTGCTGTCCAAGGTGCTGCTGGGCGTGTTCGCCATCTGCTTCGTCTGGCTGGGCAAGATCGGCGCCGGCCCGGGTACGGATCCGGTGGAAACCATCATCGGCCGTTTCCTGACCGCCTTCTACTTCCTGTTCTTCCTGACCATGCCGATCTGGACCAAGATCGACAAGACCAAGCCAGTGCCCGAGCGGGTGACGACGCATGACTAAGACTTTCGCCTCTCGCCTAGCTGTCTTCGCCAGCGGGTTGCTGATCTCGTTCTCCGTGTTCGCCGCAGGCGGCGGCGACAAGCTGCAGGCCGGCAACGACCTGAGCGATCGCGCCTCCCTGCAGCGCGGTGCGCAGCTGTACATGAACTACTGCGCGGGCTGCCACTCGCTGAAGTACATGCGCTATTCGCGCATGGCCGAGGATCTCGGGCTGACCGAAGACGAGGTGATGAAGAACCTCAACTTCACCGGCGCGAAGTTCGGCGAGCAGATCCAGGTGTCGATGCCGCATGACCCGGCCACGAAATGGTTCGGCAAGATGCCGCCGGACCTGAGCGTGATCTCGCGCGTGCGTGGCAGCGACTGGATCTACACGTACCTCAAGTCGTTCTACCTCGACGAGTCGCGTCCGCTGGGCTGGAACAACAAGCTGTTCCCGAACGCGTCCATGCCCAATCCGTTGTGGGAGCTGCAGGGCCTGCAGCATGCGGAGTTCGGCCAGCCCGACGCGGCCACCGGCGAACGCCATGTGGAAAGCCTCAAGGTGACGCAGGCCGGTCGCCAGAACGCGCAGCAGTTCGACCAGACCGCGCGCGACATCACCAACTTCCTGGAGTATGTCGGCGAGCCGGCAGCCCTCAAGCGCCAGAGCATCGGCGTGTGGGTGATCCTGTTCCTGGCGGCGCTGACGTTCCTGGCCTACCTGCTGAAGCAGGAGTACTGGAAGGACGTCCACTAAGGACCGTCGCGCATCCACTGCAGCGGTGCAGGGCTTCCGTGCCCGCACCGCAGGCGAAACCGGCCGGGCTGGGGTTGCTTGGCTTTTTTCGGCAGGGATTGCACACTCAAGGACCGTGGCGACCGTCAGCAAGGGGCTGGCGGCGTCGGTGCGATCGGCGGATTCCGATCGTCGGAGAGCCGTGAATGGCTGCGAGTCCACGTATGCGCAATACACTGACGCTGTTTTCTTCCACCGATGACGTGCTCTGCCACCGCGTGCGGCTGGTGCTCGCCGCCAAGGGCGTCAGTTACGACCTCGTGCCGGTGGATCCGCAGAATCCGCCCGAAGACCTCATCGACCTGAATCCCTACCATTCCGTGCCCACCCTGGTGGAGCGCGACCTGGTGCTGTACGCCGCGTCCGTGGTCAGTGAGTACCTCGACGAACGTTATCCCCATCCGCCGCTGATGCCGGTGGATCCGCTGTCGCGCGCACGCCTGCGGCTGGCCATGCTGCGCATCGAGCACGACTGGGTGCCCCAGGTCCAGGCCATCCAGCTGGGCAACAAGCAGCAGGTCGAAGCGGGCCGCAAGCGCCTGAAGGAATTGCTGACCGCCTCGGTGCCGCTGTTCAAGGCGAGCAAGTTCTTCCTCAACCCCGAAATGAGCCTGGCCGACTGTGCGATGGCCCCGATCATCTGGCGCCTGCCTTCGCTCGATGTGCCGCTGCCGAAGGACGGCAAGGCGATCGAGGACTATGGCAACCGCATCTTCCGCCACCCCGGTTTCCTGCGCAGCCTGACGGATGCGGAGAGGAAGCTGCGCGAGATCCCGGCTTAGCCGGCATCCGAGCAAGGCTTGGTTCGCAGGCATTGCAGGACAGCCCAGCGACCGGCAGCCGAGACGCGAAATGACTGACGCCACGCCCCGCATGACCAGCCATCGCCCGTACCTGTTGCGGGCGCTGAACGAATGGATCGCCGACAACGGCATGACGCCGCATCTGCTGGTGGACGCCACGCAGGCGGGCGTCCAGGTGCCCGTCAGCGCGGTGAAGGAAGGCAAGGTGGTGTTGAACATCGCCGAACGTGCGGTGGTGCGGCTGTTGATCGACAACGAGGCGGTCAGCTTCACTGCGCGGTTCGGCGGGGTCAGCCAGGCCGTGTACGTGCCGGTCAGTGCCGTGCTGGCGATCTACTCGCGCGAAACCGGGCAGGGCATGGCGTTGCCGGACGACGTGGCACACGATCCCGATGCCGGTGGTGGTGACGACGACCAGCCGCCCTCTCCGGACACGCCACCCGATGACGATGCACCGCCGCCAGCGGGCAAGCGCCCGCCGTTCCTGCGCGTGGTGAAATAGGTCTGTATCGCGCTCCCGCGCGGATAGGTCGACAGACCCCGGTAGCGGACTCAGTGCAGATCGAGCGGCGTGACGGCGCGTGCGACCGGCCCGACGAACGAGACCAGTTGGCCCTTGCGCAGCACCAGCCGCCCCACATGGCGATCGATGCCGTCGTGGGAATACTCGAAGCGGAAGCTGCGCTCGAAGCCCAGCCAGCCATCTTCGCCGCGCCGCAGACGTAGTCCGCTCGCATGCACGCTCTGGTCAAGCCAGATGACCCCGGCTGCCTGGCAGGCATTCCGGCCAAGCGCGCCTGCACGCTCCGCCGCCGCGCGCGCCGCATTCCAGTAGGCGAACGCAGCCGCCGCGGCGATCAGCCATAACAGGGCGCTCAGTGGCGACATGCGTTGCTCATGGCGCCGGGCCGAGTTTCATCGACAGGTCGATGGCGCGGACATGCTTGGTCAGTCCGCCGATGGAAACGAAATCCACGCCGTCTTCCGCAATGGCGCGCAGCGTGCCCAGATCGACCCCGCCGGAGACCTCGAGAGGGATGCGGCCGGAATACGGTGCGGACTTCGCGCGACGGACCGCGTCGCGTCGCGTCTCCGCATCGAAGTCATCGACGAGGATGCGCTCGCAGCCTTCAGCCAGTGCTTCATCGAGTTGGGCCAATGTCTCCACCTCGACGATGAGCGGCAGCGACGGTTGCAGATGGCGCGCTGCGCGGATCGCCGCAGTGAGCGATCCCGCCGCGCGGACATGGTTCTCCTTCAGCATCACGGCGTCGTACAGGCCCATGCGATGGTTCTGGCCGCCACCGCAGCGGACCGCATATTTCTGCGCCAGCCGCAGGCCGGGCAAGGTCTTGCGCGTATCCAGGATCGTGCAGCCGGTGCCACGCACGATATCGACGTAAGTGGCCGTCACCGTGGCCGTCCCCGTCAGCGTCTGCAGGAAATTGAGCGCGGAACGCTCCGCCGTCACGAGCGCGCGCGCGCGTCCCTCCAGCGTGGCCAACACGGTGCCGGCCGGGACCCGGTCACCGTCCTGGAAACGCCAGTCGATCCGTACGTCCGGATCGAGCGCACGGTGGCAGGCATCGAACCACGGCTGTCCGGCGATGACGGCCTCCTCCTTGCAGAGCAGGTAGGCGATGTCCGCCACGTCCGGCAGCAATGACGCCGTGGCGTCGCCGCTGCCCACGTCTTCGGCCAGCGCGCGCGCCACGTCGTCGGCGATCGCGTCAGCGGCGGGGGGTACAGGGCGCGTGCTCATCGGCTGGCGAATTCGCCCGCCTGCGCCGTGGCGATCGCTTCTTCTGCGAGCAGCACGGGTATGCCGTCCTCTACGCGGTAGACGGTCTTGCGGTCATGCGTGACCAGCGCCTCGCGCAAGGGTTCGGCCTGCACGGTATCGTCGGCGCGCTTGACCTGGCCCGCACTGATCGCGCGGTTGAGCGCCTCCAGGCCGCGGGCATCAAGCACGGCCAGTGGCTGGCGGGTGGTGGGGCAGCAGAGGAGGTCGAGCAGTTTGCGATCCATCGGGATGGGGACTCGATCAGCGGTTCGGTCAGAAGGGTAGAATACGTCTTTGCGACCGAGGACGGCCATGACCGCCAGCGTTTCCAGCCCCGTGGTGGGCATCGTGATGGGTTCCCGCTCGGACTGGGACACCATGCAGCATGCCGCGCAGAAGCTGGATGCGTTGGGCGTTCCCTACGAGGTGAAAGTGGTGTCGGCGCACCGCACGCCGGACGTGCTCTTCTCGTACGCGGACGCCGCCGGGTCACGCGGGCTGCGCGCGATCATCGCGGGCGCGGGAGGGGCCGCGCACCTGCCAGGCATGCTGGCGGCGAAGACGGCGGTGCCGGTGCTCGGCGTGCCGGTGCAGTCGAAGGCGCTCAACGGCATGGACTCGCTGCTGTCCATCGTGCAGATGCCGGCAGGTATTCCGGTGGCGACGTTCGCGATCGGCAATGCAGGTGCCGCCAATGCAGGCCTCTTCGCTGCCGCCCTGCTGGCTTCCGACTATCCGGCCATCGGTGCCGCGCTCGCCGCCTTCCGTGCACGCCAGACCGAGGATGTGATGGCGCACGACGATCCCCGCCAGCCGCTATGACCACGGTCGGCATCCTGGGCGGCGGGCAACTCGCGCGCATGCTCGCATTGTCTGGCGCGCCGCTGGGCCTGCGCTTCCTGGTGATGGATACGGCGGCCGATGCGTGCGCCGGCCAGTTCGCTCCGCTGCTCGTCGGCGACTACCGCGACGAAGCCGCGTTGGCCGAGTTCGCGTCGAAAGTCGACGTGGCCACCTTCGATTTCGAGAATGTGCCGGCGGAAAGCGCCGAGTGGCTCGCGCATCGCGTCCCGGTGTTCCCGAATCCGCGCGCGCTCGCCGTCGCGCAGGATCGCCTGGTCGAGAAGACGCTGTTCCGCGAACTCGGCATTCCGGTAGGTGCCTTCGCGAATATCGAAACGCGCGCGCAGTTGCAGGCCGGGGTCGAGCAACTGGGCGGTGCCTGCATCCTCAAGACGCGTCGGCTGGGCTACGACGGCAAGGGCCAGTTCCGCATCAGGTCGGTGGCGGACGTCGACGCGGCCTGGCAGGCGCTCGGTGCGCAGGCTGCGACCGTCGGCCTGATCGTGGAGGCGTTCATCCCGTTCGAGAGGGAACTGTCGGTGATCGCCGTACGCAGCCGTGACGGCGAGTTCCGTACATGGCCGATGACCGAGAACTGGCATGTCGATGGCGTGCTGTCGGCCAGCCTGGCGCCTGCGAGTGTCGACGCAGCGCTGGCAGGCGCCGCGTGCGCCCATGCGCGGCACCTGGCCGACTCGCTCGACTACGTCGGCGTGTTCGCGCTCGAACTGTTCTATCGCGACGGTGAGCTGTTGGCCAACGAGATGGCGCCGCGCGTACACAACTCGGGCCACTGGACGATCGAAGGCGCCGAAACCTCGCAGTTCCAGAACCACCTGCGTGCGGTACTCGGCTTGCCGCTGGGCGACACGCGGGTGCTCGGCCATGCCTGCATGCTCAACTGGATCGGTGAAATGCCGGCGTCGGGCGCGGTCCTGCAGGAAGCGGGCGGGCATTGGCACGATTACGGCAAGGAGCCGCGGGCCGGGCGCAAGGTCGGCCATGCCACGTTGCGTGCCGACGATGCCGCCCTCCTGGCCGAAGCGTTGCGTCGCGTGGGATCGGCGCTGGGGCGTGAAGCTCAGGTAGCGCCTGTCGTGGGGCGCCTGTCCGCCTGACTTTGCGGTTCCTGCAGGAAGGAAACGAAAACGGCCGGGTCTCCCCGGCCGTTTCTGCATTGAAGCGGAGCCTGTGGATCAGCGCAGGTTGCCGGCCACGAAGTCCCAGTTCACCAGCGCCCAGAACGACTCGACGTACTTCGGTCGCGCGTTGCGGTAGTCGATGTAATAGGCGTGCTCCCACACGTCAATGGTCAACAGCGGCTTGTCTTCACCGGTCAGCGGGGTGGCGGCGTTGGACGTGCTGGCCAGGGCCAGTGAACCGTCCGGACGCTGCACCAGCCAACCCCAGCCGGAACCGAAGGTACCGATGGCGGTCTTGGTGAATTCTTCCTTGAACTTGGCGAAGTCGCCGAAGGTCTTGTTGATCAGTTCGGCCAGCTTGCCGGTCGGCTCGCCGCCACCGTTGGGCTTCAGGCAGTTCCAGTAGAACGTGTGGTTCCACACCTGCGCGGCGTTGTTGAACATGCCGCCCTGCGACTTGCGCACGATCTCTTCCAGCGATGCGTCGGCGAACTCGGTGCCCTCGATCAGCTTGTTGAGGTTGTCCACATAGGTCTTGTGGTGCTTGCCATAGTGGAAGTCGATCGTCTCGCCGGAGATGTGCGGTTCCAGCGCGGTGCGGTCGTAGGGCAGGGGGGGAAGTTCGATGGCCATGGCTCGGTTCCTTACGCTAGGCGGGTAAAAAGGGGGTGCGGGCACCGTCGGAGCGATGCGAGGGCTTACACTATGCAATCCGCGGGCGAAGCCGGCGGAACGGACCGAAAGTGTACCCGACGATGGTTGCCAAACCGTCAAGGAAGGAGAAATCAGCATGCCGGTGATGGAACGCATCCAGGCCGAAGTGGATGGCCACCCGATCGTCCTTTTCATGAAGGGCACGCCGCAGTTCCCGATGTGCGGCTTCTCCAGCCGTGCGGTACACGCGTTGCGCGAAGCGGGCGCGGAGCATGTCTACACCATCAACGTGCTGGAAGAGCCCGAGATCCGCGCCAACCTGCCGCGCTTCTCCAACTGGCCGACGTTTCCCCAGCTTTTCATCAATGGCGAACTGATCGGCGGTTGCGACATCACGCTGGAGCTGCACGAGTCCGGCGAACTGCAGCGGATCGTGGCCGAGGCGCTGTCGCAGTGAGCCTGGTCGGGTTGCCCAAGCGTGCACCGCGTGCCCTGGACCAGCGTGTGGTGCTGGTCAGTGGCGCGCATGGCGGGCTGGGCAGTGCGGCGGCGGTCGCTTGTGCCGAAGCGGGCGCCACGGTGGTGTTGCTGGGCCGCAAGGTTCCGAAGTTGAACCGGATCTACGACGCCGTGTCGCAAGTGGGCGCGGAACCCCTGTTGTATCCACTCGACCTGGAAGGCGCGACGCCCGACGATTACGCCGAACTCGCCGACCGCCTGCACGCCGCGCTGGGTCGTCTGGACGGCGTGCTGCATTGCGCCGCCGAGTTCAAGGGGCTGACGCCGCTGGAACATACCGACCCCGCCGCGTTCGCGCGTGTCGTGCACGTCAACCTGACCGCGCCCTGGTGGCTGTCGCAGGCCTGCCTGCCCCTGCTGAAGCAGTCGGACGACGCGGCGCTGGTTTTCAGCGTCGACGATCTCGCACGGGTGGGCCAGGCGTACTGGGGCGCGTATGGCGTGGCCCAGCATGGGCTGACATCGCTCGTCGGCATGCTGCACGCCGAACTCGCCAGCAGCAGCGTGCGTGTCGCCGCACTGCAGCCGGGGCCGATGCGGACCGCATTGCGCTCTCGCGCCTATGCCGACGACAACGACGCACAGGCCCGGGACGCCGCCGATTACGCGGCGGCCTGTGTCACCCTGCTGTCATCTGCGGGCGCAGCGCACAGGGGGCAGATATGGAAGGTGCGGGCATGACCGTCCTGTCGGCGGCCCTGCTGCTGTTCCTGATCCTGGATCCGCTGGGCAACATTCCGGTGTTCCTCAGCGTGCTCAAGCCGTTGCCACCGCGTCGCCAGCGCATCGTGGTGGTACGCGAGTTGCTTATCGCGCTGGTCGTGCTGATGCTGTTCCTGTGGGGCGGCAAGTACGCGCTGGAAATGATGCACCTGCGCCAGGAATCGGTCGCCATCGCCGGCGGTATCGTCCTGTTCCTGATCGGCGTGCGGATGATCTTCCCCCGGCCCGAGGGCCTGATGGGCGAACTGCCCGGGGGCGAACCCTTCATCGTGCCGCTGGCCATCCCGCTGGTCGCCGGCCCGTCCGGCATGGCCGCCGTCATGCTGATGGGCAGCAACGACCCGTCCCGGCTCGGCGACTGGAGTCTGGCGCTCCTGCTGGCCTGGGGCGCCACCGCAGCGATCCTGTTCTCGGCGACAGTGCTCTACAAGTGGCTGGGAAGAAGTGTCTTGACCGCGATCGAGCGGCTAATGGGCATGCTTCTGGTCGCCATTTCCGTGCAAATGGTCCTGGATGGCATCGGCACCTACCTGAAGCTGACCCCGCCCAACATCTGACAGTTCAGGCGCTCCGGCCCGCTGAGGGCAGGGTCCGGCGGCGACCATCCGCCTTGGGGCTGCACGCTCATGCTGCAGTGCGGAACATTGTCATGCCGCGGTCACAAAATGGTCCTATCGTGTTAACCTGTTATTAACCTCCGCGAACGACGCGTGGGCCATGGGAACCCCTAGCACGCCCTTCAGAACCGACCCACCGGGTGGTTCCGCACGTCTCGTCAGCCAGCTTCGCCACATCACTCCCGTACCGAGGTTTATCCGATGAACCAATCCCGTCGTCTTCGCCTGTCCAAGCTCAGCCTTGGCCTCGTCGTCGCACTCGCCGCCGCGCCTGCCTTCGCGCAGAGCACCTCGGCCGGCGTGGGCGGCCTGGTCACCGACAATGGCGGCCAGCCCGTCGTCGGCGCCGAGGTGACCATCACCCACGTCGAATCCGGCACGGTCAGCCGCGCCACCACCGATGCCAGCGGTCGCTACAACGCGCGCGGCCTGCGCGTGGGCGGTCCTTACCAAGTGACGATCACCAAGTCGGGCTCGGGTACCAAGACCGAGGACAACGTCTTCCTCACGCTGAACCAGGTGAACACCGTCAACGCGGCGCTGACCGGCGACCTGACGACCCTGGAGACCGTGACGGCCGTGGGCTTCACCGGCGGCTCGGAAGTGTTCAGCGCCACCAAGATGGGTTCGGGCACCAGCGTCGACCGCGTCACCATCGAGAACCTGCCGTCGGTCAATGGCAACATCCAGGACTACATGCGCCTCGACCCGCGCGTGACCTTCAGCGACCGCGCTTCCGGCAGCATCACCGCCGGTGGCATGAACCCGCGTTTCAACAAGATCACCATCGACGGCGTGTCGGCCAGCGACACCTTCGGCTTGGAAGGCAATAACATGCCGACCCAGCGCCAGCCGGTCTCGATGGAAGCCATCGAAGCCATCGACGTCAATCTGTCGAACTACGACGTGACGATGTCCGGCGCTGCCGGTGCCAACGTCAACGCGGTGACCAAGTCGGGTACCAACGAATTCCATGGTTCGGTGTATGGCACGTACCGTGACGGCGACTGGTTCGGCGACTATCCGGGGCGCGTCGCCGGCAGCACGGCAGTCAACGTCACCGGCATGCCGTTCGACGAATACGACGACGAGTCGACCTGGGGTGTGACCCTTGGCGGCCCGATCATCAAGGACAAGCTGTTCTTCTTCGCCAATTATGAGAAGTTCAAGCAGACCAACATCGGACCGGCCGGCAAGAGCCAGGGCACCAACCCGCTGGCCACCGGCAATGCCGACTTCACTGCCGCAGACTTGGCCGAAGTGCAGCGCATCGCACTCGACGAGTGGGGTTTCGACGCCGGTGGCCTTACCGGCGGCGGCGACACCGAGTTGGAAGAGTATGCGCTGAAGCTGGACTGGAACATCAGCGACGCCCATCGCGCCAGCCTCCGTTACAGCAAGCTCGAGCAGAATCGCGTGCGCCCGGAAGCCTCGACGGCCAGCGTTCTGGCGCTGAGCTCGAACTGGTTCAACCATGCCAAGACCGTGGAGAGTTACGTCGGCCAGCTGTTCAGCGACTGGTCCGACACATTCTCGACCGAGCTCAAGGTGTCATATCGCGACTACTCGGCGATCCGCATCAGTCCGACCAACGCACCGACCATCCAGGTCTACTTCGACGACGGCGTTGCCCAGAATGGAAACGACAGCCCGATCGGCAGCAACAGCAATAGCTTCGCAGGCCTGGACGCCATCCGCCTGGGCACCGAGCGCAGCTCGCCCGGCAATGCCTTGATGACCGAGACGTGGAACTACTTCGGCTCGGGTACCTGGACTATCGGCGACCACGACATCAAGTTCGGCGCCGAGTACAGCGAGAGTGAGATCTACAACTTCTTCCTGCAGGACTCGTGGGGCAATTACAGCTTCTACGTCCCACGGCCTCTCGTTAACGGCGTGCGGGTGTCCGATTTCAGCAACCTGCTGCGCGGCCAGTACTTCGACTACGACCTGCAGACGAATCCGGCCAATCCGGACGCCATCGCCGCGCGCTACAAGAACAAGAGCCTCGGTTTCTTCGTCCAGGATACGTGGTACGTCACGCCGAACCTGACGCTGACCCTCGGCCTGCGTGCAGACAAGCCCAGTGCCAGCCCCAACCCGCCGTTCAACGAGTGCTTCGCCGCCGCCCCGGGCACGGTGAACGCTGCCTGCGGCACCGGCTACACCGGCGGCTTCGGCATTGCCAACAACAACACCTACAACGGCGACTACATCATCCAGCCGCGCTTCGGCTTCAACTACACCTTCGACAGCGAGCGCTCCATGCAGCTGCGTGGTGGCGTGGGTCTGTTCCAGGGTGACGCCCCGAATGTGTGGGTGGGCAACGCCTACAGCAGCACGGGCATGAACTACGTCTCGTACCAGAACCTCAGCGCCTGGCAGACCGTGCCCTTCAGTGCCGATGGCCTGAACCAGAACGTGCCGACCACGCCTGGTGCGGGCGTGCGTAACGTCAACGCCATCAGCGATGACTTCGAACTTCCGTCGGTATGGAAGGCCAATCTGGCGATCGACGTCGAGACGCCGTGGAATGGCATCGTCGCATCGGCCGAACTGTTGTTGACCGACGTCAAAAATGGCCTGTTCTACCGCAGCCTCAACGTCGGTCCCGGCTACCTCGGTCCGGACGGTCGCGTGCTGTACTGGAACCCGAACAGCCCGCGTCCGTTCGGTAACACCAGCTCGTGCCAGAACAATAGCAACCCCTGCAATGCGCCCAACACGACCATCACCAATGGTGCACGCTACAACCGCAACGCCTACTTCGGCGATGTCTTCCTGCTGGAGAACACCAACAAGGGCAAGGGTCAGCAGCTGACCGTCTCGTTGACCAAGCCGTTCTCGACCGAAAGCGACTGGTCCTGGAGCTTGGGTTACACCCGCACCAACGCCGAGGAAGTGTCGGCGCTGACCAGCTCCACCGCAGGTTCGGGCTACGGCTCGCAGCTGGGTGTCAACATCAACGAGCCGACCAGCTCGACCGCGCGTTACGAGATCAAGGATCGCTTCAGCGGCTCGTTGAACTGGACGCACAAGTTCTTCGGCGACTACGCCACCCAGGTGGGCCTGGTCTACGAAGGCCGCAGCGGCCGTCCGTTCAGCTACATCTTCTCGGGCGACGCGAACGGCGACAACCGCACGTTCAACGACCTGTTCTACGTGCCGAACGGCACGGGCAACGACGTCAAGTTCGGTACGCTTACCCCGACCGGCGGGTTTGTTGCCAACGCAGCGATGGAGCAGGCCTTCTGGACGTGGCTGGAACAGCAGGACGGCCTGAGCCGCTACAAGGGGACCTACGCGCCCGAGAACGGCTTCACCTCCGGCTGGGTCAACACGTTCGACATCCGCATCAGCCAGGAACTGCCTGGCTTCATGAAAGGCCACAAGTCCAAGATCTGGCTGGACATCCAGAATGTCGGCAACCTGATCAACAAGGACTGGGGCCACGTCCTCGACTACGGCTTCAATGCCAACAACGCCGTGGCGACGCTGCAGGGCATCCACAACGGCCAGTACGTGTACGGCTACCGCTCGGGCACGGAGTTCGGCCAGGCGACTGCGTACGGCATGCCGACCAACGCCGACGGCCAGACCAACGGCATCTCGCAGTGGTCGCTGCAGGTGGGTCTGAAGTACGAGTTCTGATTCGCAGCGACATCGCGGAACGCAACACGAACGGCCGGGGCAACCCGGCCGTTTTCTTTTGGGCGGGCTCCTCAGGCCCCGGGGACTGCGCTAAAGTCCCGCCTCTGACGAACGAAGACAGGAACAACCCATGAGTGAAACGGCATCGAGGGCGTTGCCGGTGCAGGACGCGCGGATCTACCCGCGCGGTGGCCTGGACGTGCTTTCCCGCGCCGAAGTGGCGCGCCTGCGTGACGCCTCCTCCGGCGGCATGCACGAACTGCTGCGCCGCTGCGCGCTGGCCGTGCTGACCAGCGGCAGCGCGTCAGACGATCCGCGCGCCGCGCGCGATCTGTATCCGGATTTCGACATCCAGGTACTGCAACAGGACCGCGGCGTCCGCATCGACCTGATCAACGCGCCTTCGATGGCCTTCGTTGACGGCGAAATCATCCGTGGCGTGGCCGAGCTGCTGTTCGCCGTCGTGCGCGACCTGGCGTATACCGCGATCGAACTGGGTCCGGAATATGCGGCCGATCTGGAATCTTCCGCCGGCATCACCAACGCGGTGTTCCGCCTGCTGCGCAACGCGCGGATCCTGAAGCCGAGCGATCCCAACCTGGTGGTCTGCTGGGGTGGCCATTCCATCTCGCGCGACGAGTACCTCTACACCAAGCAGGTCGGCTACGAGCTGGGCCTGCGCGGGCTGGACATCTGTACCGGCTGCGGCCCCGGTGCGATGAAGGGGCCGATGAAGGGCGCCACGATCGCGCACGCCAAGCAGCGCCGCGCCAAGACCCGCTACATCGGCGTGACCGAGCCGGGCATCATCGCCGCCGAATCGCCGAACCCGATCGTCAACCACCTGGTCATCATGCCGGACATCGAGAAGCGCCTGGAGGCGTTCGTCCGCATCGGCCACGGCATCATCGTGTTCCCGGGCGGCGTGGGTACAGCCGAAGAGATCCTGTACCTGCTCGGCATCCTGCTGCACCCAGACAACGCGCACCTGCCGTTCCCGCTGATCCTGACGGGCCCGACCATCGCCGCACCGTACTTCGAGCAGATCGACCGCTTCATCCGCCTGACGTTGGGCGATGAGGCCGCCGAACGCTACGAGATCATCATCGGCGACCCCGTGGCCGTCGCGAAGAAGATGATCGCGGGCGTCCGACGCGTGCGCGAGTACCGGATCGAGCACAAGGATTCGTTTTTCTTCAACTGGGCCATCCAGATTCCCGAGGACTACCAGCAGCCGTTCGTCCCATCGCATGAAGCGATGGCAGCGCTGCAACTACGGCCGGGACGCGCCGTGCACGACCTGGCCGCCGACCTGCGGCGCGCGTTTTCCGGCATCGTCGCGGGCAACGTCAAGGAAGACGGCATGCGCCGGATCGAGGAGTTCGGTCCGTTCGAGATCCACGGCGACGCGGCGATGATGCAGGCGCTGGACGCGTTGTTGCGCGCTTTCGTGGAGCAACGGCGCATGAAGATCGCGGGCGAGTACAAGCCCTGCTATCGCGTGGTGACCTGAGGCCTGGAACTATCAGCGGCTGATGCGTCGTACGGCATGCGGATGGTCGCCAGGTAGCGATCATCCGTTGTCTTGATGCTGACACCGCCCAGGCCCTGGGTCAGGGCATCGATGCGGGCACGCACCGAGCTGAGTCCTACCTGGTGGCCCGTCGCGACCCGCACGGAGTCGGAGGGCAGAGTGTTGGCCACCGATACCCGAAGCTCCGTTGGCCCCACTTCAACCCGGATGCTCACCTCTCCGCCGCCCGTGGAGGGCTCGATGCCGTGCCGGATGGCGTTTTCCGCTAGCGGCTGGATCGACAGGGTCGGAACCCTGACGTCGGGCAGGGTGCTGGGAAGTTCCCACGTCAGGCGCAGTCGATCACCCAGCCGTAGCTGCTCGATCTCCAGATAGCGACGCGCGAGCGACAGTTCCTCGGCAAGGGGAATGGTGTCCCGCGTCGAGAGCGCAGCCCGGAACAGGTCCGAAAGGTCCAGCAGCAACCGTTCGGCGGTGTCGGGCTTTGCGTGCAGCAGCGAGATGCCGGTGTTGAGGGTATTGAACAGGAAATGCGGCCGGATGCGGGCTTGCAGGGCCTGGAGCTTGGAGTGTTCGGCATTGACGGCGAGTTGCTTCGCTTTCCACTGCGCCTGGAAGGCGCCCAGGCCCAGCAGGCCCATGATCAGGGCTATCGAGGTGACGCGCAGGATGAAGCCGCGCCAGCCTTCTTGAGGCGGTGGCGCCAGATCCCGGAGTGTCAGCCAGGCTAGGAAGAGGACAAGCCAGGTTGCCAGCAACAATGCACCCAATCCGAGCTGTGCCACGACAGGCGGGCTCACATCGCGGAGCCAGCGACGGACGAGGTAGAGCATGCAAAGCGACGTAAGCGTGATCCATTGGATCGCCAAGGATGCGACGCCAAAATAAGTCAGCCGGTCGCCCTCCGTTCCCGGGGCGACGGTGAGCACCGCAGCCAGCGCTTCTCCCGCCAGGACCGTCCAGATCAGCGTCCTGGCCTGCCACAAGGTATCGAGAGGGCTGAGAGGCGCGTTACGGGAGGTCGGCATCGGGAGGTCGGCATCGTTGACGTCCCCATGATGCCCCGACCGACCGCCCCCCGGACAGCCTCCCTGCCTTTCAGTCCCCGGATCGCGCCGTTCGTTCGGGAAAGACTGGTGCGCGGTCCGGGGAGTGTTCTACCGTCTGGTCGTTCATAAGGGGGGGGTATGTCCGCATTCCGCAAAGCTCGCCAGGCGCCGGGAAGGCATCAGCGGTCTCGGGGGTTCACCCTGATCGAGCTGATGGTGACCATTGCCGTGGTCGCCATCATTGCTGCGATCGCCACGCCGGGCATGGTGACCCTGATCAATTCCAACCGTTTGGCCGGGACGACGGGGGAGATCTCGGCGGCAATCCAGCTTGCGCGTTCCGAAGCCATACGTCGCAACGCCCGCGTGACCGTCTGCAGCAGCACGAATGGCACCACTTGCAGCAATAGCGACAATTGGTCGCGATGGATCATCACCGGGCGGGACAATACGACCGGCGTGATCGACGTGATCCGTGACGAGACCCTGACCGGAACGATGCGCGTTGCCGGACCGGCGGCGGGTATCCAGTTCAGTCCTTCGGGTCTGCTCAATGCGGGGCAGCTCGTTACGGTGTGCATTCCGACCGACAAGCCCCAGGCCAACCTGCGTGCCATCAATGTGCTGGTCAGTGGCAGCCTGACGACGACGAAAGTGAATAATGGAGGTACGTGCTAGTGAAGGCAAAAACTCCGGCTCGCGAACGTGATGGGGCATTGCGGATCCCGTATCGAGCGCGCGGCGTCAGTCTCATCGAAGTGCTCGTCTCGGTGGTCGTGCTGAGCATCGGCCTGCTGGGCGTAGCTGCAATGCAGTCGGTCGCCCTGCGCGGCGGTCAAAGCTCATTGGAAAGCAGTCAGGCCGTCATGCAGACAACCGCCATCATCGAAGCCATGCGAGCCAACAGCGCCGCTGCGGCGGACTACAACATGGCAATGACGTGTGCGGTTCCGGGAGGAGGAACCCTCGCCCAGAACGACCGGAGGGCGTGGATCGCTTCCCTGAAAGCCACCCTCGGATCGGGTAATGCGGATACGACCACATGCGGTGCGATTGCCGGGTGTCCCGCCGCATGCGTGATAACCGTGCAATGGGATGACTCGCGTGCGCGGGGTGGGCAGACACGTTCCATCGTCACGGGAACCCGCATATGAGCCGGTTCTCTCGAAAGGGTCCCACTAGTTCGCCAAGAGGCGGTGCAGGCTTCAGTCTTATCGAGCTGATGGTCGCCCTGGTTCTGGGGTTGCTTGTGGCCGGCGCAGCGTTTGCCATCTTCCATGCGAATCAACTCAGCTACCGTTCCAACGAAGGTCTTAACCGCGTGCAGGAAAGCGCGCGCGTCGCATTCGAGTTGATGTCACGCGACATCCGTGCAGCCGGGGGGTCTGCCTGTTCCAATGTCGCCAGGCCTAACGTGGAGCATGCGAATTCGGCCGAAGAGGTTGCATTCCTCACCGCCCCCTTGAGTAGTGTGAGCCCGCAGACTGAGCTTACGACCGTGTCGGGCGACGATACGGCGTACCGGATCACCGCCTCGACGACCTCATCGCTCACGCTGGATGCCGCACAGATTGCTGACGCCACAACGGCCTTCAACGTGAACGACCAGCTCGTGCTGTGCAATGCAAATCAGTTGTATATCGTGCGCGCGACAAGCGTCACGCCCACGACAGTCGCCTTCACCCCGGCCACTACGGTGGCGCTCACCGCAGACCCGCTTGCACCCGCGGCTACGGTGATGCTGGCGCGTTACCGTAACACCCGCTGGTTTGCCGCCGACAACTCGCTTTTCGTGTCCCGCGCCGGCGGTGCCCGCGAGGAGGTCGCGCAGGGCGTGCAGAATCTGGCCGTGAGCTACCTGGAAACAGGCGGCAATACTTACAACCCGGTACCCGCCGACTGGGCGAACATTGTGGCCGTCCGGGTCAACATGACCTTGGTGGGGCAGGATGGTGAAGGTCGTGCCATCAGCCGCAACGTCTCAAACGTGGTCAGCCTGAGGAGCCGCACGCCATGAGGCAAGCGAACGACATCCAGAGATCGCCGCGATCAGGGCATCGCGAAGCCGGCGTATCGCTGGTGGTGGTGTTGATCCTGCTCGTGGCCATGTCCATCCTGGGCCTTGCAGTGATGCGCAGCTCGGGCATGCAGGAGCGGATGAGCGCCAACATGCGCGACCGCAGCCTGGCATTCCAGGCAGCGGAAACCGCGCTGCGCGTCGCGCAGGAAGACGTGCTCGGCAACCCGGCCATCGAGGATCTCCAGTATGGCCGGACACTCACCGAGCTCGGGATTACCTGTGCGGGAGACGGCATCTGCGATGCGACCGCAGTGCCCGCGCCTGCAGCCGTATGGTTGACCGCGCCGGATGGCCGCTCCACGTATCGCATCGAGTACCTCGGTACCGGCAATGGGGCGAAGTTGCCTGGCGTTTGCCAGACGACCCCAGCCACCTACGAGTGCGAGAGACCCATGTTCCGTATCACCGCGCGCGGCCGTAGCCCAGGCCTGTCCGAGGTGTTTCTGCAAGCCAACGTTGTGAGCCGGTAAGCCGGGAACTTCAATCATGAATCTTCGATCTGTGCAGAACCCACATGCCACCGCTCGCGCACGCGGCGTGGGGTTCCAATGGTGGTCCGCCCCTGTAGCGTTCCTGGCCACGCTGCTGGCTCTGCCAGTGAATGCAGGGATCACGCTGCCGGATGATCCGCTTACGACGACCAGCCGCGTCGCGCCCAACGTGCTCTTCATTCTGGACGACTCGGGGTCGATGGAAGAGACGAGCATGCCTTCCACGCCGCCGGCGACGACGGCGCCCAACGTGGCGAACCTGGCGTATACGCGCAACACGTTGTCGTACAACCCGGGCGTCTCCTATCAGGCATGGACGCAGGCGAGCGGTGACCGGATGACTGGCGGCGTCGCATACACGGGGGCGTATTCCGACCTGAGCCTTGCCAGCGGCAACATCAACTTGGCGAGCGCGACCAGAACGTTCTATGTGCCCAAGAATACGGCGAGTAGCGATGCAACCTATCTGGGGGCCGGCACCAATTATTACCGCTACCAGATAACGCCGGATGGCAGAATTTATCGGAGCGAGTGGTTGACCTCGGGCAGTTCCACGTCGCCAACGGTGAACGGGACCTTGGGAACGGCGGGGACCACGAACGCGGGCAATTACTCGAATATATGGAACGTGTTGATTCCGCCTTATGCGTACGGTCTGACCTTTGCCAGCAGCGGCGGTACGGTCAGCGGTACCAATCGGGGGGCGGATCTGTATATCCGGTCGGGCAACCAGACTGTGAATATCAACAACAACTACACCAGCCGGGGCCTGAACAACGGAAATGCTGAAAGCGTCGCGGGGGCCGTTTCCGACTCGGAGGTCACATGGTACGCACGCCTGTATGCCCAGACCAATTTCGGCGGGACGGTCACCGTCGGCTACACCTACAGCCTGTGCGCAACGGGGTCGATATCCGGCGCGGCATGGCGCAACTGCACCGAGGTGAGCTCGATTCCGAATACCGGCCGCTCAACGGTCGCCGCTGAGCTGACGAACTACGCCACGTGGTATTCGTATCATCGCACCCGCATGAAGGCGGCCAAGGCCGGCGCCGGCGACGCGTTCCGTGGACAGGGCAACAAGGTGCGCGTGGGTTTCCGCACCATCTGGGGGCGCAATACGTTCGATATCCCCGTTGGCGACGGAAACGATGGTCGCTTCGTCAACAACATGGACGACCCGAATACCGTTGCGAATGAGTCCACAACGTCGCGCAGTACGTGGTATTCGCGCCTCTATGGTGCCGAGGGCAGCGGCTATACGCCCTTGCGCACCGCGCTGCGAGATGCTGGTGCGTACTTCAGCCTGGACACCAACAGCGGCCCGTATGGCCCGCAGGCGCGGGTCAGCCAGTTCTCCTGCCGGCAGAATTTCACCATCCTGACAACCGATGGTTACTGGAACGACGATGGACAGGGTGGCAGGCCCTCGTTCGACGCGACCGGCACGGGCGATCAGGACGGCACGGCCGGCGCCACTATTACCGGTCCGAACGAACAGACCTTCACTTACACGCCGGGTGCGCCATTCCGGGACGGAGCAACCACGCATTCCAATACGCTCGCTGACGTTGCCATGAGGTATTGGAAGGGCGATTTGCGCAGTGACCTGATCAACAATGTTCCTGCGACGCCCGAGAATCCCGCCTTCTGGCAGCACATGGTCACGTTCGGGATCTCGATCGGCCTTTCGGGCACCAGCGGCCGTAGCTCGGTCGATGACGTGCCGGCGAATGCAACCTGGAACAATCCGCTGGATGGTGAGGACGGCGACCGCATCGATGACCTGTTGCATGCGGCAGTGAATGGTCGCGGAGCCTTCGTGTCAGCCTCGAATCCGAAGGAGTTTGCCGCGGGCCTGTCCCAGGCACTGGACGTCATTGCCAAGCGTACGAGCTCGTATTCGAACGTCGCGACCAACTCGACCTCGCTGAACACCGGCGCCCAAGTCTTCAGCGCAAGCTATACGTCAGGTACTTGGGTTGGCTCGGTTACGGCACGTTCCGTCACCCGTGCCGGTGTGTCCGACACCGTGGCCTGGACGGCGTCCATCCCCACGTGGAGCACGCGTCGGGTATTCACTTCAAATGGCACCTCGGGTTCCGCGTTCCCGACAAGCTCCCAGGTGGCCGCGCTGTTGCGTACGGGTGGCCCCGTCGATTACCCCGTTACCGGGACTGAGAACGCGAACTATCTGAAGGGTGATGCCAGCAAGGAAGAACGCAACGGTGGTTTGCTGCGGAACCGCGCCACCCTGCTTGGTGACGTTGTGGGCTCATCGCCGGCCTACGTGAAGGACACGAACACGGTGTATGTCGGTGCCAACGACGGCATGTTGCATGCCTTCGATGCTGCCAATGGCAACGAGCTTTTTGCCTATGTGCCCAGCATTCTCAACTTCAACCATCTGGCAACGTTGAGCCGGGGTGACTACACCCACAAGTTCTTCGTCGACGGCCCGGTTGCAGTGAGCAATCGCACGTTGACGCCCGGCCGGAATACGCTGGTCGGCACGCTGGGTCGCGGCGGCAAGGGACTTTATGCCTTGAACGTGAGTGCTCCCGCCTCCTTCGGTGGTACCGATTTCAAATGGGAGCTTGCAGACACGCCGGCGGGCAATATGGGCCTTGTGCTTGGTGCGCCCGTCCTCGCGCAGGTGCGCAACGGGGCATCGAGTCCGGCAGTGGTCATTGGCAATGGCGTGAACAGCACCACGGAGCGTGCCGTTCTGATCGTCCTCAATCTGGATACCGGCGCCGTGATCCGCGAGATCGATACGGGCGTTGGCAGCACCTTGGCGCCCAATGGCCTGTCCGCGCCGACCGGCGTGTATGCCGCAGACGGCAAGACGCTCGCCTATGTCTACGCGGGTGACATGCAGGGCAATGTGTGGAAGTTCGACCTGCGCAGTACGTCGCCTGCGGCGTGGTCGGCTACCCGGTTGTTCACTGCGGCAAAGCCCGGCGTTACGCAGCCGATTACCAGCGGCATCACGCTGGCGACAGATCCGGCCACCAACGCGCGCTGGGTATTCTTTGGCACAGGCCGCTTCATGACGACGAGCGATGCCGACGACAAATCCACCTTCAGCCAGAGTATCTACGGCGTCAAGGACGAGGACGTCGCATACGCGCGGGCAGACTTGACCGCGAGAACGATCACGGTCACCGATGCGACATCCAGCGGGTATCCTGTACGCGCGTTCCAGACGAAGGAGGCGCTGCCTCTCGCATCCAAGGGTTGGTATGTCGATCTGCCGGCCGCGGGCGAACGGATCGTGCAGGATGCGCAGATTGTCTCGAACTTTCTGGTGACGGCGAGCATGATCCCGGAAGGTAACGCCTGTGAATCTTCGGGTACCGGATACATCAATGCCTTGGATGCGTTCACGGGCACGAGTGGAGGAACGTCGTTCTTCAATCTCGACAACGGCACCACGACCGACGACACAGCGGTAGGAGGTCTGCCCGTGGGCTCGGTGAACCTTGGGGTCGGCATGCCTACGCGGCCGGTACTGCTGCCGGGGCAGATCGTGCTTGGAGGGTCGGGTGACGGTAGTGCGGCTGGTCTCGGCGGAAGCCCGACTTTCGGCATGCGCTGGCAGCGTGTCTCGTGGCGCGAAGTCCGGCAGGATTAAACAACGTGATGTTCAACAAGGAACAGGATGCTATGCGCTACTCACGTGTGTCGGGCTTCTCGCTTATCGAGATCATGATCGTGGTGGCGATCCTCGCCATCATCGCCTCGATCGCGCTGCCCAGCTACAACGAGCACATCCGCAGGACCCGGCGTGCTGCCGGCGCCGCCTGCCTGTTGCAGGCGTCGCAGCAGATGGAGCGCTTCTACACCGTGAATCTGGCTTACAACGCACCCGGATCTCCGGCGGCGTTCACCTGTGACTCCGATACGACTCCGTTCTACACCATCACGCCAGGGGCAGTCGCGGCGAAAACGTACACCCTCAATGCCACTCCCATCGGGGCGCAGGCGGGCGATAGTTGCGGCACATTGTCGATCACCGCAGCAGGGGTCCGGTCTCCCACAACGGCGGGTTGCTGGTAAGCAACATGTTGCACGTGTGGGCGCAGGTCAACGCGCGATAGTGGTATCAACGCGAGCGCCTTACTGACGCTCCAAAAGCAGAAGGCCGCGATTACTCGCGGCCTTCTGCTTTTTTGATGCTGGCGCCCGAAGTTGGACTCGAACCAACGACCCCCTGATTAACAGTCAAGTGCTCTAACCGGCTGAGCTATTCGGGCGGGGCGCGTATTGTAGCCAGCCTTTCAGGTGGGGACAAGCCTCCAGGCTGCCCTTCGGGAGCCTCGACGTGATCAGCAGGGCGTCGTCATGTCGCCGCGGACCGTGCGGGGGCGGCCCGTGCTGTTCACGATGACGCTGCCCGCCACGCGACCATCGTGGCAGATGCGGATGGTGAGGTTGGTGCCATAGCTGAATCCGGAAGACTGGTAACGTAAAAATCGACGTCCCGACGTAGAAAGGATCTTCAGGTCACGCTGCGCGGGTGCAGGATCATTCCTGTAGATATCGAGCTCCTCATCAGGTTGCCGATTGCCATCCGGATCGCGAAAGGCAAGCCAGTGGCTGCTCCAGTCGCTGCCCTGGCTGCACAGGCCGTCGCCCAGGCTCGGACACACGACTACCGGCACGCCCTGGGTGATGGCGGTTATCCGTGCGGATGCGAAGTGGGAGGTGAGCAGGTTCATGGTGGCACTGGCCTGCTGTCGGACCATGAGCCGCTGGAACGACGGCAAGCCGATGGCGACCAGCATGGTCAGGACGGCGAGACAGACCGACAGCTCGACCAGGGTGAATCCTGTCCTGCCGGTTCTCTTGCCCGTGTGGGCCCCGTTTCCGGGAGATGAGGGCATCCATGCCATCAAAGACTCCTTGTCCGAATTGACGGCTACCACAGTCATCCGCCGGGCGGGGACGCGCCATCAGGGCAGTCCCTGTCCGCGTGTAGGAAATGGCTGCAGGGGCTGTCACGCCTGCGCGGCTATACTCAATGGTTGGCTCCCGGGCGGCGTGCGATGACTGATCGTTTCCAGCTTGTTTCCCCGTATTCCCCTGCCGGTGACCAGCCGCAGGCCATCGAGAGGCTCGTGCAGAATTTCGAGGCGGGATTGGCGAAGCAGACCCTGCTGGGCGTGACGGGTTCAGGCAAGACGTACACCATCGCCAACGTGGTCCAGCAGGTGCAGAAGCCGACACTGGTGATGGCGCCCAACAAGACCCTGGCCGCGCAGCTGTATGGCGAGTTCAAGGCGTTTTTCCCGCACAACGCGGTGGAGTACTTCGTCAGCTATTACGACTACTACCAGCCGGAAGCCTATGTCCCGGCCAGCGACACCTTCATCGAGAAGGACAGCTCGATCAACGAGCACATCGAACAGATGCGGCTGGCAGCGACCAAGACGCTGCTTTCGCGACCGGACGCGCTGGTGGTGGCGACCGTGTCCGCGATCTACGGCCTGGGTGCGCCGGAGGACTACCTGTCGTTGCGGCTGATCCTGTCGCTGGGCGAACGCATCGACCAGCGCGAGCTGATCCGTCACCTGACCCAGCTGCAGTACACCCGCAACGAGTACGAACTGCAGCGCGGCACGTTCCGCGTACGCGGCGAGGTGATCGATGTGCATCCGGCGGAAAGCGACATGGAAGCACTGCGCATCGAACTGTTCGATGGCGAGGTCGAAGGGCTGACCCTGTTCGATCCGCTCACCGGCGAATCCATGCGCAAACTGCAGCGCTACACCGTGTATCCGAAAACCCACTATGCGACCACGCGCGAACGCGTGCTGGCGGCCGTCGATACCATCAAGGTCGAGTTGAAGGACCGCCTGGAGCAGCTCTACGCGCAGAACAAGCTGGTCGAAGCCCAGCGGCTCGCCCAGCGTACGCAGTTCGACGTGGAGATGATGGCGGAGGTCGGTTTCTGTTCGGGCATCGAGAACTACTCGCGCCACCTGACCGGCAAGGCGCCGGGCGAGCCGCCGCCCACGCTGTTCGACTACCTGCCGGCCGACGCGCTGCTGGTGATCGACGAATCGCACGTGACCATCCCGCAGATCGGCGCCATGTACAAGGGCGATCGTTCACGCAAGGAAACGCTGGTGGAGTTCGGGTTCCGCCTGCCGTCGGCGCTGGACAACCGGCCACTGCGTTTCGAGGAGTGGGAAGCGCGTTCGCCACGCAGCATCTATGTCTCCGCGACACCCGGGCCTTACGAGCTGCGGGAGTCCAACGGCGAGATCGTCGAACTGGTGGTGCGCCCGACCGGCCTGATCGATCCGGAGGTGGAGATCCGCCCGGTCGGCACGCAGGTGGACGATCTGCTGTCCCAGATCAATGAACGCGTGTCGTGGGGCGACCGCGTGCTGGTGACCACGCTGACCAAGCGCATGGCCGAAAACCTGACCGAATACCTGGGCGACCACGGCATCAAGGTGCGCTACCTGCATTCGGACGTGGACACGGTGGAGCGCGTGGAGATCATCCGCGACCTGCGCCTGGGCAAGTTCGATGTGCTGGTCGGCATCAACCTGCTGCGCGAAGGCCTGGACATGCCGGAGGTGTCGCTGGTCGCGATCCTGGACGCGGACAAGGAGGGCTTCCTGCGTTCCACCGGTTCGCTGATCCAGACCATCGGCCGGGCCGCCCGCAACCTGCGCGGCAAGGCGATCCTGTACGCGGACCGCATGACCCGGTCCATGCAGGCCGCCATCGACGAAACCGGTCGGCGGCGCGAGAAACAGGTGGAATACAACCTTGAACACGGCATCACGCCCAAGTCGGTGGCGCGGCCGATCGTGGACATCCTGGAAGGGGCGCGCAGCGAGGGGGCCGAGACCAAGGGCGGCCGGGGCAAGGCACGCCGGGTGGCGGAGGAGCCTGCCGACTACGGCCCCCTGGATCCGGCACAGGCGCTGGCCAAGATCAAGGCGCTGGAGCAGCAGATGTACCAGCACGCCCGCGACCTGGAGTTCGAGGATGCCGCGCGCCTGCGCGACAAGATCCGGCGCCTGAAGGAGGCCAGCCTCGGCGCCTGAGCCGTCCGTGCACGGCCTGGTTGTCGGCGACCCCGCTTCCGGGCTAGAATTCGCGCCCCTGCAAAGGGCAGACCGGGCGGTTAGCTCAGCGGTAGAGCACTACCTTGACATGGTAGGGGTCACAGGTTCGAACCCTGTACCGCCCACCACGCTTCCACAGCGTGGCATCGTTTCCCTTTGACGCCATCCGCAGCATCACGAGGTGGCCCGCGGAAACGCCGGCCGAGCGTGCGACATGAGCACTACCACCGCCTGAACCTGGTACTGCCCGAGGCTCTGCATCCCGTAGGCGCCCTCGTGGCGCTTTTTTCATGCCCGTACACGCCCGGACGCCATCGCGCCGGCGTCACCCAGACCGAGTCCACGCTCCGATGATCACGATCACGCTCCCCGACGGCAGCCGCCGCGAGTTCGAGAACCCCGTTTCCGTCATGCAGGTGGCCCAGTCCATCGGCGCGGGCCTGGCCAAGGCCACCCTGGCAGGTGCGGTGGACGGGAAGCTGGTGGACGCCAGCGACGTCATCGACCACGACGCCAGCTTGCGCATCATCACGCCGAAGGACGAGGAAGGCCTGGAGATCATCCGCCACTCCTGCGCGCACCTAGTCGGCCATGCGGTGAAGCAGCTCTATCCCGACGTGAAGATGGTCATCGGCCCCGTGATAGCCGAGGGCTTCTACTACGACATCCACAGCGAACGCCCGTTCACGCCGGAAGACCTGGCGGCGGTCGAGCAGCGCATGCAGGAACTGATCGCGCAGGACTACGACGTCATCAAGAAGATGACGCCGCGCGCCGAGGTGATCGAGGTCTTCAAGGCCCGCGGCGAGGACTACAAGCTGCGTTTGATCGACGACATGCCCGACGAAACCGCGATGGGCCTGTACTACCACCAGGAATACGTGGACATGTGCCGCGGACCGCACGTGCCCAACACGCGCTTCCTGAAGGCGTTCAAGCTGACCCGCATCTCCGGCGCCTACTGGCGCGGCGACGCCAAGAACGAGCAGCTGCAGCGCATCTACGGCACGGCGTGGGCCGACAAGAAGCAGCTGGAAGCCTATATCCAGCGCATCGAGGAAGCCGAGAAGCGCGACCACCGCAAGATCGGCAAGCAGCAGGAACTGTTCCACCTGCAGGAAGAGGCGCCGGGCCTGGTGTTCTGGCACCCCAAGGGCTGGGCCATCTGGCAGGTGGTCGAGCAGTACATGCGCAAGGTCTACCGCGACAGTGGATACCAGGAAGTGCGCTGCCCGCAGATCCTAGATGTCGCCCTGTGGAAGAAGTCGGGCCACTGGGACAACTACAAGGAAAACATGTTCTTCAGCGAGTCGGAGAACCGCACCTACGCGGTCAAGCCGATGAACTGCCCGGGCCACGTGCAGGTGTTCAACCAGGGCCTGCACAGCTACCGCGACCTGCCGATCCGCTATGGCGAGTTCGGCGCCTGCCACCGCAACGAGCCCTCGGGCGCGCTGCACGGCATCCTGCGCGTGCGCGGCTTCACCCAGGACGATGGCCACATCTTCTGCACGGAAGACCAGATCGAGGCCGAGGTAACGGCGTTCCACCAGCAGGCGTTGAAGGTGTACGCGGACTTCGGCTTCGAGGACATCCAGATCAAGATCGCCCTGCGCCCCGAATCGCGCCTGGGCGACGACGCCACCTGGGACAAGGCCGAGACCGCCCTCCGTGCCGCTCTGCGCAGCTGCGGAGTGGAATGGCAGGAACTGCCGGGCGAAGGCGCCTTCTACGGCCCGAAGATCGAGTACCACCTGAAGGACGCCATCGGCCGCACCTGGCAGTTGGGCACCATGCAGGTCGACTTCATGATGCCGGGCCGCCTGGGGGCCGAGTACGTGGACGAGAACAGCCAGCGCCAGCAGCCGGTCATGCTCCACCGGGCCATCGTCGGCTCCATGGAGCGGTTCATCGGCATCCTGATCGAGCACCATGCTGGTGCATTCCCGTCCTGGCTGGCGCCCCAACAGGCCGTGGTGATGAATATCACCGATGCCCAGGCCGATTATGTGGCCGATGTCCGGAAAACCCTTTCAAATCAAGGGTTCCGGGTGGCGGCCGATTTGCGGAACGAGAAGATCGGCTATAAGATTCGCGAGCACACGCTGCAGCGGGTGCCGTACCTGCTGGTGGTCGGAGACCGCGAGAAGGAAAATGGCGCCATCGCCGTGCGTACGCGTTCCGGGGAAGATCTGGGCACGATGTCCGTCGCCGCCTTCGCCGAACGTTTGCGGAACGAGCACGCTACGCAATAATTGGTTCCGGTCCTTCGCGGACCGGTGCACCCCTCCCTGGAGACCGCAACATCAGCATCCCTGACAACAAGCAAAACCGCAAAAACCACGAGATCCGCGTACCGCGCGTGCGCGTGATCGGTTCGGACGGCGAAATGATCGGCGTGCTCACGCGCGACGAGGCGTTGGCCAAGGCGGAAGACGAAGGACTGGACCTCGTCGAGATCCAGCCCAACGCCGAGCCGCCTGTCTGCAAGATCATGGACTTCGGCAAGTTCAAGTTCGAAGCGCAGAAGAAGGCCAATGAGGCCAAGAAGAAGCAGAAGCAGGTCGAGATCAAGGAACTGAAGTTCCGCCCCGTCACCGACGAGGGCGACTACCAGATCAAGATGCGCAACATCCGCCGCTTCCTGGAAGAAGGCGACAAGGTCAAGGTCAACATCCGCTTCCGTGGCCGTGAGATGAGCCACCAGGAGCTGGGTCGCGAAATGGCCGCGCGCATCGAGGCCGAGCTGGGCGACGAGATAGTCATCGAATCCCGTCCGCGCCTCGAAGGTCGCCAGATGGTCATGATGATCGCCCCCAAAAAGAAGTGATGTCAGCGGCCAAGCCGTTGACACCTGCCGTTCCCCTCGCCCCGCAAGCGGGGAGAGGGCAAAGGGTGAGGGGAAGGCGCCGCAAGGCGCCTTTCTCGCTTTCAGCTCTCCGCTACTGGGCTAAGTAGCCGGATTTGCAAGAAAAAACAGCAGCGGGCATAATACGCGGCCCGGTACGCCGGGAGGCTGCTCGCAGCCGATGGACCCGTTGGAGGTTCCGTTCTGGAATCAACGACTTACAAGCCGATATGGGCAGGGATGGAAAGTGTGGTCGTCAGACTGCCGCCCCGATCAGTGACATAAACCCGTCAAGGACATAGCAATGCCCAAGATCAAGACCCACCGGGCGGCAGCGAAGCGTTTTCGCAAGACCGCATCCGGCAAGTTCAAGGCTGGCCACGCCAACCGCAGCCACATCCTCACCAAGAAAGCGACCAAGCGTAAGCGCGGCCTGCGTGCGACGAATATCATTCGCGCCGAGGACAGCGGCCGTTTGAACCGCATGCTTCCCTACCTCTGAGGATTTGAGACATGGCACGAGTTAAGCGTGGCGTGACGGCGCGTCGTCGTCACAAGAAAGTCCTCCACCTGGCCAAGGGCTACTACAACGCCCGTCGCAAGGTGTTCCGCGTCGCCAAGCAGGCGGTGATCAAGGCGGGTCAGTACGCCTACATCGGCCGCAAGCAGAAGAAGCGCAATTTCCGTTCGCTGTGGATCACCCGCATCAATGCGGCTGCCCGCATCAATGGCCTGAGCTACAGCCGTTTCATGAACGGCCTGCTGAAGGCTGGCATCACCCTGGACCGCAAGGTGCTGGCGGATATCGCCGTGCATGACGCGGCCGGTTTTGCGGCCCTGGCTGAAAAGGCGAAGGGCGCACTCGCGGCGTAAGCCGCGTCTCCACCGTAACAGCACACCGGCAGTCCATCGCCGGGAACACGTGGGGAAGGGCGCGAGTCCTTCCCCATTGTTTTTTGTGGTTTCCGTCTTGTGGGAGCGACGTGAGTCGCGATGGGCATCTGGGCCCCTTCATCGCGACTCACGTCGCTCCCACAAGATGGCCTCCTCTCATGGACATCCAATGAGCGATATCGAATCCCTGTCCACCCAGGCGCTGGCCGACATCGCCGCCGCGCCTTCGCCCGATGCGCTGGAGCATCTGCGCGTCGCGCTGCTGGGCAAGAACGGCAGCGTCACCACGCAGCTGAAGCAACTGGGCGCACTGCCCGCCGATCAGCGCAAGGCTGCGGGCGAAGCCATCAATCGGGCGCGCGATGCCATCGGTGATGCGCTGTCCACGCGCAAGGCCGTGCTGGAAGACGCTGCACTGGATGCCCGTCTGGCCGGCGAAACCGTCGACGTCACGCTGCCCGGCCGCAACGGTACACGCGGCGGCCTGCATCC
The DNA here is from genome assembly GCF_057773125.1 of Pseudoxanthomonas sp. 97-1-1. Classification (NCBI taxonomy): domain Bacteria; kingdom Pseudomonadati; phylum Pseudomonadota; class Gammaproteobacteria; order Lysobacterales; family Lysobacteraceae; genus Pseudoxanthomonas; species Pseudoxanthomonas sp. 97-1-1. The sequence continues at coordinate 810,983 of NZ_JBYMTJ010000001.1, read as the reverse complement.
GATCAGCCGCACGCTGGAGCGCATCGCCGACATCTTCGGCCGCCTGGGCTATGAACTGGCCGATGGCCCCGAGATCGAGGACGATTGGCACAATTTCGAGGCGCTGAATTTCCCGCCGCACCATCCGGCGCGCGCCATGCACGACACGTTCTACTTCGGCGACGGTCGCCTGTTGCGCACGCACACCTCCGGCGTGCAGGTGCGCTACATGGATTCGCACCAGCCGCCGCTGCGCATGATCGCGGCCGGCAAGGTCTATCGCAGCGACAGCGACCAGACGCATTCGCCGATGTTCCACCAGGTCGAAGGCCTGCTGGTGGACGAGCATTCCACCTTCGCCGACCTCAAGGGCACGCTGGCCGAGTTCGTGCGCGCGTTCTTCGAGCGCGATTTCGAGATGCGCTTCCGTCCCAGCTACTTCCCGTTCGTGGAACCGGGCGCCGAGGTCGACATCGCCTGGCAGCAGCCCGATGGCAGCACGCGCTGGCTGGAAGTGCTGGGCTGCGGCATGGTGCATCCCAACGTGCTGCGCAACTGCGGCATTGATCCGGAGCGCTACACCGGCTTCGCATTCGGCCTCGGCGTGGAGCGCTTCGCGATGCTGCGCTATGGCGTCAACGACCTGCGTGCGTTCTTCGAGAACGACGTGCGGTTCCTGCGCCAGTTCGCGTAACGGGCTCGCGCCCACTGCGGTTCCGGCATCACGACACCTGATACATGACGACGGCGGGCCATGGCCCGCCCTACGGATCACGAACGATGAAGTTCTCTGAAAACTGGTTGCGCAGCCACGTTCCGACCCAGGCTACCCGCGCGGAGCTGGCGGCCACATTGACCGCCATCGGCCTGGAGGTCGAAGAGGTCACCGCCCTGGGCGATGGACTGGCGGGTGTGGTGGTCGCGCGCATCGTCGAGTGCGCCAAGCATCCCGAAGCGGACCGCCTGCAGGTCTGCCAGGTGGACGCAGGGCAGGGCGCTCTGCTGCAGATCGTCTGCGGGGCGCCGAATGCGCGTCCCGGCCTGCTGGCGCCGCTGGCGATGGTGGGTGCCAACGTGGGCGGCATCGCGATCAAGGCCGCCAAGCTGCGCGGCGTCGAGTCCAACGGCATGCTGTGCTCGGCCAAGGAACTGGGCATCGATGCGGACGCCTCCGGCCTGCTGGAACTGCCTGCCGATGCGCCGGTCGGTACGCCGATCGCCGATTATCTGGGCCTGCCGGATGCCAGCATCGAGATCAAGCTGACGCCGAACCGCGCTGATTGTTTCAGCGTGCGCGGCATCGCCTATGACGTCGCCGCCTCGCTGGGCAGCGAGGTGAAGCCGCTCGATGCCGCGCCGGTGCCGGCGCAAAGCCAGTCGGAACTCAGCGTCGAACTGGATGCAGGTGAACGCGTGCCGCGCTTCGTCGGTCGGGTGATCGAAGGTGTCGACGCGACGGCGCTGACGCCGGTGTGGATGGTGGAGCGTCTCCGTCGCAGTGGTGTACGACCGATCAGCTTCCTCGTCGATGTCACCCAGTACGTCATGCTGGAACTCGGCCAGCCGATGCATGCCTTCGACAAGGACACGCTGGAAGGTGGCATTGTCGTGCGTCCCGCGCGGGCAGGCGAGACGCTCGCGCTGCTCGACGGGCGCACCGTGACGCTCGATGAGGAGTTCCTGACCGTTTCCGACGGCCGGGGCGGTCGCGCAGCGCGCGCTGTCGCGCTGGGCGGCATCATGGGCGGCCACGACACCCGCGTCACCGATGCCACCCGCAATGTGTTCCTCGAGGCCGCGCACTGGATTCCCTCGGCGATCATCGGTCGCAGCCGCAAGCTCGGCCTGCACACGGATGCCGGCCATCGCTTCGAGCGCGGCGTCGACCCCGAGTTGCCGCGCATTGCCGTGGAGTACGCCACCCGGCTGATCATGGACGTCGCCGGTGGCGTCCCGGGTCCGGTCACCCAGGCGGACCTGCCCGAACATCTGCCGAAGCCGGCGAGCATCCTGTTGCGCCGTGCGCGTGTCGCACGCGTGCTGGGCGTCGAGATTCCGGACCTGGAGATCGAACGCATCCTGCACGCGCTGGGCTTGCAGGTCGTGGCCGTCGCCGACGGTTGGAGCGTGGTTGCGCCCAGCCGGCGCTTCGACATCGCCATCGAGGAGGACCTGATCGAGGAACTGGCACGCATCCACGGCTACGACCGCGTGCCGACCACGCTGCCGGGTGGTGCGACCCGCATCGCGGCCCCGAGTGAGACCCGCGTCGAGGCCGGCACCGTGCGTCGGCATCTGGCGGCCCGCGACTATCTGGAAACAGTCAATTTCGCTTTCGTCGATGCCCAATGGCTGGCGCAGTGGAACGCGGCCGATGGTGCCGTGCCGCTGGCGAACCCGCTCAGCGCCGAGCTGGCGGTGATGCGTACGCGACTGCTGCCCGGGCTGGTGGCAGCGTTGCAGCGCAACGCCGCGCGCCAGGCCGGACGGATCCGCCTGTTCGAGATCGGCAACGTGTTCCATGCGCCAACGCGGGCGGGCGGTGCGCCGGTCGAATCGCTGCGCCTTGCCGCCGCGATCGCTGGCGAGGCGGCGGCCGAGCAGTGGGGCGCCCCTTCGCGCAAGGTCGATTTCCATGACCTCAAGGGCGACCTCGAGAGCGCGGCGGCACTGGCCGGCGCCACCCTCGAATTCCGCCCCTCGCGTGCCGCTCACGGCCACCCCGGCCGCTCGGCCGACATCTACCGCGATGGCGCCTGCATCGGCTGGATCGGGCAACTGCATCCGCGCCTGCAGCGCCAGTGGGACCTGGACGCCGACGTGGTCGCGTTCGAACTGGATCTGGGCCCGCTGACCGCGCGTGCGTTGCCGCGCGCCACGGAGCTGTCCCGGTACCCGTCCGTCCGCAGGGACCTCGCGTTCGTCGTCGCCGAGGAGGTGTCCTGGGCAGCGCTTGGCGATACGGTGAAAGCTGCCGCAGGGCCGCTGCTGCGCGATGTCCAGTTGTTCGACCGGTATGTCGGGCAGGGGGTCGAATCAGGTCAAAAGAGTCTCGCTATGGGCTTGATTTTGCAGGACAACTCACGCACTCTCACAGAAGACGACGTGGCGCAGGTAGTGGCGGCCGTCGTGGCCGCGATCAGCGCCTCGCATGGCGCGAAGATCCGCGGATGACCGATATGAAGGCAGTGGCAGGGCCGGTGACGGCCGCAATGGGGATGCAGTAGTCCATGGCATTGACGAAGGCGGAGATGGCCGAGCGTCTTTTCGACGAGGTCGGCCTGAACAAGCGCGAGGCGAAGGAATTCGTCGACGCCTACTTCGACGTGCTGCGCGAGGCCCTGGAACAGGGCCGGCAGGTGAAGCTGTCGGGGTTCGGCAATTTCGACCTGCGCCGCAAGAACCAGCGTCCCGGCCGCAACCCCAAGACCGGTGAGGAAATCCCGATCTCGGCACGGACGGTGGTGACCTTCCGGCCGGGCCAGAAACTCAAGGAGCGGGTGGAGACCTATGCTGGATCCGGGCAGTAACCGCGAGCTTCCGCCGATCCCGGCCAAGCGCTACTTCACCATCGGTGAGGTCAGCGAGCTGTGCGACGTGAAGCCGCATGTACTGCGGTACTGGGAGACGGAATTCCCCAGCCTCGAACCCGCCAAGCGCCGCGGCAACCGGCGCTACTACCAGCGCCATGACGTGCTGATGGTGCGGCAGATCCGCAGCCTGCTGTACGAACAGGGCTACACGATCGGCGGTGCGCGCCTGCGCCTGGAGGGTGAGGGTGCCAAGCAGGAGGCTGCGTTGAGCCACCAGATCGTGCGCCAGGTGCGCATGGAACTGGAAGAAATCCTGCAGTTGCTTCGCCGGTGATGCATGGCGGCGCTCCTGCTGGGAGACGCCGAGGAATTCCGGCTATAATGCGCGACCCGTCGCAAGGCGGGCCGATCCGCGAGATTCGGGGCGTAGCGCAGCCTGGTAGCGCATCTGCCTGGGGGGCAGAGGGTCGTCGGTTCAAATCCGGCCGTCCCGACCAATCGCGGTTCGACATCAAGCCTGCGCTCACGCGTGGGCTTTTTTGTGCCCGCCGCGCGCCGCTGGCGATGGCTGGTCCCGTCCATCGTGTACAGGAAGGCCCATGCACCCACGCGCCGAAGAACTGATCCGCACGTTGCAGCTGGTACCGCATCCCGAGGGCGGGCACTTCCGTCGCGTCTACGAATCGACCAAGCGCACGGAGGTGAACGGGATCGAGCGGCCCACCCTCACCGCCATCAAGTTCCTGTTGCCCGAAGGCGTCGTGACGCGCTGGCATCGTGTTGACGCGACCGAGGTCTGGGACTGGCACGAAGGGAATGCGATGGAACTGTCGATGTTCGATCCGGAGCAGCGCACGTTGACCCGTGTACAACTGGATACGTCGGCCCGCGGGGGACAGTCCAGCCAGGTGGTCCCGGCGGGCGTCTGGCAGAGCGCGCGCTCGCTTGGCCATTTCACCCTGGTGGATTGCTCCGTGTCGCCGGGTTTCAGCTGGAAAGGTTTCGAACTGATGCAGAGCGGCAGCGATGCCGAACGCACGCTGCGCGAGGCCGGCGGCAAAGTCGCCTGAACGAATCCCCCCGCGGCAACGTGCCGTCGCGCACGATGCGTGGTTGCCGACGGCACACTCTGGCGGATTCTTCCGATGGAGTCTCAGGGATGCGTCTGTCGCTTTGCGGGATGCTGTGCGTATCGTTGTTGATCGTGCCGGGCGCAGGTGCGCAGGAGGCCGGGGAAGCGCCGGCCGCAGCGGAGACTGGCGTGATCGAGATGGATGCCGTCGTCGTGGCGGGCGTGCAGCCGGGGCCGGGCCTGTGGAAGGTGCGTCGTGGCGACCATCTGCTGTACGTGCTGGGAACCCAGTCACCGCTGCCGAAGCACATTACCTGGCGATCGGACGAGGTCGACCAGGTCCTGCGGATCGCGGATGAAGTCCTGGCTTCGCCCGGCATCACCGTTGATGCCGACGTCGGCTTCTTCCGGGGACTGACGCTGCTGCCTTCGGCCATGAAAGCCTCCAGGAATCCGGACGGGCAGAAACTCCAGGAAGTCCTGCCTGCGGATCTCTATGCTCGCTGGAGTGCGCTCAAGCAGCGGTACATGGGGCGCGATGGCGGTGTAGAGAAGAAGCGCCCGTTGATCGCCGCTTACCAGCTCTACACCGAAGCGCTGTCCGATTCCGGCCTGCGCGAGGGCGGAGTCATCGATCCTGTCATCGACGCAGCGCTGAAACAGCGCAAGATGAAGCGCACTCCCACGTTGCTGAAGCTCAAGCTGGAAGATCCACGCGCCGCGCTGGCGGATTTCCGGAAGGAAACGCTCAAGCCCGAAGACCTGGTCTGCTTCAGCAGGACGCTGGATGTCATCGAACGCGATCTGCCGCAGGTGGCGGCGCGGGCCAATGCGTGGGCGGTGGGCGACTGGCCCGCGCTGCGCTCGAGTTCCAGACAGGATTGGCAGCAGGCGTGCGCCACGGCCTGGTTCAACACCGAAACGGCGCGCAAGCGCGGCATCTCCGACGTCGAGGCCCGCATGCAGGCGCGCTGGATGGACGTCGCCGAGGGGGCACTAGAAAAGAACCGCATCACGTTCGCCACCTTGCCCGTCTGGCAGCTGGTCAAGCCGGGCGGCTATCTGGCCGCCCTCCAGGCCAGGGGTTACGAGGTGGAAGCGCCCGAATGATCAGGCGCCATGGAGCGATCAGCCTGCCGCAGTGAGTGCGGGCTGGCCTGCGCCAAGTTGCGGCCAGCGCTTCAGCACGCTGGCACGGATGCCGGCGGCATCGATGCCGGCTTCGGCCAGCAGGTCCTCGCGGCTGGCGTGGTGCTGGAATTCGTCCGGCAGGCCGAGATGCAGCACGGGCAACGTCACGCCTTCGGCGCTCAGGAGCTCGGCCACGCCGGAACCCGCGCCACCCATCACGACGTTGTCCTCGATGGTGACGAAACCCTCGTGGCTCTTGGCGAGGTCCATCAGCAGCGCACGATCCAGCGGCTTCACGAAGCGCATGTTCACCACGGTCAGGCCCAGTGCGCGGCCAACGTCTTCCGCCGCCGTCACGGTGGAGCCGAACGCGAGCAACGCGACGCGACTGCCACGCACGCGCAGGTCCGCCTTGCCGATCGGCAGCGTGTCCAGGTTCGACTCGATGGCTACGCCCGGGCCGGTGCCGCGCGGGTAGCGCACGGCCGCCGGTCCGTTGAAGTGGTAGCCGGTGCTCAGCATCTGCCGGCACTCGTTCTCGTCCGCCGGCGCCATCACCACCATGTGCGGCACGCAGCGCAGGTAGCTCAGGTCCAGATTGCCGCCATGCGTGGCGCCGTCCGGCCCGACCACACCGCCGCGGTCGATGGCGAACAGGACATCGAGCTTCTGGATGGCCACGTCGTGCACGAGCTGGTCATAGCCGCGCTGCAGGAAGGTGGAATAGATCGCGACCACCGGCTTGCTGCCTTCGCAGGCCATGCCGGCCGCCAGCGTCACCGCATGCTGCTCGGCGATGGCGACGTCGAAGTAGCGCTCGGGATACTCCTTGCTGAAGCGCACCAGGCCCGAGCCTTCGCGCATCGCCGGGGTGATCCCCAGGAGTTTCGGCTCCGCGGCGGCCATGTCGCACAGCCAGTCACTGAAGATGTCGGTGTAGGTGGGCTTCTTCGCGCCGCCCTTGCTGACCAGGCCTTTCTCCGGATCGAATGGCCCCACCGCGTGATAGCCGATCTGGTCGCCTTCGGCCAGTTCGTAGCCTTTGCCCTTGGTGGTCAGGATGTGGAGCAACTGCGGACCCTTGAGGGTCTTCAGTGTCTTCAGCGCGCCGACCAGCGCCTCCACATCGTGGCCGTCGATCGGGCCGGTGTAGTGGAAGCCCATCTGCTCGAACAGCGTGGACGGCACGAACATGCCCTTCCAGTGCTCTTCCCAGCGACGCATGAAACGGGCGGGCGGCTTCTTCTTGTCGCCGAGCAGCTTCTTGCCGCCCTCGCGCAACGCATTGAGGGTACGGCTGCTGCTCAGGCGGCCCAGCATCTTGGTCAATCCGCCGACGTTTTCGGAGATCGACATCTGGTTGTCGTTGAGGATCACCAGCAGGTTCGGCTCGGGCTCCATGCCGCCGGCGTGGTTGAGCGCCTCGAACGCCATGCCGGCGGTCATCGCGCCATCGCCGATCACCGCCACCACCTTGCGGTCGTCGCCCTGTTGTGCGAGTGCGATGGCCATGCCGAGCGCAGCGGAAATGGACGTGGAGGAATGACCCACGCCGAACGTGTCGTACTCGCTTTCCTCACGCTTCGGGAACGGCGCCACGCCATCCTTCTGCTTGACCGTGTGGATGGTGTCGCGGCGGCCGGTCAGAATCTTGTGCGGGTAGGTCTGGTGGCCCACGTCCCACACCAGCCGGTCACGTGGTGTCTCGAACAGGTAATGCAGCGCGACCGTCAGTTCGATGACCCCCAGTCCCGCACCGAAATGCCCCCCGCTCCGGCCCACCGACTCGATCAGGTAGCCACGCAGTTCCTCCGCGATCGCGGGCAGTTCGGATTCATCGAACTGGCGCAGATCGGCCGGGATCTGGATGCGGGAAAGGCGGGGGTAGCGGTCGGGGTCGATCATCGGGCGCAAGCTTCGTCTGAGCCGTTATTGTCCCCCCCCGATGTGAAGTGGGGCAAGCAAGCGCGTGAAGCAGGCGTGTGGTCGGCCGGGTCGGTTCAGCAATCGCCGTGAAGGCGAGGCGCCACGTTCAGGCGGAGAGCTTGGACTTCCTGGGCAGTTGCGCCTTCAGGAAGGCCATCTGGTCCGCCAGGATGTTGCGGTTGGACAGGATCAGGTGCTCGATCCAGCTGGGCCGGTACGGCACGGCGAGCAGGGGCATGTGGGCCTGCTGCGGCGTGCGGTTGCTCTTGCGCGAATTGCAGTGGAAGCAGGCCGTCACCACGTTTTCCCAGATGTCCCGGCCGCCCTTGGACAGCGGCAGCACGTGGTCGCGGGTCAGGTGCGGACGCGAGTACTCATGCCCGCAGTACAGGCACAGGTGTGCGTCGCGGGCGAACAGCGCGGTATTGGTCAGCGTGGGTGTGGGCGAGAGCGCATGTGCACGGGCATGTCCGCGGGACGCGACGATGGGGTGCAGTTCGATCAGGCTCTGCTCGCCGGTAAGCCTGGAGAGGCCTCCGCGCACGTGCAGGCAGGGGTCACCGAGCGTCCAAGCCACGGCCCCGCGGGCGTACAGACAGGTGGCGTCCTGCCAGTTGATCCAGTCGAGCACGCGGCCGTGCGCGTCGAGCGACAGCAGTCGCAAGGCGGCGGGGTGTGGACGGGGGGACGACGGAGACGGGACCGGTGAATGATGGGGACCGGTCCGGACCAGGTGAAGCTGAGCTCTGTCTGCTTCCATGGAGGAGCAGGTTATACCCAAATGTTGACGAAATGTGTATATCGCGCGGGCATTTCGTCGGAGGAGCGCGCCGACCGCGCTCCTCCACTGCCCGGATCAGTCGCCGAAGCGCTCGGCATCCATCGCCATCAGCGTGTCTGCCCCGGATTCGATGGCAGCCGCGTGCGCCAGCGTGCGCGGCAGGATGCGACCGAAGTAGAAGCGCGCGGTTTCGCGCTTCGCCTGCCTGAAGGCATCGCCATGCGCGGATGCGTCGGCCGCAGCCACGCTGCGGGCCCACCAGTAGGCCAGCACCACGTAGCCGGAGTAGAACAGGTAGTCCGTGCTGGCCGCGCCGATCTCTTCCGGGTTCGCTGCAGCACGCTCGAGCACCTTCTTCGTCAGTGCCGCCCACTCGGCCGCCTTCTGCTGCAGCGGGTCGATGAACTCGCGCAGCGCAGCGTCGTCCTTGTGGGTCTGTGCGAAGGCGTGCACATCGGCCAGGAACAGCTTCAGGCCCGCAGCCTGTGTCGACGCCGTCTTGCGGCCCATCAGGTCCAGCGCCTGGATGCCGGTCGTGCCTTCGTACAGCGTGGTGATGCGCGCATCGCGCGCCAGCTGTTCCATGCCGTGCTCGTGGATGTAGCCGTGGCCGCCGAAGCACTGCAGCGCATGGTAGGTGTTCTCGATGCCCCATTCGGTCTGGCAGGCCTTGGAGATCGGCGTCAGGAAGCTGACAAGTGTGTCGGCGCGCTCGCGTTCCGCCGGGTCCTCTGCGTGGTTCGCGACATCGATCAGCGTGCCGGCATGCAATGCGAGCAGGCGGCTGCCTTCCACCAACGACTTGACCGTCAGCAGCATGCGGCGCACGTCCGGATGGACGATGATCGGGTCGGCGGGCTTGTCAGGGGCCTTCGGGCCGCTCAGTGAGCGCGTCTGCAGGCGTTCACGCGCGTAGCGCAACGCATTCTGGTATGCGCGCTCGCTCAGGCCGATGCCCTGCAGGCCCACGCCGAGGCGCGCGGTGTTCATCATGGTGAACATCGCCTGCAGGCCCTTGTGCGGCTGGCCCACCAGATAGCCCTGCGCGCCATCGAAGTTCATCACGCAGGTCACCGATGCCTTGATGCCCATCTTGTGTTCGATGGAACCGCAGTGCACTGCGTTGCGTTCGCCCACGCTGCCATCGCGAGCGACCTTGAACTTCGGCGTGACGAACAGCGAAATGCCCTTGGCGCCCGGCGGGGCATCGGGCAGTTTTGCCAGCACCAGGTGCACGATGTTGTCAGTGAAGTCGTGCTCGCCCGCGGTGATGAAGATCTTGGTGCCGGTGATGGCGTAACTGCCGTCGGCGTTCGGTTCCGCCTTTGTCTTCAACAGGCCCAGGTCGGTGCCGCAATGCGGTTCGGTCAGGCACATGGTGCCGGTCCAGCGGCCCTCCACCAGCGGCTTCAGGAAGACCTCGCGCTGCCAGTCTTCGCCATGGTGCTTGAGGGCTTCGACAGCGCCGTGCGACAGCAGCGGGAAATTGCCCCACGCCAGGTTACTGGCATTCACCAGCTCGTTGAGCGGCACACCCATCGTATGCGGCAGGCCCTGTCCGCCGAAGTCGGGCGAGGCGGTCAGGCCGGTCCAGCCGCCCTCGACGAACTGCGCGTAGGCCGCCTTGAAGCCCGGTGGCGTGGTGACGTCGCCGGTGGTCTTGTCGAACGTACTGCCGACTTCGTCGCCGACGCTGTTGAGCGGTGCCAGCACGGTCTCGGCGAAGCGGGCAGCTTCATCCAGCACGGCATCGAGGATGTCGCGCGTCGCCTCGGTGTAGCCCAGGCGCTGGAACAAGGGTTCCACGCCCAGCACGTCGTACAGGGCGAAGCGGAGATCGGTCAGGGGAGCTTTGTAGGACGCAGGCATGCAGGTTCTCGAAAAGGCATGTAGAGGGAGGCGGCGTAGCTCAGCGCAGCACGCCGTCCAGGCCGGGGACCGGGTTCAGTGTGCTGCGGGCATCGATGTCGAACGTGCGGGGTTTCGCTTCTTCCGGCGTCGCACTGGCACTGCCTTTCAATGCGTAGGGCAGGGCGCGGCGACCAGCGAGGGCATCGGCCACCACGATGCGGCCGGCGCTGTTGGGTGCGAATGCCACCGTAACCACGTCGGCCGATTCGGGTCCAACGGAAAGGCCTGGCGTGGCGCGCAGCTTGCCCGCGCTCTGGTCGCCGACTTGCACGTCCATCTCGACGGTGTCGAAACGCATCGGAATGCTGCTGTAGTTCTGCAGGCGCAGGTCCACGGACCACTGGCCGTCGGCCTTCACCGTGAGCTGCTGCACGCTGACGGCGGGATCGGAAACGCGTCGGACCATGCCATCGCCGCAACCTGCCAGCAGCGCGGTTGCCGCCAGAAGGGCCAACAGGGAAATACGCCTCGTCATGCCGCTGCTCCATGGGAGAAGACGGCAGGATACTACGGCGTATGGCGCCCCGTATGACACGATGCCATCGACCTCAGTCCTGTTGCACTGCGTCAGGCTTCCAGACGAAAGTCGCCACGCTCCGGGCGGGTAGCGTGTAGCCGAACGCGTGCCCGGCGTGTGCCACCGAGAAGTGGCGCGACTGCTTGGCTTCGTTGGCCACCAGCAGGACCAGCGACCCATCGTCGGCATTGCGGAAAGCCACGTTGTCCAGGCCGGCGGTGGCATCGCTGGAGGCGATCCGGCGCGCCCCGGGACGCACGAAGCGGCTCGCGTGCGCCAGTGCGTAGTACTCATCGGTGCGGGTGACCGCGCCGGTGCGGGAGTCGATGGTGACCACGCCGCGGCAGGTATGGCAGCCCCCCGCATAGGGACCGTTGTTCTCATCCAGTGCCAGGTTCCAGAACAGGGCGCCGCGGGCCCAGTGCCTCGCGCTGCGGATGATGATGTTCTTCATCTGTAAGGGCAGTCCCCCGCTGCGCACCGGCTCCCAGTCGCCGCCGGAACACTCGGTCATGTACGCGTCCTTGTCGGGAAACGCATCACGCACGGGGGTCTGTGCGGAGACTTCACCGCCATAGCAATGCCAGGCGACGGCATCGACATGCGGATTCGCCTTCGGGTCGGACAGCACGCCGAGCGGTTCTTCCGGTTTGTCCCAGTTGTGGTCCCAGTCGAAGATCAGCGGGCCGGCGCCGCGTGCCGCGATCATCGGCCCGAGATGGTCGCCGATCAGTCGCGCGCGCGCCGGCGCATTGATCCGCATCCCGGGATAGTCCTTGGGTTCGTAGTCCGGTTCATTCTGTACGGTGAGCGCGAAGATCGGGATGCCTTCGGCAGCGTAGGCATCCACATACTTCAGCAGGTAGCGCGAGAATGCATCGTAGTACTCCGGCAGCAGGCGACCCTGGATCAGGCTGTTGCTGTCCTTCATCCAGCCAGGCGCGCTCCACGGCGACGCCATGATCTTCAATTGTGGATTGATCGCCAGCATCGCGCGCGCCACCGGGATCACGTCGCCACGGTTCGGTGCGATGCTGAAATGCTCCAGGGCGGGATCCGGCTTGCCATCCGGGGTGTCGGCCAGGCTGTAGTGGTGGCGCGAGAAATCCGACGCGCCGATGGTCAGTCGCGAGAAGCTCAGCCCAAGGCCGCCATTCCCGCGCCCGAACAATTCCTTCAGAAGGGCGTCGCGCTGCCGGTCGTCGAGTTTGTTCTGGATCAGCCACGCGGATGAATCGGTCAGCGATGCGCCGAACCCGACCATTTCCTGGTAGCGCTGCGCATCGTCGACAAGGATCTTCGTTGTTGCGGAGGCTTCCATTCCGAAGCGCGCCGGCGTTGATGGCGCCATCGCCATCGTGTGATCGGCAGTGGTGATCCACACCGCGACGTCCGGCCCCTGCGATGCGGATGCCAAGGGGGCGGTGGACGAGGCCAGCATGAAGAGGCTGGTGAGCAGCGTGCGGGAGCGCTTCCGGGACGTGGTGTTCATGCAGTGATTCCTTCCTGTTGCAGGTGTCGATGCTTTCGGCGAACCCTTCCCGGACTCCGCGCAAAGCGGGTGCTGCATTGCAGCGAGATTTCTCGTGTGAGTCGACGCGCATCGAGCAAATTCAATCGTGTGCGCGAATGCATGTCGTGGATGTTAGGAATTTGTTGACAGTCCATTGGAGCTTGTATATGACAGCGCTGTCAACCACGGTCGGAGAGGGACCCAGATGAAGCATTCGAACCCCACAGCGGGTGTTGCCCCGCATGCGCGACGTCGCGCCCTGCGCAAGCAGACGCTGGCCATGGCGTGCTGCCTGGCATTGGCGTTCCCGCTTGCCGCACAAGCCCAGCAGGCGGAGCAAGCCGCAGACCAGACAGTCGAGACGCTCGACACGGTGAAGGTCACCGGCATCCGTGCCGCCATCGCGAGCGCGGTGGAAACCAAGAACGAGTCCACGTCGATCGTGGAGGCGATCTCGGCGGAAGATATCGGCAAGCTGCCCGACATCAGCATCGCGGATTCGATTTCGCGCCTGCCTGGCCTGACCATGCAGCGCGTCGATGGACGCGCGCAGGTGATCCATATCCGCGGCATGTCGGAGCAATTCGCGGGCACGCTGTTGAACGGGCGCGAACAGGTCACGACCGGCGACAACCGCGGTGTCGAGTTCGACCAGTACCCGGCCGAACTGGTCAGCGGCGTGACCGTATACAAGACGCCGGATGCTTCTCTGGTTGGACAAGGCCTGTCCGGTACCGTGAACATGCAGACCGTGCGGCCGTTGGATTTCAGCGAACGCCGGATCGTGTTCAGTGGTCAGGGGGAGTCCAACTCGCTGGGCGACCTGACGGCCGGCGGTGACGACAAGGGCTACCGCGTTTCCGCGTCCTACATCGATCAGTTCGCCAATGACACGGTCGGCCTCGCCATCGGCGTGGCGCGCATGAATTCCCCTTTCCAGGAAAAGCATTACAAGTCCTGGTGGTGGGCCAATACCGATATGTGGGGCACGCCGCAGGACGGCAAGCCGGCTGATGCGATCGCGCTGCAGGGAGCCGAGGGTTGGGTCAAGTCGCGCGACATGACGCGCGACGGCGTGATGGCGGTGCTGGAGTTCAAGCCCAACGACACGTGGCACAGTGTGTTGGACGCTTATCACTCCAAGTTCGACCAAGGCGAGTGGATGCGTGGCGTGATGTGGACCAACGATCCGTGGTGGAACGGTGGGGCGGCGGACTACTCCAACGTCGGCACGACGGACTACCACGGCACACCGGTCGTCACGAGCGGTACCTTGAGCGGTATCCAGCCCCTGGTGCGCAACGATGACAACCGGCGCGAGTCGAAGCTCGATTCCTTCGGCTGGAACAACGAATTCAAGTTGGGAGCATGGACCCTGGGAGCCGACGCGAGTTACTCGCGCGCCGAAATCGAAGAGTCGAAGCTGGAGGCCTATGCGGGCATGCTGGGCGGCGTGACGACGGATTTCCGCATCCCGTTGTCGCCGGGTTATGCCCACTATGCGTTGCCCGACATGTCCGATCCAAACGCCGTGTACCTTAGCGATCCGCAAAGTTACGGGCGTGAAGCACGCCTGGAGGACTCGCGACAGAAGGACGAACTGAAGGCCTTCCGGCTCTCGGTCAACCGTGCGGTCGAGTCGTCCGATTTCCTTCGCAGCTGGGATGCGGGCTTCAACTACAGCAAGCGGACCAAGAGCAAGAGCGCTGACGTGTACTTCGGCCTCCTGCGGAATGATCGCGAACCCACCCTGGTCGACCCCTCGCTGCTGCTGGCGCCGACCGATCTGGGCTTCGCCGGAATGGGCCGGGTGCTGACATTCAATCCCCGCGCGCTGCTGTCCCGTTACTACGATGTCGCCCTGAACGAGGACAACAACGACCTCCAGAAGGATGCGATCACCGAAGAGCAGATCAAGACCTTCTATTTCAAGGCCAATCTGGACATGGATATCACGGATGCCGTGCGCCTGCGCGGCAACGCCGGCGTCCAGTACATCCGCACCGAGCAGACATCCCAGGGTGTCTATTTCGACCCGACCGGCATGCACATCGGCTCGGCAGGCGCATCGTACGGCGACATCCTGCCCAGCTTGAATCTTGTGCTGGACTTCGGAAACGGCTGGAACGTGCGGTACGGCATGGCCAAGGAACTGATGCGTCCGCGCATCAACGACATGGGCGCCTATGCCAGCGTCGGCCTGTCGGATGGCAGTACCGGTCCCCGCGTGTGGTCCGGCAGCGGCGGCAATCCGTCGCTGGAACCGTATCGCGCCAATGCGATCGACCTGTCGATCGAGAAGTACTTCGGTGCCGCCAGCTACGTGGCACTGGCCGGCTTCTACAAGAACCTCGATTCGTACGTTTATACCCGGAACATTCCCTGGGATTTCTCCGGTTACGATTACACCGGCGCCGCACCGCCGTCGAACTTGGGCGAATTCTCCACACCGGCCAACGGCACCGGCGGTTACATGCGTGGCGTCGAAGTCAGTACCGCACTCGGTGGCGACCTGATCAACCCGGCGCTGGATGGCTTTGGCCTGCTGGTGAACGCCTCCTACACCGAGTCGTCGATCGATCCGGATGGTCCCGACCAGGGTTCCAGCACCGACACGTTCCCCGGCCTGTCCAAGATCGTCGCCAATGCCACGGTCTACTATGAGAAGCATGGGTTCTCGGCGCGAGTCAGCCAGCGCTATCGCGACAAGTACCGTGGCGAATACAGCAGCCTGTTCGGTCAGCGCGTGTACCGTTACACGCTCAGCGAGCGCACCGTCGACCTGCAACTGGGCTACGACTTCCCGGAATCCAGCCGCCTGTCGGGCTTGTCGATCCTCTTCCAGGTGAACAACGTCAATAACGAGCCCTTCCGCACTGAAGTCAGTTCCGGCACACATTCGGACCTGTTCTTCCCGGAGGAGTACACGGAGTACGGCCGACAGTACCTGCTCGGCTTCCGCTACAAGCTGTGACCGCGCGTCGCGATTGAACGCCGCAATACCTGACGGGATGCGGGGCGTGCCCCCGCGTCCCGTCGGATTTTTCGGCGCGGCGCGGATCCTGTCGAGGATCGCGTGCGTGCCGCCATATAGAGGGAGATGCGAGTGAAGCCGATCCGAATGACCCTGCTGGGGGCCAGCCTGTTAGCCTGCCTGTCGTGTACCGGCCAGAAGGATGCCGCCGACACCAAGCCCGTTGCTTCCGCCGCCGAATCGGCCGAGCTGAAGGACTGGCCGGCGCTGAAGAGCCGGTTCGCCCAGGACCCCGCTATCGAAGCACGCGTGGCCGAGATCCTCGCCAGCATGACGCTGGAGCAGAAGGTCGGGCAGATGGTGCAGCCGGAGATCAAGGCCATCACGCCGGATGAAGTGCGCCAGTACTACATCGGCTCGGTGCTCAACGGCGGCGGTTCGTGGCCGGCGATGAACAAGCAGGCGAAGGTCGAAGACTGGGTCAAGCTCGCCGACGCGTATTACGACGCCTCCATGGGCACCGACGCCAAGATCCCCGTGCCGGTGATCTGGGGCACGGACGCCGTGCACGGGCACAGCAACGTCTATGGCGCCACCATCTTCCCGCACAACATCGGCCTGGGCGCCGCGCATGACGTCGAACTGATCGAACGTATCGCCGAAGCCACCGGACAGTCCACTCGTGCAACCGGTGTGGCGTGGACGTTCGCGCCCACCGTCGCCGTAGCGCAGAACGCGCGCTGGGGCCGCACATATGAGAGCTATTCCTCGCAGCCTGCGCTCGTGCGCGAGTACGCGACCGCCTACGTGAAGGGCATGCAGGGCATGTTGGACAAGGACGGCAACGTCGTCGCCACCGCCAAGCACTTCATTGGCGATGGCGCCACCGAGGGCGGCAAGGACCAGGGCAACGCGCTGGTCACGCAGGCGCAGATGATCAACATCCACGGCCAGGGCTACTACGGCGCCATCGAAGCCGGCGTGCAGACGGTGATGGCCTCGTTCAACAGCTGGAACGATGTCGCGGCCGGCAAGGACTACGGCAAGATGCATGGCACGCGCGATCTGCTGACGGTGGCGCTGAAGGAGAAGATGGGCTTCGACGGCTTCGTCGTTTCCGACTGGAACGGCATCGGCCAGGTCACCGGCTGCACCGACGACAGTTGCCCGCAGGCCATCAACGCCGGCATCGACATGGTGATGGTGCCGGACAAGTGGAAGAACTTCATCGCCAACACGATCGCACAGGTGAAGTCGGGCGAAATCCCTCAGGCACGCATCGATGATGCAGTCACCCGCATCCTGCGGGTCAAGCTGCGCGCCGGACTGTGGGACCACAAGCCGTCCGCCAGCCAGCATGCCGGCAAGCTGGAATCGCTGGTGCACCGCGACCTGGCCCGTCGCGCCGCGCGCGAGTCGCTGGTGCTGCTGAAGAACGACGGTGGCGCGTTGCCACTGAAGAAGGGCCAGCGCGTGCTGCTGGTCGGCAAGAGCGCCGACAGCATCTCCAACCAGACCGGGGGCTGGTCACTGACCTGGCAGGGCACCGACAACACCAACGCCGACTTCCCGAATGCCGACAGCATCGCGGCCGGCCTGCGGGAGCAGCTGGGCGAGGCGAATGTGCAGCTGCGCGACAGCGCCGAAGGCGTGGACCCGGCGACCTACGACGTCATCGTGGCCGCCATCGGCGAGACGCCCTACGCCGAGACCAATGGCGACATCGTGCCGTCCGATACGATGGCGCACAGCCGCCGCCACCCGGAAGATCTGGCCACGCTGAAGGCGGCGGCTGCCAGCGGCAAGCCGGTCGTCACCGTGTTCCTGTCTGGCCGCGCGCTGTACGCCAACGACCTGATCAATCTGTCCAGCAGTTTCGTCGCCGCCTGGCTGCCCGGCACGGAAGGCAAGGGCGTCACCGACGTGCTGGTCGCGGGCGCCGACGGCAAGCCGGCGCATGATTTCCGCGGCAAGCTGACGTTCCCATGGCCGGCCGTCGCGTGTCCGAAGGCCGACAGCACGCCCCAGTTCGCACTGGATACCGGCCTGCGCTATGGCGACAGTGGTCGTGTGGGCAAGTTGCCGGAAGACAGCACGACCCGTTGCGGTGATGCGACCACGCTGGGCATCTTCAAGCAGTCCGACATCGCACCCTTCACCCTGCAGATGGCTGCGGGCAGCGAAGAGAAGGCGGTGGGTTCCGACATGAATGCCACGCAGCGCTGGCCGCAGGCGAAGCCTGCGCTGCAGATTGGAACGGTGCAGGTCAACACGCAGCAGGACGCCAAGGAGGTGACCTGGCTGGCGCCGGCACGCTTCTTCGCCCGCAATCCTTCGAAGAACAACCTCGCGGCGATGGCCACCGCGCGTGGCGTGGTGCAGTTCGACGTGGTGGTGAAACAGGCGCCGGTCAAACCCGTGCAGTTCACGCTGGGGTGCGGTGCCAACTGCGGTGCGAGCCTCGACCTGACGGCGACGTTCTCCGGCGATGCGGTCGGCAGGAAGCAGACCGTCAAGGTGCCGCTGGCCTGCTTCGGCAAGCTCGGAGCGGACCTGACCGGCGTGGATACGCCTTTCAGCATCGCCGCCGATGCTCCGTTCGTTGCCGCGTTCACCAATATCCAGGTGGTCGCCGGTGCGGCGGATGGCGCCGATGTGGTGAAGTGCGCGCAGTGAGTGTCCTGCGCCTTGCGGCCGAGCCGCAGGGCGCTGACGCAGTGCAAGTTGCAATCGCGCGGCGGCCCCGTAGGCTGGCCGTTCCGTCCGGATCCCATACCAGCAGGCATACCAATCCATGACCACACAAACCACCCGATGGTCGCAGTTCGGCGTGCTGATCACCGTGTTCTTCTTCTGGGGCTTCGTTGCGGCGAGCAACGACATCCTGATCCCGGTGTTCAAGAAGGCCTTCGACCTGACGCAGGCGCAGAGCCAGTATGTCGCCGTTGCGTTCTACGTGGCGTATACCGTCGGGTCGCTGATCTACGTGGCGATTTCCAAGGTCATCGGGCTCGATCTGCTCAACAGGATCGGCTACAAGAACGGCATCTGCCTGGGGCTGGTGATATCCGCGTTGGGCACGCTGCTGTTCTACCCTGCTGCCAACACCGGTTCGTTCAGCCTGATGCTGTCGGGCCTCTTCATCGTCGGCCTGGGATTTTCGCTGCAGCAGATCGCGGCCAATCCGCTGGCCATCGTCATCGGTGATCCCAAGACCGGTGCGCAGCGATTGACCCTGGCGGGCGGCATCAACAACTTCGGCACCACCATCGGGCCGCTGCTGGTGAGCGTGGCGATCTTCGGCAGCGTGCTGACCGGAAACACCGAAGCCAGCATCGAAAGCGTGAAGACGCCGTACCTGGTGCTGGGCGTCGCCTTCATCCTGGTGGCGATCTTCCTGAAGTTCTCCTCGGTGCCCAACCACATCGACCTGGAGAAGCTGTCCGAGACCGAAGCCCAGGACAGCAGCAAGCTGATCCACAAGAAGTCGGCGCTGGGCTACCCGCAGCTGGTATTGGGCATGCTGGCGATCTTCGTCTACGTCGGCGTGGAGGTGTCCACCATCAGCAACCTGCCGGCCTATCTCGAGTCGCCCGAAGGTCTGGGCCTGGATACGTCGCAGATCGCCCCATTCGTGTCGCTCTACTGGGCCAGCCTGATGATCGGCCGCTGGGGCGGCGCGGCGGGTGCGTTCAATGTGGGAGCGGGCGCGAAGCGCTGGCTGACGCTGCTGCTGCCGTACGTGGCGTTCGCTGTGTTCCTGGCAGTCAACGCCATCATGAAGCATGACGTCTCGCAGTTCCTTGGCTACGCCGCCGTCATCGTGTTGATGATCCTCGCGACCCTGGCCAGCAAGGGCAATCCGGCACGCATGCTGCTGTACTTCTCCATCTGCGGCATTGCCGCGCTGCTGATCGGCATGTTCACCACCGGCTGGACCAGCGTGGTGGCCTTCATCAGCGTCGGCCTGTTCTGCAGCACCATGTGGCCGTGCATCTTCGCGCTGGCCATCACCGGGCTGGGCAACAACACCAACCAGGGCAGCAGCCTGCTGATCATGATGATCATGGGGGGCGGCTTCGTCAGCCTTGCCCAGGGTGCGCTGGCCGACAAGGTCGGCGTCCATTTCAGCTTCATCGTCGGCGTGGCGTGCTTCGCTTACCTTGTGTTCTATGCGATCGCCGCGACCCGTACGCTGCGCAACCAGGGCATCGATCTGGACAAGCTGGCCGCCGGCAACGGCCATTGAGTGCGGTGCGCGCCGGAGAGAGGCCGGCGCGCATCCCCCAAGCCACCGGGCCACTCTCCAGCCCGGTGGCTTTTCTTTTTGGTTGCCGTCCCTTTGTCCTCGCGCGCTAAGGAACAACATCGCCCTCCTGGGTCTGGCTTCCGGGGCAGGCATGGCGACGAAGGACGTAGACGGCTGCGTCGATGGAGACTGTGGTGGGCTCCAGGAAGTGCGATCGCTGCGCGCCGGCCGGCGTGGATGGACGGGCCGGCGGCGTGACGGATGGGACATGGCGCAGGCCCGCGGCGGGGGCAAGACTGCAGAACTTCCGCCGGAGTCACGCCCATGTTGCCGCGCCTGTCATGCCTGCTTCTTTCGCTTGTTGCCTTCCACGCCACGGCGCAGGAAGCCCCGACCCGCGAACACTTCGCCACTCCCGGCCACGAAGCGGCGTACCACGACTGGCACTACACGCCCGTGGTGAAAGTGGGCGACATGGTGATCGTGTCCGGCATTCCCGCCGCCGGCCCGGGGACGTACGAAGAAAAGGTGCGTCGCATGTTCGTGGCGCTGGGCAAGCAGCTGGCACAGGCCGGCGCCACCTATGCCGACGTCGTGGAACTGACGACATTCCACACCGGCCCGACTGATCCACAGAGCTTCCAGGTCGAGTTCGCCCGCTTCGCCCCGATCCACCACGAGTTCTTCCCCGCGAACTACCCCGCGTGGAGTGCGGTCGGCACGAGCGCGCTGCTCGCACCCGGTGCGGTGGTGGAGATGCGCGCGGTGGCGATGATCGGATCCGGGCGTGCGCCGAAGGCGGACATTCCGAAGCCGAAGCCGCGCCCGGCAACGCCCTGAGTGCGCGCTGGCGTCAGCGTGCCACGGTGTCGTTGCGTTTGGCCAGCATGTCTTCGATCAGGTCCAGGATCTCCGCCAGGCTGATGCCGTAGGCGCCGGCCTGGCCCGCGTCGAAGGCCTGCTTCCACTGGTCGTAGCCTTCCAGGTAGACCGGGTCGATGGCGCCCTGGCCGACCAGTTCGGCGCCACTGCGTTCCAGCACCTGGCCGATGATCGGCAGGTGGGCGAAGGTGGTGATGACGCCTGCGCGCAGGCCGGGATGTCGGATGCGTGCTTCGCTCACGCTGACGTGCAGGATTTCGCCGCCCAGCGGGTGCGGATCGATGCGATTGATCGTCAGTACCGGTGTCTCCCTGGCGCCGCGACCACGGCAGCGCCAGCGTTGGCCGACCGCATAGAGGGCGGAGGCAGGGGCATTCGTCATGGAGATCGAGAGCGGCTGGGACGGGGCCGCTCAGGATAGACAGGCTATGGCGAGCTGGGCGCGGCGCGGTGGCATGAAGGCTTGAATGACCCGATGCGGCAAAGTGGAGGCGATATCGGAGGGGAGCTGGAACCCCACGATGGGCGCGTTGAGCCGGGTTGATCGGGTACGACCCTTGCGCATACAAGGTCCGGAAAGCGTGGCGTCCCTCCGGTGGCGGACGATGGGGAACGTATTTGTCCGGATCGGACCGCACTCGGCGATATCTGATCTCGATGCCCGGCGTGTGCGCGCACAGTGCCCGCCCTTGGCGCCTCAACTTCCCAAGGACTGTCCCGCCATGCCCCTCGACGCGAACTCTCGTTTCATCGCCAAGGTGTGCGGTGCTGCCGTCATCTTGCTGACGGCCTGGTTCCACGGCAATGGCAAAAGTCTGGACCAGGGCCTGTCGCGTTGCGAAGCGAGCGGGTTGCAGGCGCAGGAACCGCGCGACTGCATCTCCTGCGAGCGCCATGAGGCGTCGCACGCAGACGCACTACGGGTGGATTGTGACGCGTCGAGCCACGCATTGCGCATGCGCAGCGCTACTCGGCGTTCGTGATCCTGCGCCAGTGACCTGCGGTCTGCTAGGTCACGCCGTGGTGGACCGAGTGGGATAGCCGCCGACACAGGGCGGCGCATTGCGTGTGCGGATGCAGTTTGCAGGGCATCCGGTGTTGCGGCGTGCCGCCGGTCTTGTGATGCACGCCTAGAAGCGCGCACCGACCGGCAGATAGCGCCACTGGCCCACCGGCATCTTCGCCAGTGCGATCCGGCCGATGCGCAGCCGCCGGATCGACACCACCTCAAGCCCACCTTCGCGGCAGCGGTGGCTCAGCTCGCCCGGCTGCACGTCCTTGATCGCAAAACGCAGCCGCACCTCGTTCTGCCAGCTGACCTTGCAGGGCGCCAGCCCCCGGCCCTGGTGGCTGGCCACGTGGCCGATGCGGCTGAGGGTATACGGGTCGGTGTTGCCGCGGATCTCCACCACGAATTCCTGCTCGATCTCCGCATAGTCCTCGGTCAGGCGGCGCCATACGCGGCCATCCTGGCTCAGCACCATGAGTCCGCTGGCCCCGGTGTCCAATGGCATCAGGGGAGTCAAGCGGTGGAAATGGCGCTTCAGTGGACGCACGCCGCTGTCGTCTTCGAGCAGATGCGTGGCCGGGGTGGCCAAGACGGCCGTATCCTGCCAGGCAACGCCTTCGGGCTTGTGCAGCAGCAGGGTGGCTGGCTCGGTGGCCGTGAGTTCGGCTGCCGGGTCGATTTCCACGCGCTCGGTGGTAACCGGATGTTGCGGCGCCTCCACCGTTTCACCGTCCACGGTGACCCAGCCCCCTTCGATGTACTGCTCGGCCTCCGTGCGCGAGCAGCCGGTGAGTTCAGCGACGCGCTTGGCCAGGCGGATGGGTTCGGGCATGGGAACACCGGCGTTTCAGGGCGGCTAGTGTAAAGATAGCGGGGACGCCCCGCGTCGAATCTTCGTTCTTCATCTTCATTTTCCCGCCAGGACCGCATGAAAACGCCCCCAGGACTGCAAGCGCTGATCGATGATGGTGTGATCGACCGCGTGCTGCGGCCGCTGAAAAGCGGCAAGGAAGCCTCCGTCTACGTGGTGGATGCGGGAGGCGAAGTCCGCTGCGCCAAGGTCTACAAGGACATGGCGCAACGCAGTTTCCAGCAGCGCACGCTGTACCAGGAAGGGCGCAAGGTCCGCGGCAGCCGCGAGGCGCGCGCGATGGGCAAGGCCACGCGCTACGGGCGCAAGCAGCAGGAAGTGGCATGGAAGAACGCCGAAGTCGACGCTCTGTACCAGCTGCGTGATGCCGGCGTGCGCGTGCCAGAACCGTTCGGTTATGTGCATGGCGTGCTGGTGATGGAGCTTGTCGCCGATGCCAGCGGCCACTCCGCGCCCCGTCTGGGCGAAGTGGACCTGACCCCGGAGCAGGCGCGCGACTTCCACCGTTTCCTGGTGCGCGAGGTGGTCAAGATGCTGTGTGCCGGTCTGATCCACGGGGACCTGTCGGAGTACAACGTGCTGGTGGGCGGGGAAGGCCCGGTGATCATCGATTTCCCGCAGGTGGTCAGTGCCGCCGGCAACAACGCCAGCCGTCGACTGCTGCTGCGCGACGTCAACGCCCTGACGGCGCGCCTGGGCCGTTATGCGCCGGAACTGCTGGACACTTGGTACGGCGAGGAGATGTGGGCGCTGTACGAAGCCGGCACCCTGCACCCGGACACGGAGCTGACGGGGCTGTTTACCCACGATGCCTCGCGCGTGGATGTGGACAGCGTGCGGCATGCCATCGAGGACGCGCGGCAGGAAGCGATCATCCGCCAGCAGGGCAGGGAAGCGGCCGCTGCGGAGTAACGCGATGAGGGGACGGGGCCGGGCGCATCGGCGCGGCCCTGGGCGCAGGCAAACAAAAGGGCCTGCCTTGCGGCAGGCCCTTCGGAATGAGTGGTGGCCCGGGGCGGATTCGAACCACCGACACGCGGATTTTCAATCCGCTGCTCTACCAACTGAGCTACCAGGCCAGGATCTGTCGCGGTACGGCAGTGCCGGCGCGAAGAGCGGCAATGATACGGACCGGTCGGGGCAATGGCAAGCCGGACAGCCCCTGAATGGCGGGTCGTGCGGCCGCCGCAGGCTGCGCCGGGCGGAGGCATCATGCATCCACGGGAGTGCGCCCCCTCAACGCGCCGACAGAGAACGACCATGAAACGCCTGATTCCCTTCGCCCTGCTGATCGCGTCCGGTCTGGCCGCCTGCGCGACCGACGGCCGGCAGACCGATGCCGAAAAGCTCGCCTTCTACCGCGGGCATGCCGGAGAGCCGGTCAAGGACTTCAAGTATTTCGGCAGGCTCAATGGCTGGACGCCGCTTGGCGACGGCGCGCTCGCCGTATGGACCAAGCCCAGCGAAGGGTATCTGCTGGAGCTGTCCGGTCCCTGCCAGGACCTGGACTACGCCACCGCCATCTCCGTGACCCAGTTCGGCGGTCGGGTGTCGGCAAAGTTCGATGACGTGATCCCCTTGGGTGCCGGCACCTCCAGCATCAATATTCCCTGCCGCATCGAGACCATCAGGTCGTTGGACGTCAAGGCCCTGCGCGCCAGCCAGAAGGAATTGCGCGAAGCCGCGGCCGTGGAGCGGGAGGCTGGAAAGCGTTGATCGTGCGGGGAAGCCCCACGCTTTCCAGAGCACGGCCTGTTGCCGGACCTGTCTGTTCCGGCGGGGCAGCACGCGTCGCGCAGTTCAGGATTCCGGCACGTATCCGGTCGGTTTGTCCGCGCCGCCACCGAACAGGAACTTCTCCAGTTCCACTTCAAGGAACGCGCGATGCTTGGGATCGCGCGGTGACAGCCGGTTCTCGTTGATCAGCATGGTCTGGTGCGCCAGCCATGCGGCCCACGCCGGTTTGCCGATGTGCGCGAAGATGCGCTTGCCCAACTCGCCGGGGTAGGGCACGAAATCCAGTCCCTCCACGTCGCGGTGTTCGTACTGGCAATAGACGGTGCGCGACATCATTCAGTTTCCCAGCAGTTTGCGGATCGGCGCGGGCAGGCCCAGCTTCGCGAGTTCGCCGCGAGCGACCCATCGCAGATCGTCATTGTCGCGCACCCTGCCACGCAGGGCGACCCTGCGTACGCGCAGCGGTTGCAGGTGCAGGCGGTAGTGGCTGAAGGTGTGCACCACCACCGGCAGCTCCTCGGCGCTGTCGTAATGCCCCTGCACTTCATGCGCGAACCAGTCGCGCATGCCCGCGTCGGTGTCCGCCTGCGGCAAGGTCCACAGCGAGGCCCAGATGCCGGTCTCCGGGCGGCGCTGCAGCAGGATCTCGCCATCGGCGTTCTCGAGCCACAGCGCCACGGCCTCCCGCTCCGGCAGCGTCTTCGAGGGCCTGGAGGTGGGCAGCACGTCCACCAGACCATCACGGCGCGCCACGCAGCCATCCTGTTGCGGGCACACCACGCAGGCCGGCTTCGCGCGCGTGCACAGCGTGGCACCGAAATCCATCTGCGCCTGCGTGTAGTCGGCCAGGCGGCCGTCGGGCACATCGTGCAGGTGCGTGTCCGCCAGCGCCCACAATCGCTTTTCCACCGCTGGCAGGCCGGGCCAGCCGGCGATGCCGTGCAAGCGCGCCAGTACACGCTTGACGTTGCCATCGAGGATGGGAAAGCGGTCGTTCCACGCCTGCGCCAGGATGGCGCCCGCCGTGCTGCGTCCGATGCCGGGCAGTGCATGCAGCGCGTCGAAATCGCGTGGCAGATCGCCGCCATGCTGCACGACACATGCCTTCGCCGCCGCATGCAGGTTGCGGGCGCGGGCGTAGTAGCCCAGTCCTGCCCAGTGCGCCATCACGTCATCGGTGGAAGCGGCGGCCAGGTCGGGCAGGGTGGGAAAACGCTCGACGAAGCGCAGGAAGTACGGAACGACCGTGGCTACCTGCGTCTGCTGCAGCATGATTTCCGACAACCACACACGGTAAGGCGTGCGTGGATGCTGCCACGGCAGGTCGTGGCGGCCGTGCCGGTCGAACCAGGCCAGCAGGCGATGGGCAAAGGGGATGGCCCTGCTCACGCGGGACGACCCGTGGGAGCGACGTCAGTCGCGATGATGCCATCGCGGTGGTCGATCGCGACTGACGTCGCTCCCACGACAGCGGTGGGCCTGATGTCAGCCGGCACCCAGCGCTTCCGGCAGCAGTGCATCGACGAAGGCTTCCGCATCGAACACGCGCAGGTCTTCCAAGCGCTCACCGATGCCGGCATAGCGGATCGGGATGCCGAACTCGCGCGCCAGCGCGAACACCACGCCGCCCTTGGCCGTGCCGTCGAGCTTGGTGACCACCAGCCCGGTGACGCCGACCGCGGCGTGGAACTGGCGCAACTGCGAAAGCGCGTTCTGGCCGGTGGTGCCGTCGATGACCATCAGCACTTCGTGCGGCGCGGTGTCGTCGATCTTGCCGAGCACGCGGCGGATCTTGCCCAGTTCGCTCATCAGGCCGGTCTGCGTGTGCAGGCGGCCCGCAGTGTCGGCGATCAGCACGTCGAAGCCGCGCGACCTGGCCGACTGGAGCGCGTCGAAAGCAACCGACGCCGGATCCGCATCCTGCCCCTGCGCGACAACCGGTACGCCGTTGCGTTCGCCCCATGTCTGTAGCTGGGCCACGGCGGCGGCGCGGAACGTGTCGCCGGCCGCCAGCATCAGGCTGTGGCCATCCTGCTTGAAGCGGCGCGCGAGCTTGCCGATGGTGGTGGTCTTGCCCACGCCGTTGACGCCAATGGTCAGCACGACGAACGGCTTGCGGCTGGCGTCGATCACCAGGGGCCGGGCGACCGGCGCGATGAGCGCGATCAGGTCCGCGCGCAGTGCCTTCAGCAGTGCCTGCGCATCGGCGAACTCGCGTTCCTTCATCCGCTTGCGCAGGTCTTCGATGATCGCGGTCGTGGCGGCAACGCCCACGTCGGCGGTCAGCAACGCGGTTTCGATCTCGTCCAGCAGATCGTCGTCCAGGCGCGGGTTGCGCGTGAACAGGCCGGCCAATCCCAATGCGGCGCTGGTGCGGCGCAGGCGGTCGCGCCAGCCCGACTTGCCGGCCGGCGCCGCGGGCGCGGCATCGACGGGCTCCGGTTCCTCCGCTCCTGGCGCAGCAGCGGCGGGTTCGGGCAGCGGGCCGGCATCGTTCCGGGGCGCATCCGCCTTCGGCACCGCTTCGTCCGCCACGGGAGGGGAAGCAGGGATTGCGTCCGCCGGCAGTGGTTCGCCCGGCGCGCGCGGAAAGGCGGCGGCGAGTTCTTCGGTACTGGGGCGGGTCTGGGCGGCGTCCGGGCCGTCCTGGGGCTTCTTGCGGCGGAAAAAACCGATCATTTCAGGGGGTATCTCGAAGAGGGCGACATGCTATCACCCGGCTGCCGGGCGGCCGTGGACGCTGGGCTAAAGTGGGGCCGGCGGCGGCCGATATCGAGGCTGGAAACCCTGTGGAGTCATCGCATGACCCCTATCGCCGGCATCGCTACGTCCGGCCTGCGCGCCGCCTCGCTCGGCATGCAGGCCGCAGCGCACAACATCGCCAATCTGGCCACGCCGGATGCTGCACGACAGGGTGTGGCGCTGTCCGCCGAGGCGATGGGCGGAGTGTCGGCGACGGTGGTCGAGGCACCTGCTGATCCGACCGCCCCGGTGGAGGATGTGGCGGCGATGCTGACCTACGAGGCGATGGCCGGCGCGAACCTGTTCGTGCTTAAGGTGGCAGGACAGGTGTTGGGCGGTTTGCTGGATGTAAGCGCGTAACGTCGGCATCCATGTGAGTTCTCCCTCTCCCCGTTTACGGGGAGAGGGTGCCGAAGGCGGGTGAGGGGCTGACGGAGCCGTGATGCGGCAATGACAGATGCCCTGTCGAGTGACTCGCCTCTTCAGCACACGAAACGTCTAACTTCCCGCCACTTCGTTCGCCCCTCATCCGCCCTGCGGGCACCTTCTCCCCGCTTGCGGGGAGAAGGGATCCTTCATGCGGACAGTTCCAGCAGCAATGCATTCAGTCGCTTCACGTAGCCGGCCGGGTCCTTCAGGCTCTCGCCGGCGGCCAGCGCAGCCTGGTCGAACAGCACGCGCGTGAGGCTGGCGAAGCGGTTCGCATCGCTCTCGGCATCGAGTTTCGCGATCAGCGGGTGCTCAGGGTTGAACTCGAACACCGGCTTGCTCTCCGGCGCCGCCTGGCCGCTGGCCTCCAGCAACTGGCGCATCTGCAGGCCCAGGTCGCCCTGGCCGATGGCGAGGATTGCCGGGGAATCGGTCAAGCGGTGCGAGACGCGCACGTCGGCCACGTCCAGGCCAAGCACGGCCTTGATGCGGCCGGTGAGGGCTTCCTTGGCTTTCGCGCTTTCCTCCTGCTTCTTCTTCTCGTCTTCGCTGTCCAGCGCGCCCAGATCGAGGTCGCCGCGGGCGACATCGACGAAGGACTTGCCGTCGAACTCGGTCAGGTAGCCCATCAGCCACTCGTCGATGCGGTCGGTGAGCAGCAGCACTTCGATGCCCTTCTTGCGGAAGATCTCCAGGTGCGGGCTGTCCTTGATCTGCGCGTAGGACTCGCCGGTGAGGTAGTACAGCTTGTCCTGGCCTTCCTGCAGGCGACCGGCGTAGTCGGCCAGCGATACGCTGGGTGCGCCCGAGGCATCGTGCGTGGAGGCGAAGCGCAGCAGGCCGGCGATCTTCTCGCGGTTGGCGTAGTCCTCGGCCGGGCCTTCCTTCAGCACCTGGCCGAAGTTGGTCCAGAACGCCTTGTAGTCTTCCGGCTTGTCCTTGGCCAGTTTCTCCAGCATGTCGAGCGCGCGCTTGGTCAGCGCCGAGCGCATCGAATCCACCACCGGGCCGGACTGCAGGATCTCGCGCGAAACGTTGAGCGACAGGTCGGACGAGTCCACCACGCCGCGCAGGAAGCGCAGGTACAGCGGCAGGAACTGCTCGGCCTGGTCCATGATGAAGACGCGCTGCACGTACAGCTTCAGGCCCTTGGCGCCGTCGCGGTGGTACAGGTCGAACGGCGCGCGCCCCGGGACGTAAAGGAGCGACGTGTATTCCAGCTTGCCTTCGACCTTGTTGTGGCTCCATGCCACCGGGTCGGTGAAGTCGTGGGCGATGTGCTTGTAGAACTCGGTGTATTCCTCGTCCTTGATCTCGGACTTGGCGCGCGTCCACAGTGCGCTGGCCTTGTTGACGGCTTCCCATTCGGGCGTGGCGGGCTTGTCCTCGCCGTGGTGTTCCTTCTGCATCTCGATCGGCAGGCCGACATGGTCGGAGTACTTCTTGATGATGCCGCGAAGTTTCCAACCGTCCGCAAAGCCCTCCTCGCCGTCCTTCAGGTGCAGCACGATGCGCGTGCCGCGTTCGGGCTTGTCGACCGTGGCGACTTCGAAATCGCCTTCGCCGGCGCTGGACCAGTGCACGCCCTCGCTGGCGGGCAGGCCCGCGCGGCGGCTGAACACGTCCACGCGGTCGGCCACGATGAAGGCGCTGTAGAAACCCACGCCGAACTGGCCGATCAGGTTGGCGTCCTTCTTCTGGTCGCCGGACAGCGCCTTGAGGAAGTCGCCGGTGCCGGACTTCGCGATCGTCCCGAGATGGGCGACGGCCTCATCGCGACTCATGCCGATGCCGTTGTCGTCGATGGTCACCGTACGTGCTTCGGCATCGAAGCCGATGCGGATGCGCAGAATGGGATCTTCAGCCAGCAGGGTGGGGTCCTTGAGGGCCTCGAAGCGCAGCTTGTCGGCGGCGTCGGCGGCGTTGGACACCAGCTCGCGCAGGAAGATCTCCTTGTTCGAGTACAGCGAGTGGATCATCAGCTGCAGCAGCTGCTTCACTTCGGCCTGGAAGCCCAGTGTTTCCTTGCGGGTTTCGGTGGTCATCGTGGACGTGCTCCTTGGATCGGTATGCGGGCCGCAGGCGCGGCCGATGCGTCCCGGTGTATGGGTATGTCCGCCGATTTCAACCCACGACGCCCTGTAGGAGGGGCTTCAGCCCCGACCGCGATCCTGTCACCGATGCGCCGCGATCTGGTAAGCGCCGCTGAACGCCAGGCGCGTGTTCTGACCTGCGGTCGGGGCTGAAGCCCCTCCTGCACGGGAAGTATCATGCGGGGCCTTCCGTCGCCGTCGCCCCGATGTCCCGAAGCCCCCGCCGTCCCTCCCCAGCACCTGCCTCCGCGCCGCGCGGCGCCGGCCAGGTGCGGATCATCGGTGGGCGATGGCGCGGCACGAAGCTGGCGGTGCAGGACCGTCCCGGCCTGCGGCCGAGCAGCGACCGCGTGCGCGAGACCCTGTTCAACTGGCTGATGCCGGCATTGCCGGGCGCGCGTGTGCTCGACCTGTTCGCCGGTACCGGCGTGCTGGGGCTGGAAGCGCTGTCGCGCGGCGCCACGCACGCCGTGCTGGTGGAGCGGGACCCGGGGCTGGCCGCGGCGCTGCGCGAGGCGGTGGCAAAGCTGTCCGCACCGGCCGAGGTGCACGCGGCTGACGCACTGGCGTGGCTGGGCGGCCGTGGGGGCGCCTTCGACCTGGTATTCCTGGACCCGCCCTTCGCCGATGGCCTGTGGGAGCAAGCCATCGACGGCCTGCGGAACCATCTGGCGCCGGGCGCGTGGATCTACGTCGAATCGCCCGCCGGAACAGCCCCCCGCGTGCCGGCCGGCTGGACCCTGCACCGGGAGGGCGGCAGCCGGGATGTGCGCTTCGCCGTGTACCGGACCCCCGCAGGGCAGGGCGCTGCTACACTTCGCCCCGACGATTCGCCGGCGACGACTGAATGACTGTGGCACGCAATCGGACGGCGGTTTATCCCGGCACGTTCGACCCGATCACAAATGGCCATATCGACCTGATCGACCGCGCCGCGCCGCTGTTCGAGCGGGTGATCATCGGGGTGGCGGAAAGCCCGGGCAAAGGCCCCGCGTTGCCGCTGGCGCAGCGCGTCGAGCTGGCCCGCGATGCGGTGGCCAAGCATCCGCACGTGGAAGTGCGGGGCTTCGACGGCCTGCTCGCGCACTTCGTCACGGAGGTGGGCGGCGGCGTATTGCTGCGTGGCCTGCGTGCGGTGTCCGACTTCGAATACGAGTTCCAGCTGGCCAGCATGAACCGCCACCTGATCCC
Organism: Pseudoxanthomonas sp. 97-1-1; assembly: GCF_057773125.1. Lineage (NCBI taxonomy): Bacteria > Pseudomonadati > Pseudomonadota > Gammaproteobacteria > Lysobacterales > Lysobacteraceae > Pseudoxanthomonas > Pseudoxanthomonas sp. 97-1-1. The sequence goes on along the minus strand of NZ_JBYMTJ010000001.1, from coordinate 780,443 downwards.
GGAGGTCGAGACGCTGTTCCTGACCCCGGCCGAGCAGTACGGCTTCATCTCGTCGTCGCTGGTGCGCGAGATCGCCCGGCTCGGCGGCGACGTGTCCGGCTTCGTGCCGCCGGCCGTGGTCGCGGCGCTGAAGGCACAATGGCAAAAGCAAAGACAAGGCGCCTGAGCGCGCCGCGATTCCGACAACAGATCCAACAGGAGGGGGAACACCCATGAAGAACATCGCAACCCGCATGCTGCTCACCGCCTGCCTCGTGCTGCCGTTCGCGGCGTGCAAGAAGCAGGAAGAAGCGCCGGCCCAGCCGGCCGAAGTCGCGCTGGTCGCCCCGACCACGACCGAAGACGGTGCGTGGAAGGAGTACCTGAGCAAGGTGGTCGACGCCAACATGGGCACGATCACCAACACGCCTTACGTGTACTACCTGCCGGCCGAGACCGATCCGGAGTTCGAGGCCAAGTACGGCCGCCAGCTGGAACAGGCCAAGGGCGCCGTGGCGCGTGGCGTGACCAGCGGCAACCTGATCGCGTTCGGTTCGCCGTCCAGCGTCAAGATCGCCGACCTGGCCGTGGCCGCGTTCGAAGGCGTGGAAGCCGACACCTTCAAGGGCGTGCGCATCCTCTTCATCGGCAAGGCGGAGGACAGCGAGCGCGTGAAGGCGGCAGTGGCCCCGAGCAGAGCCGAGTACGTGTTCGTCGAAGCCAAGTGACCTTTCCAGGCGTGGCCGCTCCGGCGGCCACGCCCTGGTGAAAAGGTCATCCCCGCTGTCGCGGGAATGACGAAAGAACATGTCCCTCAAGATCAACGAACTCTGCGTCAACTGCGATGTCTGCGAGCCGGCCTGTCCCAACCAGGCCATCTCGATGGGCGAGACGATCTATGTGATCGATCCGGCGCGCTGTACCGAATGCGTCGGCCATCATGACGAACCGCAATGTGTCGTCGTGTGCCCCGTAGAGTGCATCGATCCCGATCCGGCGTATCCTGAGACCCACGAAGCACTGTTCGCGAAGATGCTCCGGCTGCAGGCCGGCTGATCCGCCACACGGCAGCGCTCCGTGCCGGTTATCGTCCAGGAGAGATCGTGATCCAGCGTCGTCTGTTCGCCCTGTTGTTGTTCGTTGCGTTCGTGCCGGCCGCACAGGCTGCCGATGCTGTCCGTCCCGCCGCCTCGTCGCATCCGCCCGGTGTCGCCATCGCCAGCGCGCACGCGCTTGCCACGCAGGCCGGCCTTGATGTCATCGCGCAGGGTGGCAATGCCTTCGACGCCGCCATCGCGGTGTCGTCGACGCTGTCGGTGGTTGAGCCGATCAGTTCCGGGCTGGGCGGTGGCGGCTTCTTCCTGTTGCATGACGGCAAGACCGGCAAGCAGACCTTCGTGGATGCGCGCGAGACCGCACCCGCTGCGGCCACGCCTGACAAGTACCTGTTGCCCAATGGGGAGTTCAACCGCGACCGTGCCGAGAACGGTCCCTGGGCGGCGGGTATTCCCGGCCTGCCGGCGGCCTTCGTCCATCTGGCCGAGAGGTACGGCAAGCTGCCCCTGGCAACCTCGCTGAAGCCTGCGATCCGCGTGGCCCGCGACGGTTTCCCGGTGTATGCGCGGATGGCGCGGGGCTATCAGGCACGCCGCGACGTGATGGAACGGTACAAGGGCACGCGTTCGGTGTTCCTCGCCAATGGCCAGCCGATCAAGGAAGGCGACACGTTCAGGCAGCCGGACCTGGCGCGCACGCTGGAACGCCTGGCCGCGCAGGGCTTCGACGGCTTCTACCGCGGCGAGACCGCGAAGCTGCTGCTGGCCGGGGTGAAGGCCGAAGGTGGCCAGTGGACGGCGAAGGAGCTGGCCGGCTACACCGTGCGTGAGCGCGAGCCGTTGACCTTCAAGTACAACGACTGGCAGGTGACCACCGCGCCGCCGCCATCGTCCGGTGGCGTGGCATTGGCGCAGATGCTGCAGATCCTCGATGCCCACGATCTACGCAGCCTGGACGAGGCGCAACGCACGCACCTGATCGTGGAGGCGATGCGTCGTGCGTTCCGCGACCGCACCTTCTATCTGGGCGATCCGGACTTCGTCGAAATCCCGCTGAAGACGCTGACCAACCCGTACTACGCCGCCGGCCTGCGCGCGACGATCAATCCGCAGAAAGCGACGCCCAGCGACCAGCTCTCCGGCCAGCAGACCCCGCTGGAAGACGAGGAAACCACCCACTTCTCGATCATCGATGCCGAAGGCAACCGCGTCGCCGGCACGCAGACGGTGAACCTGCTGTATGGCTCGGGCCTGGTGCCGCCGGGTACGGGCGTGCTGCTGAACAACGAGATGGATGATTTCGCGCTCAAGCCCGGCACGCCGAATGCGTTCGGCGTGATGGGCTATGAAGCCAATGCGCCCCAGGCAGGAAAGCGCATGCTCAGCTCGATGACGCCCACTTTCATGGAGTCGCCGGAAAAAGTGGCGGTGCTCGGTACACCCGGCGGCAGCCGCATCATCACCATGGTGCTGCTGGGCGTGCTGGGCTACGACGCGGGCCTGGATGCGCAGCCGGTCGCCGCGTTGCCGCGCTTCCACCACCAGTGGATGCCGGATCTCATCGAGATGGAGACCAACGCGCTGAGTCCTGCGTCGCAACAGGCGCTGGAAGCCATGGGTCACAAATTCAAGGTGCCCGGCAACAGCGCGCAGGGTGGTCGCGGTTCGAGCCATGTGTGGGGCAACCTGCAGACGGTGGAGTGGAACAAGGCGGCCAACGTGTTGAGTGGCGGCAGCGATCCGCGCAATCCGGTGGGCGCGGCGAAGGTGGTGGAATCCGCTGCGAAGCCCTGAAAGGGCTTGGCCCCTCTGTAGGAGCGACGTGAGTCGCGACCGCTGCTTCGAGGCCCCGGCCCCGGCCCCGGCCCCGGCGCGTCGGGCGACTGTCTGAACGGCACGCGCCACTCGTCACGTGTCTGCAAGCCTTGCGGTCGCGACTTACGTCGCTCCTACAGGGAGCAAATCGGGGCGTAGAATCGCCGCATGAAACTCTGGTCGCTGCTGGGCAATTCCCAGAAACTCGATGGCGGCGCGATGTTCGGCAACGCGCCGCGCGCCATGTGGGAGAAGTGGTCACCGCCCGATGCGGAGAACCGCATCGAGCTGGCGTGCCGCGCGCTGCTGGCGCAGCCGCTGAACGGCAAGACGGTGTTGTTCGAGACCGGGATCGGGGCCTTCTTCGAACCGAAAATGCGCGCGCGCTTCGGCGTGCAGGAAGAGCGTCACGTGCTACTGGACTCGCTCCGCGACGCCGGTTTCTCGCACGAGGACATCGACGTGGTGGTGCTCAGCCACCTGCACTTCGATCATGCCGGCGGCCTGCTGGCGCCGTGGCAGGACGGTCATGCGCCGGAACTGTTGTTCCCCAACGCCACCTTCGTGGTCGGTGCCGAGCACTGGCAGCGTGCGCTGAAGCCGCATCCGCGTGATCGCGCCAGCTTCATCCCGGACCTGCAGCCATTGCTGGAAGCCAGTGGTCGGCTGGAACTCGTTTCCGGCGAGTATTCCGTGGCGCTCGGCGACACCGTCCGCTTCAGCTTCAGCGATGGCCATACGCCGGGCCTGATGCTGGCCGAGATCGTCGGTCCGGAGCGCATGGACGATCAGCCCCATGGTGGCGTGGTGTTCTGCGCCGACCTGATTCCCGGCCGATCCTGGGTGCACGTGCCCATCACCATGGGTTACGACCGCAACGCCGAGTTGCTGATCGATGAGAAGCGCGCCTTCCTGGAAGACAAGCTGGTCCGCAACGTCCGCCTGTTCTTCACCCACGACCCGGGCTGCGCCCTGGCGCAGGTGACCCGCGACGAGAAGGGCAAGTTCGGCACCGCGCATGAAGTCCCGGAGTTGCACGCGCGGATGCTGGTGGCTTGAGATTTGAGCCCCTCTCCAGCGGGAGAAGGGTGAGGGTGTGGCGGAGTCCGTGATGGTTCGAATGTCGCTAACTTCGCCGTACCCTCGTCCGCCCCCGTATCAAGTACGGGGCAGGCTCTCCGGGCGCCTTCTCCCGATGGGAGAAGGGAGTTGCGTTACCCCACCCGCGTTCCAAAAATACGATCCCCCGCGTCTCCCAGGCCCGGCAGGATGTAGCCCTTGTCATTGAGGCGCTCGTCGATGGCGGCGGTGTAGACGTCCACGTCGGGGTGCGCCGCTTCCAGTGCCTTGAGCCCTTCTGGCGCGGCGACAAGGAAGATGCCCTTGATCCGCTTCGCGCCCGCCCGCTTCAGCATGTCGATGGTGGCGATCAGCGTGCCGCCGGTGGCCAGCATCGGGTCGAGGATCAGTGCGTCGCGTTCTTCCAGCCGTCCGGTCAGCTTCTCGAAGTAGGGCACGGGCTGCAGTGTTTCCTCGTCGCGCTGCAGGCCGACCACGCTGACGCGCGCAGTGGGGATCAGCGCCAGCACGCCGGGCAGCATGCCCAGGCCGGCGCGCAGGATCGGCACCAGGGTGATCTTCGCCCCGGCGATCTTCTTCACCTGCACCGGGCCTGCCCAGCCCGCCATGGTCTCGGTGGTCAGTTCCAGATCGGCCGTCGCCTCGTAGGCCAGCAGCGTGCCCAGTTCGGTCACCAGTTCGCGGAAATCCTTGGTGTTGAGACCGGCGTTGCGCAGCAGGCCGATCTTGTGTTGCACGAGGGGGTGGCGGACTTCTACGGTCTTCATGGCGGGGCAGGGCAGCAGGAGAAGCTGGAAGTCTGCATCAAACCCGCTGGTCCCACAAAGCAGAAAGCCGGCATACGCCGGCTTTCCGCATGGACCGTGGCGATGCCGCCGATCAGAACGCCCAGCGCATGACCAACTGGTAGCTCGGCCCGGCCTCTTCGGTTTCCAGTTCGTATTCGTCGTAGTCGCGGTCGATCTGGTCCTGCAGGGTGTTGAACTTGTCGAAGTACTCGTCCTTGCTGGCATCCAGCAGGTTGTTGGCGCTCAGGCGCACGGAGACATTCGTGCCGAAGCGCTTCTCGACGAACACGTCCAGTTCGCCGCCGTAGCGGATGAGGGCTTCCTCTCCCAGCACGCGAGCGTAGGCGTCGCCCTGCTTGCGATAGGTGGCGCCGAAGCTTGCGCCCCACGCCGGGATGTCATGGATGAAGCCGATGTTGTAGACGGACTTGGCCTGGTCGTTGAAGCGGCGTTCGCCCAGGAAGTCGTCCACCTTGGACTTCACCCACGAATAGTTGGCGAAGATGCCGGTGTTCTCCAGGCCGATCGCCGACAGCGGCGTGGACACGTCGAACTCGAAGCCGTAGACCTTGCCGTCACCGACGTTGGACGAGGTGTACAGCCAGCTTTCCGCCGGTTCCTGCGCCATCGCATCGGCCAGGTCGACAGCGTCGCCGTCCTCGATCATCTCTTCCCAGGTGTCCTGCATCTCTTCGCTGGGCTCGCCGGTGTTGACGATCTCGATGAGGTCCTTCACGTCGCGATAGAAGAAATTCAGGCCGACCACGCCCTTGCGGCCAAGGCGGTGTTCGAAACCGAGGTCCAGTCCGTTGGCGGTTTCCGGATCCAGTTCCGGGTTGCCGATGTAGTCGTTGTCGCCGAACTCGCCGTCCAGCAGGGCCGGCAGCAACTCGTTGAAGTTGGGACGCTTGATGGTCCTGGCCAGCGACAGGCTGATGCGGTCCGCGTCTCCCAGGTTCCAGCGCAGGTTCACCGACGGAAGCAGCTCGTTGTAGTCCTTGCTGACGCGACCTTCGCTTTCATCGTCCTCGAGGTACTCCACCTCGGACTTGGTGGTCTCGTAACGCAGGCCGGCTTCCCACGAGAAGGCATCGCCCTTGCCGCTGAGCATGATGTACGGATCCAGCCGCTTTTCTTCGATCACCGAGGCCACGCTGCCGTCCAGCTCGTAATCGGCCAGGGACGCCGGGGTCTCGTCCTCCTCCTCGGCCTCCCACTCGTAGCTCACGAGCAGGCCTTCGCGCTTCTTGGTGCGGTAGTCCACGCCGAACTCCAGTTCGGCGCCGCCCAGCGGACGTGCGTGGGTCAGGCGGAAGCCGGTCTCGGAATCCTTTGCGGTCACGGATTCGGCTTCGTAGACGGTTTCGTCCCACTCTGCATCCGCGGGGATGCTCCAGGTGTCGTCCCAGTTCTCCGCGCCGCTCACGTAGACGTGTTCGCCTTCCGTGGTGGCCTGCGAGTTCTCGAAACGGGCGTAGTCAACGCTCACTGCGGTGGTGCCGCCCGCCATGTCGAACTTGTACTCGGCGCCGATGCCGTAGTTCTTCTGGTCGTACGGGTCACGGCCGGGTACGCGCAGGTTGACGGTCTCGTCGTCGTCCAGTTCCTCCTCGAACGACACTTCGGTGACGTCGCGATCGGTCTTGACGTAGAAGCCATCGATGCTGAAGCGGCCGGTCTCGCCGACGTCGGCGGTGTAGGACAGGTTGGCCGAGTAGTCGCGGCCGTCCTTCACCTCGGTCTGGTCCTCCCAGCTGACCTTCTCTTCCTGGGTGTTGTCGGTGAAGCGGTCGGAGCGCTTGGTCTTGGCGCGATACCGGTCCTGCACGTTGATGCCCGCCAACAGGCGGCCCCCGAGCGCCTCGAACGATGTCACGGCACCGAAGGTCGGGTTGACCTCGCCATCGTCCCAGCGATTCACGCCGACACGGATGTAGCTGCCGGTGAATTCGTACGCGTCGCGCAGCACGATGTTGATCGCGCCGGCCATCGCATCGCCGCTGCGGTTTGCGCTGGCGCTGCGCTTGATCTCGATGTGGTCGACCATCTCCGCCGGGATGCGGTCGACGTAGAACGAGCGGTCGTCGCCGGCACCCGGCACCTTCTTCCCGTTGATCAGCACCTGGGTATAGCCGCCGCCCAGGCCACGCAGCTGCACGCCGTCGTATTCCATGATGTCCGATCCGACGAAGCCGACGCCGGGCACACGCTTGAGCATATCGCCGACGGTGTTCGGCTCGAAGCGCTGGAAGTACTCCAGGTCGTAGACCAGAGTGGGCGCGATGTCATCTGTGCGGTCGCGGTAGGCGATTTCGCCTTGCACCACCACGGTGTCCAGTTGCTTGGGGTCGCCCGCGGCACCGGCATCCGGCGCTTGGTTCTGGGCAGTGGCGGCGAAGCTGGCCGGCAGCAGGGCAGCGCAGAACAGCACCTGCGAGAGCGAGGCGGCCAAGGCATTGCGTTTCATCGTGTGTCGTCCCCGTGACGAAAGTAAACGGCACTTTGTAAGCACGTCACATGGCGGCAACATGACACGCAGGTTCCCGTCGCATGACAGGTATCCGCGTGTCGTCCGTTGACACGAAAGCGTCACGAAGCCTGCGTAGAACATGACCGTTTGTTGACGCCGTCATGTCATGGGGAAACCAGTGAAACCACGCCTTGCCTTGCTTGCCGTTCCGCTCCTGATCGCCGCATGCGGCGGAAAGCCCGCCACGCCGGCCGCATCTTCTGCGGAAACCAGTGCGCAGGTGCGCGAGAAGGAGCCCGACGAGAACGTCGAGAAGGACCCGCTGCTCGGCGAAGCGAAGGTCGCGCACGTCGTCGTGCCGGAAGCTTTCATCACGGCGGCGACGCCCGCCGAGAACGTCGATTCGCCGGCCAGCTGGCGCGCGGGAGACGGTACACGCTGGCTGATCGCCACCGCCAAGGACACGCACCGCCTGGTCGTCTACGACGGCAGCACCGGCAAGCAACTGCGCACGGTCTCCGGTCCGGGCAGCGAGCTGGGCCAGATGCAGCGACCGAACGGGATCGCCGTGATCGACGACCTCGTGCTGGTGGTCGAGCGCGACAACCGGCGCGTGCAGGTCTTCCAGTTGCCCGACTTCAAGCCGCTGCTCGTGTTCGGCGCGGAAGACCTGAAGCAGCCGTACGGCCTGTGGGTGCGCCCGCAGAAGGATGCTTACGAGGTGATCGTCAGCGACAACTACATGTCGCCGCAGAACGAAGACGCGCCGCCACCGCTGGCCGAGCTGGGCCAGCGCTTCAAGCGTTACCACCTGCAGCGCGCGGAAGGCGGCTGGAAGGCCAACCTGGCCGGCACGTTCGGCGACACGGGCGGGAAGGGCGCGATCCGCATCGCGGAGTCCGTGTTCGGGGATGCGGCGAACGACCGCCTGCTGCTGGCGGAAGAGGATGTCGCCGTCGGCACGCGCCTGCGCGAGTACGGGCTGGATGGCACCTATCGTGGCCGCGACATCGGCGCGGACTTGTTCAAGGCGCAAGCCGAGGGCATGGCGCTGGCGCAGTGCGTGGGCGGCGCCGGTTACTGGATCGCCACCGATCAGTTCAAGGACCGCAGCGTGTTCCACGTGTTCGATCGCACGACGCTGGCGTACAAGGGTGCATTCGCCGGCAACAAGACCGCGAACACCGACGGCGTATGGCTGGACCAGAGCGCCGACGCGCGCTTCCCGCAGGGTGCGTTCTACGCCGTCGACGACGACCAGGCGGTGGCGGCGTTCGACTGGCGCGACATCGCCAAGGCCTTGTCGCTGCCGGAGTGCCGCGCCGAATGAAGCGGGCAGGGGATGCGGGGATGAAGTGGGTGCTGGCCGTGCTGTTGCTGGGGACCTGCGCGGCGACGCTCGCGCAGGAAGCGACGACGCGTCAGCCCGAACCGAACACACGCGTGCCGAAGGGCGTGGTGCGCCATGCGCCCAGCGGGTTCCCGGACCGCATCGTGGCCTCGCCCGCACAGGACGCGGCCAATGGTTTCTCGGTTGCGTGGCGCACGGATGCGCGTGTCAGCGCGCCGCAGTTGGAGATCGTCGTCGCGGGCGATTCGCCCGACATGGGTGAGCCACGCCGGATCACCGCGACCAGTATCCCACTGAAGACCGAGAACGGCGATGCGCACCATCATCGCGCGGACATCGACGGCTTGCAGGCCGACACGCTGTACGCCTGGCGCGTGCAGGGCGACCTCACCTGGAGCGCGTGGCACCACACCCGCACGGCCGCGACGACGGGCTCGCCGCTGACGCTGCTGTACTTCGGCGATACCCAGAACAAGAACGTCAGCCTGACCACGCGGGTCGTGCGCGAAGCGATGCGGGCAGCGCCGGATGCGCGCCTGGCCCTGTTCGCCGGGGACCTGGTCAGCGGCGGCGATGGCGAAGACGACAACGAGTGGGGCGAGTGGTTCGAAGCGAACGAAGTGCTGCCGACCTCGCTGGTGGTCGCGCCGGCGCCGGGCAACCATGAGTACTTCGAGGAGTTCGAGGACACGCCGCAGGAACGCCGCGTACTGGGCGCCCACTGGCCGGTGACCTTCGCGCTGCCGGGCAACGGCGTGGCGCAGGCGAAGCGCACGACCTACTGGTTCGACTACCAGGACGTGCGCGTGGTGGTGATCGACGGTACGTCGGCACTGGATCTCGGGACAGCGAAGGCGCAGGCGAGATGGCTGGACGGCGTGCTTGCCAGCCATCCGAAGCGCTGGAGCATCGTGCTGACGCACCAGCCGTTCTTCTCCCCGCGTGAAGGCCGCGACAACGTGCTGCTGCGCCAGCACCTGCTGCCGGTGATCCGCAGGCGCAAGGTCGACCTGGTGCTACAGGGCCACGATCACGTCTACGGCCGCCTCAAGAACGAAGCGCCGACGCCGGTGTTCGTCGTGTCCGTCACCGGCGCCAAGCAGTACCGGCTCTCCGACGAGGCGCGCAAGACGATGCGGCCCGTCGCCGAGGACACCCAGCTTTTCCAGGTGCTGCGCTTCGACGGTCCGCGTCTGCGTTACGAGGCGCGCACGGCGACGGGCCGCCTCTACGATGCCTTCGACCTCGTCGATGGTGGGGTGGCGGGCAAGCAGCTCGTCGAGCACGCGGAAGGCCGCATCGAAGAACGTACGTGCATCCGCGCAGAGACCCTGAAGGGCCGCGCCGACCGGTGCTGGGAATGATGCGACTCATGTAGGAGGGGCTGACCAGCCATTCGGCTGTTGAAAGCCAGCCCCGACTGCCGAGTTTTTCCGAATCCATTCTGTCGGGGCTGAAGCCCCTCCTACAACGAGGCCTGCCATGCGTCGTGTCTGTCTGATGTTCCTGCTCGCCCTTTGCGCGGGGAACGCCCTCGCTCGCGAAGCGCACATCCGCCACCCGTTCCTCGCCCAGCAGCCGAAGGCGGCGCCGGAGGAGGTACTGCTGGCGGTGGAGATCCCCGCGGGCAGTTTCACCAAGTACGAGATCAACGACGAAGGGCTGGTCTTCGTGGACCGCTTCCAGTCGATGCCGGTGGCGTATCCCGCCAACTACGGCTCGATGCCGCGCACGCTGGCCGGCGACGGCGACCCGCTGGATGCGCTGGTGCTGACGCGCGAGCCGCTGCATCCGGGCGTGCTGGTGAAGTTCCGGCCGATCGGCGTGCTGCGCATGCTCGACGACGGCAAGCACGACGAGAAGATCATCGGCGTACCCACCGACAAGATCGACCCGACCTATGCCGGCATCCATGACCTGGCCGACCTGCCGGAGATCGAGCGCCAGCGCATCGAGGCCTTCTTCCGCGTCTACAAGGACCTGCCGAAGGGCCGCAATCCGGTGCAGCTCAACGGCTACGGCGATGCGAAGGAAGCAAAAGCGCTGATCCAGGCGTCGCTGGAGCGCTTCGCCACGCAGAAGCCGTAAGGCGAGGCGGGCGGTTGCAGGAAAGAAAAAGGCGAGCCGAGGCTCGCCTTTTCTTTGGGGTCCGCTTTCCGATCAGGCCGCCGCGGCCTGGCTGATGCGCGGACCCTCGCGCAGCGCCTTGCCCACCATGCCGACCAGCAGGTCGAGTTCCTCGCCGTCGATGGCGAAATGGGGCGTGAAGCGCAGCGAGTTGGCGCCGCCGTGGATGACGTTGAGGCCCTGCTGGCGCAGCCATTCCTCGGTGGAGCCGGCGCCGTAGCACTTGAAGGCGGGCGACAGTTCGCACGAGAACAGCAGGCCGGTGCCCTGCACGTTGGTGATCAGGCCGCCGAGTTCCGCCTGCAGCTGCTGCAGCTTCTGCACGGCTTCGAGGCCGCGCTTGCGGATGTTCTCGCGCACCTGCGGGGTCAGCTGGGCCAGGGTGGCGCAGGCCACGTCCAGCGCACGCGGGTTGGTGGTCATGGTGTTGCCGTACACACCCTTGCGGTACAGACCGGCGGCGCGCTCGTTCACGGCGAGCACGGACAGCGGGTACTGCGCGGCGTTCAGTGCCTTGGAGTAGGTCTCCATGTCCGGCGCGTCCAGGCCTTCGAAGCCGGGGTAGTCGACGATGGACAGCACGCCGTGCGCGCGCAGGCCGGCCTGGATCGAGTCGACCAGGAACAGGCTGCCGTGGCTGCGGGTCAGCTCGCGCGCAGCGGCGTAGAACGCCGGCGGCACCGAGCGGCCCGGGTCGCCTTCGCCCATCACCGGCTCCAGGAACACGGCTTCGACGAACCAGCCCTTGGCCTCCGCATCGGCGAACGCCTGCTTCAGCGCATCCACGTCGTACGGCGGGATGGCGATGACCGAATCCTCGCCGCGGTAGCTGGCCAGGTGCTGCTGGTACGACTTGCGCGAGGAATCCGAATACAGTGCCGGGCGTTCGGTGCGGCCGTGGAAGCTGCCCTTCACCACGATGCGCTTGATGGTGCGGCCGGCGTGGCGGCCGTCCGGATCGGTCATCAGCTTGCTGTTGATGTCGGCGATGCGCGCGGCCAGGCCGACGGACTCGGAGCCGGAGTTCAGGCACAGGAACTTCGCGAACGGGCAGCCGCCGCGGGTGTGGCCGACCTCCTTGCGCAGGGCGCGGTCGAAGCGCAGCTGCGACAGGCTGGGGGTCATGATGTTGGCCATCACCTGCGGGCGCGCCATCGCGTCCAGCACGGCGGCCGGTGTGTGGCCGAAGCCGAGCATGCCGTAGCCGCCGGCGTCGTACAGCACCGCGCCATTGAGGGTGACGACCCACGGGCCGCGCGCGGCGAGCGCGATGTAGGGGTTGATGGCGTCTTCGGCGTAGAAGTTGACGTAGCCGGCCTGCACGGCGCGCAGCTGCTCGGCCTCATCCAGGTCGAACAGTTCGGCGAACTCGTCCTTCAGGCGGGCATGTTCGGCTGCGGCCGCTTCGATGACGGCGGTCAGGTCCGGATGGGTCTTTGCCAGGCGCTCGATGGCGGCATCGTCCAGGCCGTGGGTCAGGCGCTGGCCCTGGTGGGCGCGGAGCGGGGCGAGGTGGTCAATCAGGGCCATGGAAATCCTCCGGCAGCAAGCGGCAAACCGTTATTATCGGGAATAATTCGTCATTTGACAGTTGTGAACTGCGCTGATTTAGAGGATATTTCGTCGATTCGACGAAACTCAAGCTGCCGCATGAAACTCACCGACGCCGACCAGCAACTGCTCTCAATGCTCCGTGAGAACGCACGGGCCTCCACTGCCCAGATCGCGCGCCGGCTGAACCTGTCACGGACCACGGTGCAGAGCCGCATCGAGCGGCTGGAGCGCGAAGGCGTGATCAGCGGCTACACCGTGCGCGTGCACGATGAGTACGACCGCAGCCACCTGCGCGCGCACATCATGATTGCCGTGCACCCCAAGCAGATGACCTCGGTGGTCGCCTCGCTGCGGGCGATGCCGGAACTGCGGGTGCTGCATTCGGTCAGCGGCAGCCACGACCTGATCGCCATCGGCGCGGTGCCGACCGTGGGCGACATGGACCTGCTGACCGACCGCATCGGCGCGCTCGAAGGCGTGGAGCGCACCACCTCGTCGATCGTGCTGTCGACCAAGTTCGAGCGCTGACGGCAGGGCGTCCGGGTCCGCTCACGTACAATGCACGCCCCCGCAAGGCCCCAACCGTGAAGAAGTCCGATTTCCACTTCGACCTGCCCGATGCGCTGATCGCGCAGGCGCCGCTGGCCGAGCGTTCCGCGAGCCGGCTGCTCGTGGTGCCGCCGGGTGACGTGCCGTTCGCCGATCGCCATGTGCGCGACCTGCCGGAATGGGTACAGCCCGGCGATCTGCTGGTGTTCAACGACACCCGCGTGATTCCCGCGCGCCTGTTCGGGCAGAAGGAAAGCGGCGGGCGCGTGGAAATCCTGATCGAGCGCCTGCTGCCGGACAACGCCGCGCGTGCGCAGATCGGCGCCAGCAAATCGCCCAAGCCGGGCAGCCGCATCCAGCTGGATGCCGGTGGCGAGGCGGACGTGGTGGGTCGTGACGGCGAGTTCTACCAGTTGCGCTTCCATGTGCCGGATTCGCTGGAAAGCTGGCTGCTGTCGGCCGGGCGGCTGCCGTTGCCGCCCTACATCCAGCGCGATCCCGGCCAGGACGACGACGAGCGCTATCAGACGGTCTTTGCGCGGGAACTGGGCGCAGTGGCGGCACCGACCGCTGGCCTGCATTTCGATGATGCGCTGCTGTCCGCGCTGCGCGAGCGTGGGGTGGAATTCGGCCACGTGACGCTGCATGTGGGCGCGGGCACCTTCCAGCCGGTGCGCGTGGACAACATCCACGAGCATCGCATGCACAGCGAGTGGCTCAATGTCGGCCCGGCGCTGGTCGAGCAGGTGCGCGCGGCGCGTGCCCGGGGCGGGCGCGTCATCGCCGTGGGCACCACTGTCGTGCGCGCGCTGGAGTCGGCGACACGCCGTACGGAAGCCGGCGACGCCGAACTGCAGCCGTTCGCGGGCGAGACGCAGATCTTCATCTTCCCCGGCTACCGCATCCGCAGCGTGGACGCGATGGTCACCAACTTCCACCTGCCGGAGAGCACGCTGCTGATGCTGGTCAGCGCGTTCGCCGGCAAGGAGCGGGTATTCGCCGCCTACGCCCATGCGGTGCGCGAGCAATACCGGTTCTTTTCGTATGGAGACGCGATGCTGTTGTTCCCGGAGGAAGCCAGATGAGTCGTGCTCATGCCGCGTCAGAAATCGTGCCGTCATTCCGGCGAACGCCGGGCTTTCAACCGCCGAATGGCGGGTCAACCATTTTCATTCTGGCTTCCGACCGCAACACCAACAGCAAAGTAGATTCCGGCTTCCGCCGGAATGACGGAGATCGGGCGCGCGGCATGGTGTCCGCATGAGCCGCATGTCCTTCGACCTGCTCACCACCGATGGCGCCGCCCGCCGCGGCCGCGTGACTTTCCCGCGCGGCACGATCGAGACGCCGGCCTTCATGCCGGTGGGCACCTACGGGTCGGTGAAGGGCATCCTGCCCGAACACGTGGAGGACCTGGGCGCCGAGATCATCCTCGGCAACACCTTCCATCTGTACCTGCGGCCGGGACTGGACGTGATCGGCGCGCATGGCGGCCTGCACGGGTTCGCCCGCTGGAACAAGCCGATCCTCACTGACTCCGGCGGTTTCCAGGTGTTCTCGCTGGCGCACCGGCGCAAGATCACCGAGCAAGGCGTGACGTTCGCCTCGCCGGTGGATGGCAGCAAGGTGTTCCTCGGCCCCGAGGAGAGCATGAACATCCAGCGTGTGCTGGGTTCGGACATCGTGATGATCTTCGACGAGTGCCCGCCGGTGAACGTGGATGGCAAGCCGGTGGACCCGCGCGTCATCGAGCGATCGATGGAGCTGTCGCTGCGCTGGGCGGAGCGCTCGAAGCGCGCGCACGAAGGCAACGACGCGGCGCTGTTCGGCATCGTGCAGGGCGGCGTGCACCACGACCTGCGTTCGCGCTCGGCGGACGGCCTGAAGGCGATCGGCTTCGACGGCTACGCGATCGGCGGCCTCGCGGTCGGCGAGACCGAGCAGGAACGCGACACGACGCTCGAACACACCTGCCCGCAGTTGCCGGAGGACCAGCCGCGCTACCTGATGGGCGTCGGCCGGCCCGAAGACCTCGTGGAGGCGGTGGCGCGCGGCGTGGACATGTTCGACTGCGTCATGCCGACCCGCAACGCACGCAATGGCCACTACTTCACCTCGTTCGGCACGGTCCGCATCCGCAACGCCAAGTACGAGCACGATCTACAGCCGATCGAACCGGGGTGCGGCTGCTATGCCTGCCGCAACGGGTTCACCCGCAGCTACCTGCGCCACCTGGATCGCTGCAACGAAATGCTGGCCCCCATGCTGGGCACGCTGCACAACCTCTGGTACTACCAGCAGGTGATGTCGCGGATGCGTGCGGCCATCGCGGAGGGGCGGTTCTCCGATTTCCGGGCCGCCTTCTACGCGGCCCGGGGCGCGGAACCCATGCCCCTGTAGGAGGCGAGGGCACCGCTGGCGGCTCCATGGCGCCCCGGCGCGGGGCGGTTTTCGCCCTCGGCCGGGAACCATCCGGCGCTGTCGCGGTCTTTTCCGGTCCGGGCCAGCGGGTAGCCCGGGCGGCCCCCTGCCGCGCATGGCATAATCCCCGGCTGCTTTTAATACTGAATGGACAAGTCCATGAATCTGCTTGATTTCTTCATTGCCCCCGCGTTCGCGCAGGCCGCGCCGGCCCCGCAGGGCATGGGCGGCTTCGGCCTGCTGATGCCGATCGCCCTGATCGCCGTCATGTACTTCCTGATGATCCGCCCGCAGATGAAGCGCGCGAAGGAACACCGCTCGATGCTGGACAAGCTGTCCAAGGGCGACGAGGTCATCACGTCCGGCGGCATCGCCGGCACCGTCACCGACATCGGCGACAACTTCGTCACCCTGGAAGTGGCCGACAACGTGCGCGTGCGCGTGCAGAAGGCCGCCGTGGGCAACGTGCTGCCGAAGGGCACGCTGAAGTCCGCCTGATCCGCCTCCTCCGCCCTGCCGTGCATGCGGCAGGACGGATTCCCGCTGTTTCCGAACCATTGCTGAGCGCGTGCCCGGGAAGGGCCTGCGCGGGTCGCCACGATGCTTGAATTCCCTCGCTGGAAATACGTCCTGATCCTGATCGTCGTGTTGGCGAGCGCACTGTATGCGCTGCCCAACCTGTATCCGCAGGATCCCTCCGTGCAGATCACCGCCAATCGCGGTTTCGCCATCGACGCCGCGCTGCGCAGCCGCGTGGATGCCGCGTTGAAGGATGCGGGCGTGCAGGCCAAGGAGGTCGATACCGAGGCCGCCAGCATGCTCGTGCGCCTGCCCAGCCTGGAGGCACAGACCACGGCCAACGACGCGTTGCGCGAGGCGCTGGGCCAGGATTACCTGGTCGCGCTGAGCCTGGCTTCCACCGTGCCGGACTGGTTGGGCAATGTCGGTGCGCGTCCGATGGTGCAGGGCCTGGACCTGCAGGGCGGCGTGCACTTCGTGCTCCAGGTCGACCAGAAGGCGGCGCTGGACAAGCGCGTCGACGGCTATCTGGAAGACACCCGCGTCACCCTGCGCGACAAGCGCGTCCGCTACACGGCGGTCGAACGTCGCCCCGACAACAGCATCGTGGTGACGCTGGCAGATGGCGAAGACGTTGCCGCCGCGCAGCAGGCGCTGGCGCAGACCCTGAGCTCACGCGGCAACACGGGCGGCACGCTGGCCACGGGTTCGGGCCTGACCTACCAGGCCGCCGGCAACCAGATCACCATCGGCCTGCCGCAGGCGGAGCTGGAGCAGATCGCCAGCGAAGCGATCGAGCAGAACCTGACCACGCTGCGCAACCGCATCAACGAGATCGGCGTGTCCGAGCCCATCATCCAGCGCCAGGGCAACGACCGCGTGGTCGTGCAGCTGCCCGGCGTGCAGGATACGGCCGAGGCCAAGCGCCTGATCGGCGCGACCGCGACGCTGGAGTTCCGCGCCGTGGTGGAAGGCAATGCCGCCGACGCTGTGGCCAGCGGCCGCATCCCACCGGAGGCCAAGGTCTACCAGCTGCGCGACAACGCCGGTCCGGTGCTGTTGAACAAGCGCGTGCTGGCGTCCGGTGACGAAATGGTCAACGCCCGCGTGGGCGTGGACAACAACGGCCTGCCGGCCGTGGACGTGACCCTCAACAACATCGCCGGCCAGCGCATGTTCGACTACACCAGCGCCAACGTGGGCAAGCTGATGTCGGTGGTGTACATCGAACGCGTGCCGACCGTGACCATGGTCGACGGCAAGGAAGTGCGCAGCGTTCGCGTGCGCGAGGAAGCGCTGGCGCCGACCCGCATCGCCGGCGTGTTCGGCAAGAATTTCCAGACCACCGGCCTGGAGAAGACCGAGGCCGACAACCTGGCCAAGCTGCTGCGCGCCGGCTCGCTGGCCGCGCCGATGGACTTCATCGAGGAGCGCGTGGTCGGCCCCAGCCTGGGCGCCGAGAACGTCGCCCGCGGTACCAAGGCGGTGGTGTTCTCCTTCGTGTTCGCGCTGGCGTTCTTCCTGGTGTACTACCGCATGTTCGGCCTGATCACCTGCATCGCGCTACTGCTCAACCTGGTGATGGTGGTGGCGGTGATGTCGCTGTTCGGTGCCACCATGACGCTGCCCGGCTTCGCCGGCCTGGCGCTGACCATCGGCATGTCGGTGGACGCCAACGTGCTGATCAACGAACGCATACGCGAGGAGTTGCGGGCGGGCGTGCCACCTCAGGCCGCCATCGCGACCGGTTACGACAAGGCGTCGGGCACCATCTTCGACTCCAACATGACCGCGCTGCTGGCGGGCGTGGCGCTGTATGCCTTCGGCACCGGCCCGCTCAAGGGCTTCGCCGTGACGATGGTCATCGGCATCCTGACGTCCGTGTTCACCGCGGTCACCGTGTCGCGCGGCATCGCCACCCTGATCTACGGCGGCCGCCGCAAGATCAAGTCCATCGCCATCTGACGGGAGACAGAAGATGAGCCTTTTCCCGTTGCGGCTGATCCCGCACACCACCAACTTCAACTTCATGCGCGTGCGCTGGGTGTCCATCGGCATCGCCGCGCTGCTGGCGATCGCCGCGATCGGCGCCATCGCGTTCAAGAGCTTCAACTTCGCGCTGGATTTCACCGGTGGCACGGTGGTCGAACTGCGCTTCCAGACCCCGCCCAACGTGGACAGCGTGCGCGAGCGTCTGGAAGCCGGCGGTTACGGCAGCGCCCAGGTGCAGACGTTCGGTACCGGCAGCGACCTGCTGGTGCGCCTGCAGCCGCGCGAGGACGCCGGCACGGCGGCCGGCGCCGAGGCCAGCGACCGCACCGCGCAGGATG
Source organism: Pseudoxanthomonas sp. 97-1-1 (assembly GCF_057773125.1). Lineage (NCBI taxonomy): Bacteria > Pseudomonadati > Pseudomonadota > Gammaproteobacteria > Lysobacterales > Lysobacteraceae > Pseudoxanthomonas > Pseudoxanthomonas sp. 97-1-1. The sequence goes on along the minus strand of NZ_JBYMTJ010000001.1, from coordinate 762,405 downwards.
TGCTGCGCCTGGCTTCCAGTGAAGGCAACACGGCGACGGTGATGCGCAGCGAGTTCGTCGGCCCGCAGGTCGGCAAGGAACTCGCGCTCAACGGCCTGTACACGCTGCTGTTCGTGGTGGTGGGTTTCCTGATCTACATCGCCGTGCGCTTCGAATGGAAGTTTGCCGTCTCCGCCATCGTCACCACCCTGGCGGACGTGCTGATCGTGGCCGGCTTCTTCGCCTTCAGCGGCATCGAGTTCGACCTGACCATCCTGGCCGGTCTGCTGTCGGTGATGGGCTTCTCGATCAACGACAAGATCGTGGTGTTCGACCGTGTGCGCGAGAATTTCCGCAACCTGCGCGCCGAGCCGATGGAGATCCTGAACCGTTCGATCAACCAGACGCTGTCGCGCACGATCATCACCTCGTTCGTCGCGTTCCTGACCGTGTTCGCGCTGTACCTGTATGGCGGCGGTTCGCTGGAAGGCATGGCGCTGTCGCAGATGATCGGCATCGTGCTGGGTACCATCTCGTCGATCTTCGTGGCCTGTCCGCTGCTGACCATCGGCTTCCTGACGGTCACCAAGCAGGACCTGATGCCCAAGGCCAAGGACGAGGCGCTGCTGGCGCGTCGTCCGTAAGCAGCGCGGTTTCCCAAAGAAAAAGGCCGCGCATTGCGCGGCCTTTTTCGTGGCGTTGTCTTGTGTAGGAGCGACGTCAGTCGCGACCGCACGGCTGGACCATCGGATGGATCGGTGAGACACGACCGGCTGGGATCGGCGCGTGTAGCGGGTGTCCCTGGCGCCCTGGATGCGCGGTCGCGACTTACGTCGCTCCTACGACAGCCCGCCCATCGGGCGTCACGCGTTGAATGCCGTCGCGTAACCCGACGACACGATGGTCTTCTGCAGCGCTTCGGCGACCTTGAGGTTGCCGGCCACGATCTGGCGGGGGAGGGCGGTGCGGCCGTCGATCTTGCCCAGGGCGGCGCCACGGAAGTCGCAGACCTTGCCGCCGGCTTCGCGGACCAGCAGCACGCCGGCGGCGATGTCCCAGTCCTTCACGCCGGCTTCGAAGTAGGCATCGGCACGACCACAGGCAACGTAGGCCAGATCGAGCGCGGCCGAGCCGGTGCGACGGATGTCCTCGGCGTGCACCAGCAATTCGCGGACGCACTCCAGCTGGGCGCCGGCACGGGCACGTTCGCGCGGCGGGAAGCCGGTGGTGATGACAGTGCCGGCCAGTTCCTTGCGGTCGGCCACGCGGATGCGGCGCTCGTTGAGCTGCGCGCCGGCGCCGCGGCTGGCGGTGAACAGGTCGTTGCGCAGCGGGTCGAAGATCACCGCGTCGGTCGGTTCGCCGTTGTCCACCAGGGCGATGGACACGCAGTAGTGCGGGAAGCCGCGCAGGTAGTTGCTGGTGCCGTCCAGCGGGTCGATCACGAAGGTGTAGCGGCCGTTGATCTGCGCGCCGCTTTCCTCGCCCACGAACCCGTAGTCCGGATAGGCGCGGCGCAGTTCCTTGATGATGACCTTCTCGGCATCGGCGTCCACTTCGCTCGCGTAGTCCATCCGCTCCTTCTGCACCACGTTCAGCGCATCCAGCTTGTTGATACTGCGCAACAGCACGTTGCCTGCCAGGCGGGCTGCCTTGGTCATGACGGTGACGACGGGCTTCTGCATGCGAACGAACCTCGGACAGGCGTGGGGTGGGGCGAACAAGTGGAAAAGAACAGCACGGCGCGGAGACCGGCCCGCGCAGTTTACCATTTGCCCCCATGAACACGCCCGTTTCCTTCACCGATCCCGTTTCCCTGGCCGCCTCCGCCCGCCTGCGCGTCGTGCTGGTGGGCACCCAGCACCCCGGCAACATCGGCGCGGCCGCCCGCGCGCTGAAGACCATGGGCCTGGCGCGGCTGGTGCTGGTGGCGCCCGAGAACTACCCCGCGGAAGAGGCGTACCGGCGCGCGGCCGGGGCGGACGACCTGCTGGCCGATGCCACCGTGGTCGCCACGCTGGCCGACGCCGTGGCCGACTGCCAGCTGGTGCTCGGCTGCACCGCCCGCAGCCGTCGCGTGCAACTGGAAGAACATGCGCCACGGCAGGCGGCTGCCCTCGCGGTCGGGCGTGCCGCGACGGGTGGTGAGGTGGCCCTGGTGTTCGGCCGGGAGCGCACCGGGCTGAGCAACGAGGAACTGCAGCTCTGCCACGCGGCGGTGCACATCCCGGCCAATCCCGAGTACAGCTCGCTCAACCTGGCGGCGGCCGTGCAGGTCCTGGCCTACGAGCTGAGACTCGCGCTGCTGGAGCGCACGCAGGTGGCGGATGCCGTGGTCGTACCGCCCGATGAAGCGCCCGCCAGCCACGCGCACATGGAGGGCTTCTTCCTCCAGTTGGGCGAGACGCTGGATGCGATCGATTTCCACAAGGGGCGCACGCCGGATTCGGCCATGCGCAAGCTGCGGCGGCTGTTCAACAAGGCCGATCTGAACGAGCAGGAGGTACGCCTGCTGCGGGGCATCCTGGCCGATGCGCAGCGCATGGCCCGGCTGGCGGGCAGTGGTGGCGCCGGATCACTGTCTTAAGGTCACGTTTTCCGCTAGGCTGCCGCCATCGTTTCGGCGGGCGCCTATCGTTGCGTACAACCTGGTTCAGCCTGGCGCTGGCCGCGATCGGCGCAGCACTGCTACCCGCAAGCGTCGCGCCGGCCAGCGCCGCCGGTGACGAACGCGTCCTGGTTCTGGGACGCATCAGCGACGACCCGAAGGCCCACTACGAGCAGCTCAAGCCGCTGCTCGACTACGTGGTGCCGCGGATGCGTGACGTGGGCATCACCGAAGGTCGCATCCTGATGGCGCGGGATACCCAGCAGATGACCAGCTACCTGCGTCGTGGCCGGGTGGACTGGGTCACCGAGACGGCAGGCACCGGCATGCGGCTGCAGGAGCGTGCAGGTGCGCGCCCGATGCTGCTGACCGAACGCGGGGGCGTGAGCCGCTACCACGGCGTGTTCTTCGTCCGCCGCGACAGCGGGCTGGAGCGGCTGGCCGATCTCAAGGGCCGTACGGTGGCCTTCCAGAACACCGCCTCGACCAGCGCCTATTTCGCACCCTCCGTGGCCCTGCTGGATGCAGGCCAGCGGATGGAGATCCTGCTCTCGCCGATGGACCGCCCCTCTGCGGATTCGGTGGGTTATGTCTTCGCGCGCTCAGAGCTCAATATCGCGGCCTGGGTGCACAAGCGCCTGGTCGATGCGGGCGTGGTCAGCAACCTCGACTGGGACGATGTGCGGCGCATGCCGCCGGGCTTCCGGCGCGACTTCCGCGTGATCCACGAAACCCAGGATTTCCCGCGCGCACTCGAGATGGTGCGCGGCGACCTCGACCCCGCGGTGGAAGCGCGCCTGCGCGAGGTGCTGCTGGAGGCGGCGAACGATCCCGCTGCCCGCGACGCGCTCAACGTCTTTTTCCGCACCACCCGGTTCCTGCCGGTGGATCCGGCATCGCAGCAGGCGCTGGACAACCTGCGCCGTGGCGTCGCCCGCGTCAGGGAGCAGGTGGAGTGAGGGCGCTGCGCTTCGGCCTGCAGGCGCGCTTCCTGGCCGCGATGGCGATCATGCTGGTCGTGGTCATCGCCCTGCTCGCGACGCTGCTGCACCGCCAGAAGGTGATGCAGCAGGAAGTCGCCGACCTCGGGCGCGACGCCATGCACGGCATGGTCGAGGACAGCCTGCGCCGGCATGGCGAGGCCACGGTGGACCAGCTTGGGGATGCACTGGCCAATCCGCTGTACTACTTCGACCTGGACGCGATCGGCAGCATCGTGCGTTCGGCGCAGAAAGAACCGGACGTGAGCTACGTGCTGGTGTACGACAACCAGGGCAGGATCATCCACGACGGAACGGCGGACATCGCCGTCTACGGACAGACGATGACCGACCCGCTGGCCTACGAGGCCGTCAACGCCCGCAGCATGCACACGCAGTGGTCGGCGCAGATCGTGGACGTGTCCGAACCCATCATGATCGGCAGCGAACGCATCGGCGGGGTACGCGTCGGTTACTCGGTCGCCTCCGTGCGGGCATACGAGGAGAAGGCCATCGCGGCCGCGCGGGCGCGCCTCAACGAACTCGGCGCGCGCCACCTTGGCTGGATCGCCTTGCTGCTGGCCGCGCTGGTCGCCGCCTGCGTGGCGATCATGCTGTACGTGCAGCGCACGTTGATCCGGCCGGTCCGGCAACTGGCGCGTGCGGCGCACGACATCGAAGTGGGTAACTACAACGGCGAGCGCATGGCCAGCGAACGCCAGGACGAAGTCGGCGAACTGGTGCGTGCATTCGGCACCATGAGCGACAGCATCGCGCGGCATGACCGCGACGTGCGCCGCATGGCGTACACCGACTCGCTGACCGGGCTGACCAACCGGCTGGCGTTCCGCGAAAGCCTGGACCACCGCCTGATGATGCTGCGCGGCGCGGGCCGCCAGCTGGCGTTGCTGTTCGCCGACATCGACGACTTCAAGCGCGTCAACGACACGCTGGGCCATGAGGCCGGCGACGAAGTGCTGCAGCAGTTCGCGCACCGCATACGCGATGCGGTGGACCTGATGGGCGGGGATGACGCGTTGCTGGCGCGCTTCGGCGGCGACGAGTTCGTCATCCTGATCCAGGACGGCGATGTGCGCAGCAGCGCCACGCGTCTGGCGGAGAAACTGGTGGCCGAACTGGGCCGTCCCATCGTGGTGCAGGACCGCCAGGTTTTCCTGGGCACGTCCATCGGCATCACCCTGTTCCCGGAAGATGCATCCGGTGCGACCGCCCTGATGAAGAACGGCGACATCGCGATGTACCAGGCCAAGGTGGCAGGCAAGAACTGCTACCGCTTCTACAGCCGCGCGATGGACCAGGCCGTGGAGCGTCGCGTGCGGATGGAGCAGGAACTGCGCGGCGCGTGGGAGCGTGGCGAACTGAGCCTGATGTACCAGCCGGTGTTCCGCATGGCCGACAGCCGCATCGTCGGTGCCGAGGCGCTGCTGCGCTGGCAGCACCCGGAGCTGGGCATGGTGGCGCCATCGGTCTTCATCGACGTGGCCGAGCAGAGTGGGCTGATCGAGAGCATCGGTCCGCGCGTCCTGCGGGCCGCCTGCACGGCCGCCGCGCGCTGGGGTACCGATCGCGATGCGCTGGATCCGCTGTTCGTCTCGGTCAACGTGTCGCCGCGCCAATTGCGCAGCGGCGACCTGCCGGACGTCGTAGCCGAGTGCCTGCGCGATACCGGGCTGGCGGCATCGCGGTTGCACCTCGAGCTCACCGAGACCGCCGTCATCAGCGACGAGGCACACGCCAGCGCGCTGCTGGCCACGCTGCATCGCACTGGCGTGAAGGTCTGGCTGGACGATTTCGGTACCGGTTTTTCCGGCCTGAGCCATCTGCGCCGCGTGCCGGTGGACGGCGTGAAGATCGACCGCAGCTTCATCGCCGACATGCTGCGCGACCCCGACGACCTCGCGCTGACCACGGCCATCATCGCGATGGCGCATTCGCTCGGCATCACCGTGGTGGCGGAGGGCGTGGAGAAGGAAGGCCAGTTCAACCTGCTGCGCGAGCGCGGTTGCGACCTGGCGCAGGGCTACTGGCTGGGGTATCCCGTCACCGCAGCCGAATTCGCGCAACTCGTGGCCTGAAAGAGGGCGCTGTTGCAGGAGCGACGTGAGTCGCGACCGTGCGCCATGACATGACGCGATGATGCATCGCCCGACCTTACCAGCGCGCTCTTTTTTCTAAAGCAGTTTGATTGCTCCGGTCGCGACTTACGTCGCTCCTACAAAAGCAGGAAGCGTCAGAACCACCGCGCGAACAGTGTGGTTAGCGATTCGACCAGGTTGCCGGACAGGAAGCCGAAGACCACGATGGCGATGCCGCCCGCCACCCACGCCACCAGCAGCAGCGCACCATCGCGTTCCAGCAGTGCCAGGGCGAACAGCAGCAGCAGGATGCCGAACACGTAGTTGGTGAACGGGATCGGCAGCGCGAGCAGCAGGCCCAGCAGGATCAGCAGCAAGCCGGTGAAGCTGAGCGCGATGCGGTTGTCCAGGAACGTGGCCATGCGCGGGCGTACCAGCTTCTCCAGACGACGCAGCCAGGGTGCCATGCGCTGGCGGAAACGCATCATCGCGCTGCGATGCGGGCCGCGGCGGGCCAGGAACTGCGGCAACCACAGCTTGCGCATGCCCAGCAGCAGTTGCGCGCCCACCAGGATCACCATCGGGCCACCGATGGCGCCGCCCACGCCCGGGACCGGGATGAAGGCGGGCAGCACGCCGAGGAACAGCAGCATGCCGAAGGCGGCCGGGCCGAAGTCCTTCAACAGGTCGCCCAGGCGCAGCACATCGTCGGGATCGCCGGTGGCGAAGCCGTCGAGCAGCGTCACCGTGCTCGTGTGGGGTGTCGCATCGGGGCTCATGTCAGACGGCCAGGTCTTCGCCGTCGGTTTCCGGCAGCTTCTGCAGCAGCAGCTTGTCGATGCGGGCGCCGTCCAGGTCCACGACCTCGAAACGCCAGCCCGCCCAGTCCAGCCGTTCGCCGACATGCGGGATGCGGCCGAAGCGTTCGATCATCATGCCGGCCAGGGTGTTGTATTCGTCGTCGTCCGGCAACGCCACGCCGCCGAGCAGCTCACGCAGGTCATCGTTCGGCAGCGAGCCATCCACCAGCAGCGAACCATCGTCGCGCACCACCACCAAGGGCGCATCCTCGGTGTTCTCGCTGGCCTGCAGGCGGCCGACCACGGCACCCATCAGGTCGCTGAGGGTCACTAGGCCCTGGATCTCGCCGTACTCGTCGACCACCAGTGCCAGCGACTGCTGTTCCTCGCGCAGGATTTCCAGCAGCTTCATCGCGTGGGTGGATTCGGAAACGAACAGCGGATCGCGCAGGTCGCGGAAGATCTCCGGTGACGGATCGGCGAAGCGGTCCAGCAGTGTCTTCACCTCCAGCACGCCGACCACGTCCTGGTCGCTGCCCCGGTAGACGGGGAAGCGCGAGAACTGCGATTCCCGCATCGTTTCCAGGTTCTCGCTGTAGCTGGCGGCCACATCCAGCCAGACGATCCGCTTGCGCGGCGTCATCAGGCTGTCGGCAGTACGGTCGCCCAAGCGCAGCACGCGGTTCATCATGTTGCGTTCGTCGACATCGATGACGCCCTGCTCGTGGCTTTCCGTCACCAGCATGCGGATCTCTTCTTCGGTCACCGCATTGCGGTTGTCGTCACGGATGCCGAGCATGCGCAGCACGCCGCGGTTGATCGCGCCCAGCACGAACACCACCGGCCGCGCGATGCGCGACAGCCAGTCCAGCGGAATGGCCACGGCCGACGCGATGACTTCGGCATTGGTCAGCGCCAGGCGCTTGGGGATCAGTTCGCCGAAGATCACCGAGCTTGCAGTGATCAGCGTGACGGCGGATGCGGTGCCGATGGCCGTGGTGTAGCGCTGGGCGTCGGGCCAGATGCCGGCCAGCCAATCGGCGATCATCTGGCCGATGGCGTCGCCACCGAACATGCCGGTGAGGATGCCCAGGCCAGTGATGCCGACCTGCACGGTCGACAGCAGGTTATCAGGGTGCTCGGCCAGGTGCAGGGCGACACGGGCGCCGCGGCTCTCCTGTGCCATCTGTTTCAACTTGAGCTTGCGCGACGTCATCAGGGCCATCTCCGACAGGGCGAAGAAGGCGTTGATGACGATCAGGAAAGCGACGATGAGCAGCTCAAGCACGGCAGCCTCCGTTCAAGGCGGGGAGGGCCGGCAGGGCGGGCGGGGTCTGTCGCGGGGGACAGTGGGGGGAAGTAGGGTCGTCGTCCATAGAGTGCACCCGGTGGGCGCGCGGCGAGTTTAGCAAACGCCCGGCGGACGGATGCGTGAAGCTGAACGCGATATTTGGCCAGGACCTGCCTGCGCTGCCCCGTTCCCGTGCCCCCGACTGTCCGGAAACGTCATGAAACGGTCATAATTCCGCCCCTGAAGCCGTCCATCCCGTGACGGTGGGACCGCCCGATGTTCTCCCTCCAGACGATCTTCGGCTCCGGCCAGCAGTTCTACACGCTGTTGGACGAGGCCGCCCAAGCCGCCCACGACAGCACCAAGGCCCTGCACACCATGATGAAGGCCACCGACCGCCAGCCGGCGCTCGATGCCTTCAAGCTGGCGCGCCTGCGCGAGCGCGCGGCCTCGGACAAGATCGGCAAGGCGCTGGTGGACAGCTTCATCACGCCGATCGAGCGCGAGGACATCGAGGCATTGGGCTCGGCGTTGTACAAGATCCCGAAGCAGGTCGAGAAGTTCGCCGACCGTTACTCGCTGGCCATCCAGCACCTGGACGGCATCGACTTCGCGCCACGCGCGGCGATGCTGGAGCAGGCGGCCAGCGTGGTCGTGGAGATGGTCCACGAGATCAAGAAGATGAACATCGATCGCATGACCTCGCTCAACGAGAAGCTGCGCGCGATCGAGAACGAAGCCGACCGGCTGATGCTGGAACTGTACCGCGACATCTATTCCGGCCGCCTGGACCACCTGCAGATGTTCCTGCTGAAGGAATTCTTCGAGATCCTGGAGAAGGCCATCGACCGCTGCCGCGAGGCCGGCGTGGTGGCGTACCAGATCGTGCTGAAGAACAGCTAAGGGCGCACCATCATGCTGACCCTCGTGCTGGTGGTGATCCTGGCCGCGCTCGTCTTCGAGTTCATCAACGGTTTCCACGATACCGCCAACTCCATCGCCACCGTCGTGGCCACCAAGGTGCTGTCGCCGGGCCAGGCGGTGATGCTGGCGGCCGGCATGAACCTGATCGGCGCGTTGATGGGCACCGCCGTGGCCAAGACGATCGCCTCCGGCCTGGTGAACACCGACGTGGTGCAGGTGACCTCGCAGGTGATCCTGTGTGCGCTGCTGGGCGGCATCGTGTGGAACCTGATCACGTGGTGGAAGGGTCTGCCGTCGTCGTCGTCGCATGCCCTGATCGGTGGCCTGTGCGGTGCTGCGCTTGCCGCCGCCCACAACGACTGGGCGGCACTGATCTGGTCCGAGACGGTGGGCGACTGGACCAAGAACAAGGGCATCCTGTGGAAGGTGGTGCTGCCGATGGTCACCTCGCCGGTGGCAGGCTTCCTGCTCGGCATCCTGGTGATGGTGGCGCTGTGGGGCCTGATCGCGTTGCTGTCGCGTGCCGGTGGCTGGCTGGGGCGACTGGCGCGCCCGCACTTCGTCAACAGGTTCTTCGGCAAGGCGCAGATCCTGTCGGCGGCCTACATGGGCTACGCGCACGGCCACAACGATGCGCAGAAGACCATGGGCATCATCGCGCTGACGCTGTTCGGCGCCGAAGCCAGTGGTGCGCTGGACGACCTGCCGGGCTGGCTGGCGTTCCTGCACCCGGGTCCGGCCGGCGAGCAGGACATCGCGATGTGGATCGTGATCACCTGCGCCATCGTGATGGCGTTGGGCACGGCGTCCGGTGGCTGGAAGATCATCAAGACGCTGGGCCACAAGATGGTGAAGCTGCATCCCATCAACGGCTTCGCAGCGGAAACCAGCTCGGCCACCATCCTGACCGTGGCCGCGCACTTCGGCATGCCCGTGTCCACCACGCACAGCATCTCGACCGCCATCATGGGCGTGGGCTTCGCCAAGAATCCGCGTGCGCTGAAATTCAGCGTGATCGAACGCATCCTGTGGGCGTGGGTGCTGACCATCCCGGCGGCCGGCGGTATCGCCTACGGCCTGCTGCGCCTGCTGGAAGCGATCGGCTGGGCGTGATGCATCTGCGTAGCTGCTGAAACGAAAAACGCCGGGCTTGCCCGGCGTTTTCTGTTTCGACTCCGCGATGGCGGGCCTGGGCCCGCCCTACAGCAGGTCGCCTTCGGCGGAGAGGGCACGCTCCATGCTGTCGCCCAGGCCGCCGATCTCCAGCACCAGCCGGTCCACTTCCGCCGGGTTGAGGCTTTCGTAGGGACGGTTCTCGCACAGCTGCAGGTAGGGCACGCCGTCGAGCTCGCCGATGGCCAGGTAGCCCACGCTGCTCTGCCAGTTGAACTTGAGTGCGCGCTTGGCGTCGATGCCGGTCATCGGTGCGATCACCGTGCTCACGCGCAGGTAGCCGCGCTCGTCGTCGTTGCCCAGTTCCGAAAGGAAGATGGACTGGTGGCGCTTGCCGTTGTCCAGCGACAGTTCCACGCAGGCCACGTAGGCGTCGTGCATCGCCACCTTGTAGCCGGAGGAATGCAGGTAGCCGCGCACCTGTTCGAAGTTCTGCATGGTGTACTCCCGTGTTGCCGATGCCGCTATGCTAATCCGCCATGAGCGCCAAGTCTCCCGAAGATCGCATTCTGGCCGTCATTCGCGCCATTCCGCGCGGACAGGTGGCAGGCTATGGGGAAGTGGCGCACCGCGCGGGATTGCCTGGCCGTGCACGGCTCACCGCGCGCATCCTCAGCCAGAACGACGATGCCACGCTGCCGTGGCACCGCGTGCTGCGGTCGGATGGGCGCATCGCGTTCCCTGATGGCTCGAAGGCGTTCCGCGAACAGAGCCAGCGCCTGCGCGCGGAAGGTGTGAAGGTGGAGAACGGGCGCGTGAAACGCCCGCGCAGGGAAGACGACCTCGATGCCGCCCTGTGGGGGCCTGGCGCACGGTGACGCGCCGCCGATTATGATGTGACGCGACAGTCCCGAGGCCCGCCATGTTTCCCCGTTTGCTTCCCGTCACCCGAAACCTGCTGATTGCCAATGTCGGCGTCTACCTCCTGCAGCTCATGCTGGGCAATGCGTTCCAGGCATGGTTCGCGTTGTGGCCGGTGGGCCATGGCTTCATGCCATGGCAGTTGCTGACGTACGGGTTCCTTCACGACACCAGCGGCCTGACGCACCTGCTGTTCAACATGCTGGCGCTGTACATGTTCGGTTCGTCGCTGGAACAGACATGGGGCCCCAAGCGGTTCCTGACCTACTTCCTGGTGTGCATCGTGGGCGCAGGCCTGCTGCAGCTGATCGTGGGATGGTGGATGGTGTCCGCCGGCGCGCTGCCATACGCCACGGTCGGTGCATCCGGTGGCGTGTTCGGCCTGCTGCTGGGTTACGGCATGTTGTTCCCCAATCAGCGGATGATCGTGTTTCCGTTGCCGATGGAGATCAAGGCACGCACGCTGGTGCTCTTCTACGCGGTCCTCGCCCTGGTGCTCGGCTTCACCGGCTTGCAGCCCGGCGTGGCGCATTTCGCGCATCTCGGCGGCATGCTGTTCGGGTGGTTGATGATCCGCTACTGGCGCGGCCAGCCACCGTTAGGTGGACGCCGCCGGGGTCCGCCGCGGATGCGCGTCGTGAAATAAGGCGGGCGGCAGCAACAAAAAAACGGCGCGGATATCCGCGCCGTTTTCGTCAGGGTGACGTTTCCGGCTCAGCGCCAGATCCGGACCTGGTCCGCTTCCTTCGCCTGCATCGGCTGGCCCGCCTTGCAGGTGAAGGCCTGGGCGAAGGCCGGTTGCTGGGTGAGCGGACCGTTGGCGCGCCACTGGCCCGGTGCATGCACGTCCACGGCGGCGCGCTGGGCGGCTTCGGTTTCGGACAGGTTCTGCGCCCACAGCGTGGCCCATGCCTTGTAGAACGATTGCCTGGCGGCGGCATTGGCCTGCGGTTCGGCGGTGGTGAAGGCGTCCCACGCCAGTTCCACACCGGCCAGGTCGGCCAGGTTCTCGTCCTGAGTCAGCGTGCCGTTGACCTTGACGTTCTTCAGCCCCGGATATGCGTAAGCGCCGTACTGCGTTGCCACCTTGCTGCCCAGTGCATTCCACGCGGCCACATCGGCTGCGCTCCACCAGTCGCGCAGCTGGCCCTTGGCATCGACCATGCGACCCTTGCCATCGAAACCGCGGCTCAGCTCGTGGCCGACCAGTGCGCCGAACGCACCGTACTGCACGGCAGCCGGTTGCTTCGCGTCGAAGATCTCTTCCTGCAGCACGGCGGCCGTCACGATCAAGCGATTCTGGGCCAGGTCGTAGGCCAGCGCGGGCTGCTGCGGCAGCACGTCCCAGCGACGGTCGGCGTTGCCCTTGCCGATGCGCTTCATTTCCTCGCGGTGGCGCCAGGTGGACGCGATCAGCATGTTGCCGCCGAAACTGCCACGGCCCATCGGCTGCACGCTGTAGTCCAGGTCGCGTTTGGGCGTGCCGACTTCGATCTTCAGCTTGTCGAGCTTGGCCTTGGCTTCGGCCTTTGCGGCCTCGCTCAGCCAGGTGTTGCGTTCGATGCCGCGGCCCAGCGCGTCGCGCACCTGTCCGGCGATCTGCTCTGCCCGGCGCTTGTGCTCGCTGGGCACGTAGCGCTCGGCGTATTCCTTGCCCAGCATCGGGCCGGCGGCGAGGTTGACGGCATCCAGCACCTGGCGCCAGCGCGGTGCCGGGACGGCTTCACCACGCAGCACGCGGCCGCGGAATTCGAATTCGGCATCGCGGAAGGGCTTTGCCAGGTACGGTGCCATGGCGTCACCCACGCGCCAGCGCAGGTAGGCCTTCCACTGATCCGGTTTCAGGCTGCCGACGAGGCCATCGAGGCGCTTGAACAGCGCGGGGTCGGCCATGGAGACGGTGTCGTCGGTGACGCCCTGCACCTTGAGGAAGGCATCCAGTTGCAGGTTGCGGTACTGCTTGCCCAGATCCTTGGTCGGCACCGGCGCGTAGTTGGCGAACGGACTGCGCAGGTCCACCAGCGGCTTGGACACCTGTGCCAGTTTGGTTTCCAGGTCGATGACCAGCGCGGACTCGGCATCCAGCTTGTTGGCCGGCGTGCCGGTCAGGGCCAGCACCTGCTTCACGTAGGCGCGGTAGCGGCCCAGCAGTTCGCGCGTGTCGGCGTCGGTGCGGGTGTAGTAGGCGGGGTCGGGCAGGCCCAGGCCGCCCTGCATGAAGTAGCCGATGTGGCGGTCCAGCGCCTGCAGGTCCACGTCCGGGCTGAAGTTGAAGGTCACCGGCACGCCGACCTGGTGCAGCGCGGCGATGGCCGGCGCTACATCCTTGGGCTTCTTGATGGCGTTGATGCGGTCAAGCAGCGGTGCGATGGGCCTGGAACCGTCCGCTTCCACGGCGGCTTCGTCCAGGCCGCTGGCCCAGAAGTCGCCGAGCAGTTTCTGCACGTTGCCTTGCGGTGCCTTCATGGCCCCATCCAGCAGTGCGCGCTGCTGCTCCAGGGTGCGCTCGCGGAAGGCGCCCAGCACGCTGACGCTGCCGGCACCGGCGGGAAGGCTGTTGTTCTTCAGCCAGTCCGCATTGGTGGCGGTATAGAAGTCGGTGCACTGCGCGCTCACGGCGGGGGTGGTCGCGCGCTTCTTGCGCTGCGCTTCGGCATGGGGGGCGCCCAGCGCGATGACGAGGGCGAAGGCGATCAGGGTGGGGCGGCCGAGAGCGGGGCGCGGGCTGGGCATCAGGAGAATCCAGGGGTTCAGGGGTCGGGCGATTCTAGCAAGCGCGCCCCATCTGCCCTGTCACGGTCCCCCACATCTGCCGACGGTCTTGGCGGCACATTCATGCGCTGTGTCACAGAGCGCACATGCCGTGGTGGGCGGGCGTCCGTGCCCCTGCCCACCCAGGACGTCACAACGCCAATTGCCCCTTGTCCACGATGACCTTGCCGTCCAGCGTCACCGTGCTGCCGGGCAGGAAGAAGTTCAGGCCGTAGGCGAGGACATTGTCGCCGCCTGCCCACAGGTTGTTGCCCAGGCCCAGGGTCACCGTGCCGGCCGGCACCCAGTTGCCCACCTGGCTGCCGGAAGGCAGTTTGACGTTCGGATTGATGCCCATGTCGAAGAACGAGACGTCGTTCTTGCGGGCATCGCTCACGGCATCGAATTCGGCCTTCAGCGCTGCGAAGCCGGGCCCTGTCCCGGTGAGTGCGGTGATCTTGCCCCCGGCGACGGTCACGGCGAGGTCATCGATGGCCTGCCCGCGGAAGTAGTCGCGGGTGGCGACGATGCGGCCTTCGCCGGTGCCCGCGACGGGCGTGGTGTAGACCTCGCCGGCAGGCAGGAAGACCTGCAGTGCGGGACCGCCGCTGCGGATGTCCTCCGGTGAAATGACGCCGTCACTGACCAGCACCGGGCGTCCCTGGATCCGCATCCGGTAATCGGTGCCGTTGGGATGGCTGATATGCAGTTCGTTGCCGGCGGCCAGCGCGCCTTTCACCGCCTGTCCCCGGGTCTGCAGCGCGGCATGATCCACGTTGACGCCCTCCCAGAACGTCCTGGCCAGTTCGGTTTCGGACATGCCCAGCCGTTGCGCGCGCCATGGCGTGGGATACAGGCCGTTGCCGATCTCCACCTGGCGCACGTTCTCCTTCATGAACGCCTGGCCGATGGCTTCCCCGGCTTTGCCGCGCGCCGCCACGCGCTGCGGGTCGGCGCCTTCGAACAGGTTTTCCGAGGTACCGTTGCTCAACGAGATGACCACGTCGAAGACCTTGGACAGCGCCAGGTCCAGGGCCGGCGCCTGGCTGTCGAACTGCGCCGGTACATCGAAGAACATCCGCTTGGCGAGCCGGTCGCTGGTGTATTCGATCATCGGGAAAGCGCCCACGCGGCGCACCTGCAGCGCGATGTCTTCCAGCAGTTCGGCATCGTGGGTCCTGCCGACGATGATGACGGCATCGCCCTCCTTCACCGCTGCGCTGGCAACCAGGCGCTGGGCAAGCTGCTCGAGGTCAACGGGTGGCGCGGCGCGTTCGGCGGGCTCGGCGGCGGTGGATTCAGCCGTGGCCTGCGCGTCCGCAGGAGGCGGTGTTTCCTGTTTCTGGCACGCGGCCAGCACAACGCAGGCGATCGCGGCGCCCAGTATCGACACGGTGAGACGGGTCATGGCAGTCCTCCTTCGATGGGTGGAAGCACAGCCTTGCAACGCCCCCTCGATGCGTGGCCAGCACAGGGGTGACGCCCGGAACACCCCCGAACGGCCGACCGCCGGGCGGACCGTAACCGGGGATGCGCAAAAGGAAAGGCCCGGACGTCGCCGGGCCTTTCGTGCATCGCATGTTGACGCGGGACTCACCAGATCACGACATGCTGGTCGCCGCTGCGCACCATCGCGTCACCCGCCTTGCAGGAGAACGCCGCCGCGAACGCCGGCAGGTTCGACGGCGCACCGATCGCGCGGAACTGCGCCGGGGCGTGTTCGTCGGTGGCGATGCGGTTCTTGAGTTCCTCCGGAGTGAAGTTGCGGCGCCACACGGTGGCCCAGTTGAGGAAGAAGCGCTGGTCGCGCGTCAGGCCGTCGGTCTTCGGGTCGGGCGTGTCGCCGGCCGCCGCCTTCATCGCGTCGTAGGCCGTGGCCAGACCGCCGAGATCGGCGATGTTTTCGCCCAACGTGTGCTTGCCGTTGATCTTCTGGCCGTCACTGGTGCGGTAGTCATTGAACTGCGCGATCAGCTTGTCGGTGCGGGAGGAGAAGCCCTTGGCGTCGGCCGGGCTCCACCAGTTCTCGAACTTGCCGCTCGGTCCGAAGCGGCTGCCCTGGTCGTCGTAGCCGTGGGTCATCTCATGGCCGATCACCGCGCCGATGCCGCCGTAGTTCATTTCATCCGACGCATTGGGGTCGAAGAACGGCGGCTGCAGGATGGCGGCCGGGAACACGATCTCGTTCTGGAACGGGTTGTAGTAGGCGTTGACCATCTGCGGCGGCATGCCCCATTCGGTCTTGTCCACGGGCTTGCCGATCTTGGCCAGGTCGAACTTGTAGTTGAACTCCTGCGCGGCCAGCACGTTGCCGATGTAGCTATCGCGGCTGGTCGCCAGGCCGGCCCAGTCGCGCCACTTGTCGGGGTAGCCGATCTTGGTGGTGAACGCGGCCTGCTTCTCCATCGCTTTGGCCTTGGTCTCGTCGCTCATCCACGCCAGGTTCTGGATGCGGGCCTTGAGCGCGGCGCCCAGGTTCGCCACCAGGGTTTCCATCTTGGCCTTGGCTTCCGGCGAGAAGGCCACCTTCACGTACATCTGACCAAGCGCTTCGCCGCTCTGCCCCTCGATGGTATCGAGCACGCGCTTCCAGCGCGGCTTGATCTCCTTCTGTCCACGCAGGGTCTTGCTGTAGAAGTTGAACTGCTCGTTCGCGAAGGCATCGCTCAGGTAGGGCGACGCGCCGTCGACGGTATGGAAGCGCAGGTACGCGCGCCACGTTGCCGGGTCGGTGTCGCCGAGCATCTTGCTGACTTCCTGGTGGAAGGATGGGATGGCGAGCGAGAACTGCTGCAGGCCGGCGACGCCCTGCGACTCGAGGAACTTCGTCCAAGAAAAGTTCGGCGTCAGCTTGTCGGCGTCCGCGATGGACACCATGTTGTTGTACAGGCTCACGTCGCGGGAGAGATCTTCGCGCGACTTCGAAGCCTTCGCCAGGCGCGTTTCGAACGCCATGATGTCGATGGCCTGCTTCTGCGCGTCGGCTGCGGTGGTGCCCGACAGTTCCAGCACCTTGGCGATGTGCGCGATGTACGCGTCGCGGATGTCTTTCTTGTCGGCGTCGATGTAGTAATTCTTGTCCGGCAGGCCCAGGCCGCCCTGCGTGGCGACCGCCGTGTTCATGTCGGGATTGCTGAACTCCGGCAACGAGCCGAAACCGAACAGGAAGGCCTGGCCCTTCGCGGCGGACTCGTTGAGGTACGCCACGATGGCGTCCTTGTCCTGCAGGCCGTCGATGGCCGTCAGCATGGGTTTGATCGGCTCGATGCCCTGGGCGTTGACCTTGGCCTCATCCATGCCGGTCGCCCACAGGTCGCCGACGATCTTCTCCACGCCGGTCGCACCCGGGTGCGCAGCGGCCTGCTCGGCCAGTTGTTTCTGGATGGCGGTGGAGCGTTCGGCCAGCATCTCGAACGCGCCCCAGCTGGTGCGGTCGCTGGGAATCGCATTGGCGGCCAGCCAGGTGCCGTTCGCATAGCCGGCGAAGTCGGTGCAGGCGTTCTTGGTGGTATCCAGGTCGCCGATCTGGAAACGGTTGACGCCCGGCAGGCTGCTCTCGTCCAGCTTCAGTTCCAGCGCGGCCGGCGCCTTGGCGGCGGTATCGGCGGCGGGTGCGGCATCTTCCTTCTTGGCGCAGGCGGCCAGCACGGTGGCCACGGCGAGCGACAGCATCAGGATCTGGGGTTTGCGGGCAATCACGTTCTACTCCGGCCCCGGGCAGGGCAATGGAAAAAAGGAACCCCCTGGGTGGGGGCGTGCCGCGACTCTACGCCTGTCCCGGGGAGGGCAGGTGTGTCGAAGGTCATGCCTCCCCGCCCCGGAGGGCACATACTGGGCGCACCTTCGGGGAGGGCATTTGCATGCAGGTCCATTTCCACGGCGCCGCCGGCGAAGTCACCGGCTCCATGCACCTGGTCGAGGCGGCGGGCAAGCGCATCCTGCTGGACTGCGGCCTGATCCAGGGGAGTCGCGAGGCCGAGGCGCGCAATGCCGAGCCGTTCCCGTTCGACCCGGCCACGCTCGACGCGGTGGTGCTGAGCCACGCCCATATCGACCACGTCGGCAGGCTGCCGCTGCTGGTCAAGCGCGGATTCCGCGGCCCCATCCACACCCAGGGTGCCAGCGCAGAACTGCTGCCGATCATGCTGCTGGATACGGCATCGCTGTCCGAGTCCGAGGCCGAGCGCGCCAACCGCGACCGCCGCCATGGCGAGCCGGAAGCAGAGCCCCTGTTCTCCGCGCAGGACGTGCACGCGACCCTGCGCCAGGTGCAGCCGATGCCCTACGACGAACGCACGACCATCCTGCCGGGCGTGGACATCGCCCTGCGCGATGCGGGCCACATCCTGGGCTCGGCCATCGTCGAGCTGTGGGCCGAAGGCCGCAAGCTGGTGTTCTCCGGCGACCTGGGACCGAAGGGCACGCCGATCCTGCGCGACCCCGCAGTGATCACGCAGGCCGACCTGCTGCTGATGGAATCGACCTACGGTGACCGCAACCACCGCGACCGCCCGGAGACGATCCGCGAACTCGGCGAGATCTTCGACCATGCGTGGCGCGACCGCGGCAACGTGCTGATACCTGCTTTCGCGGTGGGGCGCACGCAGGAACTGCTGTACTGGTTCGCGCGGCACTGGGAGGCGTGGAAGCTGTCGCGCTGGCGCATCTTCCTGGACAGCCCGATGGCGGCCAAGGTGGTGAATGTCTATGCGCGCCACCATGGACTGTTCGACGAGGACGCGCGACGGGTGTGGTCGCAGTCGCCCAATCCGTTCCGCCTGCCCAATCTGCATGTGTCGGAAACCACGCAGCAGTCGATGGCCATCAACCAGATCGAGAACGGCGCCATCATCATCGCCGGTTCCGGCATGGCCAATGGCGGGCGCATCCAGCACCACCTGCGCTACAACCTGGGGCGCCGCAACGCCCACATCGTGTTCGTCGGCTACCAGGCGCAAGGCACGCTGGGCCGGCGGCTGGTGGATGGCGCATCGTGGGTCCGCATCCACGGCCGCGACTATCGCGTCAACGCCCAGCGCCACACGGTCGGTGGCCTGTCCGCGCATACCGATCAGCGCGGCCTGCTGGCGTGGTACGACAACTTCCAGCCATCGCCGCCGCTGGTGCTGGTGCATGGCGAAGACAAGGCACGCGAAGCGCTCGCGGGCGAGATCGGGGAGCGCCACGGCGCACCGGTGGAACTCGCAAGGCCGGGAATGGTGATGGACGTCTGAGGCCCGGGGCGTGGTCCGTGCGGGCGCCGATACCCGACATCAGACCCGCGTGGCGGACGTTCCCACCGGTTCGGCCTCGCCGGTGTGGCTGACGCTGCGGTTGCGGCCGGCCTGCTTGGCCCGGTAGAGCGCGGCGTCTGCACGATCGAACACGTCTTCCGGCCCGGCGTCGTCGCCACTCATGTGGGTGTGGATGCCGATGCTGGCGGTGAACGGCGGTGGTGTGCCCGTGCTGGTGCCGTGGGGTTTGCGGCCCTGGTTGGCCAGATCCACGTGGATGGTGGTGGCGATGGTTGCCGCCGCCTGTGCCGACGTTTCCGGCAGCAGCAGCGCGAACTCGTCGCCACCCAGGCGAGCAACCAGGTCGCGCGGTCGCCGCGCACGGCTGCGCAGGATGCGGCCCAGGGCCTTCAATGCGGCATCGCCAGCCGCGTGTCCCTGGGTGTCGTTCAGTTGCTTGAAGTGGTCGATATCCATCACCAGCAGCGACAGCGGCTGGCCGCTGCGACGTGCCACGCGCAACTCCTGGTCCAGCGCGTGATCGAAGCGGGTGCGGTTGGCCAGTCCCGTCAACGCATCCGACTGCGCCTGTTTGTGCGTCCTGCGAAGCAGGCGGTAGATCCACAGCGATGCGCCAAGCGCGAGCACCAGCAATGCCGGCACGGGAGAAAACCAGATGTGCCCGTAGCGCAGCAGCAGTACCGAAACCACCACGGTGCCTGCCATGGTCAGGACCGTGGGCAGCCAGACGCGGCGTAGCCCCGGCAGCAGGGACAGCAACAACGGCAGTGCCGCGAGCGCCGCGGACAAGCCCGCCTGCCAACCTTCCCCCAGCGGCGTGATGGCGGCGTCATTCAACAGCATGTTCAACAGGTTGGCCTGGTAGTCCGCGCCACTCATGCTGGCGGCCACCGGCTGGCCGGGCGCGCGGGCGATCGGCCCCATGCCGGTCGCGCTCACGCCCACCACGATCCAGTTGCCCCGCAGGAGCGAGGCCGGTATGCGCTGGTTGAGGACGTCCGTATAGGACACATGGCGGAAGGCGTTGGGCGGCGCAGCGAACGGCACGCGTACCTCGTGGTCGCGCACCCACTCGTAGGGTGATGCAGGCGCCAGGTCGGTGGTCACCAGCCGGCGCCCCGGCAGCTCCGTGTTGGCGCCGGGCGGCTGCTCCAACTGGAGCAATGCCAGCGCCAGTGAGGGCCAATGCGGTGAACCCAGGCCGGCACGCAGGTAGACGCTGCGCGCCACGCCATCCTCATCGAGCACCATCTCGGCGTGACCCAGCGAAGCCGCCGAGGCGGCGAACTCGGGGATCGGCATCAGTTCGACGGTGGCACCGTTGAGCTGGACGGGCTCGGCGAATACCGGCAGTACCACGCGGCCACTGCGGCTGATCGCGCGGGCCAGCAGCGCATCGCCTTCCGGATCGAAGAGGGCAGGCTCCGACAGCAGGATATTGAACGCGATGCCCTTCGCGCCGGCCAGCCGAAGCCGGTCGACCAGTTGCGCATGCGTGCGCCGTGACCAGGGCCAGCGGCCCAGCTCGGCCAGGCTCTTCTGGTCGATGTCGACCACCACGATGCGGGGGTCGGCATCCGGGGCCGCGCCCAGCACCAGCCCGTCATAGACAGCGGCGTCCGGGGCCATGGTCACACCGGACAGCGTGACCAGGATCGCCAGCGCAGCCGCGCCCACCGCCGTCAGCAGGCGGGATTTCCATTTGGGCGCGGGCGCGGCGGTACTCACAGGGCGAGCAGTATGAGCAATGCCCCTGCTCCAGCGCCAATGCGGCACAACCGGCAGGGCACGTCGATCACCTGCGGCGCCGGGACCGGGCCCTCGAATCCGTCGACATCGATCGTCTGGGCACGCAGGTACCAGGTGCCACCACGCAGCCGCGGCAGCGTGATTTCGGGCTGGTCGACCAGCATGTCCACCTGCGCCTCGCTGAAGTCCGGGGTGCGCGACATCTGGAAGCGGTAGCGCTGGCCGGGCTGGCCGGCGAGCCAGCGGAAGGTCACCTCGCGCGTGTTGCCGGCTTCGGCTTCGCCGCCATCGATGGCCGTTACTTCGACCAGGGGGCGCAGGGTGAAGGCAAGGCTGTCACCGAAGGGGCCGGCCTTCCCCTGGCGATCCACGCTGCGGATGCGCCAGGTGTAGTCGCCCGGCGGGAGGGCATCGGGAAGCCGGGTGGAGGTGGCGTCGTCCACGCGGGCACGCGCGACCGGCTGCGCGTATCCGCCGCTGCCGGCGACTTCGTACTCGTAGGCGACCGCGTCGGGTGCGCCGGTCCAGTTCAGTGTGACCTCCGGTGTGCGGACCACGCTGGCCGCCGCCGGGGCGATGGAATACGGCGGCACGGGCTGGCCGTCGATCCGGACCTGCACGACGGCGTCGCGGCCCTCCAGGCCGTTTGCGCCGATCGAGCGCACGCGGACGAAATAGCGCCCGGTGCCAAGCGCGGGCAGGGTGAAGGCCGGTGCATCGCTTTCCGCGTCCACCCGCAGGCTGTCGAAGGTGGCGCTTTCGCTCACCTGCACGCGATACCGCGTTGCGCCGGGCACGGCCGGCCAGGCCAGCTCGGGGCGCGTGTTCTGCGACAGCAGCGGCGCCTGCGCGAGCTTGGGTGCGGGCAGCAGCTTGACGGGTGTGACGGCCGCCTGGCCCGCCGCCACTACCGCGCCGAACCCTGGACGGACCAGCGCGCCGCGCTGGCTGCGCGCACTCACGGCGACGCGGCCTTCGAGGACTTCGGTGTGCGTGCGGCCGTCAGCGGCCTCGACGCGGAACCGGGTACCCCTCACCGCGGAGGACGCACTGGGCGTGTCGACGATGAAGTTGGCCGCGGGTCCGCGCAGGCGGCGCACTTCATTGCCGATGCGCCCGCGCTGCAGGCGCAGGCGTGTGTCGGCCATGCCGGAGCGGCCGAAACGCGTGAGGCGGTCCAGCAGCAGTTCACTGCCGCCCAGCAGCAACAGGCGCGAACCATCGGCGAACTGCAGGCTGAGCGATGCATCCGGCGAGGTCTTGAGCACGGCGCCACTGGCCAGCGACATGCCGGCCGTGACGGGGGCATCGGTTCCTGCCGCCGTGGTCCGGGTGACGGCGCTGCCCTGCACGGCCACGACCTTGGCGCGGGCGGGCTGGCTGTCCAGCCATTGCAGCGGAATGCGGAGGGTCGAGCCAGGCGCGAGCGCGTACGGGTTGGTGATGCCGTTGTGTTCCTGCAGCCGCTGCCAGGGAATGGTGGGCTTGAGGTATGCACCCGTCACGTCCCAGAGCGTGTCGCCGGGGCGTACGCGGTAGGCCCAGTCCTGTGCCTGTGCCGACCACGAAGCCAGCAACAGGATCGCCAGCCCGCAACCCAGCCATCCTTTCCCTCGGATCGCCCACTTGTGCATCGCCCACTCCCGCTTCTGCTGCTGCGAAATGTTGAATCGGTCACAATTATAGGCGCTTACCGTTGACCGACTGGCCGGTTTTGACGGGTTTTCACGTCACATTAGCCTCCTCCGCCAGGTCGGCTCGCTGGCCTGTGGATCAGGGCGAGGCGCCCCACAATCCCGCGATGCGACGCGCCAGGCGATACGGTTCCGGAGCGTCGCGATTGGTCAGCACGACCACGGTCAGGCGCTGCGTGGGGAAGCGGACCAGCACATTGCGGAAGCCGATGCTCTCGCCGGAGTGCCACTGCATTCCCCCTTGCAGGCGCCAGCCGAATCCGTAATGCGCCACATCGGGCTCGGGGGTGGCGTTGGCGGGCTGGAACGCCAACGTGCGCGATGCGGCACCCAGCAGGCGGTCGTCATACAAGGCGGCGTCCCAGCGTGCGAGGTCGGTGATGGACGAATAGATGCCGCCATCGCCCAGCACCGCACTGGTCGTGCTCTGGTCGGTACGCTGCCATGTGCCATTCGCGAGGCTGTAGCCGTATGCGCGATGCGCCACGCCGGGGCCGTCGTCTTCGCGGGCAACCGTTGCGTCCATGCCCAGTGGCGCGAAGATGCGCGTACGCAGGAAGGTGGCGAACGGCTGTCGCGAGGCGCGTTCCACCACCAGCGCGAGCAGGGCGTAGCCGCTGTTGCTGTAGCGATAATCGCTGCCGGGCTTGAAGTAGAGGCGCTCCTCCCGTTCGAGCAGCCGCAGCACATCCGCGTCATGCACCTGGGTGGCCTGGCCCTCGGGCAGCAGGTCTTCGTAGTCGATCACGCCGGAGGCATGGCTGAGCAGGTGGCGGAGCGTCACCGCATCGGTCGCTGCGGGCAACGCTGGCAGCCAGCGGCGCACGGGGTCATCCAGGGTCAGCGCGCCTTCTTCCGCCAACAACAGGATGCAAGCGGCCGTGAACTGCTTGCTGATCGACGCCAGCCGGAAATTGGTCTGTGGCGTCGCGGCGACACCGGCCTCGAGATCGGCCAGTCCATAGCTGCGCTGGAACACCGCGTCGCCTTCGTGAAGCACGAGGACCGATGCGCCGGGCACCGTGCCGGTGTAGTCCCGCATCCACGCGTCGATCGTGGCTTCGCGCGTCTCGGCGCCGGCATTGCCTGCGGTCATCAACAGCACTCCGAGCATCCAGGTTGCCTTCATCGCCGCCTCGCCTCGATGAAACGGTGCAAGCCTAGCGCATGTGGCGGGCGTCAGTCCGTGGCGGCTTCCAGGCGCAGCTGTCGTTCGCGTTCGTGCCCCAGGTAACGGCGGATACCGTGGCGCATGACGTACAGCAGCGGGATCAGCGCGATCGCGGCGAGCATCTTGTAGGCGTAGTTCACCGTGCTCACGGCGAGGAACAGGGAGGTCGGCCACTTCTGCGGGCCCAGCACGAAGGCGATGTAGATCACCACGAAGCTGTCCACCAGCTGCGAGATCGCGGTCGAGCCGGTCGCGCGCAGCCATACCCAGCGCTCGCCGGTGGCGTTGCGGATGCGATGGAACACCGATACATCGATCAGTTGCCCCGCCAGGAACGCGACCACCGAGCCGGCGATGGTCCACATGCCCTGGCCGAAGATGGCGGCGAAGGCCTTCTGGTAATCCGGCACGCCCTGCGACTGCGCGGCCTCGACCCACCAGCCCGCCGGTGCCAGTGCGATGGCGGCGAAGGCGAAGCAGAAGCCGTACACGATCAGGGCCACCGCCAGCCACGAGATGAAGCGCACGCCGCGTTTGCCGAAGAACTCGTTGATGGTGTCGGTAAGGATGAACACGAACGGCCACAACAGCGTACCGGCCGTGAAGCTGAGCGATCCGGTCTGGCCGAACAGGGCCCACTCCAGCGGCGCGATCCCCAGCGTGTCCTCCAGCGCGAAGATCTTGACCCCGATGAACTCGGCCAGCACCGCGTTGGCGCAGAACACCGCCGCCAGCACGATGAAAAGACGGACCGCGCGATCATCCAGGGTGCGCGGCGCATGCATGGTTCAGCGGTCCCCGGCGCGGGTGAACGGCATGGTTTCCGGCGCCACCGCACCACCGGAGATGATGAAGCTCATCGCCTGGTCCACGGTCCAGTCCGTGGGCGTCAGCAGCTCGACCGGCACGATCTCCAGATAGCCCGAGGTCGGGTTGGGCGTGGTGGGCACGTAGACCGCCGCCAGCTCGCGGCCGCTGCCTTCCTCGCGGATCACCCGCGTCACCAGACCGACCGATTTCATGTCCCGATGCGGAAAATCGATGAGTACCACGCGCTGCGTGCTGCCCGGCTTGGTCTCCAGCATGTCCAGCAGCTTGCGCGCGCTGGTGTAGATGACGTTCGCCAGTGGCACGCGTGCGATCAGCGCCTCGAACCAGCGCAGCAGGCGCTGCCCGACCACGCGGCGCGTCAATGCGCCCACGGCCAGGATCACGAACAGCGTGGCGATCATGGCAATCGTGTTCTGCACCCACAGGCCGTTGAACCAGCCCAGCGATTGGGGGAAGTTCGCCGCGATCTGGTGCGACATCGGCTCGACCCAGGGCTTGCTGATGTCCGACAGCAGCACAAACACGAACTTGATGACCACCCACGTCAGCCAGATGGGCAACAGGGTGAGCAGGCCGGTGATGAAGAGCTTCTGCACCGAAGCGCGGTGCGTGGGATGGTCGGGGGGCATGGGGCTATTGTAGGCCTGCATGGACGTGCGGCTATATAGTCACTTGCAGGATGCTGTGCAGGGGAAATGGAATGCGAAGGTTCTTCAGGTGGTTCGGCCTGGTCGTCTTTGGCGCGGTTGTGCTGGCCGTGGTGGCGTACCTCGTCAGTCGATGGATGCCGGTTCCCCGCGCGGATGCCGACGCTCTGGCCTTGGTGGAGGCGCCACGGCCTATGGCGGGACGCAACGGTTTCGCAGCGCTCTGGTCGCTGAAGTACGACATCCCGGTGGCGGAGGCAGAGCGTCTGCTGGCCGATGATGTCGTCCGCTTCGACGCGTCGCGGGCATGGACCGACGAAGATGAGGTGCCTCCCCATCGCTCCGTACTCGAGGACTATCCACTGCTCGAGTCGGAAGCCGACGGCGGCATGCTCTGCCGCACCAGCGGCGCCGATTGCCTGCAGCAAGTCCGCACGCGTCTCGACGCCCTGGTGCCGGTCATGGCCTCCCGCTCGGTGCTCGAGGCGCGCGTCGCTGCTCTAGACGGTTACGACTACTTCCGCAATCCGTTTCCGGCGCGGCCGGACATGCCCTTGCCTGCCTTCCAGCCCCTGGTGCATGCGCATACTGCGCACGCCTACGCATTCGCACGTGGCGACCACGAGGCGGGCCTGAGGGGCGTCTGCCGCAACGCGTCGATTGCCCGCAAGATGGTCGCCAGTGGCGACAATCTGATCGGCGGGGTGCTGGGGACCGCGCTGATGGACGCGTCGACAGATCTCTTCGTCGAAATGCTTGTGGAACTGCCTGTCGATCGACCATTGCCGGAAGCGTGCGAAGACGCCTTCAGGCCGGATGGCGCCATGGTCGCCGGCCTCTGTCCGACGATGATCGGCGAGGGAAAGTTCGCGCTGGGCACCTTCCGCGTGCTCAATGCCGCCGGACAACCTTGGTATCGCAAGCTCAAGACGGATCTGTTCCTCGACCAGCACAAGACCATGGCGATGAGCGCGCGTCGCCACGCATGGTTCTGTGGCCCGCAGGCGGAAGCGCTGGTGCGCGCCGATGTGTCACTGGACGGTCACGTGCCCTTGCATGGCGGATGGACGTTTTCCTGCCTGGGAAATCCGGTGGGATGCATGCTCGACAACATCGCCGCACCGTCGCTGGCAGGCTATGCGGAACGTTTTCAGGATGCGGAGGCGCGATTGCGTGTCGTGGCGGCTTGGCGGACGTTGCGCGCGCAGCGCAACGATGAGCGTCCGCTGGTGGAGCGACTCGATGAATGGCAGAAAGCGCATGCGACAGGTCGCAGAATCCGTGTCGGTGCTGGCGGCGATGGCCTTGAGATCGACCTGCTCAATGACAGGCAGGGCAGCGAGTTCTCGCTGCCCCTGTCTTTTGACGGTATGGGTGGTCGGCTGCGCTGATCACTCCGCCTGCCGCGCCTCGGGCTTCAGCCGCACGTAGATCTGCTTGCGCACGCGCGCGACGACTTCGTTCCGGGCGTTGAACACATCCGCGGGCATCCAGCGCAGGTGCTTCTGGCCGTTGGCGGCCTCTGCGCGGATCTCCTCAAGCACGCGTTCGTCCAGGCGGAATTCCGCATGCAGCGTGCCCTTGCCGGGCTTCACGAATTCGATCTCGGCAGCCTTGTCCCAGACGTAGTAGTCCCGACCCAGGCGTTCCTTGGCCAGGATCATCCAGAACGGATCGGTCATGGCGAACAGGCTGCCGCCGAAATGCGTGCCCACGTAGTTGCGGTTCCAGGGGCGCATGCGCAGTTCGACGCGCGCGAAGCTCCAGTCCTGGGCCATCTCGGTGACGTGGACCCCACTGAACAGGAACGGCGGCCAGACATTGAAGATGTGTCGCAGGGTAGTGGGCTTCATGGGTACTGCGCGTGCAAAAGGGACAGGTACGGGGCAATTCGGAAATCAGAACAGCAGGGAGGACATCTTGCGGCGGTACTGGCTGACCAGGGCCTCGTCTTCGATCACGCGGAACGCATCGATCAGGCTCTTCCGCGCCAATCCCTCCTCATACGCGCGGTCGCGCTTGAGCATTTCCAGGAATTGTTCCAACGCGGCCTCGGAGTCGCCTTCCACCAGGGCGCGCACGCCCAGCAGGTGGCGTGCGCGCAGGTCGTCTGCGTTCGCGGTCACCGCAGCGCGCAACGCTTCGACGGACGGTGCGTCCTTCAGCGCGGCAGCGAAGCCAAGGCGGGCGCGGGCCTTGACCGCGCGATCGTCGGTGGCAAGGTTGGCGGGCAGTGCGTCGAGCAGGCGCTCGGCCTCGGTGGCCTCGCCGGTCTTCAGCAGGGCGAGGACCAGATCGAGCTTCAGTTCGTCCTTGTCCGGATCGGCCGCGACGGCCTCGCGCAAGGCGGCGACCTGCGCCTGGGGGTCGAGCGGGGCGTCCACGACCGGGGCGTCGGCCGCCTCCGCCGGCAGGACGCCGTGCGAGGCGAGGAACTCGCGCAGCTGGCCTTCCGGCAGGGCGCCCGGAAATCCGTCCACCAGCTGTCCGTCCTTGACCAGGAACACGGTGGGCACCGAGCGGATCTGGAAGGCGGCCGCGATCTGCTGCTCCTTGTCCACATCCACCTTGGCCAGCAGGAAGGCGCCGTTGTACTCGCCCGCCAGCTTCTCGAGGATCGGCCCCAGGGTCTTGCACGGCCCGCACCACGTGGCCCAGAAATCCACCAGCACCGGCACTTCCAGCGACTTGCGCAGGACGTCGGCCTCGAAGGTCTCGGTGGTGGCATCGAAAACGTGGGGCAGCTCGCTCATCGGGTCGCTCATGGCGGGTGGGGAAGTCGCGTTCACATGGTGCCGCGGCGGGCAGGATACAAGGTGATGTAAAAATGATTTGACATTGTCCCTCCGAAATGTAATGTATGACTTACATTTTGTCTTGCAGGAGTTACGTTGATGGATGTGCGACGCGGTGGTTGGCTGTTGCTCCTTGTCGGCGCCCTGCTGGCGTTCTGGGCCCTGCTGGCCGGTCCGGGAATCCTGCTGGGCGTCGACCTGGGCAAATGGGGTACCGCGCTACTGGTGACCGTGGCCTGGGTGTCGATGTATGCGGTTTCGCGCATGCCCATGGGCGAGGCCGAGCGCGGCCTGTCGCCGGGCGAGTGGAAGGCCTGGGTGGGCACGGCGTTCATGCTGGTGGCGACCGGCTATTTCCTCGCCAAGTCACAGGTGTTCGTCGCCGGCCCGGCCTGGGACAACCCGGATGCGCGCGCGGTCGGGCGCAACCTGGTATTGCTGCTGGTGGCCTGGAGCGTGCTGACCGGCGTGCTGGGCGCACGCTGGAAGGGGCGGGTGCAGGAGGACGAACGCGACCGCGAGATCGAGAAGCAGGCCGCCGGCTGGGGACGCAGTGCACTGACGTTCTGCCTGATTGGTCTGGCGGTGATGCTGGCGTTCTCGCCCGCGGACCGGCTGGCATGGGCGACCCACTTCATGATCGCCAACCTGCTGGTGTTCGCGCTGATGTGGGGGTGGCTCTGCGAGTACGCGGCTACCGCGCTGATGTACTGGAAGGATAGGCGGGGGACGCAGGCGTGAACGGTGGTGAAGCGTCAGCACGGGTTTCGCCGCCGCATGGGCGCGACCGCCGATGACCGGCACGCCGATCGCCAACGATATCCGGCGGCTTCGCTTTGAGCGCGGCGAGATGACCCAGCAGGGCCTGGCCGATGCCTGCGGGGTGACGCGGCAGACCATCATTGCGCTGGAAGCCGGGCGCTACGCACCCTCGCTGGAGCTGGCCTTCCGTATCGCACGGGCCTTCGGAGTGGGCGTGGAGGACGTTTTCCATTGGCAACCTTTGGCATAGGGCCCCGCGGCGGCGCTCTGCTAAGGTCGCCGCCGCGGCATCGGCCGCGTCGATGATCGGTCCGGAGGCTGTGATGGATGTGCGTCGCGTCGTAGTGGGCATGTTGCTGGGATGGGCTTTCGTCGGCCAGGCGCTGGCGAAGGACGAAATCCAGGCGTCAGCCGAGTTGAACCCGCCGCCGGTCGAGGCACTCGGACAGTTCGACCGCTACGACCTCAAGCCCGCCACGCTCGCCTCCGACTATGCCGGGCACAAGGCCAACCAGGAGGCGCTGGCATCGTTCCAACGCAACCTCGACGAGCGCGTGGGCGTGTGGGTTGCAGAGCGCAACGCGGCACCTGCCACGCATGCACCCGTGCGGACGCTGGTGATCGAGCCGCGCATCGAGAAGATCCGCTTCATCAGCGGGGGTGCGCGGTTCTGGGCGGGCGCCTTCGCGGGCAGTTCGCGCATCCTGGTGAAGGTGAAGCTCACCGACCAGGCGACTGGCGCAGTGATCGCCGAGCCCGAGTTCTACCAGCATGCGAAGGGGATGGCGGGTGCCTGGACGTTTGGCGCCGCCGACAACAGCATGCTGGTCCGCAGTGCCTCGCTGGCACTGGATTACCTCAAGGAAAACCAGGCTGCCGCGCAGGGCGGCCGCACCGGCTGGGAAAAGGAATAGGGCCCCGGCGCTAAGATGCGCGTCCCCGGCGTGCAGGCTCGGTTCGTCTGCACACCTCGTCTCCTCCTGTCGCGAACGCCATGCCGATCCCCTCGTCCCGCCTGTTGCCCCTGACCGGCGTGGCCGCCGCGATCGCCTTCACCTGCGCCGTGCTGGGCTTCGGCTTGGCGCTGTCGGGCTACTCGCAGATCGGGCATCCGGTGGCGGTGCTGGGAGCGAAGGGCGTGCCGCATGCGCTGGGCTTCAACCTGCTGGGCTTCATGCTGACGGGGATATTGGCCGCAGGCACTGCGCTGGACCTGAGGCACCGGTTGCCGGCCGACGCAGGATGGCCCGCCCGCGTCGGCGCGCAGTTGCTGCTGTTGTCCGCGCTGGGTTTCGCCGGGCTGGGCGTGCTGCCGCTGGACCCGGAAGACCTGCATAACGACGCGAGCAGCCTGCACGCGACCGCATGGCTGTTGTGGTGGGTGGCATTCGTGCCGGGTGCAGCGCTGTTCGCCCTCGGCATGCGCGGGCGGGGCCGGTGGCGCCCGACGGTGGTGGCGAGCATTGCGGCGGCCGCGGTCGTGCTGTTCAGCGCGCTGCTGGCGGTCGAATGGATGCCGGCGGGCGTGGCGCAGCGACTCGGCTATGCCGCGTGGCTGCTCTGGCTGTGCGTTGCGTCGCGCGCCGGAAGGTGAATACCTCCGCCGCGCGAGCATGGCCTGGTACCGGGCGTTCCGCACGACGGCGCGCTGCGGCGCGTTCGTCATCGCGTCATCGGGCGGGGGCGTCGAGGTGCGGCCGGCGATACACCTTGCCGTCCTTCATCACGAAGTCGACCTTCAGCACCGCATTGATGTCGGCCACGGGATCGCCCGGGACGGCCACGATGTCGGCGCGCTTGCCGGTCTCGATCACGCCCTGGTCGTCCACGCCCAGCACTTCCGCCGCGCGGATCGTGGCGGCCTGCAGGGCCACGTTGGCGGGAATGCCGGCTTCCACCATGTAGAGGAACTCGCGCGCGTTGTCGCCGTGCGGGCCTACCCCCATGTCGGTGCCGAAGGCGATCTTCACCCCGTTGCGGTACGCATTGCTGGCGGTCTGCTGGATCAGCGCGCCGATGCGCTGCGCTTTCGGTCGGACCACGGGCGGGAAGTAGCCATCGATCTTCGCCTTGTCGGCCACGAAGCGGCCCGCGTAGATCGTCGGCACGTACCAGGTGCCATGCTGCTTCATCAGCCGCATGATTTCGTCGTCCATGTAAGTACCGTGCTCGATGCTGGTGACGCCGCCGAGGATGGCGCGCCTCATGCCTTCCTTGCCGTGCGCATGCGCCGCCACGCGGAAGCCGTAATCCCGCGCGGTATCCACGATGGCCTTGATCTCGTCCACCACGAACTGCGGCGCATCCCCCGACTTGGCGTAACTCAGCACCCCGCCGGTCGCGGTGATCTTGATGACATCGCTGCCGTCCTTGTAGCGCTGGCGCACGGCCTGGCGCGCCTCGTCGGGCGAATTGATCACGCCTTCGGTCGGGCCGGGCGGGCCGAGCAGGTGCGAAAGGCGGTCGTTGTAGCCGTTGGTGGGGTCGGCATGGCCGCCGGTGGTGGCGATGGACTTGCCGGCGGCGAAGATGCGCGGACCCTTCACCAGGCCCTGGCTGACGGCGTCGCGCAGGTGCGGCGCCACGTCGCCGCCCAGGTCGCGCACGCTGGTGAAGCCGGCCATCAGGGTCTTTTCGGCGAAGCCCACGGAGCGGAAGGCGTAGTCCACCGGGTCCAGCCGGAACCCTTCGGAGTAGCTCTGCGGGCTGGATTCGCTGCCGAGATGGACATGCAGGTCGGTCCAGCCGGGCGTGCAGGTGTGGTCGTTCAGGACGATCGATTCGGCGTCGGTCAGCTTGGCGCGGCCGGGAATGACTTCGGCGATCCTGCCGTCGCGGACCAGCACCGTGTGTTCGCCCAGCACCTTGCCGCTGCGGGCATCGAACAACTGGCCGCAATGCAGGGCCAGCGTGGCGGGCGGGGCCGGTTCGGCGGCCGCAACGGGCAGGCTGGCGGCTGCCAGGGCTAGGGCAAACAGGCGCTTGGTCATCTTGGATCCCCGGTTTCGACGCGCCCATGCTAACCGTTGGCGTGGCGGGTCATGGTGCGCTGCGGTACCCTTGGCCGCTTTGCCGTCGCCGTAGCCGCACACCGCCATGTCCACTGTTGCCGAACCCGCTTCCTACGATCCGAAAACCGTCGAGTCCCAGGCCCAGGCCTTCTGGGAGGCCCGGCGCGCCTTCGAGGTCGACGAGCAGTCGGACAAGCCGAAGTACTACTGCCTGTCGATGCTGCCGTACCCGTCCGGTGCGCTGCACATGGGCCACGTGCGCAACTACACCATCGGCGATGTGATCAGCCGCTACAAGCGGATGACGGGCCACAACGTGCTGCAACCGATGGGCTGGGATGCGTTCGGCCTGCCGGCGGAGAACGCCGCGATCAAGAACAAGACCGCGCCCGCCAAGTGGACCTACGCCAACATCGAGCACATGCGCAGCCAGCTGAAGTCGCTGGGCTACGCGATCGACTGGTCGCGCGAGTTCGCCACCTGCCGCCCCGAGTACTACGTGCACGAGCAGCGCATGTTCACGCGGCTGCTGCGCAAGGGCCTGGCCTACCGCAAGAACTCGGTGGTGAACTGGGACCCGGTGGACCAGACCGTGCTGGCCAACGAGCAGGTCATCGATGGCCGCGGCTGGCGCAGCGGCGCGGTGGTGGAGAAGCGCGAAATCCCGCAATGGTTCCTGCGCATCACCGACTACGCACAGGAGCTGCTGGACGGCCTCGACGAGTTGCCGGGCTGGCCGGATGCGGTCAAGACCATGCAGCGCAACTGGATCGGCCGTTCCGAGGGCCTGGAAATCCAGTTCGTCGTCGAAGGCCAGGAGCCATTGACGGTATTCACCACCCGCCCGGACACGCTGATGGGCGTGACCTTCGTGTCGATCGCCGGCGAGCACCCCCTGGCGCTGAAGGCCGCCGCGTCCAATCCGGCGCTGGCCGCGTTCCTGGAAGAACTGAAGCACGGTGGCGTGTCCGAAGCCGAGCTCGAGACGCAGGAAAAGCGCGGCATGGACACCGGGCTGAGGGCCGTCCATCCGGTCACCGGTGACAAGGTCCCGGTGTGGGTCGCCAACTTCGTGCTGATGGGTTACGGCACGGGAGCGGTGATGGCGGTGCCGGGCCACGACCCGCGCGACTTCGAGTTCGCCACCAAGTACGCGCTGCCGATCCAGCAGGTCATCGCACTGAAGGCACCGAAGACCGACGACGAAAAGACCTACGACCCGACCACCTGGCGTGACTGGTACGGCGACAAGACGCGTGACGACCTGGAACTGGTCAACTCGGGCGAGTTCGATGGCCTGGACTACCGCGGCGCGTTCGAGGCGCTGGCCGAGCGCTTCGAGCGCAAGGGCCAGGGCCAGCGCCGGGTGAACTACCGCCTGCGCGACTGGGGCGTCAGCCGCCAGCGCTACTGGGGTTGCCCGATTCCGGTCATCTACTGCGAATCCTGCGGCGCCGTGCCGGTGCCGGATTCCGATCTGCCGGTCGTGCTGCCGGAAAACGTCACCCTGGATGGCGTGAAGTCGCCGATCAAGGCCGACCCCGAATGGCGCAAGACGAAGTGCCCGCAATGTGGCGCCGCCGCCGAGCGCGAGACCGACACCTTCGACACCTTCATGGAATCGAGCTGGTACTACGCTCGCTACACCTCGCCCGGTGCGAAGGACATGGTCGACAAGCGCGGCAACTACTGGCTGCCGGTGGACCAGTACATCGGCGGCATCGAGCACGCGATCCTGCACCTGATGTACTTCCGCTTCTACCACAAGCTGCTGCGCGACGCGCGACTGGTGGACAGCGACGAGCCGGCCACCAACCTGCTCACGCAGGGCATGGTGATCGCCGAGACGTTCTATCGCGACAATGCGGACGGGTCGAAGGACTGGATCAATCCGGTCGATGTCGAGATCCAGCGCGACGACAAGGCCCGCGTCGTCGGCGCCACGCTGAAGGCGGATGGGCAGCCGGTGAAGATCGGCCCGGTCGAGAAGATGTCGAAGTCGAAGAACAACGGCGTCGACCCGCAGTCGATGGTGGACAAGTTCGGCGCCGACACCGTGCGCCTGTTCTCGATGTTCGCCGCGCCGCCCGAGCAGTCGCTGGAGTGGAACGAAGCCGGCGTGGAAGGCATGGCGCGCTTCCTGCGCCGCCTGTGGACGCAGGTGCAGAAGCATGTGGCCGACGGAGCCGCACCCGCGGTGGAAGTGGCAGCGCTCACCGCCGACCAGAAGGCCGTACGCCGCAAGACCCACGAGACCATCGACAAGGTCGGCAACGATTACGGCAAGCGCCACAGCTTCAACACTGCCATCGCCGCGGTGATGGAGCTGTCCAACACGCTGGGCAAGTTCGACGACGCCAGTGCGCAGGGGCGTGCGGTGCGCCAGGAAGCACTGGAAGCTGCGGTGCTGCTGCTCAACCCGATCACGCCGCATGCCAGCCACGCCCTGTGGCAGGCGCTGGGCCACGATGAGACGCTGATCGAGGACGTGGCATTCCCGCAGGTCGACCAGGATGCGCTGGTGCGCGATTCGGTCACCCTGGCGATCCAGGTCAACGGCAAGCTGCGCGGCACGATCGACGTGGCTGCCGATGCACCGCGCGACCTGGTCGAATCGCTGGCCAGGGCGGAACCGAACACCGCGAAGTTCCTTGAAGGCCTGGCGATCCGGAAGGTGATCGTGGTGCCGGGCAAGATCGTCAACATCGTGGCGGGTTGACCGGCGAAGCCGTGCTGCGGATGGATATCGGCGGCGGACGTCTTGCCCCGGTGTTCACCTGCGGTCCGGCTACGCTATTGCCGCCCATGACGGCCTCGTCCAGACTTCGCCCATGACCCGATTCCGCCTGCCTCTGCTCCTCGTCGCCCTGGTCTTCCTGGCCGGTTGCGGTTTCCACCTGCGCAACAAGATCGCGCTGCCGTCCGACCTGGGGCCGA
Source organism: Pseudoxanthomonas sp. 97-1-1 (assembly GCF_057773125.1). Taxonomy (NCBI): domain Bacteria; kingdom Pseudomonadati; phylum Pseudomonadota; class Gammaproteobacteria; order Lysobacterales; family Lysobacteraceae; genus Pseudoxanthomonas; species Pseudoxanthomonas sp. 97-1-1. Next base: position 728,090 of record NZ_JBYMTJ010000001.1, on the reverse strand, counting down.
TCAGGGTGCAGGGCGCGTCCACGTCCTACAGCGCGCTGGTCACCAGCCTGTCGCGTGGCCTGCAGGGCGCGGGTGCGACGCTAGCCGCGCCCATCGGCGAAGACAATGCCGCGATGCCCGAAGAGCAGGTGGCCACGCTGCGCATCCTGTCCGAGCGCTGGGGCGACCTGCCTATCGCCGTGGACCAGTTCGGCCGCGCGCAGGAATTCAGTCTGCGCTACGCGGTGGTCTTCGCGTTCAAGCGCGCGGACGGGACCGACCTGGTGCCGCAGCAGGTCGTAGAGCTGTCGCGGGATTACGTGTCGCCACCGCAGGATGCGACCGGTACCGCGACAGAGCGCGAAGTACTCGCTGACGAGCTGCGTCGCGACATGGCGGCCTCCATCCTGCGCCGCATCGACGGCGTGGTGCGCTCCGGTCCGGTGAACGTGGCGCCCTGATGGAACTCAAGCCGGAACAGCTGGCCGCGCGCGGCGCGTCCGAGATGCTGCATCCGGTCTACCTGATCGCGGGTCCCGAAACGCTGCGCGTGCTGGAAGCTGCGGATGCGGTGCGTGCACAGGCGCGCGCGCAGGGCATCGGCGAGCGCGAAGTCTTCGATGCCGACGGGCGTGATTTCGACTGGGACCGGCTGGAGGCGAGCTTCAATGCGCCCAGCCTGTTCAGTGCGCGCCGCCTGGTCGAGGTCCGGCTGCCGGGCGGCAAACCGGGCAAGGAGGGCGCCGAGATCATCAGCGCGTTCTGCGCCAACCCGCCACCGGACGTGGTGCTGCTGATCACCGCCGGCGAATGGGGCAAGGCCTACCAGGGCAAGTGGAGCGATGCCATCGCACGCGTCGGTGTGGTCGCGGTGGCATGGGCCATCAAACCGCACGAGCTTCCAGGCTGGATCGAAAGCCGCCTGCGCAGCAAGGGCGTGCGTGCAGACCGCGATGCCGTGCAACTGCTGGCCGATCGCGTCGAAGGCAACCTGCTGGCGGCCGCGCAGGAAATCGACAAGCTCGCCCTGCTCAGCGAAGGCGAGGTGCTGGATGTCGAGCGGATGGAATCGCTGGTCGCGAACGCTGCCCGCTACGACGTTTTCCGCCTGACCGATGCAGTGCTGGCCGGGCAGGGCGCGCAGGTTTCGCGCATCCTCGCCGGCCTGCGCGCAGAAGGCGACATGGTCGCCGGCCTGATGCCGATGGTCGTCAAGGAGCTGCTGCGCACCGCAGCGCTGGCGCGCGTGCAGGCCAGTGGCGGCAACCTCGCTGCCGAAATGAAATCGCAGGGCATCTGGGAAGCCAAGCAGGCGCCGTTCAAGCGTGCGCTGCAACGGCATGCGACGCCAGCACGCTGGGACCGTTTCGTTGCCGAAGCGTCGAAGATCGACCGCACCGCGAAAGGGCGGGGCGATGGCGATGCCTGGGTGGGCCTGGAGCGCCTGCTGCTGGCGATCGCCGAGGCGAAGGCCGTGCGCCTGCTGGTGGCGTGACGTGGCGATCGGCGATTCTTGATTCGCGGAAGCCGATGCCGATGCCGATGCCGAACCACGAATCCACCCTCACGCCTCACGCATCACGGCTGCAGCTCTACTACGGTGGCACGTTCGACCCCGTCCACAACGGGCACCTGGCCATTGCGCGCGCTGCGCGCGATGAATTCCGCGTGCCGGTCAACCTGATGCCGGCAGCCGACCCCCCCCATCGTGCCCCGCCGGGCGCCACCGCTTGCCAGCGCGCGCATCTGCTCGACCTGGCGGTGGCGGATGAAGCCGGCCTGCGCGTGGACCGGCGCGAACTGCTCCGTGCGGCGCGGGAGCCGGACGGCCGCTCCTACACCATCGATACGCTGCGCGAACTCCGGGCCGAGCAGGGCGACGCGGTCCCGGTCGCCCTGCTGATCGGTGCGGACAGCCTGCTGGGCCTGCCGACCTGGCGGGAGTGGACGGCGCTCTTCGATCTGGCGCATTTCATCGTCGCCGACCGTCCCGGCAGTCCGTTGGGCGCGGGCTTTCCCCCGGTGCTGTCGGATGCCCTCGCCGACCGGTGGATATCGTGTCCCGATGGACTGTGGCGGGTGCCCGCGGGGCGTGTATACCGGCTCGGTCACCCGCTTCAGCCCGAATCGGCGACCGAGATCCGCCGTCGCATCGCTGCGGGCGAAGTCTGGCGGCACCTCGTTCCGGCGGCGGTCGCGGACGCCATTGCCGACGAAAGGCTTTACGCATCACGGGCGGCCGGCACGGGTTCGCTATAATCGCCGCCGTACTCCCAGAGCCACCAAGCCTTTGTCCAGCCAAGCCCACGTCATCAAGACCCGTCTGCCCAGTCCGCCGCCGGCCCTGCCGGACCTGCTCGCCACGGTGCATGCCGCCGTGCAGGAGCTGAAAGCCAAGGATGTCGTCGAGATCGACGTGCGCGGCAAGTCCAGCGTCGCCGATTACCTGGTGATCGCCTCGGGCACGTCGACCCGCCATGTGAAATCGATTGCCGACGAAGTGGTGAAGTTCGCCAAGAAGCTCGACGTGATGCCGCTGGGTGTGGAAGGCGAGCGCGAGGCCGAATGGGTCCTCGTTGACCTGGGTGATGTGATCGTCCACGTCATGCTGCCGCGCGTGCGCGAGTTCTACGCGCTCGAGCGCCTGTGGACCGTGGGCGACCAGCCGCCGGAAGACATCGAAACGGCTGACGAATCGCGGCTCTGAGGCCGATCGTCATGCATCGAAGGAACGGCGCCCCAGGGCGCCGTTCTTCGTTCCGCTGATCTCCGTCAGAGCGGCCCGCGCTCCCACGGGCCGGTGATCGCGACGGTGATGCCCGGCGTCTGCAGGTTGACGAACAGCGTGCGCGAGAAGGGGTCCCAGCACGCGCCGCAGAATTCGCTCTCGCGGTAGTCGCCCTCGGGCACCGACTTGCCCGCATTGGCGATCTGCGTGGATGTCAGCTGCACGTTGTTCTTGCACAGGTAGAACGACTCGCCGGCACGGGTCAAACCGATCAGGCGCGCGCCGGGGCCGTATTCGTCGGGACTCTCGCCGCCGTCTTCGCACAGCACGACGCCGCCACGGCCACTGACGGTGATGTTGTCGGGGTTGTGGGCAGCCAGCTGGTGGCCGCTGACGAACAGCGCCTTCAGGCGCTGCGTGAACAGGTCGAGGACCCACATTGACCCGTTGCCACGACCCTTGCGGCCCTGCGCGTCCACGCCCGTGCTGGTGTCGACGATGAACATCTTGCCGTAGCTGTACCAGATGCCTTCGCCACGGCTCATGCGCAGCGCGCCTTCGCTCCACGCCTGCGCGAACGGCCCGCTCAGCGTCTCCCCGGCGGAAATGTCGGGGAACCCGGCCGGCGCCACGATCGTGTCCAGGTCCGGATCGGGAACATCCACCCACTCCAGTGCGTATTCGTCGCCGATCGCCGCCACGCTGAGGTCGACGTTGCGACGACCACGCACGCGCGCCGCCTGCAGCCGGCCACCGTTCTCCAGCGAGCCGTTGCGGCCGCGACGGTCGTTCGGGATGAAGCGGTACAGGCCCGACTTGTTCCGGTCGTCCTCGGTCAGGTAGACGATGCCGGTGCGCGGATCCACGGCCACCGCTTCGTGGCTGAAGCGGCCCAGGCCCACCAGCGGGCGGCCGGTCGTGCGTTCGTTCTCGGGATCCACCTCGAACACGTAGCCATGCTTGCGGCCGGTGCTGGAGGTGGCGTCGGTCTTGATCTCTTCGCAGCTCAGCCACGTACCCCACGGCGTCAGGCCGCCCGCGCAGTTCACCAGCGTGCCGCCCAGGCTCGGCTCCATGCGCGTCCATTCGCCATGGCGCCAGCCCAGGGTCGTGGTGCCGCCGCCCGCGCGCTCGGCGCCGCTGACCGTGCCGGTGTCGTACATGCCGGGTGCCCGGATCGGCGTGCCGGCGCCGCGCTCGTGATTGCGGATCAGCGCGTACTCCAGGCCATGTCCGTGGCCCTTGCCGCCCCGGCCGCGGCGTGGATGGCGCACGCCGACGACGGCCATGCCGTCGTGGCGGTCGGGGCAGGGCTGGCCGTCATCCATGCGGTCGCCGCTCCAGCCGAAGGAGCGGTAGCGGAAGCCGCGCGGCAGTTGCAGCAACGGCAGGCCGGTGGCGTCATCCGCGACCGGCGCGAGCGGGCCATAGCGGCTCGGAACCGGTGAGAGTTGTGTCGCGGCCGTGGCGGCATGGGCCTGTCGCGCATGCAACGCGCCGAGGCTGCCGATGGCACCCATGGCGACGGCGGCGGCACTGCCTTTCAGGACCTGGCGGCGGGAGGGATCGAACATCGTCATCATGCGACTCCTGCGGGCTGGGGAGTCCGCGACGCTAGGCAGCGCACATAACCGCCACATGACAAAGGCATGACCCTTGCAAGCGGGCCGATGAACGTGTGACGCCGCTATCATGGCGACATGAAATGCCGTCTCATCGCCACCGGCGAGCGTGCGCCCGCGTGGGTCGCCCAAGGCTTCGCCGAGTACCAGAAGCGCCTGTCGCACTGGCTGCCGTTCGAACTGGTCGAAATCGAGCCGGGCCTGCGTGGCAAGGGCCGCGATCCGCAGCGTGCGATCGAGGACGAGGGCAAGCGCGTACTCGCGGCCTTGCCGAAGAATGCCCATGTGGTCGCGCTGGAAGTGACCGGCAGGCCGTACTCGTCGGAACAACTCGCCCAGCGGCTGGAACACTGGCGTACGCTGGGCCGCGATATCGCGCTGCTGATCGGGGGGCCTGAAGGCCATGCACCCGATGTCGTGGCTGCTGCACACGAGAAGTGGTCGCTCAGCCCGCTGACGTTGCCGCACATGCTGGTGCGACTGCTGGTAGCGGAGCAGGTCTACCGCGCGGCGGCGATGCTGGCGAACCATCCCTACCACCGCGCCTGAGCGATGGGCGCTTTCTGCGGGAGCGCCGCGAGTCGCGACCGCGCGTCGTGCATACACGGGAATCGACATCCGCCACGGAAAGCGAGCCGAGGTAGTGGCAGATCGAGATCGGATGGTCTGCGGTCGCGACTTGCGTCGCTCCTGCAGAAAGCAGAAGCCCGCCTTCCGGCGGGCTTCTGCTTTCATTCCAGGAAGATCACTGCAGGCTGAAGGCGATCGGCACCAGGCCGTAAGCCTGCACCGCCTGCCCGTTCTGCATGGCGGGCTTGAAGCGCCAGGTCTTCAGCACGTGCTGGAGGGCGGACCTGTCCAGATTGCGGTTGCCGCTGCTGTTCTCGATGCTCACGTCGAGGGGCGTGCCGTCCACATCCACCAGCACGCGCAGGACCACCGTGCCTTCCACGCCACTCTTCAGCTCGCTGATCGGATAGCGAGGCGACGTCGCGCGGACGTATTCAAGCGTGGCGGAGGGCAATGGACCGGTGCCGTGCGACGGGACGCCGATATCGCCGCTGTCGATTGCGGCGACGGAGGTATCGATGGCGCGCTCGCTGCCCTGGTCCACGACGATGGGAGCATCGACAATCTGCTTGTCCTCGACAGGCTTCACGACCGGACGTGGCTCGACAGGCTTGGGCGTGACCCGCTTGACGATCTCTGCTTCAACCGGTTTGGGCTCGACCTGTTCCTTTTTGTACCACTCGATGACGATCTTAGGCTTCACAGGTGCTGCGATCGGCGGCGCCGCCATCGGCATCAGCAGCATGAGCAGGGCGGCGGCATGGACCGCGATGGCGGCGGCGATGGCCGCGATGCGGCCGAGCTCGATGCGGGTATCGGAACCGTGGGGTAGTGCGCGAACCATGATCCACCTCCTGAGGGCTGTGAACGGAACAACGCTCGGCCGCGAGGAGTGGGGTTGCAACGTCCCGGCGCCGCATGTCCAGACTGTACTCCGGCGGATGGCGTCCGCAAGGGGGGTGGGGTTCGACCTTCGGCGTAGTCCGGCCATCCGCCCATCCAACGAAAACGGCGCCCCGCAGGGCGCCGTCGTCGGGAGCAGGCGGTGCTTACTTGCCCAGTTCGAACACCACGTCCAGGTTGATCGAGACGGTGGTCTCGCCTGGCGAAACCGGCGGCGCACCGCTGGCGTCGCGGGCCTCCATCTTCGCCATCGCCATCATCGGCATCGGGCGGAAGCCGCCATTGCCTTCGGAGATGCTGACGATGCGGCGCACCTTCAGGCCGAGCGACTTGGCATAGGTCTCCGCACGGGTCTGGGCCTTCTTCAGCGCGGCCAGGCGCGCCTCGTCGTAGACCGGTTCCGGATTGTCGATCTCGAAGCTGGGGCCGTTGATCTGGTTCGCACCCACGCCGGCCAGGGCGTCCAGCACCTTGCCCAGCTTGGCGATGTCGCGGACCTTGATGCTGACGGTGTTGTTGGCCTGGTAGCCGGTGATCTTCGGTGCTTCGTTCTCGGCGTAGCGGTATTGCGGATTGAGGCTGATGCCGCTGGTCTGCACGTCCTTGTCGGCGATCCCGGCGGCCTTGATCGCGGCCACGACCTTGGCCATCTGCTCGCTGTTCTGGCGCATGGCGGTGTTGCCGTCGACGGCCTGGGTGACCACGCCGGCGGAGATGGTGGCGATGTCGGGAACGCGGGAGGCCTCGGCCTGCGCGGAGACGTTGAGCAGCGTGCCGTCGGCCGGGATGGCATAGGCCGGCGCAGTCTGGGCGGAAGTGGTCATGGCGGCAGTGGTTCCCAGAGACAGGGTGATGGCGAGCAGTAGCGGGCGAAGCAGGGGCAGACGCATGGGATCTCCTTTTCGTGGTTCGGGCGTGCGGGCACCCGGTCGTCGTCGACGCGCAAGGGTGTTCACGATGACATGAACGGGCCGTGATGCGGCGCAGGGTTACGCCGTCCCGGCCATCATCAGCGGTCATTCAGTCAGGCGCCGCAGGTTATTCTTCCGGGATGCTCTACCTGGCTTCCCAATCCCCCCGCCGCGCCGAACTGCTGACCCGCCTGGGGCTCTCGTTCGGCCGCATCGACCTCGACATCCCCGAACACCGCCAGCCCGGCGAACCCGCCACGGAGTACGTGCGCCGGGTCGCCCGCGAGAAGGCGGGCGCCGGCCTGTTGAAGGTGATGGGCTCGCCCGGTGCCGTGGTGCTGGCCGCCGACACCGAGGTGATCCTGGACGACGAGGTCTTCGGCAAGCCCGTGGATGCCGCCGATGCCGCCGCCATGTTGCGCCGGTTGTCGGGCCGCACGCACCAGGCCGTGTCCGCGGTCTCGGTGGTCAGCGCCGCGCGCGAAGCACAGGCGTTCGTCGTCACCGACGTGAGTTTCGCCGAGCTGGACGAAGATGACATCGCGGCCTACGTGGCCAGCGGCGAAGCCATGGGCAAGGCGGGTGCCTACGGGATCCAGGGGCGCGCCGAGCAGTTCGTCACCCGCCTGGCCGGCAGCTACTCGGCGGTGATGGGCCTGCCTCTCCACGAAACCGCGAGACTGTTGCGCGAGTTCGACATCCATCCATCGGCGCCTGTCGCCACCGCGTCAGCCTGAGGGAAGGAAAGCATGTCGGAAGAAATCCTGGTCAACGTCACCCCGCGCGAAACGCGCGTTGCGGTGATCGAAAACGGCATGCTGCAGGAACTGCACATCGAGCGCGGCTGGCGCCGGGGCGTGGTCGGCAACATCTACAAGGGCAAGGTGCAGCGGGTGATGCCAGGCATGCAGGCGGCCTTCGTCGAGGTCGGCCTGGACCGTGCGGCATTCCTGCATGCCAACGACATTGTGCGCTCCTCGCCTGGCGCGGTGGTGGATGGCGAGGAGGCCCCGCTGCCCGCACCGCCGCCGGCGCCGATCATGGATCTGCTGCGCGACGGGCAGGACATCGTGGTTCAGGTGGTGAAGGATCCCATCGGCAGCAAGGGCGCGCGGCTCACCACGCAGATCAGCATTCCGTCGCGCTACCTGGTGCTGCTGCCCCAGTCCAAGGTGATCGGCGTCTCCGCGCGCATCGAGGACGATGCCGAGCGCCATCGACTGAAGCAGGTGGTGACCGATCTCGCCGCCCAGCATGGCGGACACGGCTACATCATCCGCACCAATGCCGAAGGCCAGCCGGCGGAAGCCCTGGCCGAGGACCTGGCCTACCTGTCGCGCGTCTGGAACATCGTCGAGAAGCGCGGCCGCGAGCTGCCGCCGTGCAGCATCCTGTACGAAGACCTGAGCCTGCCGCTGCGCGCCGTGCGCGACCTGATCCGCAAGGACGTGGAGAAGGTGAAGGTGGATTCGCGCGAAACCTACGAGCGCCTGCAGGCGTTCGTCGCCAAGTACATGCCGGTGCTCGCGGAGCGCATCGAGCTGTATACCGGCGAGCGCCCGATCTTCGACCTGTACGGCGTCGAAGATGAAATCGGCCGCGCGCTGGACAAGCAGGTGCCGCTGAAGTCCGGCGGCTACCTGGTGATCGACCAGACCGAGGCGATGACCACGGTCGACGTCAACACCGGCTCGTTCCTCGGCCAGCGCAATCTGGAAGAGACCGTCTATCGCACGAATCTCGAAGCCGCGCAGGCCGTCGCGCGCCAACTGCGCCTGCGCAACCTGGGCGGCATCATCATCATCGATTTCATCGACATGGATGATCCCGAGCATCGCCGCCAGGTGCTGCGCACGCTCGAGAAGTCGCTGGCCAAGGACCACGCCAGGACCACGGTGTACGAGTTCTCGCCGCTGGGCCTGGTGGAGATGACGCGCAAGCGCACCGTGGAAAGCCTGGCGCGCCAGTTGTCCGAGCCCTGCCCGGAATGCAGCGGGCGTGGCGCCATCAAGACGGCCGAAACCGTCACCTACGAGATCTTCCGCGAGATCACCCGCGCGGTGCGCCAGTTCGAGGCCGCGCGCCTGCTGGTGATCGCCTCGCCGAAAGTCGTTGCCCGCATCACCGACGAGGAATCGTCCGCGGTGGCGGAACTGGAGGAATTCCTCGGCAAGTCGATCCGTTTCCAGGCGGACGAGCAGTATCTGCAGGAGCAGTTCGATGTCGTGTTGCTGTGAAGCCGTGATTCGTGATGCGTGGTGGGCGGTTCGCACAAGCGAAGCGCGACTCGTGTCTTCTCGAGTCCCGCATTCCGGATCGCAAAGCACGGCGAGCGCAGCGAGCTGATGCCCACCCCGCTGCGCCGCCGCCTGCGCCTGGCTCGCCGCAGTGCCGTCTATGGCATCGCGGTGGTGCTGGTATGCATGGCTGTGGTGCTCGGCATCGCCAGCCAGGTGCTGCCGCTGGCGGAGCGGCATCCCGATCGGGTCGCGGCATGGCTGAGCGAACGCGCCGGCCGGCCCGTCGCCTTCGATGCGGTGAAGACCCAATGGACACGCCGCGGACCGCTGTTGCAGCTCGATGGGCTGCGCCTGGGTGAAGGCGATGCCGGCGTGCGTATCGGCCAGGCAGAAGTGCTGGTGTCGATGTATGGCGGACTGCTGCCAGGGCGCTCCTTCACCGAGTTGCGCCTGCGCGGCCTGGCGCTGACGCTGCAGCGGGAGGACGACGGACGCTGGTCGGTACGGGGCCTGCCCGGGCAGCAGCAATCCACCGAAGACCCGCTGAAGAGCCTTGAAGGTCTGGGTGAGCTGCAGGTCATCGACGGACGGCTTGCGATCATTGCACCGTCGCTGGGATGGGATATCCGCCTGCCCGAAATCGACCTGCGCCTGCGCGTCCAGGGCGATCGCGTGCGCGCCGGCACGCGGGCATGGATACGCAAGGACGCGGCGCCACTGAACGTGGCGGTCGACTTCGATCGCAAGGCCGGCGATGGCCGTGCCTATCTCGATGTGGCTGCGGAAGATATCGGCGCCTGGTCGCCGTTGCTGCGCTACGCCGGCGTGGTGGCCGAGCGCGGCAACGGTCGCGTGCGGGCCTGGACGGAACTGCGCCGGCATCGCGTGGTGATGGTGACGGCGGACGCCAACCTGCGCCAGGTGGGCCTGCGTGGCGCGCCGCTGCCGACATCGGCAGCACCCACGCGCATCGATTTCGAGCAGATGGAAGGACGCATGCGTTGGCGCCTGGTGGCCGGTGGCTGGCGACTCGATGCTCCGCGCCTGCGGGTGGGCACGGCGCCTGCCGTGCAGACGCTGGACGGCCTGGTACTGGCCGGCGGCGAGCGTTACGCCTTGCTGGCGGACCAGGTGGATGCAGCACCGCTGTTGGCGGTGCTCGGGCTCAGCGACAAGATCGATCCCGGCGTGCGCCGTTGGCTGTTCCAGGCGCGGCCCGGCGCGCGCCTCGCACGGCTGGCGCTGGCCGGACGCAGGAATGGTCCGATGCGCGTGGAAGGACAGTTGCGTGACATCGGGTTCCGTGCGGTTGGCGATGCCCCCGGCATCCGCGGATTGGCGGGGGATTTCGATGGCGACGCTGCGGGGTTCCGCCTGCGGCTGCTTCCGCAAGCGACGATGCGCTTCGACTGGCCGAGCGGGTTCGAAGTGGTGCACGACGTGCGCCTGGAAGGCGACGTGGTGGGGTGGCGTGAAGGCGCGGGCTGGCGCGTGGGGACTTCGGCGTTGCACGTGCAGGGGACCGATTACGCTGCCGACGTGCGTGGCGGCATGTGGTTCCAGGGCGATGGCACGCGACCGTGGATCGACATCGCGGCGGACCTGGCCGATGCGCCGGTGCCGGTGGCCAAGGGATTCTGGATCCACCACAAGATGCCCAAGGCCGCAGTGAACTGGCTCAATACCGCGCTGGTGGGCGGCACCGTGCGGGAAGGTCGCGCGATCGTCAGTGGCGACCTCGACGACTGGCCGTTCCTCCACCAGAACGGCAGGTTCGAAGCGGTCGCCCGCATCGCCGATGGCCAGTTCAAGTTCCAGCCCGAGTGGCCGCAGCTGGACCAGGTCGACGCCGAGATCGCCTTCATCGGCAACGGGTTCCAGTTGCAGGGACGAGGGGCGCTGGCGGGCGTGACGATTCCGGCGTTCCAGGCCGGCATCGCCGATTTCCGCGATGCCGACCTGAAGATCATCGCGCGCACCGAGACCGATGCGGGCAAGCTGCTCGCGCTGCTGCGGCAGAGTCCGCTGCACAAGACCTATGGCGACACGCTCGACCATCTGCAGGCCAAGGGCCCGGTGGCGGCGACGTTCGATCTGTTGCAACCGCTGCACGCGGGTGAGCAGGCACGCAAGAAGCTGGCCGGCACGGTGGACCTGAAAGGTGCGCAGCTGGCGGAAAAACGCTGGGACCTCGTGTTCGACGACGTACGTGGCAAGGCGCGCTATGACGATGGCGGGTTCGCCTCGGGGCCGCTGCAGGTCGTGCACGACGGGCAGGCCGGGGTACTTGGCCTGCGCGCAGGCAGTGGCACGCGCGATCGCACGCAGGCGTTCGAAGCCGACCTGTCCGCGATGGTCGAAGCCGACCGCCTGCTGGACCGTGCCGCCGAGATGGCGTGGCTGAAGCCCTACATGGACGGACGTTCGCAATGGACGGTGGGTGTGAACATCCCGCGCGTGGCGGCAGGCAAGACCGCAGCGCCGACGCAACTCAACCTGACATCGGACCTGGTGGGTACCGCGATGAGCCTGCCGGCGCCGCTGCGCAAATCCGCCACCACGCCGCTGGCGACAACCGTGCGAGCGCCGTTGCCGATGGGCAGCGGACAGATCGACGTGGCCTTCGGCAAGGTGCTCGCGCTGCGCGCGCGCGCCAGCAATGGTCAGACCGGTGTGCGCGTGGTGCTGGGCAGCAGCGAGGTGAAGGATGCGCCTCCGCCGTCCGGGCTGGTGGCCACCGGACATACCGGCACGCTGGACGCGATGGAGTGGGTGGCGGTGGCGCGCGGCGGCAGCGGTGGAAGCGACAGCCTGCCACTGCGCCATGTCGACGTGACCGCGGATCAGTTGCTCATGATCGGCGCTTCCTTTCCCGATACCCGCCTGCAGCTCGCCCCCGCGCAACAGGCGCTCGCGGTCTCGCTGGATGGCGAGGCCTTGTCCGGTGCGCTGCTGGTGCCTGATGCCAAGGGCGCGCCGATTGCCGGCAAGCTCGCGCGCGTCCATTGGCGCAAGGCGAGTGCGGGTGGCGCACCGCGCACCGACCCGACCGTGCGCGCCGCCACGGACGACTTCGACCCTGCCGCCATTCCTCCGCTGTCGCTGGATATCGACGATCTGCGCTTCGGCGATGCACACCTGGGTGCCGCCAAGCTGCGCACGCGCCAGCAGGCGGACGGCATGCATGTCGACGCGCTGCAGTTGCGCTCGCCGGGGCAGCAGATCGATGTGCGCGGCCAGTGGACGGGTACCGGTGTCGCGGCACGGACGCGCTTCGCTGCGGACGTGAAGAGCGAGAATTTCGGCGAACTGCTGGACGACCTGGGCCTGGGCGACCGTGTGCGGGGTGGCCATGGGCAGATCACCGCCGAGGCCGGCTGGTCGGGCAGTCCGGCGGGCTTCCGGTTGGCCGCGCTGGAGGGCAGCGTGAAGCTTGCCGCGCGGGACGGGCACCTGCTCGAGGTCGAGCCCGGTGCGGGCCGCGTGCTGGGCCTGTTGAGCGTGGCGGAAGTACGTCGCCGCCTGATGCTCGACTTCAGCGATTTCTTCGCCAAGGGCTTTGCGTTCAACCGCATCGACGGTGACATCCGCCTCACCGGCGGGATGGCGCGCAGCGACAACCTGCTGATCGACGGCCCCGCCGCCGAGATCCTGATCCGCGGCGACACCGACCTGCGGGCCGAGCGGTTCGACCAGACCGTGGACGTGAAGCCGAAATCCGCCAACGTACTCACCGCCGTGGGCGCGGTGGCGGGTGGGCCCATCGGCGCCGCCGTGGGTGCGGTGGCCAACGCCGTGCTGAAGAAGCCGCTGGCGGAAATGGGCGCCAAGACCTACCGCGTCACCGGTCCGTGGAAATCGCCCAAGGTCGAAGTGGTGGGGCGCGAGCAATCGCGCGTCCGAAGCGACGATCGCGCCGACAGCGCTGGCGCCCCCTGAATCCGCCGGTCGGCGAGGGCGTCCTTGCCGGCAGCGCTTTTCGTCCCCATTGTGATGACCATGACCCTGCCGATCACGCTCGCCGAAACCCGTCTCCTTCTGCCCGCTGGCCTGGACCCGTCCGGCCTGGATCGCGCCTTCGGTACCTTGCTGGGGCCGGGCATCGATTTCGGCGACCTGTACTTCCAGCATGCGCGTCGCGAGAGTTGGACGGTCGAGGACGGTATCGTCAAGGACGGCGCCCACTCGATCGAACAGGGTGTGGGCGTGCGCGCGATTTCCGGCGAGAAGACCGGCTTCGCCTACTCCGACGACATCAACGCACCGGCTCTGCTGGATGCGGCGAAGTCCGCGCGCGCCATCGCGCGCGACGGAGCCGCGCATTCCCCGCGCACGCTGGTGCGCAGTGGCGGCCACGCGCTGTATGCCAGCGACGATCCCATCGATGCGATGGGCAACGATGCCAAGGTCGAGGCATTGCGTGCGGTGGACCGTTTCCTGCGCGCCGCCGATCCGCGCGTGCAGCAGGTCACCGCCAGCCTGTCCGGCGGCATCGACACTGTGCTGGTCGCGCGCAGCGACGGCGTGCTGGCTTCCGACGTGCGTCCGCTGGTGCGCTTGAACGTGCAGGTGATCGTCGAACAGAACGGACGCCGCGAATCCGGCTACGCCGGCATGGGCGGACGTTACGGCTATGCCGAACTGTTCGCCGACGGCAAGCCGGAAGACCTGGCACGCGAGGCATTGCGGCAGGCGCTGGTGAACCTGGATGCCATCGACGCGCCCGCCGGCGTGATGCCGGTGGTGCTGGGCAGCGGCTGGCCGGGCGTGCTGCTGCACGAGGCGGTCGGCCATGGGCTCGAAGGCGACTTCAACCGCAAGGGCACCAGCGTGTACGCCGGCCGGATCGGGCAGCAGGTGGCAGCCAAGGGCGTCACCATCGTCGATGACGGCACGCTGCCGGGCCGTCGCGGCTCGCTCAATATCGATGACGAAGGCACGCCGACGAACTGCACCACGCTGATCGAGGATGGCGTACTGGTGGGCTACATGCAGGACGCGCTCAACGCGCGCCTGATGGGCGTGGCGCCCACCGGCAACGGCCGTCGGGAATCGTTCGCGCACCTGCCGATGCCGCGCATGACCAATACCTACATGCTGGCCGGCCAGCACGACCCGGAGGACATGATCCGCTCGGTGAAGAAGGGCCTGTACGCGGTCAACTTCGGCGGCGGTCAGGTCGACATCACCAGCGGCAAGTACGTGTTCTCCGCCACCGAGGCCTACCTGATCGAAGATGGCCGCATCACCGCGCCGGTGAAGGGCGCCACCCTGATCGGCAACGGTCCGGAAACCATGCAGAAGGTGAAGATGGTCGGCCACGACCTGGCGCTGGACCAGGGTGTCGGCATCTGCGGCAAGGACGGCCAGAGCGTACCGGTAGGCGTGGGCCAGCCGTCATTGTTGATCGAAGGATTGACGGTGGGTGGGACGAAGGCGTGAAGCGTCCCATGCTTTCCTCCTTCTCCCCCCGGGAGAAGGTGCCCACAGGGTGGATGAGGGTTGGGCGACGTCCATGACGTGTGCGCAACATGGACTTCGCCGTACCCTCACCCCAACCCTTCTCCCGAGGCGAGAGGGGCTAGAGCGCGTCGTCTTCGTCGCCGTCTTGCGCAGCGCTCGCGTCGGCCAGCAGCTCGCGCACTTCGCGGAACAATTCGCGGAACGCGCGCGGCGGCTTGTTCTTCGCGCGTTCTTCGCTGGCATTGCGCGCCAGTTGGCGCAGCTTCTGGCGGTCGGCCTGCGGGAATGCCTCCAGCAGGTCGGCCAGCGCCGCATCGCCATCGGCCAGCAGGCGGTCGCGCCATTGCTCGGCGTGGTGGAGCAGGGCGGTTTCGCGGCGCGCGGCTTCGCCACCCTCGTCCATCGCATCGCGGATGGCTTCCAGCACCTCGTCGTCTTCGCGCCGCATCTGCTTGGCCAGGAACTGCAACTGGCGTTTGTGGGCGATGTGCGACGTGATGCGCTGCGTCTCGACGATGTGCGGCATGAGATCTTCGGGAATCGGCAGGCGCGCCAGTTGCGCGGTCGGCAGCGCCACCAGTTTCTCGGCAAGGCTGCGGATCTCCAGCGCCTCGCCCCGTTGCTGGGTGCGGCTGGGGCCAAGGAATTCGCCGGTTTCGGGGTCGCGTCCGCGCATCGTGGAACCTCTCTGACGCTTCCGCCGCATCGCGTGGAAGCCTGATCCAATACCGATCCGGCGCCCGGGCGCGGATCACAGGACACAAGGATAAAGCATTGAACGTCACCGCCCTGACTTCCCCCGACGACAGCCTGGCCCGCCTGGAGCGCCTGGAGGTGTTGTCGCAGCGTCTTCTCGAACGCGCCAGGGCGCAGGGCGCCACCCAGGCAGAGGTGAGCTGCAGCGAAGAAACCGGGCTCAACGTCAGCGTCCGCCTGGGCGATGTGGAAACCGTGGAGTCCACCCGTGACCGCGGCATCGGCGTGACGGTCTACTTCGGTCAGCGCAAGGGCAGTGCGAGCACGGCCGACCTGCGCGAGGAGAGCCTGGAAGCTACGGTCGCACAGGCCTGCGCCATCGCCCGCTACACCGAGGACGACGAAGCGGCCGGCCTTGCCGATGCCGCACTGATGGCGCGTCCGCAGGCGGATGGGGCGTTCCCCGATCTCGACGTCTGGCATCCCTGGGCGCTCGACATGGACCGTGCCGTGGATCTGGCGCTGGCCTGCGAAGCGGCCGGGCGCGAGGCGGACGCGCGCATCGAGAACTCCGACGGCGCATCCATCGGAAGCGGCGAAAGTCTGTCCGTCTACGCGAATTCGCACGGCTTCATCGGCCGCGAGCGCGATACGCAGCACACCATCGGCTGCGCGCTGATCGCGGGGCAGGGCGATGGCATGCAACGGGATGGCTGGTACAGCACGGCGCTGTCGCACCTGGAACTCGAGG
Source organism: Pseudoxanthomonas sp. 97-1-1 (assembly GCF_057773125.1). Lineage (NCBI taxonomy): Bacteria > Pseudomonadati > Pseudomonadota > Gammaproteobacteria > Lysobacterales > Lysobacteraceae > Pseudoxanthomonas > Pseudoxanthomonas sp. 97-1-1. Next base: position 712,227 of record NZ_JBYMTJ010000001.1, on the reverse strand, counting down.
ATCCGTCGGCCATCGGCCGCAAGGCCGCCGCGCGGACCGTGGCACGCCTGCAGCCGCGCTCGCTGGCGACCGGCGAATACCCCGTGCTGTTCTCGGCCGAGGTGGCGCGTTCACTGATCGGCCACCTGCTGGGTGCCGTCTCCGGCGGCGCGCTGTACCGGCGTGCGAGCTTCCTGCTCGACCATGTGGGCCAGCGGATTTTTCCCGACTGGTTCGCCATCGAGGAGCTTCCCTTGCTGCCGCATGGCCTGCGCTCTTCGGCCTTCGATGCGGAGGGCGTGGCGACCAAGCGTTCGCACCTGATCCGCGATGGCGTGCTCGAGCGTTACGTGCTGGGCAGCTATTCGGCGCGCAAGCTCGGCCTGCAGACCACCGGCAATGCCGGCGGCGTGCACAACCTGCAGGTGAAGGCGAACGCGGGCGGCTTCGACGATCTGCTCGCCGGCATGCGTACCGGCCTGCTCGTCACCGAACTGATGGGGCAGGGCGTGAACGGGGTGACGGGCGATTATTCGCGCGGCGCGGCAGGCTTCTGGGTCGAGGACGGTGCGCTCGCGTACCCGGTCGATGGCATCACCATCGCCGGCAACCTCAAGGCCATCTTCGCCGGCATCGAGGCCGTGGGTCGCGATGTGGACCGCCGGTCCCATGCCGGCGTCGGGTCGATCCTGGTCGGCCGGATGACCGTGGCGGGCGAATGACGCCCGTCGGCCACGACGTGGCCGACGGTGACGCCGTTACCCGTTATGCTTGGCACGCGGAGTGCTGCGGGGGATCGCAGCGCTCGACCGCCCACCTCACCATTTCGGGGATCCACTAGATGAGCGAATTCGACAACGTCACCGCACCGCCTCCGCCGCCGACCGCGGGCGACGCACCGCAGGACCAGCGCACCATGGCGCTGCTGTCCCACCTGCTGGGCATCGTCACTGGCCCGATCGGCGCGCTGATCATCTGGCTGATCAGCAAGGATGACGCCTCCAAGGGCTTCGTCACCGACCAGTCCAAGGAAGCGCTGAACTTCCAGATCACGGTGTTCATCGCGTTCGTGATCTCGTGGATCCTGGCGTTCGTCCTGATCGGCCTGCTGCTGATGCCGCTGATCGGCATTGCCGCGCTGGTGCTGTCGATCATCGGTGGCGTGAAGGCCAACAACGGCGAAGCGTATCGCTACCCGTTCGCGCTGCGCCTGATCAAGTAAAGCGCGCTTGAAGTCGCATGAAAAAGCCCGGCAACGCCGGGCTTTTTCTTTTCGCGCCGGCAGGCCCGGCAGGTCAATGCGCGCGACGGACCGCCAGTTCGCCGAGTGCGTGCAGCGCATCGGCACGCGCGCCATGGCCCACCAGCGCATCGCGCATCGCGGCAGCCAGTTCCTCCAGCTTGGCCTTCGCACCGTCCATGCCCAGCAGTGCGGGATAGGTCGACTTGGCCTGGGCCACGTCCTTGCCGGCGGTCTTGCCCAGCTGCTCGGAACTGGCTTCGATGTCGAGGATGTCGTCGCGCACCTGGAATGCCAGGCCCAGCGCGGTGGCGAAATCATCCAGTCGCGCGAGCGTGCCCGTGTCGGCGGCGCCGGCCTGCGCGCCCATCCGCACTGCGGCGCGGATCAGCGCACCGGTCTTCAGCGCATGCATGCGCTCGAGTGCGTCCAGTGTCTGCTGCGTACCGGTGGCGTCGATGTCCAGCGCCTGCCCGCCGCACATGCCGACGGCACCGGAAGCACGCGACAGGGTGGCCAGCCAGTCCACGCGCAGCAGGGCGGGTGCATCGGCGCACGCCAGGTGCTCGAACGCCAGCGTCTGCAGTGCGTCGCCGGCGAGGATGGCGGTGGCTTCGTCGAATGCGATGTGCACGGTGGGTTTGCCGCGACGCAGGTCGTCGTCGTCCATCGCAGGCAGGTCGTCATGCACCAGTGAATAGGCGTGGATCAGTTCGACTGCGGCGGCGGGCGCATGCAGCGTGGCTTCATCCGCCTGCAACAGCGTGCCGCTGGCGTAGACGAGCAAGGCCCGCATGCGCTTGCCACCCCCGAGCACGGCATGGCGCATGGCGGCGTGCAGGCGATGCGGCGCCGCATCGGCCGCTGGCAGCACGCGGTCGAGATGGTTTTCCAGGCCCGCCGCCCAGTCGGCGAAGCGGGGATCAGCGGCCATCGGGCGCGGGGGCGAACGCTTCGCCGTCCTCCGGCTGCTCCGGATCGCTCAACAGCCGCACGCGCAGTTCGGCTTGCTCGAGCGCCGCCTGGCATTGCCGGTACAGGCCCACGCCGCGTTCGTAGGCCGCAAGCGATGCTTCCAGGCTCAGGTCGCCGTGTTCCATCTTCTCGACCAGTTGCTCGAGCTCGTCCAGCGATTGTTCGAAGTGGGCGACGGGGGAGGCGTCCGGGGAAATTTTCTTTGCCATGCCGCAAGTGTGGGGATCGGTCGCGATCAGGTCAACGCGACGGTGATTCAGCCGCGGCGCCAGACGAGGCGGGCGCCTTGCGCGCGCAGCCAGGCATCGCATTCGGCCGACAGCGCCACGTCGCCTGCCGCCCACAGGCGGTCGCCCTGCCAGGCGAGCGGAAGCTGCCGGCGTTCCCAGGGGGGAATGCCGAGCGACTGCAGCACGTCCTTCAGCGCATGCCGGTGCGAGCGGCCCGGCAGCGCGATGCGTTCGCCGCCCTGGCGCGCCGTCAGCCGCAGCGGCGTCCCGAAACCGTGGCGCCCGCCTTCCAGCGACAGCGTGCCGCCATCAGGCAACCGGATGGGCGCCACGCCATCCCACGGGGTCTGCCAGTGCACCGGCAAGGCGGGGCGCTGCCGTTCGGCGTGAAGCAGGCCACGCCAGCGCCGCACGATCGCGTCCTGCCAGGCGAACTCTGCCTGCGCATCCGCCCGTGTCTCCAGCAGGTGTGCCTCGATCTGCGCCACGCCTTCGGCCGGGAGTGGCGGCAGGCGGAGTGCGTCGATCCAGCGCCGGAGTGCGCGTGCGCGCTGCGCGGGACCGGCTGCGCGCAGCGGCGCGACGTTCAAGGCGGCGGGATCCGCCGTGGCGGCCGTCGCCAGGAGCTGCCGGTCCAGTGCCTCCAGCAGTTCGAGGGTCTCCGCGCTGAGGACCGCGCTGCGTGCGAAGGCTGCGTCCGCGTGCGGCCAGCGCTGCCGCAACAGGGGAAGGATCTCGTGGCGCAGGAAGTTGCGGTCGAAGTCGGTGTGCGCGTTGCTGGGATCCTCGATCCATTCCAGCGCGAACCTGTCGGCGTATGCCAGCAATGCCTCGCGCGGTGTTTCCAGCAGCGGACGCCATTGCCAGCCCGGACCAAACGTACGCCACGGCCGCATGGACGCCAGGCCATCGGGACCGGAGGCACGCAGTGCGCGCAACAGGAAGGTTTCCGCCTGGTCCTGGCGGTGATGCGCCGTGGCGAGTATATCGCCGGCATCCATGACAGAGGCGAACACCTGCTGACGCGCGCGGCGTGCGGCGGCTTCGGTTCCCTCGCCGCGCGTGGTGTCCACCTGTACATGCCGTACCTGCAGCGGTACGTCCAGCGCGGTGCACAGCGCCGAACAATGCGCCGCCCACGCATCGGCGTCGAGCTGCAGGCCATGGTGCACGTGGATCGCCGCAAGTCCGTGGCGACGATGCGATGCGTCGTGGGCCAGCCGGTGCAGCAATGCCGTCGAATCCAGTCCGCCACTCAACGCGACCCATACGCGGCTCTCGGCGCGTGCGGGCAACAGCGGCAGGGGCGATGGCGCGGCATCCATGCACGCATGCTAGCGACGATACGCGCGGCCTGCAGCACAATGTGATGGAAGTTGCGATTTCCGCTGCCGTTGACGGGATCTGAACCGGTGCGCGTCGACCATGTCCACGCCCCACACGAGGACCCGCCGTGAACCCATCTTCCACCGACACCCGCGACAACGAACGTCGGCGCCAACATGCGCTGGATCGCTACCATGCCGTGGATACCCTGCCCGGCACGGCCTATGACGATCTGGTGGGGTTGGCTGCCGCGATCTGCGGCACGCCCATCGCCGTCGTGTCGCTGATCGACCGCGACCGCCAGTGGTTCAAGGCGCGCATCGGCCTGGATGACCATGAAACCACCCGCGACACTGCGGTGTGCGACCACGCCATCCGGCAACCGGATGAACTGCTCGAGATATCCGACTTGAGCGAAGACCAGCGCTTCGCCGATTTCCCCATCGTCACGGGCGATGTCAAGGCGAGGTTCTATGCCGGCATGCCGCTGGTGGCCGGTACGGGCGAGGCATTGGGCACGGTATGCGTGGTGGATACCCACCCGCGCCGCCTGAGCAACCAGCAGAAGGCTTCGTTGCGGGCGCTCGCACGGATCACCGTCGCGCTGCTGGATGCCCATCGCGTGCATCACGAAACCCGGGCGGTGGTGGCGCTGCAGGGTCATGGCGAGGCGTCCGTGGCGCCGGGTGAGCCGTGGTGCGTGGTGATCGTGGAGGCACAGGGCATGGCGGAGGAGGCTCGCCGGCTGGGCGAGCGCATGCTGGAGCGGACCCTGCAGGAACTCGCGTCCATCTTCGACGCGTGCGTGCGCCATGATCTCGGCGATCACGTCAGTCGCGTCACCGACAGCGCCGAGTTCGTCGTGCTGCTGAAGGGAACCGGCATGGAGGCACGGATCGATGCGCTGCGTGCGGCCGCACACGCTGCGCGGCAGCGACACGGGATGCAGTTGCTGGTGGGCACGGCCACCGCTTCCGCGGTCGACGAGGCGTTGTTGCACGTCTACCTGCGCGCGGAGGAAGACCTCAGCCAGCGCAAGGACGCGCTGCTTGCGGATCGTCGCGAGGCGGCATGAGCGGATGCCGGATGCTCATCGGAGTTGCTGCAGGATGACGATGAGCGCGGCGATCCAGCAGGCACCCACGAACAGACCCAGCACGAGATGCTGGCTGACGCCGGTGCGGTGGAAGCGCCAGCGGTTCACCGCCAGCGCCACCAGCACGGGCAGCACGAAGAGTACGGTGGGCAGCAGCCACCAGGGCAACGAAAGCAGGTCCATGGCCACCCTCCTGCGCGTGGATCGGCGCGGTGCCGATCGCTGCCTGCATCATCGCGTGTCCACCGCCCCCCGGCATTGATCGCGATCAACCGTCCGTCGCATCGTGCGGACCGGGCTAGTCCTGGAGCGTCGCGAGTTCGCGCTTCGCCACGGCGATCCAGTCCTGTTGCTCGCGACGGTAGTAGCGTGGCGCTGCGTCGGACCGATCGAGGATCTCCTGGAACACCACGCGTGCGCGCACCTGCTCTCCATGCCGTTTCAGCAGCAGGCCGAAGCGGGCGCGGGCCTCCTCGCCGGGATAGCCCTGTACCACGGCTTCGTATTCGTGGATGGCGGCGGCCGCGTCTGCGGTGTCCTCCACGGCACGCGCGTACAGCAGGTGGCCGTCGGCGGACCGGAAACCCGGATTGGCGGTGATCAGTGCATCCAGCGTATCGCGTGCCTTCTGCGCGTCGCCCATGCCGAACTGCGCCTTCGCCAGCCCCAGCATCAGGTCGGGATCGGTGGCATACAGGCCTTTGAGTGCCTGCTCGTACAGTTCGGCGGCGTGCGTGTAATCGCCGCTGCGCAGGCTTTCTTCCGCCAGCCGGCGACGGTTCTCCGGGGTGTCCGCGGCCTTCAGCAGCCTGGCTGCGTCACGGCGGTCGCGTTCGGGATCGATCCGGTTCCGCACGTTGCGCACCGTGCGCCGCGCCGAGGGGCTGTGCCGCAGATCCGGCAGGATCTCGGCGATGAAGTACACGATCACCGCGATGAAGGAGAACACCAGCAGGATGAAGACCCAGTAGAGCGGTCTTCCGGTGCGTACCACATGCACGCAGCAGGCGATCTGGAGGGCGAAGGAGAGCAGGAGGAGTGGACTCATGCGGGTAGCGCGGCGCCGTCGGCGGAGCGTCAAGCATCCGTCATCCACGTGCCCGACGCCAGCCGGTAGCGGGGAAACGGTTGAAACGACTGCGGCCACCCGCGTGCGGGCCGGCGGGTTGTGCGGCATCGGTCACAGCGGCATGGAGATGCCTCTGCGACCATGCCGCGTCCTGCCATTGGATGGCGTGCCGCCGCGTCTCGGGGAGAGACGCCGTGGCGCCGCCGACGTACCCCACGCGTCCCCAAGGAGTCGGTATCCCGATGCATCGCCCCTGTCCTGCAGTCGCCCTGCATCGTCGCGTGCTGGCGTCTTCCGTCCTGTTGGCTTCGCTGTCGCTCGCGGCATGCTCCGCGTCGACCGACGACCCGCGCGATGCCCCTTTCTGGAGCAGGGGCCGCCTGGTGCCGGCGTCGGTTCCAAGCCAGGCGATGGCGGTCACCGCCGCCGCGGAAGCCCAGGCCGTTGCGCCACAGAACATCAATGACGATCCGGTGCCACCGGGTCGCTATCGCATCGCCAGCGTGCTGAGCGGGCTCTGCATCGAGGTGCGCGACGGCAGCACCGCCAATGGCACGCCACTGGTGCAGTCCGCCTGCGAGGGCACGCTGCACCGGCAGTTTTTCGATATCGCCGAGACCACGGCCGGCCAGTACCGCCTGCGCAACCTGGCGACGCAGAAGTCGGCCGACATTCCGGCCGCCTCCGGTGCCGACCATGTCATCGTCCAGCAATGGGACGACAACGGCAGCGGCGCGCAACGCTTCCGCCTGCAGCGCGTCGACACCAGCGACCGCTACCGGATCGTCAACGTCAACAGCGGCAAATGCATCGGCATCGTGGGCGCTTCGACGACCGCCGGCGCCTCCATCGAGCAGATCGCGTGCGCCGCGGTGCCCGCGCAGCAGTTCCACCTGGCCGTCGGCGAACCGCAGCCGGTGCGCCAGAACGGATCGCATCCGTTGATTCCGCCGCCGCCACAGGTGCCGCCTTCCGCCAGCTACCAGCCATTGCTGTGGCCCGACGATGCGGCCCCCATCCAGTACACCCAGGACGACGGCACGCTGGTCACCCATGTGGGCGGCCGCGTGCGCGACCGCCATGCGCGCGAGCCCATTGTCGACGACAGCTACCAGGTCTTCCCGCCCCAGTACTTCGAACGGCGCACGCACGAGATCCTGATCCATGACGATGCGGTGCCCGGCACGTCCGGCGAACAGCGCATCCTGACCATCGTCGTCAAGCCGCAGCACTACTGGTACGGCACCAATTTCCGCCATGGCTACATCGGGCGGCGCAGCGAGGATCCGCTCGAGCCCACGTCGGTGGCGCTGTATGCGGACAACGGCGGCATGAAGCTGCTGCCCGGCGGCGTGCTCGCGCAGACGCCGATCGCCGGCTACGCGCAGTTCGGACAGGATCCCGGCAGCAACTACACGCCTCCGGCCGGCGCGCCCGGCAATGCCTTCGTGCTGGTGAAGGAAATCCGTACCGCCGCCAACGAGGCCCACCGTCCGCTGCGCAAGGGCGACCTGGTGGAGTTCGAACTGGGCATCTTCCTGGCCGGCAATCCGGATGCCATCGGCCGCTTCAACTACTACGCCGAAGCGCTGGTCTACCGCGCAGGCTCGCATGGCATCGTGTCCTGGTACCGCGGCCCGGGCTATGGCGTGCAACGGCCGCTGGACTCGCTGGCCATGCCGGCGGAAGCGCTCAGCGCAGGGCCGTGGATGACGCTGCACGAAGACACGTCCAGCGAGCCGTTCCGCATGCTGCAGCAGGCCTCGCACAACATCGCCGGCTACAACATGCAGCCATGGGCGGAAGGGCGCCGGCTGATCCATACCTCGTTCGCGAGCGGCCGCCATTCGGAAGAAAGCAACACGGTGTTCGCCGCGCATGCGGGCAAGACCGCACCCCGGTTCTCGCAGACGCGCTGCGTGGACTGTCATGCGGGCAACGGGCGCAGTTCGCCGGTGGTGGGCGCACCGCTCGACCGGCTGGGCGTGTTCGTCGGCGTGGCCGGCGCAGGCACGCAGGCACCGGATGCGCGCTTCGGCCTGCGCCTGCAGCAGGGAACCTATCGCGAGGCCGGGGCCAACGTGGACGGGCGTGAAGCCGAGCTGGTGCTCACCGGCTACACGGAACTGCCGGGTCGCTACGCCGATGGCACGGGCTACGTGCTGCGCCGGCCGAACTACGCCCTGCGCGACCGTGCCGGCCAGCCGCTGGCGTTGCCCAGCGCCTTGTCGGTACGCGTGGCGCCCTCGCTGACAGGGTTGGGCCTGCTGGAAGCCGTGCCCGAACAACAGCTCGAACGCCTGGCGCTGGCGCAACAAGCCGATCCGGACGGCGTGGCCGGCCGGCTGCAGATCGTGGCCGATCCGCGCGACGCCGGTGTCAGTCGCGTGGGGCGCTTCGGCTGGAAGGCCGCCGCCGCCACGCTGGAACAGCAGACCTCGCTGGCGTTCAACACCGACATGGGCGTCACTTCGCCGTTGATGTCGTCGCTGGAATGCGCACGTGGCAGCCAGGGCACGGCCTGCGCGCAGGTCAACAGCGGCAGCGCGAAGCTGACCGCAGCCGACATCCACCAGACCACGCTCTACCTGAGCCTGCTGGGCGTGCCGCCGAAGCGGGACTTCGACAACCCGCTGGAGCAGGATGCGCAGGCGCGCGCCCGGCAACTGCGCGTCAAGCGCGGAGCGCAGCTGTTCGAGGCCGCCCGCTGCAGTACCTGCCACGCGCCGGAGTTGCGCACGGGCCATCACCGGTTCGTCGAACTGCGCTATCAGACCATCAGGCCGTACACCGACCTGCTGCTGCACGACATGGGGCCCGACCTGGCCGACACCTATGTCGAAGGCCGCGCCACCGCGCGCGAATGGCGCACTGCGCCGTTATGGGGACTGGGTCTGGCAGCGGCAATCGATCCGAACGTTCGCTACCTGCATGACGGTCGCGCCGCCACGCTCGAGGAGGCGGTGCTCTGGCACGGCGGGCAGGGCACGGCGGCGAAGCAGCGTTTCGAGGCGATGAGTGCCGAGGACCGTCGCGCGCTGGTGGATTTCCTCAGGTCGCTCTGAACGCGAGCGACCGTAATGAAAAAGCGCCGGGTCTACCGGCGCTTCAGTGGAGCTAAGGGCAGCGCTCAGGCGGCTTCGTACGCGCCGTAGCCACGCAGGCGCTCGTAACGCTTCTGCAGCAGTTGTTCGACCGGCAACTGCTCCAGCGCATCCAGTTCGTTGAGCAGCACGGCTTTCAGGCGCACGGCCATCTGGCGGGGATTGCGGTGCGCGCCGCCGATGGGCTCGCGCACGACCTTGTCGACCAGGCCGAGTCCGTGCAGGCGCTTGGCGGTCAGGCCCAGCTGCTCGGCGGCGTCCTTGGCCTTGGCGGCGTCCTTCCACAGGATCGACGCGCAGCCTTCCGGCGAGATCACCGAATAGGTGCCGTACTCGAGCATCAGCGTGCGATCGCCGACGCCGATGGCGAGCGCGCCGCCACTGCCGCCTTCGCCGATCACCGTGCAGATGATCGGGACCTTCAATTCGGCCATTTCCATCAGGTTGCGCGCGATGGCCTCCGACTGGCCGCGCTCTTCCGCGCCCACGCCCGGATAGGCGCCCGGGGTGTCGATGAAGGTCAGCAGCGGCAGCTTGAAGCGCTCGGCCATCTTCATCAGCCGCAGCGCCTTGCGGTAGCCCTCGGGGCGCGGCATGCCGAAGTTGCGGGCGATCTTGCTCTTGGTGTCGCGGCCCTTCTGGTGGCCGATGATCATCACGCTGCGGCCGTCGATGCGGCCCAGGCCGCCCACGATGGCGGCGTCGTCGGCGAACGCGCGATCGCCGGCGAGTTCCTGGAACTCGTCGCAGAACACCTTGATGTAGTCCAGCGTGTACGGGCGTGCCGGGTGGCGGGCCAGCTGCGAGACCTGCCACGGCGAGAGATCGCGGAAGATCTGCGCGGTGCGGATGCGCAGCTTGTCCTGCAGCGCGTGCACCTCGGCATCGACATTCACCGCCGGGCCGGTGCTGGCGGTGCGCAGGTCCTGGATCTTGGCTTCCAGATCGGCGATGGGCTGTTCGAAATCGAGGTAGTTCGGATTCATCTGCGGGCCAGGGGCCGGAAAGGGGGAAAGTGTAGCCGAAGCGTCCGGACGGTCACGTACGGGGGTGTAGGGCCGTGATGCGGTGCACGCGCTGTGTCAGTGCGTCCAGGGCCGATGGAACGCGGGCTTGGCCGTGCGTACGCCGGGCAGGGCGCGCAACGCATCCAGCAGCTCCGTGTCCACGCGCACGGCCTTCTGCCCATTGAGGTCCAGCATGCCGGCGATGGCGGACGTTCCCGCCGCCATCAACAGGTCGAGCCGCAACGGCGTACCGCCGGGCCGGTGCCGCGAAAGGAGGGCATCGACGCGCTGCCACAGACCGGGCACGCGCAGGTCCAGGCGAAGCTGCAGGCGTTGCGCGTGCTGCTGGCAGAGCTGGGTGTAGTCCCATACCTGGCGGATGCGCAGGCTGTAGCCACCGCTGAACTCGTCCTCGCGCAGGCCGCCCTTGATGACCAGCACGCGATCGCGCGTCAGCAGGGGACCGAACTCGGCCAGGGCGTCGGAGAACGCGCTGCATTCGATGCGACCGCACCCGTCCTCCAGCTGCACGAAGACCTGGCTGTCCCCCTTGCGTCGCACACCGACCACCTGGCCTGCGATCACGCAGGACACTTCGGGGCGCCAGCCTTTTTTCTCGCCGGGCGACTGGTTGGCCCAGATCGCGTCCAGATTGCCCAGGTCGTTACCGACCAGCGAGCGCAGGTCCTCGCGGTAAGGATCCATGGGGTGGCCGCTGAGATAGTGTCCCAGCGTCTCGCGCTCACCGTGCAGCAGCTGGGTCAGCGGCCATTCGTCGGTTTCGGGCAGATCGACGTGGATGTCGTCGCCGCCACTGCTGGAGCCGAACATGTCGACGATCCCGGCACTGCGGTTCTTGCTGATCTGGTCGATGGCCTTCAGGACTTCCGGCAACTGCAGCGCCAGCGATGCCCGGTTGCGGCCCAGCGCGTCCAGCGCGCCGGCATTGATCAGCGCTTCCAGAGCGCGCTTGTTCAACTTGGACGAATCGACGCGCTTGCAGAAATCGAGCAGGTCGGCGAACGGACCCTGCCTGGCGCTGGTCCCGTCGCCGCGGCGCGCTTCCACGATGCTCTCGCACACGCCCTGGCCGACGCCCTTCACCGCGCCCAGGCCGTAGCGGACCGTGCGGGCATCGGTGGCGACGAACATGAAATCGGAATGGTTGACGTCCGGCGGCAGCATGGTCAGGCCGAGTCCGCGCGCCTCGTCGAGGAAGCCGACCACCTTGTCGGTCTTGTCCATGTCGGACGACAGCGTGGCCGCCATGAATTCGGCGGGATAGTGCTTCTTGAGCCATGCCGTCTGGTAGGCGACCAGCGAGTATGCGGCGGCGTGCGACTTGTTGAAGCCGTAGCCGGCGAACTTCTCCATCAGGTCGAAGATTTCGTCGGCCTTGCGTTCGTCCACGCCGCCCTTCGCGGCACCCTCGCGGAAGATCTCGCGGTGCTTGGCCATTTCGGCCGGCACCTTCTTGCCCATCGCACGGCGCAACAGGTCGGCGCCGCCCAGCGAGTAGCCGCCGACGATCTGCGCCATCTGCATGACCTGCTCCTGGTAGACCATGATGCCGTAGGTCTCTTCCAGCATGGTCCGGGTGCGCGGATCGGGATATTCGAACTCCTCGCGCCCATGCTTGCGCTCGACGAACGACGGGATCATGTCCATCGGGCCGGGGCGGTACAGCGCATTCAGCGCGATCAGGTCTTCGAAGCGGTCGGGCTTGGCTTCCTTCAGCGCCCGCCGCATGCCCGAGGATTCGAACTGGAACACCGAGCCTGTGTTGCCATTGGCGAACACATCGCGATACACGCTGGCATCGTCGAGCGGGATGGTGGTGATGTCCACCGGCGGCAGGTCCGCACGCGCGTGGCGCTGGTTGATCGCCTTCACCGCCCAGTCGATGATCGTCAGCGTGCGCAGGCCCAGGAAGTCGAACTTCACCAGGCCGACCGCTTCCACGTCGTCCTTGTCGAACTGGGTGACCGGATTCTTGCCGCGGCCGTCCTCGTCGTGTTCGGCGAACAGCGGGCAGAAGTCCGACAGCGGCGATGGGGCGATCACCACGCCGCCGGCATGCTTGCCGGCGTTGCGGGTAAGGTCTTCCAGCTGGCGCGCCAGGTCGATCAGGTCGCGGACGTCGTCTTCATCGCGGTAGCGGTCGATCAGCTCCTGCGAGGCGGCCTCGCTGCTGCCTTCGCCCATCGCATCCTTCAGCGATACGCCCAGGATATTGGGGATCAGCTTGGCCACGCCGTCGACCAGGCCGTACGGAAAGCCGAGTACGCGGCCGGCATCGCGCACCACGGCCTTGGCCGCCATCGTGCCGTAGGTGATGATCTGGCTGACGCGGTCGCGGCCGTACTTGCGCGCGACGTAGTCGATCACCTCGTCGCGCCGGTCCATGCAGAAATCGATGTCGAAGTCGGGCATCGACACGCGTTCCGGGTTGAGGAAGCGCTCGAACAGCAGGCCGTAAGGCAACGGGTCAAGATCGGTGATCTGCAGTGCCCACGCCACCAGCGAACCGGCGCCGGAGCCGCGGCCCGGGCCGATCGGGATGCCGTTGTTCTTTCCCCACTGGATGAAGTCGGCCACGATCAGGAAGTAACCGGGGAACCCCATCTTGCAGATGGTGTCGAGCTCGAAATCCAGCCGCTTCTCGTAGTCCTCGCGCGTGTGGCCGGGCGCCAGCGGACTCTTCTCCAGGCGTGCCTTCAGTCCGGCGTGCGACTGGCTGCGGATCCAGCTGTCCAGCGTCTCGTCGTCGGGCACCGGATAGGCCGGGAGGAAGTAGGTTCCCAGGCGCATCTCGATGTTGCAGCGCTGCGCCAGCGCCAGCGTGTTGTCGATGGCGTCCGGCACGTCGGCGAACAGCGCGGCCATCTGCTCGCCCGACTTCATGTACTGCTCGGCGCTGTAGTCGCGCGGGCGCTTGGGGTCGTCCAGCACGCGACCGGAGGAAATGCACACGCGCGCCTCGTGCGCCTCGAACCCGTCCGGCGACAGGAAGCGCACATCATTGCTCGCGACCACCGGCAGGCCGCGTGCACCGGCGGCATGCAGGGCGAACGCATTGAAGGCTTCTTCGCCGTCGCGCTGCGTGCGGGTCAGTTCCAGGTGCAGGTCGTCGCCGAAGCTGCGTTGCCAGTCGGCCAGGTGCTGCTCGGCCAGATCATGGCGCCCGCCTTGGGCCAGGCGCCCCGCCATGCTCTGCCGGCCCATGATGGCGAACAGGCCGTCATGGTCGGCGCGCAGCCAATCCGGATGGATGGCGACGCCGTCGGTGCGGTGGCCTTCCATCCAGGCGCGGGACAACAGGCGCGACAGCGAGAGGTAGCCCTCGCGGTCGCGGCACAGCAGCGTCACCGTCCACGGCGCATCGCTGCCATCGGCCATCATCACATCGGCGCCCGCGATGGGCTTGATGCCGACGCCTTCGGCGGCCTTGTAGAACTTGACCAGTGCGAACAGGTTGTTGCGGTCGGTGACCGCCAGCGCGGGCATGCCCAGCTCGACCGCGCGGCTCAGCAGGTTGGGCTGCTTGGCTTTCTTCGGATCGGCGTGGTCCGGTTTCTCGGGCACGCGGATGATCGAATCCGCGAGCGAAAACTCGGTGTGCAGGTGCAGGTGGACGAAACGGGAAGACATGCCGGCTCGGAAGGCTGTCGGGGCAGCGTACCGGCGGCGGTGGGGAGGGGCAAGGCTTGACTTTCCCGGGCCGACGGAAAGCCCACGCCAAGGCAAAAAAGAAGCCGTCCACGGGGACGGCTCAGGGGAAAACCCGGGGATCGGGGTGCGGCGGCCCGCGTGCGGAGGCGCGGGCGAAGAGAGATCAGTGGATGCGGAACAGCGGTACCGGTTCGGGCGCATAGCTGCTGTCGCGCACGTGGCGCAGCTGGTGCTCCAGGGCGGCTTCGGCCACGCGCAGGACTTCCCAGTCGGCGCGGGTGAAATGCAGGGCATCCCGTGGGCAGCCGCGCAGCTGGGCCTCGAGATTGCGCAGCCGGCGGAAATCAAGGTAACCCGCGGTCTCGTCGGCGATCAGGGTCCAGGTGGCCTCATCCATCGTGATCGCGGTGGGTGAGCTCAGCGTGGCCATGGCCTGCTGCAGGCGGGTGCGCAGGCCGGGGTCATGCGTCCAGTCGCGGTCGGCCAGCATGCAGCGCAGCAGCTGCAGGCGTTCGTCGTCGATGTCGCGCGCAGTGGAAAGCGGGGAGGGGAGGGAGGTGGTGGACAGGGTCATGACAAGCCTCGTGGGGGCCGGTCCCGGCAGGGGGCGGGACCGCGTGACCATGCTGCCGGCCCGCAGCTGTGCGCGCGTCTGCAGGAAGCCATCGTGACCATGGACAGGGTGCCGTCGGTCATGCGCCGCCGGGCGCACCCACGACTACCGTGGCGCGAGAACGGCCCGCACCGGAGCGAAGCTGTGCCGGTGGTGGGGACACGGTCCGTGTTCCGCCAGCGCGCGCAGGTGCGCGGGCGTCGGATAACCCTTGTGCACGGCGAAGCCGTACTGCGGGAAGTCCGCGTGCAACCGCACCATCAGGCGATCACGCGACACCTTCGCCAGGATGGACGCCGCCATGATGGCGGGTTCGATCGCGTCGCCGCCGACCAGCGTCTCGGCCATGCAGTCGAGGCCTTTCGGAGCGCGGTTGCCGTCGATGCGGACCAGTTCCGGCAGTGGCCGGAGCGCGGCGATGGCACGGCGCATGCCTTCCAGGGTGGCCTGCAGGATATTGAGATGATCGATCTCGGCGGGCTCGACGAAGGTCACGTGCCACGCCAGCGCGCGCTCCTGGATCAGGGGGAACAGCGCCTCGCGTTTCGCTTCACTGAGTTGCTTGGAATCGTTCAGTCCGGCGATGGGGCGCGACGCATCCAGAATCACCGCGGCGACGGCGACCGGGCCCGCCAGCGGTCCGCGACCGGCTTCATCGACGCCGGCGACCAGGCGGACGTCGGGCATCGGGAACAGCGAGGCTGCGGTCATCGCGCGATGCCCCCTGTAGGAGCGACGTAAGTCGCGACCGCAGAAAGGATGCGCACGCGCCGCTCAGCTCCGAGGTGGATGCAAGCTTCCGGAGCAGGCGAGGAAGAAGCGAAATTCATGGCGTGCGGTCGCGACTTACGTCGCTCCTACAGGAGTGGGGACCAGCTCTGCCACTGCATCGGCAGCGCGCGCCGACGCATCCTGGCGCAACTGCTCGTGCAGTCGCAGATAGGTTGGCTGCAGCGAAGCGATGGCCTCCGGTTCGCGGAACCAGTGCAGCACGGCATTGGACAACTGCTCGGGTGTGCAATCGTCCTGCATCAGTTCCGGCGCGATGTCTTCCCCCGCCAGCACGTTGGGCAGCGCATACCGCTCCACCTTCAGCATTCCGAGGCCCTTGACGATGCGGTAGGTCAACGGCGCGATGCGATAGCCGACGACCATCGGCCGCTTGCACAGCATGGCCTCCAGGGTCGCCGTGCCGGAGGCGAGCAGGACGACATCGCTGGCGATCATCGCCTCGCGCGCGCGGCCGTCGAGCAGGCGCCAGGCGGGATCTGCGCCGTGCGCGGCGAACTGCGCTTCCAGCGCCAGGCGGCAGGCCGCATTGGCCGCAGGCACGACGATCTGCAGGCCGGGGATCTGCGCGGCCACCCGGCGTGCCGCCTCGAAGAAGGCCGGCGCAAGCCGTCCTATCTCGCCCAGGCGGCTGCCGGGCAGTACGGCCAGCACCGGTGCTTCGGTTGCCAGTCCCAATGCAGTGCGTGCAGCCGCGCGATCAGGCAGCAGCGCGATCTCGTCCGCCATCGGATGGCCCACGAAACGCGCGTCCACGCCATGGCGCGCATAGATCGGTGGTTCCATCGGGAACAGGCACAGCACGCGGTCCGCGCTGTGGCCGATCTTCTCGGCCCGCTTCTCGCGCCATGCCCATACCGACGGGCTCACGTAGTGCACGGTGCGCACGCCCTGCGCCTTGAGCCAGCGCTCGACACCGAGGTTGAAGTCGGGTGCGTCGATGCCGACGAACACATCGGGCGTCCAGTCCAGCACGCGCTGGCGGAACGCCTTGTGCAGGCGCAACAGCCGCGGCAGGTGGCGCAGCACCTCGGCCAGCCCCATGACCGCCAGCTCGTTCGCATCGAACCAGGTGTCGCATCCTGCGGCACGCATCGCATCGCCGCCGATGCCCGCGAATTCGGCATGCGGGAAGCGCTGCTTCAGCGCTTCGACGAGCCCCGCTCCCAGGCCATCGCCGGACGCCTCGCCCGCACACAGCGCGATGCGCAGCGGCCGCGCTGCGGATGTCGCCTGCATCACCGCTGCAACGGCCGTTCGCCGCTGTCGATGAAATGCAGCAGCGCCTTCACGTCATCGCTGGTCTGCGCCTGCTCGGCCAGTTGCTGCCTGGCGTCTGCCAGCGGCAGGCCGGCTACGTACAGCGTGCGGTACGCGCGCTTGATGGCGGCGATGCGCTCAGCGTCGAAACCGCGCCGCTTCAGGCCTTCGCTGTTGATGCCGCGCGGCCGGCCGGATGCTTCGCCCGCCACCATGGTGAACGGTGGCACGTCGCCGCTCAGCAGCACGCCCATGCCGATGAAGGCGTGGGCACCGATCCGGCAGAACTGGTGTACGCCCGCGAACCCGCTGAGGATGACCCAGTCTTCCACGGCCACGTGCCCGGCCAGCGTGGCGTTGTTGGAGAACACGCAGTGGTTGCCCACGATGCAGTCGTGCGCGACGTGCGTGTAGGCCAGCAGCATGTTGTCGCTGCCGATGCGGGTGATGCCGGTACCGGTGACGGTGCCACGGTTGAGCGTGACGAACTCGCGTACCTGGTTGCGGTCGCCAATGACAAGCTCGACGCGCTCGCCCTTGAATTTCTTGTCCTGCGGATCACCGCCGATGGCGGCATGCCCGGCGAAGTGGTTGTCGCGGCCGATGCGCGTGGGGCCGGTGACCGTGCAGTGGGGGCCGATCACCGTGCCAGCGCCGATCTCCACTTCCGGGCCGATGTAGGCGAACGGGCCGACGCGCACGCCTTCGCCCAGCTGCGCGCCGGGATCGACGACCGCGCTGGGATGGATGGCGGTGGGGGCGCTCATCTCAGCGGGTGTCCTCGGCGCACAGCACGTCGGCGCAGGCGACCTGTTCGCCGTTCACCGAGGCCACGCCGGTGTAGAAGGCCATGTTGCGGATCAGCCGCTTCAGGGTGACGTCCAGGTCCAGGCGGTCGCCCGGCACCACCATGCGGGTGAAGCGCGCGTTCTCCACTTTCACCATGTAGAACATCCGCCCGGCGGTATCGCCCTGGTGCGAGAGCTGGGTCAGCAGGCCGCCGGCCTGCGCCAGCGCCTCGATGATCAGCACGCCCGGCATGATCGGCCGCTCGGGGAAGTGGCCGGTGAAGAACGGTTCGTTCTGGGTGATGTTCTTGTAGGCCAGCACGCGCTTGTCCGGCTCCAGCTCCACCACGCGGTCCACCAGCAGGAACGGGTAACGGTGCGGCAGCAGCTTGCGGATGGTGGCGGCGTCGATGGGCAGTTGCAGGTCCAGGGTCATCAGGTTTCCTTGTCGGCCGCCAGCACGCGTCGTGCCAAGGCGTCCAGTTGCTTGAAGCGGGCGGCGTTCTTGCGCCAGGTACGGTTGTCGGTGAGCGGCGTGCCGCTGGAGTACTCGCCGGGTTCGGTGATCGAACTGGTCACCAGCGACATCGCGGTGACGACCACGCGGTCGCAGATCTCCAGGTGGCCCAGCACGCCGGCGGCTCCGCCGATCAGGCAGTAGCGGCCGATGCGCGCACTGCCGGCGGCGGCACTGCAACCGGCCATCGCGGTATGCGCACCGATGCGGACGTTGTGGCCGATCTGGATCTGGTTGTCGAGGCGGACGTCTTCTTCCAGCACCGTGTCGTCGAGCGCGCCACGGTCGATGGTGGTGTTGGCGCCGATCTCGCAGTCGTCGCCGATCACCACGCCGCCCAGCTGCGGCACCTTGATCCAGTGGCCGCTGTCCATCGCCAGGCCGAAACCATCGGCGCCGATCACGGCGCCGGGATGGACCAGCACGCGCTGGCCCAGGCGCACGCGCGTGACCAGGGTGACGCGGGCGATCAACTCGCAGCCGTCGCCCACGAGGCAGTCATCGCCGATCACGCAGCCTGGGCCGATCACGGCGCCCTCGCCGATGACGCTGCGTGCGCCCACCGTGACGAACGGACCCACATGGGCGCCCGGTGCGATGCGTGCGGTCGGATCGATCACGGCGCTGGTGTGCACCCCCGGTGCACGGTCCGGCTTGTTCTCGAACAGCGCGGCCATCCGGGCGAAGGCGGCGTAGGGGTCCTTGGCGATCAGGATGGCGCCGGTTGCGGCATCGGCATCGTCCGCCCGCAGGACGACCAGGCTGGCCCGGCTGTCCGCCAGCTGGGCGCGATAGCGGGTATTGGCGAGGAAGGCGAGCTGTCCGGCGTCGGCCCGCGCCAGCGTGGCGACGCCGTGGATGCGGAGGTCCGTATCGCCGCGCAGTTCGAGCCCGAAGCGCTCGGCCAGCTCGCCAGCGGTAAAGGATGGGGAGGTCATAGGGCGCGTAGTTTAGCCCCTGCGGCCCGCGAACCGCTTTCACGGTGGCGTATGGTGGACAGCAGACGGGGGGCTTGCGCCCCCCGTCGAATCGCCCGCATGGACGCTGGGATCAGAACGCGCCGCCGAAGGTGAACTGCAGGCGTTCCAGCTCGTCGCCGTCTTCCTTCTTGATCGGGAAGGCATAGCTGATCGAGATCGGGCCGACCGGCGCACGCCACAGCAGCGAGATACCGGTGGATGCGCGCAGCTCGCCGGCATCGAAGTTGTCCACGCCGTCGAACACGTTGCCGAAGTCGAAGAACGCCGCAACGCGCGCGGCGTTGGAGTCGAACAGCTTCGGGAAGATCAGTTCGACCGAGCCGGTGGTCTTCAGCGAACCACCCAGCGGCTGGCCGCGGTAGCCGGAAATGACCTCCGAGCGCGGGCCCAGCGTGTTGTCGCGGAAGCCACGCACGGACCGCGTGCCACCCGCGTAGAAGTTCTCGAAGAACGGCAGGCCCGTCGCGACCAGTGTCCGGTCCAGCGTGCCGCCGTCGGCGCACGTGCCATCCGCCGCCGGCGGGGTGGTGGTCCCCTGGCCCGGGATCTGCGGGTCGGAGCCGTTGGCGCGGCAGATGTAGCGGTAGATGTCCGAGCCGTAACTGTCGCCGTAGCCGATCTCGGCGCGGGTGTTCAGCACGAAAGCGGGGCTGAGCGACCAGTACTTCGAGAACTCGTAGTTGAGCTTGTAGTACTCGACGGTGGAGCCCGGGAGCGCGACTTCGGCCGAAATGCGCTGGTAGGTACCGCCCGTGGGCATGAAGTAGTCGTTGCGCGTATCGCGCGCCCAGCCGAGCTCGGCGCGCCAGGCGTGGAAGGTGCGCTGGCCGACGGCATCGATGTAGTCGATGATCGCCTGCGGCGTGGAGCCGCCGAAGGTCAGGATCTCGTTGCTGTCGACGCCGAACAGCAGCGAGACGGTGTCGTTCTCGGAGATCGGCAGGCCCAGGACGCCTTGCGCGGCAGCGCTGGTGGTGGAGTACTGGGCGGTGTTGAAGTCCGAGTAGTCGAACTCGCGCCACCACAGGTTGTAGCCCAGCGACATGCCTTCGTCGGTGAAGAACGGGTTGGTGTAGGAGAACGAATAGCGCTGCAGGTAGTCGCTGCGCTGCGCTTCCACCGACACGCGGTTGCCGCCGCCGAGGAAGTTGTTCTGCGACAACTGGATCGACGTGGTCAGGCCGGACAGCTGCGAATAGCCCAAGCCGAACACGAAGCTGCCCGAGGTGGTTTCCTTCACGTTGAACACCACGTCGACCTGGTCGGTCGTGCCCGGCACGGGCGTGGTTTCCGCGTCCACCGTCTCGAAGTAGCCCAGGCGGCGCAGGCGCACGCGCGAGCGGTCCACGGCGACCTGGGAGAACCAGCTGCCTTCGAACTGGCGCATCTCGCGACGCAGCACTTCATCGGCCGTGCGCGTGTTGCCCTTGAAGGTGATGCGGCGCACGTTGACGCGCGGGCCGGGCACCACCTGCAGGTTGATCGCGACGGTACGGTTCTCGCGATCGATGGTGGGGATCGGATTCACCTGCGCGAACGCATACCCGATGTTGCCCAGTGTCGAGGTGATGGTATCGGACGTCATCTCGAGCAGGATGCGTGAGAAGGTCTGCTCCGGCTTCACGATCACCAGCTTCTCGATTTCTTCCTTCGGCAGCACCGTGTCGCCGGTGACCTTCACGTCGGAAATCTTGTACTGCTCGCCTTCGGTGATGCCGGCGGAGATGAACATGTCGCGCTTGTCGGGGCTGATCGACACCTGGGTGGAGTCGATGCTGAAGTCCACGTAGCCGCGGTCCAGGTACCAGGAGTTCAGGCGCTCCATGTCGCCCGACAGCTTCTCCTTCGAGTACTGGTCGTCGCGGCGGTACCAGGACAGCCAGGTGCTTTCCTTGGACTCCCAGTTCTCCAGCAGGTCCTCGGTGGGGAACTTCTCGGCGCCGATCACGTTGACGTGCTTGATCTTGGCCGCCTTGCCTTCCTTGACGGCAATGGTCACGTCCACGCGGTTGCGGTCGAGCGGGCTGACCGTGGGGGTGATCTCGACGTTGTACTTGCCGCGGTTGTTGTACTGGCGCACCAGTTCCTGGGTGACGCGGTCCAGGCTCAGGCGGTCGAAGGTCTCGCCCTCGGCAAGCCCGATGTCCTTCAGGCCCGTCAGCAGGTCTTCGGTCTTGATGTCCTTGTTGCCGGTGAGGGTCAACTTGTTGATCGCCGGGCGCTCGGTGACGGTCACCACCAGGATGTCGCCCTGGCGGTCGAGCTTCACGTCCTCGAAGAAGCCGGTCTTGTACAGCGCGCGGATCGACTCGGACACGCCGGCCGAGGTGACCTGGTCGCCCCGTTCGATCGGCAGGTAGGTGAGGACGGTACCGGTGGAGATGCGCTGCAGGCCATCGATGCGGATATCCGTGGCGGTGAACGACGCGCTGCCCAGCGGCTCGGCCATTGCGGGTGCGGCGGCGGGTTCCGTCGTCTGGGCCAGTGCCGGCATGGCGATGGCCGAAGCCAGGGCGAGGGCAATCAGGCGGCGGGAAGGCAGTCGCGTCATCATTACATCCGGTTGGGGTGGTTCCTGCAGAGCAGGGGTGGATCGCAGGGCCGCGGTCCGGGGTGTCGCCAGGAAGGGACAGGCCGACTTGGAGCGGGCCTGCCCGGGAAAGTTCAGGGGCATCAGGTCACCAGACGCAGGATGTCGTTGTAGAACGCCAATCCCATCAGGCCCGCCAGTGCGGCCAGGCCCATATATTGTCCGGCCACCATGTGGCGCTCGCTCAAGGGGCTGCCCTTGACCAATTCAATAAGGTAATACAGCAGGTGGCCGCCGTCCAAGACGGGGATCGGCAGCAGGTTGATGATGGCCAGGCTCAGCGACATGGCCGCCAGGAACCAGAGGAA
The DNA here is from genome assembly GCF_057773125.1 of Pseudoxanthomonas sp. 97-1-1. Lineage (NCBI taxonomy): Bacteria > Pseudomonadati > Pseudomonadota > Gammaproteobacteria > Lysobacterales > Lysobacteraceae > Pseudoxanthomonas > Pseudoxanthomonas sp. 97-1-1. The sequence continues at coordinate 690,684 of NZ_JBYMTJ010000001.1, read as the reverse complement.
CCAATCCGGCCCGCGCTTGGCGGAGACATTGGCGACCTGGGCAATGGTGATGGGGCCCGAAACGTTCTTCAGCGAGGCGTCCCCGGTGAGCATCCGGCGGATCATGCCCAGCGAGTCCGAGGTCAGCTTGCCGGTTTCGCGCAGGGCGGCCGGGATGGCGGCGACCGGGCCGTAGTGGAGCGTGGCGTCGTAGCCGGGCATCTGCACCTTCGCGGGAGGCGCCAGGCCCAGGGCCCAGTAGTCGCCCTGGCCTGCGTCGGGATGCCGGGTCCGGCGTGGCGCCAGTTCGAAGGCCAGGCGCTCGCCGGCACGGTCGACTTCGATCATGGCCGCGCCTCCGCGTTTGCCCAGTGCATCGACCTCGGTGGCGATGTCGTTGAAGCCGTGTACCGGCTGGCCATCCACGGCCGTCACCACGTCGCCCACGTGCAGCACGCCATCGGCGGCCGAGCCCGGGGTGACCTTGCCGATGACCGCCGGCGTCATCCAGTGCCGCCAGACCAGCCCGCTCAGGCCGATGGCGTTCTCCTGGTCGAACCCGACCGGCAGGCGGGACAGCGGCAGCGTGCGGGTCAGCTGGCTGCCGGAGGCGGTTTCCACCTCGACCGGAACGTCATCACCATCGATGGCGGCCTTGGTGAGCACGATGGAGGCGTCGGTCCAGGTATCGATCCCGCGGTCGCCGATCCGGACGATCCTGTCGCCGCGCATGAAGCCCGCATCGGCGGCAATGCCACTGACGCTGCCCAGCGTGGCCGAGTAGTCCTGCTTGCCCAGCACGAACATGGCCCACAGCAGGACGACGCAGAGCAGGACGTTCGCCAGCGGGCCGGCGGCGACCACGGCGATGCGCTGCCAGACCGACTTGCGGTTGAACGCCTGGTCCTGTTGCGCGGCGGGGACGTCGCCCTCGGCTTCGTCCAGCATCTTGACGTAGCCACCCAGCGGGATGGCCGCGATGGCGAACTCGGTGCCGTGGCGATCGCGGCGCGACCACAGCGGCTTGCCGAAGCCCACCGAGAAACGCAGCACCTTCACCCCGCAACGGCGCGCCACCCAGTAGTGGCCGAATTCGTGGAACGTGACCAGCACGCCCAGGGCCACGATCATCCACCAGATTGAGCCCAGCACGTCACTCATCGGATGTCGGCGCTCATGGGAAGAGATGGCCTGCGAGGTTGCGTTCGGTAAGTCGGCGTGCCTGCGCATCCGCTTCCAGCAGCGCATCCAGCGAATCGGCCGGCGTTGCGGGCAACGCGGCGAGGGCATCCTCGACCAGCGCAGGAATGGATAGGAAACCGATCCGGCCCTGAAGAAAGGCTGAAACTGCGACTTCGTTCGCAGCGTTCAGGACCGCTGGCGCCGTGCCGCCGGCCGTCATGGCGTGCCAGGCCAGCCGCAGGCAGGGAAAGGCATCCAGGTCGGGCGCCTCGAAGTCCAACCGGGGATGCCGCAACAGGTCCAGGCCCGGCACACCCGATGCGATCCTGTCCGGCCAGCCCAGTCCCACGGCCAGCGACGTACGCATGTCGGGCAGCCCCAACTGCGCCAGCGTGGAACCATCGACGAATTCCACGAGGGAGTGCACCAGGCTCTGCGGATGTACCAGCACGTCCAGCCGTTCGCGCTCCACGCCGAACAGGTGATGGGCCTCGATCAGTTCCAGCCCCTTGTTCATCAGGGTCGCCGAGTCGACTGAAATCTTCGGGCCCATCGACCATTTGGGATGGGCGACGGCCTGTTCGCGCGTGACCTGGGCGAGCGCCGCGCGGCTCCAGCCGCGGAACGGGCCACCCGACGCGGTCAGCACGATGCGGCTGACCTCGCCCTGAGCCTGTCGTGAACGCAGACACTGGAAGATCGCGTTGTGCTCGCTGTCTATCGGGATGATCTCGGCACCCGCGGCATCTGCGGCGGCGGTCATCAGCTCACCGGCGAGGACGAGCGACTCCTTGTTGGCCAGCAGCAGGCGCTTCCCGGCGCGGGCCGCCGCCAGCGTCGACGACAGGCCGGCGGCACCCACGATGGCGGCGACGACGATGTCGCAGCCAGGGTCGGACACCAGCGCGTCCAGTGCGGCGGCACCGGCATGTGCACGAGTCGCCAGCCCGGCGTCGGACAGGCCGTCACGCAGGCGTGCGAACTGGCTTTCGTCGGCGACGACGGCATGGTCCGGGCGGTGCAGGACGCACAGCGCAAGCAACGCATCCACACTGCTGCCGGCGGCAAGCACGCTGGCGCGATAGCGCTCGGGGTGGCGCGCGACGACATCCAGCGTCGATGCTCCGATGGAGCCGGTCGCGCCGAGAACCGCCACGTTGCGTTGTGCGTGCGCGGCCATGCTCAGAATCCGAAGACTTCCTTGCCCAGCACGAAGATGGGCAGTGCCGCCAGCACGCCGTCGATGCGGTCCAGCACGCCGCCATGGCCGGGGATCACGTCACCCGAATCCTTGGCGCCGACATGCCGCTTGAGCAGGCTTTCGAACAGGTCGCCGACCACCGAGAACAGCACGGTGAACACCGCCACCAGCAGCACGCCGGGCACCTGCGCCACGTCTACACCGGCGATGAGTGCACCGACGCCCGCCACCAGCATGCCCGCAGCCAGGCCACCGAGCAGCCCTTCCAGCGTCTTGTTGGGACTGATGCGCGGAGCGAGCTTCCTGCCGCGGAACCAGCGGCCGCCGAAGTGGCGCCCTGCGAAATATGCGCCGCTGTCGGCCGCCCAGACGATGGCCAGCGCGACGAACAACCAGATGTGTCCGTTCGGCTCGGAGGAGTGGATCAGGCCCAGCGCGCACCAGGCGGGCACCACAGCCAGCGTGCCGGCGGCCAGCTTGAACACGCGCGCCCAGGTCTCGTGATCGGACGCGAAATGGAAGAAGCGCAGCCACAGCAACGCCAGCAGCCACCACGCCGCGCCCACGAGGGCCATCAGGCGCAAGGGGACCAGATCGGTGGATCCGCGCGACGCCCACACCAGCAGCACCATCAGCAGCAGGTTGGCGGTCAGCAGCACGGTGCGCTGCAGGGTGTCGTCGATCTCGGCGAGCTTGAACCACTCCCACAGCCCGACCAGGAACACCAGCGCCGCCAGCATCACCAGCCACGACGTGGGCAGCAGCAGGATGGCGCCGATGGCGAAGGGCGCCATCACCAGCGCTGCGATGACGCGGGTGCGGGTGGCGCTGGGCGTGCTCATGCGGTTGTGTCCTCGTGGGTGCCGCTGGCGATCTGCGCGCTGGTCAGGCCGAAGCGGCGCTCGCGCTGCGCGAAGTCGTCCAGGGCGCGCTGCAGCAGCGTCGCGTCCAGGTCGGGCCACAGTACGTCGGTGAACCAGAGTTCGGTATAGGCCAATTGCCACAGCAGGAAATTGCTGATGCGATGGTCGCCACCGGTGCGGATGAAGAGGTCGGGCGGCGGCAGGTCGGCCAGCGCGACGTGGGCGCCGAGCGTTGCTTCGTCGATGTCCTCGGGGCGCAGGCGTCCGGCGGCGACGTCGGCGGCCAGTGCACGCGCCGCGTGCGCGATGTCCTGGCGCCCGCCATAGCTGGCCGCGATGACGAGGTGCAGGCGTGTGTTGCCGCGGGTCAGCGCCTCGGCCGCGTCCATGCGTGCGCGGATGTCGGCGGAGAATCGTGCGCGGTCGCCGATGAAACGCACGCGCACCTCGCGGCGGTGCAGTTCGTCGACTTCGCGGTCCAGCGCGTTGAGGAACAGCTTCATCAGCGCGCCGACTTCTTCCTCGGGGCGACCCCAGTTCTCGCTGGAGAACGCGAACAGGGTTAGCGCGCCGATGCCGCGGTCCAAGCAGAAATCGATGCAGGTATTGACCGCGCGCGCGCCGGCGCGATGGCCGATCACGCGCGGGCGACGACGTCGTTCGGCCCACCGGCCATTGCCGTCCATGATGACGGCCAGATGGCGGGGCACGGACGCGGGGACGGCAGGGGACATGGCAGTCCTCAGACCGCCATCAGTTCCTGTTCCTTGGCCTTGACCACGTCGTCGACGTCCTTGATGGACTTGTCGGTCAGCTTCTGGATCTCGTCCTCGGTACGACGCTCCTCGTCCTCGGTGATCTGCTTGTCCTTCAACAGGTCCTTGACCTGCTGGTTGGCATCGCGGCGGATGTTGCGGATCGCCACCTTCGCGTCCTCGCCTTCGCCATGGACGACCTTGGAGAGCTCCTTGCGACGTTCTTCGGTCAGCGCCGGCAGGTTCAGGCGGATGGTGGTGCCGGCGGTATTCGGGGTCAGGCCCAGGTCGGATGCCAGGATGGCCTTCTCGACCGCGCTGACCATCTGCTTTTCCCACGGCGTGATCGTGAGCGAGCGGGAGTCGGAGACGGTCACGGTGGCGACCTGGCTCAGCGGCATGTCCGATCCGTAGTAGTTGACCTTCAGGTGCTCGACCAGGGCAGTGGAAGCGCGTCCGGTGCGGACCTTCACCAGCGTGTGGCGGAGCGCCTCGATGCTCTTGGTCATGCGCGCCTGCGCGTCTTTCTTGATGTCGTTGAGCATCGCCCTTTCCGTTGCAAAGCCTGTAAACGACCGATTATAGGGCGATTCGGTGCCGTTGCCGACCGTCCGCGCGCCGTTCAGTGGGAATGATGCGGCGCCGCATCGTGCAGGTCATGGCCGCATGTGGCGCCGCGTTCGATCTGCAGGGTGGCGTGGTTGATGCCGAAGGTGTGGTCCAGCGCATGCACGGTGGCGTCGATGAAGGCGTCGTGGTCGTCTTCGCGCGCCCGTACCAGGTGGGCGGTCAATGCGATCTCGCCCGCGCCCAGCGACCAGATGTGCAGGTGGTGTACGGCCGACACGCCGGGCCGGGCCTTCAGGAACGCGCCGACCTCGACGGGGTCGATGCTGGGCGGCACGGCGTCCATCGCGGCATCGAAACTGTCGCGCAGCAAGCCCCACGAGCCCACGGCGACCACCGCCGCGATCAGCAGCGCCGTGGCCGGGTCCAGCCATGCCCACCCCAGCGTGGCCATGCCCACGCCGGCAAGCACGGCGGCCAGCGACACCGCGGCATCCGCCATCAGGTGCAGGAAGGCGCCACGCTTGTTCAGGTCATGGGCGTGCCCGTCCTTCACCAGCCACGCGGCGCCCAGGTTGACCAGGATGCCCAGTGCCGCCACCACGATGACGGGTGTGGCCGGGATCTCCGGCGGCGCGCTGAAGCGCCGGAAGGCCTCCCAGCCCAGTGCACCGGAGAAGACCATCAGCAGCACCGCGTTGGCGAGCGGGGAGAGCAGGGTGGCGCGACGCCAGCCGTAGGTGTGCCGGCCACGCGGTGCGCGCCTCGCCAGGGCGGCGGCACTCCACGCCAGCGCCAGGCCCAGCACGTCGCCGAGGTTGTGCAGGGCATCGGACAGCAGCGCCAGCGAATTGGTGTGGAAGCCGTAACCAGCTTCGAGCACGGTGTACGCCAGGTTGATCAGCGTGACCCAGGCGAAAGTGCGTGTCGCCGACGCGTGCGGGTGGGCGTGTGGCCCGTGACCGTGGTGGTGTCCGTGTCCCATGGTGGACTAGGGTGCCGGCCGGGGCTGGCCGGACACTATTACAGCAAGCGAAGGGGCACGCGCCGCGGGAAGCTCTTCAGCCCCGACCGCACCCTGCCCGCGTTCCGGCGCACGCGATTGCGCGCCGTTCAGACCGGATGGCGGTGGAAGGCGCTGCCACATGCCCATTCGAGCCTCGCGGCATTCTGTCCACCGTCGGGGCCGAAGCCCCGCCCACAGGGGGCTCAGCCGCGCCCTTTCACCAGGGTGCCGACATGTTCGCCGCGCAGGATCCGCATCAGGTTGCCGGGCACGGACAGGTCGTAGATGCGCAGCGGCACGTCGCTGTCGCGGCACAGGGCGAACGCGGCGGTATCCATCACCTGCAGGTTGCGCGCGATGACATCGTCGTAGGTCAGCTGGTCGAAGCGCTTGGCGTCGGCGTGCTTGCTGGGATCCTTGTCGTAGACCCCGTCCACCTTGGTGGCCTTCAGCAGCAGGTCCGCACCGATCTCGATGGCGCGCAGGGCGGCGCCGGAATCGGTGGTGAAGAACGGGTTGCCGGTGCCTGCCGCAAAGATCGCGATGCGGCCTTTCTCCAGGTGGCGGATGGCGCGGCGGCGGATGTAGTCCTCGCACACGTCGTTGATCTTGATCGCGCTCATGACGCGGCACTTGGCGCCCAGCTTTTCCAGCGCGTCCTGCATGGCCAGCGCGTTGATGACCGTGGCCAGCATGCCCATCTGGTCGCCGGTGACGCGGTCCATGCCGCCTGCGGCCAGTCCCGCGCCGCGGAAGATGTTGCCGCCGCCGATCACCAGGCCCACCTCGGCTCCCGCGTCGCGGGCTTCGATGATCTCGCGCGCGATGCGGCCGATCACGGCCGGGTCGATGCCGTAATCCTCGGCCCCCATCAGTGCCTCGCCGGACAGTTTGAGCAGGATGCGGCGATAGACCAGGGGGGCGGGCATGGTGAGTTCTCGGCGTGGGGAAACCGCGGCAATTCTAGCCGAGCGCGTCGCTTCAGTCGCCGGGTTCGTAGATCGAATACAGTTTGCGCGCGGTTTCCAGCACCTCCCACGTGCCGGTGAACCCTGCGGGCACGACGAAACTCTGGCCCGCTTCCAGCACGATGTCCTCGCCATCATCGCTGCGCAGGCGGACGCGCCCGCTGAGCAGGTGGCAGAACTCGTGCTCGGTGTAGTGCACCCGCCATGCGCCCACATCGCCTTCCCATACGCCGCAATGGAAACGGTCATCCCGGGTGGAGTAGGCGTTCTCGACCGCCTGCAGGGGGCGCCCACGGATCAGTCGCTCGGCGGCAACGGGCGCTCGCGCAGCCGCCTCCAGCGTGTGTGGCACGGGAACGATGCGAGACATGGGTGGGACCTGCGGCCGGGGCGGATATGATGGCGCTCCTTCCCGCCATCCATCAAGGAACGGACATGAGCGTGCGCACCCTGCAGGAATTCCTCGCATCATCGAAGGAAAAGGATGCGACGGCCGACGCATTCGAACTGGAAAGCCCGCATCTGCTGGAAGTCCGGTTGAACGGTCTGGTCTGGGCCAAGGCCGGCGCGATGGTCGCGCGCAAGGGCAGCGTGAAGTTCACCCGCCAGGGCATGCTGGAACAGGGCCTGGGGAACCTGCTGAAGAAGGCCGTCAGTGGCGAAGGCATGCAACTGATGAAGATCGAAGGGCAGGGGCGTGTCTACCTGGCCGATGCCGGCAAGCGGATCACGCTGCTGCGTCTCGCGGGGGAATCGATCTTCGTCAACGGCAACGATGTGCTTGCGGTGGAGGCCAGCATCGAGAGCCGGATCACGATGATGCGCAAGGTCGCCGGGATGCTGTCGGGAGGGCTGTTCAACGTACGCCTGAGCGGACACGGCATCGTCGCCATCACGTCGCACTACGAACCCCTCACGCTGCCGGTGAATGCGCAGACCGGGCCCGTGTTCACCGACCCGAACGCCACCGTGGCATGGTCGGGCGGATTGACGCCGGAAATCATCACCGATATTTCGCTCGGCACCCTGCTGGGCCGCGGCTCGGGCGAGAGCATCCAGTTGCGTTTCGCGGGCGACGGCTGGGTGGTGGTACAGCCTTACGAAGAAGTGGCGCTGCAACCGAGGCAGTAGCCACGGGGCCTGTCAGGGGCCGATGGCGCCGACCGATACCCGGTTGCGGCCTTCGCGCTTGGCGCCATACAGCGCTTCATCCGCCGCGCGAAGCAGGTCATCAACGTGGCGGAACTGTTCCAGTGCACCCTGCGTGGCCAGCCCCGCCGAGAAGGTGATGTGCAGTGGCTGGCCGTCGACATCGGCCATCGCCACGCCGGCCACCTCCGACAGGATGCGCCGCACGACCTGGGCGGCGGCCTCTTCGCCGATGCCCGGCAACACCACCAGAAACTCCTCGCCGCCATAGCGGGCGACGATGTCGCTGCCGCGCACCTGCCGCATCAGCGCCTTGGCGAAATTGCGCAGCACTTCATCGCCGACCAGGTGCCCCCAGCGGTCATTGACCTGCTTGAAGTCGTCCAGGTCGATGAAGGCGATCGACAGCGGCCAGCCGTGCCGCGTGGCGGCATCGAACTCCTTCTCCAGCACTTCTTCCAGCTGGCTGCGGTTGTAGGCCCCGGTCAGCGGGTCGCGCCGCACCTCCTCCGCCAGCCGGCGCGCACGGTCTTCGTGCTCGTTGGCTTCCTTGCGGGCACGCGCCGCGTCCTGGATTTCGCGCAGGTTGCGCACGACCAGCAGCTCGCGTGCCTGGTCCAGCAAAGCCTGGATGCGGGCCGGTGGGGCGGGGGGAACGTCGAACAATGCGTAGACCTCGGGCAGCGCCACGAGCATCTCCTCGGTCAGGGCGAGGAACCCCGGGTAGTCGATCCCGAGCCGCGTGGCGGCCTGCATCGCCGCATGGCGATGCGCTTCCTCCGTCCGCGCTTGGTCCATTCCAGCCAGCCAGATGTCGGCAATGTGGCCGGACACGGCCACGCACGCATTGAACGGGGTGTCCGACGCGGGCATCTCGCTCTCGATGATCGCTTCCCTCAACAGCGCCGGCAGATTCCATTGCCGCGCCAACCACCCGCCCACCGTGGCGTGGTCGCACCCCAGCCAGTCGCGCTCGGCGGCCAGCAGTTCGGCATTGCCCACGGCGCGTTCGACCAGTCGCGCATAATCATCGCCCAGGACTTCCAGCAGGGCCAGCACGCCGATGTCCTGCAGCAGCCCGGCCAGCATCAGCTCTTCCACCTTGCTGATGCCGGCACGCTGGCCCAGCACCCGGCTGGCCAGCGCGGCGATGACGCTGCGACGCCAGACGCGCTCCTGCGCGGCAGGATGGGTGCCGCTGCCGCAGCGTGACAAGGAGAACCCCAGTGCCAGCGTCAGGGTGGCATTCAGGCCCAGCACCGTGAGCGCCTGCGAAAGGTTTTCCACCCTGCGGCGACTGGCGTAGAGCGGGGAGTTGGCGATGCGCAGCATGCGCGCGCTCAATGCCGCATCCAGGCCGATCGCATCGGCGGCCGTCGCCATCACCACGTCCGGATCCTGCGCGAGCTCGATGATCCGCAATGCAACGCCGGGCGGGCTGGGCAGATTGCGGCAATTCAGCAGCTGGGCTTCGAGTTCGGGACGCATCCGGGTGCGGGCCACGCAAGTGGGAATTGCCGGCAGGATGCCAGCAATGCGCGACGAAGTGTCACGTTTGAAACCAGTTTCGGCACGGAACGTGCAAACTTGAGTCGTGGTCGACCAACGGTCACGGCGTGCGCGGCGGCATCCGCTCCCGCCAGTCACGCGGGCAACAAAAAAGCCGCGGTTCCCCGCGGCTTTTCCGTCGAAGCGGAGAGGGAAGGCTTACGCCAGCCCGGCCTGCTTCATGACTTCGGCGGCGTAGTCTTCCACCACCTTCTCGATGCCTTCGCCGACCACCAAGCGCTGGAAACCGACCACGTCGGCGCCGGCGGCCTTCACGACCTGCTCGACCGACTTGTCGCTGTCCAGCACGTACGGCTGGCCGTACAGGGTCACTTCGTTGACGATCTTGTTGATCTTGCCGGAGATGATCTTCTCCAGGATGTCGGCCGGCTTGGCTTTGTCCTTGTCCGACATCTTCGCCAGCTCGATTTCCTTTTCCTTCGCCACGAACTCGGCCGGCACGTCGGCGGCCTTGTTGTGCGGCGGGTTCATCGCGGCGATGTGCATCGCCAGGCCGCGGGCCAGTTCGGCATCGCCGCCCTTGACCTCGACCAGCACGCCGATCTTGCCGCCGTGCACGTAGGCCGCGACGTTGTTGGCGCTGTCGATCGACACGAGGCGACGGATCTGCATGTTCTCGCCCAGCTTGGCGATGGCGGCGGCGCGGGCTTCCTCGACGGTCTCGCCCGAGGCCAGCTTGGCGCTCTTCAGCGCTTCCACATCGGCGGCACCCGAGGTCAGCGCGGCCTGCGCGATGGCGTCGGTGAAGGCGATGAAGTTGGCATCCTTGGCGACGAAGTCGGTCTCGGAGTTGATCTCGACCAGCACGGCCTTGCCGCCGTCCTGGGCCACGGCCACGCGGCCTTCGGCGGTGACGCGGTCGGCCTTCTTGTCGGCCTTGGCCAGGCCCGACTTGCGCAGCCACTCGGCCGCGGCGTCGATGTCGGCGTTGTTCTCGGTGAGCGCCTTCTTGCACTCCATCATGCCGGCGCCAGTGCGCTCGCGCAGTTCCTTGACCAGGGAAGCGGTGATTTCCACGGGATTACCTCTATTTGGATTGGCAAAGCCCCTCTCCCGTCGGAAGAGGGGTTGGGGTGAGGGTGCGGCGGAGTCGCGATGCATGCAGCGTCGACGTGCTCCGTACCTTCATCCGCCCTTCGGGCACCTTCTCCCGATGGGAGAAGGTGGAACATGGGCCGCCGCGCAGCATGGCGCGGCGGCATTGCAGCCGGATTACTCGGCGGCGGCTTCGTCGGGCTTCTTGCCGGCGGCCTTCTTGGCCGGGGCGCGACGGGCACCCTTGTCGTCGCCGCCTTCGGCGAACTCTTCCTCGCGCACGCTGGCGGCGTTCGGCTGGGCGGCCTTGCCTTCCAGCACGGCGTCGGCGGCGGCACGGGCGTACAGCTGCACGGCGCGGATGGCATCGTCGTTGCCGGGGATGGCGTAGTCGACCAGGGCCGGGTCGTAGTTCGAGTCGACCACCGCGATCACCGGGATGCCGAGCTTCTTGGCTTCCTTGATGGCGATGTCTTCATGGCCGATGTCGATGACGAACAGCGCGTCCGGCAGTCGGTTCATTTCCTTGATGCCGCCCAGCGAGGCCAGCAGCTTCTCGCGCTCGCGGCGCAGGCCCAGCACTTCGTGCTTGACCAGCTTCTCGAACGTGCCGTCGGTTTCGGCGGCTTCCAGTTCCTTCAGGCGGGCGACCGACTTCTTCACGGTGGCGAAGTTGGTCAGCGTGCCGCCCAGCCAGCGCTGGGTCATGAACGGCATGCCGCAACGCTCGGCTTCTTCCTTCACGGCCTCGCGCGCGCTGCGCTTGGTGCCCAGGAACAGGATGGTGCCGCGCTTCTGCGCGACGCCCGAGATGAAGTTCATCGCGTCGTTGAACAGCGGAACGGTCTTCTCGAGGTTGATGATGTGGATCTTGCCGCGGGCACCGAAGATGTACGGCGCCATCTTGGGGTTCCAGTAGCGGGTCTGGTGGCCGAAATGAACGCCGGCTTCCAGCATCTGGCGCATGGTGACTTGGGGCATTGCAGTAACTCCATCGAAGGGGAACCCACCGTCCGGTTCAATGGAGGACGGTGCCCGTGAGGGCGGGGTTCCGGGGTTGGGCCTCCCTGCGGCGTCCGTGTCCGAACCCTTCAGCGAAGGGCACCCCGGCACGGGTTGGGGCAGCAGGTGTGGATTCGTCGGTGTCGCCCGACGTGGGCGGTCCGGACCGGGCAACCCCGGGCACGAAGCCGCGGGAGTATAGCCGCCTCCAGCCCCCCGCCGCAAACGGTACGGACCGCCTTGGGCTGGGCCTTCTCCCGTGGCCGTTCAGCCCGGGCGCCAAATGGGGGATAATCGGCCACATGGCCATCCAGCTGAAAACCCCCGAAGACCTCGCCCAGATGCGCATCGCCGGCCGCCTGGCCGCCGAAGTGCTGCAAGTGGTCGCCCCGCACGTGAAGCCGGGCGTGACCACCGCCGAACTGGATCGCATCTGCCACGATCACATCGTCAACGTGCAGAAAGCCATCCCGGCCAACGTGGGCTACAAGGGCTTCCCGGCGACGGTCTGCACCTCGGTCAACAACGTCATCTGCCATGGCATCCCGAGCGAAGCGAAGGTGCTCAAGGATGGCGACATCCTCAACATCGACGTCACCGTCATCAAGGACGGCTGGCACGGCGACACCAGCCGCATGTACATCGTCGGCACCCCGTCGGTGATGGCGAAGCGGCTGGTGGACACCACCCGCGAAGCCATGTTCCGCGGCATCCGCGCGGTGAAACCGGGCGCCACCCTCGGTGACGTGGGCCACGCGATCCAGCAGTACGCCGAAGCCGAGCGCTTCAGCGTGGTGCGCGAGTACTGCGGCCACGGCATCGGCAAGGTCTACCACGACGAGCCGCAGGTGCTGCACTACGGCCGCCCCGGCGAGGGCGTGGTGCTGAAGCCGGGCATGACCTTCACCATCGAGCCGATGATCAACGAGGGTGCGCGGCATACCCGCGTGCTGCCCGATGGCTGGACCGTGGTCACCAAGGACCGCAAGCTGTCCGCGCAGTGGGAGCACACCGTCGCGGTGACCGAGGACGGCGTCGAGATCCTGACCCGCGTGCCGGGCGACGACAACGACCTGTGAGCACCACGACAGCCGCGAACGGACACGCGACGCGGCTTCCGGACATCGGCCCGGACGTCGCCGATGACGCGGTCTGGTCGGCGGCGGCGCGCGCCTCGCTCGGCCATACCGATGCGCGGCTGGACAAGCGCTTCGACCAGGACGACGGCATGGACCGCATCCTCGCGCTGCGCGCGCGGGCGGTGGACCACCTGCTGAAGGACGCTTGGCTGCGCTGCATCCCCGCGGATGCGCCGATGGCGCTGTTCGCGGTGGGCGGGTACGGGCGTGGCGAACTGTTTCCGCAATCCGACGTCGACGTGCTGGTGCTGGCTGCATCCGACGTGCAGCAGGCCCACCACGATGCCGTGGCGCGCTTCTTCGCGATGCTCTGGGATGCTGGCCTGCCGATCAGCCACAGCGTGCGCTCGGCGAGCGAATGCACGGCCGCTGCCGCCGCCGACCAAAGCGTGCTGACTGCGCTGATCGAGGAGCGGCTGATCGTTGGCGAACCGGTGGACGAAGGCCTGCTGATCGATGCCATCGGTCCGGCCCGGGTCTGGCCGCCGCGCGATTTCTTCGTCGCCAAGCGCGAGGAGCTGCGCATCCGCCACGCACGCTTCGGCGACACGTCCGACAATCTCGAACCCAACATCAAGGAAGGCCCGGGCGGGTTGCGCGACCTGCACACGCTGGGCTGGATGGCGCTGCGCACGTTCGGCGTGCGCGACCTCGAGCCGCTGGTAGGCCTGGGCCACTTGGGCCAGGACGAAGCTCTCGCGCTCGCGCGCGAGCGGCGTGCGCTGGGTCGCCTGCGCTACGGCCTGCATCGCGTGGCAGGTCGCCCCGAGGAGCGCCTTCGCTTCGATTACCAGAAGACGCTGGCGCAGCGTCTTGGTTTCGCCGATGACGCGGGAAGTCTGGGCGTCGAGAAGATGATGCAGGGCTTCTACCGCAGTGCCGCCATCGTGCGCCGGATCAGCGACCGCCTGCTGCAGCGCTTCGAGGAGCAGTTCGACGGCGAGGCATTGCCCGAACCGCTGGACGAGCGCTTTGCGCTGCGCCGGGGTTATCTGGCCGCGCGCGAGGTGGCCTGGCCCGGGGACGATGTCGCCCAGGTGTTCGCGTTGTTCGCGACATGGGCGGCGCACCCGCAGATCCGTGGCCTGCATTCGCGCACGGCGCGTGCGCTGGCGGAATCGCTGCCCAGGCTGTCGGCGTACGCGGCGGCCGACCGGCTGCAGCGTGATGCCTTCATGGCGCTGCTGCGCGGCCCGCGCGCGGTGGAAACGCTGACCCGCATGGCGCGCCTGGGCGTGCTGGGGCAGTGGATCCCTGCGTTCGCCCGCGTGTCGGGGCGCATGCAGTTCGACCTGTTCCATGTCTACACGGTGGACCAGCACACCTTGATGGTGTTGCGGAACATCGCCGCATTCGCCGCCGGCCGCGCCGACGACCGCTTCTCCATCGCGCATGAAGTCTGGCCACGCCTGCGCAAGCCCGAACTGCTCCTGCTGGCCGGCCTGTTCCATGACATCGCCAAGGGGCGTGGTGGCGATCATTCGGAGCTGGGCGCCGTGGATGCACGCGAGTTCTGCGTGGCGCACGGGCTCAGCGAGGCGGACACCGCGCTGGTCGCGTGGCTGGTGGAACAGCACCTGCGCATGTCGGTGACGGCGCAGAAGCAGGATATTTCCGACCCGGACGTCATCCACGCCTTCGCCACACTGGTCGGAGACCGCGAGCGGCTGGACTATCTCTACCTGCTGACCTGCGCGGACATCGCCGGCACCAGCCCCAAGCTCTGGAACGCGTGGAAGGACCGGCTGCTCGCCGATCTGTACTTCGCTGCGCGGCGCGTGTTGCGCGAAGGGCTGGAGAATCCGGTCGCCGTGGACGAGCGTCTCGACGAAGCGCGCGGAAGCGTGCGTGCGCTGCTGGAAGTGCAGGGCATGGCAGCCGCCCAGGCGGACGCCCTGTTCGCGACCATGCCTGAAGAGAGTTTCCTGCGCTTCCGTCCGGAGCAACTGGCCTGGCAGGCACAGGCCATCCGTGGCGCGATGCCTGGCGAGACGCGGGTGCGCGCACGCCGCATCGCCGACGACGCGGACGCGATGGAAGTGTTCGTGCATTCGCCGGACCGTGACGGCCTGTTTGCCGCGATCCTCGCCACGCTCGACCGCATGGGCTTCGCGATTCACCAGGCACGTGTGCTGGTGGGACCCCAGGGCACCGTCTTCGATACGTTCGAAGTCCTGCCGGCCGATGCCTATGCGCCGCGCGATCCCGTCGAGGTGGCGCGCGGCCTGGGCGACGCGCTCGCGCGGCCGCTGGACAGCGTGCGTACGTCCCGGCGCGCCGTGCCGCGCCAGCTCAAGCATTTCCGCTTCGCACCGCGCATCGAGTTCGGCATCACGCCGGACGGGCGCAGGACCATCCTCGGCCTGGTCGCGCCTGACCGCCCGGGACTGCTGTCGGACGTGGCCCAGGTGCTGCGCCGGCAGGGCCTGCGCGTGCACGACGCACGCATCGCCACCTTCGGCGAGCGGGCGGAAGACGTTTTCCAGATCACCGACGAGCACGACCAGCCCCTGACCGGCGCGGCCATGCAGGACGCGTTGCGCGACGCGCTGCGCGCCGGCCTCGATACCCCCACCTGAGCAGAACCCAGCAGGACCTTTGATGACCCGCAAAGCCAGCAAGAACGAAGAACTGAAGTCCACCATCGAGAGCGCGTTCGAGCGCCGGGCCGAGCTGACGCCGGCCGAGATCGAGGGCTCCACCCGCACCGCCGTTGAGCTGGCGATCGAGGGCCTGGAGAGCGGAAAACTGCGCGTGGCCGAGCCCGACGGCAAGGGTGGCTGGAAGGTCAACGAGTGGCTGAAGAAGGCCGTGCTGCTGTATTTCCGCGTCAACGAGATGGAACTGGTCGAAGCCTATCCCGCGCCGTTCTGGGACAAGGTCGAGGCGCGCTTCGGCGCCTTCGACGAGAACGATTTCCGCAAGCTCGGCGTGCGCGTGGTGCCGGGCGCCATCGCGCGCCGCGGCACGTACTTCGGCAAGGACGTGGTGCTGATGCCGAGCTTCGTCAACATCGGGGCGTACGTGGGCGAAGGCACGATGGTCGACACCTGGGCGACCGTCGGCTCCTGCGCGCAGATCGGCAAGCACTGCCACCTGTCGGGCGGTGCGGGCATCGGCGGCGTGCTGGAACCGCTGCAGGCCAGCCCGACGATCATCGAGGACCACTGCTTCATCGGCGCGCGCTCGGAAGTCGTCGAAGGCGTCGTGGTCGGGCACCACAGCGTGATCGGCATGGGGGTGTTCATCGGTCAGTCCACGCGCATCTACAACCGCGCCACCAAGGAAATCACGTACGGCTACGTACCGCCGGGCAGCGTGGTGGTGTCCGGTTCGCTGCCGGCTGCCGATGGTTCGCATTCGTTGTACTGCGCGGTGATCGTCAAGCAGGTCGACGAGAAGACCCGGAGCAAGACCAGCGTCAACGAATTGCTGCGCGGATTGGCGGACTGAGCGATGGCGACGACGCTCTACGGTTTGAAGAACTGCGACACCTGCAGGAAGGCGATGAAGTGGCTGGACCGCTTCGGCGTCGCGTACACGTTCGTCGACTACCGCGACAGCCGGCAGTCGCCCGAGACGCTGAAGGGCTGGGCGGACAAGGCGGGCGGCTGGGATGCGCTGATCAACAAGTCCTCGACGACCTGGCGCCAGTTGCCGGACAACCGCAAGGCACCTGGCTCCGATGCGGAGTGGAAGTTGCTGCTGAAAGAGTATCCGCAGCTGATCCGCCGCCCAGTGGTGATCACGGGTGAAGACGGGTTTTCACAGGGCTTCAGCGACAATGGGTTCAAGAAGATCTTCGGAGCCGGCGCGTGAGCGATGTCGTCGAACTCTCCAGCGAACTGATCCGCCGCCATTCGGTGACGCCGGATGACGCAGGTTGCCAGCAGGTGCTGGCGACGCGGTTGGGCCAGGCCGGTTTCCACTGCGAACACCTGCGCTTCGGCGACACCGACAATCTCTGGGCCACGCATGGCGCCGGTTCGCCGGTGCTGGTGCTGCTCGGGCACACCGATGTCGTGCCTCCCGGGCCGCTGGACGCGTGGACCAGCGATCCCTTCGTGCCCACCATCCGCGATGGCGTGCTGTATGGCCGTGGTACCGCCGACATGAAATGCAGCGTGGCCGCGTGCACGATCGCGCTGGAGCGGTTCGTCGACGCGCATCCGGACCATCCCGGCACGGTGGCGCTGCTGGTCACCTCTGACGAGGAAGGCGACGCGCATGATGGGGTGAAGAAAGTCGCCGCGCTGTTTCGCGAGCGTGGCCAGAAGATCGACTGGTGCATCACCGGCGAACCGTCGTCGAAGGATGTGCTGGGCGACCTGCTGCGCGTGGGGCGGCGCGGCACGCTGACCGCGACACTGGCCGTGCGCGGCGTGCAGGGACATGTGGCGTATCCGCACAAGGCGCTCAACCCGATCCACAAGGCGTTGCCGGCGCTGGATGAACTGGCAGCACGGCAGTGGGACGAAGGCTACGAGACTTTTCCGCCGACCAGCCTGCAGATTTCCAACATCCATTCCGGTACCGGTACCAGCAATGTCATCCCGGGCGAACTGCAGGTGGTGTTCAACCTGCGCTTCAATCCCAGCTGGACGGCGGAGAAGCTGGAGCAGGAGATCGAAGCCATCTTCCAGCGGCACGGCCTCGACTACCGCGTGCAGTGGCATCGCGGTGGCGAGCCGTTCTACACGCCCGAAGGCCACCTGCGCGCCACGGCGCGCGCGGTGCTGGGCGAGTTCGCCGGTGCGCCCCCGGAGGAAAGCACGGCGGGCGGTACGTCCGATGCGCGCTTCATCGCGCCGCTGGGTGCGGAATGCATCGAGGTCGGGCCGGTCAACGCCAGCATCCACAAGGTCGACGAGCACGTGCGTGTCGCGGACCTGGAGGCACTGCCGGGCCTGTACCAGGCCCTGGTCGAACGGCTGATGCTGCCGGCGCGCGCGCCCTGAGGCATTTGCGCGCTGCCGGTCGCTTTCGGATGAAACAGTTGCCAAGCGGCGGCGGGACCGGTTACGGTCGCGCCATGCCCTGCCGCACCGCCATCAACAACAACCGCAATAACCTGCGCCCGAACAACGGGACGCGGGCGATGCGGCTCTGCGACTAGGCAACGAAAGACCTGCCGGATACCAGAAACCCGCATCGCGAGATGCGGGTTTTTTCGTTTCCGGCTTCCATCATCGAACCCCACCAGGAGTTTCCTCCCATGTGTTCCATCTTCGGCATCTTCGGGCTGCAGCCCGGCGACGACATCCAGGCCCTCCGGCGACAGGCGCTGGAACTTTCGCAGAAGCAGCGCCATCGCGGACCCGACTGGAGCGGTGTCTACCATGACGACGGCGCCATCCTGGTGCACGAGCGGCTGGCCATCGTCGACCCGGCCGGCGGCTCGCAGCCGCTGCGTTCGGCCGATGGGGCGCTGGTGCTGGCGGTCAACGGCGAGATCTACAACCATCGCGAGTTGAAGGCGGAACTGAAGCAGGACTACGCCTTCCAGACCGGTTCCGACTGCGAGGTCATCAATGCGCTGTACCGCGAGGACGAACCGGCGTCGTTCCTCAACCGCCTCAACGGGATCTTCGCCTTCGCGCTGTGGGACAAGGCGACGGGCCGGGCGCTGATCGCGCGCGATCCCATCGGCGTGTGCCCGCTGTACTGGGGCCACGATCGCGAGGGCCGGCTGTGCGTGGCATCGGAGATGAAGGCGCTGTCGCCGATCTGCGCGGATGTCGCCCAGTTCCCGCCGGGCCACTACTACGAGACGTCGACGCGGACGCTGGTCAAGTACTATGAAAAGCCGTGGCGTGATTACGCCGCAGTGGAGCATGTGGAAGTCGCCAGGCAGGAGCTGCGCGAAGCATTCGAGCGCGCCGTGCATCGCCAGCTGATGACCGACGTGCCCTACGGCGTGCTGCTGTCCGGCGGCCTGGACTCCTCGCTGGTCGCGGCTGTCGCCGCGCGTTATGCGCGGCATCGCATCGAGGACAACGACACGACCGAAGCCTGGTGGCCGCGGCTGCACTCGTTCGCCATCGGCCTGGACGGGTCGCCCGACCTGGCGGCGGCGGAAGTCGCGGCGAAGGCATTGGGCACCGTGCACCACGGCTTCACCTACACGTTCCAGGAGGGGCTCGACGCCATCCCGGAAGTGATCCGCCACATCGAAACCTACGACGTCACGACCATCCGCGCCTCCACGCCGATGTACCTGCTGGCGCGTCGCATCAAGGCGATGGGGGTGAAGATGGTGCTGTCGGGCGAGGGCAGCGACGAGATCTTCGGTGGCTACCTGTACTTCCACAAGGCGCCGGACGCGCGCGAATTCCACGAGGAGCTGGTGCGCAAGCTGGACGCGCTCTACAACTACGACTGCCTGCGCGCGAACAAGTCGATGATGGCCTGGGGCGTGGAACCACGCGTGCCGTTCCTCGACGTGGAGTTCCTCGACGTGGCCATGAAGATGGATGCCTTGCACAAGATGATCGACAAGGGCAGCGCCGGCGCGCAGCGGATGGAGAAGGGCATATTGCGCGAGGCGTTCGAGGGCTATCTGCCGGAGTCGATTCTGTGGCGGCAGAAGGAGCAATTCAGCGACGGCGTCGGCTACGGTTGGATCGACGGGCTGAAGGCGCATGCGGAGGCACAGGTCAGCGATCGCGAACTGGCGGCGGCCGACAAGCGCTTCCCGGTCAATCCGCCGCAGACCAAGGAGGCCTATTTCTATCGCACGCTGTTCGAACAGCACTATCCGGGCCAGGCCTGCGCGGAAACGGTGCCGGGCGGCAAGTCGATCGCGTGCTCGTCGCCGGCGGCGATCGCGTGGGATGCCAGCTTCGCGAAGATGGCCGATCCGTCCGGCCGTGCCGTGGCCGGCGTGCACGCGGCGGCCTTGCAGGCGGGCTGACGATGTCACCCGCCGACGTGGTGCGCGAATGGGTCCGCCGCTTCAACGCGGCGGACGTGGATGGCCTGGCCGCGCTGTATGCGGAAGACGCGGTGAATCACCAGGTGGTGGCCGACCCGCTGCTCGGACGCGAGGCGATCGCGAACCTGTTCCGCACCGAATTCGCGCGCGCGACGATGGTGTGTGAGGTGGAACAGATCCTCGAGGACGGCGAGTGGGCCGTGATGGAATGGCGCGATCCGCTCGGACTGCGCGGCTGCGGCTTCTTCCGCGTGCGCGACGGTCGCATCGTGTTCCAGCGCGGCTACTTCGACCAGCTCAGCTTCTTCCGCCAGCAGGGGCTGGCGGTACCGGATCACTACCTGGGCTGAGCGTTGGCGGGACGCAGCGTCAGTGTGTGGGCGGCATCGCCCGGCAGGAATGGCGTCGGCCGTCCGTGTACCCAGTCGTCATGGCCTGCGCCCCAGAACGGCGACATCGGGTGGCCACTCTGGCCGCCCGGCATGTGGATGATGCCGTCGGCCTCGTGGCCGGGCGACACCACCATGCGTTCCGAGGCGCCGAAGGACGGACCCTGCACGCGCGGCATGGCGCCGTCACCGGCGAGCGGTTCGCCCGGCATGCAGAGCTTGGGCTTGAGGAAGGCGGGCAGGGCGTTCGCCAGCGGATGGCAGATCTTCGCAGTGTTGCGCTCGCCCCAGCGACGCTGCGCCAGCGGCCCTTGATCGGCCAGGTCGTCGCGGACTTCCTTCGCCGCGTCTTCCAGCAGGGCATCCCACGTCCTGTAGCGGCGCGACAACAGATGCGGGGGACGCTGTTCGAGCAATGGCCAGGCGACGCCTTCCAACTGCGGCAGGTCGGGCATGATGAAGTCGTTGCCCAGGGCTGCCTGTGCCGGTGCGGTCAGGCCATCGGCGATGCGCGCATGCACGGCGAGGCGCCAGGCGCGCACGAGGCGATAGCTGACGGAGTCGACGCTGGCGACGCCTTCCCAGGTCCTGCCCGCATCCGCGAGTGCCTTCACGGAGGAGTCCGCGGGCGATCGTCCGGCTTCATCCTGCAGCAGTTGCCACCAGCGCTGCAGGAACACGGCGCGATCGTCGAGCTGGATGGCCAGCAGGTCCTTTTCGGTGAAGCCTTCCTTCGCCAGCAGGCCGTCGCGGATCTGCCTGGCACGCGCGCCCAGCGCATAGCCGCCATCGCCGACCCGTGCCAGCGCGTCTCCCTCCAGGACGCGCGCGTTCGCGGTCCACAAACGGTGGTTGGGCGGCGAGGTCAGTACCGGCGTGAGCTGGCTGGAGATGAGCCACGGCGTGCATCGGCTGGGTGGTGCGGGGGTGGCTGCTGATGCATCCGCGCTGCCGCGCGTGAACTCCAGCGAGTGCGTGCATGCACCCGCGCGCGATGCCAGTGGGCCCAGGATGCGCCAGGCGACGCGCCCCTTGTGGTCCGCGATGACGAGATTCTGTGCCGGCGTGGCGGTGCGCTGTGCGACTGACAGCACGGAGGGAAGATCACCGGCGGTGGCGAAATCCACCAGGCCGAAGTTCAGCGCGCCGGGCTGGTGTGCGACCCAACGCAGGGCCAGCGCGGGCTTGCCGGGCGTCGCGGGATGCACGATGGGCCCGTAGCGCGTGTCGACAACGTCCAGCGTGACGGCATCGGCACCGGCCACGCGGATGGTTTCGGCATGGTGTTCGATCGCATCGCAGGTGGCCGGATCATCGCCCTTGTTGCACGGCTTCACCGGATACCAGTCCGCGGTGTCCGCATAGCTGTTGGTGAAGCCCCATGCCACATGCCCGTTGCTGCCGACGATGATGGCGGGCAGGCCGGGCAGGCTGAAGCCGGATACATCGACCCTCCCGCCGGGCGCGCGCGGGTTCGGATAACGCAGGCGGACGCGGAACCAGATGTTGGGCGCACGCAGGCCCAGATGCATGTCGTCGGCAACGATGGCGCGGCCGTCGGCGGTCAGTGCGCCGGCCACCGCCCAGTTGTTGCTGCCGGGCGTGCCCTTGTCGGCCAGGCGCTGGTGCGAGTCGGTCTTCGGCATCGGCAGCGTGCGCAGGTCGACGCCCGTTGCCGGTGGAAGCGCGGCATTGCCTCGTGCCTGCCCGTAGAGCGGTGCGTCCCATTCGGTGCCATCGTGGGTCAGCAGGTCGAACAGGGCCGGCGGCACGTGCTGGCGGATCTTCCACAGGCCGAGCTCGCGCAGGTTCCCGGAGTCCTGCAGGTCGAAGTACATCGCGTATCCGGCCAGCGCCGAGTCGGTCACCTCCCAGGCGCGCGGCGATTGCCGCAGCAACAGGTAGGGCCAGGGACGTGCGCGCAGGTCGCCAAGTCCGGCGTTGACGCCAGCGGCATAGGCTTCGAGCTGCGGCATGCGGTCGCCCGCGAATTCGCCCAGGTGCGCGGATACCCGTGCGCGGATGCGGTGGGTGCGGCGCTCCTTGTCCATGTCCACCGCAATGGGGCCGAACAGTTCCGACAGTTCGCCGGCGGAACTGCGTCGCATCAGGTCCATCTCGAAGTAGCGCTCCTGGGCGTGCACGTATCCCAGTGCGCGGGTGGCGTCGGCCTCGCTGGCGGCGTCGATGGTCACCACGCCCAGCGCATCGCGCTGGATCGAGACCGGTGCCGACAGTCCGGCCAGGCCGGACTCGCCTTCCAGCCGGGCCAGGCTGCCCCGCATCAACCACCACACCACAAGCAATGCCACGACGACGAGGGCCAACAGCAGCAGCGCGATGCGCCGGGTCCACTTCAGCATTGCGGGATCCTTGCGGTAGGAGCGTGGGGGTCGCGGCCGATTATTCCATGGAAGCCATGACCGCCACTGCCGCAGCGCAACGACGAACGAGAGTGATTCCGATTCGGTCATCATGGTGCCCGATCGGGCATCCTGTGCGCCTCGCTACCGGAGCCACGTGCCATGAAAGGCCATCCCGACGTCGTCGACTATCTCAAGTTCCTGCTGCGCGGCGAACTCGCTGCCCGCGACCAGTACTTCATCCATTCCCGCCGCTACGAGGACATGGGGCTGAAGGCGCTGTTCAACCGCATCGACCACGAGATGCAGGAAGAGACCCAGCACGCCGATGCGCTGCTGCGCCGCATCCTGTTCCTGGAGGGCGATCCGGACATGCGCCCGGAGTCGTTCGTCGCGGGCAGGACGGTCGAGGAGATGCTGCAGCGCGACCTGGAGGTCGAGTACGCCGTACGCGCGAACCTGGCCAAGGGTGTCGGCCTGTGCGAACAGCATGGCGACTATGTCAGCCGCGAGATCCTGCTGGCCCAGCTCAAGGATACCGAGGAAGACCACGCGCACTGGCTGGAACAGCAACTGGGCCTGATCAAGCGCCTGGGCATCGAGCTGTACCTCACGTCGAAGCTGGACGGTGGCAGCGTTTCGGGCTGAGGCGAAGACTCAGGTCCGGCGAAGCCGATAGACGGCGGTGGTGAGCGCGGTCAGGCCTTCAGCCTGGAAGCGCGGCTCCTGGTCCAGGATGTCGCGCCGCTCGAGCAGCACGTGCTGCCACGGTGAAGCGAACAGCGCCTCGACTTCCGCCTGCCCGACCGAGAATGGCGGACCGTCCTTCTGCTGCTGCGGGTACTCCAGCGTGATCAGCAGGCCCCGGCAGCCGGACGGCAACGCGGCATACAGCGTGTCGAGGTAGCGGCGACGCAGGGCGGGCGGAAGCGCGATCAGCGCTGCACGGTCATAGACCGCCTCCACATCGGCAAGCAGCGCTGGCTCCAGTCCGAACGCATCCCCCTGGATGATCTCGATGGGGCCGGCAGTGAAGTGCTCGCCGTACTGGCTGACTGTCCTGACCGGCTCCACGCCCGCCTCCTGGAAGAACTGCGCCACGGCCAGGGGCGACAGTTCCACGCCCAGCACGCGGTATCCCTGCGCGGCCAGCCAGTGCATGTCCAGCGATTTGCCGCACAGCGGCACCAGGACGCGGGCATCGGCACGCACCTGCAGCGATGGCCAGTGTTTTTCCAACAGCGGCATCACGTCGCTGCGGTGGAAACCGATCTGGCCTTCCTGCCATCGCTGCAACCAGAAATCGGCATCCATTCGTGCGGCCCTCGTCGAAACCGTTGGATTGAAACTCGCCCAGCTGTTGTAGGAGGGGCTTCAGCCCCGAGGCTTCTCCGCGTGTAAAGCGGTCGGGGCTGAAGCCCCTCCTACAGCAATGCCGCCCTGTTGCATGCAGGTCGTCGCGATCACGAACGCGCCGCAGCGCGTCCATGCGGTGGACTACTGGACATCCAGTCCATCGACCTTCTGCCAACCCCGCGGCAACAACCCACCCCGCGTCGCTCGCGCACCGACGTAGGCATCCAGGTCCTTGAACGACAGGCTCATCGTGCGCTGGCCGCTTTTCACCTGCAGCGTGCCGCCGGGCGACACCGCGGCGATGGCGACGACATGCTCGGTGCCCAGCTTGGCCTTCGGGATTTCGATGATCTTGTTGCCCTTGCCCTTGTCGAGTTCCGGCAGTTCGCTGACGGGGAACGCCAGCAGGTGGCCGGCGCTGGTCACCGCGACGATGCGGTCGGTTTCCGCATTCGGCACCGCCGACGGTTGCAGTACATGGGCACCGGCGGTCAGGTTGAGCATGGCCTTGCCGGCCTTCTGGCGACCGGTGAGGTTCTCGAAGCGGGTCACGAAGCCGTAGCCATGCGACGAGGCCAGCACGAAGCGCGTGTCGTTGTCGCCGCTGGCCAGCGCCTGGAACGATGCGCCCGCGGCAGGAGAGAACCGGCCCGTGAGGGGCTCGCCATTGCCGCGCGCCGATGGCAGCGTGTGCACGGCGGTGGAATAGCTGCGGCCCTCCGAATCGAGGAACGCCACCTGCTGCGTACTGCGCGAACGCACCGCTGCGAGCAGGCTGTCGCCGTCGCGGTAGGAAAGCGTGGCCGCATCCATGTCGTGGCCCTTGGCCGCACGGATCCAGCCCTTCGCCGACATCACGACCGTCATCGGCTCGCTGGCAACCAGTTCGGTTTCATCCAGCGCCTGTGCGGCATCGCGTTGCACCAGCGGCGACATGCGCGCGTCGCCGAATTTCTTCGCATCGGCGGTGAGCTCGTCCTTGATCAGCTTTTTCAGCCTGGCCTTGGAGTCCAGCGTGGCGATCAGCTTCTCGCGCTCGCTGGCGAGTTCGTCCTGCTCGCCGCGGATCTTCATTTCCTCAAGGCGGGCGAGTTGCTTCAGCCTGGTGTCGAGGATGTAGTCCGCCTGCTCCTCGCTCAATGCGAAGCGTGCGATCAGCGCGGCCCTGGGCTCGTCCTCGGTGCGGATGATGCGGATGACTTCATCCAGGTTGAGGAACGCCACCAGCAGGCCTTCCAGCAGGTGCAGGCGGCGCTCGACTTTTTCCAGCCGGCGCTTCAGGCGGCGGGTGACGGTGTCGCTGCGGAAGGCCAGCCACTCGGTCAGCAGCATCTTCAGGTTCTTGACCTGCGGCCGGCCATCCAGTCCGATGATGTTGAGGTTGACCCGGTAACTCTTCTCCAGGTCGGTCGTGGCGAACAGGTGGCCCATCAGCTGTTCGGCATCCACGCGGTTGGAGCGCGGGATCAGCACCACGCGCACGGGGTTGGCGTGGTCGGATTCGTCGCGGATGTCTTCCAGCCAGGGCAGCTTTTTCGCGCGCATCTGGGCGGCGATCTGTTCGATCACCTTCGACGGCGAGACCTGGTAGGGCAGGGCATCGATGACGATGTTGGCGTTGTCCTTGCGCCAGACGGCGCGCGCGCGGACGCTGCCGGTACCGTTTTCGTACATCGCGCGCAGGTCCGATGGCGCGGTGATGATCTCGGCCCTGGTGGGGTAGTCGGGGCCCCGCACGTGCTCGCACAGGTCGGCGACGGTGGCATCCGGGTCGTCGATCAGCCGGATGCAGGCGCTGACGATCTCGTTGAGATTGTGGGGCGGCACGTCGGTGGCCATGCCGACCGCGATGCCGGTGGTGCCGTTGAGCAGCAGGTGCGGCAGGCGCGCCGGCAACCAGGTGGGCTCCTCCAGCGTGCCGTCGAAATTGGGCGTCCAGTCCGCCGTGCCCTGGCCCAGCTCGCCCAGCAGCACTTCGGCGATCGGCGTGAGCTTGGATTCCGTGTAGCGCATGGCCGCGAACGACTTGGGATCGTCGGGCGAGCCGAAGTTGCCCTGGCCTTCGATCAGCGGATAGCGGTAGGAGAACGGCTGTGCCATCAGCACCAGTGCCTCGTAGCACGCGCTGTCGCCGTGCGGGTGGTATTTGCCGATGACGTCGCCGACGGTACGCGCGGACTTCTTCGGCTTGGCGCCGGCATTCAGGCCCAGCTCGCTCATCGCATAGACGATGCGCCGCTGCACGGGCTTCAGACCGTCGCCGATGAAGGGCAGGGCGCGGTCGAGCACCACGTACATGGAGTAATCGAGGTAGGCGCGCTCGGCGTACTCGCGCAGCGGTATCTGCTCGAAGCCGTGGAAGGTGGGGCGGATCGTTTCGGTCATTGCGGGCTTGCAGTCTGCAGGTCGTGGTCGACCCCGCCATTCTACCCGCCGCCCCGTCTCACCCGATGCTACCGGGCAGCAACGGACCGTCCAGCCACAGCCAGCGCGCCAGCCACGCCGTGGTGAAGGCGATGCCCAGCGTGAGCGGAACGCCGACGCGCAGGAAATCGCCGAAGGTGTAGCGGCCGGGGTTGAGGATCAGCAGGTTGCCGTGGTGGCCGATCGGGGTGAGGAACGAGGCCACCGCTCCCATCGCCGTGCATACGACGAAGGGCACCGGGTTCAGCTCCAGGCCACCCGCCAGCGCCAGCGCGATGGGGGCGAGCAGTACCGTCGTCGCGGCGTCGGACAGGATCTGCGTCAGCAGCGCGGCGGTACCGAACATCACCAGCAGCAGCACCAGCGGCGACCAGTGTGCGGTGTGGTTGAGCAGCAGGTCCGCCACCAGCGCCGCAGTGCCGGTCTTCTCCATGGCGATGCCCAGCGGGATGACGCCGCCGATCATCACGAAGATACGCACGTCGATTTCCTGGTAGGCGCGCTCGATGTCCACGCAGCGCGTGAGCACCATGGCGACCGCGCCGGCAAGGAAGGCGATGTGCGGCGCGAGCACCTCGGTGGCCGCGGCCGCCACCGCCGCCGCCATGATCAGCAGGGCGATGGGCGCACGACGACGCGGCTTCTCCCTGCCACCGAACGGCATCAGCATCAGGAAGCCGTGATGGGCCGCCAGCGGTTCGAGATTCTGCTGCTGGCCCCACAGCACGAGCAGGTCGCCCTCCTGCAGCACCATTTCCGAGAGCTCGCCATGCAGCCAGCCTTCGCGGCGCCACAGGCCGACCACCACCACGCCCAGGTTCCGCAGGAAATCGATGTCGGCGACGCTGCGGCCGACGAACTCGGAATGCGGCGCGACCACGGCCTGTACCAGCTGCTCTTCGCCCAGGGCTTCGGTCTTCGGTTGGTCGTTTGGTTTTTCGCCGTACTTGGCCACGGCATGCAGGGCCAAGCCGGGCTCATTGCGGATGGAGGCGATCTCGTCCGGCGAGGCCCGCACCAGCAGCACATCCCCGGCATCGAGCTTGCCGTCCATCCGCTGGTTGCGGCGACGCATGCCCTGGCGCAGCCAGTCCACCACCTGGAGCCGCTTGTCGAACGCTTCGGCGAATTCGCCGCGCGTCTTGCCCACCCACGGCGAGGCTTCTTCCACCAGCAGTTCGGTGTAGTAGCGGTCCAGCTTCAGGTAGTCGCCCTGCGGTGTTTCACCCTCGCGCTTGGGTACCAGCCAGCGTCCCAGCAGCATGTAGGCGGTCCCCAGCACCACCAGGGCGGCACCGATGGGCGTGATGGCGAAGATGTCCAGCCCCGGCAATCCCGCGCGCTTGATCAGGTCGTTGGACAGCAGGAAGGCGGGCGCGCTGAACAAGGTCAGCGTGGTGCCGAGCGATGCCGCCAGCGACATCGGCATCAGCAGGCGCGATGCGGCAAGCTTCTGCTCGCGGGCGATCCGCATCAGGATGGGCAGCATCATCGCGGTGACCATCACGTGGTGCGAGAACGCCGCCAGTGCGGCAGTGGCGGGCATCACCACGGCGATCGTGCGCCATTCGCTGCCGCCGGCCGCCCTGCCGATGCCGGCACCGATGCGTTCGGTGATGCCGGTGGCGGACAAGCCGGCCGACAGCACGAACACGGCGGCGACGATGATCGCCGGTTCGCTGGCGAAGCCCGACAGCGCTTCCTTCGGGCCGAGGATGCCCGTCAGCGTGAGCGCGAGCAGCGCAAGCAGCGCGACCAGGTCGACGCGGAGTTTTTCGCTGACGAACAGACCCAACGTGATTGCCAGGATGGCAAGGAAGAGGATCTGCTGGAACTCCATTCGCGCCCCCTGTGTTCGATGTCGGGTCGGATGTCAGGCGCCCAGCCTAACGCGTGCGGCGATGCGTGCGCCCGGCGTCGTCGCGGGGACCGGCGGGTGCGTCGTGACGAAGCACGCAGGCCGGAACCCCGAAAACAAGAAACCCCCGCTTGCGCGAGGGTTTCGTGATGCGTGGTGCCCAGGAGAGGACTCGAACCTCCACGGTTTTACCCGCTAGTACCTGAAACTAGTGCGTCTACCAATTCCGCCACCTGGGCAGGTAAGCGAGGCGCGCATTTTGTGGGGAGTGCGGGGGATTGTCAACGGTCCCCTTCGCATGGCGTTGTTCAGGCGGGGTGTACCATCCCCCCATGACCAACAAGACACCACGCAGCGGCGGCAAGACGCCCGCCGGGAAAGGAAGCAAGCCAGGCGGCACGCCCGGTTCCCGCAACGCCGGCAAGCCGGCCCCCTCTGGCAAGTCCGGCAAGCCCGGCAAGCCGGCCAAGAAGAGCCTCCCGCCCTGGATGCCCGATGTGCCCGCGCGAGCGCCGTCCCGCACGCATGCCGGCGCACCGCCCGCGCGCCGCAACCCCGGCTCCGGATCACGTACGGGCGGTCGTTTCGTCGATCCGCATGCGCAACGCGAAGCGCAACGTTATGAACAACCCATCGCCAGTCGCGAGGCCATCCTCGGCTTCCTCGAAGCAGCGGAAGGTCCGCAGACGGCGGAGGAAATCGCCGGTCCACTGGGCCTGGACGCACCCGAGCGTTTCGATGCGCTGTCCAAGCGGCTGGGCGCGATGGTCCGCGATGGCCAACTCGTGCAGAACCGGCGCGGCGGTTTCGCGCCGGTGCAGCAGACCGACCTCATCTCCGGCACGGTGATCGCCAATCCCGACGGCTTCGGTTTCCTGCGTCCTGATGCGGGCGGCGACGACCTGTTCCTGCCGCCCTACGAAATGCGCAAGGTCATGCATGGCGACCGCGCGCTGGCCAACGTCACCGGCATCGATCGCCGCGGTCGTCGCGAAGGCAGCATCGCACGCGTGCTGGAGCGTGGCGTCACCCGCCTGATCGGGCGGTTCGGTTTCGAAGTGGGCATCGCCTACGTGGCGCCCGACGACAAGCGCATCCAGCGCAACGTCCAGATCCCGCAGGACGCGACCGGTGGCGCGCGCGACGGCCAGCTCGTCGTGGTCGAACTGACCCAGGCGCCGGACACCCGGCGCCCGCCCATCGGCAAGGTCATCGCTGTGCTCGGCGACAGCCTGACGCCATCGCTGGTGGTCGAGGCTGCGATCCACGGCCACAACCTGCCGCACGAGTTCCCGCAGGAGGTGCTGGACGAGGCCACGGCCGTGCCGCTGGTCATCGAGCCCTCGATGATCGGCGATCGCGTGGACCTGCGCGACATGCCGCTGGTGACCATCGACGGCGCCGATGCGAAGGACTTCGACGATGCGGTGTATTGCGAAAGCAATCGCCAGGGCCTGCGCATGAAGAACCGCAGCGGCTACCGCCTGGTGGTGGCCATCGCCGATGTCTCGCACTACGTGCGCCCGGGTACGCCGCTGGATGATGAAGCGCAGAAGCGCGCGACCTCGGTGTACTTCCCGGGTTTCGTGGTGCCCATGCTGCCGGAGACATTGTCCAACGGCATCTGCTCGCTGAATCCGAAAGTGGACCGCATGTGTTTCGTCTGCGACATGCAGGTCAACAGCGAGGGCGAAGTCACCCAGTCGAAGTTCTACGAGGCGGTGATGCGCTCGCACGCACGCCTCACCTACGACCAGGTGTGGAAGGCAGTGGGCGAGGGCGACGCCGAGGCCCGCCAGTCCATCGGCGCCTTGCTGCCGCAGGTCGAGCGCCTGCACGAGCTGTATGGCCTGCTGGCCAAGGCGCGCGAGAAGCGTGGGGCGATCGAGTTCGAGACGTCCGAAGTCCGCTTCGAGCTGGACAACCGCGGGGAAGTCACCCAGGCCGGCATGTTGCAGCGGAACGATGCGCACAAGCTGATCGAGGAATGCATGATCGCGGCCAACGTGGAAGCCGCCAGGTTCCTGCTGGGCGCGCGCATTCCCGCGCCGTACCGTGTGCATGACCGGCCGCCGGAATCCAAGTACGCCGACCTGCTCGAGTTCCTGAAGGAATTCAAGTTGAGCCTGCCGGCCTGGAGCAAGGTGCAGCCACGGGATTTCACCCAGCTGCTGAAGAAGATCCGCGAGCGTCCCGACGTGGCCCTGCTGGAATCGGTGGTGCTGCGCAGCCAGAGCCTGGCGGTCTACTCGCCGGACAATGCGGGCCATTTCGGCCTGGCACTGGAGGCCTACGCGCACTTCACGTCGCCCATCCGCCGGTATCCCGACCTGCTCGTGCACCGCGCCATCAAGTACGCGCTGACCAAGGGCAAACCGGAGAAATTCCTGTATTCCGCGCACGAGATGGCGGCCCTTTCGCTGCAGTGTTCAGAGCGCGCGCGACGCGCCGACGAAGCCGAGCGTGAAGTCGATGAGCGCTACCGTGCGGCGTGGATGGAGCAGCATGTCGGCGGCCAGTTCGACGGCGTGATCAGCGGCGTCACCAGCTTTGGCCTGTTCGTGGAGCTGGACCAGTCCAAGGTCAACGGCCTGGTCCACGTGACCCAGCTGCCGCAGGACTATTACCACTTCGATCCGCTGCGCAAGACATTGTCGGGCGAGCGCCGCGGCATGTCGTTCCGCCTGGGCGACCGCGTCCGCATCATCGTGCTGAAGGCCAGCCTGGAGGAACGCAAGATCGACTTCCGCCTGGTCGACGACAAGGCGAAAGACGGTGGCACGCCCTCGCCCCAGCCGCGTGGGCAGCCGGCCAAGCGCAGGAAGCAGAAGTACTGATTGAAGCCTGTCGTCCCAGCGCACGCTGGGACCCAGCTTGATCTTGGCTTTCTTCAAGGACCTGCGTGAAACGGCAGCATCAGGATGGATCCCGGCTTCCGCCGGGATGACGATCAAGGGCGGCACCGTCGTCCCAGCGCACGCTGGAACCCATTTTGATCTTCGCTCTCTTCGCACGGACCTGCGTGCAACGGCAGCATCAGGATGGATCCCGGCTACCGCCGGGATGACGATCAAAGGCGACACTGTCGTCCGGTGCTTGTGGGATGACGGGACCCTTGTCGTCGGGCGTTGCAGGATGGGCGTGCTCCTGCAACGACATGCGCATCCCACGCCAGGAGCGTCAGTCCATGTCCATCCCGACCCACTCCGGTGGCTGCCAATGCGGCGCGATCCGCTTCCGCGTCAGCGGCGAGCTGAAGGACGCTTCCATCTGCCATTGCCGCATGTGCCAGAAAGCATTCGGTGCGTACTACGCGCCGCTGGTGTCCACGCGCGGCGCGGTGCTGGCGTGGACGCGGGGCGAACCGAAGCGCTTCCGCTCGTCCAACGTCGTCCGGCGCGGCTTCTGTGCCGACTGCGGCACGCCGCTGACCTATGAGGCGCCCGACGGCGTGGCGCTGGCCGCGGGGGCATTCGACGACCCCTCGGGATTGCCGCCGTGGGTGCAGTACGGGGTGGAAGGCAAGCTGCCGTACGTGGATACCCTGCCTGCATTGCCGCAGCGGCGCACCGAGGAAGACGAGGCGGCGGCCTTTCTTGCCGGAGTGGTGTCGTTCCAGCATCCCGACCACGACACGGCCGCGTGGCCGCCGCGCTGAGCGACCGGTCGGTGCGATAATGCCGGCCTTTCCAACGCGGCCGTACAGCGCATGAGCAAGCAGAACCAGTGGATCGTCGGCGTCAACGCGGTCGCTTCGGCCGTCGAGAACGATGCCGACAACGTGCGCGAGATCCTGATCGAGGGAGGCAGCAAGAACGCGCGCCTGACCGAGATCGAGGAGAACGCACGTCGCAAGGGCATCGACGTGCGTCGCGTCACCGGGCAGGCGCTGGACGGCGTGGCCGGCGCGTTGCGCCACCAGGGCGTGGCCGCGCGCTATGCCGCTGCCAGGACCTGGGACGAGAACGAACTGCAGGGTCTGGTGGAAGCCGCCGAAGGCAAAGCGCTGTTGCTGGTGCTGGACGGCGTGCAGGATCCGCACAATCTTGGCGCCTGCCTGCGCAGCGCCGCCGCGGCCGGCGTCACCGCCGTGATCATTCCCAAGGACAAGTCGGTCGGCGTCAACGCGACCGTGCGCAAGACGTCGGCCGGTGCGGCCGACCGCATTCCGGTCGTGCAGGTCACCAATCTCTCGCGTTGCCTGCGCGACCTGCAGCAGCTCGGCGTGTGGATCTATGGTCTGGCCGGCGAGGCGGATGCCTCGCTGTACGCCACAGACCTGCGCGGCAACGTGGCGCTGGCGCTGGGCGGCGAAGCCGATGGCCTGCGTCGCCTGACCCGCGAGCATTGCGACGGGCTGGTGAAGATTCCCATGCCCGGCGACATCGAAAGCCTCAACGTGTCGGTCGCGGCCGGCGTCACCCTGTTCGAGGCCGTCCGCCAGCGCCAGTAAAGGAGTCCCCATGTCCCGCACGCCGCATCCTTCGTTCCCTCGACTGGCGGCGCTGCTGCTGGGGCTGTCCTCGCTCACCGCCATCGCGCAGGAAGCGCCGCGCGCACGGGCCCGCGACCTCGGTGTCGCCCCCGGCATCTTCGCGACCGGCACGCACAATGCCATCACCGATGTCGCCGGCGTGCGCGTCGGACAGGTGACGCTGAAGGAAGGCGACACCGTGCGGACCGGTGTCACCGCAATCCTGCCGCATGCGGGCAACACGTACCGCTCGCGCGTGCCGGCCGCAGTGCATGTCGGCAACGGGTTCGGCAAGTTCATCGGCAGCACCCAGGTCAACGAACTGGGCGAACTGGAAACCCCCATCCTGCTGACATGCACCCTGTGCGTGTGGAAGGCGGCGGATGCAATGGCGGCCTGGATGCTGGACAAGCCGGGCATGCAGCAGGTGCGTTCGCTCAACGTGGTCGTCGGTGAAACCAATGACGGCGGTCTCAACGACATCCGTGCCCGTCCGGTGACGGCCGAGGCGGTGCGGGGCGCGCTTGAAGCCGCCCATGATGGTCCGGTGCAGGAAGGCAGCGTGGGCGCCGGTACGGGTACGGTGGCGTTCGGCTGGAAGGGCGGCATCGGTACGTCCTCGCGCAAGCTGCCCGGTTCGCTGGGAGGTTGGACGGTCGGCGTGCTGGTACAAAGCAATTTCGGTGGCGTGCTGCAGGTATCCGGTGCGCCGGTGGGCCGTGAACTGGCGCGTTACGCGTTCCAGGATGCCGTCGCGGTGCGCGCCGGTGCTGGCCGCGGTCCTGCGGATGATCGCGGGGACGGATCGATCATCATCGTCATCGCCACCGATGCGCCGCTGGGCGACCGCAACCTGCGGCGCGTCGCCTCGCGCGCAATGATGGGGCTGGGCCGGACGGGCAGTTCGGCGTCCAATGGCAGCGGGGACTACATCCTCGCGTTCTCCACCGCCGAGTCGGTGCGGCGCGCCTTCGATGCGCCCCGGCTGGAAACCGCCGAACTCGCGAACGAGCAGATGAGCGCGGTATTCCAGGCCAGCGTGGAAGCGGTGGAAGAGGCGATCTACAACTCGCTGTTCATGGCCACCACCGTCAGTGGCAATGGCGAGACGGTCGAGGCGATTCCGCTGGACCGCGTACGTGACGTGCTGCGCCGCCATGGCATTGCGCCCACGCGGTAGTCCCGTGCGAGTTCAGTGCGCCACGTTGCGGATGAAGCGCAGCGGTGTGTCGCCATCGTTGCGATAGGCGTAGTCGCGGTCGCTGGGGAACACGAAGAAATCGCCCGCATCGACCGCATGTTCTCCGTCGGGCAGTTCCACCACCAGCGTGCCTTCGATGACGAAGAACATTTCGTGCCATCCGCTCGGGTCGGCCGCCGAGGTGTAGCGGTCCCCGGGCATCAACGTCCAGGCCCACAGTTCCACGTCGTGGGTTGCCGGTGCGCTGGCCAGCAGCACGCCCTGCGAGCCCGGCGTGCGCCCGCTCCAGACCAGGGCTTCGATGCGGTCCCGGCTCGGATTGCCCGGCGCCTTCACCAGGTCGGCGAACGTCACCTCCAACGCCTCGGCGATCCGGTCGAGGGTATTGAGGCTGACATTGGCATCCCCGGATTCGATCCCGACCAGCATGCGGCGGCTGACGTCCGAGGCATCCGCCAACGCCTGTTGGCTGAGGCCGGCTGCGGTCCGCAGGCGGCGGACGTTCTCGGCAACGTGTTCAAGTACGCTCATGGGCAGGGGTTGCGCACTATATTGCGCATCCGGTAAGCTTCGATGTGCGCAATATAGTGCGCAATTCGTTCATCCTTCAAGCGCGGCGCTTCCGGCGTCCGCAGGTAGTGTCGCCATGTCGTCCCCGAATTCCCCCGTGCCCGCCCACTGGCAGCCGATCGCGCTGCTGCTCGTCGCCATGCTGTCCATCCAGGCCGGCGCGTCGATGGCGAAGAGCCTGTTCCCGGCGGTGGGTGCCACCGGCGCCACCGCGTTGCGGCTGGCGCTGGCGACATTGATCCTGGTGATGGTGTTCCGCCCGTGGCGGGTACGCATCACGCGGGCGCAGTGGCCGCTGCTGCTGTTCTACGGCGCCTCGCTGGGGCTGATGAACCTGCTGTTCTACAAGGCCCTGGAAACGGTGCCGCTGGGCATTGCCGTCGCGCTCGAATTCACCGGTCCGCTCGCCGTGGCGCTGTTCGGTTCCCGCCATCTGCGCGACGTCGTCTGGGTGGCGTTGGCCGTCGCCGGACTGGTCCTGCTGGTGCCGGAGCAGGGCGCCCAGGCAGTGGACCTCGTGGGGGTGGCGTACGCGCTCGGCGCGGGTGCGTGCTGGGCGATGTACATCGTGTTCGGCCAGAAGGCCGGCAACGCGCATGGCCCGCAGACGGTCGCGATAGGCAGCTGCATTGCTGCGGCGGTGGCGGTGCCGTTCGGTGTCGCGCACGCCGGGGCAGCGCTGCTGGCGCCTGCATTGTTGCCCGTGGCGCTGGCGGTGGCACTGCTGTCCACCGCGATTCCCTACAGCCTGGAGATGGTCGCGCTGACGAAGATGCCCACGCGCACTTTCGGCATGCTGATGAGCCTGGAGCCGGCCATCGCCGCGTTGTGCGGCCTGCTGTTCCTGCACGAACGCCTGTCGATGCTGCAGTGGCTGGCCATCGCCGCGATCATCGTCGCGTCGGCGGGTGCCGCGATGACGGCACGTCCGGTCGTGGCGGCCGCCGGCAGCGGCCAGGGGTGATGCAGCGCGCTCAGCCCAGTGGGCGCGGCCACGCATTGGCGATCTTGCAGAACAGCCGCGCTGTCTGCTCGGCATCGTAGACGGCGGAGTGCGCGTCCTCCGCATTCCAGTCGAAGCCCGCCGCCTGCACCGCGCGCGCCAGCACGGTCTGGCCGTAGGCCACGCCGGCGAGCGTCACCGTATCGAACACGCTGAAGGGATGGAACGGGTTGCGCTTGTGCGCCACGCGCGTGACCGCCGCATTGAGGAAGTTCAGGTCGAAGTGGGCGTTGTGGCCTACCAGGATCGCGCGTTGGCACCCGTGCTTCTTTACCGCCGCACGCACGGGCGCGAAGACATGGTCCAGCGCATCCTTTTCCTGTTTGGCGAAACGGAACGGGTGGTCGAGGTCGATGCCGGTGACTTCCAGCGACTTCGGATCGATTTCGGTGCCGGGCGCCGGATGCAGGTGCACGCTGGCGGTCTCGCCGCAGACCAGCAATCCGTTTTCGTCCAGGTCCAGCGGCACCGCAGCCATTTCCAGCAGTGCGTGGCGGTTCCAGTCGAAGCCGCCGGTCTCCACATCCACCACCACCGGCAGGTAACCGCGGAAGCGCTGGGCCATCGGGGTGATGCGGGTGGGTTCGGTGGCGTTTTCCATGTGGGAAAGGGTAGCAGACGGCGTGGCGCTTCTTCTGCTGGAAACCCAGCCGCGAGCTCGCAGTTGTAGGAGCGACGTGAGTCGCGACCGCACGCGATCGGCGTTCCGGTTCTCCCGGATCTTCGCGTAGCGGTCATGCGACACCTGCCTGTCGGACGGGCACGCGTGCGTCCCGGGTCTGCGGTCGCGACTCACGCCGCTCCTACAGAAGTCAGGGACGCGTACCCAGCAGCGTGCCTTCTTCACGCATACGGGAAAGCATGGCGCCCCCCTGGTCGACGAAGGCGGGCAGGTCACCCACGCCCGCTTCGACCGCGAGTTGCCGCAGCGCATCGCCACCGCTGCGACCGCCTTCGCCCAGCAGTTCCATCAGCCGGTACACCAACGGCGAGATGGCCGCGAATCTCACCTGGTGGCCGGCATCACGCCGGACGAGCAGCAAGGTCGGTTCGGAGGGCGCGGTGTCGGGCAGGTAATCCGGTCCGATGCGGTGCACGGGCCATTGATAGGCGAGCGCCCATGCGAAAGGCGATACCACCGGCTCACCCGTGACAAGGTCGCCGTCCGGCACGTGGGGTGGCACGGTGTCATCGGCGATCTGCAGCGCCAGTTCGACCCATTCGTAATGCGCCAGTTCGCGCAGCCAGGCAGGCAGTGAGTCGTTGCGCCCGGCACGTGACTCCAGGTAACGGATGAACTCGCGCGCCACTTCCGGAAACAGGGGCGTCCTGCTGCGGTGTTCGGCATAGAACTGCCGTACCAGCATGCACCAGGCATCGTCACCCAGGGTCTTGCGGATCACCGGGAAGTTGCCGGCCAGCAGGCTTTCGATGTTGTTGAAAAACAGGTCGCGATAGACCGCCAGCCGGCGTGCCTCGATGCCCGGTGGTGGCGGATGCGCCGAGGGATCGCGCAGGTGGCGCGACAGGGCGAATTGCTGGTCGCGCAGCGCGTCAGCCATGCAGCGCGTGTCCGTCGGAGGTCGCGTGCGCCGATTGCAGGTGACGGATGCGCTGGAGTTCCGCAGCGAGTTCGGCCAACGGAGGGAAATTGAAATCGCGCTCCAGCAGGGTAGGGCGCACGCCGTGCGTCGCATAGGCCAGTGACAGCAGCGACCACACATCGTCCTTTACCGGCGCGCCATGCGTGTCCACCCTGAGGTCGTCGGCTTCGTCGTAGTGGCCGGCGATGTGGTACGAGGCGATCCGCGCCGACGGCATGCGCGCCAGGAAACCACGCGCGTCGTAGCCATGGTTGATCGCATTGACGTAGATGTTGTTGACGTCCAGCAGCAGATCGCAGTCCGCTTCGGACAGCACCGCGATGAT
The DNA here is from genome assembly GCF_057773125.1 of Pseudoxanthomonas sp. 97-1-1. Classification (NCBI taxonomy): domain Bacteria; kingdom Pseudomonadati; phylum Pseudomonadota; class Gammaproteobacteria; order Lysobacterales; family Lysobacteraceae; genus Pseudoxanthomonas; species Pseudoxanthomonas sp. 97-1-1. Next base: position 653,768 of record NZ_JBYMTJ010000001.1, on the reverse strand, counting down.
GAAGTCGGCTTCGTCCATCGCCTGGTAGGGCGCGGCGTAGTAGGAGACGTTCTCCACCGCGATGCGCCGGCCGAGGGCGTCCTGTGCCCGGCGGATGTGCGCCGCGACATGCCGCACCGCTTCCTCGGTGAAGGGAATCGGCATCAGGTCGTACAGGTGGCCGTCGTCGGTGCAGTAACTCAGGTGTTCGCTGTACAGCGCCACGCCGTGCTGGTCGAGGAAGCGGCGCGTGCGGGCGAGGAAGGTATCGTCCAGTGGTGCAACGCCGCCGAGCGACAGCGACAGGCCGTGGCAGGTCAGTGCATGGCGCGAGGACAAGGTCTGCAGCGCTTCACCGTAGCGGCCGCCCACGCCGATCCAGTTGTCCGGCGCGCATTCGAGGAAGTCGAACGCATCCGCCGGCGCCGCCAGCAGTTCGTCCAGCAGTGCGCGACGCAGGCCGAGGCCGGCGGAAGGGGCGGGCGGGGAGCGGTTCATTGCGACACGGCGACGTCCCGCCTTCCGGAAAAGACGGGACCGTCGTTCAGTGCGGACGGATCAGCCTTCGGTCTTCTTGTCGGCACCGCACTTGCCTTCGCCACACTTGCCTTCACCGCACTTGCCCTCGGTGCCCTTGGCACCGGCGTGGGCCTTGTGCTCGGCCGCGTCGATGAAGCCGTCCTTGTTGGTGTCGATGTCGGCGAACTTTCCGGCCTTGTCGGGATGCGCGGCGGCGAATTCGGCCTGCGAGACCTTGCCGTCCTTGTCGGTGTCGGCCTTGGCCATGCCGCACTTGCCTTCGCCGCATTTACCCTCACCGCACTTGCCTTCCCCCGCCTTGGCGGCCTCGGGTGCGGCCAGCAGGTAACCCTGCGCCAGTGGTTCCATCGCGAAGCTCGAACCGGCCAGCAGGATGCCGCCCGCCAGGGCAACGGCGATGGTGGCGGGCTTGGTGGTGTTCTTGGACATCGTGGTCTCTCCCGGGAATGTGCGGGGTATCCGCACCAACGTGGCGGGATTGTAGCCGCGGGACGTTAGCGGTTCGTGTGGGCAGGGGGCTGGAACGGAAACGCCCCGCAATGGCGGGGCGTTCCGGGTGCTGCGGTGCGGCGAAAGCCTCAGATGACGCCGGTGGTGCTGGTCTCGTCGCGCTTGTCGCGCGGGGGCAGCGGCTGCTCGCCATGCACCAGGAACCAGACGTTCTCGGCGATGTTGGTGGCGTGGTCGCCGATCCGCTCCAGGTTCTTGGCCATGAACAGCAGGTGGGTGCACGGGGTAATGTTGCGCGGGTCTTCCATCATGTAGGTCAGCAACTCGCGGAACAGCGCGGTGTAGTGCGCGTCCAGTTCGGCGTCGCGCGCGCGGACCTGGACGGCCTGTTCGGCATCGCCGTTCTGGTAGGCGAGGAGCACGTCGCGCACCTGGCGGGCCGCCAGCTTGCCGAGCGCGCGCAGGCCGGTGATCTGCGGCATCGGCGGCGACACGTTGAGGGCGATCGAACGCTTGGCCACGTTGGCCGCGTAGTCGCCGATGCGCTCGATGTCGGCCGGGATGCGCAGCCCGGCGAGGATCTCGCGCAGGTCGCGCGCCATCGGCCCGCGCAGGGCGAGGTGCATCACGTCGTGGCTGACCTGGTGCTCGATGGCGTCGATGGCTTCGTCGTTGGCGATGATGCGCTGGGCGGCCTTGTCGTCGCGGCGTTCGACCACGTCCAGCGCGGCCTCCAGCTGGGCGACGGCAGTCTCGCCCATGCGCACGATCTCGGCCACGATGCGGCGCTGTTCTTCGTCGTAGCTCTTCACGATATGGTCGTTCGGTTGGGTGTTCATGGGCGTCCTCAGCCGAAACGGCCGGTGATGTAGTCTTCCGTCTGCTGCTTGCCGGGGTTGGAGAAGATCGTCGACGTGACGTCGTGCTCCACCAGCTCGCCCAGGTACATGAAGGCCGTGTAGTCGGACACGCGCGCGGCCTGCTGCATGTTGTGCGTCACGATGGCGATGGTGTACTGGTGCTTCAGTTCCTCGATCAGCTGTTCGATCTTGCTGGTCGAGATGGGATCCAGCGCCGAGGTCGGCTCATCGAGCAGGATCACGTCCGGGCGCAGCGCCACGGCGCGCGCGATGCACAGGCGCTGCTGCTGGCCGCCGGACAGGCCCAGCGCGCTCTGCTTCAGCTTGTCCTTGGCCTCTTCCCACAGCGCGGCCTGGCGCAGCGCCTGTTCGACGCGCACGTCCATCTCGGCCTTGCCCAGGCGCTCATGGTGGCGGATGCCGTAGGCGACGTTCTCGTAGATCGTCATCGGGAACGGAACGGGCTTCTGGAACACCATGCCCACCTTGCTGCGCAGGCGGTTCATCGGGTACTTGGCGTCCAGGATGTTCTCCCCGTCCAGCGACACCACGCCGGTGGCGCGCAGCTTGGGATAGAGCGAATAGATGCGGTTGAACACGCGCAGCAGCGTGGACTTGCCGCAACCGGACGGACCGATCAGCGCCGTCACGCGCTTCTCGGGGATCTCCAGGTTGATGTTCTTCAGGGCGTGGTAGTCGCCGTAGTAGAAGTCCAGGTCCTTGGCGGCCAGCTTCACCTTGGCCTGCGCGCTGTGCTCGTCGTGGCGCTGGGTGGCAACGACCGAAATGCGGGCCGCGTCATTCATGGGTCACCTTGTTTCGAAGAAGGATGGTTCGCGCAGCCAGGCTGAGCAGGAGGACCAGGGCAGTCACCAGGAATGCACCGGCCCAGGCCAGCGAGTTCCACGAGTCGTAGGGGCTCATGGCGTACTGGAAGATCACCATGGGCAGGTTGGCCATCGACTGGTTGAGGTCGGTGCTCCAGAACTGGTTGTTGAAGGCGGTGAACAGCAACGGTGCGGTTTCGCCGCTGATGCGCGCCAGTGCCAGCAGCACGCCGGTGACGATGCCCGGCAATGCAGAACGCATCAGCACCTGCGTGGTCACCTTCCACTGCGGCACGCCCAGCGACAGCGCGGCCTCGCGCATCTGCTGCGGCACCAGCCGCAGCATCTCGTCGGTGGTGCGCACGATGACGGGCAGGGCGATGAATGCCAGAGCGACCGCACCGGCCCAGGCCGAGTAGTGGCCCATCTGCGCCACCATCACGGTGTAGATGAAGAGGCCCAGCACGATGGACGGTGCCGACAGCAGGATGTCGTTGACGAAGCGGACCGTTTCGCCCAGCCAGTGCTTGTTGGCGTACTCGGCCAGGTAGGTGCCGGCGGCCACACCGATGGGCGTGCCCAGCAGGATGGCCAGGAGGCTCATGACCACGCTGCCGAACAACGCGTTCGCCAGGCCGCCGGGTTCGTTCGGCGGCGGGGTCATCTGGGTGAACAGGTCCAGATTGAGGCTGCTCATGCCCTTGGTGATCGTGGTCCAGAGGATCCAGACCAGCCACATCAGGCCGAAGATCGCAGCCGCAATGGACAGCGTCAGCGCGACGCCGTTCTTGACCTTGCGGAAGGTGTACAGGGACGCGGACATCAGTTGCCCTCCCGCTTGGCCAGCTGGCGCAGCATCAGGCGGGCGATGGCCAGCACGATGAAGGTCAGCAGGAACAGGGTGAAGCCCAGCAGCAGCAGCGAGCCCTTGTGCAGCGGGTCGGTGGCCTCGGCGAATTCATTGGCGATCGTGGAGGCGATGGACGTGCCCGGTTCCAGCAGGGCGGCGCTGATCGTGTAGGCGTTGCCGATCACGAACGTCACCGCCATGGTTTCGCCGAGTGCCCGGCCCAGGCCGAGGAACACGCCGCCGATCACCGCCGAGCGCGTGTAGGGCAGCACCACGTCCCACACCACTTCCCATTTCGTGGAGCCCAGTGCGTACGCCGATTCCTTCAGGCGGCCCGGCACGGTCAGGAAGACCTCGCGCATCACCGACGACACGAACGGGATCACCATGATGGCCAGCACCAGCCCGGCGGTCAGCATGCCGATGCCGAGCGGCGGGCCGGACAGCACCGCGCCGATCAGCGGTAGCTGCCCCAGGTTGTCGTTGATCCACGGGTAGACGTGTTCGCTCAGCTGCGGCGCCAGCACGAACAGGCCCCACATGCCGTAGATGATCGAAGGAATGCCGGCCAGCAGCTCGATCGCCATCCCGACCGGGCCGCGCATCCACGCAGGCGCCACTTCGGTCAGGAACACCGCGATGCCGAAACTCACCGGCACCGCGATCAGCATGGCGACGCCGGCGCTGACCAGCGTGCCGAACACCGGCACCAGGGCGCCGAATTCGCGCGTGCCGACATTCCATTCGGTGCTGGTGAAGAAGCCCAGGCCGAAGGTCTGGAGGGCTTCGCGACCGCCCCACAGCATCGACAATGCGGCTGCGATCAGCGAGATCAGGACGAACATGCCGGCGCCGGTCATGGTCCAGCGGAACAGCTTGTCGGCACGCGCGTCGCGCGTGGTACGCACATCCGACAGGGAAGCGGGGAGAGCGGTGGCGTTCATGCAACCCGGGAGATAGGGGGGAGGGGCTGGTGCGAAGTGTTCAAGTGCACGTTGTCGCGGTTACCGCGTGATGACACCGGGCCGCTCATGGGGCGGCCCGGCGCGTTCCCTTCAGAGCTTGATTTCGGCGGCCCAGTACTTCTCGATCTGTCCCACCAGCTCGGGCGGCAGCGGAACGTAGTCCAGTTCGTTCGCCTGCGCCTGGCCCTGCTCGTAGGCCCACCTGAAGAAGTCCAGGGTGTGCCTGGCTTTCGCGGCATCCTTCGGCTGCTTGTAGACCAGGATGAAGTTGGTCGCCGTGATCGGCCACGCCTGTTCGCCGGGCGCATTCGTGATGACCAGGTTGAAGTCCTTGGCATTCGCCCAGTCGGCGCTGGCCGCCGCAGCGGCGAAGCTCTCCGCCGTGGGCTGCACGAACTGGCCGGCCGCATTCTGCAGCGACGCGTACGACATGTTGTTCTGCTCGGCGTACGCCAGTTCGACGTAGCCGATGGAGCCCTTCAGCTGGCGCACGTACGCCGCCACGCCTTCGTTGCCCTTGCCGCCGACGCCGCCGGGCCAGTTGACGCTGGTACCTTCGCCGACCTTCGTCTTCCACTCGCCGCTGACCTTGGACAGGTAGTTGACGAAGTTGAAGGTGGTGCCCGAGCCATCCGAGCGGTGCACGGTATTGATCTTGCCGGCCGGCAGGGTCACGCCCGGATTGAGCGCGGCGATGGCCGGATCGTTCCAGGTCGTGATCTTGTGCAGGAAGATGTCGGCCAGCACGGTGCCGCTGAGCTTCAGCTGCCCGGGCTGCAGGCCTTCCACGTTGATGACGGGCACCACGCCGCCGATGACCGACGGAAACTGGCCCAGGCCAGCCTGCGCCAGCTCTTCGGACGACAGCGGCTTGTCCGACGAACCGAAATCGACGGTCGCGGCCTTGATCTGCGCGATGCCGCCGCCCGAACCGATGGACTGGTAATTGATCTTGGCGCCGGTGGCCTTGTTGTAGTCGGTCGACCAGCGGGCCATCAGCGGGTAGATGAACGAGGCGCCGGCCCCGGTGATCTCGGCGGAGATCTTCTGCGCACCTTCGGTCGCTGCCGGGGTGGCCTCATTGCCTGCCGTCGCGGCGGGTGCGTCGGTCTTGCCGCCGCAACCGGCGACGAACAAGGCGGTTGCCAGGGCCAGCGTGGCCAGGCGAGCGTTACGGACGTGCATGGGATCTCCGGACGTGTCGTTTGTGATCCACGCTATGAAATGATGTTTTTGTTACAGCGTGATGACATGGCGGTCTCGCACTGTCATGCGACAGGACGTGCCTGTTCGTGCGCCAAAAAAAGGCGGGCCCGAAGGCCCGCCCGGGTGATGCAGGCGCGGGAGGAACGCCGCATCGGGCCGGCACGGGGAGAGACCGTGCCGGCGGGTGCGATCAGTACTTCAGGTTGGCCTTCCAGTAGGTCTCGATCTGCTGCACCAGGGCCGGCGGCAGCGGCACGTAGTCGAGCGACTTGGCCTGGGCGTCGCCATTGGCGTAGACCCAGCGGAAGAAGTCGCGGGCGTCCTTGTTGCCCTTCTTCGGTGCCTTGTACATCAGGATGAAGTTGGTGGCGGTGATCGGCCAGGAGTTCGCGCCCGGGGCATTGGTCATGACCAGGTAGAAGTCCTTCGACTTGCCCCACTCGGCGCTGGCGGCGGCGGCGGCGAAGGATTCCTCGCTGGGCTGCACGTAGTTGCCGGAGGCGTTCTTCAGGCTGGCGTAGGCCATCTTGTTCTGCAGCGCGTACGACAGTTCGACGTAGCCGATGCCGCCTTTGATCTGCTTCACGTAGGCCGCGACGCCTTCGTTGCCCTTGCCGCCCACGCCGGTCGGCCACTGCACGGAGGTGCCTTCACCCACCTTGGTCTTCCACTCCGGGCTGACCTTGGACAGGTAGTTGACGAAGTTGAAGGTGGTGCCCGAACCGTCCGAACGACGGACCACCGTGATGCGCTGCGCCGGCAGCGTCAGGCCGGGGTTCAGCGCGGCGATGGCGGGATCGTTCCAAGTCTTGATGGTGCCCAAGAAGATGTTGGCCAGCGTGGGGCCATCCAGCTTCAGCTGGCCCGGCTTCAGGCCGGCCACGTTCAATACCGGCACCACGCCGCCGATCACCGACGGGAACTGGGCCAGGCCGTACTTGGCCAGCTCTTCGGGCTTCAGCGGGGCATCGGAAGAACCGAAATCCACCGTGCCGGCCTTGATCTGCGCGATGCCGCCACCCGAACCGATGGACTGGTAGTTCACGCGGTTGTTGGAAGCCTTGGCGTAGTCGGCAGACCACTTGGTCATCACCGGATACACGAACGATGCACCGGCGCCGGTCACGTCGGCAGCGAACGCCTGCGCGGAGAAAGCAGACGCCAGCGCCAGCAGCGCCACGCGGGATTTGATCGAGTTCAACACGGAAGTCTCCTGGGAGAAGGCAGGGTGAAAGGCACAGGCGTGCCCGTTGGGTGGCCATTCCACGACGTTTGTGTGACAGCCCCGTGTCGTGATTGCGACAGTCGCGTGACGGAATCCGGGCGGCCCATGCGTGGTCGCCACGTGCCACCTCTCCGTGACTGTGGGCGAGCGGAGCGGGGGGGAGGGATCGGCCACCGGACGCGACCCGTCCCGCCATCCGCTTCCTTTCTATATATGCGGCTGACCACCGCGGAGCCGCTGGCGGGCGTGGTCGCCGTCTCGCTGTCACACGACGGTCATGAAACTCACATGTGACTGCAAGATTTCACTCCCATCCTTTAGCGCATCTTTGACGGGCGCTTAATGATTTCCGAAGGTGAACTCGGAAGTGAAGCACGGCGTCCACGAAGCCAGCGTCCTTACTCCTACTTCCACTCGGAGAGTCACCATGCGTTATTCCCTCCTGGCTGCCGCGCTTGCCGTTGCCATGGGCAGCACCAGCTTTTCGGCCGCCGCTGCCGACAACCGTGACCAGCAGATCGCCGAACTGAAGGCGCAGCTGGAAGCCATGCAGACCAAACTGCTGGAACTGGAAGAACGCACCGACGCGCAGTCGGACGTGAACCTCGACACGGCGGCGCAGCTGGACAAGCTCAACACCGGCTCGCCGAAGATCGACACCAAGGGCGGCATCAAGGTCACCTCGGCCGACGGCAAGTTCGAAGCTACCGTGGGCGGCCGTATCCACTTCGATACCTATGCCTTCGATCGCGATCTCGCCAGCACCACGGGCACCACCGAGTTCCGTCGCGCGCGCCTGACCCTGGGCGGCAAGGCCTATGGCTGGGAATACAAGCTGGAGCAGGACTTCGGCGCCGGCACCAACCTGGACGGCCTGCGTGATGCCTATATCGCCAAGTCGGCGCTGGGTGGCAAGTTCACCATCGGTCACTTCAAGCCTTACCGCGCGATGGAAGAACTGACCAGCTCCAACGAACTGCTGATGATGGAGCGTCCGTTCGCTTCGGCCACCGGTCTGTTCAGCAGCCGTCAGTTCCAGCAGGGCGTGGGCTACCTGCGCGCCGGCGAGAACTACACCGCCGGCGTCAGCGTGTTCAACCTGCGCGGCGCTGCAAGTGCACGCAACGAAGGCGTCGGCTCGGCCGGCCGCGTGACGTTCGCGCCGATCAACAACGACAACAACACCCTGCACTTCGGTGCGTGGTACAGCTACGAGAACGCCAACAACGGCTCGGACAACCTGGCCGCCACGTTCAACTACGCCGGCCGCCGTGGCCCGTCGCAGGCCATCGCCACCACCACCGGTGCGAGCCGCAACCAGGTGACCGCCTACGCGCTGGAAGCCGCCGGCTCGTTTGGTCCCGCGTTCTTCCAGGCCGAGTACGCCGATGCCACCTTCGGCCAGCCGCTCGGTCGCGACCAGGACGTGACCAGCTACTACGTGCAGGGCAGCTTCATGCTCAACGGTGGCCACAAGGGCTACAAGGCGGCGACGGGTGTATTCGCATCGCCGAAGTACGTCGACAAGGGTCTGTGGGAACTGACGGCGCGCTATGACTATGCAGAGAACGAAACGCTGAACCGCGAGGTCACCAGCTGGATCCTCGGCATGAACTACTACGTCAACCCGAACCTGCGCTTCATGTTCAACTACACGCAGGGTGACAACGAAGTCACCGGCGACGAGACCGCCCAGTACGCGCTGCGCACGCAGTTCAGCTGGTAAGCACCGCACAGGCTGCAAACGAGAAACCCCGGGCATGTCCCGGGGTTTTTTATATAGGGTTTCACCGTGGGAGCGACGCAAGTCGTTATGAGGCTCTACCAGCGACCCCATCGCGACTTGCGTCGCTCCCACACAGGGCTGCCTCCGAGGCCTGCCGCGGACATACCTGCGGGCGCTCACGGAGGCAGCGTCTTGTCCTTGAACCGGCAGAGGTCGCGGATCACGCATTGCGGACAATCCGGTTTGCGCGCCTTACAGACGTAGCGGCCATGCAGGATCAGCCAGTGATGCGCGTCCTGCATGAACTCCGCCGGCACCACCTTCACCAGCCTGTCCTCCACCGCCCGCACGTCCTTGCCCGGTGCAAGCCCGGTCCGGTTGGCGACGCGGAAGATGTGCGTGTCCACTGCCATGGTGGGCTCGCCGAATGCCGTATTCAGCACCACGTTGGCGGTCTTGCGGCCCACGCCGGGCAAGGCTTCGAGTGCCTCGCGCGAACGTGGCACTTCGCCGCCGTGTTCGTCGAGCAGGATGCGGCAGGTGGCGATGACGTTCTTCGCCTTCGCGTTGAACAGGCCGATGGTCGAGATGTACTTCTTCAGCCCGTCCTCGCCCAGCGCCAGCAAGGTCGCGGGCGTGTTGGCCACGGGGAACAGGCGCCGGGTCGCCTTGTTGACGCCCACGTCGGTCGCCTGCGCGGACAATGTCACTGCGACCAGCAATTCGAAGGGCGTGCTGTATTCCAGCTCGGTGGTCGGCTTCGGGTTGAGCTCGCGCAAGCGCGAGAAGAGCTCCACGACTTCCGCGCGCGTGAGCGTGGGACTGCGCCGGGGCGCACGCGTCATCGCTTCGACCTGTCGGCTGCCTTGGCCTTGGCACGTGCCAGGATCGCCGCAGCGCTGGCAGGCAACGCAGGGCGCTCCGGGGCAGAGGACGCGGTGTCCGTGCTGGCAGGGACGGCCGCCAGGCGTCGGGCTTCGCGTTCCTGTGCGCGCCGGGCCAGGCGCACCTGCCGCAACCGGTAGCGGCGGCGGGCGTCCCAGGCGGTACGCAGCCGCGCCTGCGCCTGCATCACGGGCGCGATCGTTCCTGGATCGCCACCCGTGCACCCGCAGGCAGTGAACGTCATCAGGCCCGCCTCGATCGCGCCATCGACATCGTCTGCCATGAGCAGGGCATGCAGTGACCGCGCGAGGTCGCACGCAGGGCAGGGACAGGGAGTCATCGCGATGCCCCGCCGCTCAGCGCCCGGCGAAGGCCGGCTTGCGGCGTTCGATGAAGGCACGCGTGCCTTCGCGCATGTCATCGGTGGCGAACATCAGGCCGAACTGCGCGGTTTCGTACTGCAGCCCTTCTTCGATGCCGCACTCGCCGCCGACATTCACGGCATCGAGCGTTGCGCGCAGTGCAAGCGGCGCGGACGCGGCCAGTTGCGCCGCGACCTTCGCCGTTTCGGCCTCCAGCTCCGCCACCGGCACCACGCGGGTGACGATGCCCAGCTGCAGTGCACGCTCGGCCGTAACCGGGGCACCGAGCAGGCAGAGTTCCAGCGTGGCCGAACGCCCGGCCAGGCGCAGCAACCGCTGGCTTCCACCGAAGCCCGGGATCAGTCCGAGGTTGATCTCGGGTTGGCCTACCTTGGCCGTATCCGCCGCAATGCGGAGATGGCAGGCCATGGCCAGTTCCAGCCCGCCGCCCAGGGCGAAGCCGTTCACCATCGCGATGACCGGCTTGGGCAGCGTCTCGATGCTGCGCATCAGTTTCTGGCCGCGCAGGGAGAAATCGCGACCCTCCGTGGCGCGCAGGTCTGCCATTTCGGCGATGTCGGCGCCAGCGACGAACGCCTTGGGGCCGGTGCCGGTCAGCACGACGACTCTGACGGCCGCATCGGCAGCTGCTGCGTCGAACGCCGCCTGCAGCGCATCGAGCGTGGCGGCATTGAGGGCATTCAGCTTGTCGGGGCGGTTCACGGTGATGCGGCGGACACCTTCCGCATCGGTAACGAGGACGAGACTGTCGGGCATGGGTTTTCTGCGATGAATTGTAAAATTTGAGTGAAGCGGGAACTCTGCCATGAAGGCCCGGTCAGACCAGCCTGTCGTCAGTGGCGGTTAAGCGCCCCGGCGGCTATCCTAGCGCGTCCATTTCCAGGCGGTATGCCGCCGCCCAATCCGGAGAGTGTGTTGATGAAGGTGCGTTCGTTAGTGGTCGCAGTTGCGGCATTCGCCATGGCCGGTAGCGCCCTGGCCCAGGACGTCTCGTCCGAGAAGGGCAAGTTGAGCTACTACTTCGGTTACGACTATGGCAACAATCTGGCCGAGCTGACCGCACGTGGCGAACAGCTGGACATCAATTCGGTGGTGAAGGGCCTGCAGGACGCCTACGCCAAGCAGAAGCCGGCGCTGACGTCCGAGCAGCTCAAGCCCGCCCTGGAAGCCTTCCAGAAGCGCGAGCAGACCCGCGCGCAGCAGGCCAAGGCCGAGTACGACAAGGTGGCGGCCGAGAACAAGACCAAGAGCGACCAGTTCATCGGTACGTTCAAGGGCCAGCCGGGCGTGAAGTCGCTGGCCAGCGGTGTCCCCTACAAGGTGCTGGAGAACGGCAACGGTGCCAAGCCGACCCAGGCCAGCACGGTTGAACTGCTGGTGTCCGGTCCGTATCCGTTCGGCCAGCGCCCGGCCGAGGCACGCCCGGCGCAGCAGATGAAGGACCTGAAGGTCAGCGCCGTCGAGATGCCGGCCATGCGCGAAGCCCTGCTGCAGATGCCTGCAGGCGCCAAGTGGGAAGTCGCCCTGCCGCCGGACAAGGCCTATGGTGCCGATCCCCGCACCGGTTTTCCGCCGAACGTGGCGGTGGTCTTCGAGATCAAGCTGGTCAGCGTCAAGTGACGCAATGACGCGTCCGCGCACCGCGCGGGCGCCCCGGTCATTGCGTCATCCCCGCGCAGGCGGGGAGCCAGTGGCTGTCAACACCACGTTCCGTCTGCGCCGGCCTTGTGCCGGCGCAGTGCTTTTCAGCGGCGGGCAGCGTTTCCGCGCTACCCTCCGCAGGTGCCAGATGAAATGAATACCGCTTTCCGCGCCGTGCTCAGCCCATGCATCGGCGTCTGTACGTTGGACGACGAGGGGCTCTGCGTAGGCTGTCTTCGCACCACTTCGGAAATCGCGCGCTGGTCGCAGATGAACGATGACGAACGCTTGCGTCTGATGGGGGCCGTGCTGCCGGCCCGCGAGCGGGCGCGCGTGCCGCTGGAACAACGTCTGCGCGAAGGTGGCGCCCTGCGCCGCGCCCTGCATCCGCTGGGTGCCATGCCGGCCGAGGCGGGCTGGAACCACGATGATCTGGTCGACCTTCTGCCGCCGGGACCATTGGCCGAAGCGGCCGTGCTGGCGGGACTGATTCCCCGCGAGGAGGGCACCCAGGTGCTGCTGACCCGCCGCACCGATGGCCTGCGCCACCACGGCGGGCAGGTGAGCTTCCCGGGCGGCCGCATTGAGCCGACCGATGCCGATGCCATCGCGGCGGCCTTGCGCGAAAGCCATGAGGAAATCGCGTTGCCGGCGTCGCAGGTGACGCCGCTGGGCTTCCTCGATCCATTCACGACGATCAGTGGATTCCGCGTGGTGCCGGTGGTCGCGGTGATCGACCCCGCCTTCGTGCCAGTGCCCGAACCGAATGAAGTGGCCGATGTGTTCGAAGTGCCGCTCGACTACCTGCTGTCGCCGGACAACCTTCGCCGCGTCGAAGTCGACTATCGCGGGCGCCGGCGCGTCGTGCTTGAGTACGCGTGGCCTGGACAGCGCATCTGGGGCGCGACGGCCGCCATCCTGTTCAACCTGCGGCAACGGCTGGAGCAGCTTGCATGAATACGAACTGGAACACCTTGGTCGATGCGCCTGCGTTGTCCGCCGTTCTCGGCGATCCGGGAGTGCGGCTGGTGGATGCGCGCTTCGTGATGCTCAATGCGGCACCGGATGCGGGCCGCCAGGCCTATGCCCATTCGCACCTGCCCGGCGCGGTGTACGCCGACCTGAATCTCGACTTGTCGGATCTGTCGAAGGTCGGTGAGGGTCGCCATCCGTTGCCCGACAGCGACGTGCTCGCCCGCAGGTTGGGCGAATGGGGGATCGGGCCGGAACACCAGGTGGTGGTCTACGACGCCGGCGACGGCAGCATGGCGGCCGCGCGCCTGTGGTGGTTGTTGAGGCTGATGGGGCATCCGCGGGTGGCGGTGCTGGATGGAGGATTGGCCGCATGGCGTGTCATGGGTGGAGAGGAAACCGCCGAGGTTGCCGCACCGCCACCTGTCGCGGCGTATCCGTCGCGTATGGATGGCCGTCAGCTCGTCAGTGCGGACGAAGTCCTGGACCGGTTGGACGAAGACAGTGGTTGGCTTGTCGATGCGCGGGCGGCCGAGCGCTTCCGTGGCGACGTCGAACCCATCGATCCGGTCGCCGGGCATGTGCCGGGCGCGCTCAACCGTCCGTTCGCACAGAACCTGCGTGAGGGCCGTTTCAAGCCGGCGGAGGAGCTCCGCCTCGAGCTGTCTTCGCTGCTGGGTGCGCGCGCTCCTGGCGACACTGTGTTGATGTGCGGATCCGGCGTGACGGCTTGCCACCTACTGCTCGCCTTCGAACACGCCGGCCTGCGCGGTGCGCGGGTGTATCCCGGTTCGTGGAGCGGCTGGATCAGCGATCCATCGCGTCCTGTCGCCCGCGGCGACTGACGGCGCGACGCCTCACTTCTTCAGCTTGTCCACCAGAGCGCGCAACGCCTGCTGCGTATCGGGCGCATGCCATGCATCGACGAAGCGTTCCAACTGGATCAGGGAAGGGTCCAGGGCCTCGACCAGGTCGCGGCGGGCGAGGGCGCGCGTCTGCAGCATCGGGTGGTGCGGCAGGCCCAGCAGTTGCTGCAGCCAGGCCACCGAATGGGCGACAACCTCCTGCTGATCGACCAGTTCGTCCACCAGGCCGATGTCGAGCGCACGTTCGGCGGGCACCATTTCGCCCGCGACCAGCAGGCGTTCCGCGCGGTAGTTCCCGACCACGCGACGCATCAGGCGCTGGATGCCCTCCGGTACCACCAGCCCCACCTGGGTCTCGTTGAGACCGAGCGCGAAGGGACGGGCGGGATCCGCGCTGCGCGCCATCACGCGATAGTCGCAGCACAGCGCCAGGACGCAGCCGCCGGCCGGCGCGTGGCCGGTGATGGCCGCCACCACCGGTACCCGTGATTCGGCCAGCGTGCGCGCCGCGCCGAAGAATGCCTGCCAGGCATCGAGAAGCGCCTTGCGGTCGTCGCCCAGCGAGAGCAGATAGGGAACGTCCATGCCGGCAGAGAAGATCTTCGGGTTGCCGGCCAGCACGATGCCGCGCGCGCCATCGTCCATCGCGTGGTTGATCGCCTCGATCAATGCGCGGCACAGGTCGGTATTCAAGGCATTGACCGGCGGCCGGGCGAGGCGGATCTCGCGGATGTCGCCGTGATCGGTGGTGTCGATGAGCGCCGTCATTCATCCTCTCCCTGAAGTCAGGCCAGTATCATAGGCGCATGAACCGTCGCTCCGGAACGATCCGCCTCTCCGCGCTGTTGATCGCCTGCATGGGCTCCGCCAACGCGGCGGAGTGCCTGCCCGTGGTGAAGGGGGCCTGGGTGCGCCTGCCACCGGTCGCGATGCCGATGATGGCGGGCTTCGCCCGCATCGAGAATCCCTGCGCGAAGCCGGTGAGCGTCACCGGTGCCGAAAGCCTGGCCTTCGCCGACGTGTCGCTGCACGAGACGCGCGAGGAAAACGGCGTCAGCCGCATGCGCGAAGTGGCCACGCTGCCCATCGCGCACGGCAAGGCCGCCGAACTGAAGCCCGGCGGGCTGCATCTGATGCTGCATGGCCCTTACGCGCCGATAGCGGCTGGCGAGAAAGTCGTGATCACGTTGAGGCTGGCCGACGGGCGTTCACTGCCCGTCGCGTTCGACGTGCGCAAGACCGCGCCCTGAGCGCGTCGATTCCTATAGGAGCGACGTGAGTCGCGACCGCGGACCTGAAGCGACGCGGCAGAACCGGAAGCATGGACCAGCGTAGACGGAAGCAATTGGATAGCCTTTTGCATCCGCTGTCCCAGGAAGATTCCGGTCGCGACTTACGTCGCTCCTGCAGGGGGCCAAGAGCGCCGTTATTCCGACACCGCGCGGATCGCCGCCGGCAGTGGCGCGCTGTGGCCGGTCTGCGTGTCCATCCACACCACCACCACGTTGCCGTCGGAATACAGCACGCTGTCGTCCTTCGCCGACACGATGCGGTGGCCGATGGTCACGCTGCTGGTGCCCAGGCGGTCGACGTAGAGTTCCACCACCACGTCGTTCGGCCAGGTCAGCGGGCGCTTGTAGTTGATGTTGTTGGCGGCCACGACCGGTGCGATGCGGTCCGTCATCGACACGTCCGGCACCGTCAGCATCCAGCGCACGCGTGCTTCTTCCAGGTACGAGATGTACTTGGCGTTGTTGACGTGGCCCATGCTGTCCATGTCGCGCCAGCGCACGCTGATCGGGATCTTCGCCAGCAGTTTGCGGCCAGCGTCGTTGGCATCGGGAGTGGTGCTCATCGTGCGGCCTTCTTCGTCGTGGACTTGGTGGTTTTCTTGGTGGCGGACTTGCGCGGGGGTAGCACGTCAGGCTTGGCGACCGCGGCCGGCTTGCTGGCCTTGGGCGTCTTCGATTCCGGCAGCAGCTTGGCGAGGAAGCGTCCGGTGTGCGAACCGGGGTGCGCCGCGATGTCTTCCGGCGTGCCGGTGGCCAGGATCTGGCCGCCGCGATGGCCGCCTTCCGGCCCCAGGTCCACCACCCAGTCGGCGGTCTTGATGACGTCCAGGTTGTGCTCGATCACCACAATGGTGTTGCCGTCGTCGCGCAGCTTGTGCAACACGGCCAGCAGGTGCTCGATATCGTGGAAGTGCAGGCCGGTGGTCGGCTCATCCAGGATGTACAGCGTGCGGCCGGTGTCGCGGCGCGAAAGTTCCTTCGACAGCTTCACGCGCTGCGCTTCACCGCCGGACAGCGTGGTCGCGCTCTGGCCCAGTTTGATGTAGCTGAGGCCCACGTCCATCAGCGTTTCCAGCTTGCGCGCGATCGACGGCACCGGCTCGAACAGGGTCAGCGCATCCTCGACCGTCATTTCCAGCACGTCGTTGATGTTGTAGCCCTTGTAGAGGATTTCCAGTGTCTCGCGGTTGTAGCGCTTGCCGTGGCAGACATCGCAGGGCACGTACACGTCGGGCAGGAAGTGCATCTCCACCTTGATCATGCCGTCGCCCTGGCAGGCCTCGCAGCGGCCGCCACGCACGTTGAAGCTGAAACGTCCCGGCGAGTAGCCGCGCGCGCGCGACTCCGGCACCTGCGCATACAGTTCGCGCAGCGGCGTGAACAGCCCCGTGTAGGTCGCCGGATTGGAACGTGGTGTACGGCCGATCGGCGACTGGTCGATGTCGACGACCTTGTCGAACAGGTCCAGGCCGGTCACTTCACGGTACGGTGCCGGCTTGTGCGAGGCGCCGTTGATCTCGTTGGCGGCCAGCGAGTACAGCGTGTCGTTGATCAGCGTGGACTTGCCCGAACCCGATACGCCGGTGATGCAGGTGAACAGCCCCGACGGGATGTCCAGGTCCACGTCCTTCAGGTTGTTGCCGGCGGCGCCGCGCAGGTGCAGCGTCATCTTCGGGTTCGCCTTGTGGCGCGCCTTCGGCACTTCGATCTGGCGCTTGCCGGACAGGTACTGTCCGGTCAGCGAGCGCGGCGACTTCAGCAGGTCGTCCAGGGTGCCCTGGCCGACGATCTCGCCGCCGTGCACGCCGGCACCCGGTCCGATGTCCAGCACGTAGTCGGCCATGCGAATGGCGTCCTCATCGTGCTCCACCACGATCACGGTGTTGCCGAGATCACGCAGGCGCGTCAGCGTACCGAGCAGCCGTTCGTTGTCGCGCTGGTGCAGACCGATGCTGGGTTCGTCCAGTACGTACATCACGCCGACCAGGCCGGCGCCGATCTGCGAGGCCAGGCGGATGCGCTGCGCTTCACCGCCGGAAAGTGTGTCGGCCTTGCGTTCCAGCGTCAGGTAATCCAGGCCCACGTCGACCAGGAATCCCAGGCGTTCGGCAATTTCCTTGACGATCTTGGTAGCGATCTCACCGCGCCAGCCGGGCAGGTCGAGGCCGCGGAAGAACGCCAGCGCTTCGTCCACCGGCAGTACCACCAGCGATGGCAGCGGACGGTCGGCGACGAACACGTTGCGCGCGGACTTGTTGAGGCGTGCGCCCTGGCAATCGGGGCAGGGACGATCGCTGATGTACTTCGCCAGTTCCTCGCGCACGGCTGGCGATTCCGTCTCGCGATAGCGGCGTTCCAGGTTCGGCACGATGCCCTCGAAGCGATGCTTGCGCTGCGTGCGCCCGCCCGATTCGGTGAGGTAGGTGAAGGTGATCACCTCTTCGCCACTGCCATACAGCACCGCCTGCTGCACTTTCTCCGGCAGCGACTGCCACGGCGCGTCGGTGTCGAACTGGTAATGCTTGGCCAGCGATGCGATCAGCTGGAAGTAGTAAGCATTGCGACGATCCCAGCCGCGTACGGCACCGGCGGCCAGCGACAGCTCCGGATGCACGACCACGCGCGAGGGGTCGAAGAACTGCGCCACGCCCAGGCCGTCGCACGTGGGGCAGGCGCCGACCGGCGAGTTGAACGAGAACAGGCGCGGTTCCAGTTCCGGCAGCGAGTAATCGCAGACCGGGCAGGAATATTTCGACGAGAACAGCAGCGGGGCCGCGTCGGGCTGGTCGAGCGACATCAACTGCGCCATGCCGTCGCCCAGCTTCAGCGCGGTCTCGAAACTTTCCGCCAGACGCTGCTTGAGGTCTTCGCGCGGACGGAAGCGATCGATCACCGCTTCGATGGTGTGCTTCTGGCGCAGCGCCAGCGGCGGCACGGCGTCGATCTCGTGCAACTCACCATCGACGCGAACGCGCACGAAACCCTGCGCGCGCAGCTGGTCGAACACCTGCGCATGTTCGCCCTTGCGCTCGCGGATCACCGGTGCCAGCAGCATGTAGCGCTGCTCGCCGTCGAGGGCCAGCACCTGGTCGACCATCTGGCTGACGGTCTGCGCCTCCAGCGGATAGCCGTGGTCCGGGCAGCGCGGCAGGCCGACGCGGGCGTACAGCAGGCGCAGGTAGTCGTAGATCTCGGTGATCGTGCCGACGGTCGAACGCGGGTTGTGGCTGGTCGACTTCTGTTCGATCGAGATCGCCGGCGACAGGCCCTCAATGTGGTCGACGTCGGGCTTCTCCATCACCGACAGGAACTGCCGCGCGTACGCGGACAGCGATTCCACGTAGCGGCGCTGACCCTCGGCGTAGATGGTGTCGAACGCCAGCGACGACTTGCCGGAACCGGACAGGCCGGTGATCACGATCAGCTTGTCGCGCGGCAGGTCTAGATCGATGTTCTTGAGGTTGTGGGTGCGGGCTCCGCGGATGCGGATGAAGTCCATGGCCATCGGGTGGGGGGATCCGGAAAGCGAACAAGGAAGCGTAGCGATCTGCCTAGGTGGGGGCAAATAGCGCCATTGCCATCGAAGCAGCGGGTTCGGGTGGGCGCTCAGTCAGCCGGGCAGCCGGTCGGGTGGGCCTGGCTGCCGCCGTGCCCGCGACCGCCGTCCGCAAGCAGGGCCACGGTGGGGGCGATCCATCCAAGTCATTGATCTACAATGGTCCGCCCCGTTGCCGGCGGGGCCTGTTACCGCCATCAGCCGCCAGTCTGCGCGCCAATGCGGACATTCCCTGTCCGTGAAGAAAGTCCCCGGGGAGCCGGAGGCTGGTCGGGGGTGGGGAGCGGGTTGACCGTAACTCGCTGAATCCACTAAAATTCCGCTTCTGTCCGCCCTCGATGGCAGGCAGGCTCCAGAAAATAACTACAGAAACCAAGGAATCCACATGTACGCAGTCGTAGTCACGGGCGGTAAGCAGTACCGCGTGATGAAGGGCGAGACGCTCCGCGTCGAGAAGCTCGAAGCCGAAGCCGGCAACGAACTCACCTTCGACAACATCCTGATGCTGGGCGATGGCGAGACCATCAGCCTGGGCGACGCCCTGAAGGGCGCCACCGTCACCGCGAAGGTCGTCGGCCATGGCCGCGCCGACAAGGTGCGCATCATCAAGTTCCGCCGCCGCAAGCACCACATGAAGCGCCAGGGTCACCGGCAGCATTACACCGAAATCGAAATCACCGGCATCAACAAGTAAGGAGAAGCAGTCATGGCACATAAAAAGGGCGTAGGCTCATCGCGCAACGGCCGCGACTCCAACCCGAAGATGCTGGGCGTCAAGGTCTTTGGTGGTCAGGCGATCGATGCGGGCAACATCATCATCCGCCAGCGTGGCACCCAGTTCCATCCGGGTCCGGGCGTCGGCCTGGGCCGCGACCACACGCTGTTCGCGCTGGTCGACGGCAAGGTCGAGTTCTCGATCAAGGGCGCCAAGAAGCGCCGCACCGTGAGCGTGGTAACGGAAGCCTGAGGCTTTCGCGCACGCCGAGCGAAGGGCCCCGCCGCGTGCGGGGCTTTTCGTTTGCGGGCACCGTGGCTGCGGCTGCGGCATGATTTCAACGCCCTGGCTTCAACCCCGCTTCACGCACCTGTTGCACCTTCCCCCCCCATTACGTCAGTCCAATCCCATGAAACTCGTAGACGAAGCAGAAATCCAGGTCGGCGCCGGCAACGGCGGCAACGGTTGCGTGGGGTTCCGCCGCGAGAAGTTCATTCCGCTGGGTGGGCCGGACGGAGGTGATGGTGGTAACGGCGGCAGCGTCTGGCTGCAGGCCGACGAGAATCTCAACACCCTGGTCGACTTCCGCCACCAGACCCAGTTCCGCGCCCAGCGTGGCGAGAACGGCATGGGTCGGCAGATGTACGGCAAGGCCGGCGAAGACCTGACCATCACCGTGCCCGTGGGCACGGTGGTGACCAATGTCAGTACCGATGAAGTGATCGGTGACCTTACCCGGCACGGCGACCGCCTGCTGGTGGCCAAGGGCGGCAAGGGCGGGCTGGGCAACATGCATTTCAAGAGCTCGATCACCCGTGCGCCGCGCAAGGCGACGCCGGGTGAAGAGGGCGAGGAGCGCCTGCTGAAGCTGGAACTGAAGCTGCTGGCCGATGTCGGCCTGCTCGGCTTCCCCAACGCCGGCAAGAGCACCTTCATCCGCGCGGTGTCGGCGGCGACGCCGAAGGTGGCCGACTATCCGTTCACCACGCTGTACCCGAACCTCGGCGTGGTCAGCGTGGAAGCGCACCGGAGTTTCGTGATCGCGGACATCCCGGGCCTGATCGAAGGCGCCGCCGACGGTGCCGGCCTGGGCGCGACGTTCCTGCGTCACCTGCAGCGCACGCGCATCCTGCTGCACCTGGTGGACATGGCGCCGATGGAGGGCGGCGTGGACGGCATCGATCCGGTCGAGCAGGTCCGCGCCATCGAGCGCGAACTCGAGAAGCATGATCCCGAACTGCTGCAGAAGCCGCGTTGGCTGGTGCTCAACAAGGCCGACCTGATGTTCGAGGATGAGGCCAGGGAGCGGGCGGACGAGATCATCGCCAGCCTTGGCTGGACCCGGCCGTGGTACCAGGTGTCCGCCATTTCGCGCGAGGGCACCTGGCCGATCATGAAGGACGTGATGGCGTTCTTCGACCGCCTGAAGGAAGAGGCCGACGAGGCCGCCCGCGAGGGCGGAGAAAAATAAGCCCGCCGGAAGGCGGGTTTTTTTCGGTGTGGTTGGCGATCGTACGGTTCCGGCATCCCGGCATTGACGCGCAGGCAAAAAGAAACCCGCCTTGCGGCGGGCTTCCGTGTCTTCGCGTTGCATACCGCCGTGAATCAGGCCGCTTGCAGGGCCTTGATGCGGGCGTTCAGGCGGCTCTTGTGGCGGGCGGCCTTGTTCTTGTGGATCAGGCCGCGCGAGCTCAGGCGGTCGAGGATCGGCTGGGCCGTGACGAACGCGGCCTGGGCGCCGGCGGCGTCGTTGGCGTCGAGCGCCTTCAGGACTTTCTTGACGGCGGTGCGCAGCATCGAACGCTGGCCGGCGTTGCGCGCGTTGCGCACGACGGTCTGCTTGGCGCGCTTCTTGGCGGACTTGATATTGGCCACAGTGGGATTCCTGGTGAATACCTGAGAGAATTCAGGGGGTGAACGGAAGACGGGTAATAGAGCCGGAAATTATGGGGCATTCAATGGGTTGCGTCAACCTGGGTCGTCCCCGGGAAAAGGGGGGGCGATGAGCGGCAGGTTGCTGCGTTCGGCCGCCGTCTTCAGCTCCATGACCTTCCTGTCCCGGCTCTCGGGACTGGTCCGGGACCAGGTCTACGCCCACGTCTTCGGAGCGGGCGGGATGATGGATGCCTTCTTCGTGGCGTTCCGGATCCCCAATTTCATGCGGCGGCTCTCGGCCGAAGGGTCGTTCTCGATGGCCTTCGTCCCGGTGCTGGCCGAGTACAAGGCCACCCGCAGCGCGCAGGAGGTCAAGGCTCTGGTCGATCGGGTGGCCGGCACCCTGGCGGCCGCGCTGATGGTGCTGACCGCCATCGTCATCCTGCTGGCGCCGCAGATCGCCCGCCTGATCGCGCCGAACTTCGATGCCGCGCAGATGGCGATGCTGACCGACCTGCTGCGCATCACGTTCCCCTACGCGCTGTTCATCTCGCTGGCGTCGCTGGTCGGCGCTGTGCTCAACAGCTACCAGCGTTTCGCCATCCCCGCGCTGTCGCCGGTACTGCTGAATGTGGCGATGATCTCGGCGGCGCTGTCCGCCAAGCACTGGTTCGGCAGTTCGGTGATGGTGCTGGGGTGGGGCGTGTTCATCGCCGGCGTACTGCAGTTGGGGTTCCAGTTGCCGTCGCTGTTCCGGCTCGGCCTGCTGCCGCGCCCGCGGCTGGACTTCGCCCATGCCGGCGTGCGCAGGATCCTGACCCTGATGGTGCCCACGCTGTTCGGCTCCTCGGTGACCCAGTTCAACCTGCTGCTCAATACATGGATTGCCGCGCTGCTGGTCAGCGGCAGTGTCAGCTGGCTGTACTACAGCGACCGTCTGCTGGAATTCCCGCTGGGCATGTTCGGTGTCGCCATCGGCACGGTGATCCTGCCGCACCTGTCCAGCCGCCATGCCGAAACCGACCCGGACGGTTACTCGAAGGGTCTGGACTGGGGCTTCCGGCTTTGCCTGCTGATCGGCCTGCCGGCCTGCGCCGGGTTGGTCCTGTGCGCCCAGCCGCTTCTGTCGACGCTGTTCCAGTACGGCCAGTTCGATGCCACGGACGTGCAGATGGCCAGCTGGAGTCTGATGGCCCAGTCCATCGCCGTGCCTGCCTTCCTGCTGGTGAAAGTGCTGGCACCGGCGTTCTATTCGCGCCAGGACACCCGCACCCCGGTGAAAGCCGCGATCGTGGCGGTTCTGACCAATGCGCTGTGCACGCTGCTGTTCTTCGCCGCGATGCTCTATGGCACGGAGCCCGGCCGCCAAGCGCTGGAGGCGGCCGGTGGCAACCTGAAGAATGCGCTAGGCCAAGTGCAGGGCGCCCACGCGCTGCTGGCGTTGGCCATCGCCATCGCCGGCTGGGTCAATGCGTTGCAACTGGCCTGGCTGCTGCGGAAGGCAGGCGTCTATCGCCGCCAGCCGGGGTGGGGTCGCTTCCTCCGCCAGATCGGTGTGGCGACATTCGCCATGACGCTGGTGGTGCTGGCATTCCGGCTGGCCTGGCCGGACTGGTCGGCTTGGGCATGGTGGGAACGAGGGTGGCGCCTGGCGGTGACGGTGGGCGCAGGCGGCGCGCTCTACGGCGGCCTGCTCTGGCTGCAGGGCATCCGTCCACATGACCTGCGTGGGCATTGAAGCTGGCCCGGGCGGCTATACTTCAAGGTCTTGCGACGCAATCCCGGTCCGGCCTTGCATGGTCGACCTTCAGACAGGAATCCATGAGCAGGCTGTTCCGTGACGTCGATGGCGGGTCTCTGTGCCCGCACGGTAGCGTGGTCTGCATCGGCGCCTTCGATGGCCTCCACTCGGGCCACCGTGCGCTGGTGCGGCATGCGGTGACGCGTGCCCGTGCGCTGGGCGTGCCGGCGGTGGTGGTCACCTTCGAGCCGCTGCCGCGCGAGTTCTTCGCCAGGGACAACCCGCCGCCGAGGCTGACCCTGGCCCGGGCCAAAGTCGAAGGCCTGCTCGACCTGGGTGCCGATCATGTCGGCCTGCTGCGTTTCGACGCAAAACTCTCGGCCATGTCGGCCGAAGACTTCGTCCGCACGCTGCTGGTCGGTCGCCTGGCGGCACGCGAAGTATGGATCGGCCCGGAGTTCCGTTTCGGCCACCGTCGCGGTGGCGACCTCGCCCTCCTGCAGGCGATGGGGAGCGAACTGGGTTTCAGCGCCGGCGAAATCGAGCCTGTGCACGCCCAGGGCGACCGCGTCTCCAGCACCCGCATCCGTGAAGCGCTGAAGAGCGGCGACTTCACCACCGCCACCCGCCTGCTGGGTCGGACGTACGCGATCGGCGGCCGCGTCGTGCGCGGCAAGCAGCTAGGCCGCACGCTCGGCTTTCCCACCGCCAACCTGCGCTTTCCGAAGACGCCGGCCTTGTCCGGCATCTACGCCACCTGGGTACACGGCGTTGGCGACAAGCCCTGGCCGTCGGTGTCCAGTTTCGGCACGCGGCCGACAGTGGACGGCGTGGAGCCGTTGCTGGAAGCCCACCTGTTCGACTTCGCCGGTGACCTCTACGGGCGCCATATCGAAGTCGAGTTCGTCGCCAAGCTGCGCGACGAACTGAAATTCCCCGATCTGCCCAGCCTTACCGAGCAGATGCATCGCGATGCCGACCAGGCGCGCGCCCTCCTTTCCGAACACAAAGAACGAGTGACGGCGTGAGCCAGGATTACAAAGCCACCCTCCATCTGCCCGCGACGGACTTCCCGATGCGCGGTGACCTGCCCAAGCGCGAACCCGACACGCTGGCCCGCTGGGAAAGCGAAGGCCTGTACGCCCGCTTGCGCGACAACGCGAAGGGTCGCCCGCTGTTCGTGCTGCACGATGGTCCGCCGTACGCCAACGGCGCGATCCATCTCGGCCACGCGGTCAACAAGATCCTCAAGGACATCATCGTCAAGTCGAAGTACCTGGCCGGCTTCGATGCGCCGTACATCCCGGGCTGGGACTGCCATGGCCTGCCGATCGAGATCGCTATCGAGAAGAAGTACGGCAAGGTCGGCGTGAAGCTGGACGCGGTCGAGTTCCGCCAGAAGTGCCGCGAGTACGCCGAGTCGCAGATCGACATCCAGCGCAAGGACTTCAAGCGCCTGGGTGTGACCGGTGACTGGGACAACCCGTACAAGACGCTCGATTTCCGCTTCGAAGCCAACGAGATCCGGGCGCTGGCCAAGATCGTCGCCAACGGCCACCTGACCCGCGGCGTGAAGCCCGTGCACTGGTGCTTCGACTGCGGCTCGGCGCTGGCCGAAGCCGAGATCGAATACGCCGACAAGGTCTCGCCGGCGGTGGACGTGGCCTACGCTGCGCGCGACGCGCAGGCGGTGGCGAAGGCGTTCGGCGCCACGGTGCCGGCCGATGTCGAAGTCGCCCTGCCGATCTGGACCACGACCCCGTGGACGCTGCCGGCCTCGCTGGCGATCTCGGTCGGTGGCGAACTGGAGTACGCGCTGGTCGAAGGCCCTGCGCACGACGGCAGGCGCCGCTGGCTGGTGCTGGCCGATGCGCTGGCTGCGCGCGCGCTGCAGCGCTACGGCGTCACCGACGTGGTCGTGCATGCGCGCGTGAAGGGCAGTGCGCTGGAAGGCCTGCTGTTCGCGCATCCGTTTTACGACACGCGCGACATCCCCGTGCTGCTGGGCGACCACGTGTCGGCCGAGGACGGTACCGGCGCCGTGCACACCGCGCCCGGCCACGGCCAGGAGGACTATGTCGTCAGCAAGCAGTACGGCCTGCTGGACAAGTACACCGCCGCCCAGCTCAATCCGGTCGATGGCCGTGGCGTCTACCTGCCGTCCACACCGGCCGCGCATGGCGTGGAGCTGGCCGGCCTGCACATCTGGAAGGCGAACGACACGATCGTCGACGTGCTCAAGCAGAGCGGCGCGCTGCTCGCCTTCAGCAAGCTGGAGCACAGCTACCCGCACTGCTGGCGCCACAAGACGCCCATCGCGTTCCGCGCCACGCCGCAGTGGTTCATCTCGATGGAGCAGGCCAACCTGCGCGCCGATGCGCTGGAAGCAATCAAGCACGTCGGCTGGTTCCCGCAGTGGGGCGAAGCCCGCATCGCCGGCATGGTGGATGGACGCCCGGACTGGACCATCTCGCGCCAGCGCACCTGGGGCGTGCCGATCGCCTTGTTCGTGCATCGCGAAACCGGCGAACCGCATCCGCGCAGCGTCGAGCTGATGCGCGCCGTGGCCGACAAGGTGGAGCAGGGCGGCGTCGACGTCTGGTACACGCTGGACGCGGCCGAACTGCTGGGCGACGAGTCGAAGGATTACGACAAGATCACCGACATCCTCGATGTCTGGTTCGACTCTGGCGTCACCCACGAAGCGGTGTTGCTGGAGCGCGGCATCGGCAAGCCGGCCGACCTGTACCTGGAAGGCTCCGACCAGCACCGCGGCTGGTTCCAGTCATCGCTGCTCACAGGCGTGGCGATCGACAAGGCAGCCCCGTACAAGCAGTGCCTCACCCACGGCTTCACCGTGGACGAGCACGGCCGCAAGATGTCCAAGTCGTTGGGCAACGGCATCGAGCCGCAGGACATCATGAAGACCCTGGGCGCGGACATCCTGCGCCTGTGGATCGCCAGTGCCGACTACAGCAACGAGATGTCGCTGTCGCAGGAAATCCTCAAGCGCAACGCCGACGCCTACCGGCGCCTGCGCAACACCGCGCGCTTCCTGCTCAGCAACCTCAACGGCTTCGACCCGGCGCGCGATCTGGTCGCGGTGGATGACATGGTCGCGCTGGACCGCTGGATCGTGCACCGCGCCTTCGAGCTGCAGGAAAGGATCAAGGCCGCCTACGAGCGCTACGACTTCGCCGAGATCGTGCAGGCCCTGCTGAACTTCTGCAGCGTCGACCTCGGTTCGCTGTACCTGGACGTCACGAAGGACCGCCTGTACACCATGCGCGAGGATTCGCGCGGGCGGCGCAGCGCGCAGAGCGCGATGTACCGCATCGCCGAAGCCTTCGTGCGCTGGGTGGCGCCGGTGCTCACCTTCACCGCCGACGAGATGTGGGCGTACCTGCCCGGCGAACACGCCGGCAACGTGCTGTTCGCCACCTGGTACGACGGCCTTGCGCCGCTGCCGGAGGGCGCGGCACTGAATGCCGCCGACTTCGACGAACTGCTCGCGTTGCGCGAGCAGGTGGCGAAGGTGCTGGAGCCGATGCGCGCCAACGGCCTGATCGGTGCCGCACTGGAAGCCGAGATCGCCGTGTCGGTGAGCGCGATCAAGGCAGCGAAGTGGCAGCCGCTCGCGGAGGAGCTGCGCTTCCTGTTCATCAGCGGCGACGTCACCGTCTCCGAGGTCAGTGCCGACGAGGTCTTCGTGCTGGCCACCCCGACCACCAAGAGCAAGTGCGTGCGCTGCTGGCACTACCGCGCCGATGTCGGCGCGCATGCCGGGCATCCGGAGCTGTGCGGCCGCTGCGTCAGCAACATCGACGGCGCCGGCGAAGACCGGGTGTGGTTCTGATATCTCCCTGTAGGAGGGGCTTCAGCCCCGACTGCCCGCCATCGGAGCATCGGGGCTGAAGCCCCTCCTACAGGTTTCTTCCAATAGGAACATGATGAGCAAACATCCCAAACCCAATGCCCTGATCTGGCTGCTGCTGTCGGCCGTGGTGATCGGCCTTGATCAGTGGTCCAAGGCCTGGGTGCTGGCGTCGCTGCCGGAATACACCGCCATCCCGGTGATCGAGGGCTTCTGGAACTGGTACCGCACCTACAACACCGGCGCCGCCTTCAGCTTCCTCGCCGATGCCGGCGGCTGGCAGTTGTGGTTCTTCACCGTGCTGGCGGTGTGCATCAGCGGCCTGCTCGGCTTCTGGCTGTCGCGCACGCGCCGCGGCGACTGGCGCCAGGCGTTGCCATACGCACTGGTGATCGGCGGCGCGCTGGGCAACGTCATCGACCGCCAGATCCACGGTCACGTGATCGACTTCATCCAGTGGCACTGGCGGGACCACTTCTGGCCGGCGTTCAATATCGCGGATTGCGCGGTGGTGGGCGGGGCCATCGGTATTGCGCTGTTCGGCCTGTTCGAGGGCAAGAAGAAGACCGCGTAGGGCGGGCCCTGGCCCGCCGCGCGATGACGCATCAACACGGTGGGCCAGGGCCCACCCTACGAAACGCGTCGCGGCGGTCTGCCCTTACCCCGTTCCCCTCTTCCGCAGGCGGGAGAGGGGTGCAGGTGCCACGCGGGATCGGCACCGGCAACAGATTCATCTTTTCATTTCTCCGCCTTCGGTAATATCGGTCTTATGGACGTCCTGCTCGCCAATCCCCGTGGTTTCTGTGCCGGCGTCGACCGCGCCATCGAGATCGTCAAGCGCGCCATCGAGACGCTGGGCGCGCCGATCTACGTGCGGCATGAAGTGGTGCACAACCGCTTCGTCGTCGATGACCTGAAGCAGCGCGGCGCGATCTTCGTCGAGGAACTGGACGAAGTGCCGGACGGCGCGACCGTCATCTTCAGTGCACACGGCGTGTCGCAGGCGGTACGCGGCGAAGCCGCGCGACGTGGCCTGAAGGTGTTCGACGCCACTTGTCCGCTGGTCACCAAGGTGCACCTGGAGGTCGCGCGCCACTGCCGTGCAGGCCGCGACGTGGTGCTGATCGGCCATGCCGGCCATCCCGAGGTGGAAGGCACGATGGGGCAGTGGAGCCGAGAAGGCGGCGCCGGCAGCATCTACCTGGTGGAAGACATCGACAATGTCGCCACGCTCGAAGTGAGCCAGCCCGACAACCTCTTCTACACCACCCAGACCACGCTGTCGGTGGACGACACCGTGGGCATCATCCAGGCACTGCAGGCGCGCTTCCCGGCGATCCATGGGCCGAAGAACGACGACATCTGCTACGCCACGCAGAACCGCCAGGACGCCGTGCGCGATCTGGCCAAGGAATGCGATCTAGTCCTGGTCGTGGGTTCGCCCAACAGCTCCAACTCCAACCGCCTGCGCGAGCTGGCCGAGCGCGATGGCGTGGAGTCGTACCTGATCGACGGCGCGCACGAGATCGACCCGCGCTGGATCGAGGGCAAGCAGCGCATCGGCGTAACGGCCGGCGCCTCGGCGCCCGATGTCCTGATCGAAGGCGTCATCCAGCGCCTGCGCGACCTCGGCGCTGGCGGCGTCAGCGAACTCGCAGGCGAGCCCGAGAACATGGTCTTCGCCCTGCCGAAGGAACTTCGGCTGCAGCTGGTGTCCTGACGGCGCCCATGCCAGGGCGGCGGGCATGGGAAGCCGCAGCGGATCCGGGTCTCTGGCCCGACGACATCCGACCGGCCTTGGCCCCGGTGCCGTTCCGTCGGGCGAAGCGCGACGCACTTCTCGTCGGATGACGCTGCGGGATGACTGAAAAAAAAGCGCCCGCGGCCTCGTCGCCACGGGCGCCTGTCGGCACCTGTCCTGCGGGCGGTGAGCCTAGCGGTACACGCGCTCGCAACGGCGTTCGACGATGCGGTCGCCCTTGTCCTCCTGGCTGTTGCCCTGCACCTTGCGGCCGATGGCACCACCGGCCACCGCACCGCCGACCGTGGCGACTTTCTTGCCGCTGCCGCTGCCGACCTGGTTGCCCAGCAGGCCGCCCACGACCGCACCGATGGCCGTGCCCGCCACGCGGTTGGGGTCCTTGCTGTTCTTCTGCACTTCCACGTTCTTGCAGACGACCTTGCTGCCGTCGCTGAAGCGGCGGCCTTCGTCTTCCGGGCCGTACGTCTGTGCTGCGGCGGCCGACATCACCGACATCAGGCCCAGCGACAGCAGGAGGCGAGGGGTATTCATGTCGAATCTCCTTGGTGGGTAGCGCCACGCGAGCGTGCGCGGCCAGTCGCGAACGACAGGTGAAATCCGCGTTGCGCATTCATGTTCCAGCGCAGTGCCCGTGACGCCTGCGCCACAAACATGACGGCGGGCTGACGGATGGCGGGCGATCTTGACGGGCGCACCACATCGTCCGCTTTAGGTTGCAGGCATCCCCGATGAAGAGAAAGGAGTCGCGCCATGCATACCCCCGAAGAACTGGAAAAGAAGCTCTGGAAAGCAATCAAGTCCGATCGCACGCTGATGCTGGGGCTGGATGGCGCGGAGGAGGGCCATACGCGGCCGATGACGGCGCTGCTGGAACATGAAGGCCGCGGTCCGTTGTGGATTTTCACCGCCACCGACAACCAGCTTGCCCAGCGCACGCGATCCCCGCAGCGGGCATTGGCCACGTTCGCGTCGATGGGGCACGACGTGTTCGCCAGCCTGCAGGGCATGCTGGTCCGCGATGACGACCGTGGCGTGATCGATCGCTTGTGGAACCCCTTCGTCGCCGCGTGGTACGAGGGTGGCAAGGATGATCCGAAGCTGGCGCTGCTGCGCTTCGATGCCGAGCACGCGGAGATATGGCTCAACGAGCAGAGCCTGCTGGCCGGCGTGAAGCTGCTGTTCGGCGTGGACCCGAAGGAGGACTACCAGGACAAGGTGGCCGACGTGGATCTGCGCACCCACCTCGCCTGATCCAGCGGCATCCATAGGCCGGAAGTCACGCCCTCCCCAACGGCGCCTGACTCCGGCCCCACCGGTTTGGCCGGAGCGCGTTGTGACGCCCGTGAACAGGGAAAACCAACGCGCTGGAACAGGGGCCAGGCCGCGGTGATCACTCACCGGATGTCATGCCCCATGCTGTTGTATTCGCAAACCCACCTGCACAACCTGCTGGATCGCCTTGAAACCAGCGATGCCCGCACCACCGGCCAACTCGAAGCCCTCACCGTGTGGGTGGCGGCACTGGTGCAGACCCATCCCGACGGCGAACGCCTGCGTGCGACCGCACAGGCGCTGTCCGCGCGCAGTCCGTTCCGTGCGCTGTGCCAGTACCAGGAGGAAGTGGCCGCCTACGACGCCACGTTCTGCCAGTTGCAATCGCTTGCGCCACGATGCGACCCCGCTCCGCGCGCACGTCTGCCGCTGCCACCGAACGTATGAGGCGCGCCTCTCCCGATGCAGGCCGCGCCGTCGCGTACTAGGTGGTGGGGCACAGGGCCACTGCATCGAGTGAAGCTGTCACCGACCGGACATGTCGCGCTTGCCCCTCATCCGGCCTTCGGCCACCTTCTCCCCGCTTCGCAGGGAGAAGGATGCATCGGTGTGAGTGCGGAATGTCCTGCATCATGAAGAGGGTACCGCGCCAGCGATCCTTCGACGGGGACGCACTTGCAGCCAAGCTGGACGAAGCTAGGGCTTCGTACAACGGTACCCTTGTGGTCGCCGTGGCTGTTCACCTGGATCCGGATTGCCGCTGCTGCGGCGCCGACCACGCATGCAGTGTTGCGCGCGGTTTGGAAAGATGGCGTCAACGTACGCAAGCTGCTCGCGGCGAACTGCGCGCGGGGTCACACGGGGGCGTGAATGCGCGCTGTCCCGCTAGTGAGTCTCCGACGCTTGGTCGCCGGTATCGACGAACACGGGGTTGGAATAGAACCACAGGTCCCGCCAGGGATCCTCGCCAGGCACGTCCGCGAGCGGCGTCGTCTCCAGCGTGTTGCTGCCGCGTGCACGCACGAACGCGCCGCGCGCGGGAACCGGCAGGTCCCAGGTGACGATGCGCCAGGGCCCGTCGGTGCGCCACGTGCCGGCGGTCCAGCGCCTGCTCTGCATGCGTGGCGTGCCATCCTCGCCGGACGTGCCGACGATCAGCTCCAGCTGCGCCAGCGACGGATGTTCGCCATGGTGGTTGGGCCGCGCCGGTTGCCGCACCCGCAGCTCGATGCGCATCGTCGTGCCCGGCGGCATCGCCAGCGTGTCGCCCAGCGTCGCTGTGCGCGAGTCCCGGCCCGTTGCGCGGACCGTCAGTTCCAGTGCATCGATCACATCGCCCGTGACCGCGAACATGCGGCCATGGCGCAGGCCGTCGAGGATGTCGCGCGCGTCGCGTCGTGCCCACACATAGGTCTTGCTGTATTCGCCCGGGTCGTAGTCGCGCCCGCCGTCGCGCAGGTTTTCGTGCGAATCGGAGGAGGCCGTGATCCAGAAGCGGCGGCCTTCCGCGAGCAGCGTGTCCCACACGCCTCCGACCTGCGTGGTCATCTGGTCGAAGCCGCCGAAGGTGGGTGCGGCGGCGTTGCGATACAGGCCGCGTTCGGTGCGCGTGGCCTGGTGGCCGGGTGCGCCTTCCATGCCCACCAGCACGCGTGGTGCGGTGTCGTGCCACGCGCGCAGTTCGGTGGGCTCCACCTCGCCCCAGGCGCCAACGCCGGTGGCGGTGCGCGAGGGGTGGTTGACGAACATCAGCGGTGGTGCAGGCAGGGCGCGCATGTGCGCCAGCGCATCGATCATGGTCTGGCCGTCATCGCGCGCCAGGCCATCTATCGGTTCGTTGCGGCTGAAGCGGTGCTCGATCTCCACCAGTTCATCGCGCTCGTGCTTGCCGGGGGCGATGACCAGCGAGGCGTGCTCGGCCCCGGGCACATCGAACTCCATGCCGTTGAACTGGATCAACGATGGAACATCGCGGCGCGCCTGCTCGAGTGCGGGCCATGCATGTTCCCGCGTCACCCTGGAGTGACCGGGGCCGCCATGGTCGGTGTGCACCATCCAGGCAAGGCCGTGTCTCAGCGCCTGGCGGGCATTGTGGCTGCGTGTGTAGGGAGAATCGCCGCCCCGGATCGGCGTGGGCGGGGTGGTGGTGCGGTCCCAGTCCACGCTCCACTCGCTGTGCACGTGGTGGTCGCCGGCTTGCCACGCGCGGCCGGCGTCGGCGTCTTCCGCGTGCACGACGGGAGAAAGGCCGAGCAGGCCCAGGCAGATCAGGTGACGCAACATCGTGGACTCCTCGGACGGGCGCGACATCGCGCGCCGCACGTGCCGGGCCGCCGCAACGGCGGCCCGGGCGTGGACAGGAAGGCGCCGCCCGGAACGGGCGGCGCGGGCGCTCAGAAGTCGGCGCGCAGGCCGAGGCTGATGCGACGGCCCGACTTCTCGTACATGGTCGGGAACGAGGGATCCATCGTGTAGCCGCTGGTCTCCTCGTCGGTCATGTTGATGCCCTTCAGGCTGAGCTTGAGGTGGTCGTTGATCCTGTAGCCGATCGAGATGTCCAACTGGCCGTAGGCGTCGCGCCAGATCGGATACATGTTGTAGCCGATCGACTCCACGTACTCGTCCTTGTGGTTGTACGACACGCGCGCATCGAAGTGCTGGTTCTCGTAGTACGCGGTGAAGTTCCAGGTCTTCTCCGCCAGGCCGGGCATCGGCGTACGGATGCCGAGGTCGGATTCGCCGGCCAGCGAACTGTCCAGCATCGTGTAGTTGGCATTGATGCCGAAGCCGTCCAGTGCCTCGTGGAACGCGCGCAGCGGGAGGTTCGCGATCAGCTCGATGCCGTCCACGTCGTACGAGCCCTTCGCGTTCACCGGCTGGTACACGTCGAAATCGTAGTAGCCGTTGAGCGTGCCGTTGGCGTTGTAGACCGCGACGTCCTCGACCACGCCCGTCAATGCGCTGACCACCACGCCATCGATCTTCTTGCGGAAGTACGACGCCGCCAGCAGGCCGCCATTGTCCAGGTACTTCTCCAGGCCGATCTCCCACTGCTTGGCATAAGTGGGCTTCAGGTCCGGGTTGCCATCGGTGAAGCGGAACGAGCTCCAGCTCGCCGTGCGCTTGTAGGCCACGTCGCTGAGCGAGGGGCGGATCAATGTCTCGGAACCCGCGGCGCGCAGCAGCAGGCCGTCGGCCAGTTCCGCGGTCAGGTTGAAGCTGGGCAGCACGTCGGTGTAACCGCCGTCCTTCGAAACCGGCGTATCCGTGTAGCCGGTGCTGCCATCGGGGTTCTGCACCGGGTGGTAGCCGAAGGACACCACCGAAGTGTCGACATAGCGCGCGCCCGCATTCACCGTCACCGGCACCCGGCCGATGTTGAAATCCAGGTTCGCCATCGCGTACAGGCTGGCGACCTCCTCGTCGACGCGGTAGTACTGCGCATCGTCGAACGGCGTGGAGAATCCGGGGTAGCGGAAGTAGCCGCGTGCGAAATCGTTGGAGACCTGCTGCCAGTCGAGGTCCTTCACGCTGTAGGCGCCGCCGGGGACGATATCGCCGATCCACTGCAGCGGGCTGTCCGCCAGCGTGCGCGTGTTGACCCATGAGGTGTCGCCGGGGCCCGGCCCGGTGATCTTGAGTTCGCCGTACTGTCGCTCCTTGCTGCGATCGGTGTAACGCGCGCCGAACTGCACGTTCTGCAGGGCCGGCAGGAAGGGCAGTTCGAGCTTGCGCGTCACGTCCACCTTGGCGGCGTACTTGTCGTCGTTGATCTTCTCCAGCGTGGTCTCGTACGCCTCGAACAGGTAGCGCTCGGGCGAGCCGTACATGTCGAAGCCGGCGGAGCTGGCGCTGGGGATCGTCTCGCCGCTGCGGCCGGTCCAGCGCGTGCGGGAGGGCGCATAGGCGACGTGCTTCAGGTTGGAATAGTCCAGCGTCTTCTCCGCACCGGAGTAGCCGGCCATCGCTTCCACGTCCCAGAGGTCGTTGTTCCAGTCCAGCGCAAGGCTGTACTGGCCGTAGTCGGTTTTGTTGATGCGCTCCTTGCTGAGGAACTCATGCTGGGTGGCGGTGTACGACACGTCGCGCAGCACCAGCATGCCGTAGTCGGACAGCGTGGTGGCGTCGTACTCGTGGATCGTCTCCAGCGTGCTGCGGCTGGAGGCCGAGTACGCCGCAGCGTCGTATTCGTCCTCGGTGGTGTCGTAACCGCCGACCATGGCGTCGAAGGTCAGGCTGAAGGTGCTGCTGGGCCTGTACTGCAGCGACGCGGTGGCGCCCCACTTTTCCTGGTCGTTGAGGTACGCGCGGTCGCCGACCTTGTCCTGGAACACGATCAGGTTGCTCTCGGCGGTATTGGCGCGGTTGTTGATCACCCAGCCGGTATCGCGCTCGATCACGGCTTCGGCCTGCGAACCGCGCGTGCCCGACGCGCCGAGGAAGCGCGACATCGGGCGGAAGTTGATGCCCGAGGTCGAATCGGTGCGGTTGGTGCGCTCGGCATGCGAGAACGACACCAGTGCACCCCAGTCGCCCCAGGTATCGCTGGCCAGGAAGGCGAACTTCGGATCGGTCTCTTCCGAGATCGAGTTGTGCGCGCCTTCGGCGGACGCCACCAGCTTGCGGCCGTTGTAATCGAACGGACGTGCAGTGGAGATCTCCACCGAACCGGCGATGCCGCCTTCCTCGTCCGCTGCCGTCGGCGACTTCTGCACGGTGACCTGCTGGATGATCTCCGAGGCGAACAGGTCGAACTCGACATCGCGCCCACCGCTGCCGGAGGCGGTGGCGAGATCGTTGATCGATACGTGGGTGTACTCGGAGGGAAGGCCGCGCACGTTGACCTTGCTGCCCATGCCCTTGTTGCGTTCGATGGTCACGCCCGGCATGCGCTGCAGGGCCTCGGCAAGGTTCTGCTCCGGGAAGTCGGCCACGTCGGTGGCGACGATGGAGTCGGAAAAGCCCACGTTGTAGCGCTTGATGTCCACCGCCTGTTCCAGGCTGCGGCTGTAGCTGCCCACCACGGTGACGCTCTCCAGCTCCTGCGCATCCACCGCCTGTGCCGTGGGTACGGGCGCGGGGGCGGCCGGTGCCGATGCGGGTGTTGCCGGGACGGTCGGCGCACTGGCAGCGTCGGATTCGATGGTGACGGTGCTGGCGTTGAGATAGCGGAAGCGCAGGCCGGTGCCTTCGAGGAGATGGGTGAGGGCCTGCTCGGACGACAGGCCGGCGGGCACGGCGCGCGTGCGCGGATTGCCTGCCTGTGCGTTGTAGACGAACTGCAGTCCGGTCTGCCGCGACAGCGCATTGAGCGCGCTGTCGAGCGATTGCGAGGGGATGACGTCGGTCGCGACGGTCGCCTGTTGGGCGGCGACGTGGGCGGTCGCTGTCTGCAGGGCCAGGGCGATGGAAAGAACGAGGAGTCGGCGCATCGTGGTGTCCGGGTGGAGTGGGGTGGTGGCGCGCGACAACACGCACGCACCCCCACTACGAGGGCCCACGGCGCCGGTCGGGCACCGGTTTTCCCATGAATTTTTTCTTACAGCGCCAGCTTCACCACGCACCATGCGCGGGTGCATGATGCGAACGCACGCGGATCTCGCGCGCATCGGCGCTGACCGCGAGCGTGGGTTGTTCGTCCAGGAAGGCGCGCAACGACGCCACGTCGTCCGCGCGCAGGTTGCCGGTCAGGCGCAGCGCGCCGGCCTCGCTGTCGTCCACGCGCAGGCGCACGGTGTTCATGCGGTTGAAGCGGTCGGCGATGTCGCGCAGGGGTTCGTCGCGGAACACGACACGCCGTTGCCACCACGCCGTCATGGCGCCGACATCTTCCTGCACCACACTGACCTTGCGGTCGGCGTGGGCCACGTGCGCGGATTGTCCGGCCGTCAGGTCGGCGAGCAACCGCCCCTTGCCCGCACGGTCGATCACGTGGATGCGCCCCTCGGCCACGCCGAAGCGCGCCTGGTCGCGTTGCAGCGATACGTCGAAAGTGGTGCCGATGTCGCGCACTTCCAGTCCGGCCGCGTGCACGGTGAACGGGCGGCGATCTTCGGCCACGACGAAGCTCGCCTGGCCGCGCGCCAGTTCGACGCGCCGGCGCAGCAGGCCGATGGTTGCGGTGACGTCGCTTTCCGCATTGAGATGCATCACCGTGCCGTCTTCGAGCGTGACCACGCGCGGCGTGCCATGTGCGGCGGTGTAGTGGCGCGCGCTGGGCAGCGCTGCATGCACGGCGACGCCGATGCCCAGCAGTACGGCCGCCGCGGCGGTGATGCGTGGCAGGCGACGCGGCGGCGCGCGCGTGACGGGTACACGCGCGGTGCGCAATGGCAGCGGGATGATGTTGTCGCACGTGCCCGCTTGCTCGGATTCCGCGGGCAGCCCGCGTATGGCATCGCCGATCTCGGCGGCGACGCTTGCGATGGCCAGGTATTCGCGCAGGTGCGCGGGCGAGGCCACCAGCCATTCCATGAAGCGCTGCTGGTCGGCGGGGGCCAGCGCGCCTTCGCGCTGCATCACGTGCCAGTAGGCGGCTTCGCGGGTGGCGGCGGCAGCACCGGGAGGGAACAGGGGCGTGGTCATCATGCGGCCCCCATCGCACGACGGCATACGGCCAGGCCGCGCACCACGTGCTTCTTCACCATGTGCGAAGACACGCCCAGGCGTTCACCGATCTGGCGGTAGGTCAGGCCGTCGCGATACTGCATCACCAGCACCGCGCGCGTACGCGCAGGCAGGCTGGCCAGCAGGGCCTGCATGTGTTGCCGGCGCTGCGCGCGCTCCGTTGCATCCTCCACGCCGTCCACGCTGGTGACCAGCGCGGCGACCTGCTCCACATCTTCCATGGGCACCGGCGTGCGCTGCCGGCGTGCAGCCTGTTCGCGCGCGAGGTTGAGCGCGACGGTGAACAGGTAGGCCTCGGGATTGGCGATGTGCTCGCCCTGGCCCTGGTGCGCGCGCAGCAGGCGCAGGTAGGTTTCCTGGACGAGGTCTTCGGCTTCGTCGTTGGCGCCGCGGCGCGCGAAGAAACCCCGGAGCGCGGGTGCCTGGTCGGTGAACACACGCGTGAGCGCGCGGATCGCGTGTTCGGCCAAGGTCCCGTCCCACGGTGCAGGAAAGGGCGGCAAGGTACGCGGCGTGGATGACGGTTCAGTGACACCCGCCGCACGCGGTCACAGGCGACTGATGCAGCGCAGGCGGATCGCGCCGGCGGCCACGCCCTGTTGTGCGGCGGCGCGTGCGCGCAGCGCCTGCGCCGCAACGTCGGGCGCTTCGCAGGCGAGCATCACCTGGCCCCAGGCGATGCACTGGCCGGCGTCGTAGACCTCGTAGTCGGCGAAGTAGTGGCGGGTCTGCGCGACGGCGATTGCGTCAGGTGCCGACGTGCACATCGCACTCGCACTCCGCGCAACCGAGCTGTTCCAAGGCGATCTCCAGCGCCAGTGCGTAGCTGCGTGCGCCGTAGCCGTCGACGACCGCCAGGCGCCGGCCAGTGGTGGCCGGCAGCACGTGTGGGTGTTCGCCGAGGTCGCCATGTACTTCCACGTAGGGATGCATGAGATCGTGCACCGCGCGCTGCAGCAGGGGATGGTCGATGAGTGCGCCAGGATCGAGCAGGGTGGCGCGTACGCCCCATTCATTGGCCAGGCGCAGGGCGGCCAGCACTTCGGTGGTGGAGGCGCAGCTGCGTACGGCGAGGGTCTGTCCGGCGCAGCCGGCGCGCTGCACCAGGGCGCCGAGCACCGACGATGGCAGCGGGGGTGGCGGTGAGGTCAGGGCGTCGTGGCATTCGGGGCCACGGATGACGAGGATGGACATGAGGGGCTCCGGCTCAGGCATGGAACGTCCCTGCCGACGGGGCGGGACGCAGGCGGCGCAGCGCGACTTCCAGCGCCATCGCGTAGGCGCGCGGCAGGTCGTCGCGCAGGATCACGGTGACCAGCGGCACGTGCTGCGGCAGTACGCGCGGTTCCAGCGCGTGTGCGGCATCGGCATGCACTTCGATGTAGGGCGAGGGCAGGCTGTCGAGCGCGTCGCGCAGGGCGCGGGCCTGGGTGGTGTCATGAACGGCCAGGTCGCCAACATCGAGCAGCAGCATGTCGGCCGGGTCGGCATGCGCGCGGCGCAAGCCGGACAGCAGGTCGCGGACCGTCGTGAAGACGCGGCAGTGCAGCGCTTGGCCGGCCGCGTTCGCACGTTGCCGCAGCGATGGATAGATGGAGCGGGTGTCGGAAAGCGCAGCATGCGGGCCGCGCAGGATCAGGATGGACATGCATCGGGTCGTGGCGCACATCGCGTGCGGTGTGGCCACGATAGGCGTCCCTCGCGTAAAGCCGCCATGCCGACACACCTTCGGCGGCGTAAAGAAGGCGTAGCGTTTTCAGCGGGCCACGATCAGGAGCACGCCTGCCAACGCGAGGGCCGGTGTCCACGCCGCATCCGGCGCGCATGCGCGATGCCGCAGCCCGCGGCAGACCCCACGGGCGACGACCTGGGTTGTCGCCAGCATCGCCAGCAGGTGCAGGGCCACGGCGGCGAACATCAGCGGCAGCGATCCGGTCGCGGTGATGGCACGCGCGGGCCCGCTCGACACGCACAGCGGCAGCAGCGCGGGTACCAGCATCAGGCCGCTGCCATGCGCCGTGCCCATCAGGCAGGACCAGGCGGCCAGGCCCGCCCGTGATCGATGCGCGACGTGGGCAGCGGGCTTGCACGGTCGCCGGACCATCTGCCATGCCGCCAGCGCAAGCAGGCAGGCACCGGCCACGACCTGCACGCGATGTGGCGCCCACCGCGCGCCCTGCATTACCAGCACTACCACGAGCGCCACCGACAGCGCGTGCCCGATGGCGATCGGCAGCAGGGCGCGGCGCACATCGCGCGCATCGCCGGACCGCGCGGCACGCGCCGCCGCGAACATCCAGCCGTTCGCCGGGCTCAGGCCGTGCAGGGCACCAAGGCCGGCGACGGCCAGCCACGGAAGCCATGCTTCGGACAGGCTCATGACAGCGCGCTACCTCAGGGCTTGGCCGAACAGCACGCCCCCGCCGTGGCGACGGGCGCCGCATCGTAGCGGTCGTGATGGCGTACCCAGGCCATCGGGTAGTCCTCCGCGTCTTCATTGCGCCCGTGCGGGGTGAGGTCCAGCAGCGCGTAGGTGTGCATCATCGCTTCCACGCCGCGGCCGTAGCGCGAATAGGTGTGGAAGACCTGGCCGGCATCGTCCCGTACGAACACGCTGATGCCGGGCGCTTCCTCGTGCGGGAACGGTTGCCGCGTGTAGTTGTAGTCCACCGCGCCGCGCGACATCTCCTCCCGGGTGAAGTTGACGCCGAAGTCGTGGTTGAACGAGGTGCCATGCGAGGACACCCACGGAAAGGTCCAGCCCATGCGCTGGCGGAACGCTTCGATGTCGGCCAGTGGTGCGCGCGACACCGCGATCAGGGTGAGGTCGCGCTGGGCCAGGTGCAGCTGCGCACCGGCATGGTGGTCGGCCATGAAGGAGCAGCTCTTGCAGCCCTGCTCCCAGCCGGGCGCGAACATGAAGTGCTGCACCATCAACTGGCGGCGGCCGTCGAACAGCTCCGCCAGCGTGCGCATGCCGTGCGGCGTGTCGAAGGCATAGGGCGTGTCCACGCGGACCCACGGCAGGGCGCGGCGTTCGCGTGCGATCCGGTCGTGCAGGCGGGTGAGTTCCTTTTCCCGCGCGAGCAGCGCGAGGCGGGCGGTGCGCCATGCGTCGCGGGAAACGATGGCGGGCGTGTCGTGTGCAGGCGCGTTCATGGCAGGCTCCTTGGCGTGGGTGCAGGCGGGCAAGCAGGCGAGCGTCATCCGTGCCGCATGCCTGCATGCAGTGGAGGAAGGAATTCAGGGGCGCCGCACGGGGCGGCAGGCGGTATCAGTCGACGCGTGCGGGACGCCTTACCGCGCGCAGCATGCCGCTGGGGCCGCCGCCGCAATAGAACAGGTCGCCGCCGTCGGATTCCAGGCCGCTGATGCCGACGCCTGCGGGCATGTCGAGGCGTGCCAGCACGCGGCCATCGTGCGGATCGATGTGGCGCAGGTCGCTGTCGTCGCCTTCCCACGTGGCGTGCCACAACTCGCCGTCGACCCAGGACACGCCGGTGACGAAGCGGTCGGATTCGAGGGTACGCAGCACGGCGCCGGTGGCCGGGTCGATCTGCACGATGCGGCGTTCGCGGTACTGGCCCACCCACAGGCTGCCGTCGGACCACGCCATGCCCGAATCGCCGCCCTGGCCCGGCGCGGGAATCGAGGCGATCACGGCGCCGGTGGCGGGATCGATCTTGTCGATGCGCGCTTCGGCCAACTGGTACAGGTGCGTGCCGTCGAACGCGGTGCCGGCATCGGCCGCGCGCGGAAGGCTGCGCGCGATGTCGCCGCTGGCGGGATCGATGGCGATGAGACGGTCGCCGGTGGCGGCCCACACGTGGTGGCCGTCGTGGGTGACGCCAGCGACACCGCCATTGGCCTGGAACGGGCCGTATTCGCGGACGATCTCGGCGGGACTGGCGGCGGCGTGGCGGGTGGTGTCGTTCATGGCTTGCTCCGGGTGTGCGGGGACGGGGCCAATCTACGCACCCGTCGGCGTGGCGGGGAGTAACAAGATCGTCGTGAATCCAACCAGCGGAGGGGCCACCCAGCGTTGCGCGCGGGCGCGCCCGATCGCACGGACCTGGCCGGCCGCTTCCATCGCGGCGAGTGCGCGCTGCACGGAGCGCTGGCTGTCGCCGGTGGCCAGTGCGAGTGCGGAGGTGGACCAGGCCGTGCCGTCGGCCAGCAGCCCGTGCAACGCGCCCTGTTCGCCTTCGACCGGCGATGCAAGTACGACCGCGCCGCGCGTGCCGTGCGGCGTGAGCTGGAAACCGCGTGCGGTGGCGGTGAGGTCGGCGAATGGCGCAAGCAGGCGGCGCAACCGCCCGATCTCC
Source organism: Pseudoxanthomonas sp. 97-1-1 (assembly GCF_057773125.1). Lineage (NCBI taxonomy): Bacteria > Pseudomonadati > Pseudomonadota > Gammaproteobacteria > Lysobacterales > Lysobacteraceae > Pseudoxanthomonas > Pseudoxanthomonas sp. 97-1-1. The sequence goes on along the minus strand of NZ_JBYMTJ010000001.1, from coordinate 613,354 downwards.
ACGCGCAGCCGTGCGCGATGCGTCTCATCCGGTTGGCGCGTGCGGAACACGCGCGCGATCAATGCGTTGCGGTCGACATCGCCGGGCCAGCCGGTGGCGAGTGCACGCAGCAGCGCGAACAGCACGGGGCGCCGCGCGAACGATGCCATGCCGGTGGCATCGCGCACCGCGTGGCGCATGGCATCGACGACCAGCGTGCCGGAAGCGAGCAGCGCTTCCACGTCGTCCAGCGTGACGGGTTGCTCGTGGCCTCCGTGCAGGATGCGCGCGGCAGGACGCCGCAGACTGGCGTCGGCCTGCGCGATCTCGGCGGACAGCGCGGGGATGCCGGCCAGCGAGGCGGCGGTCCGTGCACGCTGCAACGCCAGACGCGCATCGCGCGTGCGCAGCGAGCGCAGTGCGATCTCGGCGGCGGCGAGTGCAGCCAGGGCATGGTGTGCGGCGGGCGCGCCCTCCAGATCGAGCGTATCCAGGGCGGCATGCGCGGCTTCCAGCCGTCCGAGCAGCAGGTGACGGCGCAGGGCAATCAGTTCCGCATGGCGTGCGTTGGCGCGGTCGCCGCGTGCGGCCAGTGCCTGTGCGGCGGCGTCCAGGCGCTGCGGCTCGGCGCCGAAGTCGCGCAGGGCCAGTGCCACCTCCGCCTCGGCGACCACGCAGCGTGCCCGCGCCAAGGGTTCTCGCGGACCGAAGCCACGCGCGGCACGACGCAGGAGATCGCGCGCGCGCGGATAGTCGCCGAGCTGCGCCATCGCGATGCCGCGCAGGGCCAGTGCGGGCGGGTCGTCCCGCCAGCCCACGTGCTTGAGCGCGCCCAGGACATCGCCGGCCGTCAGGGCCCGGCCGGCGGCGGCGATCAGGGAATCCATGCCGGCAGCCTACCGTGCGGGCGCGTCGTCGTCGCGGGTCGTGCGGGTGCTATTCCCTATTCCGCTTCCAGCTTCCGCCGCATGCGCGTGTAGTCGCGGCGGTACTGGCGGGCCAACTGCGTTTTCTTCGTCGCGCCGAGGATCTTGCCGGACACCTGGAAGAACTTCTTCTCTTCCTCGCGCAGGTGATGGTGCACCTTCTCCGACAACTCGCGCGCCTTCTTCAGCCAGGCGGCGTAACGGGGGTCGAGGGACTGGAGGTCTTCGACCAGCTCGTCAATCTGGTGGTGTTCGTGCAGGGCGTGGCGGGAAGAATCCAGCCCCATGTCGTCCATCAGGATGGGCGCGTAGAGAAAGCGCTCCTCCGCGGCGGCATGCGCGGCCAATTCGATCCGGAGCCCAGTGAACAGGTCGAGCCGCTCGCGCGTGCCGGGTTTCGAACGCAGCAGGCGGCGGCACAGCGAGCGCTGGGTTTCATGGCTTTCGCGCAGGGCGTCGTAGATGGATTCGGGCATGCAGTGGTTTCCTGGCCAAGGGCTGGGATGGGCATGGATCAGGGCAGGGTACGGACCTTGGGTTCGCGTGCGTACTGGCGGGTGCGCGCGGCCTTGATGAAGGCGGCGGTGTCGCCGGCGTTGACCACGCCGGCATCCTTGCCGATGCCGGCGGCCTTGATGACCGCGGCGGCGCCCTCGTCATGCGCGATGGCCTTCAGGTGGCCGAACGCATCGCGTACCCAGTCCACGGCGGCGGCTTCGGCGGCGAGCGCCTTGCCTGCCGTCTCCGACAGCACCAGCGCCACGGCGTCGAACACCATCGAGGGCGTGCCGGCCAGCTGCCCGTCGGCAGGCTGGCGCTTGCCGTTGCCCAGCTTCGCACCGCCGATCTTCGGCGCAACGATCTTCACCTGCGCACCATCGGCTTCCGCTGCCTTGCGCAAGGCGGCGATCGCGGCGGCGTCCGATCCTTCATCGATCAGGATGCCGACGCAGCGGCCCTGCAGCGTCGGCTTCATCTTGCCGATGATCTGCAATGCAGGTGAAGGCGGCATGTCCTGTGGCGCGACGGTGGTGGCCGGTGCCGGCGGCAGTGCATCCAGGCCCAGGCCATCGGCGACGCGCTTGGCCAGGCCTGCATCGACGTGGCGGAGGTGGCCGACGATCGCTTCGCGTACGTGCGGTGTTTCCACTTTCGACAACTCGAACACCAGCGCGGCCGCCATGTGCGCCTGCTCCGGCGCGGTCTGGCTGCGGAAGAACATCCGCGCCTGGCTGTAGTGGTCGGCAAAACTCTCCGGCCGCACGCGCCCTTTGCGACCCTCCGCCACGGTCGCATGGCTGCGGAAGCCGGCCGGTGTTTCCCGCGGCGTATCGGGCTGCAGGCTGCTGGGCTCGTAGTTCACACGGCCCTTCGGCACCTGCATCTGCATGTGGCCGTCGCGTTGCAGGTTGGCGAACGGACACTTCGGCGCGTTGACCGGGATCTGGTGGAAGTTGGGGCCGCCCAACCGCGAGAGCTGCGTATCCAGGTAGGAGAACAGCCGGCCCTGCAGCAGCGGATCGTTGCTGAAATCGATGCCGGGCACGATGTTGGCGGGGCAGTAGGCGACCTGTTCGGTTTCGGCGAAGAAGTTGTCCGGCCAGCGGTCCAGCACCATGCGGCCGATCACCGTCAACGGCACGAGCTCTTCCGGAATCAGCTTGGTGGGATCCAAATGATCGAAGGGGAACGCATCGGCCTGTTCCTCGGTGAACAGCTGCACGGCCAGTTCCCATTCCGGGAAGTCGCCCTTCTGGATGGCTTCGAACAGGTCGCGGCGATGGAAGTCGTTGTCGGCCGCCTGCAGCTTCACTGCTTCGTCCCACACTGTCGACTGGATGCCGAGCTTCGGTCGCCAGTGGAACTTGACGAAAGTGCTGTTGCCCTTGGCATCGAGCAGGCGGAAGCTGTGCACGCCGAAGCCTTCGATCATGCGCAGCGAGCGCGGGATGGTGCGGTCGCTCATCGCCCACATGATCATGTGGAACGCTTCCGGCGTCAGCGAGATGAAATCCCAGAACGTATCGTGCGCGCTGCCGGCCTGCGGATAGGCGCGGTCCGGTTCCATCTTCACCGAATGCACCAGGTCGGGAAACTTCATCGCGTCCTGGATGAAGAACACCGGGATATTGTTGCCCACCAGATCCCAGTTGCCCTCCTGCGTGTAGAACTTCACCGCGAAGCCGCGCACGTCGCGCGGCGTGTCCACCGAGCCCGCGCCGCCGGCTACCGTGGAGAAGCGGCAGAACACCGGCGTACGCACGCCGGTCTCGTTCAGCACGCGCGCGGTGGTGTACTTCTTCAGCGATTTCGTCAGTTCGAAGTAGCCGTGCGCGCCGGAGCCGCGCGCATGCACGATGCGCTCGGGAATGCGCTCGTGGTCGAAGTGGGTGATCTTCTCGCGCAGGATGAAGTCTTCCAGCAGTGTCGGTCCGCGATCGTGCGCGCGCAGCGAGTTCTGGTTGTCGCTGACCGGGATGCCCTGGTTGGTGGTCAGCGGCGGGTGCTTGCCACCTGCGTTGAAGTGGAGCTCGCCGCCGTTGCCGGGTGTCGGCGTGTCGGCCTTGCCGGTGTTCGATGAGGGGGAGGGGGATTTGCGTGCGGCCATCTGGGGTCTCCTGGACGACGGACCAGCCATCGCGGTGCGCGAGGGTCTGCATCCGCCGATCATCTGCGTCCGCGTGTGGAGAGCGCGTTACGGTGTCTTGGCTGTACGCATTGACGCCGTGCTGACGAATGGTCGCGGACACTCGCTGTCCGCATGCCGTGCCATCACTGTCGGCTCTTCAACCGGAGGATTGCGCTTTGGAAACCAACGAACTGCATCGCGGTCGCCTGATCGACCATATCCAGCTGGTCGTGCGCGACCTGGACGCCAGCCGCACGTTCTATGCCGCCGTGTTCGAGGTGCTCGGCGTGCCGATGGGCGGCGAGGATGAGGGATATTTCTGGGCGGACGAACTGTTCGTCTCCACCGCCGACAGCGAAGCGGCGCAGGGCGAACTCACCGGCCGCCATCATCTGGCGTTCCAGGCGCAGGACCGCGCGATGGTGGATGCCTTCCACACGGCGGCGCTGGCGAACGGCGGTACCGATCACGGCGCGCCCGGCGAGCGCCCGTACCACCCGGGCTACTACGCGGCATTCGTGCTCGACCCGGATGGCAACAACATCGAAGCGGTCTATCACGGCGAGGCGAAGCGCAGTGCGCCTTCGGTCAAGGTGGAGTTTTGAAACATCCTTCTCCCCGCGTGGCGGGGAGAAGGTGCCCGGAGGGCGGATGAGGGGCGTGCGCGGCAATGGATAGGGCGCGTCGGCATAGCATCTCCGTTCGCCCCTCACCCGCCTTCGGCACCCTCTCCCCGCTGTGCAGGGAGAGGGAAGAGCTGCGTCATCCACTGGATTACAGGAACATCCCGCCCGACGCCTCGATGCGCTGCGCATTGATCCAGCGATTGGCCGGCGACAGCAGCGAGGCGACCACGCCGCCGATATCGTCCGGTACCCCGACCCGGCCCAGCGCGGTCTGCGAGGCGACGAACGCATTGAGCTGCGCGTTGTCGCGCACGGCACCACCGCCGAAGTCGGTCTCGATCGCGCCAGGCGCGACGATGTTCACCGCGATGCCGCGCGCGCCCAGCTCCTTTGCCTGGTAGCGCGTCAGCACTTCCATCGCGCCCTTCATCGCCGCATACGCCGCGTAGCCGGGCAGGGCGAAGCGCGCCAGGCCGGACGAGATGTTGATGATGCGGCCGCCGTCGGCGAGCAGCGGCAGCAGCGCCTGGGTGAGGAAGAACGGTCCCTTGAAGTGCACGTCGACCAGCGCATCGAACTGCGCGCGCGTGGTCTCGGCGAAGCCGGCATGCACGCCCATGCCGGCGTTGTTGACCAGATGGTCGAAGCGATCGCGGCCCCACGAGGTGAGCTGGGCACGCACCGCGTCAACGAAGGCGTCGAACGTGCCGCTCTGGCCCACGTCCAGCGGCACCGCGGCGGCGCGCTGGCCGAGGGCTTCGATCTCGGCGACGACGGCTGCGGCCTCGGCCTGCTGGCTACGGTAGGTGAGGATGACGTCGTGGCCCTGGCGGGCGATGGCGAGGGCCATGTTGCGGCCCAGGCCGCGGCTGCCGCCGGTGATCAGGGTGAGGGGGGAAGGGGTCTTGGTCATGGCAGGTCTCCAGTCGGGGAAGGCGGTGGATTCACCGTGGGGGCACTGTATTGGGCGGTAATCCTTGGATAAATCGGCTTAAACTGATTTGACCGTTCGCCGATGGCGAACAATCACTGGAGCCGCCATGCACCGCCTCGACGCCATGCAGGCTTTCGTCCGGGTCGCCGAGATGGCCAGTTTCACCCGCGCCGCGGACAGCCTGGGCCTGCCCAAGGCCAGCGTGTCCACTGCCGTCCAGCAACTGGAAGCGTGGGTGGGCACACAACTGCTGCACCGGACCACGCGGCGTGTGCAGCTGACCCAGGACGGCCGGGCGTTCTACGAGCGCTGCCAGGACCTGCTGGCCGACATGGACGAGGTGCAGCACCTGTTCGTGCGCACACCCCAGGCATTGCGTGGCCGGCTGCGCGTGGACATGCCGGCGCGGTTCGCACGGCATTTCGTGCTGCCGCAGCTGCCGGCCTTCCTGCACGATCACCCGCAACTGGAACTGGAACTGAGCTGTACCGACCGTCGGGTGGACGTGGTGCGCGAGGGCTTCGACTGCGTGCTGCGCGTGGGCACGCTGGCCGATACCAGCCTGATCGCGCGGCCACTTGGCCAGTTGCGCGTGGTGACCTGCGCCAGCCCGGCGTACCTGCAGCGGCATGGCATGCCGCAGTCACCGGAGGACCTGCATGCGCATCGCATGATCCACTACGCCAGCACCTTCGGTGGCAGGCCGGATGGATGGGAGTACTGGGACGGGGTGCAGTTCACCAGCGTGCCGGTGCAGGGTGCGCTGACGGTCAACAGTTCCGATGCCTACGAAGCCGCCTGCATCGCCGGCCTGGGGCTGATCCAGGCGCCGGCCGCAGGGTTGCGGGCATTGATCGACCAGGGCCTGCTGGTGGACGTGCTGCCGCAGTACCGTGCCGAAGCGATGCCGGTGTCCCTGCTGTATGCGCATCGTCGCCACCTGCCGCAGCGCGTGCAGGCATTCATGGCATGGCTGGCGGAGACGGTACGGCCCTCCCTGGATGCCTGATCCACGACGTGGCGTGCGCGGCGCACCTCATGCGGTCTGCCGTCCGCCGGTGTCGGCTTGCGCGTGGCGACGCACGAGGAGGCGGAAGAACGGGCCGGTCAGCAGGGTCGACAGCACGGCCAGGGTGACCAGTGCGGCGAAGGCGTGTTCGGACAGCAGGCCGTGGTCACGCAGGATGGTGGCCGCGACGATTTCCATCAGCCCCTTGCATTGCAGCAGCGCACCCACGGCCAGCGCTTCACGGCGCGACAGCGAGGGGGCCGGCGGACACAGCAGCACCGCGACCAGCTTGGCGACGACCGCCAGCACGAGCAGCACCAGCGACGCCTGCAGCGAGGCCCAGCCCAGCACGCTGCCATCGATCTTCAGGCCGCTGTGGCCGAAGAACAGCGGCGCCAGCCCGATCAGGGCGAACTGGCCCAGGCGTTCCACTGGCAGTCGCCTGGACCATGCCGGCGGCACCATCGCGCCACCGAAGTAGGCGCCGAGCAATGCATGCAGACCCAGCTGCGAACTCGCCCAGGCGCCAGCCACGAGGAACACCGGCAATGACAGCCACACCAGCCACAGGGGCAGCTGTCCGTGCATGCGCTGCGCCAGCGTGCCGGCGGCGGCCAGCATGACGAGCGTACCTGCTGCGAGCAGGTGCAGGGCGGAGGCGCCGGCCAGAAGCGAACCGCCTTCGGCCGCCAACAACAGCAGTGCCAGGCCGATCCACAGTACGGCGTCGTCGATCACGGCGATGCGCAGCGCGAGCTGGGTCAGCGGCCGGTGCAGCGGGCCGAGTTCGCGCACGATACCGATCAGCACCGGCAGCGCGCTGACTGCGATGCACAGGCCGATCGCAAGCGCCCCCATCCAGGCGCCGCCTTCAGGCGTCTCCCAGCCCGGCAAACCGGTGAAGTAGGCATGCGCTGCAAGCGTGCCGAGCGCGAACGGCAGCAGCAGCGCCATGCCCGCGCTGGCGACGAAGCGCAGCGCTTGCGTGCGCGGCAGCGGCTTGGCATCGGCGGTGGTGGGCAGGTGCGCGGACTGGCGCGTTTCCAGGCCGGCGGTGAACGCAAGCAGCAGCACGCCGATGAAGCCGATCTGGTCGCCCAGCTTCGACGGTACGCCCCAGCTGGCAGGCAGTACGCCGGTGGCGGCCAGCAGCAAGCCGATGATGATGGGGATGACGGCGATGGGAATGGAACGCCCCAGCACGCGCCACGCCGTCCAGGCCAGGCCGATGAAGATCAGGGCATCGAGGGCGAGCGCAGTCAGGTCGGTCATGGTGGCGATGTTACCCGCGCGCCGCACGCGGTATCGCGTGGCGTTGGATACCCATGCCGGGTTTCAGATCCCGTAGTCAGGCAAGGCCAGTTCGTCGTGGAAGTAGCGGCCCATCAGGAGCCTGGGGAAGACGGGGAGCCGCATCAGGAGCGTGGTGTAGTCACGCAGGCGCACGCCCAGCGCCGTTCTGGGCACGAACGAGGCTGCCAGGCTTTCCGCGTGTTTCTGCTTGCGGGCGACGACTGCGTGTAGCCGTGCTTGGTAGCGGGCGAGCGCAGCAGCGGTGTCGTCGCCGTGCCGGTGCAGCTCGCCCGCGAGCACGTAGGCTTCCGCCAGCGCGAAGCCGGCGCCTTCTCCCGCGATGAGGGAAGGGCACGCAGCGGCGTCGCCGATCAATGCCACGTTGCCCTGGACCCAGCGGTCCATGCGGATCTGGCTGATGCTGTCGAAGTAGATGTCGTCCGTCCGTGCGATGGCTGAGACGATGGCATCGGATTCCCACCCGATGCCGTCGAGGGCGCGGGTCAATGCGGCCTTCCGTCCGGCATGGTCGCGGGGCGTCCCGCCCGCGAGGTGCTCGTCGCGCAGCAGGACGAAGAAGAGCATCCGATCGTCGCGCATCGGAAAGCGGGCCACGTAGCGGCCGGGCGCGGTGTACGCCACATAGGCATTCCCGTTGCGCGGCCGGTAGCCGGCTGCCTCGAATGAGGCGACGTGGCATCCCATCGGGTACTCGAACCGGGTATCGGGGCCGAACACGTGGTGACGGACGCGCGAATGCAGGCCGTCGGCGCCGATCACGAGATCCGCCTCCTGCGGTGGCGCATGGTCGAAGCCGACGCGTACCCGTGTCCCGTCATCGTCGATGGTGGTGACGCTGTCGCCGAACCGGGTGTCCACCTGGCCGTCCAAGGCGCCGTAGATGGCCGCGGCGATGTCGGACCTCGCCAGCGTTGCCATGCGCCCCTTGGCGAGCTTCAGCAGCACGCTGGACGGGTAGCCGCCACGGGTGCGCCCGGCACGGTCCACCATGCGCAACTCGTCCGAATGGTGCTGCAGTTCCAGCAGCCTTGGCAGCAAACCCATCTTTTCCAGTGCGTCGTAGCCGATGCCCCACAGGTTGACCACGAACCCGCCGGTGCGCAGATCGGGCGCGCGTTCCACCAGCGTCACGTCGTGGCCGAGCCTGCCCAGCCAATACGCGAGCGCGGTACCCGCGATGCCGGCTCCGTTGATGACTACCTTCATCGACGCGTCTCCCCGTGAGTCGAATGCAAGCGTGCCCAGTATCGCGCGTGCACGCACGTTATAGCGACGGTACGAAAAAGCCCCGCATCGGCGGGGCTTTTTCGTCATCCGTGGTACCGCACTCAGGCGTCCACTTCGTCCTTGTACGCATCCACCGGGATGCAGGCGCACACGACGTTCTTGTCGCCGTAGACGTTGTCCACGCGGGCGACCGGCGGCCAGTACTTCTGCAGCTTCAGCGTGGCCAGGGGGAACGCGGCCAGTTCGCGCGGATAGGCGTGGGTCCACTCGCTGGCCATCACCATCGTGGCGGTGTGCGGCGCGTTCTTCAGCGGATTGTCCTCGCGGTCCAGGCGGCCGTCCTCGACCGCGCGGATTTCCTCGCGAATCTCGATCATCGCGTCGATGAAGCGGTCCAGCTCGTGCTGCGATTCGCTCTCGGTGGGTTCCACCATCAGCGTGCCGGCGACCGGAAAGCTCAGCGTGGGCGCGTGGAAGCCGAAGTCGATCAGGCGCTTGGCCACGTCCTCGGCGCTGATGCCGGTGCGGTCCTTGATCGGGCGCAGGTCGAGGATGCACTCGTGCGCCACCAGGCCGTTGCGGCCGGTGTAGAGCGTCTCGAAATGCGGTTCCAGCCGCTTGGCGATGTAGTTGGCGTTGAGCAGCGCCACCTGGGTGGCCTTGCGCAGGCCCTGCGCGCCCATCAGGGTGACGTACATCCAGCTGATCGGCAGGATGCTGGCACTGCCGAAGCTGGCCGCCGACACCATGCCGACATCGCCTTCGCCGCCCAGCTTCTTCGGCAGGTACGGCGCCAGGTGCGCCTTCACCGCGCACGGACCCACGCCGGGGCCGCCGCCGCCATGCGGGATGCAGAAGGTCTTGTGCAGGTTGAGGTGCGAGACGTCCGACCCCCACTTGCCCGGCTTGGCCACGCCGACCAGGGCATTCATGTTGGCGCCGTCGGTGTAGACCTGCCCGCCATGCCGGTGCACGATCTCGCAGATCTCCACCACGTCTTCCTCGAACACGCCGTGCGTGGAGGGGTAGGTGATCATGATCGCGGCCAGGCGTTCGCTGTACTTCTCGGCGGCGCGGCGGATGTCCTCGACATCGACGTTGCCGTTGGCATCGCACTTGGTGACCACCACGGTCATGCCGCACATCTGCGCGGACGCCGGATTGGTGCCGTGCGCGGATTCCGGGATCAGGCAGATGTCGCGGTGCGCTTCACCGCGCGAACGATGGTAGGCGCGGATCGCCAGCAGGCCGGCGTACTCGCCCTGCGCGCCGGAGTTGGGCTGCAGGCTGACCGCGTCGTAGCCGGTGCATTCCACCAGCATGGCTTCCAGTTCGTCGATCAGCTGCGTATAGCCGGCCGTCTGGTCCGCGGGCGCGAACGGGTGGATGCCGCCGAACTCCGGCCACGTCACCGGGATCATCTCGGCGGTGGCATTGAGCTTCATGGTGCAGCTGCCCAGCGGGATCATGGTGCGATCCATGGCCAGGTCCTTGTCGGCCAGGGCACGCATGTAGCGCAGCAGTTCGTGTTCGCTGTGGTGCGTGTTGAACACCGGGTGGGTCAGGAAGTCGCTGGTGCGGCGCAGGGCGGCAGGCACCAGCGAGGGCGCGCCGGCGTCCAGGGCGTCGACCGACGGCAGCGTGGCGCCTTCACCGGCGAACACGCCCCACAGCGCTTCCACATCGGCGCGCGTGGTGGTCTCGTCCAGCGAGATGCACAGCGAGCCATTGCCGCGCACACGCAGGTTGATGCGGGCGGCATGGGCGCGGGCGAGGATGGCGTCGCGTGCGTCGCCCGGTTCGATGCACAGCGTGTCGAAGGCGCTGGCATGCACGGCCGGGTAGCCCAGCGTGCGCAGGCCTTCGGCGAGGATGGCGGTCAGGCGGGCCACGCGGTCGGCGATGCGCTTGAGACCCTCCGGGCCGTGGTAGACGGCGTACATGCTGGCCATGACGGCGAGCAACACCTGCGCGGTACAGATGTTGGACGTGGCCTTCTCGCGGCGGATGTGCTGCTCCCGCGTCTGCAGGGTCAGGCGATAGGCAGGCTTGCCCTCGGCATCGACCGACACGCCGATCAGGCGACCCGGCATGCTGCGCTTGTAGGCATCGCGGCAGGCCATGAACGCGGCGTGCGGGCCGCCGAAACCGAACGGCACGCCGAAGCGCTGCGAGTTGCCGATCACGATGTCCGCACCCATTTCGCCCGGCGGCTTCAGCAATGTCAGCGCGAGCAGGTCGGTGGCGACGACGAACAGCGCGTTGTGCGCGTGGATGGTCTCGGCGTCCTTCGTCCACTCCTCCACCCAGCCGCTGGAGGCGGGGTACTGCACCAGCACGCCGAAGTAGTCACCGCCGGCCAGCTTCTGGTGGAAGGCATCGGTGGAACGCACGACATCGACGGTGATGCCCAGCGGTTCGGCGCGGGTGGCCAGCACTTCCAGGGTCTGCGGGTGGGTGTCGCCGGCGACCAGGAAGGTGTTCGACTTCGACTTGGCCGAGCGCTTGGCCAGCGTCATCGCTTCGGCGGCGGCGGTGCCTTCGTCCAGCAGCGAGGCGTTGGCGATCTCCATGCCGGTCAGGTCGGCGACCATGGTCTGGAAGTTGATCAGCGCTTCCATGCGGCCTTGCGAGATCTCCGCCTGGTAGGGGGTGTACGCGGTGTACCAGGCCGGGTTCTCGAGGATGTTGCGCAGGATGACCTTCGGCGTGAGCGTGCCGTAGTAGCCCTGGCCGATGAAGCTGCGGAACACCTGGTTGCGCGTGGCGACGGCACGGATCTTGGCCAGCGCCTCCTCCTCGTTGATCGGCGCGGGCAGGGCCAGCGGCTGTGCGGACTTGATGCTGGCCGGCACGATGGCGTCGGTCATCGCCTCCAGCGAGTCATGGCCGACGATGCGCAGCATGTGTGCGATCTCGGCGTCGTTGGGGCCGATGTGGCGTTCGAGAAACGCACCGTGGTGCTCGAGCTCGCGCAGGGAGGGGGTGTTCGACATGGGAGGCATCCGGGAAGGGCAATAGGACCGGGCACGCGGAAACCGCGTGTGGGATGCCCCTCTGTCCTTTTGCCTGAGAGTTTGGAAGCGCGGCGGACGAGGTCGCGTGCTTCGTGCCCCTTCGGCGCCGGCGCTGCCACGAGGGCGGCCGGTCTCTCCAGAGTGTTTGCAGCAGGGGTGGTATCGGGCCTGAGCGATTACGGGCGTTTGCGCCTTCGGCAGCACGTCGCGGACGACGGGCTTCTCCCACCGGGTCTTGCCGGCCGATTATAGCCCGGCGCGGCGGGCCGCTGGCGGTTTCGGCGTACCATGTGCAGCCCCGCGCCGCCTGTTCATGCATGCCGGCCGCGCCCGCCTGGAGTTTTTCCCCGCAATGACGGCTCCCCGCGCCATCTCCAATCGCCGCCTGGCCATCCTGCTGGGTGGGCTGGCGATGTTCGGCCCGTTCTCCATCGACACGATCTTCCCTGCGTTCCCCGCCATGGGCGCGCACCTGGGCGCCGACAAGGTGGCGATGCAGCAGACGATCAGCGTGTACCTGCTGACGTATGCGCTGATGAGCCTGGTGCATGGGCCGCTGTCGGATACGTTCGGCCGCAAGCGGGTGATCCTGGGGGGGCTGATCGTGTTCCTGCTGGCGTCGGTGGGCTGCGCGCTGTCCACCGACATGGCCACGCTGCTGTTCTTCCGTGCCGTGCAGGGCCTGTCGGCGGGCGTGGGCTTCATCGTGGGGCGCGCGGTGATCCGCGATGCGCGCAACGGCGATGACGCGCAGCGGCTGATGAGCCAGGTGTCGATGATCTTCGGCATCGCACCGGCCATCGCACCGATCGTGGGTGGCTGGATCCTGGGCTGGAGCGCGTGGCCGATGATCTTCTGGTTCCTCGCCGGGTTCTCGCTGCTGTTGCTGGTGGCGGTGGTCGGCTGGCTGCCGGAGACGCATCCGCCCGAGGCACGCCTGCAGGTGTCGCCCCGTCGCCTGCTGCGCGATTACGTGGGCATCGTGCGCAACCGGCGTTTCGTGCGACTGGCGCTGGCCGGTTCGCTGAGTTTCGGTGGCCTGTTCCTGTACATCGCCTCCGCGCCGGCGTTCGTGATGGACCTGCTGCATCTGAACGAACAACAGTTCGCGTGGCTGTTCCTGCCGACCATCGGCGGCATGGTGCTGGGCGCGTTCCTGTCCGGGCGTGCAGCGGGACGTGTCGACGGCGCGCGCCTGGTGAGGATCGGCTACGCGTGCATGGCGCTGGCGATGGTGGCGAACGTGGCCTACACCGCCTGGGCGGGCGATGACATCCGCGTGCCCTGGGCGGTGCTGCCGATGATGCTGGCGGCACTGGGCGTCGCTCTGGTGTTCCCGATCCTGACCCTGGCCATCCTGGACATGTATCCGCGCCAGCGCGGCGCCGCTTCGTCGCTGCAGGCGTTCAGCAACCTGGTGGTCAACGCGATCATCGCCGGCCTGCTTTCACCGCTGCTGAGCCATCATGGCCTCCACCTGGCACTGGGCATGGCCGGCTTCGTGCTGGCCGGCTGGCTGATGTGGCAATGGGAAGCGAATGCCAGCCGGCGCCTGCCCGCGTGCCCGCGCGAGCCCGCGGCGCTCGAACCCACCGATCAACTCTGACTTCCTGCGAGACCGTCCATGTCCATCCAGTCCAAGGCGCGCCGCGAGGCGAAGAAGCGCAAGGCGACCAAGGCGCACAACCAGGCGCGAGCGAATGCGCCCGCCATCGAGCCGCATGCCGAGTTGCGCAATCCCGAGGGTGAACTGCTGGCTGGCGTCGTGCGTCAGGCCGGCGTCTGGGTGCTGGGCATGGACGGCCGCATCGCGGGCACCTCCGACAGCGCCGCCGAAGTGCTGGCGATGATCAAGCAGGCGGCGGTGCTGCACGAAGCACAGGGCAACGCGGTACGCCTGGTGTATTCCGACGAACTGCGCGATACCGCCGTGATCGAAGCCGCCACGCAGGGGCTGACGCTGGAACAGTTCGAAGCGCAGCTCGCCGAGCAGATGAAGACGGGCAAGCCGGATCCGGCGCCGGACGTGAACTGAGGCGCGTTGTATCCCTGTAGGAGCGACGTCAGTCGCGACCGCGGACTGGGACTGGCCATCGACCAGTCACGAGGTGGCCGTGGTTCCGCTGCCGCACTCTGTGCTCATCTTGGTCGCACTCGACTCCTCCAGCCGTGCGGTCGCGACTGACGTCGCTCCTACAACGTCGCATGCCGTCGGCGCAGCCACACCGCCAGCCCCGCCATGACGCCCACCGGCACCCAGATCCAGCGCAGTTCCGACGCCAGCACCTCCGCGCCACGCGCGCTGAAGAAACGGTTCGCGAAGGGCGACACTTCGATCACGCGCCAGGGCGCGAAGTGACGTGCGTCGGACCACGGCCAGAACAGCGCGACACCCAGGCCACCATCGGTCAGCATGTCCAGCAGTGGATGCGAGGCCACGGACAGGGCGATGAACAGGAATGCGGTGACGGCGCGCACCTTCAACCACCGCGCGAAGCCCGCCGCGAATGCACCGCAGAAAACGGCGAATGCGAGCGAGTGGCTGGCGCCCCGATGGCCGAAATCATGCGCGTACTCGATCCCCAGCTTGAACATCGCCACGTCGGCATCCGGCAGCATCGCGGCGGCCATGCCGGCGGCGACCAGTTTCGGTGGAAGACGTGTCCGCCCCAGGGCAACGCCGGCGGCCAGGGGGATCAGGGCATGGGTAAAGATGGTCGGCATGGCAGTGGATGCTCTCCGGTCGGTTCGCATCCAGCCTGCGCGCGCGATGTGTGCTGGCGATGAAGCCTGTGAGGGTCCGCAAAGGAAGAGGCCGGCATACGCCGGCCTCTTCGTCGCCTGCTCGCTGCGATCAGCGCTCGCGCAGCGAGTGTCGCGTGGGGGTCATCGTGCGGGGACGTTCGATGGCGGGCCGCGCAGTCGGCCTTGTCATGGTTTCCGTTGGGGTGATGGTGCGTGAGCCCTGGCCCTGCGCGACGGCGCCGGCGGAACGTACCAGCGGCTGCGAGCTGTTCTCGCGGACCGGCTCCGAGGCTATCCACTGTTTGATGTGCGGAAAGACCAGGTCGAGCCGCGAGTAGTGGTCGCGGTTGAGGGCATTTCCGGTGGAACCGGTGTTGGAACACAAGGCATCGCCACCCAGCAGGCCACCCCGCAGGCGCAGGCTGTTGTCGCGGTAGCGCGTGAACAGGCCCGAGCCGCTGCTGCCACCTTCCGTGGTGCCTTCGAGCCAGGCCACGGTATAGAGTTCGGCGTAGGCATCGGTGACATGCTGGCCCCGGGATACTTTCTTGGCGTCGCCCTGGGGATGATGGATGGCGATGACGTCCGCGCTGGTGGCCAGGGTGCTGGCATCCCAACCTGCGAACGTGGCATTGGCGGGAGCAGGATTCTTCAGGCGCAGCAACAGCGCATCCAGGTCTTCGTCCGCATACAGCAGGTCCGCGCCGCCGACCACCGGGTTGCGCCTCGCGCCATCCGCGCCGCCACAGGTGGAGTTCTCGTACGCCCAATAGGTGTTGAGCGTGTTGGCTACCGACTGGCTGGAAATGCAATGTGCCGCGGTATAGAAGTAGGGCACCTGCGTCGAGGGGACGGTGTCGTTGAGCAGTGTGCCGGTGCAGACATAGCCCTTGCCGTCGCTCTCGACGAAGGTCATGTGGGCCACGGCGTTTTTCGCCTGCACG
This sequence comes from Pseudoxanthomonas sp. 97-1-1, assembly GCF_057773125.1. Lineage (NCBI taxonomy): Bacteria > Pseudomonadati > Pseudomonadota > Gammaproteobacteria > Lysobacterales > Lysobacteraceae > Pseudoxanthomonas > Pseudoxanthomonas sp. 97-1-1. The sequence continues at coordinate 598,004 of NZ_JBYMTJ010000001.1, read as the reverse complement.
AAGGCAGGGCCGTACTCGGCAACCTTGCAGACCACGTCGATGTTGCAGCTGCCCGCATCGCCCAGCGACTTGAGCAGCTTGAAATCGTTGCGGCTGTTGGTCAGCAGGTGCGACAGCTTCGGTGCCTGCAGACGTGCCTGCAATGCCTTGACGTGCGCGGGACGATAGATCTCGATGATCTGGGTGGCGCCGTCGGTGCCTGGTGTCCAGTAGATGCCTTGTGCATCCACCAGTTGCTGGGCCTCGGATGCGTTCACCGTCGCAACCGCTTGTGAAGGCGCGTCGGAGCCACCGAAGCGCAGTTCGACATGCGGATGCAGTCCCTGCAGTTGCAGTCCCACGCGCAGGCCGAGGGCATCCGGCGACGTGACCTGCAGGCGTGCGACAGCGCCGCCGGTCTTCAGGGGAATCCAGCGCAGCACTGGCGTCGTGCGGTCGACGCCTTCATCCGCCAACCCCCGGCCCACGCCTATCTGGGTGGCCTTGATGCGCTGGACCGTGTTGTACCGTTGCACGTCGAGCAACCGGCTGATGGATAGTTCCCGATAGCGCAGCGGGGTGGCGTTGCGTGACGGGAAGGCGGCGAGCTTCCATTGCGTTGGCGCCAACGTGGGCGTGCGGCTGGTTTCGCTGCCGACCTGCGGGCCGGTCTGTGCGACGGCGCAGTGAGGCGAGGCCAGCAAGACAAGCAGCAGGGTCGACAGGGGGTAGCGCGCTTTCATCAATGACATCCTTGTGGCCATGTGTTCTGAATAAAAAGACGGGCCGTCACCGGCCCGTCCCGTTGCTGCAGCTTACGACTTCGCCGGTGTCGCGGGCGTCGGCGTGGCTGCCGTCGCAGGCACCTGCCAGCCGCAGGTCTGCCCTTCGTTCTGCTGCTTCAGCCAATCCTGCAGCGGGGCGAAGTATTCCAGCACCGCGCCGGCGTCCATCTTCTCGCCGCCGGTGAGTTCCTTCAGCGTGGACTGCCACGGCTGGCTGGCGCCCTTTTCCAGCATCGCCCAGAACTTCTGGCCCGCCGCCTTGTTGCCGTAGAAGCTGCAGTTGTACAGCGGGCCCTTGTAGCCGGCCGCATCGCACAGGCCCTTGTAGAACTGGAACTGCAGCACGTGCGAAAGGAAGTAGCGCGTGTACGGTGTGTTGCCCGGCACGTGGTACTTCGCACCCGGGTCGAAGAAATCCTCGCCGCGCGCGGTGGCCGGCGCCACACCCTGGTACTTGGCCTTCAGTTCCCACCAGGCCTTGTTGTAGTCGGCCGGCTTGATGCTGCCGTCGAACACACCCCAGCGCCAGCGATCGATCATCAGGCCGAACGGCATGAACGACACCTTCGCCAGCGCCATGCGCATCTGCGCATTGATCAGCGCTTCGTTGCTCTGCTGCGGGGCGTCGACCATGCCGATCGACTTCAGGTAGTCCGGCGTCATCGCCAGCACCATGGTGTCGCCGATCGCTTCGTGGAAGCCGTCGTGCGCGCCGGTCTGGAACAGTGGCGGCAGCTTGTTGTAGGCCAGGTAGTAATAGACGTGGCCGAGCTCGTGGTAGATGGTGGTGAAGTCTTCCTCGTTCGGCTTGATGCACATCTTGGTGCGTACGTCGCCGGCCATGTTCATGTCCCATGCGCTGGCGTGGCAGACCACGTCGCGGTCCATCGGCTTGATGAACTGGGTCTTGGACCAGTAACTCTCCGGCAGCTTCGGCATGCCGAGGCTGGTGTAGAACTCCTGCGCACGTTCGGTCATCTGCTTGGCGACCTGCAGCTGTGCCTCGCGCTCGGCCTGGAACAGCTTGTCGGTGCCCGGTCCCGGGCCGGCCTTGCCGAGTGCCGCCTGGTAATCAGCCTGGTACTGCTTTTCCAGCGCGCCGGTGATGTCGAGGCTGCCGGCACCCTTGTAGGGCTCCAGTACGTCCCACAGGTTGCCCCAGTCCTGCTGCCACATGTTGCCCATCAGGTGCGCCGGCAGCAGGCCGTTGACCTGGCCCTTCTCCACGCCGTAAGTGGCCTGCAGCTTGGTGCGGGTGTAGCAGTGCAGCTGTTCGTAGAGCGGCTTGACCTGGCCCCACAGGCGATCGGTTTCGGCGGCGATCTCGGCGGGCGTCATGTCGTAGCCGCTGCGCCACATCTCGCCGGCATCGGCGAAGCCCATTTCCTTGGAACCTTCGTTCACCAGTTCGACGAAGCGCGTGTAGTCGGCGCGCATCGGCTGGGCGATGGTGTGCCAGCCCTGCCATGCGTCCAGCTGGGCGTCGTAGTCGCGGCTGCTGCGCAGCACATCCTCGAGTTCACCCAGCTGCCGACACTTCTTGTCGTCGCCCTCGCCGGTGCAATAGGTGCCGGCACCGTAGGTGCCTTCCATCTTGGTGGCGATCTGGGTCAACTCGGCCAGCTTGGCCGGATCCTTCGGCGCCGGCATCGCGGTGGCCAGCTTCAGCAGCTGGATGGCGCGCGCGGTCTCGGGCGACATCTTCTGGCCTTCGAACTTCTTCGCCTGCTCGATCCAGCTGTTGAGCTGGGTCAGGTAGCGCTCGTTGCCCTTGGCGGCGAGCAGCTGGCTGTCGTCGTTGATGTAGGTGCTGGACAGCCATTGCGCGGCGGTCAGCTCCGGGTACATCTTCTTGAACTCGTCGTTGACCCGCGCGATGAACTGGTCGGCGGTCTCGCCCTGCGGCGCGGTGGGCACGCCGGCAGTGTCTGCGGCGGGCTCGTCCTTCTTGCAGGCGGCGAGCGTGGCGACGCAGGCGCCGACGGCGAGTGCGAGCAGGAGGTGGCGTTGCTTCACGGGAAGTCCTTCAGGGTGCGGCGGGCGCAGGAACCGGAAGGGTAGTGAGGGTGGGGGAGGGGGTGCAAGTGCGGCGCCCCCTTACTGCAGGAGCGACGTAAGTCGCGACCGGAACGTTGAACGACCCAGGGCGCGCAAAAGCATGCCGCAGAGCCGTTGTTGGCGCCTTCGCGACAGGCGGGGTGTCCTGGTTGGCGCAGGCGTGCGGTCGCGACTCACGTCGCTCCTACAGGGACGGCCCGTCAGCGGTGAGGCAGACCGTGTTCGTCCAGGAAGGCGCGGGCATCGTCGGCGTCCTGCTCGAACCACGCCTGCGTCGATCCCAACCGGTACGTGTAGCCCCATGCGTCCATGTCCGCCATCAGCCGGCCGCGACCCACGCCCGGCAGTTCGTCGGCCAGGATGATCTGCAGGCAGCAGGTGGCGTCTTCCTCGATCACCGAATCGGTGGCGTCGGTGTGCACCTGCGCGCGCCGTTCCGGCGGCAGGACGATCAGGTGGCAGGCTTCGTGCAGCATCGAATGCACGGGTGTGTCACCACGGACGTAGACGTTGTGGGCGATGACGCCGGCTTCCGGTTCGCCCCAGAAGCTGCCGGGAATCGGTGCGCCGTCTTCGATGCGGTGCAGGACCAGTCCGTAACGCGCCAGCAGCGTGGCCGCGGCACCGAGCGGCAATGCCGCCACGCGCATCACGTCGGGTTCGAGGGTGTCTGCAGCGGCATTCATGCGGGCGGGACAGTCAGGGCGGAGCGATGCTCCGCCCGTGGTCAGGAGTTGCCTTCAGGCAGCGCGACCGAGATGTCCAGCACGTCGTGGTCGCCGTCCTTGATCAGGTCGACCTTCACCGCGTCGACGTCGACGTTGACGTACTTCTTGATGACTTCCAGCAGCTCGCGGCGCAGCAGCGGCAGGTAGTCGGGGGCGCCACGCGAATTGCGTTCCTGCGCGATGATGATCTGCAGGCGGTTCTTCGCGGTCTCTGCGGTGTTCTTCTTCGCCTTGAGGAAATCGAACAGGCCCATGTTCAACCTCCGAACAACTTGGTGAAGAAACCCTTCTTCTCAAGGGTGATGAAACGCATCGGGCGGTCTTCGCCCAGCAGGCGCCCCACGGTGTCGTCGTAGGCCTGGCCGGCCGGCGACTCCAGGTCGAGGATGACCGGTTCGCCCTTGTTGGAGGCGTTGAGCACGTCGCCGGACTCGGGGATCACGCCCAGGGTCTTCAGGCCCAGCACGTCTTCCACGTCCTTGATGCTGAGCATCTCGCCGCCTTCCACGCGCGCCGGGTTGTAGCGCGTCAGCAGCAGGTTGGCCTTCAGCGTCTCGCCGTTCTCGGCCTTGCGGGTCTTGGAGTCCAGCAGGCCCAGGATGCGGTCGGAGTCGCGCACGGACGACACTTCCGGGTTGACCACCACGATGGCCTGGTCGGCGAAGTACATCGCCAGGAACGCGCCCTTCTCGATGCCGGCCGGCGAGTCGCACACGACATAGTCGAAGCCGTCGTCGGACAGGTCCTTCAGCACTTTCTCCACGCCTTCCTTGGTCAGCGCATCCTTGTCGCGGGTCTGCGAGGCGGCCAGCACGTACAGCGTATCGAAGCGCTTGTCCTTGATCAGGGCCTGCTTCAGGGTGGCTTCGCCCTGGGTGACGTTGACGAAGTCGTACACGACGCGGCGTTCGCAGCCCATGATGAGGTCGAGGTTGCGCAGGCCGACGTCGAAGTCGATGACCGCGACCTTCTTGCCGCGACGGGCCAAACCGCATGCGATGCTGGCGCTGGTGGTGGTCTTGCCCACGCCGCCCTTGCCGGACGTGACTACGATGATTTCAGCCAACGGTGTTCTCCTTGGTCGTTCTTCTATTCGGGGTAACGCAGCGCATCATTCCTGCGCGACGATCTTGAGTTGGTCCTGGTCCAGCCAGATCTGCACGGCCTTGCCGCGCAGTTCCTTGGGTACTTCCTCCATCACCTTGTAGTGGCCGGCAATGGCGACCAGTTCGGCATGGAACTCGCGGCAGAAAATGCGCGCATCGGCGTTGCCGCGCGCACCGGCGAGGGCGCGGCCGCGCAGGGCGCCGTAGATGTGGATGGAGCCGTCGGAGATGACTTCGGCGCCGGCACCCACGGTGCTCAGTACGGTCAGGTCGCGGTTTTCCGCGTAAAGCTGCTGGCCCGATCGCACAGGGGTCTTCTGGACCAGCCCAGGCCTGGTGTCGGCGGCTTTCGCCGTGGGTGCCGGCGCCGCCTTGGCGGGGGCAGGCGCGGGTTCGGCCCGCGCGGGTGCGGGTGTGGCCTGCGCCACCGGCTCGTACTGGGCACGGAACTTGGCCAGCAGGGGCAGGCCGAGTTGTTCGGAAAGGATTTCGGTTTCACGCGTGCCGTAGGCCAGCGCCACCGGGAGGACGCCGGCACCGCGCAGGCCGTCGATCAGTGCGCGTGCGGTTGCTTCGTCCGGCAGGCGGGTCAGGCCGCCGAAGTCGACGATCACGGCAGCGCGGCCGAACAGCTTTGGCGCGCGCTCCACGCGCTCGCGCATCTCGCGGATCAGCTGGTCGACATCGAGGGTGCGGATGCGGAGGTTGGCGATGCCGACCTGGCCGATCTTCAGTTCACCGGCCTGTTCGTAGTCCATGGAGGCTCGCGTCACGCTCATGTACCCGTCGGCCGTTGCGTGCTGGCATCGGCCAGCAGCCGGGTGCGGGCCCACGGTGCGTCCGGCAGGGCGTCGCCATAGGTCTCGCGGACCCACGGATAGCTGCACAGTTCCTTCATCAGCATGCTGGCGCGCACGTTGGCCTCGGCCATGACGTTCTGGCCGATCTCGCGGAAGCCGAAGCTGCCATGGAAGAGCAGGGCGGGGTCGGCGCCATGGTCGAGGAAGACTTCGCAGGCCAGCTGCGGATAGCGCAGTTCCGCATAGCTCTGCACGTCGGCGTAGAACGCCCGGCCCACGCCACCGCCGCGGCGGCGGCTGGCCACCACGATGCGGTCGATGTAGAAGAACTGGGGGTAGCGCTCGCGGAACCAGGCGAAGTTGCTGCTGTCATGCCCGGCGTTCGAGCCGAAGCCGACCAGGAAACCGGCGAGGTTGCCGTCGCGTTCGGCGACGCGGAAGTACTCGGCCTGTTCGTAGAAGCGGCGGACCTTGGCCGAATCCAGCGGCAGGATCGCCAGTCCGGCATTGTTGTTGAGGGCTAGGACGGAATCCAGCTCGTGCTCGCGCACGTCGCGGATGACAATCGACATTACCTGACTCCGAACGGGTCTTGCAGGGTGGCGCACGGCCAAGCGGGGATTATCGCATGGTGCCGCAGCGACGGGCGAGGCGGCGGGTGAGCGGGGGATGAACCCGGCCATCCCCATTCCAACGCGGGCATGACTTTAGTTGGGACATGGCCGCGCGCGATTCCGCCTAAGATGCCCGGATGTTGGGACGACTCAGCCATACCCGCCTGCTGCGCGCCGCCGGGCTCTACACATGGGCCCTGGTGGGGATTCCCATCATCCTGAATGTGTGGGTGCTGCCGCCGTCCAGCGGAACGGACGAGCAGGGCGTCAACCTGCCGCTGACCGCGCTGTGCTACTTCACCTTTGGCGGCGTCTACTGGCTGGCGACGCGTGCGCTGGATGGCCGTCGGGATGGCCTGCCGGTGGCATGGAACGTGCCGCTGGCCATGGTGCTGACGGCGACCGCGATCGGGGTGGGCTTCTATACCCAGACCGGGCTGGGCGCCGTGCTGCTGCTGATCATGGCCGGCGTGCTGCCCTGGCTGCTAGAACTGCGCTTCGCGGTGGCCTGGCTGCTGGCCGCGCACGTCCTGCTGGTGCCGTCGTTCATGGCCCGCGACGACTTCAATTTCTGGGAGGCCCTGTTCCAGTCGATGTTCTACGTGGGGTTTTCGGCCTTCGTGCTGATCACCACCTACGTAGCGCGCCAGCAGGCCCAGGCACGTGAAGAGCAGCGGCGACTCAACGCGGAACTGCGCGCCACCCGCGTGCTGCTGGCCGAGAGCGCCCGGGTGAACGAGCGCACCCGCATCTCCCGCGAATTGCACGATCTGCTGGGGCACCACCTGACCGCCCTGAGCCTGAACCTGGAAGTTGCCGGCCACATGACCGAGGGGCGCGCGCAGGAGCACGTGCGCCAGGCGCATACGCTGGCCCGGCTGCTGCTGACCGACGTACGCGAAGCCGTCAGCCAGCTGCGCGACAGCGGCGGCATCGATCTGGGGGCGGCGCTGGTTCCGCTGGCCGAAAAAGTCCCTTCGCTGGCCATCCACATGGATATCGAAGAGCCCCTGACCCTCGAAGACCCGCACCGCGCCCATGTGTTGCTGCGGTGCACCCAGGAAATCATCACCAACGCCGTCCGCCATGCCAACGCCCGCCACCTGTGGCTGCATTGCCGGCGCGACGGGGCGAAGATCCTGATCGATGCCCGCGACGACGGTGCCGGCAGCGGGCAGGTGGTCGCCGGCAACGGCCTCACCGGCATGCGCGAGCGCCTGTCCCAGTACGGTGGCGACCTGCGCATCGAGACGCAGCCCGGACGGGGCTTCTGCCTGCACATCGCGTTGCCCGTCAACGAGGCCGTACCCGGCCTCGCGCCCCGCCCCCTTCCCCAACCCGAACCCACACCCGAGCTCAGCTCCGGAGGAACCCCGTGATCCGTGTCTGTCTGGTCGACGACCAAACCCTGGTACGCCAGGGCATCCGTTCCCTGCTGGCGCTGGACGACGGCATCGAGGTGGTGGCCGAGGCCGCAGACGGGAAACAGGCCGTCGACCTGGTCCCGCAGGTCAACCCCGACGTGGTGCTGATGGACATGCGCATGCCGGTGATGTCGGGTCTGGAGGCGCTGCAGGCGCTGGCCAGAACAGGCCAGCTTCCCCCCACCATCATCCTCACCACGTTCGACGACGACCAGCTCGTCCTTGCCGGGCTGAAGGCCGGCGCCAAGGGCTACCTGCTGAAGGATGTGTCGCTGGAGCAACTGGTCGGCGCCATCCGCACCGTGGCCGGCGGCGGCTCGCTGGTGCAGCCGGCCGTCACCCAGCGCCTGCTGTCCGGCCTGGAGCACATGCGCAACGAGTTCGTCAGCCTGGACCGCCCGGATCCGTTGACGGACCGCGAGACCGAGATCCTCCGGCTGATGGCCAGCGGCTTCTCCAACAAGGAGATCGCCAACTCGCTGGGCGTGGCCGAGGGGACCATCAAGAACCATGTCTCCAACATCCTCTCCAAGCTGGGTGTGCGCGACCGCACGCGGGCGGTGCTCAAGGCGTTCGAACTGCAGTTGGTCTGAAGCCCGCGGCAGGCTCTGTTGCTGCGGCGCACAGGTGCGCCATGGCCGCCGAGGCTCCTTTCCATACGCCCCGGAATAGGGCGGCCAACCGGTGTCAGGTGGGCTGCCCGAAGGCTGCCAACCCTGCTAGGATGCGCGTTGCATTTTTTTCACGGCCGAGGCACCGGCCCCCGGAGACTCCTGAATGACCCGTTTGATCGAGTTCGTGATTGCGTTGGCGCTGGTTCTGGCGCTGTTTCTGGTGATCGGCCTGGTCCTGCCGTCCTCGCGCGAGTTGCAGGAAAGCGTCGAGACCAACCGTCGCATGACCATCGTGTTCGACACGCTGAACAACGTGCGTCGACTGAAGGACTGGAACCCGCTGATCCCGAGCGCGGCCAACGAACTGAGCTACTCGGGCGGGGAAGACAACTCCGGCGTCGGCGCGAAGGTGGACTTCAACTCCGCCAATGCGGGCTGGGGCCAGGGCAGCTGGGAAATCGTCGAGAGCGAGCGTCCGGCGCCGAGCGGTGGCACCGGCAAGATCACGTATGCGATCACCGACAAGCGCATGGGCAGCGACAAGCGCAGCGTCTTCACGCTGGAGCCGAGCGGCAAGAACAACCGCAACGTGAAGATCACCCAGAGCTACGAGGTGAAGTACGGCTTCAACCTGCTCGGCCGCTATGCCGGCATGTACGTGAGCCGCCACGTCGGTGACGCCGTCAAGGCCGGCCTGTCGAAGCTGACCAACATGCTGGCTACCGTGCCGAACTTCGACTACCGCACCGAAGGCAGCCCGCTGACCGACCTGAAAATCGTCGAGGTGCCCGCCGAAGACCTGCTGGTCGTCAACGCAGGCAACATCGACCGCACCAACGACGCCATCAAGGCGTCGATCAAGCAGAACCAGGAGTGGATCAAGCGCGTGATGGATGCCAACGGCCTGGTCGCCGCCGGTCCGCTGCGCATCATCACCACCGACTTCGGCACCGAGAAGTACGCGTTCGACGTGGCGCAGCCGGTCCGCAAGGGCAGTGCGGCGCCGAAGGCTGATGCCGCCGCCGGTGAAACGGCACCTGCCGCCGCGCCCGCACCCGCGCCGGTCGCTTCCGCAGGCGAGTTGAAGGTCACCATCCCCTCGGGCGCACCGGTCGAGTACGTTCGTACCGAAGCCCGCAAGTCGGCGTTCGCCAGCTACACCGGCTACATGGCCGAGCTCGACAACCAGCGCAATGCGCTGCGCGCCTGGGCCGTCACCGCCGGCCACGAAGTGGTCGATCGTCCGTACGAGTCCTGGAAGTCGGGTGTCGATGGCTCCTTCGATGCCGGCGGCAAGTTCGACATCTATTGGGCGGTCAAGCAGTAACGCTGCCCGGACCATCGTCCGCAATGACGAGTGCCACGCCAACGCGCCGCTTCATGCGGCGCGTTGCGTTTGTGGGAGCACGAATCTCCGCGCTTCTTTCCGCCCCTGGCAGGATGCCGGCCCTTCCACGAGGTCTGCAGCACCCATGAATTACGACCGTCGCCAACGCAAGCCTTCTTTCCTCGCGTTTTCCGGGGCCGTGTTCGCCGCTGCGGCTGTCGGCCTGTCGGCGTATGCCTCGCACGGCGTGGGTGCCGGACTTGCGCAGTCGCACCTGCAGACCGCAGCGTTGTTCGCTTTCGGGCATGGGCTTGCCTTGGCGGCGCTGGCGCCCGGCACCACGCGGCGCATGGGCAAAGTGGCGTTGTGCCTGCTGCTGCTGGGCACGCTGCTCTTTTCGGGCAGCCTGGTGGGCGGCGCGCTGGGTGGCCTGAGCACGCGCCTCGCCCCGGCCGGCGGCATTACCCTAATGCTGGGCTGGTTGCTGTGGGCGCTGGACGCGGTCCGGCGCTGACGCCATGCCCCGTCACGCGCGCGGCTTCGATACGGAACATGCGTGGGACCATCTGACCCGGCGCGACCGCAGACTGGGTGCGTGGATGAAGCGGATCGGCTACATCGAACCGCAGCCCACATGGAAGAAGACCTTCGACCCCGTCGATGCGCTGGCCAGGGCGATCCTGTACCAGCAGCTGAGCGGCAAGGCCGCCGCCACCATCGTGGGGCGCGTGGAAGCGGCGATCGGCAGTGCCCGCCTGCACTTCGACACACTGGGCCGGATCGACGACGTCGCGCTGCGCGCCTGCGGGGTTTCCGGCAACAAGGCACTGGCGTTGCGCGATCTCGCGGCGCGTGAGCAACGGGGCGAAATCCCCACGCTGCGGCAGATGTCCACCATGCATGAGGACGACATCGTCGCCGCGCTGGTGCCCATCCGCGGCATTGGTCGCTGGACGGTGGAGATGATGCTGATGTTCCGCCTGGGACGGCCCGATGTGCTGCCCATCGACGACCTTGGCGTGCGCAAGGGCGCGCAGTTCGTCGACAAGCTGGATGCCATGCCGACGCCGAAGGAATTGCTGGCTCGCGGTGAGAAATGGGGCCCTTACCGCACCTACGCAGCGCAATACCTGTGGCGCATCGCGGACTTCGGTGTCGAGGCGAAGGCGCCGACGAAGCGTTCGCAGGATTGACCGGGGATCCTGCCCGCCTGTGAAAAGGCGAGCCTTCGGAGTCGCTCAGCGCGCGCTACTGTCGGTGGCTTTTACGGCGAACAAGGGGTCCTCGCTGAGCGAGCGCCTGGGTGCTGGCGGGTTGCGTTTCCAGTCCCGCAGGAAACGGTGGTAACGGTAGGTCGCCGTCATCGCACGGAAGTAGAAGATGGCGAACACCAGGCCCAGCACAAGCCCGGAGGGCTTGCCGGTCTCGACCATGACCAGGATCTTCGACAGCACGAAATAGAGCAGCATGATCGTGGCCGCCGTGCGGCTGCGCTTGTGGATGCCGAACGCGAGCAGTGCGATCAGGCCGACATCGACGAGATTCCACGCGTCGTAACCAATTTCACGGTCGGCACCTCCCAGCGAAACCAGGGTCACGAGCAACGTCATCGCGCCGGAGATGCATGCAGCGACCCAGCCGTGCTTTATCGGGCGCGTGATTTCGTCTGGCAGGTCACGATCGAGAGGCTGGCGTGCATCGGCCACCGTCGCGGCGGGACTTTCATACGGGTTGGGTGTGCTCATGGCTTCCTTCCGGTTGGATTCCAGGGACGTAAGGGGCCGAACGACGCCTTCGCCTCTACCGCCGTCGGCGGTATTCGTCGGCTGACCCGCGCCCAGCGTGTGCGCCGCGAGCCCATACCGTCAAGAGGTGGTCGCTCCCACGAAACACCAATGCCAAGGCTCATAGACGATGCCATGCGGATTGCCGCGCGGGTAACTCAAGACAAAGCCGAAATCGCCGGCATGCCCGGTCAGCCATGCGAAGGCGGCAGTGTGCTCGAACGACTCTTCGGCCGGCGGCTCGCCGGGCGCGCCGATGTCGAGCGCATTGCCGCTGTGGTGTTCGCTGTATCCGGGTGCCGCGTTCACGGTAAGGATCTGGTCCACCGTCTGCCCGCGCGCGCGCTTCCGCGCGAAGATCCCAAGCTGGTAATCGTGGCTGCGATAACCGGAGATCGCATCCAGCGATATGCCCTCACGCGCGGCAGCCGCCTGCATTGCGCGCCAGGCCCGGGCTGCGCCGGCGGTCAACCACAGCGGCCGGCGGTAGCGGTCGAATCCGGCGAATGCGAGGGCCGCGGGTTCCGCGACCAGCGGCAACCCCGTGCGTTCGCCGTATCCCTCATCCAGTCCCAGCGCGTGGAGTCGATCCTGCAGGGCATGCAGTGGCAACGAGCCCGGCGCACTTGCATCAGAACCGCGCGTGCCTGCTTCGAGTCTGTCCAGCGCATCCCACGCGTCATCCAGCCCCGGTTCCCGACGAAGGCATGGCACCAGCGGTTGCACGGCGCGGCGGGAGATCGCCGCCAGGTAGCGGCCGTCGTGCTTGCGGCGCAATACGGTATGCGCCGTCGCGACAGCGCGCGCGTCAGCGTTGCTGCGCACGCGCAGCAGGTCGGCAGGCCATAGTTCGATCTGCGCCGTGTTGAGCAGGATGGATTTCAGCGGTCGGGCGGGCAGGCGGTGCATGCCCGCAGCTTAGCGGCGCGGCGTGGGGGCCGCCAGTTCGCGCAGGCGTGCCAGCACATCGGCAGGGCGCGTCGGGCTGAGCATCAGGAGGCCGCCATCCCGCTGTGGCAGCAGCAGGACACGGGTACGGTCGGTGACCAGGCAGAACGCCCTGGTGAGGTTGCGCAAGCGGAAATGGCCGGCCTTGAAGCCCGGCAGGCTGAAACCGTTCGTCTTCAGCATCGGTGCCAGGTCGGTGTGTTCTTCCAGGCTCAGTATGCGTGCCCTGTCGAGATCGAAGGCTTCCACGGTGAGCTTCCTGGTGTAGAACGTCGCGAGCACCTGCAATTCGCGGTTGTCCAGCACGATCCGGCGACGCCGCAGAGCGAAGGTGAGCACCACGCCGACGGCCAGCACGAACGGCACCGCCAGCCATGCCACCGAGGGCGGCGGTGTACGGGATTCCATCGTCATCGCCACGATTACCGCGCCGATCGCGGCAAGCACCGGCAGCCACAGCCACCAGGCGACGTGGGAGGACAGCGGGGCGACGTCGAATTCCTGCTTCTGGTGCATGGGGTTCCTAGTGCGCGTCGGCGGAGGGAATGCAGGCGTGGAGGGTGTCGGCGGTGGCCAGCAGCCGCAGGGCTTCTTCGCTCAGTCGCTGCTGCTGGACCTGACGTGACACGCGCGCGACACCATCGCCAGGCTGGAATCCATAGTCGCCGAACTGCGAATGGTTGCCGCCCTCGATTTCAATCCAGCGTGTATCGGACGGCAGCAGGTGCCGGTTGCGTGCGACGCGCGCGGGCGTGGCCAGGCCATCGCGTCCGCCCACGAGCTTGGTGACCGGCAGCTGCAAGGCAGACAGGTCCGCATCGCGAGGATGCGAAGTGGCCACGAGCAGCAGCGCCGTGCTGCGTTCGGGATGTGCGAGGACATGGCGCGATGCCACTTCGCCTCCGCGCGAATGCCCGCCGATGACCCAGCAACGTACCGCGGACATGGCCGCCATGGCGGCGCGGCCCCGCTCCAGGACGGGCGACCCTTCCGCGCCCCCCAGAGCGCCGCGGCGCGGCAGTTCGATGACGGCGGCGGGATAGCCGGCTTCGGCGGCATTCCGGGCCAGTCGGGCGTAGGCGCGAGGGTCGACCAGTGCGCCGGAGAAGAACAGCAGTCCCGTCGCATGCAGCGATGTGGCACGTGGCCTGAACTCCCAACGGCCATCGCCGTGCACCACGACAACACGATCGTCGGTCAGGGAGGCGCGGCGACCGTCCGCATTCGCACGGTACGCGAGCAGGCACCAGACGGTGAACACGACAGTGGCTGCCAGCCCCAGCGCGACCCAGATGCGCTTGATCCGTCGAACGAGCCCGGCCACGGCGTCGGTGCTCAGGCCGGCTTCCGGAAGAACAGGCGCACCGAGACTTCGTGCTCGATGAAGAGCGTGCTGACCAGCTCCCATCCTTGCGCGCTCATCTTGTCCAGCTCCTGCTGGATGCGGTCGGTGAGCTTGCCGGCGAACATCTTGTACGGAACCTCGACGACCTTGTGGCTCCAGCGGTGGTTCATGGCGATTCCTTCCTGGTGTTGGCGGACGCATCGCCCTTCGGCAACCGTCCAGACTTGCGCAATGCATCGCGCAGCACGTATTCGATCTGGGCATTGAGCGATCGCAGTTCGTCGTCCGCCCAGCGCTGCGCCGCGGCCAGGACCTCGGCATTGATGCGCAGCGGATAGGCCTTCTTGTCCTGCTTCTCGCTCACGGGTTGTTCCTGTTGCGGCGCAGCTGCAGCAGCATCGACACGATCAGCGCATTCACCAGCACGACCAGCGCGATCACGATGGCGTGTACCCGGCCGTTGTCATCGCCGGCCCAGTACACGCCCACGGCGCCGGCCTGGATCGCCAGTCCCACCAGCACCCAGTGCACGGCCATGCCGCGCGAGCGGGCATCGGGTCCGCGGCTCATCCATGCGCCGATGAGCAGGGCGGGCAGGCCGGAGATGGCGAGGACCAGCGGAACGAGGGCGTTCATGCGCGCGCGCCCGTGTCAGTAGATGGAGCCGGTGTTGACGATAGGCTGGGTGCCGCGCTCGCCGCACAGCACGACCAGCAGGTTGCTGACCATCTGCGCCTTGCGCTCCTCGTCCAGCTTCACCACATCGTTCTTCTGCAATTCGGCCAGGGCCATTTCGACCATGCCGACGGCGCCGGCCACGATGCGCGTACGGGCTGCGATCACCGCGTTGGCCTGCTGCCGCTGCAACATCGCCTGGGCGATCTCGGGTGCATAGGCCAGATGGCTGATGCGGGCTTCGATCACGTCCACGCCGGCCCTGCCCAGGCGCTCGGCGATCTGTTCCTGCAGGTGCTGCGAGATCTCCTGCGGGTGGCTGCGCAACGCGATCTGGCCATCCTCGTGCTGGTCGTAGGGATAGCTGGAGGCCATCGCACGCAGCGCGGATTCGGACTGGATGTGCACGAAGCTCTCGTAGTCGTCCACGTTGAACACGGCTTCGGCCGAATCCACGACCTGCCACACGATCACGGCCGCGATCTCGATCGGGCTGCCATCCAGCTCGTTGACCTTCAGGCGGCTGCTTTCGAAATTGCGGATGCGCAGGGAGATCTTCTTCTTGGTGAAGAAGACGTTGTTCCAGCGCAGGCCGTTGTCCTTCACCGTACCCACGTACTTGCCGAACAGGCTGAGCACGGCGGACTGGTTGGGTTCCAGCTTGTACAGGCCCGCCATGACGAAAAGGGCGGTGGCCCCCAGCAGGGCACCCAGCAACAGGCCGGCAGGCTGCTTGTTGGCGGCGGCCGTGATGAAGATGGCGGCGGCTCCCAAGGCCAGCAGCAGGACTCCCAGCAGGACCGGAATTCCGGGCAGCGACGACTTGGCGTTCTCTCTCATGGCACATCCCCTTGTTGGAGACTTAAAGATATCAATTTGATATCAGATGTCAACGAGCTGCATCCGCCGTCCGTCGGCCCGCCCGGTAAACTGGCGCCCTCTTTCCACGGACCACCGCGCATGACGACCCTCGGCACCCCGCTTACGCCCCACGCCACCCGCGTCCTGCTGCTGGGGTCCGGCGAGCTGGGCAAGGAAGTGGCCATCGAGCTACAGCGACTGGGCGTGGAGGTAATCGCCGCCGACCGCTATGCCGATGCCCCGGCCATGCAGGTGGCACACCGCTCGCACGTGCTGGACATGCTGGACCCGGCGGCGATCCGCGCACTGATCGCGCGGGAAGAACCCCACCTGGTGGTGCCCGAGATCGAGGCCATCCATACCCAGACGCTGGTGGAACTGGAAGCCGAAGGCGCTGCACGGGTCATTCCCACCGCGCGCGCCGCACGGCTGACGATGGATCGCGAAGGCATCCGTCGGCTGGCGGCGGAAACCCTCGGCCTGCCGACATCGCCCTATCGCTTCGTGGATACGTTCGAGGAGTATCGCGATGCGGTGAAGGCCATCGGCCTGCCGTGCGTGGTCAAGCCGGTCATGTCGTCGTCAGGCAAGGGCCAGAGCACGCTGCGCGGCGAGGCGGACATCGACACGGCCTGGGACTATGCCCAGACCGGCGGTCGCGCCGGTGCCGGTCGCTGCATCGTCGAGGGCTTCATCGATTTCGACTACGAGATCACCCTGCTGACGGTGCGCCACGCCGGCGGCACCGCGTTCTGCGACCCGATCGGCCACTGGCAGAAGGATGGCGATTACCGCGAGAGCTGGCAGCCGCAGCCGATGACGGCGCGCGCGCTGGAGCGGTCGCAGCAGATCGCGCGGGCCGTGACCGACGACCTGGGCGGCTGGGGCCTGTTCGGGGTGGAGTTGTTCGTCAAGGGCGACGATGTGTGGTTCAGCGAAGTGTCGCCGCGTCCGCACGACACCGGGCTGGTCACGCTGGTGTCGCAGGCATTGTCGGAGTTCGCGCTGCATGCACGCGCGATCCTGGGCCTGCCTATTCCGGTCATCCGCCAGAGCGGGCCGTCCGCCTCATGCGCGATGCTGGCGCATGGCTGCGGCGTGCCGCTGTTCGGCAACGTGGAAGGCGCGCTGGCCGCGCCTGATACCGCGCTGCGCCTGTTCGGCAAGCCGCGTGTGGAAGGACATCGCCGCGTGGGCGTGACGCTGGCGCGTGCGGACAGCATCGAGACTGCGCGGGCGGCAGCGCGCGCGGCCGCCGAAGCCATCACCATCGAACTGGAATGAGGCGCGCGCCATGAACGGAAATACCGGCTACGCCGTGTTCTTCTTCCCGCAGGCGCTGGAAGCACTGGGTGAAGCGATCAAACCCTATCTGACCAACCAGCCCGAAGGCCCGCACATCTTCTGCAAGGAGATCGATACCGGCGGCGCCTTCACCGAAATGACCCTGGTGGGCAAGGATGCCGAAGGCCATGACGTGCAGGTGGAGCTGATGGTACCGGGCAGCATGATCCGGATGATCGTGTCGGCGCAGAACGAGGCCGTCTTCGGCTTCGGCCCACGGATCGCGGCGCCGGCTGTGGGGGCGGCATAAGTCGCGCCGCGGCGCTCCGCCCTAGAGGGCCAGGTCCACCCACACCAGATGATGATCGCTGCCATCGGCGATGGCGGCGTCCGGGTGGTCCTTCTTCGGCCAGAACACGCCGCTGCCCGTCAACGCGAAACCGGTGGACGGCAGCACGTAGTCCAGGCGCAGCGCGCCGTTCCGGCGCCCGAAATCACCCGTGACATGCGCGGGTGCGCCATGGCGCTGCAAGCCCTTCGCCGCGTAGGCGAGCGCGACTTCTTCGCCGCCTTCGCTGCGGGGCGTGGCCATGCGCATCACGCGCGGGTGTTCTAGAAGCTCGATGATGGCTTCGTGGTGGCCGTCGCCATCGGCGGGATCGTTGTTGAGGTCGCCTGCAATGACGAAGCGCGCGTCGGCGGCAAGTCCCCCGCATCGCCCCTGGTCGTCGCAGAGCCACGGGACATCGCTCGCGCCCAGGTATTCGCGCCACAGCCGGATTTCGTCGGCATTGCGCAGCCCGTTGCGGTTCTCCGGGCCATCGAACACGGGCGGCGTCGGGTGCGAAACCAGGAAATGCACCACGCCGTCCTGTATGCGAACCGGCACGTCCCAGTGCGATTTCGACGACAGGCGCAACTGCTTCCAGACGGCGTCGGTGTAGAAAGGTTCGTGTGTCGTCGGGTCGACGGGGTTGCTGGCACCGGGCACCGCGCTCCACCGCAACAGCTGGAACGTGCGTACCTGCGCTTCGTCGATCGGGAAGCGCGACAGCACCAGCATGCCGTACTGGCCGGGGTGCAGCCCGTAGCCCCAGGCATCGTTGCCGCGCTCGCGTCCCGTGCTGCCGACACTGCCATTGCGGTCCAGGTCCAGGCCGCTGGGTACGCCGGTGTTGACTGGCGCGAGATACCGGTAGGCGTAGTGCAGCGGATCGCCGCCGCCGGGCTGGGCGACATCCAGATAGCGCTGCTGGAACAGGTCGGCGGCGCGGTGTGCGTCGTCGTAGTCGAACTCGTTGAGCAGCACCAGGTCGGGGCGCACCTTCTGCAGCACGGCGGCGATCTTGCGCGCATGCGCGTCGTCGCCTTCCAGTTGCCTGATCACGCCACCTGCGTCATCGGAGAACAGCGACGTGTTGTAGGTCGCCACGCGCATCGTCACGACCTGCCGGCCGGCAGGCTCGCCTGGCTTCTTGAGTGAGTGGCAGGCAGCGAGCGTCATCGTGAGCAGGAGGAAGAGGGTGCGCATGCGTGGATTCTGTCATGCCGCTGTGACAGGCGTAAAAAAAGCGCCCCGGGAGACCGGGGCGCCGCGGGCCAGCGACGAGGTCGGCCCGGTGGAACGTCAGAACGAACAGCCCATCGCTGCGTACGCGGTCTTGGCCTGGTCCATCGCGGTCTTGCACTGGGCGGCCAGTGCCGTCTTGTCGGTGACGGCGGCCCAGCTGGCCTTCGACTGCTCGATGCCTTGCTTCATCATGTCGCGCTGCGCTTCCGGCACCTTGTCGCTGATGCAGGCGTAGACCTTTTCGAGGTACTGGTCGCATTCGGCGACGCCGGTGCCGGCATCGACCGTGTCGGACGTGGCGATGGCCGCATCGGCAGCAGCCGGCGCCTCTACCATGGGAGCATCCGCCGGGGGAGTCGCCTCGTCGGCGGGTTTGCAGGCCGACAGGGCCAAGGTGGTCAGTGCCGCAAGGGCAAGGAGGTTGAACTTCATGAAAGCTCCGAACGGATGAGTGGATGTCTTGATTCCCGCGCCGACGCCGATCGCGCCGGTGGCACATTCTGTGCACTTCATCACGAAGTTGCTATTCACATTTACGTCCCACACTCCGCGCACGAACGCGGCCTCTCGACTCACAGATGCGTGCGAACCCAGCCACGCCCGTCGAAGCATTCCAGCGGAGCGAAGCGGCGCTTGTAGTCCATCTTGCGGTGGCCCTCTATCCAGTAACCCAGGTAAAGGTGCGTGTAGCCATCCCGCCGAGCCCATTCGATCTGCCGCAGGATCGCCAGCGTACCCAGGCTGCGCGCTTCCAGCGCAGGGTCGTAGAAGGTGTAGACCGCCGACAGTGCGCCCGGGATGACATCGGTCACCGCCACCGCGAGCAGCTGGCCGTCCTCGCGCAACTCCACGAAACGGCCACGTGACCAGCTGCCCACCAGGAACTGGTCGAACTCCGTCGCCCCGTGGTCGTCCATGCCGCCCAGCGGATGGCGGGCGGCCAGATAACGCCGGTAGAGGGCCAGGTGTTCCTCGCCACGCAACGCGGCGACGATCCGTGTCTCCACGCGCGTGTTGCGCGCGGCGCAGCGGCGCTGGCTGCGGTCCGGGGCGAAGTCGGCCACCGGGATCCGCACCGCCACGCAGGCACGGCATTGCCGGCAGTGCGGGCGGTAGACGATATCGCCCGAGCGACGGAAGCCCCAGCCCAGCGCATCCGGATACAACTGCGGCAGGCGCGGGTCGCGCGGGTCCAGCACCAGGTCGCGCGCGACGCGGTCGGGCCAGTATCCGCAGGGATGCTCTCCGGTATGGAACAGGCGCAGGTCGTCGATAGGCTGGTTGTTCTCGCCCACGTCATCCTCCCCAGCGCGCGGCCAGCGGCCAGAACGCAAGGCCCGCCATTGCGCCAACCACCGCGCCTGCAAGCAGGTCGCGACGCGTGTGGCGTTCCAGGGCCAGGCGCGACCATGCGATGGCGGTGGCGAACAGCAGGGCGATGACCATCCACAGTGTTCCCACCTTGTGCAGCAGGAGCGCGGCGAACACCGCGAATGCGAGGTGCAGGGAGAGCTTGCACCAGCGCGCCGCGAGCATGGCCGCCAGGATCATGAACGCCGACAATGCCAGCCCGAGCGCAAGCAACGGTTGAGCCCCGCGCCATGCGACCAGCACGGCGCCAGCCGTCAGTGCGATCAGCAGGAAGCGATTCAAGGCGCTGCGCTCATGCCGCGCACTGGCGTCCACGTGCCCCCAACGCCCACGACGGACCTGCCACCAGGAGAAGCCCATTACCAGCGCAGCGAATGCGCCGAAGCCCAGTGCCGACCACGCGGCTGTACGGCGGTCCCCCTGCGCCAGCGCGATGGCGAGCACCGCCATCGGCAACACCAGCATCGGGTGGCCGAAGATGGAGAGGGCGCGGGCGAGTGGGGCAGGCATGCGGTCAGCATACTGCGGCGCCGGTGTCGCGTGGACCGCGACCGTCCGCTGGCTGAACGCGGCCGTCGGCGCGTCAACGCGGGCAGCATCAGCGCGTTTTCGGTGTCAGTGGCGCAACCGGCGCCGCGTCTCCAGGAGAACATGATGAACCGCAAGACCCTGCTTTTCGTGGCCGTGCTGGCCGCCCTTGGCGCCGGCTCCGCGCTGGCCGCCACACAGGCCGGCGACGCGCAGAAGCCGGCGCGCGCGAGCCTGGACAAGAATGCCGATGGCGCCATCGACAAGGCTGAAGCGGCGGCGCATCCGCGCCTGGCCGAGCGTTTCGCCGATCTGGACAAGAACGGCGATGGCAAGCTGACTGCCGACGAACGTCCGCAGCACAAGGGAATGCGCGGACATGGTCGCCATGGCGGATCGCGTCACGGCGATGGCTTCAGGAAGCTGGATACCGATGGCGACGGCAAGGTCAGCCGTGCCGAAGCCGCAGCGCAGCCACGTTTCGCCGAACGCTTCGACACGATGGATGCGAACAGGGATGGCGTGATCGACCGCGCCGATCGTGAAGCGCGCGGCAAGCAACGCCGCGACGAATGGTTCACCAAGGCCGATGCCGACAAGGACGGCAAGCTGACCCGTGCGGAGATCGACCAGGCGGACGTGCAGCGTCGCACCGAGTTCCAGCAGCGCGTGCAGGCCCGCATGGATGAGCGCTTCGCCGCTGCGGACAAGGACAGGGATGGGAGCCTGTCGCGTGAAGAAGTGAAGGACAACGCTCGTCTGGCCAGCCGTTTCGATGCGCTGGACGCCAACAAGGATGGCGCCCTGTCCCGGGAAGAGCTGGTCGCCGGTAAGCCTTCCCGACGCTGAGCACCACGCACGCACGCGGGTTTCCGGGTGCGTGCGTACCGGGTCGTCAGAAAGAGAGGCGGCCCGACATGATCAGTCCCGTGAACAGTCCGGTCAGCGCCAGGCCAACAGCCAGCACGAGACCCCACATCCGCCAGAAGCGCTGGCGCTGCACCTGCCGGCGCATGCCTTCCGGGTCGCGTTGCAGGTCCCGGTCCTGGCGGCGCTTCAGGATGCGCGGCAGCCAATGCCCGCTGGCCCAGCAGATGCCGCCGATGTAGACCAGGGTTACCCCCAGGTGCGGTACCCATCCGCGCACCTGTGCCAGGGCGATGATGCCCGCGACGAAGCCCGCGATCAGCAGGGTGCAGAACACGCCGTAGCGGACCAGGTCGCGTCGTTCCTGGGCATCCAGAGGATCCTTCAGTGGCTTGCGGATGCCGAACCACACCGCACTGATACCGATGAATGTTCCCAGCGCCGCGACGCCTGCCGATCCGCCCAGCAGCTTCAGCAATCCCTTGCCTGCAACCGCACCGCCAGTGCCGAGTACAGCGGCCCCCGCGGTGGGCGGTGCAGCAACGGCCAGCATGCCCAACACTCCGCTGGCGAACGCCGCCGACGGCGCCGACGTGTGCGCGAACTCGGCGAAGCGCGTCATCAGGTCTTCGCGCACGTACTGGCGCGCACGCGACAGGCGCTTGCGCACGGCGGCGTCGGTGATGCCCAGCAAACGGGCGACCTGATGCGAGCGCTGGCCTTCGCGATAGTAGAGCAGCAGCACTTCGCGACTGTCTTCCGGCAAGGCCGCGATGACCTCGCGCGCGGCCTGTTCCTGTTCGGTCTGCAACAGCGTCTCGGCCGGCGTGGGCGCGGTGTCGGCGGCGAGCGTCAATGCCAGTTCCGCCGTACCGCCCGTCATCGGACGCCGTCGCTGCGCGCGCAGATGGTCGCGCGCCAGGTTGCGGGTGATCTCGCGCAGCCAGGGCAGGAAGCTGTCCGGGTTCTTCAGCGTGGCCAACTGCCGCCACCCTTTCAGGAACGCCTCCTGCGCGATGTCCTCGCTGGCCTGTACATCGCGCGTGATCGCCAGCGCAATGCCGGTGATGGCGTTCTGGCACATCGCCACCACGCGGCCGTACGCCGCATGGTCGCCGCGCGCGGCCGCCGGCAATGTCTCACGCAGGGAAAGTTCGATCGCCAGGGCGTCCATCATGTCTCCGCTTCTTCATGGTCATGCAGGCACGACGACCGGCGAAGCAGAGTGTGACCCGTGCGCGAGGGCCGGGGAACTACAGGGGCAGTCGCCCGCTGTCGATCAGCGCATACAGGATGGCGCCGATAGCGAGCACGCTGGTCAACGCCACGGCCTTCCTGCCGATCACGTAGTCGTAGCCGCGCCGCCGTTGCGTGTTGGCCGGATGGGCGAGGATCGGATCCATGATCCGGGGCAGGGTGACCAGGTACTGGTAGTTGATCACGCACAGGCCCGCCAGCGTGACCAGGCCGATCGCCACCCAGCCGGTCGCGATGACCGTCGCCAGCATGAGACAGAACAGCCACACCGAGCCGGAGGTCGCATTGAGGGCCATGAAGCGGCGTACCTGCTGGCGTTCCTGCGCGGTCTGGCAGAAGCGCGCGAGATACCACCAGGTGAAGGCATAGCCGACCAGGCCACCGATCACGCCGCCCAGGACACCGCCGAGGGCGGCCGGGTGCTGGGTGATCTGTTCGAAGATCACGCCCAGCGAGCCGCCGGCCACGCCGCCGGTGATGCCGCCCGTGGTCAGGCCGCCCGTGCCCAGCTTGCCCACCAGTCCGGTGCCGAGTACGCCGGAGCCGATGACTGTCGCTGCGCTTGCCGCTGGCACTGCGCCGACCAGTCCACCCAACACGATCATGGTGAAGGCTGCACCGGGCGCCGTGGTGCGCGCGAAGTCGCTGAAGCGCTTCAGCAATTCTTCGCGTACGCAGGCGCGGGCGCGCGACAGGCGCTTGCGCACGGCGGCATCGCTGAGGCCCAGCAGCTCGGCTACCTGCTGCGAACTCTGGCCTTCGCGATAGAACAGCAGGAGGGTTTCGCGACTGTCCTCCGGCAGTGCGGAAATGATCTCGGTGGCAGCGATTTCCTCCTCCGTCTGCAACAGGCGCTCCGACGGCGAAGGGTCAGGATCGGCGGCCATGCCGATGGCGATCTCGGCCGCTTCGCCGGACAACGGGCGGCCGTGCTGCGCACGCAGCCAGTCGCGAGCCAGGTTGCGGGTGATCTGGCGCAGCCAGGGCAGGAAACTGGCGGTGTTCTTGAGCTTGTCGAGCTGCTGCCAGGCCTTGAGGAAGGCCTCCTGCGCGATGTCTTCGCTGGCCTGCACGTCGCGGGTGATCGCCAGGGCAATCGCGGTGACGGTGTTCTGGCAGGCGTTGACGATGCGGCCGTAGGCTTCGTGGCTGCCGCGCGCGGCAGCGGGCAGTTCGGTCTGCAGCATCAGGTCGAGGGCAAGGGCATTCATCGGGTCAGGGTCATCGGAGGGGCTGATGACCCTGACGGACCGGTGCGACGGATGTGACCGGAACCGGCACTGCAGGTGCCGGGCTCAGCCGCCGGTGGCGGGCTGGATGCGGATGCGGTCTTCTTCCGGCGCTGCATCGGCCGGTGCGGGGGCGGGCGTTTCCTGCGGTTGCGGTACCGGCGCGGGCGCAGGCACAGGCACAGGCACGGGGCGCCGCATCCACATCACGGCCGCAGCGAGGGCGATCAACGCCAGCAGGACCAGGCGGATGCGCCAGGCCCACGACCGCCGCGGCGCGGCGTCGGCTTCCTGGTCGGTGCGGAACGTCAGCGTGGGCCCCTGGCCCGGACGCGTGGTCTCCAGCAGGCCGGCTTCGCGCAGCAGGGCGCGGGCGCGTGGCTGGTCTTCGGCATGGCGTACCCACAGCGCGGGCTGCAGCTGCGCCTTCACCGGTTCGGTATAGCTGAATTGTCCGCCGCGCTTGCTCTGGTAGGAGCGGCCGTTGCTGATGAAGACGGGAATGCCCGCCTCGGTCAGCATCTTGGCCACGCCTTCGACGGTCTCGATCCGCTGGCTGGAGAACACTTGCCGCATGCGTGCGCCCTCAGTCCTTCGCCGGCACGGCCGACGCCGCTTCCGCGTCCGGCACCACGCGGATCAGGCCTTCCTGCGCGGTGCTGGCGACCAGCCGGCCCTGGCGGTCGAAGATCTGTCCCCGCGCCAGGCCGCGCGAACTGCTCGCACTGGGACTGTCGATGGAATACAGCAGCCAATCGTCCGCGCGGAACGGGCGATGGAACCACAGTGCATGATCCAGCGACGCCATCTGCACGTTGGGCTGGTAGTAGCTGATGCCGTGCGGATAGGTGGCTGTGCCCAGCAACTGGAAGTCGGAGGCATAGGCGAGCAGCGCGCGATGCAGTTCGGGCGAATCGCCCACGGGTTCGCTCAGGCGGAACCAGACCTGCTGGAACGGCGGGCGCTTGGGCGGGTTCAGTTCATCGCGCGGATAGACGTGGCGGAACTCGAACGGCCCGCGCCGCGACATCCAGCGCTGGACCTTCGGCGGCAAGGTGGCCATCACGTCCGCGGGCACGGGTGGGGCATTGGCGATGTCTTCCGGCTGCGGGACTTCCGGCATCGACAATTGGTGTTCCGCGCCGTCTTCCCCGGCCTGGAACGACGCGGCGCAGAAGAAGATCACCCGGCCATGCTGGATGGCAGTCACCCGGCGCACCGAGAAACTGCCGCCATCACGCGTGCGGTCCACTTCGTAGACGATCGGGGCTTCGATGTTGCCGGCACGCAGGAAGTAGGCATGCAGAGAATGCGCGCGGCGCTCGCCGCTGCTGCCATCCACGGTGGCCTGTGCGGCCGACAGCGCCTGGCCCAGTACCTGGCCGCCAAAGACATACTTGGTGCCGATGTCGCGACTCTGGCCGCGGAACAGGTTGTCTTCCAGCCGCTCCAGCGACAGCAGTTCGATCAGTTCGGAGACGACGGGTTCGGGGGCGGGGGACAAGGGCGGCGCCTATGGCAAAGACCGGCGAATTATAGCGATCACCCTGTAGGAGGGGCTTCAGCCCCGATGCCTTGTCGCCGGGTGCAGACGAAAGCGTCGGGGCTGAAGCCCCTCCTACACTGCGTGGGGCACCAGGCGCTCCAGCGGGGTGGCGCGCAGCACGGCATCCCAGGGGAACAGCGGGCCGGGATCCATCTTGCGCGGCACGCTGACGTCCGGGTCGTCGCTGGCGGGTTCGCGCGCGGTGTCCAGTTCCTCGTGCCCGGCGATGTAGCGCAGCGCGGGCAGTTCCTGCCGCAGATGCTCCAGCAGCGCTTTCAGGGCGTCGATCTGCGCGTCGGTGTAGGGCTCTTCCATCTTCTGGCTGCCGACGGCGAGCCAGTCGGGATAGCGTCCGGTATTGACCAGCTCGATGCCGACCGAGCGCGGGTTGTAGCCGCGCACATGGTGGGCGACGCGGTCCGGCCGCACGTAGACGTGCACGCTGCCGTCCCGGTCGATGTAGTAGTGGCCGCTGTTGCCGGTGCCGGAGGCATGCAGAATGCGTTCGCCGTACTCGCGGGCCATCGCCAGGTCGGGCAGTTCGGTGCAGTGGACCACCACCAGGTCGATCTGCGCCAGCGGGCGCGCTTCCAGCTTCTCCTCGTAGGGCAGCGGATCGACGATGCAGGCGAAAGTGGGGCGTTCGATGCTCATGCGCCGATGCTAGCAGGCGGGGGCGGGCCGTAGCCCGGTCCGGTAAACTGGCCGCCGTCCCCGCCAAGCCGGTTCCTCATGCCGCTCAACCCCGAATCCCCGCTGGCCAAGCTCATGGCCACCCTGCCGCGTGCCGGCAAGGTGGAGTGGATCGGCCTGCGACCGGCCCGCGATGAGGTCATGGTCGCCACCGGGATCGTCGAAGCCGTCACCGGCGTTGGCCTGGTCGGGGACCGCTACAAGGGCGGCAGCGGCAAGCGCGGCATCACCCTGATCCAGGCCGAGCACCTGCCGGTGATCGCAGCGCTCGCGCAGCGTCCGGACCTGGCGCCCGCGCTGCTGCGGCGGAACGTGGTCGTCTCCGGCATTCCGCTGATCGCCCTGAAAGAGCGACGTTTCCGCATCGGCGACGCGGTGTTCGAGGGCACCGAGGAGTGCGATCCGTGTTCGCGCATGGAAGATGCGCTGGGCCCTGGCGGCTACAACGCGATGCGCGGCCATGGCGGGCTGTGTGCGCGCATCGTCGAGGGCGGCACGTTCCGCGTCGGCGACGCGGTGGAAGCGCTGTGATGCGCGGCCACTGCATCCTGTCGCACGGCTTCGAGAGCGGTCCCGACGCCACCAAGGTCACCGCGCTGGCGGATGTCGCCGAACGCCTGGGTTGGAGCCACGAACGTCCCGACTACACGGACCTGGACGCGCGGCGTGATGTCAGCTCGCTGGGCGATGTGGTCGCGCGGCTGGATCGCCTGCGAGGCCTGGCACAGGCGGCGGCCGCGCGCGGCCCCGTGGTGCTGGCCGGCTCCAGCCTCGGCGCCTACATCGCCGGCCGCATCTCGCGCGAAGTGCCGGTGCGCGGCCTGTTCCTGATGGCGCCGCCGATCAGCATGGGTCCGCTACCGGAACTCGATGCCGCTGCGGTGCCGGTTTCCGTCATCCACGGGTGGGATGACGAACTGATTCCCGCACAGGCCGTGGTCGACTGGGCGCACGCGCGCCGCGCCCGCCTGCTGCTGGTGAACGACGGGCACCGGTTGTCGGACCACGTGGCTGCGTCGGCGGAAGCATTCGGGCAGTTGCTCGCCGGTCTTTGATTTTCCCTGCCGACATTCCGGCGCATGCCGGGCTTTCAACCGCCGAACGGCGGATCATCCATCTTGCTTCGCGCTGTCACTGCCAAGGTCGGACGCAACATCGACATGGTTCCCCGCTTTCGCGGGGATGACGACGCTCAATATCCGAGGTTTCCCTTGAAGTTCTTCGTCTCCTGCGCCAAAGGCCTGGAATACCTGCTCGCCGACGAGCTGCTTGCGCTCGGCGTGCCCAAGGCCACTGCCACCGTTGCGGGCGTGAATGCCGATGGCGAACCGCTGGATGCCCAGCGCGCCGTGCTGTGGTCGCGCCTGGCCAGCCGCGTGCTGTGGCCGATCGCCGAGTTCGAGTGCCTCGACGAGCAGGCGCTGTATGACGGCGTGATGGCGATTGCATGGGAGCAGCACACGCGGCCGGAGCTGACGCTGGCGGTCGATGCCCACGTCTCCGGCGAAGCCATCACCCATGCGCGCTACGCCGCGCAGCGCGTCAAGGATGCGGTGGTCGACCGCCTGCGCCAGCAGGGGCTGGAGCGGCCCTCGGTGGACGTGGAACAGCCCGACGTGCGCATCAATCTGTCGCTGCGCAAGGGGCGCGCGACGATCTCCATCGATCTGGGTGGCGGGCCGATGCATCGTCGGGGTTGGCGGCAGGCACAGAACGAAGCGCCGTTGAAGGAAAACCTCGCGGCCGCCGTGCTGATGCGTGGCGGCTGGCCGGCGCTGTACCACGAAGGGGGCGCGTTGCTGGACCCGATGTGCGGCAGCGGCACGCTGCTGATCGAAGGCGCGCTGATGGCGGCCGACGTCGCACCCGGCCTGCAGCGGCACGGCGGCCTGTTGCCATCGCGCTGGCTGGGCTTCGATGCGGAGGCGTGGCGTGCCCTCTTCGCCGACGCGGTACAGCGCGAATCCGAGGGACGCAAGGCCCTCAGGCCGGCCTTCTTCGGCAGCGATGTCGACCTGGGGTCGATCCGCGCCGCTCGGGACAACGCGGTGCTCGCGGGCCTGGCCGGCCAGTTGCAGTTTGAGGCGTGCGACGTGGCGCAATTGCCCGTGCGCGAAGAACCACGCGGCCTGGTGGTCTGCAATCCCCCCTACGATGAACGCCTGGCAGCCGACGCCGCGCTGTATCGCGCGCTGGGGGATGCGTTGCAGCGCGCGGTGCCGCAATGGCGGGCCAGCCTGCTGTGCGGCAATGCGGAGCTGGGGTATGCCACCGGCCTGCGCGCCGGCAAGAAGTACCAGTTGTTCAACGGCGCGATCGAGTGCGCCCTGATCGTCTGCGACCCGGTCGCGGTGCCCGCACGCGAACCGCGCGAGGCGCGTCCGCTGTCGGATGGCGCGCAGATGGTGGCCAACCGCCTGCGCAAGAACCTGAAGAAGTTCAAGAGCTGGCGCGCGCGCGACGGCGTCACGTGCTACCGCGTCTACGATGCCGACTTACCCGAGTACGCCGCCGCCATCGACGTGTATGCGGAGGAAGGCGGGGAGGCGCGGACTTTCCTGCACGTGCAGGAATACGCCGCGCCCGCCACCATTCCCGAGCACGACGTACGTCGCCGTTTCAGCGAGCTTTTGGCGGCCACGCGCGAGGTGTTCGGCGTGCCGCAGGAGCAGATCGCGGTGAAGTCGCGCGAACGCGGCAAGGGCGGCGCGAAGTACGGCCGCATGCAGCAGCGGGACGAATTCGTCGTGGTGCGCGAATCCGGTGCGCTGCTGCGGGTGAACCTGTTCGATTACCTGGACACGGGCCTGTTCCTCGACCACCGCCCGCTGCGTTGGCGCATGGCGCAGGAATCGCGTGGCAAGCGCTTCCTCAACCTGTTCTGCTACACCGGCGTGGCCAGCGTGCAGGCGGCGGTGGCAGGCGCGGCGACCACGACCAGCGTCGACCTTTCCGCGACCTACCTGCAGTGGTGCGCTGACAACCTGGCCGAGAACGGCCTTGGCGGTTCAAAGCATCGTCTGGTGCAGGCGGATGCCATGCGTTGGCTGGAAGCGGAGCAGGGCGAGTACGACCTGGTCTTCTGCGACCCGCCGACATTCTCCAATTCCGCCCGTGCCGACGACTTCGACGTGCAGAAGGAGCAGGTGCGCCTGCTGCGCGCGGCGGTCGCCCGCCTGGCGCCGGGCGGCGTGCTGTACTTCAGCAACAACTTCCGCCGCTTCAAGCTGGACGAGGATGCGGTAGCCGAGTTCGCGCGCTGCGAGGACATCAGCGCGAAAACCATTCCGCCGGATTTCGAGCGCAACGCCCGCATCCACCGCGCGTGGCGGCTGACGCGGGCGTAAGCCGCTTCAACCGACGATGAGGACGAAGTCGCCGCGCTGGGATGCCATCGACAGGGCCAGCGTGCTCCGGCTGGAGGCCAGATCGGCGGCGGAGAGTGCCGTGCTCGGGGGGTGCGCGCGGTAGCTGGCGTCTTCTGCGAGCGTGTCGCGCACCACGTAGCCCATCAGCACGTTGACCAGTTCGCCCAGCGCATCGATGGCGAGTTCTTCGTCGCATTCCTCGGGCGTGATCGACAGCAGCGAGCAGGCCATGGCCCGGGCGATGGCGCGACTGCAGCCCACGCCGACCAGCAGGGATTCCGAACCGGCGTCGATGCGTACGTGCGCGGTGACGTCGCAGGCGTCCAGCACGGCATCGTCCGCGATGCCCGATGCCTGGCACTGGCTGCCGGCCAGGCGCGGGAACAGGCGGTTGCAGACCCGGATGGTGCTGGTGGCCATGTCGGCCAGCGTGTGGCCGGCAATGCCCAGCGCCAGCGCATGGTTGGCTTCGTCGAGGTCGCGGCGATGGGCGACCAGTTCGGCGTCGAGCAGTTCGGCGCTCACTGCGCCCTGCTCGACCAGGATCTGGCCGAACAGCTTGCGGCCTTTCTTCTGGGCGGTCAGCAGTACATCGAGTTGCCCGGCATCCAGCAGGCCCATTTCCAGGGCGATGTCGCCGAAGCGCCGGTCTTCGGCACGCTGGCGCTCGTTGATGCGGCGGGCCTGCGCGGCATCCAGCATGCGATGGTGGACGGCCAGCTCTCCGAGCAGGGGATTGGACGCACGCTGCGCATCGAGCGCGGCGAGGAGTTGTGCGGAGGTGATGGTGCCGCGTTCCAGCAGGAACTGGCCCAGGAATTTCGCTGCCATGGTGTCGTCTCGTGCGGAAGTGAAGGAAGGGCGTGCGCGGCGGTCAGGCGACCGCTTCGTGCAGCACGCGATCCATCACTTCGGGATCGATGGGTTTCTGCAGGTACGACCGCGCGCCCAGCTTCAGACATTCCTCGATGTCGCTCTGTGCGCCGAGCGAGCTGAGGATCACCACGCGCGCGGCCGGATCCTGCGCGAGGATGCGGCTGAGTGCCTGCTTGCCGTCGCATTCGGGCATCACCAGGTCCATCAGCACCAGGTCGGGGTGCAAGGCCTGGTACTGGTTGACGGCCTCGTGGCCGTTGCCGGCTTCGCCGACCACTTCAAAACCGCAATCGGCAAGTTGGCGCGCAGCCAGCATGCGCAGTGCGCGCGAGTCGTCGCAAAGCAGGACGGTCGGACGTGACGTCATGGTGATGGATCCCCCTGTTGGATCGTTAGGGCCCCGCGGCATTGACCGACGCGGGGCGACATGTAGGCACTATCGGCCTGTCCGGGGAGATCTTGAGCGCGGGCGTGGAGGCGATGCTCCGCAGGTGTCAGGGCTGCGGGAGATCCCCTGTCGCGAGCGCTTCCTCGATGCCGCTGAATGCCGAGCGCGCGCCGGCAGGGGAGCTTCCGGTGTCGGTGGCGAAATAGGCCACGCCGGTACCCGCGTGCAGGTCCACCCACAGGCCCGAGCGCAGTCCGTACGCGTCGCCGGCGTGGCCGGCCCGTGCGATGCCATCACCGAAGGGATCGTCGCCGCAGCCCGCCACCGGAGTGGCCAGCGTCTGCACGGCCAGTCCGTAGCGGCAGAAGAAGGCGTTCGCCTGGCCGCTGCCGGTGTCCTCCTCGTGGGTCACGCCGTTGCGGCCGTCGAACGTCCATTGAGGTCCCAGGAGTGCGGCGACGCTGGCCGGTTGCAGCAGTCGCACGCCGTCCACCTCGCCGCGATTGAGCAGCAGGCGGCCGATTTTCGCCAGGCCGTTCGCGGAGATACGCAGGCCGCCCTGCGGGGAGAACAGGGCGCCGTTTTCGCCGGGCTTCCAGCGCGCAAGGTCGCAGGCCGCCCCGTCCCCGACCACCACGGCGCAGGCCGGTTTGCCGGCACGGTTGTCATCGCGCACCGGTTGGCCATCGCGGTACAGCACGACGGCGCGCGCGGCTGTCGCGCTGTCGCAGCTTTCCCAGTTGAAGCAGGCATCGAGCCGCAGCGGATCGATCAGAAGTCGCCGCATCAGCAGATCGAAGCGTTCGCCGGTGGCATTCTCCATGGCCATCGCCACCAGCGGGAAGTTGAGGTTGGTGTAGCGGAAGTGCGTGCCCGGCGCATGCGCGTCGTCCCAGGCCTTCGGATCGTCGAGGATCGTCTTCAGGGGTTCGCCCAGCGGCGTGGCGTAGTAACCGGCGGCGTCGGTGAGGCTGGACTGGTGGGACAGCAGCAGGCGCAGGGTGATCTTCGTTGCGGGAAAGCGCGGATGGCGCAGCGGCCAGCCGAGATAGGTGGATACGTCGGCATCCAGGTCCAGCGTGCCGGCCTCCACCAGCCGCATCACGCCGATCGCGGTGACCAGCTTGGAGATCGACGCGACGCGCACGGGATCGTCGGCGGTGACGTTGCGGCCGGTGGCGAGATCGGCCTTGCCTTCGACGCGGGTCGCGACGGTGCCATCGCGATCGAAGGCGACACGTACCCATGCGACGGGTTCCGCCGCCGAGGCAGCCATGGCGGCACCAAGGCAGGACAGCGACAGAATGAGGCGGCGTAGCGACATAGGCCAGTACCGTGCGGGGACCGGCCCCGACTTTACTTCATCGTCGGCATCACGAATTCGGCGGCGTGTG
This sequence comes from Pseudoxanthomonas sp. 97-1-1, assembly GCF_057773125.1. Classification (NCBI taxonomy): domain Bacteria; kingdom Pseudomonadati; phylum Pseudomonadota; class Gammaproteobacteria; order Lysobacterales; family Lysobacteraceae; genus Pseudoxanthomonas; species Pseudoxanthomonas sp. 97-1-1. The sequence goes on along the minus strand of NZ_JBYMTJ010000001.1, from coordinate 566,585 downwards.
TTTCCGGCCAGCGGGCGGTGACGGTCTTCAGGCGCGTGTAGAAGCGCACGCCGTCCGGGCCATGCACGTGCAACGGGCCGAAGATCGAACGCTTCCAGCCGCCGAAGCTGTGGAAGGCCATCGGCACCGGGATCGGCACGTTGATGCCGACCATGCCGGCCTGCACGCGGTGCGCGAATTCGCGCGCCGCACCACCGTCGCGGGTGAACACCGCAGTGCCGTTGCCGTACTCGTGCTCGTTGACCAGGCGCAGCGCCGCGTCGAGGTCCGGCACGCGCATCACGCACAGCACCGGGCCGAAGATTTCTTCGCGATAGATGGTCATGCCCGGCGTCACCCGGTCAAACAGGCAGCCGCCAAGGAAGAAGCCGTCGGCGTGGCCGTCGACCACGTGCCCGCGGCCGTCGACGACGAGCTCCGCGCCCTCCGCCACGCCGGCATCGACGTAGCCGCGCACCTTGTCGCGGTGCGCGCCGGTGACCAGCGGGCCCATCTCGGGATCCTGGCAGCCGGGACCGATCTTCAGCGCCGCCACCTTGGGCGCCAGCGTGGCTACCAGCGCATCGGCCGTGGCATCGCCCACACAGACGGCGACCGAGATGGCCATGCAGCGCTCGCCGGCCGAGCCGTAGCCGGCGCCGAGCAGCGCGGATACCGCGCCGTCGAGGTCGGCATCGGGCAGCACCACCATGTGGTTCTTCGCCCCGCCCAGCGCCTGCACGCGCTTGCCGTTGGCGCTGCCGCGCGCGTAGATGTATTCGGCGATCGGCGTGGAGCCGACGAAGCTCAGCGCCTGCACGCGCGGTTCGTCGAGCAGCGCGTCCACCGCGACCTTGTCGCCGTGGACGACATTGAACACGCCGTCCGGCAGGCCCGACTGCTTCAACAGGTCGGCCATAAACAGCGCCGCCGACGGATCGCGTTCCGACGGCTTCAACACGAACGTGTTGCCGCTGGCCAACGCCACCGGGAACATCCACAGCGGCACCATCGCGGGGAAGTTGAACGGCGTGATGCCGGCCACGACGCCCAGCGGTGCGTATTCGCTCCACGAATCGACATCGCGGCCGACGTTCATCGAATGCTCGCCCTTGAGCAGGTGCGGGATGCCGCAGGCGAACTCCACCACTTCCAGCCCGCGGGTCACTTCGCCGCGCGCGTCGGACAGCACCTTGCCGTGTTCCGAGGTGATGATCTTCGCCAGGTCGCCGGCGTGCGTTTCCAGCAGTTCCTTGAAGCGGAACATCACGCGTGCGCGATTCAGCGGCGTGGTGGCGGCCCATGCGGGGAAGGCGGCGGATGCGGCGTCCACGGCCTGCTCCACGTCATCGGCCGAGGCCAAGGGCACGCGGGCGGTGACGGCGCCGGTCGCGGGGTCGAATACGTCGCCGAAGTGGCCGCTGGTGCCCTCCATCCGCTGTCCGTTGAAGAAGTGATGCAACGCTTCGGTCATGGCCGACTACCTGGTGGAGTCCCTCTCCCCGCATGCGGGGAGAGGGTGCCCGGAGGGCGGGTGAGGGGCGACGGAGCCCTTGTCTTCAATCGTGGCGCGGTGTTTCGAGTGTTGCTTTTTCCAGTCGCTCGATAGGGTCGTCATGGTCGAGGCGGTGATGGCTCCGGCGTGCCCCTCATCCGCCTTCGGCACCTTCTCCCCGTGGGCGGGGAGAAGGGAACAGCAGGATCAGGCCAGCGCTTCCCGCGCCGGCACGTACGCGTAACCGAGATCGTCGGCCACGGCCTTGTAGGTGATCTTGCCGGCGTGTACGTTCAGGCCGTTGAGCAGGTGCTCGTCGTCCAGCATGGCCTGCTTCGCGCCTTTGTTGGCCAGCTGCACGGCGAAGGGCAGGGTGGCATTGGTCAGTGCGAACGTGGACGTGCGGGCGACGCCGCCGGGCATGTTGGCCACGCAGTAGTGGATGATGCCGTCCACTTCGTAGGTCGGGTTCTGGTGGGTGGTGGCCTTCGAGGTTTCGAAGCAGCCGCCCTGGTCGATCGCCACGTCCACCAGCACCGAGCCCGGACGCATCAGTTTCAGCTGGTCGCGCGAGACGAGCTTGGGCGCGGCGGCACCCGGGATCAGCACCGCACCGATCACCAGGTCGGTGTCCGGCAGGCGTTCCTCGATGGCGTCGCGGGTTGAGTAGATCGTGGTCAGCTGGTGGCCGTACAACTCATCCAGGTACTTCAGGCGGTCGAGCGAGCGGTCCAGGATGGTGACGTGTGCATTCATGCCCATCGCCATGCGCGCGGCGTTGATGCCGACCACGCCGCCGCCGATCACCAGCACTTCGGCCGGCTTCACGCCCGGCACGCCGCCGAGCAACACGCCGGAACCGCCCTGCGCCTTTTCCAGCGCGTGCGCGCCGGCCTGGATCGACATGCGGCCGGCGACTTCCGACATCGGCGCGAGCAGCGGCAGGCCACCCTTGCGGTCGGTGACGGTTTCATAGGCGATGCAGGTGGCACCGGAGGCGACCAGCGCCTTGGTCTGCTCCGGATCGGGTGCGAGGTGCAGGTAGGTGTAGAGCACCTGGCCGGGGCGCAGCATGGCGCACTCGTTCGGCTGCGGCTCCTTGACCTTGATGATCATGTCGGCGCGCGCAAAGATCTCTTCGGCGGTATCGACGATCTGCGCGCCGGCCTTGACGTACTGCTCGTCGGTCAGGCCGATGGCCTTGCCGCCGTCGCGCTGCACGAGGACCTGGTGGCCATTGGAGACGAGTTCGCGCGCGCCGGCCGGGGTAAGGCCGATGCGGTATTCGTGGTTCTTTATTTCCTTGGGGACGCCAATCAGCATGTTGCTCTCCAGTAGCGGGAAGGGGCTTCGCGCGTGGGGAGCGCTGGTGCCATTGGTCCGTAATTTTACGCGGTTGCCCGTATGGTGTCCGCCAGGACATCCACGATCCGGTCGATGTGGTGCTTTTCCACGATCAGGGGCGGCGACAGGGCGATGACGTCGCCGGTCACCCGGATCAGCAGGTGGCCCTCGTGGAAAGCACGACTGAACACATCGTAGGCCCGCGCGCCTGGTGCACCGGTGCGTGGCGCCAGCTCGATCGCGCCGACAAGGCCGTAGTTGCGGATGTCCACGACGTTGGGCAAGCCCTTGAGCGAATGCAGCGCATCCTGCCAGTAGTCGCCGAGTTCCAGCGCCTTGTCGAAGAGGTTTTCTTCCTCGTACGTATCGAGCGTGGCCAGCGCAGCGGCGCAGGCCAGCGGATGGCCGGAGTAGGTGTAGCCATGGAACATGTCGATGGCGCTGTCCGGCCCGCTCATGAACGCGTCGAACATGCGGTCCGACACGAAGGTGGCGCCCATCGGCACGCAGCCGTTGGTGATGCCCTTGGCGGCGGTAATCATGTCCGGCGTGACGCCGAAGCGCTGCGCGCCGAAGGCATGCCCCACGCGGCCGAAGCCGGTGATCACTTCGTCGAAGATCAGCAGGATGCCGTGCCTGTCGCAGATCTCGCGCAGCCGCTGCAGGTAGCCCTGCGGCGGGATCACCACGCCGGCGGAACCGGAGATCGGCTCGACGATGACGGCGGCGATGGTGGAGGCGTCGTACAGCGCGATCTGCCGCTCAAGGTCTTCGGCCAGTTCGATGCCATGCGGCGGCAGGCCTTTCGAGAACGCATTGCGCGACACGTCAAGCGTGTGGCGTATGTGCGAAACGGCGGGAAGTCCTGGGCCGAACCACTTGCGGTTGTTCGGCAGGCCACCCACGGACATGCCGCCGAAGCCGACACCGTGGTAGCCCTTCTCGCGACCGATGAAACGCGTGCGTTGGCCTTCGCCGCGTACCCGGTGGTAGGCCAGGGCGATCTTCAGCGCGCTGTCCACGGCTTCCGAGCCGGAGTTGCTGAAGAACACCTTGTTGAGGTCGCCCGGCGCAAGCGCGGCCAGTCGTTCCGCCAGCCTGAACGGCAGCGGCGAACTCATCGAAAAATTGGGCGCGAAGTCGAGCGTGCCGATCTGCTGCCTTACCGCTTCGACGATGCGGGGCCGCGCATGGCCGGCGTTGCAGCACCACAGGCCGGCGGTGGCATCCAGCACCTCGTTGCCGTCGACATCGCGGTAGTACATGCCGGACGCGCTGGCGAGCAGCCGGGGCTTTGCCTTGAACTGCCTGTTGGCCGTGAACGGCATCCAGAAGTGGTCGAGCGAGGCGGGTGCCTCCAGGTTCTGGCGGGCGTAGTGGTCGGCCAGGGCGGAGGAGGTGTCGTCGGCGCTCATCGCGGCTCCAGGGGACGGGACGGATGCGGGCAGCTTAGCGCGTTGAAAAAACTTTACAACTGATGTGCCGTGGGTCCCCCTGAGCGCATCGCTGTTGCAGGAGGGGCTTTAGCCCCGACGCTTTCACACCAGAAGCCTCGGGGCTAAAGCCCCTCCTGCAAATCGCCGGTCCGGGGCTTTCCAGCAGGGTTGCCCAGGGGTGTAAAGTATCCCGCAACACTTTCCGCTTTCCTGCAAGGGTGGTGATGGACATCGGCGCACGCCTGCAACTGGTCCGCAAATCCAAAAGCCTCAGCCAGCGCGAGCTGGCCAAGCGCGTGGGCGTCACCAACAGCACCATTTCGTTGATCGAGCAGAACAAGGTCAGCCCGTCGGTGAGCTCGTTGAAGAAGGTGCTGGACGGCATCCCCATTTCGCTGGCCGACTTCTTCACGCTCGACCTGGAAAAGGGGCTGCCCGACAGCCCGTTCTATGTGGCCGACGAATTGCCGGACGTGGGCAGTAACGGCATCCATTACTTCCTCGTCGGCCAGCACCGCCCGCAGCGCCAGATGTGCATCCTGCGCGAAGTGATGCCGCCGGGCAGCGATACCGGCGACAGCATGCTGGCGCACGACGGCGAGGAGGGCGGGGTGGTGATCGCAGGCGAAGTCGAGGTCACCGTCGGCGACCAGGTGCGCGTGCTGAAGGCTGGCGAGGGCTATTACTTCGAAAGCCGTACGCCGCATCGCTTCCGCAACGTCGGCGACACCGATGCCGTGATTGTCAGCGCCAATACACCGGCGACGTTCTAGATGATTCGAGCCCCTCTCCCGTCGGGAGAGGGGTTGGGGTGAGGGTCCGGCGAAGCCAGTGAGTTACCGGCATCGTGGACTCCGCCGAACACTCATCCGGCGCTTCGCGCCACCTTCTCCCGGTGGGAGAAGGGAACACAGCCAGGAGCTTCCATGAGCAACCCCCGCACGCAACAGGACTGGCAAGCGATGGCCGGCACGCTGTCGATCCGCACGCAGGCCTTCATCGACGGCAAGTACGTCGATGCCGCCTCGGGCAAGACCTTCGACTGCGTCAGCCCGATCGACGGGCGCGTGCTGGGCCGGGTCGCCGATGGGCAGGAAGAGGACATCAACCGCGCCGTCGCCGCCGCGCGACGCAGCTTCGATGCAGGCGCGTGGTCCAACGCGCGGCCGACGCATCGCAAGAAAGTGCTGCTCAAGCTCACCCAGTTGATCGAACAGCATGCGGACGAGCTGGCGCTGCTGGAATCGCTCGACATGGGCAAGCCGGTCAGCGACGCGCGCAGCGTCGATATCGCCGCCACCATCCGTTGCATGGGATGGACCGCCGAAGCGCTGGACAAGGTATATGGCGAAGTCGCCGCCACCGGCCAGGACGAACTGGGCCTGGTGACGCGCGAACCGTTGGGCGTGATCGGCGCGATCGTGCCGTGGAATTTCCCGCTGCTGATGGCGTCGTGGAAGCTCGCCCCGGCGCTGGCGATGGGCAACTCCATCGTGCTGAAGCCGTCGGAGAAATCGCCGCTGACCGCGATCCGCCTGGCCGAGCTCGCGATCGAAGCCGGCATCCCGGCGGGGGTGCTCAATGTGGTGCCCGGCTTCGGCAAGACCGCGGGGGAGCCGCTGGCGCTGCACATGGACGTGGACGGGCTGGTGTTCACCGGCTCCACCGCGGTCGGCAAGCGGCTGCTGCAGTGCGCGGGCCTGTCGAACATGAAGCGCGCGTACATGGAGTGCGGCGGCAAGAGTCCCAACCTCGTCTTCGCCGATGCGCACGACCTGGACGTAGCCGCGAAGGCCGCGGCGGGCGGCATCTTCTACAACCAGGGCGAAGTCTGCACCGCGGCCTCGCGCCTGCTGGTGGAGCGGTCGATCAAGGATGAGTTCGTCGCCCGCGTGGTCGAGGCCGGCAAGGCGATGCGTCCGCGCCATCCGCTGGATCCCGGCGCGCCGATGGGCGCGATGGTGGACGAAGGACAGACGCAGCGCGTGCTCGACTACATCGAGAAGGGCAAGGCCGAGGGCGCGAAGTTGGCGCTGGGTGGCCAGCGCGCCGACGTGGTGAGTGGTGGGTGCTATATCGAGCCGACCGTGTTCGACGATGTGGCGCACGAGCACACCATCAGCCGCGAGGAGATCTTCGGGCCGGTGCTGTCGGTGATCGCCTTCGACAGCGAGGAACAAGCCCTGCGCATGGCCAACGACAGCGAGTACGGGCTGGCGGCGGGCGTGTGGACGCGCGACATCAGCCGCGCGCACCGCGTGGCACGCAAGTTGCGTGCGGGCAGCGTGTGGGTGAACTACTGGGACGGCGGCGACATGACCGCGCCGTTCGGGGGCTACAAGCAGTCCGGCAACGGCCGCGACAAGTCGTTGCATGCCTTCGACAAGTACACGGAGATCAAGGCGACGTGGATCAATCTGGGGAGCTGACGAGGTACTCTTTCTCCCGGCAAGCGGGGGCCACGCTGTTCTTTCTCCCCGCGAGGCGGAAGACATGCTGTTCCTTCTCCCCGCAAGCGGGGAGAAGGTGCCCGGAGGGCGGATGAGGGGCGGGCGCGGCAATGAGCCGGGCGCGCAGCTCTCGCATCTCCGTTCGCCCCTCACCCGCCTTCGGCACCCTCTCCCCGCAGGCGGGGAGAGGGAAGTCCCAGCAAGCACCTCGGCTTGTGGTTCTGCCAGAATCGCCCCGACCCACCGATCGGCTACTCCATGACCGCCAGCGCCGCCGCTTCCACGCCCACCAACTCCCCCGGCCGCGTGCTGTTCGCCAGTCTGATCGGCACCACCATCGAATTCTTCGATTTCTACATCTACGCCACGGCGGCGGTACTGGTGTTTCCGCACCTGTTCTTCCCGCAGAGCGATCCGACGACGGCCACGCTGCAGTCCTTCGCGACCTTCGCACTGGCGTTCATCGCGCGGCCGGTGGGCTCGGCGTTGTTCGGGCACTTCGGCGACCGCGTGGGGCGCAAGGCGACGCTGGTGGCGGCGCTGCTGACGATGGGCATCTCGACGGTGGTAATCGGCCTGCTGCCGACCTACGCACAGGTCGGCATCATGGCGCCGATGCTGTTGGCGTTGTGCCGGCTGGGACAAGGCATCGGCCTGGGCGGCGAGTGGGGTGGCGCCGTGTTGCTGGCGACGGAGAACGCGCCGCCCGGAAAGCGTGCGTGGTACGGCATGTTCCCGCAACTCGGTGCGCCGATCGGCTTCCTCTGCTCCACCGGCATCTTCCTGCTGCTGACCCAGGTGATGACGGACGCGCAATTCCTGGCATGGGGTTGGCGCATCCCGTTCGTCGCCAGTGCGGCGCTGGTCTTCGTCGGTCTGTGGGTGCGGCTGCGGATCACCGAGACACCCGATTTCCAGAAGGCGCTGGATCGCGACGAGCGCGTCAAGGTGCCGATGCTCACCACGGTGCGCGAACATCCCTTTGCGCTGCTGACCGGAACGTTCGCGCTGGTGGCGACGTTCGTGCTGTTCTATCTGATGACCGTGTTCGCGCTGAGCTGGGGCACGTCGAAGCTGGGCTACTCGCGCGAGCATTTCCTGCTGCTGCAGATGGTCGGCGTACTGTTCTTCGCGCTGACGATTCCGCTGTCCGCACTGTATGCCGACCGCTTCGGGCGTCGCAACGCGATGATCGTGGCCACGCTGCTGATCATCGGTTTCGGGTTCGTTTTCGCCCCGCTGCTGGAATCCGGCAGCGACCTCGGCGTGCTCGCGTTCCTGGCGCTGGGGCTGGGCGCGATGGGGCTGACGTACGGTCCCTGCGGGACGATCCTCGCGGAGATGTTTCCCACAGCGGTGCGCTATACCGGCGCGTCGCTGGCATTCAACCTGGCGGGCATCCTCGGCGCGTCGCCCGCGCCCTACATCGCCACGCGCCTCGGCGAACGCTATGGCCTGGCATCGGTGGGCGGGTATCTGGCCGCGATGGCGGTACTGACATTGCTGGCGCTGCTGGTGATGCCGCGCCGCAGGTAGCGTGCGCCATGTGCGGGGCCGTGCGATGCGGGTGAGCGCGCGCGGTGCACGCTAGCCGAACAGTCGCTTCACGGTGCGGCTCAGCCAACCGCCCTGCTGGTGGTCCTTCACGAACTGGTTGAGATGGCGCTTCACGGAATCCGCGTAGGCCTTGTCGTCGTTGCGGATGTGATTGAACAGCCAGCGCGACAGCATGCTGCGCAGTTCGTCCACGATGTCCTCGCCGGCCTCGAAGCGCAGGCGGTATTCGGAAACGCGCTTGGTGAACACTTCATGCACGCGCTTGTGCGCAGCGCTGAAGGGATAGCCCGCTTCCTCCATCAGTTCCTCCTCGAATGCGAAGTGCGATAGCGTGTAGTCGACCAGTTCATCGATCACCTCGGCCACGGCGAAGCGTTCCATCGACTTCTGGGTGATGTGCAGGTGGTTGATCATCTCCACGATGCGGCGGTGCTGGCCATCGATGATGTCGATGCCCGTATCCATGTCGTCCTGCCAGATCAGCAGTGTCATGAGCGTGTCCCCTGCCGGCGGATGCCGGAATGCAGGGGCAATCTAGGTGTGCGCCTGTGTCGCGGCATTGATCGGGATCAATGCCGCGACAGGTGGCCGCAGCAGAGGTTGGCCCTTGTAGGAGCGACGTGAGTCGCGACCATAGACCCAACGGATTCGGCAGACTCGGGTTCTGCCGACGTCGTTCTCGGTGTTGTGCCGGCTTTTCCAGCGTCGACCCGACGCGGTTGTATCGACTTTGCGGTCGCGACTCACGTCGCTCCTACACAAGAGCAACGCCCGTCAGCCGCTGGACACCACCCGGTTCCGCCCACCCGCCTTTGCCAGGTAGAGGCGTCGGTCAGCTTCGCTGAGCAGGTGATTGAGCGTCTGGCCCGGGAAACGCGTCCGGAAGACGCCGATGCTGACCGTCATGCGCAGCTTGTGGCTGCCGATGTCGACTTCCAGCGCTTCTATCGCGGTGCGCAGCGATTCGAAATACTCCACCGCTTCGCTTTCACCCAGGTAGGGCACCAGTGCACAGAACTCCTCGCCGCCGAAACGGGCGACCAGATCCTGCGTGCCGGCGTGACGGGCGATGGTCTGGGCCACCGCCTTGAGCGCCACGTCGCCGGCTTCGTGGCCGTAGGTGTCGTTGATGTGCTTGAAGTGGTCGATATCGATGATCGCCGACGTCACCGACTGCTGCCGTCCCAACGTATTGGGCAGCAGTGCGTGGCATTCGGCCAGGAAGTGGCGGCGGTTGGGCAGGCCGGTGAGGAAGTCGCGCGTGGCCAGGTCCTGCAGCGTGCCAATCAGTTCCAGCTGGTCGATGTTCTGCGAGACGCGGCAGAAGAATTCTTCGCGCGAGAAGGGCTTGTGCAGGAAGTCGTTGGCGCCGCTCTTGAGGAAGCGCGGCACCAGGCTGCCATCGCTGGTGCCCGAAATGCCGATGATCGCCAGGTGGTCGCGCGCATGCCGTGCACGCAGGCGCCGGGTGAACTCATGCCCCTTCATGCCGGGCATTTCCTGGTCGACGATGGCCAGACGGATGTCCGGGTTGGCATCCAGCATCGTCAGGCCGGCCTCTCCATCCGCCGCTTCCACCACGCGGAAACCGTACATCGACAGCAGCGCCGCCGCATGCTGGCGGGCCGAGCGCGAGTCGTCGACGATCAGCGCGGCGATGCGGCGATTGCGTTCCAGCCGCTGCACCAGCCAGACCAGGTAATCGATGCTGCCCGGCGTGTTCTTGAGTACGTAGTCCACGACCTGCCGTCGCAGCACCTGTTCGCGCAGGCCGTCGTCGTAGACGCCGCTCACCACCACCGTGGGCAAGTGGCGCGAGAGGAAGAACTCCACCACCTCGTCGTGGCTGCCGTCGGCCAGCACCAGGCTGGTGACCACCATGAACCAGTCCGGATGCTTCTCCAACGTCGCGCGCGCCTCGCCGAGGGTCGAGGCATAGACCACCGGGAGACTGAGTTTCTGCTCGATGGCCTCGCCGATCAGCCGCGCATGCGTGCGCGAGTTCTCCACCACCAGGATGCGTTGTGGCAGGGGCGAATTGCTTGCAGGGGCGGTTGGAACACGCAGGGGTGTCGGCATCGTCATCGGCGCCACGGGGTATCCATGTACCCGTTATCGGCCGCTCCGTGAGGGACTTGAGAGCGCCGTCACGAAAACCGGTGCGTGCAGCGGCGTCACCAGAGGGCGTCGCGAAGCTTGTACCAGGCCATCGCGGCGACCAGGAGCGGGGTGCGCAGGGCGCGTCCGCCGGGGAAGGGGTGATGGCGGATCCTGGCGAACAGGTCCAGCCGTTCGGCCTGTCCGCGGATGGCATCGGCGATCACGGTACCGGCCAGCCCGGCGGCGATCACGCCATGGCCCGAGAAGCCCTGCGCGAAGTACAGGTTCGGTGTCAGACGGCCCCAGTGCGGGGCGCGGTTGAGGGATATGTCGATCATTCCGCCCCACAGATACTCGATGCCCACGTCGCGCAACTGCGGGAAGACGCGATGCATGCGCCGCGTCATCACGCCGCGCAGGTTGGGTGGCGTCATCGTCGAGTAGCTCGCGCGCCCACCGAACAGCAGGCGGTGGTCGCGGCCAAGACGGAAGTAGTCCAGCGCCCAGTTGGTGTCGGCCACGGCCATGTCGTTGCGGATCAGCTCGCGCGCACGCGCCTCGCCCAGCGGGGGCGTGGCGGCGATGTAAGTGCCGACCGGCATCATCCGCGATTCCAGTTCGGGCGCGATGCCGCGCAGCAGCGCGTTGCCGGCGAGGATGACCGTGTCGCAGACGACTTCGCCGCGGGCGGTCTTCAGCACGGGTCGCGCACCACGGACCAGTTGGATGACGCGCGAGCCTTCGAAGATCCGCGCGCCGGCGGCCAGCGCCGCACGACCCAGGCCAAGCGCATAGGCGAGCGGATGCAGGTGGCCGCTCAGCGGGTCGTACATCGCGCCCAGGTAGCGGTCACTGGCCAACTCGGCGCGCAGCCGCTCGCGGCTCCACCACTGCACGGGGTGGCCGTAGCGTGTGTTGAAGTCCTCGATCGCGTGCTCGACCTCGCGCTGTTGGCGCGGCTTGATCGGCACGGTGGCGTGGCCATCGCGCCAATCGCAGTCGATCCCGTGCCGGTCGATGCGACCCCGCAGCCAGCGCAGGCCGTCCAGCGACAGGTCGAACATCTTCTTCGCGTCGTCGAAACCGACCAGCGCTTCCAGCTTCGCTTCGCCGCAGCTGAAACCGGCGATCGCCTGCCCGCCGTTGCGCCCCGACGCGCCCCAGCCGATGCGCTCGGCTTCCAGCACGACGACCTTGTAGCCGGCTTCCGCCAGTTCCAGAGCTGCCGACAGGCCGGTATAGCCGGCACCGAGGATGCAGACATCGGCGTCCACGCGCCCCTGCAGCACCGGTTGCGCAGGTAATGGCGTGGCGCTGGCGGCGTACCAGCTGTCGGGGTAGGACATGCCGGGGGAGACGGTCATGACGTTTCCCTGCCGTCATTCCGGCGGACGCCGGAATCCACGTTGCTGTTTCGCTGTCCGGCAGCAGCGAGAGCAAGATGGATGACCCGCCATTCGGCGGCTGAGAGCCCGGCGTACGCCGGAATGACGGCTGGAAGAGCGCGCGACATTCGTCTCACACCGACCGCAGGTACCACGCGTACTCCAGATCCGTCACCTCGGTATAGAAGCTGTGCATCTCCTTGAGCTTCTGCTGGCCGTAGATGTGCTGGAACGACGTGCCGAACTGCGCGCGGATGAACTCGCTGCCCATGAACGATCCGATGGCCTCGCGCCAGAACGGAGTGCGGATCTCGGTCTGGTCGTAGGCGTTGCCGGTCACCGGAGGACCGGGGTCGAAACCCTCCTCCATGCCGTGCAACATGCCGGCGAGCACCGCTGCGGTGACCAGGTAGATGTTGGCATCGGCACCGGCGATGCGGTGCTCGATGCGCGTGTTGGCTTCGTCGCTGTGCGGGATGCGCATGGCGACGGTGCGGTTGTTGTAGCCCCACACGTCGTTGAGCGGCACGAACGCATTCAGCACGAAGCGGCGGTAGCTGTTGGCATGCGGTGCGAACAGCAGCAGGCAGTCCTGGTCGCTGCGCTGCAGGCCGCCGATGGCGTGCTTCAGGGCCTCTGCCGGCGCTGAAGGCGGCGAGGCGAAGATGTTGCGATCGCTGGCATCCAGCACGCTGGCATGGATATGCATGCCGCTGCCGGCCTGCTCGGCGAACGGCTTGGCCATGAAGCTGGCCATCAGTCCCTGCTGCTGCGCGGCGGCCTTGATCGCGCGCTTCAGGTAGATCGCATCGTCGCAGGCGAGCAGGGCGTCGTCGCGGTGCTTGAGGTTGATCTCGAACTGTCCCGGCGCGTACTCGGCCACCGCCGTGTCGGCGGGAATGCGCTGCGCCCGGCAGATGGCGGCCACCGCATCGGTGAAGCCCCGGTAGTCGTTGAGGTCTTCCATGTAGTAGACCTGCGTGCTGGTGTTGCGCTGGCCGGTCGCCGGATTGATCGAGGTGCGTGGGCGGCCGGCGTCATCCATGCGCTGGTCGAACAGGTAGAACTCCAGTTCCACCGCCACCACCGGCTTCAGCCCGCGTGCGGCGTAACGCGCCAGCACGCGCCTGAGCACTTCGCGCGGATTGGCCTCGAACATGCCGCCCTGCGCATCCTCCATGCTCAACAACAGTTGCGCAGCCGGGCGTGGCGACCACGGCACCGGCCGCAGCGAACCGGGCACGGGCCGGCACACGCGGTCCTCGTCGCCGATGTCGTAGCCCAGGCCGGTTTCCTCCACGGTGTTGCCGGTGATGTCGGTGGCGATCAGCGACATCGGCAGGCACACGCCGTCGCGGTACACCTTCTCCAGTGCATCACGGGTAACGCGCTTGCCGCGCAGCAGGCCGTTCATGTCCGGCAGCAGCAGGTCGATCTGCTCGCAATCGGGGATCGAGGCCAGCGTGGCGGCGTCGTCGACAGGCAGGGAAGGCGCGGCGGAATCGGGGCGCATGATGGTGTTCCTGGAGGCTGCGGGCAGCTTAGCAGAGCTGCCGGTGCGTCAAGAATACTCAACGCCTGAATTCCTTCAGGTCGATGAAATGCCCGAAATTGGTGCCGCAGCGCACCATATCGGCGCCGAAAACGCCATCCTGGCGTGTCGTGTTGTAAAAATAAAACGGCCGGGTTAACTTGCCTGCAAGCCACTTCGGGCTTCCTGCATGACCCCGCTGCCGCGGGTCGGTCTGCCGACCGACCACAAGCAAATCGGTGCACATCCCTTCCTCGCTGTCGGCGAGAAATATGTGCGCGCGGTGGTCGACGGGGCAGGCTGCCTGCCGCTGCTGGTGCCCACGCTGGACCCGGTGCTGCCGCTGCGCCAGGTGCTGGAGGGACTCGATGGCCTGCTGCTGACCGGCGCGGTCAGCAATATCGAACCGCATCATTACAGCGACGAATCCAGCTACGAAGGCAACCTGCTGGATCCCCGCCGCGATGCCACCAACCTGCCGCTGATCCCGCTGGCGATCGAGATGGGTGTGCCGGTGCTGGCGATCTGCCGCGGCTTCCAGGAAGTCAACGTCGCCTTCGGGGGCAGCCTGTACCAGAAAGTGCACGAGCAGCCCGGCTTCATGGATCATCGCGAGAACAGGGACGATCCGCTGGACGTGCAGTACGGCCCTGCGCACGACATCGCGCTGGTGCCGGGTGGCGTGCTGGCCACGCTGGTCGGTGACACGCGTGCCACCGTCAATTCGCTGCATGGCCAGGGCGTGCGCCGCCTGGGCGAAGGGCTGGTCGTCGAAGCGCAGGCGCCGGATGGACTGATCGAGGCGTTCCGCCACGACGGCGCCGCCTTCATGCTGGCCGTGCAGTGGCACCCCGAATGGAAGGTCGCCGAAAACCGGTTCTACCTTGCGCTTTTCCGGGCATTCGGCGACGCCTGTCGCGCCCGTGCGGCAGGGCGCGGAGGCGTGGCATGAAGCGGCGGCATCCACCGCCATGGGAGGGCGGGCGCTGAAGCGCCCGTATCCAATGCCGCCGGCCGTCCCGCGCCGGTGCCTCCCTTCCCAGGACCGTGTTCCCCATGAGCCAGAAACAGACACAGCGAAAGAAAGCCGCCGCCGCCGAGCCTTCCGAGAGTTCACTGCGCCGCTGGCTGAAAGAGCGCAGCATCACCGAGGTCGAGTGCCTGGTACCCGACATCACCGGCATCGCGCGCGGCAAGATCATCCCCGCCGACAAGTTCAGCCATGACTACGGCACGCGCCTCCCCGAAGGCATCTTCGCCACCACCGTCACCGGCGATTACCCCGACGACTATTACGAGCTGACCTCGCCGTCGGACTCGGACATGTTCCTGCGGCCCGACCCCGACACCGTGCGTATGGTGCCGTGGGCCACCGACCCCACCGCGCAGGTGATCCACGACTGCCACACCAAGGATGGCAAGCCGCACGACCTGGCCCCGCGCAACGTGCTGCGGCGTGTGCTGGCCGCGTACGAGAAGGAAGGGCTGCGCCCGGTGGTGGCACCGGAGCTGGAGTTCTTCCTGGTGCAGAAGAACACCGATCCGGATTTCCCGCTGCTGCCACCCGCCGGTCGCTCCGGCCGCCCCGAAACCGCGCGGCAGTCGTACTCCATCGATGCGGTCAACGAGTTCGACCCCATCCTTGACCTGATGTACGACTACTGCGATGCGATGGAGCTGGACGTGGATACGCTGATCCACGAATCCGGCGCTGCGCAGCTGGAAGTCAACTTCACCCACGACGATGCCCTGTCGCGCGCCGACCAGGTGTTCCTGTTCAAGCGCACGATGCGCGAAGCGGCGATGCGGCATGGCGTGTACGCCACCTTCCTGGCCAAGCCGATGGAAAACGAGCCCGGCAGCGCCATGCATATCCACCAGAGCCTGCTGGACGTGAAGACCGGCCGCAACGTGTTCACCGGCAAGACCGAGGGCAAGGGCAGCAAGCTGTTCGGCCATTACCTGGGCGGCCTGCAGAAGTACGTGCCGATGGCGATGGCGTTCTTCGGTCCCAACGTCAACTCCTACCGGCGGCTGGCGCTGGGTCAGGTGGCGCCGATCAACGTGCAGTGGGGTTACGACAACCGTACCTGCGGCCTGCGCGTGCCGATGGACACGCCGGAAAACATGCGGGTGGAAAGCCGCTTTGCCGGTTCCGATGCCAATCCGTATCTCGCCATGGCCGGCACGCTGGCCTGCGGCCTGCTGGGCATCCGCGAACAGCTCAAGCCGACCGAACCGCTGTCCAGCAGTGCGCAGGACATCGGCTTCGAGCTGCCGCGCTCGCTGGGCGAGGCGCTGGACGAACTGGAAGGCTGCAAGCCGCTGCAGGACCTGATGGGCGCGCGTTTCGTGCGTGCCTACGTGTCGGTGAAGCGCAAGGAATACGAGACCTTCTTCCGCGTGATCAGTTCGTGGGAGCGGGAGTTCCTGTTGTTGAACGTCTGAATGCTGTTCCCTTCTCCCGCCGGGAGAAGGTGGCGCGAAGCGCCGGATGAGGGTACGGCGGCATCGGGATGATTCACCGCCGATGGTTCTGCCGGACCCTCACCCCAACCCCTCTCCCAATGGGAAAGGGGCCCAATCATTGGAGCGTGTATGAACCAACTCGACACCCGCACCCTGCAGAAGCTCGATGCCGAGCACCACCTGCATCCGTTCAACGACAACGCCGCGCTGGCGAAGAAAGGCACGCGCATCCTCACCAAGGGGGAGGGTTGCTACGTGTGGGATGCGGAAGGCAACCAGCTGCTCGATGCGTTCGCCGGCCTGTGGTGCGTCAACATCGGGTATGGGCGCAAGGAACTGGGCGAGGTGGCGTCGAAGCAGATGACGCAGCTGGCCTACTACAACAGCTTCTTCCAGTGCACCACCGAGCCGACGATCGCACTGGCGGCGAAGCTGGCCGAGCTGGCGCCGGGCGATCTCAATCACTCCTTCTTCGTCAATTCCGGGTCGGAGGCCAACGACACCATCCTGCGCCTGGTCCGCCATTTCTGGGCCGTGCAGGACAAGCCGCAGAAGAACATCTTCATCGGCCGCCACGATGGCTACCACGGCACCACCATGGCCGGCGCCAGCCTCGGTGGCATGAAGGGCATGCACAAGCAGGGCGGGTTGCCGATCCCCGACATCCACCACATCGATCCTCCGTTCTGGTTCGCAGACGGCGGCGACATGGACGAGGACGAGTACGGGCTGGTCGCCGCGCGCCGGCTGGAGGACAAGATCCTCGAACTCGGCCCGGACCGCGTGGCCGCCTTCATCGGCGAGCCCATCATGGGTGCCATCGGTGTCTACATTCCGCCGAAGACCTACTGGCCCGAGATCGAGCGCATCTGCCGCAAGTACGACGTGCTGCTGGTGGCCGACGAAGTGATCTGCGGTTTCGGCCGCACCGGCGAGTGGTTCGGTTCGCAGTACTTCGGTTTCCAGCCGGACATCATGCCGGTGGCCAAGGGCATCACCTCCGGCTACATCCCGCTGGGCGCGGCGATGTTCAACGACCGCGTGGCCAAGGTGCTGAAGGAGCAGGGCGGCGAACTGGCGCACGGGGCCACGTACTCGGGCCACCCGGTGTGCGCGGCGGTGGCGCTGGAGAACATCCGCATCCTCCAGGACGAGAAGATCGTCGAGCGCGCGAAGACCGAAGTCGCGCCCTACCTGGCGCAGCGCTGGGCCGAGCTGGGCGAACACCGGCTGGTCGGGCAGGCGCGCATCGCCGGCATGGTCGGCGCGCTGGAACTGGTGCCGGACAAGCGCAAGCGCGCGTTCTTCCCCGAGCGCGGCACCGTCGGTCCTCGCTGCCGCGACCACGCGCTCAGGCACGGGCTGATCCTGCGCGCCACCTGGGACGCGATGCTGCTGTCGCCCCCGCTGGTGATCACCCGTACGCAGGTGGACGAGCTGTTCGACAAGACATGGAAGGCGCTCAACGACACTGCCGACGATCTGGGGCTGTGAGGCCGCGCCGCGATGCGTGCGCTGCGTCACGGCGTCGCGGCCCGGGCGTATGATGTTTCCATCCCCCGATCCTGATTCCATGGAGACCCCGATGAAGCTCAAGACCCTCACCGTCATGCTGGCCGCCGCCGTGCTGGCAGCCTGTGGCGGCAAGGACGGGCAGGCCACGGCCGACGCGCCCTCGAAGACCCTCAACGTCTACAACTGGTCCGACTACATCGCCGAGGACACGATCCCGAACTTCGAGCAGCAGTCGGGCGTCAAGGTCACCTACGACGTGTTCGACAGCGACGAGATGGTCGAGACCAAGCTGCTGGCCGGCAGCAGTGGTTACGACGTGGTGGTGCCTTCGCTGAGCTTCCTGGGACGGCAGATCCAGGCCGGTGTGTTCCTGCCGCTGGACAAGAGCAAGCTCCCGAACCTGAAGAACCTCGACCCGAAGATGCTCGAGCGCATCGCGCTGCAGGACCCGGGCAACCAGTACGCCGTGCCCTACCTCTGGGGCACAAGCGGCATCGGCTACAACGTCGACAAGATCAAGGCCATCTTCGGCGACACCGCCGTGACCGGCAGCTGGGACGTGGTGTTCAAGCCGGAGAACGCGGCCAAGCTGAAGGACTGCGGCATCACGGTGCTGGACACGCCGTCGGAGCTGATCCCGATTGCGCTGAACTACCTGGGCGAAGATCCGCACAGTTTCGATCCGGCCACCATCGACAAGGCGGCGGCGCTGCTGAAGTCGATCCGCCCCTATATCCGCAACTTCCACTCTTCCTCGTACATCAACGACCTGGCCAACGGCGATGTCTGCCTGGTGGTGGGCTGGTCGGGCGACATCATCCAGGCGCGCGACCGCGCCGCCGAAGCGGGCAACGGCGTCAACGTGGCGTACTCGATCCCGAAGGAAGGCGCGCCGCAGTGGTTCGACATGCTGGCCATCCCGAAGGATGCGAAGAATGTCGACAATGCCTACGCCTTCATCAACTACCTGCTCGACCCGAAGGTGGCGGCGGCGAACACCAACTACGTGACCTATCCGAACCCGGTGCCGGCGTCCCGGCCGCTGGTCGAGAAAAGCATCGCGGATGATCCGACGATCTATCCGCCGGCGGACGTGGACGCGAAACTGTTCACCTTCGCGGTGCTGCCGCCGGAAGTGGATCGCCAGTACACGCGCATCTGGACGGAGCTGAAGACCGGACGCTGACACACACGAGGGCGCGGGCCATGACGGACGCGCCCTTCGTCATCGTGGCGTCACCCACGGGAGCGGGTGGCGACACAGGGGAGGGGAGAAGGGGAGCAACGCCGGCACGGAACAGGCCATTGCAATGACAGCATGCCCGCGGCGGCCCCAGGCCGGTACGGGACCACATCAAGCCGCCCTTGCGGGCCGAACGGAGAGAGATTGATGAAACTGCGCGTACTGGCAACCACCCTGGCCCTGTGCACCCTCGCCGCATGCGGCGGAAAACCCGCCGGGGAAGGCGGCACCGACACCGGCGGCGCCAAGCAGGTCAACGTCTACAACTGGTCCGACTACATCGCCGAAGACACCATCCCGAACTTCGAGAAGAGCACCGGCATCAAGGTGACCTACGACGTGTTCGACAGCAACGAGGTGCTGGAAACCAAGCTGCTGGCGGGCAGCAGCGGTTACGACGTGGTGGTGCCGACGATGAACTTCCTCGGCCGGCAGATCCAGGCCGGCGTGTTCCTGCCGCTGGACAAGAGCAAGATCCCCAACTACGCCAACCTCGACCCGGCCATCATGAAGCGGCTGGAGAACCAGGACCCCGGCAACCAGCACGCCATTCCCTACATGTGGGGCACTACCGGCATCGGCTACAACGTCGACAAGGTGAAGGCGGCCTTCGGCAACACCGACATCGCCAACAGCCTGGACATCGTGTTCAAGCCCGAGAACATTTCCAAGCTGAAGGACTGCGGCGTGACCTTCCTGGATACGCCTTCGGAGATCATCCCGATTGCGCTCAACTACCTGGGCGAGGATCCCAACAGCCAGGACGCGGCGGTGATCGACAAGGCCGCCGCGCTGCTGAAGACGATCCGCCCGTACATCACCAATTTCCATTCCTCGCAGTACATCGATGCGATGGCCAATGGCGACACCTGCCTGGTGGTGGGCTGGTCGGGTGACATCATCCAGGCGCGCGACCGCGCCGCCGAAGCGGGCAACGGCGTCAACATCGCCTATGCCATCCCGAAGGAAGGCGCGCCGCAATGGTTCGACATGCTGGCCATCCCGAAGGGCGCCAAGCACATCGATGAGGCCTATGCCTTCATCAACTACCTGCTCGACCCGCAGGTGATGGCGAACAATTCGAACTTCATCAGCTATCCGAACGCGATCCCCAAGGCGAAGGACCTGATGGAGAAGACGATCACCGAGGATCCGACGATCTATCCGACGCCCGAGGTGGAGGCGAAGCTGTTCACCTTCGCCATCATCCCGCCGGAAGTGGACCGCCAGTACACCCGCATCTGGACGGAACTGAAGACCGGCAAGTAAGCGCCGCGGCCGGTACGGGCGATGCCCGTGCCGGTGTCCGGCGGACCCACGCGATATATCGATGGCCGGCGCCCACGCGGTCCGGCGACCAGGGGAATTCCATGGCGGCAGAACAGGGCAACGGCGGCAAGGACGCGGGGCAGGGCGGCAAGGCGAACCCGCAGGAGTACCTGCGCATCGTCGACGTGCGCAAGGAGTTCGACGGCTTCGTCGCCGTGGACGACACCAACCTGACGATCCGCAAGGGCGAGATCTTCGCGTTGCTGGGTGGATCGGGCAGCGGCAAGTCGACGCTGCTGCGATGCCTCGCCGGTTTCGAGAAGCCCTCGTCCGGCAAGATCTACCTGGATGGGCAACTGCTCAACGACCTGCCGCCGTATGAGCGGCCGCTCAACATGATGTTCCAGTCCTACGCGCTGTTCCCGCACATGACGGTCGAGCAGAACATCGCCTTCGGCCTGAAGCAGGACGGCCTGTCGAAGGACGCGATCAGGAAGCGCGTGGAGGAGATGCTGGCGCTGGTACAGCTGGGCAAACTGGCCAAACGCAAACCGCACCAGTTGTCCGGTGGCCAGCAACAGCGCGTCGCGCTGGCGCGCTCGCTGGCGAAGGGCCCGAAGCTGTTGCTGCTGGATGAACCGATGGGCGCGCTGGACAAGAAGCTGCGCTCGCAGATGCAGCTGGAGCTGGTCAGCATCATCGAGAAGTCGGGCGTGACCTGCGTGATGGTCACCCACGACCAGGAAGAGGCCATGACCATGGCCACCCGCATCGCGCTGATGGACCAGGGCTGGATCCGCCAGGTCGGCACGCCGGACGAAATCTACGAGCAGCCGACCAGCCGCTTCGCCGCCGAGTTCATCGGCTCGGTCAACCTGATCGAAGGCGTGGTGGAGGAAGACGAAGCCGACTACGTCACCATCCGTTCGCCGCAACTGCCGGACCCGATCTACATCGGCCATGGCATCTCGGGCTTCGAAGGACAGGAGGTCGGCTTCGCGGTACGGCCGGAAAAGCTGGGCATCGGCAAGCAGGAACCCGAACAGCCGCACAACAAGGCGAAGGGCGTGATCGAGGACATCGCCTATTTCGGCAGCCACTCGGTCTACCACGTGCGCCTGCCGAGCGGGTACAAGTTCATGGCCAACTTCGCCAACGTGCAGCGCTGGGCCAGCGAAGGCCTGACCTGGAACGACGAAGTCTGGGTGTGGTGGGGCGACAACGACGGCGTGGTGCTGACCTCATGAACATCCTCCGTTCCCTGGGCAAGCGCCTGCCGGGGCCGCGCTGGGGCGTCATCTCGGTGCCCTACGTGTGGCTGCTGCTGTTCTTCGCCATCCCGTTCCTGATCGTGCTGAAGATCTCGTTCGCCAAGCTGGCGATCGCGATGCCGCCGTACACGCCCATCCTCGAGTACATCGACGAGGCGTTGACACTCAAGCTCAACCTGGGCAACTACACCGCGCTGTTCACCGACTCGCAGTACATCCAGGCGTATCTGAGCTCGATCAAGATCGCCGCCATCTCCACCTTCCTCGCGCTGCTGGTGGCGTACCCGATCGCCTACGTCATCGCACGCCTGCCACCGTCGTCGCGCAACATCGCGATGATGCTGGTGGTGCTGCCGTCGTGGACGTCGTTCCTGATCCGCGTCTACGCATGGATCGGCATCCTCAAGAACAACGGCCTGCTCAACAACCTGCTGATGAAGATCGGCATCATCGACGAGCCCCTGCAGATCCTGTACACCCCGCTCGCGGCGTACATCGGCATCGTCTACTGCTACCTGCCGTTCATGGTGTTGCCGCTGTACACCAACCTAGTGAAGCACGACAACCGCCTGCTGGAGGCCGCCTACGACCTGGGTGCGAAACCCTGGAAGGCGTTCTTCACCATCACGCTGCCCCTGTCCAAGGCCGGCATCATCGCGGGGTGCATGCTGGTGATGATCCCGGCGGTGGGGGAATTCGTGATTCCCGAACTGCTCGGTGGCCCGGACACGCTGATGATCGGCCGCGTGCTGTGGGGCGAGTTCTTCAACAACCGCGACTGGCCCGCGGCGTCGGCGGTGGCCATCGTCATGCTGATCCTGCTGCTGGTCCCCATCCTGATCTTCAACCGCGTACAGCAACGCGAGCTGGAAGGGAGGCTGACATGAGCCGCGTCGGACAACGTACCGTCAACTGGCTGGTGCTCGGGCTGGGTTTCGCTTTCCTGTACGTGCCGGTCTTCATCCTGATGGTGTACTCCTTCAACGAATCGCGCCTGGCCACGGTGTGGTCGGGCTTCTCGTTCAAGTGGTACGGCGAGCTGTTCCGCGACGAGAAGATGCTGCGTGCCGCCTGGATCAGCATCAAGGTGGCGTTCTGGACCGCCAGTGCCGCGGTGGTACTGGGCACGATGGCGGCGCTGGTGATGACCCGCATGCGCCGTTTCCCCGGCAAGACCCTGTTCGGTGCGCTGATCACCGCGCCGCTGGTGATGCCGGAGGTGATCATCGGCCTGTCGATCCTGCTGATGTTCGTGTCGCTGGGGCAATTCATAGGCTTCAAGCCGGGCGGCATCCTGTCGATCTGGATCGCGCACGTCACCTTCACCCTGGCCTTCGTCACCGTCGTCGTGTCCTCGCGCCTGTCGGAACTGGACAAGTCGCTGGAGGAAGCCGCGATGGACCTGGGTGCCAACCGCATCAAGGTGTTCTTCCTGATCACGTTGCCCATCATCGCGCCCGCCCTGGTGTCCGGCTGGCTGCTCGCCTTCACGCTGTCGCTGGACGATGTGGTGATCGCCAGCTTCGTCGCCGGTCCGAGTTCGACCACATTGCCGATCGAGGTGTTCTCGTCGGTGCGGCGGGGCCTGAGCCCGAAGATCAATGCGCTCGCCACCTTGATGATCCTGGTGGTCAGCGTGGCGGCATTCCTGGGCTGGTGGTTCATGTATCGCGAGGAGAAGCGTCGCCAGCGCGACGTGCAACTGGCGTTGCAGGAGAACGGATAGCAATCGGGAGGAGGATGGGCGGGTCGCCGATGGCACGTCGCAGCGCTTGCCCGTCATCCCAGCGTAGGCCGGGATCCAACTTGCTTCTGTCCTGGATCCTGTGGGATTACGCGAAAGTCAAAATGGATCCCGGCTTGCGCTTGGATGACGGTGGAGGAGTCCTGGAACGTCAACGGGCGTTGCAGGAGAACGGGTGGCAAGTTGGAAGCGGGTGGCAGGTCGCGGATGGCATGACCAGCGCTTGCCCGTCATCCCAGCGTACGCTGGGATCCAACTTGCTTCTGTCTGGGATCCGGCGGGACTGCGCGAAAGTCAGAATGGATCCCAGCTTGCGCTGGGATGACGGGGTGGGAGTGACAGTGCGCGGCAAGCGGGACCCGCCACGGTGGCGTAACGTCGCGGCTCGCAGAATACACTCGGCTTTTTCCACGTATCACGACATCGAACGAACGCCATGACCATCGAAACCGTCAATCCCGCGACCGGACAGGTCGAGTACCGCCACGAACTGATGACTTCCGCGCAGATCGATGCCGTGCTGGCGGCGTCGCAGCAGACGTTCCCGGCCTGGGCAGCGCTGTCGCTCGCCGAGCGGGGCAAGGTGCTGCGTGCGATCGGGGCCGAACTGCGCCGTCGCCGCGATGACATCCAGCGCACCATGACGGCCGAGATGGGCAAGCTGCGCAAGGAAGCCCTGGCCGAAGTCGACAAGTGTGCCGGCGCTTGCGACTACTACGCCGACCACGCGGCCGATTACCTGCAGGACCAGCCTGTCGCCACCGATGGCCAGCGCAGTTACGTGCGCTACGAACCCATCGGCTGCGTGCTGGCGGTGATGCCGTGGAATTTTCCCATCTGGCAGGTCTTCCGCTTCCTCGCGCCTGCCTTGATGGCCGGCAACGTGGCCGTGCTCAAGCACGCGAGCAACGTGCCGCGCTGCGCCGACGTCATCGGCGAGGTGCTGGCGACCGCCGGCTTGCCTGCGGGCGTGTTCGGTGTGCTGCACATCGACAACGACCAGGCAGCCGAGGTGATCCGCGATGCGCGCGTGGCCGCCGTGACGTTGACCGGCAGCGAACGCGCCGGACGCTCCGTGGCATCCAACGCCGGCAGCCAGTTGAAGAAGAGCGTGATGGAGCTCGGTGGCAGCGACGCCTTCATCGTGCTGGACGATGCCGACCTGGAGAAAACCGTGGCCGGCGCTGTCGCGTCGCGCTTCGGCAACGCGGGCCAGACCTGCATCGCGGCCAAGCGCTTCATCGTGCAGGACGCGATCGCGGACGAATTCGTGAAGCGCTTCGTCGAGGCGTCATCGAAGCTGCAGCTCGGCGATCCCCAGGACGAGGCCACCACGCTGGCACCGATGGCGCGCCAGGACCTGCGCGATGAACTGCACAAGCAGGTGCAGGCCAGCGTGTCGAAGGGCGCGAAGGTGTTGCTGGGCGGCGAGCCCGATGCGTCGCATGCGGGCTATCCGGCGTCGATCCTCGATGCCGTGGTGCCGGGCATGCCCGCCTACGAAGAGGAACTGTTCGGCCCGGTCGCCAGCATCCTGCGCGTCAGGGACGATGCCGAAGCCGTGCGCGTGGCCAACGACACCACGTTCGGCCTGGGCGCCAGCGTGTGGACGAAGGACGTGGAGCGCGGCGACCGCATCGCACGCCAGCTGCAGGTAGGCGCCGCCTTCGTCAACGCGATCGTGCGCAGCGATGTGCGCCTGCCGTTCGGCGGCACCAAGCGCTCGGGATTCGGTCGCGAGCTGGCCGGGCATGGCATCCACGAGTTCATGAACATCAAGTCGGTCTACGTGGCCTGACCTGCGTGGTGGAGCCGGGCTTGCCCGGCTCCGTCTTGGTCGAGAAAGCCCCTCCTGCAGCGGGCATGCCATCGGTGGAACGGATGGTTACGTGGGTTGCCGTTCCTAAGCCGCCATGCCGGTGCCATCTTGTCGGCAGTTGAACTGGAGGCACCATGAACACTCTGACCGACACCACGCCCGCCCGGGTGATCCGCACGATCCGCGGCCGACCCACGTCCGATGGCGCGGGCGTCAAGTTGACGCGCGTGATCGGCGGCCCCGACCTGCCGGACCTCGATCCGTTCCTGCTGCTGGATGAGTTCGGCACGGACAAGGCCGAGGACTACCTCGCCGGTTTCCCCGAGCATCCGCACCGTGGCTTCGAGACCGTCACCTACATGCTGGACGGCCGCATGCGCCATCGCGACAACCACGGCAACGAGGGCCTGCTGACGCCGGGCGCGGTGCAGTGGATGACGGCGGGCCGGGGCCTGGTGCATTCGGAGATGCCCGAGCAGGAGTCCGGGCGGATGCGCGGGTTCCAGTTGTGGGTGAACCTGCCGGCGCGTGACAAGATGACGGCGCCGAAGTACCAGGAGTTCGCACCCGAGAAGATCCCGGTTGCGCACCCGGCCAAGGGCATCGACGTGAAGGTGATCGCCGGTGCTGTCGGCGATACGCAGGGACCGATCTCGCAACCGGCCACCGATCCGGTGTACCTCGACATCGCGCTGCAGCCGGGACATGCATGGGAGTACACGCTGCCCGTCGGTCACAACGCGTTCGCCTATGTGTTCGAGGGTGCGGTGACGGTGGGCGAGGGCGACGAAGCCCGCCCGCTGGACACGCACGAGATGGGGGTGCTGGGCGGTGGCGACACGCTGCAGGTGCGTGCCGGCAGCCAGCCGGCACGGCTGATCCTGGTGGCGGGCCGGCCGCTGCGCGAACCGGTCATGCGGCATGGCCCCTTCGTGATGAACACGCGGCAGGAACTGATGCAGGCTTTCGTCGACTTCCAGGAAGGCCGGTTCTGACGCGAAGGGCGGCATGCCTTCCCGTCGAGGATGCCGCCGGCGGCGTCAGTTGCCGGCGGACAGCTGCGCGCTGGCCGCACGCACGTCGAGTTGCTGGGCCAGCGAAATCATCGAGCTGAGTTCCTGCGCGGAGTCCGCGTTGATCCAGACCTGCGCGTACTGGTCGTCGCCGAGTTCGACCACGGTGATGCGGCGGGATGCCATGGCCGGTGTGGTTTCCTGTCCGCCCAGGTCCAGCTTGTACCAGTAGATCTCCTCGCCGGAGAACGTGCTCTCTTCTTCGCGCAGGCGCCGTTCCAGGCGGATCTTCGGATCGCGCGAGGTCAGCATCACGTTCAGTACCTGGCGTCCATCGGCGGTGATCGCCTTGCAGGCAATGAAGCTGGCATCGGCGCGCTGCTCCCACTGCAGGCCGGCGCTGGCGGGCAGGGTGGGGCACGAGGGTGCAGCCTGCGCCCACGCGGAGGCGGAAAAGAGGCCAAGGCAAACAGCAATCACGGTCTTCATGGATATCCCCTGGGTGGAGCGCCCCGGTAGGCGGAGCCAACTCGTCCGCGCGTCGTGGCAGGCCGCGTGCGGCCGCTGCGTAGTCCCCTGGCATTCCACGACGTCGGCTGCCGTTTTCCCCCGGCAGTTGACCCGACCATAGCCCATGCTGCGTCGCAAAACAACGCAAGCGATGGCCGAACGGCGACACCCGTCACGCCGCAGGTCGGGCCTGTGCCCGGTGGTTCCGGGCACAGGCTGCAGGGCTCAGTCGCGATCCCGTCCCATCCAGCCGTAGAGCATGCCGCCGATCAGGCCGCCCAGGATCGGGGCCAGCCAGAACAGCCACAGCTGCCCGATGGCCGCCGGGCCGGCGAACAACGCCACTGCGGTTGAGCGTGCCGGGTTCACCGACGTATTGGTGACCGGGATGCTGATCAGGTGGATCAGGGTCAGCGCCAAACCGATCGCGATCGGTGCGAAGCCGGCGGGCGCGCGTCCATGGGTCGAACCCATGATGACGATCAGGAAGAACGCCGTGAGCACCACTTCGGTCAGGAATGCCGCCGCCACCGAGTAACCGCCGGGCGACATCGCGCCATAGCCGTTGCTGGCGAATGCGCCCGCCGCGTTCGGGTCGACCGCGAAGGCCGGATTGCCGCTGGCGATCTGCCACAGGATGAAGCCGGCCGCGAGGCCGCCGAGCACCTGCGCCACGATGTACGGCACCAGGTCCTTGACCGGGAACCGGCCACCCGCCCACAGCCCGAAACTCACCGCAGGATTGAAGTGACCGCCCGAGATATGGCCGAACGCGTACGCGCCTGTCAGCACGGTCAGGCCGAACGCCAGTGCCACGCCGAGAAAGCCGATGCCGAGCGGGTTGCCGTCACCGCCGAAATGGGCTGCCAGTACCGCGCTGCCGCAGCCGCCCAGCACCAACCAGAATGTCCCCAGGAACTCCGCTGCGAGCTTCTTTGCCAGACTCATGCCAACCCCCATCGGTGTGCGTCCCGTCACATGACGGTGCGCGCACGATAGCGGAAGCCGCTCGCTGCAAGTGTTTGCTTTGCGTTATGCCGGGCGCATTCAAACGGCAATGAAGGAAGTGTCACATTCGCCGCGCGTGCGGGGTCCATCAGCGTTCGGGCAGGGGAATGAACTCGGTTTCGCCAGGGACATGGCCGAAGCGCCCGTCCAGCCAGTCCTGCTTGGCCTGTTCGATGCGCTCCTTCGAACTGGAGACGAAGTTCCACCAGATATGGCGGGGCGCGTCGAGCGGTTCGCCGCCCATCAGCAGGCCCTTGAGCGGTGTCTTCGCGCGCAGCACCGGTCGGGTGCCACGGTCGAACACCACCAGGTGCTTCTCCGGGATGTCGGCGCCGTCCACCTGTGCGTCGCCCTCGAGGATGTAGAGCGCGCGTTCGGCGTGGCCGTTGTCGATCTCCAGTTCCGCGTCCGGCTGCAGGTCGACGGCGACATTGAACGTACCGCTGAATACCTTCACCGGTGACTCTTCCCCATACGCATGGCCGGCGATGACGCGCAGCCGGACGCCCGGGCGTTCCAGCACCGGCAGCGTGGCCGCCGTGTGGTGGTGGAATTCGGGTGCGACCTCTTCGTACGACGTCGGCAGTGCCACCCAGGTCTGCATGCCGTGCACCGTGTGCTGGCCGGTGCGGATATCCACCGGCGTGCGTTCGGAGTGGGCGATGCCGCGGCCGGCGGTCATCCAGTTGACGTCGCCGGGCGTGATCACCTGTTCCGAACCCAGCGTGTCCTTGTGGTTGATCGCGCCGGACCAGAGGAACGTCACCGTGGCCAGGCCGATATGCGGATGCGGGCGGACATCGATGCCGCGCCCGGGCTCGAACACCGCCGGCCCCATGTGGTCGACGAATACGAACGGCCCCACGCTGCGGGCCTGCAGGCTGGGTACCGCGCGGCGCACATTGAAGCCGCCGCCGAGGTCGTGCACGC
This sequence comes from Pseudoxanthomonas sp. 97-1-1, assembly GCF_057773125.1. Classification (NCBI taxonomy): domain Bacteria; kingdom Pseudomonadati; phylum Pseudomonadota; class Gammaproteobacteria; order Lysobacterales; family Lysobacteraceae; genus Pseudoxanthomonas; species Pseudoxanthomonas sp. 97-1-1. The sequence continues at coordinate 538,517 of NZ_JBYMTJ010000001.1, read as the reverse complement.
GGGGAGCGATGATCGTGGTCATGGGGGCGTCCTGATCGGGGTGGGCGGAAGCATCGCATGTGGGGCCGTGGCGCCGGCAGACGATACGGAAACGATCCGTTGCAGCGCATCCCCCATCAAGGGCATGAGCCGACGCCGGTCGCCGTCACTCCCGTCGCGATGCCAGCCGGTCGGCCAGTCGCGTGGGTTCGGGCAGGCGATAGCCCCGCAAGGTCAGCAGAACGCCGTCGAGCGCGCCCTGCATCGACACCCGGTGGCCGGGCGACACGATCAGCGGATTGCAACGCAGCTTGCTGCGCAGTGCCCAGCCGATCTGCTCGCCGCGATGGATGAGCGGCGTGCGCTCACCGGGCGCCGCGCCGAGTGCATCGTGCTTGCCGCACAGCAGGTTTTTCGCCACGCCGATGCTGGGCAGTCCGGTCACCACGCCGAAATGCGCGGCGATGCCCAGCCGGCGCGGATGCGCGATGCCCTGGCCATCGATGAAGGCCAGGTCCGGCGCGCGCGGCAGGCGTTCCAGCGCCGCCACCAGCGCGGGCAGTTCGCGGAAGCTCAGCAGGCCGGGGACGTAGGGCATGGAGGTGGGGACGCGCACCACCTCCGATGCGACGGGTTGCAGCGTGTCGGCGGCGAGCAGCACGGCAGCGGCGCGCGTGATGGCGCCTTCGTCTTCGAAACCGACATCGAATCCCGCCAGCCAGCGTGGTACCTCGGGCCTGTCGTCGCGCAGCACGACTTCCGCCGCCAGCAGCTCCTGCAGCCGGCGTGCGTGCGCGATGCTGCCATCCCAGTCGCCGAACAGGGCCTTCATCGCGCGGTCGGTGCGCCGTAGCGCTGCACCTCGAGGGTTGCCGGCCGATCGGCGTGCACTCGGACGATGGAGACGCGGTCGTACTCCGTCTCGTCCATCGGCGCCGCAGCGCATTCACACAAGGCCGCGACCAGGTCGGGCACGGTATTGCTGTGGCCCACCACCAGCACGGTGCCGGCGCGATGCCGCTGTTTCCACTGCGCGGCGACTTCACCGGCCGGGCCACGCGCGTAGTACGCCTCTACCGGCAATCCGTGGGCGGTGGCGGCCGGATGCGCTGTCTGGCGGGTGCGGCGGAACTCGGTGGCATACACCGCGACGAGCGGGACATCGTGCAGGCGTTGGGCCAGTGCATCGGCGCGGGCCAGGCCGGCGGCGGAGAGACTCGGATTCTCCGGGTCGTCGGTGGCCTTTTCGGCGTGCCGCACCACGATGAAGGTCAGGGGGGCCGAGGCGGCCTCCCGCGCCGGTCCGGAAGCGCAGGCAGCGAGCAACGGGAGCATGAGCAGCAGGGCGAAAAAGCGGAGCAGGTACGGCAGGCGCATGGCAATCCCGGACATGACGGAAGCATCGAGCGTGCAACGGTGGGCAGGACCGCGCAAGCGGTGTCCTCACACGGCTGCGGCTACGATAGGGCTCCATGCGTGAAGAAGGGGGCACCATGCGCAGGTGGTTGCGTCGGCTGGGTATCCTGCTGCTGATCCTGGTGGTGGCGTCGTGCACGGCGCTGTACAGCTACGGAAGGTTCGCGGAGGCCGCGCGCGGGCCTGCCTCGATGTCGCTGCCGATCGCCGCCGATGCCACGCCGCTGGACCGCGCCATCGCGCCCTTGCTGCGCGAGCATCCGGGGCGGAGCGGGATGGCCCTGTTGCAGGACAACCTGGACGCCTTCACCGTGCGTGCCGCCACGGCGCGCGCGGCAGGCCGCAGCCTGGACCTGCAGTACTACATCTGGAACCAGGACTTCACCGGCAACCTGCTGAGCTACGAGGCCCTGCGCGCGGCCGATCGCGGCGTGCGCGTGCGCCTGCTGCTGGACGACATGACCGCGCATGGCAAGGATTCCCAGCTCGCCGCACTGGATGCACATGCCAACATCGAGGTGCGCCTGTTCAATCCCTCGCGCAGCCGTGCCGGCGTGCTGGGCCGTGCCAGCGAGATGCTGTTGCGCCCGGTCAGCATGAACCGCCGCATGCACAACAAGGCCTGGATTGCCGATGGGCGCGTGGCGGTCGTGGGTGGCCGCAACGTGGGCGACGAGTATTTCGACGCCGCCGCGCAGACCAATTTCCTCGATCTGGATGCGGTACTCATCGGACCTGCGGTCGCGCAGGCAGCGGCGATCTTCGACGACTTCTGGAACAGCGCCTCGGTCATTCCACTCGCAGCGCTGACGACCGCGGAGAAGGGCGCGCTGGAGCGGCTGCGCGAGAACGGCGATGCCGGGTATGCGTCCGCACAGGCGGGCGACTACGTGGCGAGGTTGCGGCGTTCCCCCGGCGTCCGCGCGCTGGTGGGAGGCACCACGCTGCATTGGCTGGATGACGTGGGTGTGTATTCCGATCCCGCCTCCAAGGGCCAGGGGGAAGGACAGGGCCAGTGGCTGGTCCATCGGCTGGGCAGGGCGATGGGCGAGGCCAAGCGCCAGCTGCGGGTGATCTCGCCGTACTTCGTGCCGGGCGACGAAGGTGCGCGCTGGCTGGTGGCCAGGCGCGCGCAGGGCGTGGACGTCGGCGTGCTGACGAACTCGCTTGCCGCCAACGACGTCATGGCCGTGCATGGGGGTTACGCACCCTATCGCGTAGCGTTGCTGGAAGGCGGGGTGACGTTGTTCGAGCTGATGCCGCATGGCGAACAGGACAGCAGCCTGTTCGGTTCCAGCGGTGCCAGCCTGCATACGAAGGCGTTCGTCGTGGACGATGACGCCGGCTTCATCGGTTCCTTCAACCTCGACCCGCGCTCGGTCAACCTCAATACCGAGATGGGCGTGCTGTTCCGCGATCGCGGTGCCGCGGCCGCGCTGCTGCGCAGCTACCAGGCCAAGATCGCACCCGACCGGAGTTATCGCGTGTCCCTGAAAGATGGCGCGCTGCGCTGGGAGGACGCGGCCACGCAGCCGCCGAAGGTGTGGGAGCGTGAACCGGAAGCCAGCGCGTGGCGCCGATGGGTGGCGCGCGCCGTCGGCTGGCTGCCGATCGAATCGCAGCTGTAGCGCCAGGGTCGCACGCGGTCGCGACGGATTGCATCGCCTCACCCCCGCAGCAGGGGCTTCAGCCCCGATGCTTCTTCCTGCGTCGTCGTCCCTCACCTGACCGGAAAAAATCGGGGCTGGAGCCCCTCCTGCAAAGGCCAATTCGCATCACACCGCCAGGGTGGTCAGCAATGCCTTGGCCGCATTGAAGCGGTCGGGCGCGTCCGGCAGCGGCACCTTGATGCGCAGCTTGTCCGGACCCTCCATCGTGTAGAGCTTGGGTTGCTTCTGGATCAGCTGGATCACGGCCATCGGGTCGATCTTCGGCTTGGCTTCGAACACGATGCGGCCGCCATGCTCGCCGAGTTCCAGCTTGCGTATGCCCATCTCGTTCGCGGCGAGTTTCAGTTCCGCCGTGGCGAACAGGTACTTGGCCGGATCCGGCAGCAGGCCGAAGCGGTCGATCATCTCCACCTGCAGGTCGCGCAGTTCGTCCTTGTCGCGCGCGCTGCTGATGCGCTTGTACAGCGTCAGGCGCGTGTGCACGTCGGGCAGGTAGTCGTCCGGGATCAACGACGGCACGTTCAACTCGACCTCGGCTCCGCGGCGTTCCTGGCCCAGGTCCACGTCGGGCAGGTGGCCGGCCTTGATCGAACGCACCGCGCGCTCGAGCAGTTCGGTGTACAGGCTGAAGCCCACCTCGGCCATCTGGCCGCTCTGGTCCTCGCCCAGCAGTTCACCGGCGCCGCGGATTTCAAGATCGTGCGTGGCCAGCGTGAAGCCGGCTCCCAGTTCGTCCATCGAGGCGATGGCTTCCAGTCGGCGTTGCGCATCGGCGGTGATGCTGCGCTTGTCCGGCACCACGAGGTACGCGTAGCTGCGGTGGTGCGAACGGCCGACGCGCCCGCGCAACTGGTGCAGCTGCGCCAGGCCGAACTTGTCGGCGCGGTTCATGATGATGGTGTTCGCATTCGGGATGTCGATGCCCGATTCGATGATGGTCGTGCACAGCAGCACGTTGAAGCGCTGCTTCTGGAAATCCAGCATCACCTGTTCCAGCTCGCGTTCGGGCATCTGCCCGTGCGCGACGCCGATACGTGCTTCGGGCACCAGCTCCTGCAGGTCGCGCTGCATGCGGCCGATACTCTCCACGTCATTGTGCAGGAAGTACACCTGGCCACCGCGCGCGAGCTCGCGCTGGAACGCCTCCTTCAGCATGGCCGCGTCCCACGGCGTGACGAAGGTCTGCACCGCCATGCGGTTGGCCGGTGGGGTGGCGATGATGGACAGGTCGCGCAGGCCGGCCATCGCCATGTTGAGCGTGCGCGGGATAGGCGTGGCGGTCAGCGTCAGCAGGTGCACGTTCGCGCGCAACGCCTTCAGCGCTTCCTTCTGGCGCACGCCGAACCGCTGCTCCTCGTCCACGATCACCAGCCCGAGGTCCTTGAACTTCACGTCCGACTGCAGCAGGCGATGCGTGCCGACGATGACGTCCAGCTTGCCTTCCGCCAGGCGGTCGAGTTCGGCCTTGATCTCCTTGGTGGTCTTGAAGCGCGACAGGACCTCCACTTTCAGCGGCCAGTCGGCGAAGCGGTCGCGGAAGTTGCGGTAGTGCTGCTCGGCCAGCAGCGTGGTCGGCACCAGCACCGCCACCTGCTTGCCGGCGCTGGCCGCAGCGAAGGCGGCGCGCACGGCCACCTCAGTCTTGCCGAAGCCGACGTCGCCGCAGACCACGCGGTCCATCGGCTGGCTGCTGGCCAGGTCGCGGATGACCGCTTCGATGGCATGGTGCTGGTCGGGCGTCTCCTCGAACGGAAAGCCCGCCGCGAACGGCTCGTACATCGCGCGATCCAGGTGCAGCGCCAGGCCGGCGCGGGCCTGCCGGCGCGCCTGGATCTCGAGCAGCTCGGCGGCCACGTCGCGCACCTTCTCCGCCGCCTTCTTCTTCGCCCTGGCCCAGGCTTCGCCCCCGAGCGAATGCAGCGGTGCCGTTTCCACCGACGCGCCCGAGTAACGGCTGATCAGGTGCAACTGCGCGACCGGCACGTACAGGCGATCGCCCTTGGCGTATTCGATCTCGAGGAACTCGCCCGGCATGCCGCCCACGTCCATCGCGATCAGGCCGCGATAACGGCCCACGCCATGATCCTCGTGGACGATGGGCGCGCCCTCGGTCAGCTCGCCGAGGTCGCGGATGATCGCTTCCGGTTCGCGGCCGGTGCGCTTGCGCCGGTGCGCCTGGGTGGCGCGCTCGGGGAACAGCTGGCGTTCGGTGAGTACCGCGATGCGCGGATCGTCCAGCGCGAAGCCATCGGCGAGCGGCGCTACCGCGATGGCGAAGCGAGGAAGCCCCTCTCCCTGCGGGAGAGGGGTTGGGGTGAGGGTGCGTGACGTGCGCGATGATTCGGTTGCCGGCGCCTTCGCCGCACCCTCATCCGGCGCTTCGCGCCACCCTCTTCCGGCGGGAGAAGGGAGAAAGGCGCTGAAGTCTGCCACCACGTCGGGCTTCAACTCCGCCGCCTGCAGGACCTCAAGCAGCGCTTCGCGACGGCCGGGCGAGTCGGCGGCGATCAGCACGCGGCCCGGGTAGTGGCCGAGGAATGATTTCAGCGCGTCGCCCGCAGGCGCGTCCTTCGCCGCGACCGGCAGCGGCGGCAACGGCTGGTCGCCCAGCGGCAGCGCATCGGCGTACCGGCTGTGCTGCGCGCCGCAGACCTCGATGCGCGCACGCCGGTTGAGCTGCTCGCGCAGGCCGTCCGGTGACAGGTACAGCTCGTCCGGCGGCAGCAGCGGGCGCTCGATGTCGTGGCGGCGCTGCTCGTAGCGGTTGCGGGTCTGTGCCCAGAAGGCCTCGGCGGCTTCACCGAAGCCGTCGGTGAGCACGGGCAGCGTGTTTTCCTGCAGGTAGTCGAACAGCGTGGAGGTCTGGTCGAAGAACAGCGGCAGGTAGTACTCCACGCCCGCCGGTGCCAGCCCGGACTTCAGATCCTGGTACAGGGCACTGCGGCGCGTGTCCACGTCGAAGCGGTCGCGCAACAGCGTCATCGCGCGTTCCACCGAACGCTCGTCCAGGGGTACTTCGCGCCCGGGCAGCAATTGCACGGCATCGGTCCTGTCGAGCGAGCGCTGGCTTTCCGGATCGAAATGGCGGATCGAGTCGATGCTGTCGTCCAGCAGTTCGATCCGCAGCGGCGCCTCCGCGCCCATCGGATAGACATCCAGCAGGCCGCCACGCACGGCGAAGTCGCCCGGGTCCAGTACCTGCGGCACGTGCCGGTAGCTGGCCGCTTCGAGCCGGCGCTTTTCGGCGTCGAAGTCCAGGCGCTGCCCGACGCGATAGTCGAAGCTGCCGCCGACGATGTGGCGCAGCGGCGACAGGCGCTGCATCAGCGTCTGCACAGGCACGACCACGATCGCGCGTGACAGTGTCGGCAGGCGGTGCAGCGCGGACAGGCGCTGCGACACGATGTCCGGGTGCGGGCTGAACTGGTCGTACGGCAGCGTCTCCCAGTCCGGGAACGGCACCACCGGCACGTCGGCCGCCGTGTCCAGCAGCGTGTGCAGGTCCGCTTCCAGCTGGTGCGCCTCGTGGTTGTCGCGCGCGACAACCAGCACCGGGCCGGCATGCGCGCGCGCGGCCGCGGCGATGGACCAGGCCAGCGCGGTGGGCGACGCGGGCGCGCGCCACCAGGCGCGGGATTGGCCGCCACGAGGCAGGGGCGGAGCGGGCAGGGCGGGTTTCTTGGTATCGGTCATGGGTACACAAAACAGCGGCAGCGCCGGACACCGTGGGGTGCCCAGCGCGAAGGGAGGTGGAGTTTACCAAGCGCGCGCCGGCCGGCCGTCACGCCCGGCTGGGGTCACTCGGCGGTCAGGGGGTCGATCACCTGCGTCACCGCGGAAATGCGGTTGGCCGGAAACCCGCCGAGGCGTGCGTGTTCGCGGACCAGTGCTTCGCTGGGCGCGCGGTAGACGCAGTAGATCTTGTCGTCGGTGACGTAGCTGTGTTCCCACTGCACCTGCGGGCCGAGTTCGCCCAGCACGCTGCACGACTTCCGCGCGACCGTCCTGAGCTCGGCCGGCGTCATCAGGCCGGCGCCTTCGATATCGCGTTCGATCAGGTAGCGGGGCATGGCGGATTCCTCGGCAAGGTTCAGGGGCGGGCTTCCAGTACCAGGTTGAACGGCGTTTCCGCCGCGCGCCGGAAACGCCGGAATCCGCCTTCGGCCATCACCTGTTGCAACCGGGCCTGTCCGGCCTGGGCACCCAGCGCGGGGCCGTGGCGGGCGAGGGATACCGGTACGCAGATCTGCGAAGAAGCGCCGTAGTAGACGCGCCCCACCGGGTTGAGGTTGTCCTGTACGTGGTCGCCGGCTAACGGCTCCACCAGCAGGCAGTGGCCATCCGGCTTGAGGGCCTGGTACGCATGCCGGGCCGCGCCGATCGGATCGCCCATGTCGTGCAGGCAATCGAAGAATGTCACCAGATCGAGGTCTTCTTCGTCATAGCCCACCGCATCGGCCACCTCGAAACGCGCGTTGCGGATGCCGGCGGCGCTTGCACGCTCGTTGGCGGTACGGACGGAATCGGCATGGTAGTCGTAGCCGACGAACTGCGAATGCGGGAAGGCTCTTGCCATCAGCAGCGTGCTGGCGCCATGGCCGCAGCCCACGTCGGCCACGCGCGCGCCGTGCCCGAGTTTCTCGACCGCGCCATCCAGCGCGGGCAGCCATTCGGTCAGCAGGTGGGCGTGGTAACCGGCACGGAAGAAGCGTTCCGTACCGTGGAACAGGCAGGCATGGTGTTCGCCCCATTCCATGCCCTGGCCGGTGCGGAAGTTCTCGGTCGTGCGTTCCAGCGCATGGAAGGCCGCTTCGACGATGTAGTAGGCGCCGGCCAGGTCGACGGGACTGTCGGGGCTGGCCAGGCAGAGCGCCTGCGCGTCATCGAGCGAGTAACGTCCGCTGTCGGCGTCGTAGGTGACGTAGCCGCCGGCCGCCTGGTTGGCCAGCCATTCGCGGATGTAGCGCTCGTGCGTGTGCGTGCGCTGCGCGAGGTCGGCAGGCGTGGCAGGGGATGCCGCCAGCGCGCGGTACAAGCCCAGGCGGTCGCCGACCAGCATCAGCGTAGCGCTGATCGCCGCGCCCAGATCGCCGACAGCGCGGCCGAGGAAGGTGTTCAGGCGATCATTGTCGATAGCCATGGGCCGCGACCTGGGCGAACACGGCAGGGCTTGCCGCCAGCCCCCTGCACGGCAGCCTACGCCTGCGCGCCGATGCCGGGGCGGCCGTTGATCGGAACGCCAGCGCTGCGCGGCTCAGGCTTCTTCGTTGAGATCCAGTACCACGCGGACCAGACCGGAGCCGTCGTTCTCGCGCACGCGCTTGAACCCCAGCGACTGCGCCAGCGCGAGCATCGGCTGGTTGGAATCCAGCACGTCGCCATACAGGCGGTCGAGCTTCTTCGAGCGCGCCCATTTGGCGAGCTTGCGCATCAGGTGGCGGCCCAGCCCCTGCCCGGCGATGAAGTGGCTGACCAGGATGGCGAACTCGGCATCGCGCGTACGCGGCACCATGGCCGCGCGGGCGACGGCGCCCACCAGCGCTTCGCCCGGCGGCAGCGTTTCGGCGGCGACCAGCGCGAATTCGGTATTGGGGTCGGGATGCGCCAGCCGCTGCGCCATCTCCGGCGTGAGTTCCTTCAGTGCGTAGAGGAAGCGGTGGCGTATTTCCTCGGGACCCAGCAGTCCGAACGCGCCCTGGATGGGGCCGGCGTCTTCGGGCCGGATCGGCCGGATCAGCAATTCGCGCCCACTGGGCAGGCGGAAGTGTTCATGCCAGGGCGGGAGGCGTTTCGGCGCGGTCATGGTGTGATGCTCGCATGAAATCCGGAGACGGGGCGAGGGCCGTGGCGTCGCTGGTTCAGGCGCCGTGGCGTTTGCCGCGCAGGCGCGAGATGGCGGTGACCACGGCCACGATGATCGCACCGGCCACTACACCGACGCCTGCATTGAACAGGCCTTCCCACAACCAGCCCACGCTGCCTTCCGCGTAAGGCTGGATGAAGTGATGCAGTGCCGGGATGCTGTGGACGAGAATGCCGCCACCGACGAGGAACATCGCGGCGGTGCCGGCGATGGAAAGGAATTTCATCAGATAGGGCGCGCTGTAGAGGATGCCGCGGCCGAAGGCGCGCTTGAACCGCGCCCAGCCGCTCTCGCGGACATCGGAGGTCAATGCCAGGCCGGCATCGTCCAGCTTCACGATGCCGCCCACCAGGCCGTAGACGCCCACGGTCATGATTGCGGAGATCGCCACCAGCGTGAGCACCTGCTCCATGAAGGTGCGTCCCGTCAGCGTGCCCAGCGAGATGACGATGATCTCCGCCGACAGGATGAAGTCGGTGCGGATGGCGCCGCGGATCTTGTCCTTCTCGAACGCGACCATGTCCACGTTCGTGTCCTGCACCGCCTTGACCAGTTCGGCGTGGTGCTGGCTGTCCGTGTCCTTGCCATGCAGGAACTTGTGCGCCAGTTTCTCCACGCCCTCGAAGCACAGGAAGGCGCCACCCAGCATCATCAGCGGCGTCACCAGCGGGATGTTGTAGCCCTTGCCGTGCAGCCAGGTTTCCAGTGCGCTGATCGCCAGCGCGGCCGGCACCAGGATGGCCTTGTTGACCACCGATCCCTTCGCCACCGCCCATACCACGGGCAGTTCGCGGTCCGCCTTCACGCCGGTGACCTGCTGGGCATTCAGTGCCAGGTCGTCGCCCAGTACGCCTGCCGTCTTCTTCGCAGCGACCTTGGTCATCACGGACACATCGTCCAGCAGCGTGGCGATGTCGTCGATCAGGGCGAAGAGGCTGGATCCGGCCATGGATGAGGGTCGTCGTGAAGGGGAAGGGCGCGATTCTCGCACAGCGCCCTGACCGGGCCGCGTGATCCCGCCGCCGGGGTCAGTCCGGTGCGCGCAGCCACTCCAGCCGGTGGCTGGCGCCGGCCTCGCCCAGGGCGGCAGCGAGCGCCGGCAGCACCGGCGCCAGCGCCTTGTCCAGTTGCCAGGGCGGATTGAGCACCAGCATGCCGCTACCGGTGAGGCGCAGCGGCGAGTCGTCCGGCCGGACCTGCAACTCGGCGACGAACGCCCCCTTGGAGGGCAGCGAAGTCGCCTTGCGGAAGAACGGCGCCAACGTGCGCCGCTGCTTGATGGGATACCAGACCGCGTAGGTCGCGGCCGGCCAACGCTCCAGGGCATCGCGCAGCGAGGCGATGATCTGCGGGTACTCGGCATCCTGGGCTTCGTAGGGCGGATCGATCAGCACCAGGCCGCGAGCGATGCGCTGCGCGCCTGCACGGGGCGGCAGCAGCGCCTTCATCGCCGCGTAACCGTCGCGCGCATGGACGGCAACACGGTCGTCGCCGGCGAACAGGTCCTTCAGCGCCTGCGCCTCGTCCGGTTGCAGTTCGCAGGCCGCCAGCCGGTCCTGGGCGCGCAGGGCCTGCGCGGTCAGCAGCGGCGACCCGGGGTAGGCGACCAGCGCGCCGACCGGGTTGCTCGCCTGCACCGCACGAAGATAGGCCTCCACGAGTTCCGGCATGCGTGGCGCGTCGAGCAGCTTGAACACCCCTTCGTCGGCTTCGGAGGTCTTGCGGCTTTCCGCGCCGCCGAGCAGGTAACGGCCGCGACCGGCATGCGTGTCCAGCACGAAGAACGGCGCGTCCTTGCGTTTCAGCGCATCGATCATGGCCAGCAGCACGATGTGCTTGAGGACATCGGCGTGGTTGCCGGCGTGGAAGGCATGGCGGTAATTCATGGCGCGCAGCATATATGCTTGCGCCATGCCCCGTGTATTGATTGCCGAAGACGAAGCCGCCATCGCCGATGCCGTGCTGTATGCCCTGCGCAGCGAAGGCATCGAAGCCGACCACTGCCTGCTGGCGCGCGAGGTCGCGCCGCGCGTGCGCGCCGGCGGCGTGGACGTGGTGGTGCTCGACGTCGGCCTGCCCGACGCCAGCGGCTTCGATGTCTGCCGCGAACTGCGCGGTTTCAGTGACGTGCCGGTGATCTTCCTGACCGCACGCAACGACGAGATCGACCGCGTGCTGGGGCTGGAACTGGGCGCGGACGACTACGTCACCAAGCCTTTCTCGCCACGCGAACTGGTGGCGCGCGTGCGCGCCCGCCTGCGGCGTGCCGGCGGTACGGTCAAGGCCGTGGAGGGCGAATGGACCGCGCGCGGTGACTTCGCCATCGACCGCGACGGCCACCGCATCCGCTACCGGCAGCAGTTGCTGGACCTGACCCGCTACGAGTACGCGCTGCTGGATGCGCTGCTGCAGCGGCCGGGCGCGATCCTCAGCCGTGCGCAGTTGATGGACCGCGGATGGGACAGCGACGCCGACAGCGCCGACCGCACCGTCGACACCCACGTCAAGACACTGCGCGCCAAGCTGCGCGCGGCTGGCGCCGACCCCGACCCGATCCGCACCCATCGCGGCCTGGGTTACGCGATCGAGGCCTGAGATGCGGCTGGGGCTGAAGCTCGTCCTCGGCTTCTTCCTGATCGTCGGCATCGCCGCGTTCTTCGTGATGCGGGTGTTCGTCAACGAAGTGAAGCCGGGCGTGCGGCAGGCGATGGAATCCACGCTGGTCGATGCGGCCAACATGCTGGCCGAGATGGCCGCCGACGACCTGAAGGCGGGCCGCATCGCCGGGGGAACCTTCGCCGGCAACGTGGCCCAGGCGCAGCAGCGTGATCCGAAGGCCTGGGTATGGCGTTTCCAGAAGCGCTCCGTGGACTATCGCGTCACCGTGACCGACGCGCGCGGCACGGTGGTCTTCGACTCGCAGGGACGCGATGTAGGCCGCGACAACTCGCGCTGGAACGATGTCTACCGCACCTTGCGCGGCGAATACGGGGCCCGTTCCAGTCCCGAAGCGCCCGGCGACGAGACCAATACGGTGATGCACGTGGCCGCGCCGATCTACGATCCGGCCGATCGCGCCACGCTGCTGGGCGTGCTGACGCTGTCGCAGCCCAACCGCAGCATCGAGCCCTTCATCGTCGCCAGCCAGCGCAGCATCCTGTTGCGCGGCGCCTGGCTGATCGGCATCTCCGCCCTGATCGGCGTGCTGATGACGTGGTGGCTGGTGCGCGGCATCGGCGGGTTGAACCGCTACGCGCAGGCGGTCAGCGCGGGTGAGCCGGTGCCGCCGCCACGCCCGCGCGCCGACGAGATCGGCGACCTCGGCCGCGCACTGGAGACCATGCGCCGCAAGCTGCAGGGCAAGGCGTACGTCGAGCAGTACGTGCAGTCGCTCACGCATGAGATGAAGAGCCCGCTCGCCGCGATCCGCGGTGCCGCCGAGCTGCTGCAGGAGCCCCTGCCCGAAGCGGACCACCAGCGTTTCGTCCGCAACATCCAGACCCAGGAACACCGCCTCACCGAGACCATCGACAAGCTGCTGGCCCTGGCCGAAGTGGAACAGCACGGCTGGCTGCAGCGCCGCGAACGCGTGGATACCTCGGCGCTGGCGGACGAGGTGGTGCAGGGCCTGGACGCCAAGCTCACCCCGCACGGCGTGGACGTGGTGCGTGTGCCGCAGACGGGGGCCTGGGCGGTGGAAGGCGACGCCTTCCTGCTGCGGCGCGCACTGGGCAACCTGCTGGACAACGCCATCGCCTTTTCGCCGCCGGGCGGCACGGTGGAGCTCGCGGTCGAGGCCACGGACGGACTGGTGCGCTTCATCGTCCGCGACCGCGGGCCGGGCGTGCCTGACTACGCACGCGAGCGCGTGTTCGAGCGCTTCTATTCGCTGCCTCGGCCCGATGGCGGCCAGCGCAGTTCCGGCCTGGGCCTGCCGTTCGTGCGCGAAGTGATGCGCCTGCATGGTGGCGAAGCCACGCTGGACAACCGCCACGACGGTGGTGCCGAAGCGGTGCTGTCGCTGCCCAGGCTCTAGTCCGCACTTCACACAGCCTTCAAACACGCTTCCTGCCGGTTGCACACCGGCACCGGACGATGCATCCCGTATCCAACCGGGGCATCGACATGAAGTCATTGAAGTTGCTGTTGCGTTTCCTCACCGTCGGCGGGCTGGTCCTGCTGCTGCTCATTCCACTGGTGATGATCCGCGGGGTCATCCAGGACCGCGAGCGTTACCGTGCGCTGGCCGAAACGCGCGTCTCGCAGAGCATGGCCGGGCCACAGCAGGTGGTCGGCCCGCTGCGTGTCATCCCGTGGCGCGAAGAGCGCCTCGTCAACGCGTTGAACGAAGACGGCAAGCCCGAGGTGCGCCGGGATGTGAAGGAGGGCTACCTGCTGCAGACCCCTGCCACCCTGGCCGTGGACGGTCGCCTGCAGCCGGGCGAGCGGCGCATCGGGCTGTACACGGTCAATGTGTACGAATGGAAGGCGGCGATGAAGGCGAGCTTCGCACCCCTGCAGGTGCCGGGTGCCGACGGGCGCGTCTACGGGCAGCCCTACGTGGTGGTCGGGATGGCCGATGTGCGCGGCCTGGTCGGCACGCCGTCGCTGAAGGTCGATGGCGTGCCGCGGACGCTGGCCGCCGGCACCGGCGCGATGTCGTCGCGGATGGAAGGCATCCACGCGCTGCTGGAGGTACAGGGCGGCGCCCTGCCCGCGAGCGAGGTGCACCTGGACATGGCATTGGCCGGCACCCAGACGCTCGGCATCGCGCCGATCGCAGACAGCAACGACATCGCGATGAGCTCCCCCTGGCGGCAGCCGCTGTTCGGTGGCCGCTTCCTGCCCAACAGCAAGACGCTGGGCGATGCGGGCTTCACCGCGCGCTGGCAGGTCTCTTCGCTGGCGAGCGCGGCGCAGAGCCAGCTGGAATCCGCATCGGGCAAGCTGACCCAGCCGCCGTCGTTGAGCGCCACGCCATCCGGCTACGCTGCCGACGATAGCAGCGACACCGCCATCGACAGCGCGGTGGTCAGCCTCGCGGACACCGTTGACGTGTACACGCAGGTCGACCGCGCCAGCAAGTACGGCATCCTGTTCGTGGTGTTGACCTTCGTCGGTTTCGCGCTGTTCGAACTGATCAAGCGCCTGCCGATCCATCCGCTGCAGTACCTGCTGGTGGGCCTGGCGCTGGCGATCTTCTTCCTGTTGCTGCTCAGCCTGTCCGAGCACATCGCGTTCTGGCAGGCCTATCTCGTCTCCGCGGCCGCCTGCATAGGACTGCAGTTCTTCTACCTGTCGGGCGTGCTTCAGAGCTGGCTGCGCGCGGCGGGTTTCGCCACCATGCTGACCGCGCTGTACGGCGTGCTGTACATCCTGCTGAAATCCGAGAACAACGCGCTGCTGATGGGCTCGCTGCTGTTGTTCGGCATCCTGGCCGTGATCATGTGGGTCACCCGCAAGGTGGACTGGTATGCGCTGGGTACGGAACTGCGCTGAGGCGGCCATGAATCGGGTGCGTATCTATCATCGGGCGCAACAGTTGCTCCCCGCCGCGATCCAGACTGCAGGCCTGCACGGAGTGGCGATGTCCTCTGGACAGCTGCGATACCTGCTCTTCGGTCTGCTATTGGGGCGCGAGTCGCGTGGTGCGGTCGCGCTGGAACTGGCACGTCACGCGGTCGACGCCATCCAGCACGAGGGCCTGGCCTATTTCAACGGAGCGACATGCTCGCGCGGCGCACTGTCGGGTGGCGCACTGTCGTACTACGAAGCCTGGCGGCACCTGTCACCAGAGGGACAGGGAGGACACGCGGTGGTCTGCGGCGAATGGATGGGCACGGCGCACGACGGCATCGCGCCGGGACGGTGGCGCAGCCTGGAGGCGTCTTTGGGTGACGGCGCATACCTCACCCGAGAGGTGGGCCGGGATGCCTGGCTCGCGGTACTACCGACGGCGCGTCTTGTCGTCTACGGCTGGCGGGATCGCTGATGATGCTCTTGCTGGCAGCCACGATGGCATTCGCACTTCCCTTGGGTGTCATCGCTCTCGTCGCGGCAGTCGCCGGCTTTTTCTTCAGGCCACTGCAACCGCTTATCCTGGTGGCGATGGCGTGGAGCGTCGGGTGGTTCTGCAACGGGCTCGCTGTGGAAGAGATGTTTGCACCTGCGATGGTCCTGCCGGTGTGGCTGGCCCTTCTCGTCGCGATCTGCGCGAGTATCGCGGTACGCCGGGGGATGGAGCACGGGTATCGGCTCGAAGCCGGAGGAGCGGGCGCGTCGGAGTAACGCACAGCGGACGGATTCGGGTTGCCTCGCCCCGGCCGGTGGCGTGCGCTAGAGTTCAGGGATGAACTCTGCGCACACCATCGGCCTCTTCCGTGGGCCGGAAATCACGCCCTGGCTTGACGATGTCGCGCGCCTGCGCGTGACCGTGTTCCGCGACTGGCCCTACCTTTACGAAGGCGATCTGGACTTCGAGCGCGATTACCTGGCCGCGTATGCGCGCTCGGCAGAAAGCGTGTTCGTGCTGGCGATGCAGGGTGGGGAGGTGGTGGGTGCATCCACCGGCCTGCCGTTGGCGGACGACACCGAAGCCTTCCGCCAGCCGTTCCTGGACAGCGGGATGGATCCCGAGGATGTCTTCTATTTCGGCGAATCCGTGTTGCTGCCGGCCTACCGCGGCCATGGCATCGGCCACGCGTTCTTCGACCACCGCGAAGCGCATGCGCGGGCGCTGGGACGGTTCGGGTGGACGGCGTTCTGCGCGGTGGACCGTGAAGCGGACGACCCGCGCAGGCCCGTCGGGCATCGCACCCACGAGGCGTTCTGGGACAAGCGTGGCTACACGCGGCAGCCCGGCATGACCATGCGGCTGGCATGGAACGAGATCGGGCGCGGCGAAACCGAGCACGCGCTGACGTTCTGGCTGCGCGGGCTGGAGGGCGCGCGATGAAAGTCGCCGTGGCCAAGCATGTCGTCCAGGCACCTGCGGATTTCACCGCCTTTGCCGACCGACAGGCGACGGCATTGGGCGAGGTGGCCGCGCAGGGCGCACGCATCGTCGTCCTGCCGGAGTATCTGTCGCTGGAACTGGCCGCCACGTTCGACGCCGGCGTGCGCGGCGACCTGCACGCTTCGCTGGCTGCGATACAGCGTTATCGCGACGACTGGCTCGCGCTGTATGCACGGCTTGCACGGACGTTCGATCTGTACATCGTGGCCGGTACGTTCCTGCTCGCCCACGGCGGCGGCCGCTACCGCAACCGCTGCGATGTGTTCACCCCCCAGGGCGCGTATGCGTGGCAGGACAAGCTGCAGCTCACCGGGTTCGAGAAGACGCTGGGCGTCATGGAGGGCGGCGACGCGGTGAAGGTGTTCGACATGGACGGTGTGCGTGCCGCCGTGGCCGTCTGCTACGACAGCGAATTCCCGCTGCCGGTGCGTGCGCAGGCCGAGGCCGGCGCACGGCTGCTGCTGGTGCCCAGCTGCACGGATACGGCGGCCGGTGCCACCCGCGTGCGCGTGGGATGCCTGGCACGCGCGCTGGAGAACCGGATGTTCGTGGCGCAGTCGGTCACTGCCGGCGAGGCGGCGTGGAGCCCTGCGCTGGACATCAATACCGGTGAGGCCGCGATCTTCGCGCCGATGGATCGCGGGCTGCCCGACGATGGCATCGTGGCGCAGACCGCCGACCAGGCCGCCTGGGCCATCGCGGACCTGGATGTCGACGCCCTGGACCGCAGTCGCGCCAGTGCCCAGGTGGCCAACGATCGCGACTGGCCGGGCCAACTCCAGCCCGCTCTCCTTCGCGCGCGAGCCACCGCATTCGAAATGCCTTAGGAGCGCCCGTCGGGCACTCCTGCAGGCCCGTCGTGCTCAACGCTCCCAGCCGAACACTTCGACCAGCGGCTTGTCGAACACCTCGGCGATGCGGAACGCGCATTCCAGCGTCGGCGAATACTTGCCGGCCTCGATCGCGGCAATGGTCTGCCGGGTCACGCCCACGCGTTTGCCGAGGTCGGCCTGGGTCATTTCGCCGGCCAGGAAGCGCAGCGTGCGGATCTGGTTGGTGACCCGGGCCTCAGCCACGTACGCCTCGACGATAGCCGTGGATGATCAGGCCGGAGTGGACGAACTCGGCGGCGGCGATCGCCAGCAGCGTTGCATGCACCAGCGTCCAGCCACCGGCAAGGAACGGCATCACGCAGCCCACGATGATGATGCCGGCCATAAGCACGTAATAGGCGTAGACCGACGCGCGCGACTCGATCCGGCGATCGCGCTCGTCGGTGGGCGTGGGCGAGCCGTCTTCCTCGCGCTGCCGGCCCAGCAGGTAGGTAAGCCCCGCGATGATCCCCAGCGATCCCAGCGCGAGCGCCAGCAGGCCGATGCGCTGCCCCATGTGCATTGCCGCGACGGCATCGGCATAGACCGCGAGGTAGGTGAAGTACAGCGAGAACACGACGGCCAGCGCCGTCAGCCAGACCCAGGCGAAACGTTCCTTCGACAGCATGGTGGTGCTCCCCGTTGGTGGATGGACGGGGAGTAAGGTAATGTTTGATTTACTCAATGTCAATAAAATCTAACATTGAGATGACAAAAGATAACTCTGAGTTCGCTCTTCTTGTCGCTGTGGGCGTTGCCCAGCTCAGCCCAGCAGGCTTACGCCCGGCACCAGCCAGATCGAAAGCGTCGCCAGTGCGGTGCCGATGACCGTCGCTGCCAGCACGTCGCTGGGGTAGTGCAGGCCCAGTACCACGCGCGAGACCGCCACGCAGGCGGCGAACGGGATCAGCAAGGGGGCCAGCACCGGGTAGTGCGCCAGCGCCACGATGGTGAAGGCCACCGCGTGCAGCGTGTGGCCGGACGGGAAGCTGAACTCGTCCAGCGGCGCGATCCATGCGCGGATGCGTACATCCGACGCGAACGGGCGTGGCCGCTTCGTCCAGCGCTTCAATGCCTTGTACAGCGTCAGCGCGATCACACCGGTCGCCGCCAGGTGCGCCGAAGCTGCCAGCCCGTCCAGGCCATCGGCGACCACCAGCGCCGCCATCAGCACGTACCAGAACACGCCGTCGCCAAGCCGGCTGACAAGGGCGAAGAAACGACGCACGCCGTTCCATTCGCCCCAGCGATTGGCGAGCAGGCACCAGCCGGTGTCCCGGCCGATGAGGGGATTACGCGGCAGCAACGGACGCATGGTGGCTTCTCCGTGTCAGGGCGAGATCGGTCAGCAGGGCATCGAAGTCGGCGGACACCTGGTCCGGGTGAAGCGCGCGCATCGCGTCGCTGGCGGCATCGGCCATGGCGCGGCGCGCAGGGGCATCGCCCGCCAACCGCAATGCCGCCCCGATGAAGTCGTCGTCGTTGTCGACGGCGGCGCCGCGCACGCCGTCGATCAGGTGCTCGCGCGCGGCACCATAGTTGAACGCCACCGTCGGCACACCGCTGGCCATCGCTTCCAGCGTCACGTTGCCGAAGGTTTCGCTATGGCTGGAGAACAGGAACAGGTCGCCGCTGGCGAAGTGCCGCGCCAGCGCGTCGCCACGCTGCACGCCGCAGAAGATGAAGTCCGGATTCTCCTGCGCGAGCCGCTCGCGCACCGGTCCGTCGCCGACCCAGACGAATTTCGCCGTCGGCTGCAACTGCTGGATGCGGCGGAATGCCCGGATCGACAACTCGAGGTTCTTCTCCGCAGCAATGCGACCCACGTAGATCACGGCGAGGTCGTCCGGCCCCAGGCCCCACGCCGCACGCAGCGTCGCGTCGCGTCGCGATGGGCTGAAGTGGCGCGCGTCCACGGCGCGCGCCAGCCGCACCACGCGGTGGAAGCCCTGCGACTGCAGGAAGTCGGCCAGTTCGCGCGTCGGCACCAGCGTGGCGTCCGCGCCGTTATGGAAGCGGCGCATCCAGCGCAGTGCGGTGTGCTGCAGGAAGCGCACGCCGTAGTCGCGCATGTATTCGTCGAAGCGGGTGTGGAATCCTGTCGCCACCGGGATGCCGAGCCGCCGCGCGGCACGCAGCGCCGACCACCCCAGCGGGCCTTCCGTCGCCACGTAGATGGCATCGGGAGGGGAAGCCTTCCACTGCGCCACCAGGCGGCGCGTCGCAGGCAGGCCGAACTTCAGTCCGGGGTAGCGCGGCAGGCTGGCGCCACGCACCAGCAGGGTGTCTCCGCTGTCGGCGGCGTCGGCGGGCTGGCGCGGCCGGATCAGGGAGACGGCATGCCCGCGCTGGCGCAGGCCGGTTTCCAGCCCCTGCACGGTCAGGGCCACGCCGTTGACTTCCGGCGGATACGTCTCGGTGACGATGGCAAAGCGCATGCGCAACTCCACGTTTTGCGCATGCTGGGGGCGGGAGATGTAGCGAGTATTGCGGTGGGGTTACCGGTACATGACGCTGCCGAAGAAGGCCACTCAGCGCTTCTTCGGCTTGTCTGAGCGGCGGCCGCCCGTGGTCGCCTGGCTCAGCAGATGCCGGAACCGTGGGCATTCCAGGTGGCTGGGGGCGGAGCAGGCCGCGGCGTGGCGCAGTCCGTCGCGCATCGCGGTCAGGCGCAGGATCATCATGTCCAGTTCGCGCGCCTTCGCGCGCAGGCTGCGGCGGTCGATGTCGGGTCGGCCATCGGCGCCGAACATCGCCGCGATTTCGTCGAGCGAAAACCCAGCCGTCTGCCCCAAGGCGATCAGCGCCAGGCGTTCCAGTACGTCCGGATGGAAGGTGCGGCGCAGGCCATGGCGTCCGATGGACGCGATCAGCCCTTTCTGTTCGTAGTAGCGCAGTGTCGACGCCGGCAAGCCGGATCGTTTCGCAACCTCGCCGATGTCCACCAGAACCCCGCTTGACTTCAAGTCGACTTGAAGTGGCATCGTGCGCGCAACGGTCGTGCGGCACAAGCCAGCGCCGGACCTTTCTTGGAGATCGACATGGATTCTGTGATCCGCACGCTGCTCATCGGCATCGGCGCCACACTCGCGATGGATGCCTGGGGCCTGCTGCGGCGCGGCCTCTTCGGCGTGCCGACCGCCGACTATGCCCTGGTGGGCCGCTGGTTCGGCCATATGCCGACGGGGCGATTCCGCCATGCCGCCATCGCCCGGAGCGCCTCCGTCCGCGGCGAACGGACGCTGGGCTGGTGCGCGCACTACCTGACCGGCATCGCCTTTGCCGGTGTGCTCCCCATTGTCTGGGGCGTTGCGTGGCTGCGTGACCCTACGCCGGGACCGGCACTCCTGGTGGGCCTGGTCACCGTCGCCGTTCCGTTCCTGCTGATGCAGCCTGGCATGGGCGCCGGCGTCGCGGCGTCCAGGACGCCGCGTCCGGCCAATGCGCGCATGCACAGCGTGTTGAACCACCTGATGTTCGGTGCAGGGCTCTATCTGTCGGCCCTGCTCGTACGTCTGCTGTTTTCCTTCTGATCCCGTTCTTCCAACAGGAGTCTCGCCATGCGTATTCCCGCCCGTTTCGCGCCGCTGCTATTCGGCGCGCTGCTCTCCGCCATCATGGTGTCCTTGGTGTCCGCGTTCGTGCTGCTGATCAACCAGGGACTGCATGCGGACTTCCTGGCAACCTGGGCGCGCAGCTGCGCCACGACGTGGCCTGTGGCCTTCATCGCCGTCACGCTGGTGGCGCCCGGGGTCCGTCGGATCGTCGCGAAGCTGACAGCCTGATTCCATCGCGGGTGAAGGCGGCCGCCTTCAGGCCGCGCGTTGCCCCCGCGCCGCCATCCGGTGCCCCAGCCACGCCATCGGCAGGTAAGCGAACACCAGATCCACCACGGTGAACCAGAGCGGCGAGGGCAGCATGGCGATGGCGGCGATGCCGCCGATCAGGAAGCAGGCGCCGACCGCCCACGCGGGGCCGCGGGTCCGGCCGGGCGTCGCCAGCGTGGCGACGAAGGCGCCCACCAGCGTGCCGATGGCGTGGGCCAGGAAGGGGAACAGGAAATGCTTCGGTTCGAACAGCGGCATCGCCGCCTTGAGGCCTTCCGCCGTGGTGGTGTCCACGCCGGCCGGTGGCGGGATGACATGGCCGCTGAGCATGACCAGCGCCATGTTGGCGATGCTGCCGACGAGCAGGCCGGCAATGACGGCAAGGATCAAACGGAACACGCGCTTCATGACAACCTCCGGCAAGGATGCGAGGGACTGCCCGTCGGCGTGGGGCCGGCCGCGACTGGGGGCGACTATAGCCGAGCCCGCGCCGGCCGA
This sequence comes from Pseudoxanthomonas sp. 97-1-1, assembly GCF_057773125.1. Classification (NCBI taxonomy): domain Bacteria; kingdom Pseudomonadati; phylum Pseudomonadota; class Gammaproteobacteria; order Lysobacterales; family Lysobacteraceae; genus Pseudoxanthomonas; species Pseudoxanthomonas sp. 97-1-1. The sequence goes on along the minus strand of NZ_JBYMTJ010000001.1, from coordinate 517,377 downwards.
GAGACACGCTGTCGGACATGGGGGTTGATGCCACCCGGAACGCGCCACAGGGTCACCACGCGAACCCTTCCTTCCACGCGCTCTGCGGCAACCACGTCGTCTGGTCCGGTGAAGCAGCGTCGATGCAGCCTGATGCCACGCGACGCGCCACCATCGGCTCGATGTCCGCGAACCGGGTCGCGCGCGATCCGATCCCTGCACCGATCAGGTTGTTGTGGATGTCCATGGTGTTGGCGCGCTTTCCGCGCCGCTCCATGACGCCATTGACGAGGTGGACGGCACGCGCGTCCAGGGTATAGGCCACGATCGCGCTGGCCAGGGTGTGCCGGTACGCGTCCAGCGGCCCATGCCGGCCACCCGGGAGTGGGCTCTGCAGGACGTGGGACCAGGTGTAGGTCAGGACGGACGCGGGATACGCCGCCAGGATCAGGGCGGCCAGCACGAGCCTGCACAGCCACGGACGCTTGCGCTTCGACGGCTTCATCGGAGTCAGTAGTCGCGCGGCTCGACCACCACCGCCGTGCCGTAGCACAACACTTCGGTGAGGCCTGCCATCACGTCGGTGGCGTCGTAGCGGACGGCGATGATCGCGTTGGCCCCCAGTTGCCGGGCGTGCTGCATCATGTCGCGGTAGGTCTCGTGGCGCGCCTGTTCGCACAGCTCGGTGTAGATGGTGATGTTGCCGCCGAACAGTGTCTGCAGTCCGCCGAGGAAATTGCCCACGATCGAGCGCGACCGTACCGTGATGCCCCGCACCAGACCCAGGTTGCGAATGATGCGGTAGCCCGGCAGTTCCAGTGCTGTGGTGACCATCGTGTCGTTCAGAGGTGAAGCCGTCGGGCGCGCTGCCGGGGAGTTGTAGGGGTCAGCCATGCGGTCTGCCTGTGGTGGTGTCGGATGCCAGACGGCGTACGTCGGCAAGAGGATCGAGGTTCTTCGTCTCGCGTGTCCAGGTCCTTCCAGCATCCGTTCCCGTCGACCCATCAAATGATGCATGCGTATCGATCTGCCACGGATGCCGACAACCTCGATCACGTCATGGACTGCCTTCCGGCGAGGATCTGGAAGCAATGTCAGGGTGAAACCAGCGATTGCGCCGCACCATTGCTGGCGCCTATCTCCCCGATGCTCGCGAGATCGATCCCCTCGATGCACGCCAGGTTGTAGCCGTATTCCGTCGGGACGCTGCGGCGCTGGTGATGCGTGTAGATGCCGCAGATGCTGCAGAAATAATGCCTGGCGATCTTCGTGTTCCACTGGTACAGGCTGAGCTTGTCCTCGCCACGCGTGACGCGCAACCGGTCCACGGTGACGCCCGCCATGATGGCGCCCCGGCGACTGCACATGGAGCAGTTGCAACGGCGTATGTTCTCGTGGCCGTTGATCAGGTCGACCTCGAACTCGACGGCCTTGCAATGGCAGGTTCCCTTGACGGTCTGCTGAGTGATCACCGCTGCGCTCTCTTTGTCGGCTGGCCGGCGGGTCCGCCGTGATGCGGCATCATAAGCGCGGACTGCCGCGGGTAGACAGGTGGGGCCAAGGACTGCCTCAGGGCACGCGTTCGCCGCGCGCCGCAGTGAACAATGCGTACCAATCTTCCCGGCTCAGCTCGACGCTGTCGGCCGCGCAGCACGTTGCCAGGCGAACCGGGTCGGTGGTGCCGACGATGGGTTGGATGCCGGCAGGGTGGCGCAGCAACCAGGCAAGCTGGATGGCCTCCGGGGTGACATCTTTTTCTTCCGCCAGTTGGCGGAGCAGGGTCGAGGTGTTGCGGACCACCGGATCGGCGAATTCCGAAGCAGTCGCGAACTTGCCGCCCGCCAGCGGCGACCACGCCTGCACGCGGATATCGTGCAGGCGACAGTAGTCCAGTGTGCCGGCCGCTGCCGCGTAGGCATGGCCGGTGGTGTTGGCCACCACGCCGTCGTCGATCAGGTGATGGTGCAACAGGCTGACTTCCACCTGGTTGGCAACCAGCGGCTGCCGCACATGCCTGCGCAGCAGTGCGATCTGTCCGGCCGTGTGGTTGCTCACGCCGAAATGGCGCACCTTGCCGCTGGCATGCAGCGCGTCGAATGCACGCGCGACCTCCTCCGGCTCCACCAGCGCATCCGGGCGGTGCAGCAGCAGCATGTCGAGATGCTCCACGCCCAGTCGCGACAGGCTGCGCTCGACGGAGGCCACGATGTGGGCCTGGCTGAAGTCGTAACGTCCCGGTGAGCCTGCCGGATCATCGGCAAAGCGGATACCACACTTCGACTGCAGCACCATGCGCTGGCGCAGGCCGGGCGAGGCGCGCAGCACGTCGCCGAACACCTGCTCGGACTTGCCACGCGCATAGATGTCGGCATGGTCGAACAGGGTGATGCCATGGGCCAGCGCGGTTTCGACCAGGCGCTGTGCCTGGCGGCGTTCGTCGGCGGTCACCGGCGTGCTGTCCCACGCGCGGCTCAGCTGCATGCAGCCGTAGGCGATGCGCGAAACCGGAGTGTCGTCGGCGAGGAGGAAGGTCTTCATCATGTGCGTGCGGAGGGAGGAGGCGGCATCATGCCAGAGCGCTCCGGTGGTTCAGTTGCGCTGGCGTTCGGCCATGAGCTTCTGCGCCAGCGCCTCGACCTCCAGCGGTCGTGCCAGGTAATAGCCCTGCACATCATCCACGCCGAGCGCCTGCAGGGCGGCCAGTTCCGACGCGGTCTCCACGCCTTCGGCGACCACGCGGGACTGCGTCTGGCGGGCGAACTCGATCAGCGCCGCAGCCAGCGCACGCCGTGGTGAATCGGTGTCGATGTCGCGGGTCAGGCTGAGGTCGAGCTTGATGATGTCCGGATGGATGGCCAGCACGTGCCGCATGCTGGCGTAGCCGGCGCCGGCATCGTCCACCGCCACGCGCACGCCGGCCTCGCGGAGCGGCACCAGGCGCTCGTTGAGCAGCTTGTAGTCTTCGACCAGCGAATGCTCGGTGATTTCCAGCACCACGCGACGCGGGTCCAGGTCGTCGATGTAGCCGTCGATGCCGCCACTGATGATGGTCTGCGGCGAAACGTTCAACGCCACGTAGAAGTCGCCATGGACATGGCGGAGGCCATCCAGTGCCGACAGGATGGCGTTGAGCTCCAGGCGCACGCCCAGGCCGATCTCGCTGGCTTCGGCGAACCACACGTCCGGCGTGCGGCGGGGTTCCAGGTCGAAGCGCGAGAGGCATTCCACGCCGATGATGCGGCGCGTGCTGCTGCGGTAGATGGGCTGGTACACCATGTGCGGCTGGCCCAGTTCCAGCACCGCGGTGATGCGCTCCACCTTCGCCTCGTGTTCCTGCACGGCATCCAGATCGCCGTCGATCTGGTAGGCCAGCAGGTCGGCGAAGGCACGCATCATGTGCAGGTCGCGCTGGCCCAGCGAGAGGTTGGACGACAGGCTGAAGCAGCAGAAGGTGCCGTACACGCGTCCGTCGCGCAGCTGGATGGGGACACTGATGTGCGCGCCGATCGGCACGGTGCGCGTTTCGGGCAGGTGCTCGAGCAGCGGGATGGCGGCGGTGTCGGGAATCAGCTGCGGGATGCTGCCTTCGACCACCCGCATGCAGTAGCCCTCGTCGAGTGGGCTGGAGTCGCCGGGCAGGATGGGCGCGCGGTCGAGCCGCGTGGCGACATGACGGAAGACGCGATGACGGCCATGGAATTCGCTGACGAAGGCCACGTCCATGTCGAGATGGCGGCGGACGGCATCCAGCAGGCGGTCCACGTTGCGGCTGATGGACACGGCTCCCGGGCCGCCTTCCAGCCAGGCGTCGGACAAGGGCGCCTCGGGATTACTTCGATCGATCACGGCTTCCTCCTGAATGCACGTACGCGACGAATCATGGCCGTCGGACCGGCTCCCGCCACAGGAGCGGACGGGGAGGATGGCGTGGGGGAAAAGGGATGGGCCACGCCGCAAATCCGGGGCGGGTCCGAGTGTAACCTCAAGTCACACTAGAGGGGACGTGGGCCGTTCACGCCACGAAGGGCTTGAACGCCACGCCCAGGCCCTGCATGTCTTCGGGTTCGCCGACCAGGTCGGAGCGGAGCAGGGGGCGCGAGTCGATCCACTTCTTGCTGACCACCAGGTCGAGACGATCGCCGTTTGCGGTCAGATCCAGCCGCGGGATGGCCTCCGCATCATGCGAGCGGTGCAGCAGCACCGCCAGCCGCAGCAGCGCGGCCTTGCGCTTGGCGCTCAGCAGCAGGCGGTCGGGCAGGGCATCGAAGGCCGTCTTGGGTACGCCGCGGCGGTGGGTGCGGACCAGCGCGGACAACACCTGCTGCTCCTGGCGCGAGAAGCCCTCAATGTCGGAATGCTCCAGCAGGTAGGCGCCGTGCACGTGGTACTGGCTGTGTGCGATGGCCAGGCCGATCTCGTGCAGGCGCGCGGCCCAGCCGAGCATCCGCGCGTCGTCGTCGTCCAGGCTCCAGCGCTGTTCCACCTGCTCGAACAGGCGCATCGCGGTGGCTTCCACGCGCGCGGCCTGGAATTCGTCGATGCCGTAGCGCTGCATCAGCGCCGCCGTGGAAAGATCGCGCGGATCGTTGTCGCTGCCGCGGCCCAGCATGTCGAACAGGATGCCTTCGCGCATGGCGGCCTTGCTGACCATCAGGCGCTGCAGTCCCAACGCCTCGAAGGCCGCCTCCAGCACCAGCACGCCGCCGGCGATGATCGGCCGGCGGTCACTGGACAGGCCGGGCAGGTCGATGTCTTCGATGCGGTCGGCCTGCAACAGGCGGTCGCGCACCTGCGGCAGGGCCTCGGCGGTCACCGCGCCCTTGGTCAGCTTCATCGCCGCGCAGATGTCGCCGATGGCCTTGTTGGTGCCGGACGAGCCGATGGCTTCCTGCCAGCCCAGGTTGCGGTACAGGCCGGCGAACTGCTGGAACTCGGCGCCGATTTCGGTCAGGGCTTCCTTCCAGCGCTTGCGCGACAGCTTGCCGCCGGGAAAGAAGCGTCGCGTGCTGGCGATGCAGCCCGCCTGCAGGCTTTCGCGTTCCAGCGTCTCGAAGCCGCGGCCGATGATGAATTCCGTCGAGCCGCCGCCGATGTCGATCACCAGCCGGCGCTGATTGGACTTCGGCGGCTGCGCGTGCGCGACGCCAAGGTAGATGAGGCGCGCTTCCTCGCGGCCCGAGACCACTTCGATGGGTTTGCCGAGCGCGGCTTCCGCGGCGACCAGGAAATCCTGCGGGTCACGCAGTTGCCGCACGGTATTGGTGGCCAGTGCGCGCACGCGCGTGCCGGGGATGTCGCGGATGCGCTGGCCGAAACGCGACAGGCAGTCGAGGGCGCGCTGGCGGGCCGCAGCGGACAGTCCGCCCTTGCCATCCAGGCCATCCGCCATCCGCACGGTCTCGCGCAGCCGGTCCACCACGCGCAGCTGTCCCAGCAGTGATCGCGCGACCACCATGTGGAAGCTGTTGGAACCCAGGTCGATCGCGGCCAGCAGGTCCCCGTCCTGGAGCGGCGGGGAGGTGGAAGAGGTCAGGGGCGCCATGCGATCAGTTTAACGGGTGCGGGCACGCAATGTGTCAGCGCGATGATGCGACGCAAGGTCGCAGCGTCGCATCACACCTTCGCCAGCAGGGTGCCCTGCGCGGAATGCGGCGCTTCCTCGCCCGGCGACAGCTTGAGGTAACTCCCGTCCGCCTGCAGTTCCCACGCATTGCAGTTATCGTCCAGGTAGTTCTGCAGGCCATCCTTGAACACGCGCGCGGCGAGCTCCTTGTCGAGGATCGGGAAGCAGGTCTCCACCCGGTGCAGCAGGTTGCGCTCCAGCCAGTCGGCGCTGGCGCAATACAGTTCGGGCGAGCCGTCGTTGCCGAACCAGTAGATGCGGCTGTGCTCGAGGAAGCGCCCGACGATGGAGCGCACGCGGATGTTGTCCGAAATGCCGGGCACTCCAGGACGCAGGGCACACGCGCCGCGCACGATCAGGTCGATCCGCACGCCCGCCTGCGATGCGGCATACAGGGCGCGGATGATGCGGGGTTCGTTGATCGCATTGATCTTGGCGATGATGCGGGCGGGCTTGCCGGCCCGGGCAAGCTTCGCCTCGCGTTCGATCTTCCTGATCAGCCCCGGGTGCAGGGTGAACGGCGACTGCAGCAGGCGCTTGAGCTTGGTGGTGGGGGCGAGGCCCGACAGCTGCTGGAACAGCAGGTGCACGTCGGTGCCGATATCCGGGTCGCTGGTGAGCAGGCCGATGTCGGTATACGCGCGCGCCGTGCCGCTGTGGTAGTTGCCTGTGCCCAGGTGCACGTACCGGCGCAGCTTGCGGCCTTCGCGACGCACGATCAGCAGCATCTTGGCGTGGGTCTTGTAGCCCACCACGCCGTACACGACCTGCGCGCCGGCTTCCTGCAGCTTGTCCGCGACGCCGAGGTTCGCATCCTCGTCGAAGCGCGCACGCAGTTCGACCACGACGGTGACGTCCTTGCCGTTGCGCGCGGCCTGCACCAGTGCCTCGACGAGCGCCGAGTCCTTGCCGGTGCGGTACAGCGTCTGCTTGATGGCCAGTACGTCCGGATCGACAGCGGCCTGCTTGACCACCTCGAGCACGGCCGCGAACGAATCGAACGGGTGGTGCAGCAGCACGTCGCCGTCGGCCACCTTCTCGAAGATCGCATCGCTGTCGCGCAGCGTGCGCGGGGTGAACGCGGGGTACTTCAGTTCCGGACGCTGCACCAGGTCGTAGACCTGGATCACGCGATTGAGGTTGACCGGCCCGTTGATCGGGTACACCGCGTTGTCGGGCAGGGCGAAGTTCTGCAGCAGCTGCCGCACGATGGGCTTGGGGCAGTCGTGCGCGATCTCCAGCCGCACGGCCGGCCGGTAGCCGCGACCGACCAGTTCATCGCGCAGCGCCAGCGCCAGGTTCTCCACTTCCTCCTCGTCGACCACGACTTCGGAGTTGCGGGTCACGCGGAACTGGTAGGAGCCCTTGACCTCCATGCCCGGGAACAGTTCGTCCACGAACACCGACAGCACCGACGAAAGCAGCACGAAATCGTTCTCGCCACCGGACACGCGCTGTGGCAGGTGGATGATGCGCGGCAGCGAGCGCGGCGCGCGCACGATGGCCAGGTGGCCGGCGCGGCCGAACGCATCCTTGCCCTTCAGCACCACCACGATGTTGAGCGACTTGTTGAGGATCTTGGGGAAGGGGTGCGCCGGGTCCAGGCCCAGCGGCGACAGCACCGGCATGATCTCGTTGCGGAAGTAGGCGCGCAGCCAGCGCTTCTGGCGCGCGTTCCAGCTGTCGCGACCGAACACGCGCACGCCGGCTTCGGCCAGACCGGGGCGCAGCACGTCGTTCCAGCACTTGTACTGGGCATCCACCAGCTCGGCGGCGCGATCATGGATCCTGTTGAGCACCGTGGCCGGACTCATGCCGTCGGCACCGGGGGGCAGGCCGAAGTCCAGCGCATGCCGCACGGTGGCCGCGCGGATCTCGAAGAACTCGTCCAGGTTGGTGCATGAGATGCACAGGAAGCGCAGGCGCTCCAGCAGCGGCACCGACGGATCCTGCGCCTGCGCCAGGACGCGGAAGTTGAAGTCCAGCTGCGACAGTTCGCGGTTGAGGTAGAGCGAGGGGTCGCGCAGCGCGTCTTCGCCGGTCGCGGGGGCGGGCGTCGTATCCAGGGCGGCGTTCATGCGGTCTGGCTGTCCGTGATGATGGGGTGGGGGGCGTCGAGGCGTGGCTCCACGCGCTCGGCGCCGAAATGCACGGAGAACGTGCTGCCTTGGCCGACCTCGCTCTCGATCTCCAGGCGCGCCTGGTGCAGGTTGAGCACGTGCTTGACGATGGACAGGCCCAGGCCGGTGCCGCCGCTTTCACGCGAGCGGCTGGTGGAGACGCGGTAGAAGCGTTCGGTGATGCGCGGCAGGTGCGAGGAGGGAATGCCGTAGCCGGTGTCGCGCACGCTGAGCATGGCACCGTCGCCTTCGCGCGCGAAACGCACGGTGATGGTGCCGCCCGCAGGCGTGTAGCGCACCGCATTGCTGACCAGGTTGGAGAACGCACTGTGCAGTTCCTTGTTGGAGCCGGACAGGTCCAGGGGAGCTTCGTCCTGGATGACGATCGTGTGGCGGCGCTGGCTGAGCGCTTCGGCTTCACGGCGCAGGGTGGCCAGCATGGGTGCCATCGCGACATTCTCGTCGGGCAGGCTGTCCTGCGCTTCGAGGCGCGAGAGCGTGAGCAGGTCTTCGACTAGCTGGGTCATCCGCTGCGATTGCTTCTGCATTTCACTCAGCATCGGCGCCCAGTCCGGATACTCGGTGGGTTCCAGCATGTCCAGGTAGCCATGCACCACGGTCAGCGGCGTGCGCAGCTCGTGCGAGACATTGGCCACGAAGTCGCGGCGCATTTGCTCGAGCCGCAGCATCTTGCTGACATCGCGCGCGACCAGCAGCCAGTACTCGTCGGAATACGGAATCAGGCGCAGATTGAGGCGCAGGTTCGGATCGACCGGCGAGGCTGCATCCAGCATCGGTTCGGCATTGCGGCCGGCGGCCAGCCAGTGCGACATCGGCAGCGGCTGCAGGCGATCACCGACCGGGGCGCCGATGTCCGTCGGGTATTGCAGGCCGAGCAGGCTGGTGGCGGCCTTGTTGAACCACTGCACGCGCTGGCTGTTGCGTTCCACCACCACGACGGCGTCCGGCAGCGCGGCGGCGGCGGCGCGATACGCGCGCAGCATGTCGAGCAGGCGGCGCTTGCGGGTACGCATTTCGGCCTGGCCACGGAACAGCAGGCGATCCAGCTCGTTCCACACCCCCCTGCCTTGCGCCGGCTCGAGTCGCTGGCGTGCGGTCAGGCGCAGCAGCACCTTGCGCAGGCGCCAGTAGTGCCACACGACCACGCCCAGCGCGGCGATGGTCACGATCGGCCACACCTGGCCGACCAGCAGGCCCACCACCACGGCCAACGCCAGGATCAGCGCCAACTGGCCGAGCGTCTTGAACCAGGCGGAACGGATGTCATGGGGCATGGGGCGATTGTAGGCAGATGTGTATGACAGGAGGGATGGGACTGCGGGGGGCGTGATGGGTAAAGGGATCGGAAGATGGTCAGCCGGGGCGCGATGTGCCGTGCGGGCAGTGGTCCGTCGTCATCCCGGCGAAGGCTGGGATCCATGTCGCTCTTGGCGCTGCTTGCGTCACTCCAGAGCAGGAACAACGGCGAACGCAAAATGGATCCCAGCCTTCGCTGGGATGACGAAAGGGGGCGGTAGTTTGTTCCTCACATCCCCAGAGCGGTGGGAAAAGGCGCGTTCACACCGAATGTCCGGACCTTCCGGAATCGTCACATCGAGGCCGAGAAGCGGTAACCGGAACCGCGCACGGTCTGCACCATGTTCTCCAGGCCGTGCGGTTCAAGCGTCTTGCGCAGGCGCCGGATGTGCACGTCGACCGTGCGTTCCTCGACGTACACGCTGCCGCCCCAGACGTGGTCCAGCAGCTGCGTGCGCGAGTAGACACGCTCGGGATGGGTCATGAAGAAGTGCAGCAGGCGGTACTCGGTGGGGCCGATGGCGACCGGCGTGTCACCGGCGAACACGCGGTGGGCGGCGCCGTCGATACGCAGGTTGCCCACGGCGACGCTGCCGTCTTCGTCATCGTCGCGCGAGCGGCGCATCACCGCGCGGATGCGGGCCAGAAGTTCGCGCGCGGAGAATGGCTTGACCACGTAGTCGTCGACGCCGGCTTCCAGGCCGCCTACGCGATCGTTCTCTTCGCCACGGGCGGTGAGCATGATGATGGGCACGTCGCGGGTCATCGCGTCCTTGCGCCAGCGGCGGGCCAGTTCCAGCCCGCTGGTGCCGGGCAGCATCCAGTCCAGCAGGATCAGGTCCGGTACGCGGTCGGCGATGGCGTTCTGCGCCTCGCGGGCGTCGCCGGCATGGATGGGCTCGTATTCGCCCTTGCGGAGGGCGAACGCCACCATGTCGCGGATGGCGGGCTCATCGTCAACGATCAGGATGTGCTTCTGCACGCAAAATCCGGGGGCGAGGGGGACCGTGCCAGTAGACGACAATTTTATGACGTTTACATGACGCGCCGTCGGACTGTCACAAGGCGCGCCGAATGAGGGTCAACGGCGCTCGACGTCGGGGTCGCGGATGCCCTGGCGGCGCAGTTCGAGCACTTCCGGGGTGATGGCGGCGATGCGGGCATCGATCCTGGCGCGGGCGTAGAAATCCAGGTCGCCCTGGTTCTTGAGATTCTGCAGCTGGATCAATGCCTGCTCCGGCCGGCCATTCAGGTAGGCGGCCTCTGCGTAGGCTTCGCCGGCACGGGCGGTGTCGCCCGCCAGTTCGTTGGCCCTGGCGAAGTGCTGCTGGAACACCGGATCGTCGCCCGCGCGCGCCATCAACGGGCGCAGGATGGCTTGCGAGCGCTGCCCGGCCTCGCGTCCGCCCTGTTCGTTCAGCACCTTCGCATAGGTCAGGACCGCCGGGCGGTTCTGCGGAAGTCGTTGCAGCAAGGCGTCGAAGCGACGGTTCGCCGCCACCGGATCGCCGGTGCGCGATTCCGCCTCGCCCAGTGCCAGCGTTATCCAGAGGTTGTCGGGATGTTCGTCGTCCAGGCGGCGCAATTCCGTCAGCGCGGTCCTGCTGTCGCCGCCCTGCAGATGGGCGATGGCCAGTCCGTAGCGCTGGGGTGCCGTCAACGGCTTGCCGGCCTGCCGGCGCAGCGTTTCGTACTCCCGTACGGCGGCAGAAGGCGTGCTGGCGCTGAGTGCCCGCAGGCGTTCGCGCGCCCAGTCGAACTGGCCGGTATCGCCACGCTGGAAGACCTGGGAGGGCAGGGTCACAGGGATGGGCAGCAACGGGTTGTCGCTACGCGACTCCGGCAGCGTCACGCCTCGCCGGTCGAAGCGTTCAACGTGCTCGCCACCGGGAACGCGGGTGGTCGCGGTGATCTGGTCGCCACGCAACTGGTCGGCGCGCTGGCGGGCTTCGCTGATGCGCGTGGTGGTGACCGGGTGGGTCTGCAGGTAGTCCGGCACCTGTTCGCGCCCGCTGCCGCGGCTGGCGCGGGTGGCCTGCTGGAGTTTGGCGAAGAAGCCGGCCATGGCGTCGATGTCGTAGCCGGCGCGGGACAGGGTGCGGATGCCGACGCGGTCGGCCTCGGATTCGTTGGAGCGGGTGTAGTCGATCTGGCGCTGCTGCATCAGGCCCATGGCCGAAGCGATCGCCGCCTGGGAGGCATCGCCGCTGGAACTTCCGCCCGCCGCCTGGGCCAGCACGATGGCGCCCAGCATGCCCAGCAGGATCGGAACCTGGTCACGTTGCGCCCGCTCCACGCCGCGCAGCACGTGTTGCTGGGTCACATGGGCGATTTCGTGGGAGAGCACCGCCGCCATTTCGTCTTCGCGATCCGCCGTCAGCACCAGGCCGGCATTCATGCCGATGTAGCCGCCCAGCGTGGCGAAGGCATTGATCTGCCGGTCGCGCATCATGAAGAACGTGTACGCCTGCTGCGGGTTGTCGCTGTCCGCACCCAGCCGGCTGCCCACGGTCTGCAGCCAGTCCGTGATCAGCGGGTCTTCCAGCAGGTACCCGTAGTTGCGGAGTTCGCGCAGCATCATGCCGCCGTACTCGGCCTGGCGCGCCGGGGTGAGCAGCTCGCCCGCGGATGAGCCGATATCCGGCAGGCGGCTGTCCTGGGAGGCTGCCAGCGGTGCCGCGAGGGCTAGGGTCAGGGCAGTGGCAAGCAGGATAGGACGCAAACGGGGGCTCCGTGGCGGATAATGGGGGTCTCGATCAGGATGACGGGTCGCTGATCCGGGCGAGTGAATACGTGGTTAACCGGACCAGTACCGGTCCGCACTGTTCCATGTCGCCGGCTGTAACCCGACCCCGTCGACCCGATATTGGTTGGGACCACAGCATGTCCCTTTCGTTCCGGAGAACTCCCTTGAGCGACACCCCGCAAGGCGCCCCCGCCCCCGAGATCACTCTCTACAGTACCGCCATCTGCCCTTACTGCGTGGCGGCGAAGAACTTCCTCAAGAGCAAGGGCCAGACCTGGACGGAAGTACGCATCGACCTTGACGCGGACGCGCGCGAGAAGATGATCGCCAAGGCCAGGCGTACCAGCGTGCCTCAGATATTCATCGGCGAAACCCATGTGGGCGGCTACGACGACATGATCGCGCTGCACCGTGCAGGCAAGCTGGAAGCCCTGCTCGCAGGGGAGGCGGCATGAGTGCGGCCGACGACAGCCAGGACCGCGTGAAGGCATTCACCGAGTTCCGGCAGCGGATGAACAAGCGCATCCTGGATGAACCCAACCAGGTCGTCCGCCGCTTCTTCGCCCTGGACACGCAGACCTACCAGGCAGGCGCGCTGGACGTGAAGACGAAGGAACTCCTGGGCCTGGTGGCTTCGATGGTACTGCGTTGCGACGACTGCATCAGCTACCACGTCGCCCAGTGCAAGGAGGCCGGCGTCACGCGCGAGGAATTCTTCGAGACGTTCTCGGTGGGCCTGGTGGTGGGCGGCTCCATCGTCATCCCGCACCTGCGCCGGGCGGTGGATTTCCTCGACCAGCTGGAAGGCGGGCAGGCTGACGCGCCGTCGGCGCACGACCACTGAGGCTGGGACAGGGACAGGACGCAGGCATCCCCGAGCACCTCGGCTGCCTTCGTGCAGTCCGTTCGTCCCACTCCCGTCATCCCGGCGCACGCCGGGATCCGACTGGATCTTGGCAATGCCTCCGACCATCGTCGATTTGGGCCCCCGAGGGGGCCTCGGGCATAATGGCGCGCACAGACCTTCCCCTTTGCGTCCGCGCCGGCCCCCGGCCAGCGCGCGCCCCTGTTCGGAAACACCACTCAAATGACCCAGACGATTACGGTCATCCGCGGCGACGGTATCGGCCCGGAGATCATGGACGCCACCCTGCACGTGCTTGACGTGATGAAGGTCGGCCTGACCTACGAAGAAGCCGATGCTGGCCTGGTCGCGCTGGAAAAGCACGGCGACCTGCTGCCGCAGGCCACCCTGGATTCGATCCGCAAGAACGGCGTGGCGTTGAAGAGCCCGCTGACCACGCCGGTGGGTGAGGGCTTCAGCTCGATCAACGTCGCGCTGCGCCGCCACTTCGACCTGTACGCCAACGTGCGCCCGGCCAAGTCGTTCCCGAACACCAAGTCGCGCTTCCCGACCGGCGTTGACCTGATCACGGTGCGCGAGAACACCGAAGGCGCGTACATCGGTGAAGGCCAGTCGATCTCGGAAGATGGCGAAACCGCCCTGCTGACGCAGAAGATCACCCGCAAGGGTTCCGAGCGCATCGTGCGTTACGCCTACGACCTGGCCCGCAAGACCGGCCGCAAGAAGGTCACCATCGTCCACAAGGCCAACATCCTGAAGACCACCTCGGGCCTGTTCCTGAAGGTCGCGCGCGAAGTGGCCGCGCTGTACCCCGAGATCCAGACCAACGAGATGATCGTGGACAACACCTGCATGCAGCTGGTGATGCGTCCGGAGCAGTTCGACATCATCGTCACCACCAACCTGTTCGGCGACATCATTTCCGACCTGTGCGCCGGTCTGGTCGGCGGCCTGGGCCTGGCACCGGGTGCGAACATCGGTGTCGACGCCGCGATCTTCGAGGCCGTGCACGGCTCGGCGCCGGACATCGCCGGCAAGGGCGTCGCCAACCCCTGCGCGCTGCTGCTGGGCGCGGCCCAGATGCTGGACCACCTGGGCCAGCCGGAAAAGGCCGAGCGCCTGCGCGCGGCGATCATCGCCACGCTGGAAGCCAAGGATTCGCTGACCCCGGACCTGGGCGGCGAGGGCACCACGATGTCGTTCGCGAAGGCGATCGCCAGCCGCGTCTGAGCCCACATAGCCAGGCAACGCACTGACGGGACGCACAGCGTCCCGTTTTTGTTTGCATGTGTCCCATCCATGAGGTTGGATGGGAGACCGAGGGCACGCACAATCCGGGCCCCACGCAGAAGGCCCCGTCATGTCCGTCCGTCCCAGCGCGCTGGCGCTGACTCCGCTGCTGCTGTTCCTCGCGCTGTTCTTCGGTGCCGGGTTGTACTTCACCGCGCAGGGCGAGGCGATGGGGTTCTATCAGTTGCGCGCGCCGGTGGCGATCCTGCCGGCGCTGGCGCTCGGCGTATGGCTGGCGCGTCGTCGTGGCCTGCCTGCGCAGCAGACGCTGCTGGCTGGCATGGGCGACAGCAACGTCATGCTGATGTGTCTGATCTTCCTGCTGGCAGGCGCGTTCGCCACGGTATCCAAGGCGATCGGTGCGGTGGATGCGGTGGTGGCGCTGGGCCTGGGCGCCTTGCCGGCGAGCCTGATCCTGCCGGGATTGTTCCTGGCGGCGGCGTTCGTTTCGCTGTCGATCGGCACCTCGATGGGGACGGTGGCGGCCGTGGTGCCCATCGCATTGGGCGTTGCCGATGCCGCAGGGCTGGACCGGGTGCTGGTGGTCGGCGCGGTGCTGGGCGGCGCCATGTTCGGCGACAACCTGTCGATCATCTCGGACACCACCATCGCCGCCACGCGCAGCCAGGGTGCGGAGATGCGCGACAAGTTCCGCGAGAACTTCAAGATCGCGTTGCCGGCCGCCATCGCAACGCTCGCGGTACTGGCAACGCTCGGCGACGCGGCGCCGGTGGCCGCGCCCGATGCGGCTTCACCGTGGCTGGTGTTGCCCTACGTGCTGGTACTCGGGCTGGCCCTGGCCGGGCTGGACGTGGTGCTGGTATTGGCCATCGGGCTGGTCGCGGCGGGCATCTTCGGTTTCGTGCTGGCGGACGACTACGACGTGGTGTCCTACGTGGGCGACATCTACGTGGGCTTCGAGGGGATGGTCGAGATCACGCTCCTGTCCATCCTCATCGGCGGACTGGCCGCCCTGATCAAGGCCACGGGAGGACTGGACTGGCTGGCGCAGGTCATCGCGAAGTTCGCGCGGGGGCATACGGGGCGCCGGTCCGGTGAAATCAGCATCGCGGCGCTCGCGGCTGGCACCGACGCACTGACGGCGAACAACACCGTCGCGATCCTGGTCACCGGCAGCCTGGCCAGGGACATCGCCCAGCGCCATGGCATCAGTCCCCGGCGCGCGGCGAGCATGCTCGACATCTTCGCCTGCGTGGTGCAGGGCGTGCTGCCCTACGGCGCACAGATCCTGCTGGCGGCCTCGCTGGCTGCCGTGTCGCCGCTGGCGCTGGCCGGCAGCGTGCACTACTGCTGGTGGCTGGCGGGGTCGGCGCTGGTGTTCATCGCCTGGTCGACGCGGCGCGCCGCCGAGGTCGCAGGCCCAGCGCCACCTGACGAGACGGTCGGCTCATGAAAAAAGGGGCGCCGAGGCGCCCCTTTTCTTTCGCGAGGAATGGAATCAGTCGCGCGATTGCAGTTTCGACAGCAGGCGCAGCAGTTCCAGGTACAGCCACACCAGCGTGACCATCAGGCCGAAGGCGCCATACCACTCCATGTACTTCGGTGCGCCCTGTTCGACGCCGGTTTCGATGAAGTCGAAATCCAGCACCAGATTCAGCGAGGCGATGACGACGACGAACAGGCTGAAGCCGATGCCGACCAGGCCGGACTCGTGGATCAGCGGGATCTTGATGCCGAAGAAGCCCAGCGCGATGCTCGCCAGGTAGACCAGTGCGATGCCGCCGGTAGCCGCCACCACGCCCAGCTTGAAATTCTCGGTGGCCTTGATCAGACCACTGCGGTAGGCGAACAGCAGCGCGAACAGGATGCCGAAGGTCAGCATCACCGCCTGCATCACGATCCCGCCGAACTGCGCGTTGTACACCGCAGAGATCGCGCCCAGGAAGAACCCTTCGACCAGCGCATACAGCGGTGCGGTGACGGGCGACCAGGTCTTCTTGAAGACGGTGATCAGCGCCAGCACCAGGCCGCCGATGGCGCCACCCCACATGTACACCGCGAAGCCGGGAGCGGGCAGGCCGTCCGGGCCGAGCGCCTGGTTCCACGAGAACGCCGCCGTCAGCACGGTCAGCAGCAACAGGATGCCGGTCTTGTTGATGGTGCCGTTGAGCGTCATCGCCTCGCCGTCGCGCGAGACGACCGTCCCGCTGCCAAGGTCGAGGAAGGTGGATTCCTTCAATGCCGGATTGCCGCTGCGCATCATCGTTCCCTCATGTGGTTGCCGGACGTCTGTCCCCAGCGCCCGAGCATATCGCAAGCGAAGGAACATCAGGTTTCGTTTGACAGCAGGGCCGCAGGTTCCGACAATACGCGACCTCGTTGGCGTCCAGACGCCATGCCGGGACCCTCGTCGGGGTATAGCGCAGTCTGGTAGCGCATCTGCTTTGGGAGCAGAGGGTCGGGGGTTCGAATCCCTCTACCCCGACCAGTCTGATGCAGTGCCAGTGTGTTCCGGCATGACGGGGATGCGACAATCCGGACCGGGCGCCCGTAGCTCAACCGGATAGAGCACCGGCCTTCTAAGCCGGCGGTTACAGGTTCGAGTCCTGTCGGGCGCGCCACTTCCGGTGCGATCCGGAAGGATGCAGGTTTCAGTGGTGGCTGTAGCTCAGCTGGTTAGAGTACTGGATTGTGATTCCAGATGTCGGGGGTTCGAGTCCCCTCAGCCACCCCACTGATCAAGGATCTCCGCACTGCGGGGGTTCACAGAAAAAGAAGATGCGGTTACACTACGCAGCCAGTTTTTCGGGGCCGTTAGCTCAGTTGGTAGAGCAGTTGACTCTTAATCAATAGGTCCAAGGTTCGAATCCTTGACGGCCCACCAAACCCGAGAACGCCCGGCTCACGCCGGGCGTTTTTCTTTGCGTGACGATGCGCCTTGGCATGGGTCGGTGGGTGCCGGCGGATGGGGTCGACAGTCGCCTGTCGTCTTCCGGCCCCGGCCGGCTCGCGCGTACAATCATCAGGCCTTGCGAAAGTGGCGGAATTGGTAGACGCACTGGATTTAGGTTCCAGCGGGTAACCCCCGTGAGGGTTCGAGTCCCTCCTTTCGCACCACGCCGCGCCGTAGGCCGGAAAGTACGGTCGTGAACCCGCCAGGGCGGTGAGCGGCCGGCTTCGTGAGCGGGTGATCCCGGTACCGGGCGCCGAAGAGGGCATGGCGCCATGCGTCCTGGCGTACGCCGATGATGAACCGCCGGCCATCCCTGCCGTCAGAAACTCGTTGATGAAGCTCCAGCGACGAGTCCCATCGATCTCGTCGAGGCCCCGGGGCCGGGCATGGCGCGGAAGCCCCAGAGCCTGGACCGGCCCATGCCCCTCACCCGAAACGCCCGCCCCGCTGGCAGCCCGCCCCGGAATCAGCGAAACTAGCAAGTTCCGCCGGGCGGGCCTTGCGCGCTTGCCCCGGGCGTCCCGGATTATCAACATCGCCCCGGCTGTGCCGTGGCCGCAGGAGTCAGTGAGTATGCAAGTTTCGGTCGAATCGGTCGGCAACCTCGAGCGCCGCATGAGCTTCAGCCTGCCGGCTGAGCGTCTGGACACCCACATCGGCGGTCGCCTGCGCGAACTGTCGCGCACCGCGCGCATCAAGGGTTTCCGTCCCGGCAAGGTGCCGGCGAAGGTCATCGAACAGCGTTATGGCGACCAGGTCCGCGCCGAGGCGCTCGACGGCCTGCTGCGCGAGACGTTCAACAATGCGGTGCGTGAGCAGGAACTGCAGCTGGCCGGCAATCCGCGCATCGAGAAGCAGGGCGAGGGCGAGCTGGATTTCGTGGCCACGTTCGAAGTGGTGCCGGACTTCGGCGACGTCGACGTCTCCAAGCTGACCGTGATCCGCCACGCCGCCGAAGTGACCGACGCCGACATCGACCAGATGGTCGACAACCTGCGCATGCAGCGGCGTACGTTCCAGGTCGTCGAACGCGGCGCAAAGGAAGGCGATCGCGTGGCGCTGGAGACCTGGTCGCAGGCCGGTGACGAGCGCATGCCGGCGGAGGGCATCGAGAAGGGCGCCACGCTGATCGGGTCGGGCGTGATGTTCGGTGAGATCGAACAGGCGCTCGTGGGCCTGGCCAAGGGCGACGAAAAGACGGTGTCGGTCACTTTCCCCGCCGACTGGCGCGTTCCGCCGCTGGCGGGCAAGCAGGTCGACGTGCACGTCAAGGTCACCGAGGTGGCCGAGTCGGTGCTGCCCGAGGTGGACCGCGAGTTCATCCGCAGCTTCGGCGTGAAGAGCGGCGACGCCGAGCAGTTCCGGGCGGATATCCGCAGCAACCTGGAGCGCGAGCTCAAGGGTGCCCTGATGACCCGCCTGCGCCGCGAGGTCGGTGAGCAGCTGATCGCCGTCTACTCGCACGTCGAAATGCCGCCGCGCCTGGTCGAGAACGAGGCGCGCGTGATGGTCCAGCAGGCGGCCGAGCAGGCCCGCCGCCAGGGCCAGCAGGTGCAGGTCCCCGACAACGCCTACGAGGGCTTCCTGGATGCGGCGCGCAAGCGCGTGCTGGTTGGCCTGCTGGTGGGCGAGGTGGCCCGCCGCAACCAGCTGCGCCTGGACTCCAAGCGCCTGAACGAGACGTTGCGTCTGATCGCCTCGACCTACGAGGAGCCGGAGCAGGTCATTGAGTTGTACCGCAACGATCCCCAACTGATGAACAGTCTGCAGGGTCGTGTGATGGAAGAGCAGGTGATCGACTGGATCGCCGAGCGCGCCCAGCACACCGAGCAGACGCTTTCCTTCCAGGAAGCCATCCGCAACTGAGCCGGGCACCCGTCCGGGCAGAAGGTCCGGCTATCCTAGGCCGGACCTTTCCACGAACGACAGGCGCGAGAACCGAATGAGCATCCAAACCCAAGCCCTCAACCTGGTGCCGATGGTGGTCGAACAGACCAGCCGCGGCGAGCGCGCCTACGACATCTATTCCCGCCTGCTGAAGGAACGCGTCATCTTCCTGGTCGGCGGCGTGGACGACCACGTGGCGAACGTCATCGTGGCCCAGATGCTCTTCCTCGAAGCGGAAAATCCCGAGAAGGACATCAGCCTGTACATCAACTCGCCGGGCGGCGTGGTGACGGCGGGCATGGCGATCTACGACACCATGCAGTACATCAAGCCCGACGTCAGCACCATCTGCGTGGGCCAGGCGGCCAGCATGGGTGCGCTGCTGCTGGCATCCGGCGCGAAAGGCAAGCGGTATGCGCTGCCGAACTCGCGCGTGATGATCCACCAGCCGCTGGGCGGCTTCCAGGGTCAGGCCACGGACATCGACATCCATGCCCGCGAGATCCTGACCCTGCGTGCCCGGTTGAATGAAATCCTGGCCAAGCACACCGGGCAGTCGCTGGAGACGATCGAGCGCGACACGGAGCGCGACAACTTCAAGAGCGCGGCCGATGCCCAGGCCTACGGACTGGTCGACCAGGTGCTGGAACGTCGCCCCGACGACTCCATCCAGTCGGCCTGATACCCCGGATTGCCCGCTTTTACGGCACGAATCCCCCTGTTCACGGACCCGGCTGACACGCCGGGGCCGTGTGCTATTCTCCGACCGCAAGCCCCCGAGGGCAGGTTGAGCGACCGAGTATTACCAGCATGAGCGAAGATCGTCAGGGCCGTTCCGGCGACAGCACCAAAATCCTGTACTGCTCGTTCTGCGGCAAGAGCCAGCACGAGGTGCGCAAGCTGATCGCGGGTCCCAGCGTGTTCATCTGCGATGAATGCGTGGAGCTGTGCAACGACATCATCCGCGAGGAGCTGGAGGAGAAGGCGCAGTCGGCCCGTAGCCACCTGCCCAAGCCGCGCGAGATCCTCGAAGTCCTGGATCAGTACGTGATCGGCCAGAACCGCGCCAAGCGCACGCTGGCGGTGGCGGTCTACAACCACTACAAGCGCATCGAGAGCCGCAGTAAGAACGATGAGGTCGAACTGGCCAAGTCGAACATCCTGCTGGCCGGCCCGACCGGTTCGGGCAAGACCCTGCTGGCCGAGACGCTGGCGCGCCTGCTCAACGTGCCGTTCACCATCGCCGACGCCACCACGCTGACCGAGGCCGGTTACGTGGGCGAGGATGTGGAGAACATCATCCAGAAGCTGCTGCAGAAGTGCGACTACGACGTCGACAAGGCTCAGCAGGGCATCGTGTACATCGACGAGATCGACAAGATCTCACGCAAGAGCGAGAACCCGTCGATCACCCGAGACGTGTCCGGTGAAGGCGTGCAGCAGGCGCTGCTGAAGCTGATCGAAGGCACTGTGGCCAGCGTGCCGCCGCAGGGCGGCCGCAAGCACCCGCAGCAGGAATTCCTGCAGGTCGATACCAAGAACATCCTGTTCATTTGCGGGGGCGCGTTCGCCGGCCTGGACAAGATCATCCAGCAGCGCAGCACCGAGGCCGGCGGCATCGGGTTCGGCGCCAAGGTGAAGAGTTCCGAGAAGAAGTCGGAAATCGGCAAGGTGTTGTCGGAGGTCGAGCCGGAAGACCTGATCAAGTTCGGCCTGATTCCCGAATTCGTGGGCCGCCTGCCGGTGGTCGCGACGCTGGAGGAGCTGGACGAGACCGCGCTGGTCAAGATCCTGACCGAGCCGAAGAACGCCATCACCAAGCAGTTCAAGAAGCTGTTCGAGATGGAAGGCGTGGAACTGGAGTTCCGTGCAGACGCCCTGTCCGCCATCGCCCGCAAGGCGCTCAAGCGCAAGACCGGTGCCCGTGGCTTGCGGACCATCGTCGAATCGGTGCTGCTGGATACGATGTACGAACTGCCTTCGCTGGAAAACGTCAGCAAGGTGGTCGTGGACGAGTCCGTCATCGAGCACAAGTCCGAGCCGTATCTGATCTATCAGAATCCGCCCGCACCGAAGGTCGCGGCCGCCGAGTGATCGGCCCCGTGATGCGGTCGACGACAGGCGCCCTCGTGGCGCCTGTTCATTTTTCGCGCGCCGATTCCAACCCACTGCTTTTGTTGCGGTTTCAGGCCCGCTATTGCATCCCGATGCCGATGGCCCCATAACGGCCCCATTGGTGTTTCGACACCCCCGCATTCCGCACTTCGCTGGAGCCCCCATGCCCCGCCATCCCCAGACTGAAACCCTCGACCTGCCGGTCCTGCCGCTACGCGACGTGGTGGTGTTTCCGCACATGGTCATCCCGCTGTTCGTCGGGCGCGACAAATCCATGCGTGCGCTGGAACAGGCGATGGAGGCCGACAAACGCATCATCCTGCTCGCGCAGAAGTCCGCGGAAACCGACGATCCCGCTGCCGCCGACCTGTACACGGTCGGCACCCTGGCACAGGTGCTGCAACTGCTGAAGCTGCCCGACGGCACGATCAAGGTGCTGGTCGAAGGCACGTCGCGCATCAGCGTCTCCAACGTGGACGAACGCGATGGCGCGCTGTACGGGCAAGGCGAGGAGATCGACTCCACCGACGGACGCGAGCCGCGCGAGATCGAGGCCGTTGCGCGTTCGCTGATGGGCCTGTTCGAGCAGTACGTGAAGACCAACCGCAAGCTGCCGCCCGAACTGCTGCAGACGCTGGCAGGCATCGACGAACCCAGTCGGCTGGCCGATACCATCGCCGCGCACCTGGGCGTCCGCCTCAGCGACAAGCAGCGTTTGCTGGAGACGATCGAAGTCGGTGAACGGCTCGAGCTGCTGGTCGGTTTCGTCGACGGCGAGATCGACGTGCAGCAACTGGAGAAGCGCATCCGCGGCCGCGTGAAGTCGCAGATGGAGAAGAGCCAGCGCGAGTACTACCTCAACGAACAGATGAAGGCCATCCAGAAGGAACTGGGCGAGCTCGACGAAGCGCCCAACGAACTGGAGGACCTGGCGCGACGGATCGCCGAGGCGGGCATGCCCAAGCCGGTGGAGACCAAGGCGCGCAACGAGCTCAACAAGCTCAAGCAGATGTCGCCGATGTCGGCGGAAGCCGCCGTCGTGCGCAACTACCTGGACTGGGTGCTGGGCGTGCCGTGGAACAAGCGCACCAAGGTCCGCAAGGACCTGAAGGTCGCACAGGACACCTTGGACGCCGACCACTACGGTCTGGAGAAGGTCAAGGAACGCATCCTCGAGTACCTCGCGGTGCAGTCACGGGTGAAGAAGCTGCGCGGACCGATCCTGTGCCTCGTGGGCCCGCCGGGCGTGGGCAAGACCTCGCTCGGGCAGAGCATCGCGAAGGCGACGAACCGCAAGTTCGTCCGCATGTCGCTGGGTGGCGTGCGCGACGAGGCCGAGATCCGTGGGCATCGCCGCACCTATGTGGGTTCGATGCCGGGCCGCATCGTGCAGAACCTCAACAAGACCGGCAGCAAGAATCCGCTGTTCGTGCTGGACGAGATCGACAAGATGTCGATGGACTTCCGCGGCGATCCCTCGTCGGCCCTGCTGGAGGTGCTCGATCCCGAGCAGAACAACGCATTCAACGATCACTATCTGGAAGTGGACCTGGATCTGTCCGAGGTGATGTTCGTCGCCACCTCCAATTCGTTGAACATTCCGGGTCCCTTGCTGGACCGCATGGAAGTGATCCGCATCCCGGGATACACCGAGGATGAGAAGGTCAACATCGCGCAGCGCTACCTTGTCCCGAAGCAGTTGAAGGCCAACGGCCTGAAGGCGGACGAGCTGAAGATCGCCGAAAGCGCGATCCGCGACCTGGTCCGCTACTACACCCGCGAGTCGGGCGTGCGCAACCTGGAGCGCGAAGTCGCCAAGATCTGCCGCAAGGTGGTGAAGGAGATCGCGCTGGGCGGCGCCAAGGCGCTGGCAAAGAAGAAGACGGCGAAGGCGGCGACCGTGCAGGTCGGCTCGAAGAATCTGGAGAAGTACTCCGGCGTGCGTCGCTACGACTTCGGGCGCGCGGAGGAGCAGAACGAGGTCGGTCTGGTGACCGGTCTGGCATGGACCGAAGTCGGTGGCGATCTGCTGCAGATCGAGGTGGCGCTGGTACCCGGCAAGGGCGGCATGATGCTGACCGGACAGCTGGGCGACGTGATGAAGGAGTCGGGCTCCGCCGCCTTGTCGGTGGTGCGCAGTCGTGCGGCCAGCCTGGGTGTGGATGCGGAATTCCTGCAGAAGCACGACGTGCACCTGCACGTGCCGGATGGCGCCACGCCGAAGGACGGACCCAGCGCCGGCATCGCGATGGCGACCGCGCTGGTGTCCGCGCTGACGAAGAATCCGGTTCGCGCCAACGTCGCCATGACCGGCGAGATCACGCTGCGGGGACGGGTCACCGCGATCGGTGGGCTGAAGGAAAAGTTGCTCGCAGCGCTGCGTGGCGGCATCACTACCGTGATCATTCCTGACGAGAACAAGAAGGACCTCGCGGATATCCCCGCCAACGTCACCGAGGGCATGAAGATCGTGCCGGTGAAGTGGATCGACGAAGTGCTGGACCTGGCGCTGGAACGTCCGCTGGCCCCGGTACCCGCCGATGGCGGAGGCGAGCGCACGGTGCCGACGGCGGAGAAGGAAAGCGACAAGGGATCGCAACAACCGGGCGTGAAGCATTGAACGATGTGACGGATGGCGGCTGGAATCGCCCCGAAACCCGCGTCATTGCTGGGTTTTCGGCTTGCGTGGCATTTTTTGCACTGGTATAACGGCGTCACCCGCGCACATGGGGCGATGCCTCACTGTGCGTGGATATAACGACCGGTTCCCGTGAGGCGAGCGAGCCCCGAGGTCCCGGTTACTCATTCCGCGGTTGTGCCGCAAAGGGAGTTACTCAATGAACAAAACCGAATTGATCGATGCCGTCGCCGACGAAGCCGAAGTGTCCAAGGCCGAAGCTGGCCGTGCCGTCGACGCCGTCATCTCCAGCATCACCAAGGCCCTCAAGAAGGGCGACACCGTGACGCTGGTCGGCTTCGGCACCTTCCAGGTCCGCAAGCGCGCAGCGCGCACGGGCCGCAACCCGAAGACCGGCGATACCATCAAGATCAAGGCTTCCAAGAACCCGGCCTTCAAGGCTGGCAAAGCCCTGAAGGATGCCGTAAACTAGTCGACTCGCTGCCGATGGCAGGGTGCGTGATGCACCTGGGGTGCTTAGCTCAGCGGTAGAGCGTCTCCCTTACACGGAGAGGGTCGGGGGTTCGAAACCCTCAGCACCCACCACCTCGGGGCGATGCAAGGTTAAAAAATTTGCAGGACGGTCTAGCGGAAACCGCGCAAATCGTCTTACAATGTTTGTCTCAGCGCGGAGTGGTAGTTCAGTCGGTTAGAATGCTGGCCTGTCACGCCGGAGGTCGCGGGTTCGAGTCCCGTCCACTCCGCCATTACACCCGGAAAGCCCGCGAAAGCGGGCTTTCTGCTTTCTGTACGCGTCACGCCGCATTGTGGCCGGGAAGATGCTCCCCGGCGGCGGGATCCGCCAGGTGGCGAGACGCCGTTGTCCCGGCACGCTAAACTTCGCGGCTGAAAGAATCCGAGCCCCGTGCACACATGCTGCAGAAACTCCGCGACAAAACCTCCGGCTGGGTCGCCAGCCTGATCCTGGGTCTGCTGATCATTCCGTTCGCCTTCGTCGGCGTGAACGAGTACATGACCGGTGGCACCGCCAGCGACGTTGCCCTGGTCGAAGCGCCGCCGACATGGTGGGATTCGGCACCCCAATGGTGGCCGGCTTCGATGCTGTGGCAGCGCGAGGAAGTCACCCAGGATGAATTCCGCGCCGCATTCGAGCAGGCGCGCCAGCAGCAGCGACAGGCGCAGGGTGAAGCGTTCGATCCGCGCGAGTTCGAGAGTGTCGACAACAAGCGCAAGGTGCTTGAGCAACTGATCGACCAGAAGGTGCTGGCGCTGGCGTCCAAGCGCGCCGGTATCGTCGTGGGCGATGCAGCCGTGCAGAAGATGATCCTGAGCGAGCCCGCGTTCCAGATCGACGGCAAGTTCAGCCAGGAGCAGTACCAGATGCTGCTGTCGTCGCAGGTACCTGCGATCTCCCCGCTGAAGTTCCAGGAAGACCAGCGCGAACGGCTGCGCATGATGCTGGTGCCCCAGGCGATCAGCGATTCCGACTTCGTCACCGAGGGCGAGCAGGAGCGCATGTGGAAGCTGCTGGGCGAAACGCGCGACATCGGCATTGCCCTGTTGCCGCCGGCCGCGGAGGACGCCACGCCCGTCAGCGATGCGGATATCAAGGCCTGGTACGACGGACACAAGGACGACTTCAAGCAGCCGGAGCAGGTCTCGCTGGAGTATCTGGAAATCAATGGTGCCGCGCTGCCGGTCACCGCCACCGCCGACGAGGCTGCGTTGCGCAAGCGCTACGACGCCGAGAAGTCGCGTTTCGTCTCTCCCGAACAGCGTGTGGTCGCCCACATCCTGATCGCGGCTGACGCGAACGCCGATGCCGCCACGCAGAAGAAGGCGGAAGAAAAAGCCGCTGCGCTGGCCAAGCAGGCGCGTGAGGGCGCCGACTTCGCGGCACTGGCGCGCGCCAATTCGGAAGACCCGGGTTCGAAGGACATGGGGGGCGAGCTGCCGCCGTTCGCGAAGGACGGTTCGATGGTGAAACCCTTCGAGGACGCCGCGTTCGCCATGCAGGCCGGTGAGATCCGTGGACCGGTGAAGAGCGACTTCGGTTACCACGTGCTGCAGTTGAAGCAGGTCACCGGCGGTACCGGCCGCAGCTTCGAGGAGGTGCGCGAGGAACTGGCGGCGGAAGAAGCCAGCAGCGAGCGTGATCGCGCGTTCAACGACCTGGCGGGCCGCGTGGTCAATGAAACCCTGAAGAATCCGACCGCGCTCGCCCCGGCCGCGCAGGCGACAGGGCTGCCGCTGCAGAAGGTCGGCCCGTTCTCCCGCACCGATCCCCAGGGCATTGCGACCGTACCGGCCGTGTTGCGTGCCGCCTTCTCGGACACGCTGGTCCAGGACGGCACCATCAGCGATCCGATCGAAATCGCGCCCAACCACAGCGTGGTCATCCGGGTCGCCCAGCACACGCCGGAACAGGCGTTGCCGATGGACAAGGCGCGCGACGCCGTCGTGCTCGCCATCCGTGCCGACCGCCGCGAGAAGGCCGCCCAGGCGGCTGCGGACGCGCTGGTCGCACGCGTGCAGAAGGGTGAGTCGCTCGCGACCATCGCTGCGGCCGATGGCCTGCGCTACAACGAGTTGCCCGGCCTGCGTCGTGGCATGCCGATGCCGACGGCCGAGGCGAACGAAGCGATCTTCGCGGCGGCGCGCCCGGCGGAAGGCAAGGCGACGGCGGGCAAGGTGGCGCTGGGTGATGGCGCTTACGCCATCTTCACCGTCAACAAGGTGACGGAGGGTGCGATTGCCGACATGCCAGCCGAAGAGCGCGCGACGATGCAGCAGCAGATGACGCAGTTGAACGGCGGCGTTGCGACACAGGCGTACGTCGATGCACTGCGCAAGCGTTTCAAGGTCGAAGTGTTCGAAGACCGACTCTGAGCCGGGCACCTCTCGCGACATGAAGAATCCCGCCGAACGGCGGGATTTTTTTCAGCCCGGCCCGCGCATCAGGCCGGATCGTCGTCCAGCTTCAGCACCATGCCGGGGCGAAGGACGGCGCCCGCTTTCAGGCCATTCACGCGCAGCAGGTGCGTGGTGGAAATGCCGTACCGGCGCGCGATGGTCCAGGCCGACTCGCCGCTTTTCACAACGTGCGTGCGTGAAGGGGCGGGTTCGGTGCCAGGCATGTCCGCACTGGCGACGGCGGGTGGGGCGGCAGGGGTGTCATTCGTGCCGGTTGCGCTGTCGTCGCCGGCGATGGCGGGCGCTAGCAATCGCAGGGGCTTCGTTCCGCGACTGAAGCGGCCTGCAAGCGCAGGATTGAGGCGTTTGAGAAGCGTGGCGGGTTGTTGCTGGCTGCGCGCCCAGGATTCCAGCGTGGCGTCCCCTGGCAGCGTGTGTGCCGCCAACCGGGGCACGGGGCGATCCATCTGCCGCAGCCAGGCATCGCGGTCGTCGGCCTGCTGGAAGACGCAGGCCAGTGCGTGCAACTTCTCCACGTAGGCGTACGTGATGCCGGAGAGCCCGGGCAATTCCGCCGGCCTTGCATTGCGTGCGTTCATGCCTGCGCGGCGCATGGATTGCAGCACGCGGTATTCCCCCGCGTTGTATGCCATCACCGCCAGCCTCCAGTCGCCGCCGAACATGCCGTGCAATGTCTTGAGGTAGCGGATGGCCGCCTGCGTGGAGTCCACCGGCGATAGCCGTCCGTCGTAGCCCTCGCGCATGGGGACGCCGTGGTTGCGGGCCGTGATGCCGATGAATTGCCAAAGCCCTGCCGGGCCGCTGGGGTTGCGCGCACCGGGCTTGTAGCCACTTTCGACGAACGGGATGAGCGCGAACTCGGTGGGCAGGTGGGCATCGCGCAGGGCGTCTACCACGTAGCCGAACAGCGGCAGCAGGTCTTCCTGTGCGCTGGCGAGCTGGCCTGGCGCATGGCTGAAGTGCTTTTTCCAGCGACCGTTCGTTGCCTGGCTGTCGCACTCCGGATCGGCGAGACCGTCACGGAAGCGCTGGTAGATGTCCAGGCCGCTGCGCTGGTGCGTGGCGGACAGGCTCGCGGGAGCAAGCGGATCGACCGCTGGCGCTTCTGGCAGCTGCGCCTGCGTTTCGATGGAGGGCGCAGGATCGGCAGCCATCACGGGGTGGGCGATGATGGCCAGGCCGGCGGCGAGGATCGTCCGATGCATTCGGTTGCGTCTGCTCATGCGCGAAAATCGTTCTTCCATTGCCTCAGTGTCGCGAACGTTTCCACCCGGTCGGCAGGCGGCCTTCCCAGTCGATGCGTGACCGCTTCGCGCACGGCTTCATCGTCCACGCGCAGGAAGGGATTGGTGGCCACCTCGGCCGCCAGCGAGGTGGGCAGGGTGGGGCGGCCGGCACGGCGCATGGCGCGGGCTTCCTGGATGCGCAGGCGCAGGGCGGGGTTATGCGGATCCACGGTTTCGGCGAAAGCGGCGTTGGCCAGGGTGTACTCATGGCCACAGCAGACCAGCGACGAGTCCGGCAAGGCGGCCAGGCGTTCCAGCGAAGCGAGCATCTGCGGCGGCGTACCTTCGAACAGTCGACCGCAGCCCAGGCTGAACAGCGTATCCCCGCAGAACAGGTGGGGCGGACCCTCGCTGCCTCCCCCGTGGAACGCGATATGGCTGCGGGTATGTCCGGGGACCGACAGCACCGACAGTCGCCAGCGCTTCACCTGGACGACGCTGCCGTCGCCCACGCGCTCCGTGGCATCGGGAATGCGTTCGTCTTCAGGCGCGAACACCGGCAGCGTCGGCCAGCGGTCCCGCAGGGCGGCGATGCCGCCGGCATGGTCGGGGTGATGGTGGGTAATCAGGACCGCGGCAGGCCACAAGCCGTTGCCGGTGGCCGCAAGGACAGGCGCCGCGTCGCCGGGGTCCACCACGAGCGCGTCACCGTCGTCGTCCACCAGTGCCCAGATGTAGTTGTCTTCGAAGGCGGGCAGGGCGAGCAGGCGCATCGGGGGACGGGCTCCGGGCAAGAACGGACGGCCGGGCGCGGCGTCCTCTACAATCCGAACATGCCTGCCTTCGCATTTACCCGTCAACCCGATGCCCTGGCGTGGTTCGGGACGGGCCGAGGCGGGCCGATACTTGCGTCGGAGCATGCCCGGGTAAGCCAGGCGCTCACCAGTCGCACCCCACAGCCCTGGCTTTGGGTCTTGCCGGAGGGCACGGATCCCTCCGCCACCGCTCCCGCGACGCGCGGGCTGCGCCTGAGGGCAACCGCGGGCTCGCATCGTCTGTCAGGGCCTGTCCACTGCGGGTTGCCCTTGCCGCTGCCCACCGAGGCCGTGGGCGTGATCGTGCTGCAGCACGCCCTGGACGCCGGCGATCCGCAGCCGCTGCTGCAGGAGTGCGCCCGGGTGCTGGAGCCCGGAGGACGCCTGTGGCTGTTCGTCCTCAATCCGTGGAGCCCTTATCGCCTGCGCTGGCGCGGCACCGGGTTGAAGTCGCGTGCGCTGGACCAGTGGCGCCTCCAGTTGGCGGCGGCGGGGCTGACGATGTCGCAGCATGTCCTGCACTACGGCCCGGTCTGGCGCGGCATGCCGGACGCTCCCGGCAACGGCCCTGCACCGTTGCGCGCCGCCCGCCTGCTGGAAGCGGAGAAGCGCGTGGCCGGCCTGATTCCCCCCGCGCCCGTGGCGCGCGCGTGGCGCACCGCGCCCGCAGCCTGATACCCGACCAAGAGGACACATGAAGCACGTCAGCATCCATACCGATGGTTCCTGCCTGGGCAACCCGGGCCCCGGCGGCTGGGCAGCGCTCCTGCGCTACGGCGAAAAGGAGCGGGAAGTGGTCGGCGGCGAGGCGCAGACCACCAACAACCGGATGGAGCTGATGGCCGCCATCGCTGCGCTGGAAGTGCTGACGGAAGGCTGCGAGGTCACGCTGCATATCGATTCGCAATACGTTCGCCAGGGCATCACCGAATGGATGCCCGGCTGGGTGCGGCGCGGCTGGAAGACCGCGGGCGGCGATCCGGTGAAGAATCGCGATCTGTGGGAGCGCCTGCACGCGGCCACGGCTCGCCACAAGATCGACTGGAAGTGGGTCAAGGGCCATAACGGCGACCCCGACAACGAGCGCGTGGACGTGCTCGCGCGCAACGCGGCGGTGCGCTTTCGCAGCGGTGCCGTGGCGTGACCGTGCCGCTCCTGCCGGGACAGGTTGTCGCCCAGACCGCCCGATTGCGACTGTACGCGATGTCCGATGACGCGCACGCCGACGCGGCCCTGATGCTGGTGCTGCTCAACGATGCCGCCTTCATCCGCAACATCGCGGACCGCGGCGTCCGCAGCCTGGAGCAGGCGCGCGACTACCTGCGCAATGGCGCGCTGCGCAGCTATGCGGAACACGGGTTCGGGATGTACGCCGTCCAGCTGAAGGACACCGGTGCGTTGATCGGGAACTGCGGGCTGGTGCGGCGCGAGGGCCTCGATGGGCCGGACCTGGGTTATGCATTGCTGCCCGACCATTGCGGCCGGGGCTACGCATGCGAGGCCGCGCATGCGGTGATCGCCGATGCGAGGACCCGGCTCGGCATCACCCGGCTGCAGGCCATCGTCAATCCGGACAATGCGGCCTCCATCGGCCTGTTGCAGAAGCTGGGATTCGAATTCGACAGGATGGTCGTCCTGCCGCACGTCGAGCATGCGCTCGATCTGTTCCACCTGAATGTACCTACGGAAGCCAACGCCTGATGCGCCAGATCATCCTCGATACCGAAACCACCGGCCTGGAGTGGAGGAAAGGCAACCGGGTGGTCGAAATCGGCTGTGTCGAACTGCTTGAACGCAGACCCACCGGGCGCACGTACCATCAGTACATCAACCCGCAGCGCGAATTCGAGCAGGGAGCGGCGGAAGTCACCGGGCTCAGCCTGGAATTCCTGTCCGACAAGCCACTCTTCGCCGCCATCGCGGATGAATTCCTGGCCTTCATCGACGGCGCGGAGTTGGTGATCCACAACGCCGCGTTCGACGTGGGCTTCCTGGACTATGAGCTATCGCGGCTGGGTGAGCACTACGGCCGCCTGGCGGACCGGGTCACCGTCGAAGATTCGCTGCTGCTGGCGCGACAACGCTATCCCGGCCAGCGCAACTCGCTGGACGCGCTGTGCAAGCGGCTGGGCGTGGACAACACCCACCGGCAATTGCACGGCGCCCTGCTGGACGCCCAGCTGTTGTGCGACGTGTACCTGAACCTCACCGCCGGCCAGCGGGAAATCGGGTTCGGAGGAGCGGAAGACACGGCGCCCGGGTCAGCCGCGACCGTGGTGCATCGGTTCGATTCCGCCAATACCGGCGCCCGCCCGCGCGTCTCGCCCACCGTGGACGAACTGGCCGCACACGAGGCGCGCCTGGCGACCCTGCGGAAGAAGGCGGGTGGGCGGTGCCTGTGGGACGCGCCCGCGTTCGAGGCCGTTTGAGCGGCCCCTGATGCGTCAGTGGCAGCGCACCAGGACGGCGGTGACGTTGTCCGAGCCGCCGCCATCCAGCGCAGCGGCGATCAGGGTATCCACGCACTCCTGGGCGCTGCAGTCGTCATATTTCAGCGTGGCGGCGATGCTGCCGTCGTCCACCTCTTCGGTCAGGCCATCGCTGCATAGCAGGAGCTGCATGCCGGGCCGGAGTTCACCGGTCATGGTTTCCACGTTGAGATGGTTGGGGTCCGTGACGCCCAGGGCCTGGGTGACGACGTTGCGGTGCGGGTGGGTGCGGGCCTGTTCACTGGTGAGTGCGCCCTGTGCGATCAGTTCCTGCACGTAACTGTGGTCCTGGCTCAGTTGCGCCAGTTGGCCTTCGCGCCACAGGTAGGCGCGGCTGTCGCCGACCCAGGCCACTTCGAACCGGTTGCCCTGGATGCGGGCGGCCACCACGGTGGTGCCCATCGGCAGGGTGTCGTTGCGTCGGCGCGACGTGCGGATGATCTCCTCGTCGGCGATCCGGATGGCCTGCGCCAGTGGCGTGCCGTCGCGGATCTCGCGCACGATGGTCTCCCGCGCCAGCGCGCTGGCCACCTCGCCGCAGGCGTGGCCGCCCATGCCATCGGCCACCAGCCAGAGCCCGAGCTCGCTGTCGCCGTAGTAGGTGTCCTCGTTGAGCTCGCGCCGGAGCCCGACGTGGGAGATGTGGCCGAATTCGATCATGGTGCCCTGTCTGTTCGGACGGATTTCGCCTATCCGGTCATACGCAATGATCCGGTCGGACAGGACATCGGGCAAGGTTGGCGTGGTTCCGGACGGCAACCGGGGTTCATTCACGTGCAGACGGAGTGATGCGGCCACGCGGATTGTGCCTTCCGGCTTGTCCGGATGCGGTCCGCCACGTATCATTCACGCCCCCGGCAAGCCCCGGGGCCACCGGAGAGGTGGCAGAGTGGTTGAATGTACCTGACTCGAAATCAGGCATACGTTAATAGCGTATCGAGGGTTCGAATCCCTCCCTCTCCGCCAGATATAGCCCGAAAGCCCGTAGAAATGCGGGCTTTCGCGTTTCTGGGTGGAAATCGGTCTACGCTTTGGGATACGCGCGGCGGGCGGCAGATCGAAGCGCCTACAGGTCGGGTGGAATTCTTGGTGGCGCTGGACTGCGGGCGGGAAATGGGGGGCGGTCGCGGGCATCCAGCCTGATTGGAGGCCATGCTGCGGGGCGCCGCCCGCGAATAGGGGGAGGCAGATGCCTGTACGCTTTCCAGCAAACGGCCGAAAAGGAGGTTCACCGTGGGGACCAAAAGGACGCTCACGCATATCGTAGATTCGCGCTCAGTTCGGCGGGTCCTTGAGATGCTGCCCGACCACTGGGTGATCCGAGATCTTACTGAGCGCGACTACGGCATCGATCTGATGGTCGAGATCTTTGCTGTCGCGGGAATCGATAGCGATGGTCACGAGTACTACCACTCGTCCGGTTCTACTTTTCACATCCAAGTAAAAGGCACCTCTAGTTCGCTAGCAGTCAGTGCGGACGGAACGATCCACTACCAAATGCCGAAGAATGCGTTGCTGTACGCGGAGCGCTTCAGCACACCATTCTTTCTCTTCCGTGTAGATGTGTCTGATGCAGAAGCGAAGTCATACTTCATTTGGGTGCAGCGCTACATTCAAGAAATTCTGGATGCAGAAAATCCATACTGGCGAGATCTCAATCAGAATTCCTTTGTAGTTCGAATTCCAGAAGCGAACGAAGTCAGAAGCGCTAGCGGAAAAATAGAGAAAATTGCAGCCAGACCAAAGGTTATGGAGGAGCTTTTGGAGTTCAGGCAGCATTACGCGTATCTCGCTGATCAACTGGACTCCGCATCCAAAGGTCAGTTCACGCCCGACAAAATTTCAATTGGCAATATGAAATTTATGGCGAGACGGATTGCAAGCCTATCGGCCCTCTACAGTTCAAGTCACGGCAGAGACTGCTGTATAGATGAGCAGTGCGCGAAGGAGCTGAAGCAGTTTGTTGATGACTTGGACGAAGATTCAGAAATGAGTGAGTTTTCCAATCATCCACACGATGCCAACTTTGCACTTCTCGCTCAAAGCATCGAATCGATGAATCTGGTGGAGAAATTCATTGCTGATAACGAAGACGAGACCGTGTACTGATAGCGCAAGAATTGACGCTGCTGAAGGCGGCGCTATCGACTTGTGAAGACGTCTTCTGGCTGAAAGCTGTGTGGGTCGCTCTTCCAGCGCGCGATGGTCTTCTCCGCAACGGAAAGGGAGAAAAGTAGTGATTGTGAGTTCCCGCGCATAAAGCTTAGATCCATGTCCAGGTACTTCTTGCAGAAACGTTCGTAAATGATCTTTACCAAGGACTGCAGGTTCTCGATCGCGGCCTGAACTTGCAGCCTAGTGATGCCGGTTAGTTCTTCCTCGCGCTGGAAAACAGCGGTCGCCAAATCGTAATGCGCAAGTCGTTTGTTGCGATGATCCTTCACAAACGCGCACTGATGTTTGCATTCAAGGACAAGGTCATCTATATCCTTTCGAAACGCTGGGTCGTCAATCAGTGCTGGGAGCATTTCGATCGATAGATTTTTACGCCCAGCCGATTTCGCAGGCCCTGATAGTCGGGAAATGTGAAGGATCAGGTCATCCCACATCGTGTCTTGCACGATCTGGAAAAGGTGGGGCGATGTGCGGAACAGAAGATTGAAGTTGTCTTCAGTGCCGAAGAGTGTTTTGTACTCTGTCCACTTCATGCTGATCCAGAAGACATCTTTGTAGAGCGGAATGAAAACGGAACTCAGGTTCTCCGGCAATGCCGAACTCAACTCCTCATCAAGACCGTCGATGTTGATTCTTGGCATTGCTAGTTCTCCACCTCACTACGTCTGACGGATCTTCTATCGGAGATTTCAAGGTGCTAGAAGAAGCTATGGATGGATGGCTGCGGCTACCTTCCTCAAAGCATTCTGTGACGCTGCGCGGTCCAGTTCAGCGAATGCAGCTTGAACTGCAGACATTGAAAAGTCGGCTTGATGTAGCGAGCGTGAGGTAGCGAGAATTTCTCTAGCGGCACGTGATCGGGTTGCGTCATCGATTGGATACTTCGCTGCATGGTCCTGAATTTTCTGAAGGAGCGCAGCCTCAGTGATTGCTCCCGCCACCATCAGTGCGGTTGCTGCGGTCAGCGCTGTTTCAAGACTTGCCCATCCAGTCTGATGTCGGCCTGCTTTGAATGCCCATCTTAGTAGGATTTCACAAGCGCTCAATGCCAAAACGGAAGAGCCCCTTTGATGCGTCTTCGCCCCAATCTCAAGCAATACCTCTACGAGTCGAAAGTTCTCGACAAACTGACAGGTCTCTTTGTCGTCGGGAATCCAGTCAAGAGTCATCAGGAGCCAGTCGGCGCTCTTCTCCATCTTGTCCGAAACCTGAGCGCCGTGTGGAGAATTGGCGATCACAATCAGCACTTCCACAACGACGGAATTCCAGTGAAGCAAGTCGAACGTTAGGCTGGATCTCTTTGTGATGGAAACTAGCAGGAGATCTTTGAAGGGTGCGTACAGTCCATCGCTCCAGCGATTAACGTTTCGTGCGACCCGTCGTGCGGATTTCTCGTCTGTTTCCTCGCTCAGGAATGCATTTGCCATTCGTGTAAGAAATCCGACCAGACCTGACGAGGTCGTCGTGCCAAAGTACGCTGCTAGTGAGAATGCGTGCTGCCGACTCATCGCTGTTTCGTTCATCGCCACGACAGTAGCGCTTGCGAGAAGAAATGCCTGCTCGCGCGCGGTATTGATGGCGTAGCTCGCGTCACTGCCACCTTGCATGCGGAAAAGTTCGACCGACATCGATGCGATCTCTTCAACTCCCGTATTCAAAGCGGGTCTGTCTTTCCTATCTTTGATTCCAGAGGCGGAGAAAGACGCAAGCTTCTCGATCACGTTCACGGATTGCTCTGAAGCCCCAACTCTCAACATCTCGACGCCGACCTGGCCCATGCGGCGGAGACCCTCCATTAGAACGTCCGGCATTGATTGGCCAACCACGTTCTCGACTCCGCCAACGAGGTACGCCGTGGATAGTGATGGATGATGCTTGCTGCCGTACTGGGAGCGATATGGAATGGAGAGATAGAGCGTGGTTAGGATAGAAAGCGCTTTGAAGCAATCGGTCAATCCTTTCTCGTCACGCCGAGACATCGATGCCTGAAGACTTTGCCTCAAATGTTCAAGCGTTGTATTTATGAATGCATCAGCGCTCTCCGGAACATTCATAAAAGGGTTATTGTCAGTAAAGGTTCGGCCGCGAGCTCGCACGTACTCTTGATTAATCGCGATGACTGCACCCAGTGCGGCGGCAGAAACTTCGTGATCGCCACGCTCCGAGAATTGTCGAGAGAACGCGATCGCGTAGTTGAGTGCGTTTGTCGAGCCCTGAGTCCATTGCGGATATGTCGAGAAGAGAAAGTAAAGCTCTGTGTCAGGATCAGAGTCTGGATCCCGATTCCGAAGCATTTCGAAGCGCCCAAGCCATAGTCTTATGTCGTCACGCGCGGATTTCACCAAATACGAAATCTGCGCATATGGGCTAACTAGGTGCAAGGCTCGCCGATACGAGTAGAGAAGTAGGATAAGGACCATTCCCGTTGAGGCAGTCGCATACACGATGCATGGAATAGCCCCGAAGCTGTCGACCAGTATTGATGCGCCCGCAACTGAACAAGCCAGTATGAAAGTTGCAACGAAAGTAAGCAGAAGGCGAGCGTCGCTGCTGATTCTATGGAATAAGCCGTGTGGCATCCTCTCCAAATTGACCTGAAGCGCGAATGTCATAAGTGAGAAGGCAATTGCAGTCGCGCCAATTAGTGCGCCGCCGACAGATATGGTTAATTGCTCGGCAAGCGAAGCGACACGAGCTTCCTCAAAGATGCGGAAGCGAGTAGATAGCGCGATGCCTGCGACGGCTCCAAGCGAGTAAAGGACAATGACTGACGTCCACTTCCAGTCATGCAGCCGAAGTGCAAGCGCGCGAAGCGGTGTTGTTCGTTGATACCAGCGAATATAGGATGCGCGCCGAAAGCGATAGAGGTGTACTTTCGCGCGCGACCATGCATTCTCGTACTTCTCGATCGCATTTCTTCGGAATGTGGCGAACACTGTTGCGCCCATTAGAATTTCCCTATAAGCCCCGTCATCAGCATATCACCGGCCGCGGGGAGGGAAGAGGGACCTCCAGTCTCTGCCCGCATTCACCTCAAGAACCCCCTGGTCATTTCTCTGCACGCCCGCCGCAAGAATGCCGGCGCGGCGAGGCAAGAGCCTTTGATGGGGGGTGAGTCGTAGCGAGCGTCGTGAGGCGAGCAGCAGTGCTTTGCACGCCCGCCAGTGCGTGGCGGCGTCGCGTGATTTCCTGTCCGAGATCATTCGCTCATACGCATCACGCTCTTCCACCACGGTTCGTACGTGATCGATCATGGCGGGTTCGTCTTGCGGCAAAAGATGACCGACCGGAGCCCTTGAGAACTCATTCGTCCATGCGCGGAGTTCTTCGTCTGACAAGCCGGAAGGGATAGATTCAGAGCAGTTTTGTTTCTCGCGGACCTTCGTTTTCATGATGTTTTCTGGATTGTTGCCATTCTTTGAAGAGGCGGATTGGGCGCCGGCTGCAGTCCGACTCCCGATATTTCGACCATCCCCCCCCCGGGGTTGGGGCGGCCGTGCGCCTTTAGTTGGGTGGGGTGACTTCGCTAGGTGCCAAGGGATGCGAGTAGTACTCACACCATGCTGCGATGAAGCGCTTCTTCAACGCTTGGGAGGCCTCGGGGCTGAAATGCATATCCAGTTCGGCCCACTGGGATACTGCCTTCTGCATGACGATCAGGCTGTCGGGGATCCGGGGAGGGGCGGTCTTAGTTTTCATTGAATGGTTGCTCCTGATATGGGTTCGATTGGGCATTCGCCTGCGGCGTCGCAGGGCGTGCGCTCTGCCATTGCGCGCGCTGTTTCCAAGATTAGGATGGCGGCGGCACTGCGCCGGTTGGCGATGTCGTGCTCACTTGCAGATAGCTTCTGCTCGGCATCGGCGACGTCATAAAGCATTCTGGAGATTGCGCTCCAGCCGTCGCCCGCAATGTGGCGGCTCGGAGGGGGCGGCGGCGGGGCTGACGGCACGCTGGCCGGTTCGGGACCTTTGTCGTCAGCCATTTCGCGGAGGACCCGACTTTGAAGGTCCGGCGGCAGACTGTGAAACACCAGCGCGTCGATAACGAGTTTTCCCGAACTGTCACGAGTCATAAGGGGCCGGGCTTCATGGGCATGTACGGTCACGTGGTCGTCCTCCCTTCAGAGTTCGGCGCCGTCCATGCTGGGGCGGGCTTCCGCTTCATCTGGGCGTTACGCGCAAGGCTATCGGCCAAGGCGTGGGCGTGGATCAGAGCCTTGTGGTCCCCCGCTTGGGCGATTTCCAAAGCCGACAGTTGGCGTGCCTGTACTTCCAGCACGCGCCCCACCTTGGCCAAACGGGTCATCAGTTGGTCTTGTGCCTGCGTGCGCTTGTAGAGGAGGTCGATCCGGTCGTCTCGTTCGTGAAGTTGGCGAGCCAGCTCTTCGGCTACCCCCTGCAAGCTTGTCCGCACGTAGGACTTCATGCGTTCCACGCTGCAGTACTCGTTCTGTTCGTTCTGTTCGTTCATTCGCGCGCTTCCTCAAATAGTGGTCGCATGGCTACTGATGTCATGCGGATTGGGTTTCCCTTAAGTTGGATTCGTTGCTGGCTTGTTGACCTCCAGAGGCTTCTCGGTTTGGTGAAGTGGGTAGGAGTCCGTGACGATACCGTCGGCTATTGCAGGTCCTTGGAGAATTTCTGAAATCTTGGTAAGTGCCCGCGCGCTTCGCTGGGTTCGTTCGGTGTCGATGGGCTCTCTTGATGTTTGCGTGTTTGGTCCCGACTCCAAGTCTTTTTCGATTTCTGTTGGTGGTGATTCGGAAGAGGCAGATACATAAGTATTCAAAGCAGAAGCCAAGCCGGGCATTTCTGGCGCACCAGAAATCTCTCGGTGCCTGGGGGGTGTCCTAATCTCTATGGCTTTCAATGCCTTGGTGCGTCCCTGCATGCTTGCCTGGTTCTTCAAGCGCTTGGAATTCGTGCGGGTATTGCCCGCGCTATCGGCGGCAAATGACTCAATCACACCAGCAAGGTCCTGATGCCGAACGCATCCCTTGGGAAGTCGCGCGGGTTCCTGTTCGTTTTCGATGTCCAGCGGGTGGCGGGGTGACTTGCTTGGCTTTTCGTTCTTATGGACGTTGTGTATCTCGGAATAGGCGGGAATCCATATCCACCACCTGCCATCCGCTGGATAGACAACGATCAGCTCCTTTTCGAACAGCTCGGACAACAACGTGGGGATATGCTCGTTGGGCCACCACAGGAACGCGGCCCGCGAAAGGTAGTCGATATCGCATTCGACTCGCCCACCTTTGTCCGCCATGCAGTAAAGCGCGAGGATCAAGCGGAACGCCGCATGGGACAGGCGGCCCCATGCCGGCTTGAAGAAAAAGTAGGGCCGAAGTGACCTAGTCTTCATGGTCGAAACTCCCGTTCTCGGCGGGTGCGATTTCCGTCGGTGCGCGCGGTGCAACGTCGAGCGAGGTATTGCCGCTGTCCGGCGTGCTCTTGGGGCGACCGGGACCCCGCGCAGGCGGCGCAGGCTGCATATGCGATCGGCGCTTGTGGTTCGGGCTCGCGATGGGGAGTTGGGTGCGGAACTGATGAATCCACGATTCCCACCACCCGACGCGGTTGGCGGAAACGCGGACAGCAGGCGGGAATCTGCCAGTTGCGACACCAGCGATCCAAGTCGATTTAGAGACCGGAACCAGAGGTGCGATGCCTTTGTGCGCGTTACCGACGATGTCGGTGATCGTCAGGATGCGCTCGTTCGGGCTTGGCGGCGGATAGACAACCGTGCTTGGTACTTGGTGTTGCTGGTAACTCATGCCTGTTCTCCATTCGATGGGGAACAGAATTAGATGACACGATTCGAAGCGTCGCCAGTTTGAATGGCTACGAATCACTCGCCATAGAAAGCAATGCCAAAAAGTCGCTCACTTTCCCGACGAACGGTAGGTTCAACGTTCGTCTATCTCATGCGACGGATTTCAGATTTGGCCGGGCAGGGTGTGTTTCGCAGTGCGTCCACCAGTCGCGGAGCAATGCTTCGCGCTTGGCAAGAAGGGTGCCCCGTCTGTAAGCCTTTTCCGTCTTGTCGGCGATTGCGTGGCCTTGCGCCATCTTTATCGTCTTGTCGTCATGGGAAGTGGCCTCGCTTGCCCAGTCGCGGAAAGCGCTGCGGAATCCATGGGTGGTCACTTCGTACTCTGGGACCAACTTGCGCAATACTTTTAGAACCGCTTCGGTTGAGAGGGTGGGGCGTTTGCCATGACCCGGGAACAGGAATTCGCCCGTGCGGGGTATGCGCTCCACATGGTTGCGCAAGGGGCCAACCAGAGGAATCTCCAGCGCGCGACCCTTCTTCGTGCGGTCGGCGGGAATCGTCCAGATGCCTTCCTCGAAATTGAACTCCTTCCAGCGGGACCCCACGACTTCGGAAATTCGTGTCGCCGTCATGATCGCCAGTTGAAGTGCGCGTGATGCGTCCGAGTCCCTTGCCTTCACCCGCTGCATGCACGTGAACATCTGTTGCCAAGGCATGGCCGGGTGGTTCCTGACGACCTTGACCTTTGACGGCTTCGCCAAAAGGGAGTCCAAGTGGCCTCGCCAACGCGCCGGGTTCTCGCCCTTGAATCGCTCACGTGCCTTCGCCCACGCAATGACGGCTTCAATGCGCTCGCGTAGCCGGCTGGCAGTCTCTGTCTTTTTGTCCCAAATCGGTTTCAAGACGGCCAGAACGTCATCGGTCGTGACAGATTCGACGGGCCGTTCGAACAGGTGGCCGGCGTAAGTCTGGAGGGTGGACTGCCACTGACCCTCTGACTTGCTGCCTGCTTTCCAGCCCGCCGCCTTCGATGCGATTGTTTCGGCGACGCATTCGCCAAATGTTAGGCGACCGGCACCAGCCATCCGAGCCCGGGCGCGTTCTGCACGCTCATCGTCGATCAGCCTCACCCCCGCCCTGAGTTCAGTCTGGCATTGCCGGGCGAGTTCCCGTGCCCGTGGCAGGGTGACAAGGCGCACGGGACCCAGCCCCTTGTTCCGGTCTCGTCCCGTCACTCGGTCCCTGAACCGGAACACCCAGCTTTGGGCGCCTGTGGGGCTGACCTTCAAATACAGTCCGTCACCGTCGGGATATCGACCCGGTGCAGTAAGACTTCTGACGTCGGTGGCTTTCAAGCGGTGATACAGGCGGGCCATGTCCGTTGTAGGTATACGCGGCGGTATACACATTGTAGTTGGCGCTGGCTGATTTTTGTTGGATCTCCCTGCCCGAAGAATGTAGACAAAAACAAGTTAAATCAGTCGCTTGTAAGGCCTGATCGGGTTGCGTGGGGTCTGCTTGGGGGGCAGTTGGGCGGACTCCCTCTCCGCCAGTTTCAAGAAAGCCCCCGCAAGGGGGCTTTTGCGTTGTGGGAG
Source organism: Pseudoxanthomonas sp. 97-1-1 (assembly GCF_057773125.1). Classification (NCBI taxonomy): domain Bacteria; kingdom Pseudomonadati; phylum Pseudomonadota; class Gammaproteobacteria; order Lysobacterales; family Lysobacteraceae; genus Pseudoxanthomonas; species Pseudoxanthomonas sp. 97-1-1. Next base: position 476,876 of record NZ_JBYMTJ010000001.1, on the reverse strand, counting down.
GGCTGACCCAGCGCTGCCGCGACTATCTCGCGGGCGGCTGCGCCTAGAATGGCGTTCTTTGCCCGGGAGCCGTCATGTCCGAAATCCTCGTCCCCGTTTCCTTCGGTGAGCTGCTGGACAAGATCGCCATCCTCCAGATCAAGTCCGAGCGCATGAGCGATCCCGCCAAGCTCGCCCATGTGCGCGATGAGCTGGCGGCGCTGGAACACAGTTGGATGGCCCACCCGGTCGCAGGCCACAACATCGCAGAGCTGCGTGCGCAGCTGAAGGCCGTCAACGAGCGCCTGTGGGTGATCGAGGATGACGTGCGCCTGAAGGAGAAGGCGCAGGCATTCGACGAGGATTTCATTCGCCTGGCCCGCAGCGTCTACATCGAGAACGATGAGCGCGCCCGGATCAAGAAGGCGATCAACCTCGCGCTGGGTTCCAGCTACGTGGAAGAGAAGTCGTACCAGGACTACCGCCCCGGCGGCACGTCCTGACGGGACCCCGGGCTACCCGCCAAGATCGTTGCGGCGACGTTCTAAGGCGGCGATGGCGTCTTCCACGGTGATCAGTTCCATCACGCCATCGTGCTCGATCTTGGTTCCCCACTTCAGCGCCGCGGCCGGCCGGCCCTTGTAGCGGCGCGCGGCATCATCGTAGCGATCCACGCAGTAGCGGACGCTGGAGTAAGGGCCGCTGCGAAGCGGGTTGCTGGCCGCATGCAGTCCCAGCACGGCCGCACCCATCGCGTTGGCGATGTGCATGGGGCCGGAATCCGGCGTCATCACCAGGTCCGCGCGCGCCAGCAGGGCCGGCAGTTGCTTGAGGGTGTCCTTGCCCACCAGGTCCAGCACCGGCGAGCGCATGGCCGAGATGATCGCGTCGGCGGTGCGTCGCTCCAGATCGCTGCGGCCTCCGCACACCACGATGCGCCAACCCTGCGCGGCAGCGTGGTCGGCCACCGCGGCGTAGCGGTCGGCGTACCAGTTGCGCCGTTCGTGGCTCGAGCACGGCGAAATCACCAGCGTGCGCTGGTGATCGGCGCTCCACTGCGCAGCCGCCCAGGCGTGCGCGTCGGCGGGGACCGGCAGGTCCCACACCACATCGGTCTGCCGCAGGCCGAGGGGTTCGCAGAAGCTGCCGATCGCGTCGAGCACGTGGATGCCGGGCCGGTCGGGGATGCGTTCGTTGACGACCAGGCCATGCAGGTCCTTCGAGCGGCTGCGGTCGTAGCCGATCCGGCGCCGGGCAGGAATGAAGGCCGACAACAGATTGGCGCGCAGGGCCACCTGCATCTGCAGCAATGCGTCGAATCCTCCTGCAGGCAACGCGCGGCGCAAGGCGCGCATGCCGGCCAGCCCGGTCTTCTTGTCGTAGGTGTGGAAGGTCACGCCGTCCAGTCCTTCGAGCAGCTTGAATCCGCCCTTGTCGATCACCCAATGCAGGTGCGCCCGGGGCCAGTGCCGTTGCAGGGTGCGCACCAGCGGCACGACATGGGTCACGTCGCCGAGTGCGGACAGGCGGAGCAGGCAGAGTGATTGGGGAATCGTGGACAAGTGTTGTTAGACTCGCTGGATGGTCGGATTTGACGCCTCGGAATCCCTGACGCCGTTCCGCGAAGGCAGCGGATACGGTGCGATTCTGTTCGACCGCAAACACCTGCGGCAAGCGGATCCCGACTGGTTCGCACCGGAGAAGTGGGGAGACCGTGCCCGCCCGGTCGACAGTGGTGGACGGGGCGGGGCCTGGTTCATCGATGCCCCTTCCAGCCAGTGCGTGTTGCGCCACTACCGGCGCGGCGGCCTGGCCGCGCGTTTCAGCCAGGACCGCTATCTCTGGCACGGACCGGACCGCACACGCAGTTTCGCCGAATTCCGGCTCACGCGCGCGCTGCTGGCGCGCGGCCTGCCGGTGCCGCGCCCGGTGGCCGCCAGCTATGTACGTGACGGCATGTTCTACCGCGCCTCCATCCTGCTGGAACGGTTGATGGAGGTGCGTACGCTGGCCGATATCGCAGGCCAGGCCGCCGGCAATGCGCCATGGGAGAGCACCGGCAGGCTGGTGGCGCGCTTCCATCGCGCGGGCCTGGACCATGCCGACCTCAACGCGCAGAACATCCTTTTCGATGGCGGCGGACATGGTTGGCTGATCGATTTCGACCGCGGCCGGCTGCGCATCCCGGCCACCGCGTGGCGCGAGCAGAATCTCGCGCGGCTCAGGCGTTCCCTGCTCAAGCTGCGCGGCGAACGCAGCGCGGACGAAGTGGGCTACGACTTCGCGCACCTGCGTCGTGCCTACGACCATGCCTGGTCGCGAGGCTACTGACATGGACTGGGCGCTACGCTTCCTCGGCGTCGGCAATGCCAGTGCCGTCGAGCTGGGTTCGGCGATGGCCACGCTGGAACGGGGCGGGCAGCCCTGGCTGGTGATCGACTGCGGTGGCGAGGGACTGACGGCGTACCAGACCCGTTATGGCGGGATGCCCGATGCCATCTTCCTCACCCACCTGCACCTGGACCATGTCGCCGGCTTCGAACGCCTGTTCGTGGGCAGCTATTTCGATTCCGCACGGCGGGGCAGGGTACGCCTGTACGTCCCCGCGCCGCTGGTTCCGCTGCTGCACCAGCGCGTCGCCAGTTATCCGAACGTGCTGGCCGAGGGCGGCGCGAATTTCTGGGATGCGTTCCAGCTGGTGCCCGTGGGCGATGCGTTCTGGCACGACGGCCAGCGGCTGGAGGTGTTTCCCGTGCGCCATCACTGGCCCGAGACGGCGTTCGGGCTGCGCCTGCGTGGCAGCGTGGTCTGGACCGGCGACACGCGCCCGATCCCGGAGATGCTGGCACGCCACGCCGATGCCGACGAACTGATTGCCCACGACTGCGCGCTGCACGGCAACCCCTCGCACAGTGGTATCGATGACCTGGAGCGCGAGTATCCGTCGCCGTTGCTGGCCCGCTGCGTGCTGTACCACTACGCGAGCGCGGAAGAAGGCGCGGCACTGCGCGCGCGCGGCCATCGCGTGGCGATGCCCGGCGAGGTGATCCCGCTGGCGCAGCCCCTCCCGACGGTGCTGCCGTGAACAGTTCCACGCTGCCGCGTGACCTGCTGGGGCGGCCGCTGCACGACCTGCGCCTGTCGGTCATCGATGCCTGCAATTTCCGGTGCGGCTACTGCATGCCGGCCGATCGCGTGCCCGAGGATTACGGCACCGACGCCTCGCAGCGGCTTTCCTTCGACGAAATCGAGACGCTGGTTCGCGCCTTCGCACGGTTGGGCGTGCGCAAGCTCCGGTTGACGGGTGGCGAGCCGCTGTTGCGCAAGCGGCTGCCGGAACTGGTGCGACGACTGGCGGGCATTGCCGGGCTCGAAGACATCGCGCTGACCACCAACGGCATGTTGCTGGCGGCGCAGGCGCGTGCGCTGCACGACGCGGGTCTGCGCCGCATCACGGTCAGCCTGGATGCGCTCGACCCCGAAGTGTTTGCCGACATGTCGGGGCGCCGCGGACAGGTGCGCGACGTGCTGGCCGGTATCGATGCGGCCATGGCGGCCGGATTCACCCGCCTGAAGATCAACGCCGTCGTCCAGCGCGGCGTCAACGAAGCGCAGGTGCTGCCGCTGGTCGAACGCTTCCGCGGAACGGGACACGTGGTGCGCTTCATCGAATTCATGGATGTCGGCGACAGCAACGATTGGCGACGTGACCGGATGGTCCCGTCCTCCGCGCTGCGCGACCGCATCGGAGCGCGCTGGCCGCTGCATGCGCTGCAGGCGGACTATCGCGGCGAAGTGGCCGAACGCTATGCCTTCGATGACGGCGGCGGCGAAGTCGGCTTTGTCAGCTCCGTCAGCACGCCGTTCTGCGGCGACTGCCACCGGGCGCGCGTGTCGGCCGATGGCCGGCTCTTCACCTGTCTGTTCGCCTCGGAAGGCGCCGACCTGCGCGCGGTGGTGGGGCAGGGCGAGGAGGCGCTGGTCGCGCACGTCGCCAGCCTGTGGAACGCGCGCGGCGACCGCTACAGCGAACTTCGCGGCAGTCCGGAAGTGCGGGACCGGCGACGCGTCGAGATGTATCTTATCGGCGGTTGAAGCCCCAGGACCCGCATGCCCCGCAAAGCCCTGACCCATCTGGATGCCGATGGCCGACCCGCGATGGTGGATGTATCCGGCAAGGAGGCCACTGCACGCGAAGCCCGCGCCACCTGCCGCGTACGCTTCCCGGCAGATGTCGCGCGCGAACTCAGACGGAATCGCCTGCGCAGCGCGAAGGGCGGCATCGTCGACACCGCCATCATCGCCGGCACGATGGCGGTCAAGCGCACCCACGAGCTGATCCCGTTCTGCCATCCGCTGCCGATCGACGGCTGCCGGCTGACCTTGGACTGGGACGGCGAGTCCACGCTGCGCATCGATTGCCACGTCCGCACCGTTCATCGGACCGGCGTGGAGATGGAAGCGCTCACCGGCGCCACGGTTGCCGCGTTGACGGTCTACGACATGTGCAAGGCGCTGTCGCATGCCATCGTGCTGGGTCCCGCCAAGCTGGTGGGAAAGCGTGGCGGCAAGCACGACGTGGGCCGGGTCTGATGGTCACCGTGACATTGCTCTATTTCGCCAGCCTGCGCGAGCGCACCGGTGTGGCCAGCGAGTCGGTCAGTACCCGCGCCAACGATCTCGCCGGGCTCTATGCCGAGGTCCAGGCGCGGCATGGCATCGCCTGGCCGCGCGAACATCTGCGGGTCGCGATGAACGGCGAATTCGCCCGCTGGCACGATGCTCCCGTCGAGGGCAGCGAGATCGCCTTCATTCCCCCGGTGAGTGGAGGCTGAGCATGCACGGTTTCCGACTCTCCGAGGTTCCACTCGATGTGCCCACGCTGCGCGGATCCCTCCTTGATGCGCGCGCCGGCGGATATGCCAGCTTCGAGGGATGGGTGCGCGATCATCACGCGGGTCGGTCCGTCGACGGCCTCGACTACCAGGCTTATGCAGCCCTTGCCGAGATCGAGGGTGGACGCATCCTCGCCGAGGCGATGACGCGGTTCGATGTGGTGGCAGCGAGCTGCGTGCATCGCGTGGGCACGCTCGCCATCGGGGACCTGGCGGTATGGGTGGGCGTGAGCGCTGCGCACCGCGGTGCCGCCTTCGATGCCTGTCGCTACATCATCGATGAAGTGAAGCAGCGCGTGCCGATCTGGAAGCGGGAGCACTACCGCGAAGGCGATGCGGATTGGCTGCATCCGATGGGGGATGGGCCTTGAAGCCACGGCGCACCCTTCTTCTTTCTGCGTGCCTGGCAACCGTCACGTCGCTTGCCATGCAGGTCGGCAACACGGCGGAGCTTCTCGTCGGCAACAAATCCGCGGACACCGTCTGGCGGCTGTCGTTGCGTGATGGACGCAGGATCGGCGAATTCCGCACGGGCGAAGCGCCGCACGAGATCGCGGTGGCCCCGGATGGCCGTCTTGCCGTGGTGACGAATTACGGTGCGGCGAAATCCGGCAACACGCTGTCGGTGCTGGACTTGCGGAGCGGCAAGCCAACGCGATCCATCGATCTGGGGCAACACAGTGCTCCGCACGGGCTCCGCTTCCTGCCGGACGGCCGCCGGGTACTGGTCACCACCGAAGGCTCGGCCAGCGTACTGGTGGTCGACGTGCCGAAGGGCGAGATCGAGCGCGTGATCGAGGTGGGAGGTGGCACCGGACACATGATGGCGGTGTCGCCGGACGGACGTGTCGCCTACCTCACCAAGATCCAGGCCGGCACACTGAGCCGCATCGACCTGCAGACGGGCGTGAAGACGGTGGAGCGGCCTGCCGGGAAAGGCGCGGAGGGCGTCGCGGTCCGCCCCGATGGCACCGAGGTCTGGGTGACCAATCGCGAGGACGGCACGATCACCGTGCATGACCCGCGTACGCTGGTCGTCAAGCGGCGTATGAGCAGCAAGGGATTCCCCATCCGGGTGGTGTTCTCGCCCGACGGCACACTGGCGTTCGTCACCAATGCACGGGCGGCGACTCTGGCGGTGTTCAACACGCGCACCAGGGTGCCGGTGGCCTCCCTGTCGCTGTCGCGCGAAGACATGACCTACCAGCCCACGATGCTGGGCAATGCGGCGTTGCCGATCGGCGTTGCGGTCGCGGCGGACCGTCCACGTGCCTACGTCGCGATCAGTGGCGGCGACAGGATCGCCGTGATCGACACGCAGCGCTGGCAGGTGATCGACTACTGGGTCACCGGCCGCGAACCGGATGCGTTGGGCATCGTCGCGGACTAGGGATGTGACCGCTGATGTCGCGTGCCCGAAAAGGCGGTGGCCCCGCCGGCTGACCTCGGCGCCCGCATCAGTCGATACCGTTGCTGCCTTCCGGCCCTGGCGGAGTTTTCAACCTAGCGTCGCGAGGGGCCGACGGGGCCACCATAGAAAACGAAACCGCGCTCGGGCGCGGCTGCGTCGTTCATCCCGATGGCTCGGGATGGATGAAACTGGCGGAGAGAGGGGGATTCGAACCCCCGAAGCGCGGTTTAGACGCTTACACACTTTCCAGGCGTGCTCCTTCAACCACTCGGACACCTCTCCGGGACCTGAACGCAACCATGGGCCGCTTTCAGGGCCGTGAATTCTAGCCTTCGCCGGGGCCGGCCACAAGCGAAGCCTTGCGGCGTCCGCGAGCGGAGGGGACGGCGGGCGGGGCGTGGCACAATGTCGGCATGTCCTATCTCGTCCTCGCCCGCAAGTGGCGCCCCAAGCGTTTCGCCGAACTGGTGGGCCAGGAACACGTGGTCCGGGCACTCACCAATGCGCTGGACAGCGGCCGTGTGCACCACGCCTTCCTGTTCACTGGCACACGCGGGGTCGGCAAGACCACGATCGCGCGCATCTTCGCCAAATCGCTGAACTGCGAGAAGGGCACCAGCGCCGATCCGTGCGGCCAATGCGCTGCCTGCCTGGACATCGATGCCGGCCGCTACATCGACCTGCTGGAGATTGACGCCGCGTCGAACACAGGCGTGGACGATGTGCGCGAGGTCATCGAGAACGCGCAGTACATGCCTTCGCGCGGCAAGTTCAAGGTCTACCTGATCGACGAAGTGCACATGCTGTCGAAGGCGGCGTTCAACGCGCTGCTGAAGACGCTGGAGGAACCGCCGGAACACGTGAAGTTCCTGCTCGCCACCACCGATCCCCAGAAACTGCCCGTCACCGTGCTGTCGCGCTGCCTGCAATTCAACCTCAAGCGGCTCGATGAAGAACAGATCCGCGGCCAGATGACGAAGATCCTCGGCGCCGAAGGCATCGAGGCCGACACGGGTGCGATCGCCCAGCTCGCGCGTGCCGCCGATGGGTCGCTGCGCGACGGTCTTTCGCTGCTGGACCAGTCCATCGCGTACGCCGGCGGTGCCCTTCGCGAGGACGGCGTGCGCACCATGCTGGGCACGGTGGACCGCACCCAGGTCAATGCGATGCTGGCCGCCCTGGCGCAAGGCGATGGCGAGGCGTTGCTGCAGGTGGTCGCGCGGCTGGCGGAGTTTTCCCCGGACTGGGCCGGCGTGCTGGATGCCGTCGCCGAAGCGCTGCACCGCATCCAGGTGCGGCAGCTGGTGCCGTCGGCCAGCGTGGAAGCGGAGGGGGTCGACATCGAAGCCTTCGCCGGGCAGCTGCGCCCCGAAGTGGTGCAGCTCTGGTACCAGATGGCGATCAATGGCCGGCGCGACCTGCATCTTGCGCCCAGTGGACGTGCCGGCTTCGAGATGAGCGTGCTGCGCATGCTGGCCTTCAGGCCAGCGCAGGCGGGCGAAATGCGCGGCGATGCTCGCGCTGCGGCAACGGCCGCGCCTGTCCAGACCCCGACCCCCGCATCCACTGCCAGCCCTGCCCGCACGACACCTGCGCCGGAGTCGCTGGCGCAGCCGCAACAGATGGCGCGCGAAGAAGCCCCGGCTCCGCCGCGCATGGCGGCACATGTCGTCGAGGACGCGCCGCCGTGGCTTCCCGCGCAGGCGAACCCGTCACCCGCCACGCCGGCCGCCTCGTCCATGCCGGCGGACATCGGCATCACCGATGCCGAGACGTGGCTGCATTTCGCCGGCAGTTGCGGGCTGAAGGGCGTCGGCAAGCAACTGGTCGACAATGTCGCGTTCGCGGGCTACGCGAATGGCACGCTGACGCTGGCGCTGGACAGCGGCTTCGATTACCTGCGCTCCGAGCGCACGCTCGGCGAGCTTGCCGATGCCATCGCTACTCGTTACGGCGTGGCTCCCCGTCTCGCATTCGCCGCAGCGGCGAGCGATGCCGAAACGCTGAAGGAGCGCAGCCATCGGCAGCGCGACGAACGCCAGAGCGAGGCCGAAGAAACCTTCATGAATCATCCGGACGTGCGGCAGCTGATGCAGCAGCATGGCGCCAGGCTCGTCCCGGACTCCATCCGACCTTACGAAGAGTGATCACGACATGCGTGGAAACATCGCCCAACTGATGCAGCAGGCGCAGAAGATGCAGGAGAACCTGCAGCGCGCCCAGGAAGAGCTCGCCAAGCTCGAGGTGGCCGGCAATGCCGGCGGCGGCATGGTCAGCGTGACCCTGACCGGCGCCAAGGAATGCCGGAAAGTGCGCATCGATCCCTCGTTGCTCTCCGATGCGGAGATGCTGGAAGACCTGATCGCGGCTGCGTTCAATGATGCATCCAACAAGGTCGATGCCGAATCCAAGACGCGCATGGGCGCAGCGACGTCCGGCATGCCGCTGCCGCCGGGCATGAAGCTGCCGTTCTGATATTCGCCAATGGCCGGCCTGTGCGTGGCACCCGCCATCGCCGGTCCGGATGACGATCATGTCCAGTCCGCTGCTCGAACAGCTCATCGAGTCGCTGCGCGTCCTGCCCGGAGTGGGGCAGAAGACAGCGCAGCGCATGGCCTACCACCTGCTCGACCGCGAGCGGGACGGGGGCAAGCGCCTTGCCGGCGTGTTGGCCGAAGCGCTGGACCATATCGGTCATTGCGCGCATTGCCGCGATTTCACCGAAGGCGAGATCTGCACGCTCTGCGCGAGCGGCAGTCGCGACCGTCACCAGCTGTGCGTGGTGGAGTCACCCTCGGATCGCCTGGCGATCGAACAGGCGACGGGATACCGCGGCCTCTATTTCGTCCTGCACGGCCGGCTGTCTCCCCTGGACGGCATCGGCCCGCGCGAGCTGGGACTGGATGCGCTGTCGGCGCGGCTGGCGCAGGGCGAGGTCACCGAGCTGATCATCGCCACCAATCCCACCGTCGAAGGTGAAGCCACGGCCCACTACCTGGCGCAGCTGGCGCGGCAGCAGGGCGTGCGCCCGAGCAGGCTTGCCCATGGCGTGCCGCTTGGCGGCGAACTGGAATACGTCGACCGCGGCACGCTGGCGCACGCGTTCGGCGGCCGCAGTGAAATGACCTGACCGCACTCACACGGGGACGCGTGAACACCATGACCGACACCATCTTCGCCAGGATCATCCGCCGCGAGATTCCCGCCACCATCGTCTACGAGGACGATGAGGTGCTGGGCTTCAAGGACATCGCGCCGCAGGCGCCCGTGCACGTGCTATTCATCCCGAAGAACGACCCCATCCCCACGCTGGATGATGTACAGCCGCAACAGGCGCACCTGATAGGCAGGCTGGCGTTGGCTGCGGCGGAGTACGCGCGCCGGGAAGGCTTTGCCGGGAATGGCTACCGGGTGGTCATGAACTGTCGCGAGGATGCAGGGCAGACCGTGTTCCACATCCACCTGCATCTGCTTGCCGGTGCGGCACTGGGCCGTTTCGGTACGCAGGCCTGAAAGACCGCCATTTCGACCACGCAAGAAAAAAGCCGCTCGTAGAGCGGCTTTTTTCCTTCCCGGCGCGAGGTATTACCACCAGCCCCAACGGCCCCAGCGCGGTCCCCAGAAGGGGTCGTAGTACGGGTAGGGGCGGACCTCCACTTCGCGCACTTCCGGCCACAGATACACCACGTCCGCCGCGACACGGGGAAGCTGGTAGTCGTAGTCGCCGATGCGCGTGCTTTCGTAACCCTCGATCTTGCCAACGAAGGTCACCTCGCGGCCCTCGGAGAACACGGCCGGATCGTAGAAACCCGCGCGGCACGCAATGAAGCGGCCATCGGTCGCATCCGGTGCCGAGGACAGCGGCCGGCCGGTGGCGGCGAGCGGACGCGATACAAGCTGGAAGCAGGTACCGTTCTGGGCCGGGGTGGTACTGATGATGCGGCCGCCCCATCGCACCGGCGCGCCCACCTGTGGCGTACCGACGGAATCCCGCGGGTTGACCGGGGTGAACGTGCCCTGCAGCGGCGCGGGTGCCGTAGCGCAGGCGGAGAGCAGCGCGGCGGCTGCGACGACAACGGCGAAGCGAAGTTTCATGGCCAGTCTCCAGCGGGTTATGGGCGGTGCCGGCGCAGGTCTTCGATCAGTGCGCGGTTGTCCCCCTCATCCGCAGCGTAGCGCGCTGCAGCGAAACGCCGGCTGAGCGAAACCAACGGGTTTGCGCCCTCAGGTCGCTGGGCGACCACTCTGTACGCCCAGGCGCCGGCAGTCTCGTGTGGCTCCCGCCCCAGGCCCAGCCGGGCGTAGCGTGCCCCCAGGCGGTGCCAGGCGCGCAGCAGCGGGTCGCGCTCGCGCTCGCCCCGGGCCAGCAGCCAGGCCATCCAGCCCACCGCGATCATCGCGAACACGCCGAACAATGCGGCCAGTCCGGATGGCCCAAGCTGCTGCGCACCCAGCTGCTGCAGGATGCGCGTCTGGCGCTTGGCATCGAAACCCAGCACCATGTCGTTCCATCCGCGGCGCAGCCAATCGCTCATCTGGCCCAGGCCATCGATGCTGATCAATCCGGCGCCGCCGGCGCGGGCACCGCCAAGCCTGTCCTCGAGAGTGTCGTAGATGCGCTCCGGTGCGACTGCAGCGGTGGGGTCCACGCGAACCCAGCCCCGCTGCGGCAGCCAGACCTCGGCCCACGCATGCGCGTCCATGTTGCGGACGATCCAGTAGTCGCCCAACCGGTTGTAGGTGCCGCCGGTGTAACCGGTGACCACGCGCGCCGGGACGCCACCGGAGCGCATCAGGAAGACGAAGGCCGAACTGAAGTGCTCGCAGTATCCCGCCTGCTGGTCGAAGAGGAATTCGTCGACGGTGTTGCGCCCGGGGAAGGGCGTGTTCAACGTGTAGGCGAAGCTGGAGCGGATCCAGTCGAGTGCGCGCGCGACCTGCACGGCGTCATTGCCGCCGGCTTCGCGCCGCCATTGGGCACCCAGTGCGCGCGTCCGTGGATTGAAGCCGGCGGGCAGCTGCAACGCTTGCCGGCGCACGGCGTCGGGCAGCTGGACATCGAAGCGGGTCGGAGCCGACGATTGCACGCGCCAGCGGCTGAGTGCATTCAATGGAAGGCGCGTACGCGTGCTGTAGTCGCGCGTCAGGCTGGTACCTTCCGGTGCGGCGACGGGAAGGTCCAGCATCACCAGGTCGCGATTGTCGGTCGGCTCCACGTCCATCTGGTAGTCCCATACCGTGGGCGCGCGCATGCTCTCCGCCGGCGGCATATCGGACAGCGGATTACCGCGGGTCCAGGTCCGGCCGTCGAAGTCCGCCAGCACCGGGCCACGCCAGTACATCTGGGAGGTCGGTGGCGTTGCGCCGAAAAACTGCACGCGCAGGGCGGGCGTGTCATCGGCGATCAGGTCCAGCCAGCCGCCGGGGGACATTTCGTCGCTCAAGCCCGGCTTGGAGAGGGCGCGTTCGGGCACTCCCCACAGTGGCGTGGGAAAGCGCGGGAAAAGCCAGAACGCCGCCATCACCAACGGGACACCGATCAGCACGAGCTTCCCGACCTGACGGAGTTGCTGCAGTGGCCGGGCCGGGACAGCGGACAAGGTGACCTCGGCGTCGGCAAGGCGATGCAGCGCGACCAGGCTGCTCAATACGCCGACCAGCCCCAGGGCCATGCTCAGTGGTCCCTGGTCGAGAAGGAAAGCAGCGAATGGTGCGAATAGTGCGAAGCCCAGCAGGCTGCGGTTGTCACGCAGGCTGCGGGTTTCGGTGGGCTTGATGGCCAGCATCGCGGCCAGCAGAGCACAGCCCGTATCGCGCCCGAACTGCATGCCGGTGAAGGCCATGACAGCGACCACCATCGTGATGGCCAGCAGTGCACGCAGAAGCGCGGGCAGCGGACGCTTCCATGATGCGAAGGCGAGCGCGACGCCCGTTGCGCCCAAACCCGTCGCCAAGGTGGGGGGCAGGTGGACCAGCAGGGCGAGCAGGCAAACGCCCGCCGTCGCCAGCGTCCATCGGCGGCTTGCCGGATCCAGCGTCGTGGGCTCAGGAGAGGGCATGCGGCATCAGCGCCAGCGCGCGCAGGCAGAGGTGTCGATGGACGGTGCCTGCGCCGGGACCGAGCGGAGGTTGGCCAGGCAGCAGCAGGCGATAACGACGGCCCTCGCGTTCGGCCAGGTCGATCCAGTGCGCCAGGCGCTGGATGCGGTGCTCGTGGAGCAGTGTGGGCAGCGCGGTCCATGCGAGTTCCACCTCCTGCCCCAGCGGCTGCTCGTATTCGCGTACCAGCAGCTGATCGTGCCGAGCCGAGGGTTTCCATGCGATGGAACGCCGTGCATCGCCCACGCGGTAGTTGCGCAACTGATGCACGTCCTCGCCACCGGCGTGCAATCGCGTGCGGCTCCCGGCCCCCGAGATGTCGGGCAGCGGTGGACCTTGCGGCTCGGGAGCCGGGTAGACCAGCAGAGGGGAGGAGGGCCATACCCAGGCCCAGGCGCGCGCGAGTCCCAGCGGTTGCGTGGTGGACAGGCGGATACGGTCGAGGTCGTACCATCCGCGCTGCTGAGTCGGAAGTGACAGTTCCGCCACGACGCCATCAGATGGCGCCAGCGTGGTGAAGACGTGCCTGTCGCAGGCATCCACGCGCAGGCCATGGCGCGCGCGCGCGTCGCGCGAAGACAATGCCACCTGCAGGCGCAACGGGGTGCCTGCCGGGACGGGGTCGGCGGCGATTGCATCGATCCGCAGGTCCGCCAGTTGCAGGTGCGCGAAGATCAGGCTGGCCATCGCCGTGGCACCCAGCAACAGCGCCAGCAGCAAACCCGGATTGTTGTTGTAGTTCAACGCGCCCAGCGCCATCGTGAACACCAGCGCCGCGAAGAAAAGACCGAACCGCGTGGGCAGCACATAGATGCGCCGGCGGTCCAGCTGCACGGGCAGGGATTCGGGTTGGCGGGGTCTGGCCAGCCTGGCGAAACGGCGGGCGAGGCGGGCGCGCGGCGTGCTTGCCATGCTCAGTCCACGGGCACCGCGTGCAGGATGGCCTTGGTCAACGCGATCGCCTGACCGGTCTCGGCCTCGGCGACGATGCGATGGGAGGCCACGGCGAGGAACAGTGTCTGCACGTCCTCGGGCAGCACATGGTTGCGGCCCACCAGCAATGCATAGGCACGTGCGGCGCGCAGCAACGCGATGCCCGCGCGCGGGGACAGGCCGACACGCACGCCGGGGTGTTGCCGGCTGCGGGCCAGCAGTGCCTGCACGTAGTCGATCAGGGCATCGCTGGCATGCACTTCGCCAACGGCTTTCCGCAGCGCCACCACTTCTTCGGACGACAGCAATGGCATCGCCTGCGCGATCATCATCCGCCGGTCCGTGCCGGCCAGCAGTGCGCGCTCGGATTCCGCATTCGGATAGCCGAGCGCCAACCGCAGCAGGAAGCGATCCAGTTGCGAGTCCGGCAACGGATACGTGCCGGAGAGATCCACGGGATTCTGTGTGGCGATCACGAAGAAGGGCTCCGGCAACGCGTGGGTCACGCCATCCAGCGTGACCTGGTGCTCGGCCATGGCTTCCAGCAACGCGCTTTGCGTGCGCGGAGGCGCGCGGTTGATCTCGTCCGCCAGCAGCACGTTGGTGAAGACCGGTCCCGGATGGAAGCTGAAGGCGCGCGCCTGGGCATCGTAGACCGACACGCCCAGGACATCGGCCGGCAACAGGTCCGAGGTGAACTGCACGCGCTGGAACGTCAGGCCCAGCGTGGCCGCCAGTGCGTGTGCGAGCGTGGTCTTGCCGAGCCCCGGCAGGTCCTCGATCAGCAGATGGCCATCGGAGAGCAGCGCAACGAAGGCGAGGCGTACTTCATGGGCCTTGCCCAGCACCAGGGAGTTGACCTGCGCCTGGGCGCGCTTGAGGGCGTCGGCCAAGCCTTCGGATAGCATAGGGCGGGTGCTGGGAATGGCGGACATCGCGCTCTCGGTTTCCGATCGTGGGTTCAGGGAAGTGTAGCGAGATGGAAGAAGAACAACGCGCGCGCCAATGGTTCCTTGCGGTGTGGACAATCGTGACGGTCGTCAAGATCGCGATCGCCGCACGCTTGCCGTTGTTCGTGGACGAAGCGTTCTACTGGCAGGAAGGCCAGCACCTGGCGGCTGCGTATTCCGACCTGCCGGGATTGACCGCCTGGTTGACGCGTCTCGGAACCGAGTTCGGCGGACATCACGTACTGGCGGTGCGCGCGCCCTTCCTGCTGTTGGCGGCGGTGTTGCCATGGCTGGTGGCCCGGAGCGCGGCACACTGGTTTGGTGCTGCAGTGGGGTGGCAGGCGGCTTTGCTGACCGTGCTGATGCCGCTGTCGGGCACGCTCGGCCTGCTGGCGTTGCCGGACGTGCCGATGGCGGTCGCGACGGTGCTCTGCGCCGATGCCGGTGCGCGCCTGCTGCGTGACGTCGACGCGATGTCGGCGACCGAACTGGCCCTCGGGCTGATGCTGGGCGCGCTGAGCCACTACCGCTTCGTGGGCGTGATCGGCGTGGGCCTCATCGCCCTGCTGTGGTTGCCCGAGGGCCGGAAAGTACTCCGTGACGCGCGGGTCTGGGTCGCGCTTGCGGTGGGCCTGCTCGCCTGGGCGCCACTGCTCGCGTGGAACCTTGAGTACGCCGACGCCGGCCTGCGTTTCCAGTTGCTCGATCGCCATCCCTGGGCCTTCCACGGAGACGGCACGCACTTCCTGCTGGTGCAGGCGGCCCTGGTCACGCCGTTGCTGTTCTGGGCCATGCTCGCGGTGTGCCTGCGCGGCTTGCGTGGCAGCGAGGATGCCGGCACCGCATGGCGTTACTTCGCGTTGCTTGGCGCAATCTCCACACTCGGTTTCTTCCTCATCGGCTTCTTCGCCGACAACGAACGCGTCAGCTTCCATTGGCCGTTGCCGGGCTACCTCGCCCTTCTGATGGTGGTGCCGTTGCTGTTGCGCACGTGGTCTCCCGCGCGGCGCAAGGCGACCTGGGGCATCGCCGGCATCGGCGCGGCGCTGATGCTGGGCTACTACGTGGTGGTGTCTTTGCCGGGGCTGCGCACGCAGATGGCTGGCAGCAAGTACTACCCCGAGAACTTCGCCGGCTGGGACACGCTGGCGGCGGAAGTGCGCAAGGCCCAGGCCGGGTTGCCCGAGGGAACGGTGCTGCTCGCGGACAGCTTCAAGACCGGCGCGGAACTCGGCTTCGCGCTGGGGGATGCGGAAATCCCGACCCTGGATCACCCGTTGAATCGCAAGCACGGGCGGGCTCCCCAGCTCCGGCTATGGGGCCTCGAGCACGATGGCAAGCGCAGCGCACCCACCTTGCTGGTGGTCGCCGCCACCGACGTGAAGTTCAGCGCATTGCTCGCGCACTACCAGCAGTTGTGTGCCGTGGTGGGGCCCTTGCCGCCAGCGGACGTGGTGAACATCGATCATGGCGCGCGGCGTTTCCTGCTGTTCGCTCTGCCGAAGGAACCCGCCGGAGGTGAATGCATGACGCCTGTCGTGGCCAACATCGACGTGCCGGCGGCCGGCGCCACTGTCGGCCGCCGCTTCAGCGTGGGTGGCTGGGCGGTGAAGGACGTGGTGGGCGTGACGAAGGTGGAAGTGCTGATGGATGGCCGGGTCGTCGCCGAAGCCACGGACGCCAGCGCCAATGAATGGTTGACCGTTTTCCTGAAGGGCGCTTCGCGCGATCCGCGCATGCCCCGCGTGCAGTTCAATGTCGAGGTGGACGCCGGCGCGTTGCCGGCTGGCCGGCATTGGCTGGGGCTGCGTCTGACCGGTGGCGACGGCAGTGTGGAGACCTGGGCGGAACAGCCTGTCGTGGTGCGGTGACGCTTCAGGGCAGTTCGAAGCCGGCCTCGCGCAGCATCCGCGCCACCGCGATCAGGGGCAGGCCGACCAGGGCAGTGGGGTCCGACGATTCGATGGCATCGAACAAGGCGATGCCGAACCCTTCCGATTTGAAGCTTCCGGCGCAATCGAAGGGCTGCTCCGCGTCCACGTACCGCTCGATCTCGGCGGAATCCAGGCGGCGGAAGCGTACCGTGGTGACGTCCTGCGCCAGCAGGACCTGCTCATCACGTACCAGGCATACGGCCGTGTGGAAGCGGACCTCCCGGCCCGACATGGCGTTCAGCTGGGCGATGGCGGCCTCGCGCTGGCCCGGCTTCCCCAGGGGCTGCCCGTCGAGCTCGGCAGCCTGGTCCGCGCCGATGATCCAACTGCCCGGGTGCTGGTGGGCGATGGCGTCGGCCTTGGCCCGTGCCAGGCGGCTGGCCATGGCCGGCACGGATTCGCCGTCCAGCAGCACCTCGTCCACTTCCGGGCGCGCGATGTGGAACGGCACGCGCAGCCGCTCGAGCAGCTCTCGGCGGTAGCGGGAAGTCGAGGCAAGCATCAGCGGCATGGCGTCGGGTGACCGGCAGGGGCGGGCGGGGGAGTCTGACGGGCGGCGGGGCGCCCGGCAAGCCATCCTCGTCGGACGGGGTGGTTTGACAGTTCGGTCCTTCATCCTTAACATTCAGCGGCTTATGTCCGTGAATACGCCCGAGATGTTGGATGCTTGGCGCATGGTCGCGGCCCGGCGCAGCTTTGAAGGCCGCCTGCCGTTGTCCGCGATGACGCGTCTGCAGGGTCTTCTGGTCGATACCGAAGGCGATGTGCGCTACACGATCGAATTCGACCGTGACGCGCTGCAGGTGCCTTACATAGGCTTGCGGATCGAAGCGGGGTTGCCGCTGGTGTGTCAGCGCAGCCTGCGGCGTTTCGTGTTGCCGGTGACGGTCGAGCAGCGGCTCGGGCTGGTCCGGAGCGAGGATGAGGAATCCGCGCTTCCGCCCGGCTACGAGGCCCTGCTGGTGCCGGAAGACGGCATGCTGCGCCCCAGCGAACTGGTCGAGGACGAACTGGTCCTCGCCGTGCCGGTGGTGCCGGTGGATCCAACGTCCGAGGCCGTGGAGCGCGAGTGGGCCGCGGATGAAGAAGAGGTGGCGAAGACCAGTCCGTTCGCGGCGCTGGCCTCGCTGAAGAAGAACTAGCCGCTACCGCGGTCTGGCAACACGAACCGCAAGGTTCACCAACAGATACAAGAGCTGGAGCAATCCCATGGCTGTGCAGAAATCCCGCGTTACCCCGTCCCGCCGTGGCCAGCGTCGTTCGCACGACGCGCTGACCGCCAAGCAGCTGTCCACCGACCCGACCACGGGCGAGATCCACCTGCGCCACCACGTGACCGCCGACGGTTACTACCGTGGCAAGAAGGTCATCGCCACCAAGACCACGATGGTCGAGGAAGATTGATCCGCGTGGCGCGCCCTTCGCGGGGCGCGCTTTCCGCATGATCAATGACAATCAGGGCCCTTCGTGGGGCTGGCAACGGGAGTGTGCATGAGCGAGCCGGGTAACAAGGGGCGCATTTATGCGCGCATCGCCGGTACGGGCAGCTATCTGCCCGAGAAGGTGCTGACCAACGAAGACCTGTCGAAGCTGGTGGATACCAGCGACGAATGGATCCAGTCCCGCACCGGCATCCGTGAGCGCCATATCGCCGCCGAAGGCGAGACCGCGGGCGACCTGGGCTACCAGGCCGCGCTCCGCGCCCTCGAGGCGGCCGGCGTCGATGCCTCCGAGATCGACCTGATCGTGGTGGGCACCACCACGCCCGACCTGATCTTTCCCTCGACCGCCTGCCTGATCCAGGCCCGGCTGGGTATCGCGGGCTGCGCGGCGCTGGACGTCAATGCGGCCTGCTCGGGGTTCATCTACGCGCTCAGCGTGGCCGACAAGTTCATCCGCTGCGGTGATGCCAAGACGGCACTGGTCATCGGTACCGAGACCCTCAGTCGCATCGTCGACTGGACCGAGCGCACCACCTGCGTGCTGTTCGGCGACGGTGCCGGCGCGGCGGTGCTGAAGGCCGATGGCGAGACCGGCATCCTCAGCACCCATCTGCATGCCGATGGCAGCAAGAAGGAACTGCTCTGGAATCCGGTCGGCGTGTCGGCCGGTTTCAAGCCGGACGAGCCGAACAACGGCATCCGCATCCACATGAAGGGCAATGACGTCTTCAAGTACGCCGTCAAGGCGCTGGATGGCGTGGTGGATGAAACGCTTGAAGCCAACGGATTGGACAAGCACGACCTGGACTGGTTGATCCCGCACCAGGCGAACCTGCGCATCATCGAAGCCACCGCCAAGCGGCTGGACATGTCGATGGACCAGGTCATCGTGACCGTCGACAAGCATGGCAACACGTCGTCGGGCTCTGTGCCGCTGGCGCTGGATACTGCCGTGCGTTCGGGTCGCGTGGAACGCGGGCAGCTGCTGCTGCTGGAAGCGTTCGGCGGAGGCTTCACCTGGGGTTCCGTGCTGCTGCGCTACTGACGCCTGCGGCAACAGGACGCACGAAAAGGCGACGCCGTTAAGCGTCGCCTTTTCCATTTCCGGCGTGCATGCGCGAAGGGTTTGCGTGCCACGCATACGCCCCGGTACAGACAATCCGGCGTCTTCACCCGTATCATCGCCGCCTGTTTTCACTCAGGGTGTCCTGGTGACTTCCACGCAACTCGCTTTCGTCTTCCCGGGCCAGGGCTCGCAGTCGGTCGGCATGCTGGCCGAGTTGTCCGAATTGCATCCGGTAGTGCGCGAGACGTTCGCCGAAGCGTCCGATGGTGCGGGTGTCGACCTGTGGGCGCTGTCGCAAGGCGGCCCTGAAGAGATGCTCAACCGCACCGAGTACACGCAGCCGGCATTGCTTGCAGCGGGTATCGCGGTATGGCGTGCCTGGCAGCAACAGGGTGGCGTGCAGCCGTCCCAGCTCGCCGGGCACAGCCTGGGCGAATACACCGCGATCGTCGCGGCAGGCGCGTTGTCGTTGAAGGACGGCGCCCACCTCGTGCGCCTGCGCGGCCAACTGATGCAGGAAGCGGCTCCGCAGGGCGTCGGCGCGATGGCCGCCGTGCTGGGCGCCGAGGATGCCATGGTGGCCGAGGTCTGCACGCAGGCGTCCGACAGCAAGGTCGTCGTGCCTGCCAATTACAACTCGCCCGGCCAGATCGTGATCGGCGGCGACGCCGAGGCGGTCGATCGTGCAATCGCGTTGCTCACCGAGCGTGGCATCCGCAAGGTGGTGAAGCTCGCGGTCAGCGTGCCTTCGCACACGCCACTGATGCGCGAAGCGGCCAATCGCCTCGCGGAAGTGATGGCAGGGCTCGACTGGCACACGCCGTCGTTGCCGGTGGTGCAGAACGTGGATGCACACGTGCACGCCGGGGCGGACGCCATCCGCGATGCACTGGTTCGCCAGTTGTACCTGCCCGTGCGCTGGACCGAGTGCGTCCAGGCGCTGGCGTCGAATGGCGCCACGCGCATTGCGGAGTGTGGTCCCGGCAAGGTGCTCGCGGGGCTGGTGAAGCGCATCGACAAGGGTCTGGACGCGCGCGCCATCGGTGGTGTGGGCGACTTCCAGGGCGCGCTCGCCGATTGGCAGGCGTGACGCCCGCGCGGCTCCCTTCCCTTATCCTGACCTCCCGCGCTCGCGCGGAACCGTTCCGAGGACATCATCATGAGCAAGCCCCTGCAGGGTGAAATCGCGCTGGTCACCGGCGCCAGCCGCGGCATCGGCGCCGCGATCGCCGACGCTTTGGCTGCCCAGGGCGCCACCGTCATCGGCACCGCGACCACCGCCGCCGGGGCGCAGGCCATCGGCGAGCGGATGGCCGCATCCGGTGGTCACGGCCGCGAACTCAACGTCACCGATGGCGCGGCAGTCGAAGCCCTGATCGATGCCGTCGCCAAGGAGTTCGGTGCGGTGTCCATCCTGGTCAACAATGCCGGCATCACCCGCGACAACCTGCTGATGCGGATGAAGGACGAGGACTGGCAGGCCATCCTCGACACCAATCTCACCAGTGTCTATCGCACGTCCAAGGCAGTCATGCGCGGCATGATGAAGGCACGCAAGGGCCGCATCATCAACATCGCCTCGGTGATCGGCGTCACCGGCAATGCAGGGCAGGCGAACTATGCCGCCGCCAAGGCCGGCATCATCGCGTTCTCCAAGTCGCTGGCGAAGGAAATCGGCAGCCGCGGTGTCACCGTCAACGTGGTCGCTCCCGGTTTCATTGCCACCGACATGACCAAGGACCTGCCCGAAGAGACCAAGAAGGCGCTCGGTGAGCAGATCGCACTCGGTCGCCTGGGCGAGCCGGCCGACATCGCGAATGCGGTCGCCTTCCTCGCGGGTCCAGCGGCCGGCTACATCACCGGCGAGACCCTGCACGTCAACGGCGGCATGTACATGCCGTAAAGAATTAGCTGTAAGTGGTTGATTCGGTGGCGATTGGCGATACCTGCCCGCCGTCGCCGGTTTCCACTACACTATCCCCGGTTTGCCCTCGCCCCGCGTCGGCAGAATCCAACACGTCACCCATCTCCGTCTGGAGCGAATCCATGAGCAGCATCGAAGAACGCGTCAAGAAAATCGTCGTCGAACAACTCGGCGTGAAGGAAGAAGAAGTCACCACCAGTGCATCGTTCGTCGATGACCTGGGCGCCGACTCGTTGGACACCGTTGAACTGGTGATGGCGCTGGAAGAAGAGTTCGAATGCGAAATTCCGGACGAGGAAGCCGAGAAGATCACTTCGGTGCAGCAGGCCATCGATTACGTCAAGGCGCACGTCAAGGCGTAAGTCCCGCACCTGCAGCAAACCGTGTCGGGGCCGCGCATGCGGCCCCGCGCGTATCCGGCCCCCATGCGCCCGCGTAGGGCGCGGCCGCCAAGATCCATGAGGAATCCGATATGAGCCAGCGTCGTCGCGTCGTCATCACCGGCATGGGCCTGGTGTCCCCCCTGGGCAATGACATGGCCAGCAGCTGGGACGGCATCGTCAACGGGCGGTCGGGCCTGGGTCCGATCACCACCTTCGATACCGAGGGCTACAGCACCAAGATCGCGGGCGAGATCCGCGGTTTCGACCCCACCGCCTTCGTGCCGCCGAAGGACGTGAAGAAGATGGACTCGTTCATCCACTACGGACTGGCCGCGTCGCTGATGGCGATGGACGACTCCGGACTGGAAGTGACCGAAGCCAATGCCGAGCGCATCGGCGCCATCATCGGTGCAGGCATCGGCGGCATCCTCGGCATCGAGGAGACCGCGGTGAAGCTGCACGAAGGCGGCCCGCGCAAGATTTCCCCGTTCTACATCCCAAGTACCATCATCAACATGCTGCCGGGCCACCTGAGCATCATGAAGGGGCTGAAAGGGCCCGGCTATTCGGCGGTATCCGCCTGCGCCACCTCGAACCACTCGATCGGCATCGCCATGCGCAGCATCCAGTACGGCGACGCCGACGTGATGATCGCCGGCGGCGCCGAACGCGGCTCGTCGCCGACGTCGGTGGGCGGGTTCTGCGCGATGAAGGCCATGTCCACCCGCAACGACGATCCTGCCCGCGCCTCGCGTCCGTGGGACAAGGATCGCGATGGCT
The DNA here is from genome assembly GCF_057773125.1 of Pseudoxanthomonas sp. 97-1-1. NCBI lineage: Bacteria > Pseudomonadati > Pseudomonadota > Gammaproteobacteria > Lysobacterales > Lysobacteraceae > Pseudoxanthomonas > Pseudoxanthomonas sp. 97-1-1. The sequence goes on along the minus strand of NZ_JBYMTJ010000001.1, from coordinate 455,080 downwards.
TCGTGCTGGGCGACGGTGCCGGCATCCTCGTGTTGGAGGAGTACGAACACGCGAAGGCGCGTGGCGCACGCATCTACTGCGAGCTGGCCGGTTTCGGCGCCTCGCAGGACGCCTACCACATGACCGCGCCCAGCGAGAACGGCGAGGGCCCATCACGCTGCATGCGGTCCGCACTGAAGGACGCCGGCCTGAATCCGGACCAGGTGGAATACCTCAACGCGCATGGCACCTCCACGCCGCTGGGCGACCTGGCCGAAACGCTGGCGATGAAGCGCGCGCTGGGCGACCACGCGTACAAGATCATGGTCAGCTCCACCAAGTCGATGACCGGCCACCTGCTGGGCGCGGCCGGCGGCGCGGAAGCCATCTTCTCCGTGCTGGCCATCCACCACGGCATCATCCCGCCGACCATCAACCTGGACGAGCCGGGCGAAGGCTGCGATCTCGACTACGTGCCGCACACCGCGCGCGAGAAGAAGATCGATGTGGCGGTATCGAATGGCTTCGGCTTCGGCGGCACCAACGGCACGCTGGTGTTCAAGCGGATCTGATCCTGTTTCGTCCTTCTCCCTCCGGGAGAAGGTGGCGCGCGGCGCCGGATGAGGGTGCGGCGGAATCATCGACCCCTGAATCATTGCATCTTCTCCGCACCCTCTCCCCAACCCCTCTCCCGGCGGGAGAGGGGCCAGGAACGACATGATCGAGACCCGCGCGCTTCCTTCAGACACCGACCTGCTGGCCCTGCATCGCCAGGATCCGCAGCGCTATCCCGTGCTGCTGGAATCCGTCGCGTCCGGCACCGCGCAGGGACGCTGGGATTTCCTGCTGGTGGCCGATGGCACGGGGCTTCGCCTGGGGGCCGACGGCGTGACCCGCGACCTTCGAGGCAACGCGGAAGCCGGCGATTTCCTCGCCGTGCTCGATCACCACTGGCAGGCGCAGCGCATTCCCTGTGAAGAACCACGCTGGCCGTTCCGTGGTGGCTGGGCGCTGCTGCTGGCGTACGAGCTGGCCCAGCAGGTGGAGCCCGTCCTGCATCTGCCCCACGCGCCGGCGACGCAGCCGGTCGCGCTCGCCCTGCGCTGTCCTGCCGCCGTGCTGCGCGACCGCAGTACCGGTGATTGCGTGGTGGTGGCCGAAGCCGGGCAGGGTGGACTGATCGCCCGCACGGTGGACGATGCCGCCATTGCGGCGCGACAGCCCGCGCTACCTGCTTGGGTACCTCCCGCGCGCATCGACGAAGATGCGCCGCGCCGCTTCACCGACGGCGTGGACCGCATCCTCGACTACCTGCGTGCGGGCGACATCTTCCAGGTCAACCTGTCGCGGGCCTGGCGCGCGCATTTCGATACACCGCTCGATCCCGCCACGCTGTACGCACGGCTGCGCACCGCCAATCCCGCGCCGTTCGCCGGCCTGTTCAGCACGCCGGAATGGACCGTGGTGAGCTCATCCCCCGAACGCTTGGTGTCGGTGCGTGGCGACGTGGTCGAAACCCGGCCCATCGCCGGCACGCGTCCGCGCTTCGAAGGCGATGACGATGCCGCACGCATCCGCGAACTGGTGGGCCACCCGAAGGAGCGCGCCGAGCACGTCATGCTCATCGACCTGGAACGCAACGACCTGGGCCGCGTGTGCACGCCCGGCAGCGTGCAGGTGGACGAGCTGATGACGGTGGAAAGCTATGCCCACGTGCACCACATCGTCAGCAACGTGCGCGGCCACCTGCGTGCCGATGCCACGCCCGGTGATGTCATCCGCGCCACCTTTCCCGGCGGCACCATCACCGGCTGCCCCAAGGTGCGCTGCATGCAGATCATCGCCGAACTCGAACAGACACCGCGTGGTGCCTACACCGGCGCGTTCGGCTGGCTGAACCGCGATGGCGATCTCGACCTGAACATCCTGATCCGCAGCGCCGAGATCGTGGCCGACGGACAGGGCAGCGTGGCCCGCTTCCGTACCGGGGCCGGCATCGTCGCCGACTCGATTCCGGACAGGGAACTGGATGAAACCCGCGCCAAGGCCCGAGGCGTACTGAAGGCGCTGGAAGGCTGATTGCTGTTGCCTCCTCCCCATATATGGGGAGGAGGGGGGCGCCGCTGCGACTGATCAGGCCGCGCCTACAGCCTGAGACGGCGACCGGGTATCCTGCACGGCCTGCTTCAAGCACCGAGGACTACGTGGCGTCAGCTCTCAAGCGCGGTTGCCGCTTCATCGTCATCACCTTCCTCCTGTTGCTGGCCCTGGCGGCCGGTGCGGCGTTCTGGCTGTGGCAGGGCCACCGCGGGTTCGCCGATACCGCCATCGGTGGCGTCAGCGCGGAGGCCACCGTGGAGGTCGCCAGTGGCGATGCCTTTCCCACCGTGCTGCGCAAGCTGCGCGCGCAGGGCGTTTCGCATGGCAGCGACCTGCAATGGCGGCTGCTGGCCCGCGAGACCAATACCGCCAGCCAGCTGAAGGTCGGCGAGTACGCGCTGTCCCCGGAACTCACCCCGCGCGAGCTGCTGCAGCGCATGCGCGAGGGCCGCACGCTGCAGTACCGCTTCACCCTCGTCGAGGGCTGGAACATCCGCCAGGTGCGCGCCGCGCTGCGCAACGCCACGCCCCTGCAGCAGAAGACCGCGCAGATGAGCGATGCCGAACTGATGGCCGCGCTGGGTCATCCCGGGCAGCACCCCGAAGGCCGCTTCCTGCCCGAAACCTACGTCTACACGCGCAGCGAATCCGACCTCGACGTGCTCAAGCGTGCCCATGCCGCGATGGAGAAAGCCGTGGTTGCCGCGTGGGAAGGCCGTGCCAACGGCATCCCGCTGCAGTCGGCCGAGGAAGCGTTGATCCTCGCCTCCATCATCGAGAAGGAAACCGGCATCGCCGAAGAACGCCCGGCCATCGCCGGCGTGTTCGCGCGCCGCCTGAAGATCGGCATGCCGCTGCAGACCGATCCCACCGTCATCTACGGCATCGGCAGCAGTTACGACGGCAACATCCGGCGCCGTGACCTGACCACCGACACGCCGTACAACACGTATACCCGCAAGGGCCTGACGCCCACCCCCATCGCCATGCCGGGCGTGGACGCGTTGAAGGCGGCGGTGAATCCCGCCGATGGCGACGCGCTGTACTTCGTCGCAGTCGGCGACGGCAGCGGACGGCACATCTTCTCCGCCACCCTGGCCGAACACAACGCCGCCGTGGCGCGCTACCTGGTGACGCGCCGCGAGACGCTGCGCAAGGCGGAAGCCCCGTGAGCGAAGCCGTGCTGTCGCAGCCACGCCTGATCACGCTCGAGGGCGGCGAGGGTGCCGGCAAGACCAGTGCGATCGCGGCCATCCGCGACCGTCTGCAGGCCGCCGGCCACGACGTCGTGCAGACGCGCGAACCCGGCGGCACACCGCTGGCCGAGCGCATCCGCGAGTTGCTGCTCAATCCGCAGGACGAAGCACTGGCGGCGGAAACCGAATTGCTCCTGATGTTCGCCGCGCGCGCGCAGCATGTGCGCGACGTCGTGCGTCCGGCGTTGCGGCGCGGCGCATTCGTCGTCAGCGATCGCTTCACCGATTCCAGTTATGCCTACCAGGGAGCGGGACGCGGATTGGACCCCGAGTGGATCGCCGCGCTGGAGCGTCGTGCGGTGGGCCTGAAGCCCGGCCTGACGCTGCTGCTGGACCTGGACGTGCGCGAAGGCCGCGCACGCACGGCGGGGCGCGACCTGTGGCCGGACCGCATCGAGAGCGAGCAGGACGATTTCTTCGAGCGTGTACGTGCAGGTTTCCGCGCGCGTGCGGCTGCCGAGCCGCAACGCTTCCGGGTGATCGATGCCGCGCAGCCGCCGGCCGGCGTGGGTGCCGCCGTCGATGACGCCATCGGCGCCTACCTGCGCACCCTGACGGACAGCGACCTGTCATGAGCATGAGCACCGTGTTCTCGCCTTGGCAGCAGCGCGCCTATGACCACGCCGTCGCGGCGCTGGACGCCGGTCGTCTCGGCCACGGGCTGCTGGTCTGCGGCCCCGCCGGGCTGGGCAAGCGGGCGGTGCTGGATCGGCTGGCCCGCCGCGTGCTGGCGCAGCAGCGCGACGCGCACGGCGAACCCGCCCCCGGCGACCGCAGCACGCGCCTGATCGACGCAGGCACGCACCCCGACCTGCAGGTCATCTCGTTCGTCGCCACCAAGGATGGCAGCAAGCTGCGCACCGAGATCGTGATCGACCAGATCCGCGAGGTGTCGCAGAAGCTGGCGCTGACGCCGCAGTACGGCGGCGCGCAGGTGGCCCTGATCGACCCGGCCGACGCGATCAACCGTTCAGCCTGCAACGCGTTGTTGAAGACGCTGGAAGAGCCCGCGCCGGGACGCTACCTGTGGCTGGTCAGCGCGCAGCCGGCGCGTTTGCCGGCGACCATCCGCAGCCGTTGCCAGCGCATCGAGTTCCGCCTGCCACCGCGTGAAGAAGCCCTGGCCTGGCTGCAGGCGCAGGGCCACGCGGCGGCCGAGGCCGCGCGTGCGCTGGATGCCGCGCGTGGCCATCCCGGCCTGGCGGACGACTGGTTGCGCCACGACGGGCTGGCCTTGCGCGAGGCGGTGGCCCGCGACCTGCAGCGGCTGGAAAAAGGCGAGATCGGCGTGGTGGAAACCGCGCAGCGCTGGGCCAACGACGAACTGGCCGATGCGCGGTTGCGGCATGCGGCCGACCTCGCGCTGGAACAGGCCGGCACCGTCGGCTTGACCGATCCGGCCCGATTGAACAAGCTGGCCACCTGGTTCGATGCCGCCAACCGCACCCGCGATCTGTTGCGGACCACGGTACGCGGCGATCTGGCCATGGTGGAACTGCTGCTGGCCTGGGCCAGCAGCGACCGCGGTCGCGCTGTCGGTACGCGGCGCGGATGACCGACACGCACGGAGACGGGGAATGAATGCAGCAGGTGGACGACAGGGCATCCTGTCGCTGGCAGTGAAAGACAAGGCCGCGCTGTACAACGCCTACATGCCGTTCGTGAAAGGCGGCGGCATCTTCGTGCCCACGCCGAAACGCTACTTCCTCGGCGACGAGGTCTTCCTGCTGCTTACCCTGCCCGAATCCAGCGACCGCCTGCCGGTGGCCGGCAAGGTGGTATGGGTGACGCCCATCGGCGCGCAGGGCAACCGTGCTGCCGGCATCGGCGTGCAGTTCGCCGAGAACAGTGAAGGCGAAGCCATCAAGAACCGCATCGAAACGATGCTGGCGGGCAGCCTCGGCGGCGAGAAGCCCACCCACACGATGTAAGCCGGATTGCAGCGGCAGCTCGAACAACCCCAGGGGTTCCCCGGTTGCAGGGCGCCATGCCCCGATTCCTTCAGGAAGCGCCGCGCTGCACGCGGCGGAGATAGCGGATCGTGGCGGTCTCCCACTGCCGCGCACCACTCGCACCCACGGCGGCGCGCTGCAGGCGGCCGTTTTCCCACCCGCTGAATACACGCGGGTCCACGTAGTTCTTCTCGCAGATACGCGGCGTATTGCCCAGCAGGTCGGCGGCCCCGCGCAGCACGGCCAGCCGCACCTGCGCGCGGGCCGATGCATCCTCCTTCGCCGGCGCTGGCAGTGCCGCCAGGGCGCGGAAGGCGAACAACGTGGCGCCCAGCGTGCGGAAATCCTTCGCGGTGTACGGGCCATGCAGGTGCGTCTGCAGATAGTCGTTGACGTCGCCCGAGGTGATGCGCTGCACGCGGCCATGCTCGCGATATTGGAACAGCGCCTGTCCTGGCAGTTGCCGGCACTGGCGCACCAGCCGCACCAGGCGCGCATCGCTGACGCGGGATGCCAGCGCCTTGCCGCCCTTGCCGCGGAAGGCGAAGCGCACTTCGCCCCCGGCGATGAAGTGCGCGTGCACGTTGCGCAGGGTGGTGAGGCCGTACGAACCGTTCTCTTTCGCGTAGCTCGCGTTGCCCACCCGCAGCAGGGTATGGCCGAGCAGGGCGACGACCAGCGCCACCACTTTTTCGCGCGGGAAGCCCGGCAGGGCGAGATCGGCGCGCACCTGCCGTCGCAGGCGCGGCAGGGCTTCGGCGAATGCGATCAAGCGGTCGTACTTGCGTGCCCCGCGCTCGGCCTGCCACGCGCGGTGGTAGCGGTACTGCTTGCGCCCGCGCGCGTCGCGCCCGGTGGCCTGCAGGTGGCCGCGTGCATCGGCGCAGATCCATACATCGGTATAGGCGGGGGGAATGGCCAACTGGTGGATACGCGCAAGCGTGGCGGGATCGCGAACCGCGCGGCCGCGCGCATCCAGGTACGTGAAGCCACGTCCGCGGCGGCGCCTGCGCAGGCCGGGCATCGCATCCGTGGTGTAGTGCAGGCCGCCCATCGCGCCTCAGAAGTCGTCGACGTACTCGAGCACCAGGCCGTACTGCGCGGCGACATCGTCGGCGGCGTCGCGCACGGCATCGGCGTGCGAAGAACCTGCTTCGACCTCCAGCGCATGCACGTCGCTGCCGCCGATGTCGTCGGTGAGGCCGGCGGAACTGGAGTCGTCGTCGTCCATGTGCGGCATCAGGTCCGCCAGTTCCTCCGCGCGTTCCACGCCGTCCAGTCCGTGCAACGCCGTCACCAGCGCATCGAAGCCGGTGCGCGGACCGGTGGCCCGCAGTCTGATCATGGTCATGGGGTTCCTTTGCGCCATGCGCATTCGTGGTTCCCCCGACCATAGGGCGGCTCCGGTCACGCCTTCGTGAAGTTCATCCGGGTATCGGTGGAGTGGCGTTCAGCACGTCCTTCTCGCGACAGGGCCATGGCAGGTCTCATGCCCGCTACACGATGACTGCAGATGGACCATGCTTTCCTTTTCCCCGTGCGGCGGGGAGAAGGTGGCCGAAGGCCGGATGAGGGGCGAGCGCAGCCCCCCACCGCAACGTCTTCACGCCGCGCTACCATCCGCCCCGGGGCTGTCGGAGTCCCGCAGGGAGCAGGGAATGAAGGAATCACGCGCAAGCCAGCCGTCGCGCTCATGGACTGTGCTGTTGTTGATGTTGGTGGTGTGCGTGCCATTGCTGGCGCAGGCGCAGACGTTGTCGGGCCTGCGGGTATTGCCGCATGAAGGTCCGGACTCTTCGTTCTCCGGGTGGCAGAGCGAAGGTGCGGTGCCGGCGGCGTTGACGGTGCCGCTGGACCTGGGCGACGAGGTGTACGGCGCGACATTGCAGGTGCAGCCGGCGAAGGCGGGCGAAACGTACCGGGTGCGAGTGCAGTACGAAACCAGCCTGGGCCTGAGTGCGGAAGGCCCGCACCTGGATCTCACGGACTGGAAGCACTGTGTATCGGACTGGGAGGCGGCGGACGCGCTCGATGCAGTGTCGTTCGTGTTGCCGACGCCGTCAGCGGAACAGCACGCGTGCTTCCCGAAGTACACGCGTGGGGAACTTGAGCAGGCGGTGCGTGCGTACGCGGTGGCGCAGGGCGATCCGGCGATGGCCGATGACTGGATTCCCCGCATCGGGGAAGGAGACGCACTGGGCACGGTGGTGCCGTTTGTGGCGATCAGTGCGGTGCGCGTGAGGGTGGAAGTGCTGCGGAAGGGGAAATGGGTCGAGGTGACGACGGTGGCGTTTTTGCCGCCGATGGGATGTTGAGGGGGTGTGTCGATTGTGGGTGAGCTCGCGAACCCCGACATCGGAATATCGGAAAGCCAGCGGTGTCGGGCTTCACTTCGTTCACCCCAACCTGTCGCGGGCTGCTGGTGCACAATGCGGCACCTTTATTTGATCTGGACGCATCATGGATATCGAAGTCCTTCTGAGTGCCGCTCTGCGCGAGGCGGGTTACGGGCAGGACGCCATAGGCTCGGCGATGCCGAGGATCCTGCGTATCCTGGAGGCCGAGGATGTACGCATCGAGATGGGGCGCAACCTGTCGCGCAAAGAGCGCGAGTACGTGCGCCTGCAGCTCGAACTGGGACTGAGCGTGCGGGAAGTGGTTGCCGGCCTGAAGAACAGATGAGCGGCAACCGTAGGATGGGTTGAGCCGAAGGCGATACCCATCGATACGACGGCATGGCAGAGATTGAAGTTTGCGTTGCGCTGCTTCTGTCGCCGTCACAACTCGCTGTTGTCGGTCCCTGCACGCGATGGGTATCGCCTTCGGCTCAACCCATCCTACGCGCTAGCCCAATCCCGTTGTGAGCATCCATGCAGAAATATTCGCGCGCAACAGACGTCATTGCCGCCTTTGGAATAGGCGCCGCCATCCTCGCGGCGACGGCCGTTATGGGAGATCCGATCTATGCGGGCGTCTGGTACTACGTCCTCGCCTGGGCGGTCCTGATAGGCGCGGTGCAGATTGCGCGCGTGCCGCCCCTGTTTTCTGCCGGTGCATCGTCGGCGTTGGGCGTGTCTGTCCTCCTTTACTGGGCTTGGCAAGCATCCCTGCCACAGCCGGAAGGACTTCTTGGGCTCGGTCACCTGTTTTCCCTGCCTGGCCTGGCCGTGGGCGCGATCATTGCAGCCGTCGTCATCCGGCGCCGCCAACTGCACCCGGCCTCTGCCTTCGGTATCGGCTTCCTTGCCTGCTGCGTCGGGTTTGGCATCGCGCAGATCGCGGTATGCCGCACGATGATGTACTGCGGCGCGCTGTCGGGCAGCGTGGGATGAGCCCGTAGGATGGGTTGAGCCAAAGGCGATACCCATCGATACGACGGCATGGCAGAGCCTAAAGTCTCCACTGCGTTGTTCGTGTAGCCGTCGCCGTCACAACTCGCTGTTGTGGATCCCTGCACGCGATGGGTATCGCCTTTGGCTCAACCCATCCTACGCGCGCGCTTCCATCGTAAGGGGGACCATCAATTCGGCCGGTCGCCCGGCGCATGGCGTACGACGCCGGCCTCGCTGTGATCCGTTTTCCCCGCTGCATTGGAAGGCGGCATCTGCCCGAATTCTTCCTCCGTCATCCCGGAGAGTTGTATCCGGAGATCGTTCTCCACCTCGACTCTCCGCCGGTCGACCAGGGTCTGCAGCGCATCCAGAAGTTCGGAAAAATCCATGGCCTCAAGACGGCCCAGGGAGAACATCGGGACCCGTTCGCAGCCGATACGGAGGTAGCCGTCGCGATCACGCACGGCCTTTGCGGCGTAGGTGTGATCGACGCCCCCAGGGTGGGAAACCAGCGTGTCGCGCAGCCTCCTGAAGTGCCGGTGACGCACCTGAAGCAGTTCTGGGAGGCTCCCGATCACCTCGGCAGCACCCCAGGGCGCGACGCCCTTGCCGAAGCAACGGCCATAGTGAACCAGGGCCGCCGTCCACCACGCCTCGACGTCGCCGTTTGGCGCTGCATCCAGTATCCGATCCACGTACATGGCCGCGGCAACCAGGTCATCCGCAATACCACTCAGTATCTCCAGCCGATGCGCCTGATTGCCGTCCAACTGTCTGGCTTCCGACATTCCTTGCTCCTGACTCACCGTTGCAAGCAGATGACCTTACGCCTGCTGTCACGGTTAAAGGATGAAATCCGGGCAACCGCACATCGGAGAACTTCAGGTAAACGCATCTGTCGGCGATGAGGTGGAGATCAAGCAGGTCGATTCCGGTTCGGATTGCGGCTTCGGGTTCGGCGTGATGGCGAGCCATGTGCTCACTCTCAGGCCGCCGGAGTGAGGACGCCCACTCAACGCGGCGGCTGTATGGCCGGCGCATGCTGCGCCATCAGCTCCACGATCCAGTCGATGAACACGCGCAGCTTGCGGCTGACGTGCCGGCTTGGCGGGAAGGCCACGTACAGCGGCATCGGGTCGAGGTGCCAGTCCTCGAACAGTGGCACCAGTTCGCCGCGCGCGAGCGGTGCGCGCGCCATGTACTGCGGTAGCCACAACACGCCCAGGCCGGCGATGCCCGCGGCCAGGTACGTATTGCCGTCGTCCACCGACAGCACATGCCGGCCGTGCACGCGCAACTGCTCGTCGCCGCGCCGCATCGCATACGCCAGTGGCGTGCCGGCGCGCGAACCGCGATACCCGATGATGCGGTGGTCGCTGTCTTCCAGTGCCTGCGGATGCAGCGGCTCACCCGCACGCGCCAGATAGTCCGGCGCGGCGTACACCCCCAGCGCCAGGTCGGCGATGTGGCGCGCGCGCAGTGACGGCTCGGTGAGTTCGCCGCCGCGCACCACGCAGTCCACGTTCTCGTCGATCAGGTCCACCTTGCGGTCGCTGGCGCCCAGGTCCAACTGGATGTCCGGATACCGCGCGTGGAAGGCGGGCAGGGCCGGCACCACGACCAGGGTGGCCAAGGGCGCGGGCACGTCGACGCGCAGGCGGCCGCGCGGCGAGGCGGAGGCTGCCGACAGACTGGTCTCGGCATCGTCCAGGTCGGCCAGCAGGCGCACGACGCGCTCGTAGTAGGCGGTCCCGTCGGCAGTGGCGTTGACCCTGCGCGTGGTGCGGTGGAGCAGCTTCACGCGGAGGTGGGTCTCCAGCTGCTGCACGAGCTGGGTCACGCGCGTCCTGCTGGTCTGCAGCGTGTCGGCAGCCTTGGTGAAGCTGCCGGTTTCCACCACGCGGATGAAGGCCTGCATCGCATCGATACGGTCCATGTGGTCTCCAGAGGGCCGAACGGGATTGTTTGGATTCTACAAACAGTGATCCCCGGGCCGGCGTGTTTATCGCGCGGACGCGGCTGCCTAGAGTGGCTCCCACGCGCCGGAATCGCCGGCTCCCAGGAGATATCCCATGAGTCCCCGTGATGCTGTTTTCCCCGCCGGCCGGCATGCGCTGTACGCAACCCACCGCTATTCCGCCGCGATCAGGTCGGATGACCTGCTGTTCGTGTCCGGTCAGGTCGGCAGCCGCGACGACGGTTCGCCCGCGCCGGATTTCGAGGCCCAGGTCCGCCTGGCGTTCGCCAATCTGGAAGCGACCCTGCGTGCGGCCGGATGCGGATTCGACGATATCGTCGACGTCACCACCTTCCATACCGATCCCGCACGCCAGTTCGACACGGTCCTGGCCGTGAAGGACGAGATCTTTCCGCAAGCGCCCTATCCGGCCTGGACCGCGATCGGCGTCATCTGGCTCGCGGGCTTCGACTTCGAGATCAAGGTCATCGCGCGCATTCCGCGCTGAACATCCGCGTGGCGAAGGTCGGGCACGGCCAGGTGCTCAGGCCGCACCCGACTGGATGCGGTGTGTCGTTTCACCGGTATCTGAAAAATGTGTCGCGGGCTTTTCCCGCCGCGACGATCCGGTTCCCCGTCATCCCGCGCGGGTCAGTCTGCGCTGCGCGGCACCGGCGTGTTGAGCAGTTGCTGTTCCCACAGGTACGCGATCCCGCTGCCTGCGGCATGCTGCTTGAGCACCTCCGTCAGTTCGGCGGCGTGGTCGGTCCGAGCCCAGTCGCGCTGCCATTCGGCCGCGACTGCCAGCCAGGTCATCATGTTCGCGCCCGCCGCGATCATGCGCTGGATGGCCACCTGGTGCGCCTCGACCGACACCGCGCCGGAGGCATCGGTGATGACGGTGACATCCCAGCCTTCGCCCAGTGCCTGGAGCACCGGCATGGCGACGCAGATCTCGGTCCACAGGCCGGCGATGATGAGTTGCTTGCGGCCCGTCGCCTTGACCGCGTCCACCACCTTGCGGTCTTCCCAGGTGTTGATGAACGTCCGGTCGATCACCTCCTGGCCCGGAAACACGTCGGTGATCTGCGGAAAGATGAGGCCGCCGCGTTCGGCGATGACGCTGGTCAGGATGGTGGGCACACCGAACGCCTTGGCGGATTTCGCCAGCGCGGTGGCATTGTTGACCACCATGTGCGGGTCGTGGCTGTTGAGGTTGGCGAGCTGGTACGGCTGGTGGTCGATCAGAACGAGGACCGAGTCTTCCGGACGAAGCAGCGACGCAAGACCGTTGCGAAAAGTCATGGATACATCCTGTGGTGAGGGGAAGGTGCAGAGACGGACGCAGCGGTGGGTGCATCGTCCCGGCGAAAACCTTGTCATCCCCTTGCGCGGGGCGGTAGCGCCCGTTCGTGCCAAGCTGTGTCGCGGAATCGGGAACACGGGATTCGCGACGGCTGTGGCAGGCTATGTCGCGCATCCGGGAGACCACGTTGGATATCGAAGACCTGCGGACATTCGTGGAAGTGGCCGATGCCGGCGGCGTTTCCCCCGCTGCGCGTCGGCTCGGCGTTGCCAAGTCCATCGTCAGTCGGCGGCTGGTCCGGATCGAGGCGGAACTGGGCGTGCAACTGCTTGCACGCACCACGCGCGGCGCTGCGCTCACCGATGCCGGCACCACGTTCCGCGAACACGCCGCCCGGGCCTGCGCCGAGATCGACGCGGCCCGGGAAAGCATCCTGCCCAGCGGTGACCTGCGTGGCCGCCTGCGCATTGCGGCGCCGCTGTCCTTCGGGCCGACCCACTTCGCTTCCGTGCTCGCGGAAATGGCGCGGCGCCACCCGCAGCTGCACGTGCATACCGCCTACAGCGATCGCTTCGTCGATCTGGTCGCGGAGGGGTTCGATTGCGCGATCCGCGTGGGCTATCTGCAGGATTCCACTCTGGTCGCGCGCTGCGTGGGGCCGCTGTATGGAAAGCTCGTCGCGAGCCCGGATTATCTCGAGGCGCATGGCGCCCCCGAGGTGCCGGGTGACCTCGCCGCGCATGAAGCGCTGATGCAGGGAACCGAAGCGTGGCAGTTCATGGACGGCGACGAGGTCATCACCGTGCACCCGCGCGGGCGCTTCAAGGCCGACAACGGCACCGCGCTGATTGCCGCCGCCGTCGCGGGGCTCGGCATCGCGTGGCTTCCCGATGGCCTTACCCGCGACTACGTGGCCTCCGGCGCGCTGGTGCCGGTCATGACCCGCTATCCGCCGCCGCCGGCCGGCATCTATGTCATCCGGCCGCCCGGCCAGCATCCTTCACTCAAGGTGCGGGCGCTCACCGAGTTGCTGATCGAATGTTTCGAACAGGCGCCGCACCTGGCGGATGTCGGCGGCTGAGCCGCCCCGCGGTGGCGGCGACCACATCGAGGGCAGGGCAGCGGGCCGGGTGGCACCGTTCCATGGCACAGTGCGGCGGCCTGCGCGGGCGTGGAGCATCGAAGCCGCTGCGGCATCCGCCCACCATGTTCATCCCGGAGAATCCTGCATGCGGTTCCACCTTGGCCGTTGGTCCGTGATCGCGATGCTGGCCTGCAGTGCGCTTCCTGCGTGGGCAGCGCAACCCAGGGAGTCCTTCGGCCTGCGCGTACCCGTGGCGCCCATGGCGCGCGCGATGCAGGAAGGCCACGAACTGGTCTACGAACTGCACCTGGACAATCATGCCCGCCGCGATCTGCGACCCGTGCGCGTTGACGTACTGGATGCAGCTGATGGGCGCGTGCTGGCCGCCTACGAAGGCGCGGCGCTGGAGCAACGGCTGGACCGCTCGGGTGTGCAGTGGAAGGCCGAGACCTTCGATGCGATCCCGTCGGGGCGGCGCGGCGTGGTGTTCATCGAACTGCCATTGAAGGGCGCGTTGCCCGGCGCCTTGCGCCATCGGGTCGGCTTTGCGGATGTGGATGCCGGTGCAGGCATCGACATGATCGAAGGCGGTTCGACACCGGTGATCGAAGGCAGGACCCCGGTGCTGGCAGCGCCGCTCGACGGCGGTCCGTGGGTCGCCATCCATGATCCCCGCTGGGCGCGCGGGCATCGCCGCGTGGGCTATGCCTTCAACGGTGCCCTGCGTACCCCCGGTCGCCATGCGGCCGACTGGGTGAAGCTGGATGCATCCGGCCGCAAGGCGCCGGCGGGCAACGATCTTGCCGCACGCACCTACAGTCATGGACAGCCTGTGTATGCCGTGGCCGATGGCGTGGTGAGTCGCGCGCACGACCGGTCGCCGGAGCGCACGCGACTGTCGGACGGCATCACCGGCACCGAAGGCAACCACGTGGTCCTGCAGCTCGACAACGGCTACTACGCGCACTACGGCCACTTGCGCCCCGGCAGTGCGACGGTCACGCCGGGCTCGCGCGTCAAGGCGGGCGACAGGATCGCCGAGGTCGGGTTCAGTGGCAGCGCCTCCGCTCCGCAACTCCACTTCGCCCTCACCGACGGCCCGGATGAACTGGCCAGCGAAGGCGTCGCGTACACGTTCGCGCGCTACCGCCTGCTGGGCACGTTCGACGATGTCTCGCGGATCGGCCACGGCATGTGGACGCCCGCCAGCGCGCAGGAGGTCCGGACCTCCATGCCCGCGGGCATGAGCGTGGTGCGCTGGCCGGAATAGGGCGTGCGCATGGGGCGAGGGTGATTCGTCGGTCCCAACGTGGCTTCGTCGCATCCTGCTGGCCGGCACGGTGGTCTGCGTGCATCCTCCCGCGCTGGACAGGCGCTGGTTCCCGCCTTCGCCTGACATGGCCAACACGATATGCCGGTACCGGCAGGGGAGGACAGATGCGTTTCAGGACGTCATGGCGGGTGGCCGCAGTACTGGTCGCGATGCTGGTATCGGGCAGGGCGGGCGCCGCGGATGCGCCGGCGGGCGTGGCGGGCGACGGCATCGATGCCCGTATCCAGGCGCGCATGGCCGAGTCCGGCCTGGTGGGAGTGGGCGCGGCGGTGATCATCGACCGGAAGGTGGCGTGGTCGAAGGGCTACGGCTTCGCCGACAAGCAGCGCGGCGTGCCGTTCACGCCCGACACGGTGATGGCGATCGGCTCGATCAGCAAGACCTTCACCGGCGTGGCGATGATGCAGGCGGTGCAGGACGGCAGGCTGTCGCTGGACGAAGACATCAACCGCTATCTGCCTTTCAAGGTGGTGCATCCCGCGTTCCCGGAGGCGCGCATCACGTTGCGCCAGCTGGCCACGCACACCTCGGGCATCACGGACCGCTGGGCGGTATACGAGCGCCTGTACCACTGGGGCGGCGATGCGCCGGAAACGCTGGGTGATTTCCTGCCAGGCTATCTGAGTGCGGGCGGCAAGGACTATGCGCCGGAGAACTTCGTGCCGCACGCGCCGGGCACGCACCGCGAGTACTCCAACATCGGGGCGGCACTGGCGGGCTACATCGTGGAGCATGCGGTCGGCGAACCGCTGAACACCTATACGCGCCGCACCATCTTCGCGCCGTTGCGGATGGCCCGCAGCGGCTGGTTGCTGTCGGAGGTGCCGGCGGGTGCGCATGCCACGCTGTACGTGGCGCAGGACGGCTTCAGCATTCCCCTCCCGCCCTACGGCCTGACCACCTATCCGGATGGTGGCGTGCGGACGTCGGTGGCTGAACTGTCGCGGTTCTTCATTGCGCTGCTTGGCGGCGGCCAGTATCAGGGCGCGCGCATCCTGCAGCCTGCCTCGGCCGCGGAGATGATGAGGCTGCAGTACACCGCGGCGAACAAGCCGGACAACATCGTACTGGCGGAGAAGAACTCCGGCCTGTTCTGGGCCACCAAGTACGATGGCCGCTTCGTCGGCCACGGCGGTTCCGACCCCGGCGTGCGGACCGAGATGCTCGCCACGCCGGCGGGAGACGTGGCCGTGGTGCTGTTCACCAATACCTCGCTGGCGGAACGCGACGGCAAGGTCTACGCGGAGCTGTTCAAGGATGTCTGGGAGCACGCGCAGGCATTGAAGTCCGCGGCGAAGTAGTCCGGTCGGCCGGCAGCCGATCCTGCGAGAATGCGGCCGGGCCCGCAGTGCGCGGGCATGGGGGTGACGACATGATCCACTGCACCATGGTCATTCTTGCGTGGCTGCTGGTGGCCGCGATGCCGACGGCCCGGGCGGCACCGCCTGCGCCGACCGGCGAAGACGGCACCGCGCCGCGCGTACCGCTGGACTATCTGCCTGCGCTGAAGGGGGACTACTTTCCGCTGACGGATCGCGGATCCGGGCGCGTGCACCACGTCTATGTGCGCTATCCAGAAGGCTACGACGTGTCGGCACCGACGCGTTATCCGGTGGTGTACCTGCTGGATGGCGACAGCCTGTTCCCGTTGCTGGCGCCCACGCATCTGTTCCTGCACTACGACGAAAAACTGCCGGAGGCCATCCTAGTGGGCATCGCCTATGGCGGCTTCGACCCGGCCACCAACAAGCGCAACACCGACTTCACTGCGCCGGGCGCGGACGCCACGCCGGAGCAGGGCGGGGCGCCCGGGTTCCTGGCCTTCCTGCGCGGGCAACTGGTGCCCGAGGTGGAGCGTCGTTACGCCGTCGATCCGGCGCGACGCATCCTGGTGGGGCAGTCGCGCGCGGGCTACTTCGTGCTGTGGTCGGCACGCGAGGCGCCGGACCTGTTCTGGGGGCGCATCGCGAGCAATCCGGCGCCCGGTCCGGCGCGTGACGCGCTGTTCGCCGGGGCGCGGCCGCACGCGCGCGACGACCTGCGCGTGGCGGTGGCCAGCGGCACGCGCGACACCGTCGAACGCCGGCGGGTGGCGAGGGAGTGGGCCGATGCGTGGACGTCCCGCGCGGATGCGCCGTGGCGGGTCGGCTTCTTCGAGATCGCCGACGGTACGCATGCGGCCAGCATCGGGGAAACCTACCGGCGCGCGATGCTGTGGCTGTTCCGCGAGGGGAACGATCCGCCGGCACCCACCCGCTGAGTGTTCGCCTGAACGTAATTGCGTTCACAGAACGGTGCCGGTCGTCGGAAGAACCGCCGGCATGTCACACAACCGGCATGTGCGCCCCTTACGCTGCGGGCATGGACACGTTGGCCACCATCCGGGCCGCACTGGCCGTCGCCGGGGAACGCATCGAACGCGATGCGTTGCGCGAGGACCCGCGCGTGTTCATGGATAAGCTGTGGCGCCAGGTCTACGACGCCGCCCCCGACGATCTGCAACCCTACGTATGGGCGCGGCTGGCGGACTTCTCCACGCAACTGGGCCTGATGGGCGAACTGCCCACGCACCGCAGCCCGGTGCGGGCGCCGCCCGAGGTGTTCGTGCGGCGGTAGCGGCGCTCACTGCGCCGGCGGGTCCCAGAGGCTGTCATCCACGGGCGCCTCGGACAGTCCGCGCACCAGCGTCATCACCATCTCGTTCTCGCTGACGCCGTTCTGCCGCGCCAGCTGCTTGAACACGTCCTCGCTCATCGTGACCAGCGGGATCAGGTTGAAGTGCCAGCGGCCCTGTTCGCGCTCGAATTCGAAATCGAAGGGCATCTCGACGGTGCCGATCTTCAGCCGTGCCGCCGCGTGGTCGCCGTCCACCTGCAGGGTGCCCAGTTCGCTGCGCTCGACGCCTTCGCGGCCGATCCAGCCGCGGTCCACGGCATGCGTGAACACCGTGCGCCCATCCATCGCACGCAGGTCACGGGCCGGGACGCGGGCGCGGATGATCAGCACCTGCAGGCGCTCGGTCATCGGCAGTGCTTCCAGCTCGGTGCGTAGGGCGCTCAACGCCAGTTCGCGATAGCGCGCGTACTCGCGCAGCGTGCCGGTGGTGACCTGGTCGGCGGCGCGTTCGCCCAGCCGGGCGAGCACGGCGGACTTGTAAGCCGCGAATGCGGCGCGCACCGCGGTTTCGTCGTCGGCTGCGTGGACGCTGAAGATGGGGGCGAGCAGCAGGCACAGGAGCAGCCAGCGGGACATGCGGTACTTCCATGGCGTGGGGCGCGCCATGGTAGGCGATCAGGGGTTCGGACAACTCACATTGACCTCATCCGCTGCGCGTCTGCGTTATGCAGGGCATGGAAGCACGTACCATGCACGCTGCATGAAAACCGAAATCCGCCCCGCACGGCTGTCCGAAGCCGCTGAACTGTCCGCGATGATGCGGCGCACCTTCCTTGCCGCGAACGGCCATTGCAGCACGCCGGAAAACGTCTCGGCCTTTGTCGCGCAGGCCTATACGCCCGAGCGGCAGGCGCAGGAAATCCGCGACCCCGACACGCTCACGCTGATCGTCGAACAGGACGGCGTGTGGGCCGGCTTCGCGCAACTGCGCTGGGGCACGGTGCCGCCGGCCGAAGTGGGGCTGCGGCCGACGGTGGAACTGGCGCGCATCTACCTGGACGAAGCCTTCCACGGGCAGGGCATCGCCGCCGTGCTGGTGTCGCACCTGCTGGCGGCGGCGCGGCTGCGCGGGTCGCGATCGGTCTGGCTGACGGTCTGGCAGGAGGCCCCGCAGGCGATCCGCTTCTGGCGCAAGCATGGCTTCCAGATCGTCGGCCGCTCCCTCTTCCACGTGGGCGATGATCCCAAGGAAGACTGGGTGATGACCCAGGTGCTGCCGACGGGGTGAAGAGCCTGGCGCAGTACGCCGGGCAACGATGCGGATATCGTGAGTGCGCGATTGAAGCGTCAGCACGTCTTGCAACGCGATGCGGCCTTTTTCGAGGCGCTGCGCGGCAACGCCAACGACATGGACCCGGGCGCCGTCGCGCCCTGATAGAACCGCGATCCGCGATCCGCGCGTCACGCGACGCGCGGCATCGTCCGCATCAGACGGTGGGCGTACGCAGCACCGGGTTGTCCCAGCCGGGGCGCGGGGCGAAGCGGTCGCCGTGGCGGGCCTGCAGGGCCTTGAGCTTTTCCAGCAGCGCGTCGGGACCGACCGCCTTGACGTGTTCGATCGGGCCGCCGCGGAACGGGGCGAAGCCGGTGCCGAAGATCACGCCTGCATCGAGCAGATCGCTGTCGGCCACCACGCCATCGTGCAGGCAGGCGACGGCTTCGTTGAGCAGCGGCAGGATCAGGCGGTCCTCGAGATCATCGGGTGCCTTGTAGTCCTGCGGGACCTGCGGCTTCACGGCTTTGCCGTTCTCCCACTTGTACAGGCCCTGGCCGTCCTTCTTGCCGCGCTTGCCGGGTTCGACCGTCGCCAGCGCCGCCGGCAACGTCAGGCCGAGGAACGGCGACAGTTCCGCCCCCACGCCCTGGGCCACGTCCAGGCCGACGGTGTCGATCAGTTCGATCGGGCCCATCGGCATGCCGAACTTCACCGCGGCCTTGTCGATCACCGGGCCGGGGATGCCTTCGGCGTAGGCGGTCGCGGCTTCGAGCATGTACGGGAACAGCACGCGATTGACCAGGAAGCCCGGCGTTCCGGCGACCGGCACCGGGAACTTGTCCAGCGCCTTACAGAACGCAGCCAGACGCTTGACGTTGGCGTCGTCGAGCGCGTCGTGCTGCACGATCTCCACCAGCGGCATCAGCGCCACCGGGTTGAAGTAGTGCAGGCCTGCGAACTGCGCGGGACGCTGAATGTGCTCGCGCAGCTCGGTCAGCGGGATCGATGACGTGTTGGTGGTCAGCAGCGCATCGGCCTTCAGGCGTGGCTCGACGGTCTGGTAGAGATCGCGCTTCGCCTCGGGGTTTTCGATGATCGCTTCGATCACCAGGTCGGCCTGCGGCACGCCATCGCCGGCCAGGTCGCCTTTCAGGCGCGCAGCCACGGCGGGACGCTTGCTCTCGTCCTTCACCCTCTTCGCGAACAGGTCTTGCGCGCGCGACAGCGCACCGTCGATGAAGCGCTGCTCGCGGTCCTGCAGGGTGACGTTGAAGCCCTTGTAGGCGGACCATGCGGCGATGTCGCCGCCCATCACGCCCGCACCGACGACATGCACGTTCGCGATGCCATGGTCCTTGCCGCCGAGGCCCTTCAGGCGTTCGGTGAGGAAGAAGATGCGGATCAGGTTGCGCGCGGTCGGTGTGCCCGCGAGTTTCACCACCGCCTTGCGCTCGGCGTCCAGACGCGCCTGGATGCCCTTGCCGCCGGCGGTCTTCCACACGTTGATGAGGGCATACGGCGCGGGGTAGTGCGCCTTCGGCGCCTTGCGCGCGACCTGCTTGAGCATCTGCGGCGCCAGCAGCTGGCGGGCGGGCCAGCTGTTGCTGATCCAGCCGGTGAAGCGCTGCTTGAACGGGCGCTGCGGGCGCGAGGCGATCAATGCGATCGCGGCATCGATCAGCACGGCCGGCTCGGCGATCTTGTCGACCAGGCCCATCGCCTTCGCCGAGCTGGCCGACAGCGTGCGGCCGGTCAGCATCATGTCCATCGCCTTCGGTGATCCCACCAGGCGCGGCAGTCGCGCGCTGCCGCCCCATCCGGGGAAGATGCCCAGCTTCACTTCGGGCAGGCCGATGCGCGTGGATGGGTCGCTGCTGGCCACACGGTAGTCGCAGGCCAGCGAAATCTCGGTGCCGCCGCCCATGCAGAAGCCGTGGATGGCCGACACCGTCGGGCAGGGCAGTTCGGCCAGTTTCTGGAACACGGCCTGGCCGCGGCGGATCGCGTCGTTGACGGTGCCCTTGCGGTCGAACTCCTGGAATTCCTTCAGGTCCGCGCCGGCGATGAAACCCGATGCCTTCGCCGAACGCAGCACCACGCCTTTCGGCGGATCGATGGACAGGCGTTCGATGATGTCGGCCAGTTCGATCAGCACGTCCTGCGAGAACGCATTGACGCTGGCGCCCTGGCGGTCGAAGGCCAGCACCACGATGCCGTCCTCGCGTAGCTCGGTCTGCCAGTGACTGAATCGCAGCCCATCGAAGTTCGCGGCCATGCAGGGACCATCCGTTCACGTATGGATAAGGCCGCTATCATCCCGAGGTTGTTTCATCCCCGTCAAATCCACATATCAACGAGAACGTCGTCACGGGCGTGACCGGCGGCAGGGGGATGTTCCCGCTGCGCCGGTTAAATTCTTGATAGGGCAACGGTTTGGACAAGGCGTTGAACTTTCCTCCGCTAGCGCGGTCACAGGGCACGGCCAACGCCGAGCCGACAGGAGTGCGGCCCGGCATGGCCGAAACAGATCCAACCCAGGAGCTGGACCTCGAGCTGGTCAGGCGCGTGCAACGCGGCGACAGCGCGGCCTTCGACCTGCTGGTGCGCAAGTACCAGCATCGCGTGGTGGCGTTGATCGGGCGTTACATCCATGACTGGAGCGAGTGCCAGGACGTGGCCCAGGAGACCTTCCTGCGTGCATATCGCGCGCTGGGGAACTTCAGGGGCGATTCCCAGTTCTATACGTGGCTGCACCGTATCGCCGTGAACACCGCCAAGAATCACCTGGTCGCACACAACCGCCGCCCTCCCACGGCGGACGTGGACGCCGCCGACGCCGAGCAGTACGACATCGGCGCCCGGCTGCGCGACACCGACACGCCCGAGCGCGAGCTGATGCGCCAGGAGATGGAGGCGACGGTGATGAAGGCCGTGAACGGCCTGCCCGAGGAGCTGCGGACCGCGATCACCTTGCGCGAGGTGGAAGGTCTCAGCTACGAGGAGATCGCGCAGAAGATGGACTGCCCGATCGGCACCGTGCGTTCCCGGATCTTCCGGGCGCGCGAGGCCATCGATGAACAGCTGCGTCCCTTGCTGGACAACGACAGTGCAACCCGGGAGCGAGCCCGCTCATGACCGCCCGCAACGAGACTCCGATCATCGACAAGCTAGAAACCCATCACCGCCAGCAACTGTCCGCCCTGATGGACGGCCACCTGCCTGCGGATGAAGCGCGCTTCCTGCTGCGGCGACTGCAGCACGACCAGGACCTGGCCGGGTGCTGGGAACGCTGGCAGTTGTGCGGCGACGTGCTGCGCGGTGAAGGCCGTGCGCCGGCGCCCGCGGGCTTCGCCGAGCGCGTGGCACGGGCGATCGCGGCCGAATCCGTTCCCGCCTCCGCCGCATCGCAGATGCAGGCTCCGCGTTCGCGCAACCTGCTCGCGCGCTGGGGCGGTGGCGCGCTTGCGGCGTCGGTGGCGCTGGTCGCGTTGTTCATGGCGCGCCAGCAATCGCCGCAGGACGTGCCGGTGGGCGAGGGAACCCAAGTGGCATCCACGCAGACAACAACCCCCACCGTTCCGGCGGAGACGCCTTCAGCGCCCGCGCCGGACGCCGAGGCCTACGCGGTGGCCGCTGTCGCTGCCGTGGCCAGCGTGCCCCGCCGGCAGGACAATGCCGCCCGTCGCAGTGCCACGCGCAGCCAGCAGGCAGCGCGCAGCGCGCAGCGTGTGGCGCGCGCCGATGCCCCGGTCCGTGCGACGGGCACCGCGCAGAACGCGCCGATCGACACCGTCAGTACGCTGGTGGCGGCCGCACCGTCGCAACTCGCCGCCAATCCCTTCGCCCATCGGGCAGGCGATACCGGCAGCGTGCCGTCCCGGCCATGGCCGAGGTCCGCGTTGTCGGGGTATCCATCGGCCAATGGTGGTCTGACGACGGGGTACAGCTCCGATTCGGCCGCGCGCACCTTCTACCCGTTCGAGCCGCGCCTGCAGTCCGCGCCGCCGGTGACGCCGCCGATCGACGCGCCGCGCGAATGACCCCGGCTTCCGGTCGTCGGCCGGAGGCGAGATGAAATCCCTACCTTATTCCTGATCGAGGCATGCGTTCGATGACTCCTCACGCCCGTTCCGGCCTGTTGGCCGTGCTGATGCTCACCACCCCGCTCGCCGCTTGCGCGCAGCAGCCTGAGGCGCCTGTGCCCACGGCGGCGACGGCGCCTGTCGTTGCGCAGTCGGCAGCCCCGCAACTGGTGACCGGCCTTCCCGACTTCACCCAACTGGTGGAGCAGGTGGGGCCGGGCGTGGTGAACGTGGAGGCGACGGTGGGGTCGCGCCGCAGTGCGCAGGCCGAAGAGGCCGAGATACCCGAAATCTTCCGGCGCATGCTGCCGCCGGGCTTCCCGATGCCGGGCCCGGGCCAGCAGGGGCCGCAACGGCGCGGTACCTCGATGGGATCGGGCTTCATCATTTCAGCCGACGGCTACGTGCTGACCAATCATCATGTGGTGGATGGCGCCGACGAGGTGAAGGTCACCCTGCCGGACCGCCGCGAGCTGACCGCCAAGGTGGTCGGCAGCGACCAGCAATACGACGTGGCACTGCTGAAGGTCGAGGCCAAGGGCCTGCCGACCGTGCGCATCGGCAACTCGGCCACGCTGAAGCCGGGCCAGTGGGTGGTGGCGATCGGTTCGCCGCTGGGGCTGGATCACTCCGTCACCGCCGGCATCGTCAGCGCCGTGGGTCGCAGTGCGTCGGCCGAGCAGCGTTACGTGCCCTTCATCCAGACCGACGTGGCGATCAACCAGGGCAACTCGGGCGGCCCGCTGCTCAATACGCGCGGTGAAGTGGTCGGTATCAACTCGCAGATCTTCTCGGTGTCCGGTGGCTACATGGGTATCAGCTTCGCCATCCCGATCGACCTGGCGATGGGCGCGGTGGAGCAACTCAAGAGCACCGGCAAGGTCAGTCGCGGGCAGCTGGGCGTGCAGGTAGGCGCGGTGACTTCCGATGCCGTGAAGGGCTTCGGGCTTCCCGACAACCGGGGTGCGCTGGTCAATGACGTGGTGGGTGGCAGCCCTGCGGCGAAGGCCGGCATCGGTCCCGGAGATGTCATCCGTTCGGTCAATGGCCGCGCGATCAACGATTCGAGCGATCTGCCGCCGATCATCGGCGCGATGGCCCCCGGGACCAAGGTCACCTTGGGTGTCCTGCGCGATGGGAAGCCGCGTGATCTGACCGTGACGCTCAGCGAGCTGGACGAAGGCGAGGCGGGGGCGGGTGTCGCCCCGGCGTCGCCCGACAGGCCGGCAGCTCCGGCCGGACGCAATGCGCTCGGCATCCAGACCCAGTCGCTGGACGCGAACAGCCGCAAGCAGCTGGGTATCGAAGGCAGCGACGGCGTGCTGGTGGCGCGCGTGGACAGTGCTGCCGCCCGCGAGGCGGGCCTTGCACCGGGCATGGTGATCCTGCAGGTAGGCCGCACCAAGGTCGACAGCCCTGCGGCGCTGGACCGGGAACTGGCCGCTGCGAAGCCGGGTGACACCGTGATGTTGCTGGTGCGCCATCGCGGCGTGACCCGCTTCGTCGCCGTGACGGTGGAAAAAGGCTGAACCACGCTCGCCGTCGCTGGTGACCCCCCGTCGCCCCGCCTTTGCGGGGCGACGGCGTTTCCCCGGGGCCGGGATGCGGATCGGCGAGACCGGGCAGTGTCCGTGCGATAATGTCCCGTTATTCCTGACGACCGCACAGGCCGCCGCGCACTCCCCATGTCTTCTGATTCCATGCGGAACATCCGCAACTTCTCGATCATCGCGCACGTCGACCACGGCAAATCGACCCTGGCCGACCGCATCATCCAGCTCTGTGGCGGCCTCGAGGCCCGCGAGATGGAAGCGCAGGTGCTCGACTCCAATCCCATCGAGCGCGAGCGCGGCATCACCATCAAGGCCCAGTCCGTGTCCCTGCCGTACAAGGCCAAGGACGGGCAGGTCTACCAGCTGAACTTCATCGACACCCCCGGCCACGTCGACTTCAGCTACGAAGTCAGCCGCTCCCTGGCGGCCTGCGAAGGCGCGCTGCTGGTGGTCGACGCCGCCCAGGGCGTGGAAGCCCAGTCGGTCGCCAACTGCTACACCGCGGTGGAGCAGGGCCTGGAAGTGGTGCCGGTGCTCAACAAGATCGACCTGCCGACGGCCGACATCGAGCGCGCCAAGCGGGAAATCGAGGCCGTCATCGGCATCGATGCCGACGACGCCGTGCCGGTCAGCGCCAAGACCGGCCTCAACGTCGACCTGGTGCTGGAAGCCATCGTCCAGCGCATCCCGCCGCCGAAGCCGCGCGACACCGACAAGCTGCAGGCGCTGATCATCGACTCGTGGTTCGACAACTACCTGGGCGTGGTCTCGCTGGTCCGCGTGATGCAGGGCGAGATCGGGCCGAAGAGCAAGATCCTGGTCATGTCCACCGGCCGCACCCATGAAGTGGACAAGGTCGGCGTGTTCACCCCCAAGCGCAAGGAGCTGAAGAAGCTCGGCGCCGGAGAGGTGGGCTGGATCACCGCCAGCATCAAGGACGTGCACGGCGCGCCGGTCGGCGACACCCTGACCCTCGCGTCCGACCCGGCCCCGGGCCCGCTGCCCGGCTTCCAGGAAATGCAGCCGCGCGTGTTCGCCGGCCTGTTTCCGGTCAACGCCGAGGACTATCCGGCGCTGCGCGAGGCGCTGGAGAAACTGCGCCTCAACGACGCGGCGCTCCGTTTCGAGCCGGAAAGCTCCGAGGCCATGGGCTTCGGCTTCCGCTGCGGCTTCCTCGGCATGCTGCACATGGAAATCGTGCAGGAGCGCCTGGAGCGCGAGTACGACCTGGACCTGATCAGTACCGCACCGACGGTGGTGTATGAAGTCCTCAGGACCGATGGCACGGTGCTCTCGCTGGACAATCCGGCCAAACTGCCGCAGTCCAACCTGATCGAAGAGGTGCGCGAGCCCATCATCCGCGCCAACATCCTCACCCCGGAAGCCTACATCGGCGCCATCATCAAGCTGTGCGAGGAAAAGCGCGGCGCGCAGATCGGCATCCAGTACCTGGCCAGCCAGGTGCAGATCAGCTACGAGCTGCCCATGGCCGAAGTGGTGCTGGATTTCTTCGACAAGCTCAAATCGGTGAGCCGAGGCTATGCCTCGCTGGATTATGCATTCCTGCGCTTCCAGCCCGGCCCGTTCGTGCGTCTGGATACGCTGATCAACGGCGACAAGGTCGATGCGCTCAGCCTGATCGTGCACCGCAGCCATGCCGACCGGCGCGGCCGCGAGCTGTGCGAGAAGATGAAGGAGCTGATCCCGCGGCAGATGTTCGACGTGGCCATTCAGGCCGCCGTGGGCTCGCAGATCATCGCGCGCAGCACGGTCAAGGCCATGCGCAAGAACGTGCTGGCCAAATGCTATGGTGGCGACATCACCCGCAAGAAGAAGCTCCTCGAGAAGCAGAAAGAGGGCAAGAAGCGGATGAAGCAGGTGGGGCGCGTGGAGATTCCGCAGGAAGCCTTCCTCGCCGTGCTGCAGGTGGACAGCAAGTAGCGTTTTCCTTCTCCCTGCGGCAGAAGGTGGCGCATAGCGCCGGATGAGGGTACGGCGAAGTCCGCGAAGCCGGGAGCGCGCGGACTTCGCCGTACCCTCACCCCAACCCCTTTCCCGGTGGGAGAGGGGCCATTCAACGGAGTGTGTATGGTCTGGTTTGAAACGATCCTCGTGGTACTGACGCTGCTGACCGGCCTGGTATGGCTGGCCGACAAGCTGTTCCTGGCCAAGCGCCGGCGCGCCCGGAGCGGATTGCTGGACGAAGAGCCGGTGCTGGTGGACTACTCGCGCGCGTTCTTCCCTGTGCTGGCCGTGGTGCTGATACTGCGCAGCTTCATCGCCGAGCCTTACAAGATCCCGTCCAGTTCGATGATGCCGAACCTGCTGATCGGCGATTTCATCCTGGTCAACAAGTTCTCCTACGGCCTGCGCCTGCCGATCACCAACCAGAAATTCCTGGCCATCGATGAGCCGGCGCGCGGCGACGTGGTGGTGTTCAAGCCGCCCCACGACCCCAAGAACAACTGGATCAAGCGCGTGATCGGCCTGCCGGGCGACAAGATCGGCTTCCACGGGGACACGGTATCGATCAACGGTCAGCCGTTGACCTACGAGAAGCTGGGCGACTACGTGGGCAAGGGCAGCGGTGCAGGTGAGACCGGGGCCGCACTATTGAAGGAAAAACTGCCGGGACGGCCCCATACGGTGCTGGAATGGCTGGACAGCGCACGGCCGGAGGGGCAGGGCGAATGGGTGGTTCCGCCCGGGCATTATTTCGTCATGGGCGACAATCGTGATAATAGCGAGGACAGCCGGTTCTGGACGCAGACCCATTTCCTGCCGGAACAGAACCTCCGCGGGAAGGCCTTCCTCGTCTGGCTGAACTGCGAGGGCTGGTTCTGCAAGAATGGCTTCGATGCCTCGCGTATCGGCAACGGCATCGAGTGATCTTTCAACGCTAACGGGGAAGCACGGGGGAATGGCAATGAAGCGCAAGCAAAGCGGCATGACATTGATGAGCTTTCTGATGGTGCTGGCCGTGGTGGGCTTCGCCGCCTACATCGCCATGCGACTGTTCCCGATGTACCAGGAGTACTACGCGGTCAAGTCCTCGATGAAGGGGCTGGCCAACGAGGCGGGCGTGGCGGACATGGATCCGGCCCGGATCCATGAACTGTTCTTCCGCCGCCTCGACATCAACTACGCCACCAACATCAAGCCTTCGCACGTGAAGATCGAGCGCATGG
The DNA here is from genome assembly GCF_057773125.1 of Pseudoxanthomonas sp. 97-1-1. Classification (NCBI taxonomy): domain Bacteria; kingdom Pseudomonadati; phylum Pseudomonadota; class Gammaproteobacteria; order Lysobacterales; family Lysobacteraceae; genus Pseudoxanthomonas; species Pseudoxanthomonas sp. 97-1-1. The sequence continues at coordinate 428,066 of NZ_JBYMTJ010000001.1, read as the reverse complement.
AGGGCGGCTGGAACATGAAGGTCGCCTATGAAGTGCGCCGCCCCCTGGTGGGCAATCTCGATGTGGTCGGCAACTTCGCCGCCGAGCAGGCGATGACGCGTCGCGGCGCGGAATAGGGATTTGGCGGTTGACCGCATCGGCCATGCGTTCGCCGACCAGGGCCTGCTTGCGCAGGCTCTGACGCATCGCAGCGCGGGGGCTCCTCACAACGAGCGCCTGGAGTTCCTGGGCGACGGCGTGGTCAACCTGCTGGTGGCGGAAACCCTGTTCCTGCGCTGGCCCAAGGCCGACGAAGGCGCGCTGACCCGCGCACGCGCCGAACTGGTGCGCGAGGCGTCATTGGCCACCCTCGCGCGGCACCTGCAACTGGGCGAGCGGCTGACCATGGGGCCGGGCGAAATGAAGTCCGGCGGCCATCGTCGCGATTCCATCCTGGCCGATGCGCTGGAAGCGGTCGTGGCGGCCATCTATCTCGATGCCGGTTTCGATGCGTGCCGGGCCGTGGTGCTGCCATGGTTCGAGGAGTCGCTGGCCGCGCTGCCGGTCGGGCGGCCGGAGAAGGATGCCAAGACCCGCCTCCAGGAATGGCTGCAGGGGCGCCAGCGTCCCCTGCCGGTCTACGAACTGGTCTCGGAAAGCGGCGATGACCACGCCAAACTCTTCCTCGCGCGCTGCACCACGCTGGATCCGCCGCTGACGGCGGACGGCGAGGGCACCTCGCGCCGCAACGCCGAGCAGGTCGCCGCGGCGGCGCTGCTCGACAAGCTCGACATTTCGAAGTGAGTACCCCCCGGTGAGCGATTCCTCCTCCTACCGCAGCGGCAGTGTTGCCGTCATCGGTCGTCCCAATGTAGGCAAGTCCACGCTGACCAATGCGCTGGTCGGTGCCAAGGTCAGCATCACCTCCAACCGTCCGCAGACCACGCGGCACCGGCTGCTCGGCATCGCGACCTTCGCGGCGGGCAAGGACCGGCCCGCAGGCCAGATTGCGCTGGTCGATACCCCCGGCCTGCACAAGCAGCAGGGCAAGTTCTCCGCCTCGGCGATGAGCCGGGTGATGAACCGGGCTGCCCGTGGCGCGCTGGAAGAGGTCGAGGCGGCCTTGATGGTGGTCGAAGCGGGCCGCTGGGACGAGGAAGACACGCTGGCCTACAACGTGCTGCGCGATGCGGGGATTCCGGTGGTGCTGGTGGTCAACAAGGTCGACCGGATCAAGGAAAAGGCGGCGATGTTGCCCTTCCTCGCCGAGGTCGCGCAGGACCGGCAATTTGCCGCGGTGCATCCGGTGTCCGCGCTGAAACGCAATGGCCTGGACGCGTTGGTGAAGGACATCCTGGCGCTGCTGCCGGAGCAGCCGCCGATGTTCGGCGAAGACGAGATCACCGACCGCAGCGAGCGGTTCCTCGCGGCCGAACTGGTGCGCGAACAGCTGATGCGTCAGCTCGGTGCGGAACTGCCGTACGCCACCACCGTCGAAATCGAGAACTTCACCACCGAAGACTCGCCCAAAGGCGAGCTGGCCCGCATCGGTGCGGTGATCTGGGTGGAGCGCGAGAGCCAGAAGGCCATCGTGATCGGCAAGGGCGGCGCGCGGCTGAAGGAGATCGGCAGCAAGTCGCGCCAGCAGATGGAGCATCTGTTCGACCGCAAGGTGTTCCTTGAAACCTGGGTGCGCGTACGCGAGGGCTGGTCCGACGACGAGACCGCACTCAAGGCCTTCGGGTATGAGTGAGCCCGCGCGGGCCTGAATGCGCATCACCGGCGAGACCGCCTTCGTCCTGCATGCGCGCCCCTGGCGCGAGACCAGCCTGCTGGTCGAAGTCCTCGGCCGGGAACAGGGACGCCTGGGGCTGGTCGCGCGGGGCGTGCAGGGGCCGAAGAAGCATGTCCTGCGCGCCGCGCTGCAGCCGCTGCAATGCATCCGGCTTGATTGCGACCTGCGGGGCGAACTGGCGCGGCTGGTGAGCGCGGAGGCGCTGGACGCGGCGCCGCAGCCCGCCGGCGACGCCATGCTGGCCGCGTTCTATCTCAGTGAACTCGTGCTGCGGCTGGTACCGCGCCACGATCCGCTGCCCGAGCTTTTCGACGCCTATGCGCAGGCACGCGAACGACTGCGGTTGCGTGACGGACTGGCGTGGTCGCTGCGCCGGTTCGAGCGCGACCTGCTGGAAGCGCTGGGCGTCGGCTTCGCGCTCGATGTGGATGGCGATGGCGAGCCGGTGGACCCGGCGGCGCGCTACCTGCTGGATCCGGAGCACGGCCCGCGTCGCCTGCACAGCGATCGCGGCCACGGGGAGCGCAGCCAGGCGGCCACCGGTCGCGCGCTGCTCGCCTTGGCGAAGGATGCGACGCCTTCGCCCGACGATCTCGTCAGCCTGCGTTTGCCGATGCGTTCGGTGCTGGCGCACCACCTCGGCCCGAGGGGGCTGAAATCGTGGGAAATGATCGGTGACCTGGGGCGCCTGAAACACCGCGGCGCCACGACGGACTGACGGCGTCAGGCGGCCGGCGACAGCAGGCGTCTGCTCGCTTCGGCAAAGGCATCGCGCAACCCCGCATCGGTGGGCGCGGCATGCCAGCGGGCCGCGACACCGGCCAGCGCACGGGCCCCTGCGAAGCCGCAGCTGGCCTGCAGCCGGTGCAACTGGGCGCGCAGCGCGGCTTCATCCGCACGGGTGAACGCCTCCAGGCAGGCCGCGGTTGCCACGGGCAACTCGGACAGGAACAACTCCCGCAGCAGCGCCGCGTGTTCGCGATTGCCGGCGAGTGCGGCGAGTGCGGCAGCTTCGTCCCAGTCGGGAAGCGCCTGCGCCGACGGGAGGCCGGTGGCGCCTGCCAGCACATCGCGCACTGCGCGTTGCAGTGCCTGTGCCGAGAGTGGCTTGACCAGCACATCGGCGAAGCCAGCCTGGACCAGCTGTTCGCGTGTTGCGGGTGTCGCATCGGCCGTATGCGCCAGTGCGGGCGTGGACGGATGGCGCGCGCGCAGGCATTGCAGCAGCGCCGCCCCGGTGCCGTCGGGCAGGTTGGCGTCGATCAACCACACGTCGAAGGCGAGCGGAAACGCCAGCGCCTGCGCGCAGTCCGCCGCGCGCTGCACGCGCGCAGGCAGTGCGGACAGGGCGGCCGACAGGAACTCGGCACTGATGGGGTCGTCTTCCACCAGCAGGAGCATCGGCATCGTGCCGTCGGTGAGGGTCATGGTCGGGCATCCTGCGGACTGGTCCCATCTTAGCGTCGGCGGGGGCGGGCGGCGCCCATGCGACAATGCGGCCCCGCCAACACACGCAGCCTGACGCCACGTGGCACGTACCCGCTCCCCCCGCATCGACAAGACCCCCTTCGAAGCCACCATCACCGACCTGACCCACGACGGGCGGGGCGTCGCCCGCCGCGACGGCAAGGCCGTGTTCGTCTCCGGCGCATTGCCGGGCGAGCGGGTGATGGCCGAACAGACGGCGAAGAACCGCCATTTCGACGAAGCGAAGGCGCTCGAGGTGCTGGATGCTTCCCCCGACCGCGTCACGCCGCGTTGCCCGCATTTCGGCACCTGTGGCGGCTGCGTGCTGCAGCACCTGGACGAGGCCCGGCAGATCGAGGCCAAGCAGCGCGTGCTGCTGGAGAACCTGGAGCGCATCGGCCACGTCACGCCGCGGGCGGTGCTGCCGCCGCTGACCGGTGCCGCCTGGGGATACCGCCGCAAGGGCCGCTTCTCCGTGCGCCGGGTCAACAAGAAGGACAAGACGCTGGTCGGTTTCCGCGAACAGGATCCGCGTTTCGTCGCCGACCTGTCCGAATGCCACACCGTCATCCCGGGGATCGGCACGAAGATCACCGCGCTGGCCGAGCTCGTCGAAAGCCTCGGCGCGCGCGAGCACATCCCGCAGATCGAGTTCATCGCGGGCGACGCCGATGCAGACTTCAGTGGCATCGCGCTGGTGTTCCGCCATCTGCTGCCCCTGAGCGAGGGCGACCGCGGGAAGCTCACCGCATTCGGCCAGTCCACCCGGCTCGCCATCTTCCTGCAACCGGGCGGACTGGAAAGCGTGCATGCCCTGTGGCCGGAGGCGCCGCAGCTGGCGTTCGCGCTGGCGCCGTGGGACGTGTCGCTGGCCTTCCGTCCGCTGGACTTCATCCAGGTCAACGCGGCGCTCAACGAGAAGATGATCGCGCGGACTTTCGAACTGCTCGACCCGCAGCCGCAGGACCGCGTGCTCGACCTGTTCTGCGGGCTGGGCAACTTCACCCTGCCGATGGCACGCCTGGTGGGCGAGGCCGTGGGCGTGGAAGGCGAGGCGGGTCTTGTCGTGCGTGCGCGCGACAATGCCGCCCGCAACGGGCTGGTCAACGCGCACTTCCACGCGGCGGACCTGACCCAGGACCAGCGTGGTACGCCGTGGATGCGCCAGGGCTTCGACAAGCTGCTGCTCGATCCGCCGCGTTCCGGTGCCATCGAGGTGCTGCAGCAATTGCCGCTCAGGCAGTTCGACCGCATCGTCTACGTCAGCTGCCATCCCGGCTCGCTGGCACGCGACGCGGGTTACCTGGTCAACGAGCAGGGCTACACGCTGGTGTCGGCCGGCGTGATGGACATGTTCCCGCACACGGCGCATGTGGAGAGCATCGCGCTGTTCGAAAGGAAGTGATCCCTGCCGGAGGGGCTTCGGCCCCGACACCGGGACGATCGGGAAAAGCGGTCGGGGCTGAAGCCCCTCCTACAACAACGCAGGGCTTCACTCGATGGGCATCGAAATCGAACGCAAATTCCTGGTCATCGGCGACGCCTGGCGCGATGCCGCGCACGAGGTCGTGCCGATGGCGCAGGGCTACATCAACGACATGGGGGCGATGGATCGCGGTGAACAGAAGGCCTCGGTGCGCGTGCGCATCCAGGGCGATGCCGCCTTCCTCAACCTGAAATCGCGCGAGCTGGGCGCCACCCGGCAGGAATTCGACTACGCCATCCCCGTTGCCGACGCCCGCGCGTTGCTGGCGCTGTGCGTGGGCGGCGTGATCGACAAGCGTCGGCACTACGTGCGGCACGAAGGCCACCTGTGGGAAGTCGACGAGTTCGTGGGCGCCAACGCGGGGCTGGTGGTGGCGGAAATCGAATTTGACCGTGCCGATGAAGATTTCGTGAAACCTGCCTGGGCCGGCAAACAGGTCACCGACACCGCCCGCTATTACAATCTTGCCCTGGCGTCGCGTCCGTACGGACAGTGGTCCGACGACGAACGCGCCGCCACCGATATTCCCTGAGGAACACCCCATGCTCGTCATCGGCATCGCCGGCACAGAACTCACCGCGCAGGAACGCGACTGGCTGCAACACGACGCCGTCGCAGGCGTCATCCTGTTCACCCGCAACTTCGCCTCGCGTGCGCAGGTGGCGGAACTGTCGCAGGCCATCCGCGCCGCCGCGCCCCGTCCGCAGCTGGTCTGCGTGGACCAGGAAGGCGGGCGCGTGCAGCGCTTCCGCGACGGTTACAGCGATCTGCCGGCGCTGGAAGGCTTCGGCAAGCTCTATGCGCGGGAGCCGCAGCTGGCCCTGCAGCGCGCCGAAGAACACGCGTGGCTGATGGCCAGCGAGATCCTCGCCAGCGGCGTGGACCTGAGCTTTGCGCCGGTGGTGGACCTTGCGCGTGGCAACCGCGCCATCGGCAATCGCGCCTTCGACGCCGATCCGCAGATCGTGGCCGAGTTCACCCGCGCGTACATCCGCGGCATGCACGCGGCCGGCATGGCGGCCACGCTGAAGCACTTCCCCGGCCACGGCACGGTGCTGGAAGACACCCACTTCGACGACGCCGTCGATCCGCGCAGCCTGGACGTACTGCGCGCGGAGGACCTGGTTCCGTTCGTCGCCGGCATCGAGGCCAAGGCCGATGCGGTGATGATGGGGCACGTGAAATATCCGGCGGTGGCACCGGAACCGGCGGGCTACTCGCCGTTCTGGATCCAGAAGATCCTGCGCGACGAGATGGGTTTCCGCGGGGTGGTGTTCTCGGACGACATCGGCATGGCCGCGGCATTCTCGGCAGGCGGCGTGAAGCAGCGCATCCATGACCACCTGGACGCCGGATGCGACGTGGTGCTGGTGTGTTCGCCCAAGCTGGTGGACGAGTCGCTGAAGGCGGTGGAAGGCCGCGCACTGAATACCGCCGCCGTGCTCGGGGTACTGGGCCGTGGCGCCCTGGGGTGGGATGGCCTGATCGCCGATGCGCGCTATGGCGACACCCAGGCGCGCGTGCTCGACAGTCTCACGGGAGTTGCATGATGGAATCGCTGGGCAATCCGAAGCCGAAGCTGGCCGACGCGCTGGCCAATGCCGACCTGCTGGTCGACCGCGCGACGATAGACCGCGCCATCGCCACGATGGCCGCGCCGATCGCGCGTGACTACGCGGGCGAGGTGCCGGTCTACCTGACCATCATGCACGGCGCGCTTCCGTTCGCCGGACAGCTGTCGCTGGAACTGGGCGCGCTGGGGTTGGACCTGGAGTTCGACTACCTGCACGCCACCCGCTATCGCGGCGAGACCACGGGCGGGGAGCTGGTGTGGAAGCACCGCCCCGCGACTGCGCTCTACGGTCGCCGTGTGCTGCTGGTGGACGACATTCTCGACGAAGGCCATACGCTGCTGGCAGTGAAGCAGTGGTGCCTGGAGCAGGGCGCCACCGACGTGCGGATCGCCGCGCTGACCACCAAGCAGCATGATCGTTGCGTGCCGGGCATCTGCGCGGACTATGTGGGCCTGGAGGTCGCGGACCGCTATGTGTTCGGTTTCGGCATGGACTACCACGAGCAGGGTCGCAACCTGCCGGGCATCTACGCGCTGAAGGACTGAACATGGCCGACATCGCGCTTGCCGTCATCGGCGGTACCGGCGTCTACAGGCTCGCCGACCTGCAGGACGTGGAGACGAAGGAGCTGCACACCCGCTTCGGTGCGCCGTCCGGTCCTGTCCGCATCGGCACGCTGGACGGGCGGCGCGTGGCGTTCCTCGCCCGCCACGGCGAGGGCCATTCGGTGCCGCCGCACCTGGTCAACTATCGCGCCAACCTGCAGGTGCTGAAGGACCTCGGTGCCACCCGGGTGCTGGCGTTGAACACCGTCGGCGGCATCACCGATGCCTGCGGTCCGCGTGTACTGGCGTGCCCGGACCAGCTGATCGATTACACCTGGGGCCGGATCTCGACGATCTGCGAGGAGCCCGGCAGCGAGGTGCTGCATGTCGACTTCGGTGATCCGTACACGCATTTACTTCGTCAGCAGATCCTCTCTGCGGCCCGCGAGGCCGGCGTGGATCTGGTGGATGGCGGCTGCTACGGGGCCACGCAGGGACCGCGTCTGGAGACCCGTGCCGAGATACGCCGGATGCGCCGCGATGGCTGCGATCTGGTTGGCATGACGGGCATGCCCGAAGCCGGTCTGGCGCGGGAAATGGGCCTGGAATACGCCTGCCTGGCCATCGTCGCCAACTGGGCGGCGGGTTGCGGCACCGACGAGGAAATCACGATGGACGAGGTGCTGGCGAACGTGGCCGCTGCATCGGCCGGGATCCCGGCCCTGGTGGCGGCGCTCGCACGCAGGTGATTGTCAACGCGCGCCGGGCTTTGCATACTCGGCGTGTGCGGCGTCATCGCCGCACATTCCACCCGCATCCAGAAAAGGAAATACAAGCGCTATGCCGTACGGTACCGTGAAATGGTTCAACGATGCCAAGGGCTTCGGATTCATCGCGCCAGAAGATGGCAGCGCCGATGTCTTTGCGCACCACACCGCCATCAACAGCAAGGGCTTCCGCAGCCTGCAGGAAGGCCAGCGCGTCAGTTACGAGCTGACCCAGGGCCCGAAGGGTGCACAGGCGTCCAACATCACGCCGGCAGCCTGATCCAAGACGATTTTCTTGAACCCCGCTCCGGCGGGGTTTTTTAACGCCTGCATTCCGGCGCATCGCACGTCCGGCAGGAAAGGAACGCGGCACCCGATGGACTCCCTGCACATCGCCATCGTCGGTTATGGCACCGCTGGCCAGGCTGCGGCGTTGCTGCTGTCGCGCGACGGCCACCGCGTGGAGGTCTTCGAACGTGCGGAACAACCGGGGCCGGTCGGCGCGGGCTTCCTGCTGCAACCGACCGGACTGCAGGTGCTGTGGGAACTGGGCCTGCTGCCCGATGTGCTGGCGCATGGCCGACGGGTCAATCGCCTGTATGGCGAAACGCCCTGCGGTCGTGCGGTGATGGACATGCGCTATGCCGGACTGGACGCGTACTTGTTCGGGCTGGGCATGCAGCGCGGAGCGTTGTTCACGCTGCTGGCGGAGGCATGGGCGGGGCAGGGCGAGATCCATCGTGGTCACGCCATCGAGGCCGTCAGTGACGATACGCGTCGCGTACGCGACCAGCATGGCCGCTGGCATGGCCCGTTCGACCTGGTGGTGAGCGCTGACGGTTCGGCTTCACGACTGCGCGTGGCCACCGGAGCCGTGAAGCGCGAGGCCGTCTATCCGTGGGGTGCGTTGTGGCGACTGGTCCCACAGGGCGACTGGCGCTGGAACGACGAGCTGCGCCAGCGTTACGTGGCTGCACGCAAGATGATCGGGTTGCTGCCGGTGGGCACGCGGCCCGGTGATGGAACGCCGCGGTTGAGCTTCTTCTGGAGTCTGCCCGTCAGCGACTTCGATGCCTGGCGCGCGCGCGGTCTGCCGGCATGGCGCGAGGAAGTGGCACGCCTGTGGCCCGAGGCCGACGCCTGCCTGGCCGACACCGTGGACGCCGGCCAACTCGCACGCGCCAGTTATCGCGACGTGACCCTGCGGCAGTGGTACCGGGACCGCCTCGTCGTGATCGGAGACGCCGCGCATGGCATGAGTCCGCAATTGGGCCAGGGCGTCAACATGGCGCTGATGGACGCGATGGCCCTGCGCGACGCACTGCGCGTGCAGGGCGATGTCCCGGCGGCGCTGGAGGCATATCAGCGCGAACGCCGGGCGCATGTCGGCGTCTACCAGTTCTGGAGCCGCTGGCTGACCCCGATCTTCCAGTCCGACCGGGACCTCATCGCGCATGCCCGCGATCTGGCGTTCCTCCCGATGGGCCAGCTGCCGGGTGGGCGCGGCCACATGCTGCGGGTGCTGAGTGGCACGCAGCACGGCTTCTTCCGCAAGCTGGAGCTGAAGCAGGCGTTCCTCGGGACACTTCGCGATCTCGCCCGCACTGTCTAGGACATCGCAATCAGTGGCAGGGCCCGCAACGCATCCACGCGCCGCGCTGAATTGCGCGAGAATCCGGGCGTGCAACGGGAACCGACGATGAGCGAACTTCCTCCGTTCGAAACGCATTCCGTGGAAAACCAGCCGCCACCGTTCGTGCCGCGCGACCTGTGGGCGGACGACATCGTGTTGCGCGAGTGCGTGATGCGTGATGGCGCAGGCGCGTTCGCCCCCCGGCTGGCGACCTATGGCGCGCTGGCGGGCGACGCGCTCTACCGTCTTGGCTTCGATGCGAACCGGGACCGGCCGCGCCTGCGCACCCATGACCAGCACGGGCATCGCATCGACCTGATGGAATTCCACCCCGCCTATCACCAGCTGATGGAGGCGGCGAAGACGCACGGTGTCGCCGGCCTGTCGTGGCACGAACCGTTGCCCGGCGCGCACGTCGCGCGCGCTGCGTTGAGTTATCTGCATCACCAGGCGGAAGCGGGCACCAGTTGTCCCCTGACGATGACGCATGCGGCCGTCCCCGTCCTGCAGCGCGAGCCTGCGCTGCGCGAATGGGCGACGAAGGCGGCCGCGCCGCAGTACGATCCGCGCGACGTGCCCATTGGCGGCAAGGCCGGCATCACGCTGGGCATGGGCATGACCGAAAAGCAAGGGGGTTCCGACGTGCGGGCGAACGCCACCACCGCCACGCCGGACGCCGACGGCACCTACACGCTGGTCGGGCACAAGTGGTTCTTCTCCGCGCCGATGTGCGATGGCTTCCTGGTGCTGGCACAGGCACCGGGCGGGCTGACGTGCTTCCTGATGCCGCGCCGACGGGCAGACGGTGCGAAGAACGCATTCCGGCTGGTGCGGCTGAAGGACAAGCTGGGCGACTGGGCGAATGCGTCGAGCGAAGTGGAATTCACGGGCGCGCGGGCATGGCGTATCGGCGACGAAGGACGCGGTGTGGCCACCATCATCGAGATGGTGATGCTGACCCGGCTCGACTGCATGCTGGGGTCATCCGCCGAGATGCGGATGGCGCTGGCGCAGGCAATGCATCATGCGCGCCATCGCCGCACGTTCGGCAAGCCGCTTGTGGAACACGCCCTGATGCGCAACGTGCTGGCCGACCTCGCGCTGGAGTCCGAGGCGGCGACCACCTTCGCGCTCCGCGTGGCACGCGCGGTGGATGCGGCGCCGCGCGATCCACGCGAGGCCGCCTTCGCGCGCATTGCCACGGCCGCCGGAAAATACTGGCTCTGCAAGCGCGCGCCCGCGTTCGTCAACGAGGCGCAGGAATGCCTGGGCGGTGCCGGCTACGTGGAAGAATCGATCCTGCCGCGGCTGTACCGGCAGGCGCCGTTGAACTCGATCTGGGAAGGCAGTGGCAACATCCAGTGCCTCGACGTACTGCGCGCCCTCGCGCGCGAACCCGAGACCGTGCAGGCGGTGGGCGACGAACTGGCCGCCGCTTCCGGGCACGATGCGACGTTCGATGCGTTCGTCGATCGCCTGCGTGTCGACCTCGCCGTCGCCCGCGAAGCCGGTGCGCGCCTGCTGGTGGAGCGTCTGGCGCTTGCGTTGCAGGCGTCGGTGCTGCTGCGCGCGGGCAGTCCGGCCGCGACCTTGTTCATCCGCAGCCGGTTGGGCGGGGAGCATGGCCTGGCGTTCGGCACGCTTCCGGCGGAGGTGGACGCAGCGCCCCTGCTGGCGCGGGCGTTGCCGGCATGAGCGCCTGGCGCTGGATGTTCGCGTTGCTGGCTGTGTTGGGGCCGTCGTCGCAGGCGCGCGAACACGGGGATTGGCCGCCGCCCTTGCTGCCCGCTGCGCAGCAGGCCGACGCGATCCGTGTCCAAAAGGCGCAGCGCCGCATGGCGCTGTTGCGCGGTGGGCGCACCATCGCCACGTATCGCATCGCCCTGGGGGGCGCACCGGTGGGGCACAAGCGCGAGCAGGGCGACCAGCGCACGCCGGAAGGCGATTACCGCATCACCTACCGCAACGGACGCAGCCGCTTCCATCTGTCGTTGCGCATTTCCTATCCGGATGCGGCCGACCGTCGACAGGCGCTTGCGCGTGGTGTCGATCCGGGCGGCGACATCATGATCCATGGCGCCACCCCGCCGGGTTCACGCGCTGACTGGACGGAGGGCTGCATTGCCGTGACCAATGCGGAAATGGAAGCGATCTGGCAACGCGTGCCGGTGGGTACGCCGATCAGCATCGAACCCTGACGGGCGCGTTGCCGGTCCGTCAGCGTTGGCCGCCCCCGCGGGAGGCCAGTGCGCGCGAGCCGGTGATGATCATGCGGACCATCTCGGACAGTTGCTCGATCAGTTCCTGATCCTTCTCCGGCGGCAGATCCATCGCCGTGGCGCCCATCGCGAACACCAGCCGGGTGATGGCCTTGGATACCAGCGCAGGTTCGTACAGCGGGGCGTTGTCGCGCGTGGCCAGCCGCACCAGGTCCATGCACAGCTCTTCTTCGAAGAACTGCAGCTCGAGCTCCACCGCGTGCTTGAACGCATCCGAACCGACGTTGCCTTCGCGCAGCAGCACGTGCAGCAGCTTGTCGTCGGCGCGCAGCTGTTCGATGAATGCCTCCACCGAGCCGCGCACCACGCTGCGGTCGCTGCTGTAGGCGCGGTGGCGCGCCTCGCCGATGATCTTGCGCAGCGAGCGGCCGGCCAGATCGATCAACGCGACGGCCAGCTCGTCCATGTCGCGGAACTGGCGATAGAAGCTATTGGGGGCGATGCCGGCCTCGCGGGCCACTTCGCGCAGGCTCAGCGTGGACACGCTGCGATGCGGGCCCACCAGTTTCAGCGCGGCCGCCATCAGGTCTTCGCGCGAGATCGACGCCTTGCGGCCGGGGCCGTTGTCGTCGTGGGGCAGCGGTTGCGGGTATGAAGTCACGCGGGAAGGCCGGACGTGCGGAGTGATGGGGGCATCATAGCCTCGTAAATTAATATACAACTGTATACACATCCGTCCTTACAGGGGTATAGTGCTGGCCATGAATGCCCAGATCCGTCCGTCCCCCCGCCGGCCCGGTCCCCTGAAACGGCTGATCCGGCCGCTCGTCAAGCCGGATGTGTTCGATTTCTGGGCCACCCGCTTGCATCGCACCTGGACCTGGGAGCGCCCGCTGGCCCGGCTTGTCGCCCGCGAATCCGCCTCCGCGGACGCGGTCACCCTGCTGTTCAAGCCGAACCGCCACTGGGCGGGCCATCGCGCTGGCCAGCATGTGAACCTGGGCATCGAGATCGATGGGGTGCGGGTTACCCGCAGCTACAGCCTGACGTCGCCCCCGCGGGCGGACGGGTTGCTGCCGGTGACGGTGAAGGCGATCGAGGGTGGCAAGGTCAGCCGTTACCTGCACTCGACGGCCCGCATCGGCGAGATCGTCGAGCTGGGGCAGGCGTTCGGCGACATGACGCTGCCGGCAGCGCCGACAGGCGCCTATCTGCTGCTCGCCGCCGGCAGCGGCATCACGCCGCTCATGGCGCTGGTGCGTGAACTGGCCGGGCAGGGCATGCCGGTTGGTCTGACGTTGCTCTACTGGGTGCGCCGGCGCGAGGAGGCCTGCTTCCTCGACGAACTGCGGACGCTCGCCGCCGCCCATCCGGGCTTCCACTTCCGGTTGCTGCTCACGCGCGAAGCCGCCTCTGCCGGCGACGAAGCCGAAGGCCGCATCGATGACACGGTGCTCTCCACGCAGGCGGGCGATCCCGCCATGCAACAGGTGATCGCCTGCGGGCCGGGCGGGTTCGTCGAAACCGCGCGTGGCCTGCTGGCCTCGCGCGTGGCCTCGTTCCAGGCCGAAGCGTTCACCGCCCCGCCGGTACTGGTGGTGGACGAGGGCGAGGTCGACATCCGCCTGCAACGCAGCGGGCGCACGCTGCGCGTGCCGCGTGGCGAATCCCTGCTGGTGGCCCTGGAACAGCACGGCCTCAAGCCGCCGTCCGGCTGCCGCATGGGCATCTGCAATACCTGCGCCTGCGGCAAGTCCGCCGGCAGCACGCGCCACCTGCCCAGTGGCGCGCTGATGCATGAACCCACCCAGGCGTTGAAGCTGTGCATCCACAGCGCCGCCACCGACATCGAGCTGGATCTGTAATGGCGACCCTTTCCTCCCCCCGCAACCGCAGTCTCACCGCCGACGAACTGGATCGCTTTGGCGAGGAACTGGACGCCCTGCGTGCGCGTACCGTGGCGACGCTGGGCCAGCGTGATGCGCGCTATATCCGCAACGTGGTCAAAGCGGTGCGTTACACCAACCTGACCGGCCGCGTGCTGTTGCTCGCCGCCGCGATCGCCGGTGGCCTCTGGCTGGCCGACAGCGCGGTGGGCTGGCTGTTCTGGGTGCTGTGGGCGCTGGGTGCGCTGTCGCTGGGCCTGGGCAAGATCCTCGACAACATGGAGCTGGGCCACAACGTGATCCATGGCCAGTACGACTGGCTGGGCGACCCGCAGCTCAACGGCAAGACCTACGACTGGGACATCGTCGCCACCAGCGAGAACTGGCGGCACACGCACAATTTCCGCCACCACACGTACACCAACGTGCGTGGCATGGACGACGACATCGGCTATGGCCTGCTGCGCATCTTCCCTGAGCAGAAGTGGAAGCCTTTCTACCTGGCGCAGCCGGTGGTCGCGGTGGTGTTCGCGCTGCTGTTCCAGTGGGGCATCGCCATCCAGGACCTCAAGCTGGGCCGCTGGTGGCACGGCAAGATGACCACCCAGCAGCTGCGTCGCAAGTCCGCCCCGGTGGTGCGCAAGATGGGTCGCCAGCTGGCCAAGGACTACGTGATCTATCCGGCGCTGGCCGGGCCTTTCTTCCTGCCGGTACTGCTCGGCAACCTGGTCGCCAACGGCCTGCGCAACGTGTGGACCTACGTGATCATCTTCTGCGGGCATTTCACCGCCAATGCGGAAACATTCCCCAAGGAATGCATCAAGAACGAGTCGCGTGGTCACTGGTACCTGCGCCAGTTGCGTGGTTCGTCCAACCTGCGGGGCGGATTCCTGATCAACGTGCTGTCGGGCAACCTGAGCCACCAGATCGAGCACCACTTCTTCCCCGATATCCCGGCCAACCGTTACGCCGAGATGGCACGCGAGGTGCGCGCGATCTGCGCCCGCTACGGCCAGCACTACAACACCGGCACGCTGCTCACGCAGTTCGGGCAGGTTTGCTGGCGCATCGTGCGCCATGCCTTCCCCAGCCGCCCGCGACGCGCGATGGCGCTGGTCCAGGCGGAGGCCGCTGCGTAAGAGCCAGGCGCCGCCGTCCGGCGGTGCCGCAGCGCGCGCCGCAAGCGCGATGTCGCGCCTGAGCCGCCATTCGGCAAAGAACGAAGCGGCGATCAGGCCCGTACCCGGCAGGCCCAGCCACTGGAACCGGGGATTCTCGAAGACCTCGTCGACCAGGTCGCTGTCCTGCAACTAACGGCGCAGCAGGCGTACTTCGCTAGCCAACGCATCCGTACCGGACTCGCCACGATGAGCGGCTTCCTCCGCCTGTAGTGCCTGGCGCGACATCGCCCGGCTTCCTGTGGCATCAGCGCCTTCGCGGCGTTCCACCGTGACGACCCGTGCGCCGGTCAGCAAGATCAGCGTGGTGTCCAAGCCAACGCGGCAAAGGCGGAAGCGATTCCTGGATCATGCATGGGCTCCGGTCCTGGCCTCTCGCATCGTAGTGCAAGCTGCCCTCGGACGGCCGACGCACCCGCGGCAGGATCAGTCCAGGAACTGCAGTCGCGCAAGCTCGGCGTACAGGCCGTCCTGCGCCAGCAGTTCCGTATGCGTGCCCTGCGCGATGATGCGGCCACGGTCCATCACCACGATGCGGTCGGCCTTCAACACGGTCGCCAGCCGATGCGCGATGACCAGGGTGGTACGGCCCTCCATCAGCCGTTCCAGTGCCTGCTGCACCGCGCGCTCGCTCTGTGCGTCGAGCGCGCTGGTGGCTTCGTCCAGCAGCAGGATGGGCGCATCCTTCAGCAGCGCCCGGGCGATGGCGATGCGCTGCTGCTGGCCACCCGACAGGCGTGCGCCACGCTCGCCGAGCTGGCTGTCGAAACCTTCCGGCAACTCGCGCAGGAAGTCGTCCGCCTCCGCCGCCTCGGCCGCCGCCTGCAGCTCGGCATCGGTGGCATCCAGCTTGCCGTAGCGGATGTTCTCCGCAGCACTGGCCGCGAAGATGGTGGGCTGCTGTGGCACCAGCGCGATGTGTTCTCGCAGGGCGGAAGGATCCAGCTCCCGCAGGTCCACGCCATCGACGCGCACGCTGCCGGTCTGGGCATCGTGGAAGCGCAGCAACATCGAGAACACGGTGCTCTTGCCTGCGCCGGACGGTCCGACCAGGGCGACGGTTTCGCCGGGCTCGACGGCGAGGTCGAAGCCGTCCAGCGCGGGAAGGTCGGGGCGCGACGGGTAGTGGAACGAGACGTTGTCGAAGCGGATCTCGCCTTTGACCGGCTGCGGCAACGTGCGTGGTTGTGTCGGCGCCTGGATGACAGGGGTTTCGCCCAGCAGCTCCGCGATGCGGCCCATGCCACCGGCCGCGCGTTGCAGTTCGTTCCATACCTCGGCCAGTGCACCGACCGATCCGCCGCCGATCAGCGCGTACAGCACGAACTGGCCCAGCGTGCCCGCGCTCATCGTGCCGTCGATCACGTCATGCGCGCCCGACCAGAGCACCAGCGTGATTGCGCCGAAGATCAGGGTGATGGCCGCTGCGGTCACCCATGCCTGCGCGCGGATGCGCTTGCGGGCGGTTTCCACGGCGGTCGCGATGGCGGCACCGAAGCGGCCGCGTTCGTAGGGTTCGCGTGCGTGCGCCTGCACGGTGCGGACGGCGCCCAGGGTTTCGCTGGCCAGCGTGTTGGCATCGGCCACGCGGTCCTGGCTGGCGCGCGACGCTTTCTCCAGTCGGCGGGCACCCAGCACGATGGGCAGCACCGCCAGGGGGATGCCGATCAGCGCGAAGGCCGCCAGTCGGGGGCTGGTGACGAACAGCATCGCCAGGCTGCCGATCACGGTGACGCTGCTGCGCAGCGCCACCGACATGCTGGTAGCCACCACGGTGCGCAGCAGTTCGCTGTCGGCGGACAGTCGCGATACGAGTTCGCCGCTGCGGCTGCGGTCGTGGAATTCGGCATCCAGTCCGATCAGGTGCCCGTACAGCTGGCCGCGCAGGTCCGCGACGACCTTTTCGCCCAGCAGGGACACGAAGTAGAAGCGCGCCGCGCTGGCCAGCGCCAGCACGACCGCCACCACGAACAGGAACAGGAACGCGCGATTGATGTTCGCGCCGTCGGTGAAGCCGTTGTCGATCATCTGCCGGAATGCGACCGGCAGGCTCAGCGTCGCCGCAGACGCCAGTGCCAGCGCCAGCAGCCACGCGGTGAACAGTCCGCCGTGCTGGCGCACGAAGGGCCACAGGGCGCGCAGGGTGCCCAGCTTGGCCTTGGGCTTGGGAGCTGCAGCGCTGTCCGCGGTGGTGGCGTTGTCGTTCATCGGCATCCGGAATCGAAGTGGTTGTGGGAGGGGCTTCAGCCGCGACCGGAATGTGTCGTCCCGGGTCGCGGCTGAAGCCCCTCCCGCAGGCACCTGCCGCCGGATTCACGCTGCCGTGGATACCACGCGCACCCGGTTACGGGTGGCGTCGCGCAGATGGTTTTTCAAGGCGTTCGCGCGATCCACCGGGAGTTCCAGCGTCAGCAGCGCGCCGTTTTCATCGAACGATTCCTGCAGTTTGGTCGCCAGATGCGGTGCAAGCGCGGCATGCACCGCACCCAGGTCGTCGAACAGGCAGGCGAGCACCAGGTGCGTGGTGACCACCAGCGGCTGCCGCGGGGCGGTGCGCAGGCACTCCGCCGCCGCGCCGCCATAGGCCCGCACCAGCCCGCCCGCGCCCAGCTTGATGCCGCCGTACCAGCGGGTCACCACCACCATCACCCGGTCGAAACCCTGGCCATCGATGGCGGCCAGGATCGGTCGGCCCGCCGTGCCCGCAGGCTCACCGTCATCACTGGAGCGATATTCGCCGCCGATCCGGTAGGCCCAGCAGTTGTGTGTCGCGGCGGGATCGCCGACTTCGCGCAGGAAGGCGAGCGCCCCGTCGGCATCGGCGACGGAGGTGGCCTGTGCGAGGAAACGGCTGTGCTTCACCTCCAGCAACTGCGAGGCGCGCGCGGCGATGGTGTCGCTCACGGCGTGCCGAGCAGCGGGCGCAGGTCGTCCGGGACGCGCTGGAACGGGTGCTCCTGTACGAACAGCTGCAGGCTGCGCAGCGCGTTGGCGTTGTCGCCCAGGTCACGGCGCAGGCGGATGCGGTCAAGCCACTCGTCCGGGGGCAGCCGTGTGTCAGCATCGACCGGGACCTGCAGGTCTGTCCGCCGAAGGGCGGTGCGTGCGGCACTGGGCTGGACGCTGCCGGCACTGGCGGCCGGAGCGGGCGGGGGCGGGGGCGGTGCTGCCGGTGCGGGCGCTGCGTCCTGCATACGTCCCTGGCGTTCCCGCGTGCTTATGCGGCTGCCGGTGACGGCGATCGTGTCGAGGGTGCGCCCTTCATTGGCGGCGGCCTGCTTGCGCCCTTCCTCGTAACGGGCGCGCTGTTCCTGTGAGGGCTGGGCGGCGGAACGCTGTTGTGTCTGCGCACGCGCGATGGCTTCCGGTACGTCGGCCGCCATCGCGGCCGGTGGTGCATACGCATCCGTTTCAGCCGGGAAGGCCTGGGGTGCCACCGGTTGTTCGCGCGACGATGCCTCCTCGGCTGAAGGCAGGCCGGGAACGGCGGGAATCAGTGCAAGGGGGCTGCGCTTCGGTGCGGCCTCCTGTCGTGCGGCGGCTTCCGCATTCTTGCGCGCGGGCCCGGACGGCGCGACGTCGCGCTCGATGACGGCGGATGGCGGAGGAGGCCGCATGGCCTTTGCCGGGGCGGCAGGTTCCGTCGCCACGATCGCGGGCGGAGGAGCGAGCGATTCGACGGCGGGCGCGGCGGCATCCGCGGCGGCGACATCGGCGTCCTCGCCGATCAGCTGGGCCGAGCGCTGTGTCTGTGCCGGGGCTTCGCTGGCCACCGGGACGTCGTGGCTGGGGCGAAGCTGCCAGGCAATGCCGGCGGCCAGCAGTACCGATGCCGCCACCCCCATGCCGAGTGGCCAGCGTCGGCGGGTTGGCGGCGCCGCGCCGCCCCGGGACGGCGTGTCCTGCACAGCCGCCCGCGCGGCGCCCAGGATGCGCGCATCCAGCTCCGGCGACGGCGCACCGTGCGGTCCCAAGCGGGACAGCGACTGCGCCAGCGCGCGTTCTTCAGGCGTCAGGGGCTCGTGGGGCATCTTCATGGGTTCAATCTCGTCCGCAACCGGTCCATCGCATAGCGCAGGCGCGATTTCACGGTTTCCCGGCCCACGCCGGTGATCTCGCCGATCTCCTCCAGGGTCAGTTCCTGCTCCAGCCGGAGCAGCACGACTTCGCGCTGTTCCGGCGGCAATTCGTTCATGGCCAGTTGCAGCTGCCGTCGCTGCTCGAACTCGGAGAGCTGGCGCTCCGGCGTGTCATGGTCGGGAACGCGCGCGGTCCGCTCGTCCGCGTCCACGGGCGTGGCGGGTCGGTGTTTCGATGCGCGCCAATGGTCGTTCAGCCGATTGTGCGCGATCCGGTACAGCCATGTCCCGAATGCCGCCTCCGGCTTCCAGCCCTCGCGCGCGCTGATCACGCGCTGCCAGGTGTCCTGGAAGAACTCGTCGGCCAGCGCCGGGTCGCGCAGGTGGCGCAACAGGAACCGGTACAACGGCCCACGGTGGCGCGCGTAGAGCTGTTCGAAGGCCGACGCGTCGCCGGCGGCGTAGGCCAGCATCAGGGTCTCGTCGGCGGGTTCTGCGAGGTCGTTCACCGACACCAGCGTAAGCCGTCCACGCACGCCCGTGAAGTCGGGGCGTGGTCGTGGCGCCGACACGTTCAGTGATCGACGCCCGTCGGGGATCGTGGTCGGGTGGGTCAAGGCGACAAGGGGAGCGGGACGGGGCACACGTTTTCAAACGCGCGACGGCCCTTGAAGGGGTTGCCTTGGCCGTTTCCGTTCAGGGGGTCTCAGGCGGTATGCTCGCTGCGGGGGACCTCCAGACACCACGCACCGACTCGTTCGGGACAAGGGCATGCCTACGCCATCGATCAGCGCCGACAACCCGGCCAGCGCAGACGCCTCGCCGGCGGACCGGATTGCGTCGATCCTGCGTGGGCTGCTGCCGGCCGGTGCTGAACTCGCGATCAGCTGGCGCGACTGGGCGCTGGGCAACGACAGCGGTGCCACGCCGGCGGCATCCGGTGCGCTGAAGCGCCGCGCCGAGCATGCGCTGGCCGAAGCGCAGGTGGAGCACGATGGCCCCGCGCAGCGCACATATGCGTGGGACAACGCCGATGGCACTGCGCGCGTTGCGCTGGCACTGGCATTGCCGCACCCGCTGGCCCCGCCCGAGGAGGATGCCTGGCTGGCGCTGGCCCGCACGCTGCTGGTGACATCGCTGGATGCCGCGCGCGCGCAGGCGCGCATCGTTTCGCTGGAAAAATCCAAGCGGTTGCAGCAGGCGCTCTACGAGATCGCCGACCTGGCCGGTGCCGACCTCGAGATGCCGGAGATGCTCCGCCGCATCCACGCGGTGGTGAACTCGCTGATGTATGCCGAGAACTGCTACATCGTACTGTACGACGACCAGCGCCGCTCGGTCCGCTTCCTGTACTTCGCCGACCAGCGCGATCCCTATGTCGCCGAACCCGAGCGCGAATTCGGCGAAGAGGAAATGGCCAACAGCATGACCTTCGCGCTGTTGCGTCACGGCCAGCCGCTGCGCGGGCCGTCGGCCGTCATCCGGCAGAAGCTGGGCGTGATGCGCGATCCCTCGCATGGCCCGGACAGCCTGGACTGGCTGGGTGTGCCGATGCGCCGGGACGACCGGGTCTGCGGCGCCATCGTCGTGCAGAGCTACGACGCGCCGGCGAGTTATGCCGACGAGGATCGCGCGCTGCTGGGCTATGTGGCGCAGCACATCCTGACCGCGCTGGACCGCAAGCACGCGCACGTGGAACTGGAACACCGCGTGGCGGTGCGTACGCACGAACTGCAGCGCGCCAACCGCGAGCTGCAGGCCGAGATCATGGAGCGCAAGCGCGCGGAGAAACTGCAGCGCGCATTGTTCCGCATCACCGACCTGGCCATCACCTCGGAAAGCCTGGAGCGTTTCTACGCCGATGTGCACGTGGTGGTGGATGAGCTGATCAACGCGCGCAATTTCTACATCGCGCTCATTTCGGACGATGGCGAGCAACTGGGCTTCCCGTATTCGATCGACGAGCGCGACCCGATGCGCAAGTCGCGGCGCTTGACCAACGGGTTGACCGAGTACGTCATCGCCACCGGGCGGCCGCTGCTGGCCGACCGCGAGGTGATCGGCCAACTGGCGGAGCAGGGCAAGCTCCTGCAGCACGGCCCACCCGCCTACAGCTGGCTCGGCGTGCCGCTGTTCCGCGGCGAAGACGTGGTCGGCACGGTGGTGGTGCAGAGCTACACCGAAGAAGTGAAGTTCACGTCGCACGACCAGAACCTGTTGACCTTCGTCGCGCACCACATCGGCAACGGCCTGGACAGGCAGCGCGCGCAGGAGCGCCTGCGCAGCGCGCACGCGGAACTGGAGCGCAGGGTCGACGAGCGCACTCGCGAGCTCGCCGAAGCGAACCACCAGTTGCGTGCGCAGATCGGCGAGCGCCTGCGCGCCGAACAGCAGCTGACGTACCAGGCGACGCACGACGCCCTTACCGGACTGCCCAACCGCCCACACCTGCTGGATAGGCTGTCGGCCGCCATCGAACGCGCGCGCCATGGCGATGGCCAGGCCTTCGCGGTGCTGTTCCTCGACCTGGACCGGTTCAAGCTGGTCAACGACAGCATGGGGCACGCGGCCGGCGATGAACTGCTGGTGGAAGTCGCGCGCCGCATCATCATGAGCGTGCGCGACGATGATGTGGTCTCGCGCCTCGGTGGCGACGAATTTGCATTGCTGGTCGAGTACGCGGACGGCGTGGAGAACGTGCGCGACTTTGCCCAGCGCCTGTTGGCGTTGCTGGGGCGGCCGATGTGGGTGGCGGGGCGCGAGCTGTTTCCCTCCGCCAGCCTGGGCATCGCCATCTGGCACCCGCGTTACCGGAACGGCGAGGAATTGCTGCGCGATGCCGACGCTGCGATGTACCGTGCCAAGGAACAGGGGCGCGACCGTTGCGCCATGTTCGACGAGGCCATGCGCGAGGCGGCGATGCAGAGCCTGGACCTGGAGGCCGACCTGCGCCGCGCGATCAACCATCGCGACTTTCTGCCGTTCTACCAGCCCATCCGCCGCATGGACGACGGGCGCGTGATCGGGCATGAGGCGCTGCTGCGCTGGCAGCACGAACGGCGCGGGCTGCTGCTGCCGGCGGAGTTCATCGGGCTGGGCGAGGACAGCGGGCTGATCGAACAGGTCGACTGGCTGCTGTACGAGCAGGTGGTGCGCCAGATTTCGCGTGGCGTGGAGGGCTACATCTCGGTCAACGTGTCGCCGCGGCATTTCCGTTCGCCCGATTTCGGCGACCGGCTGCTGGCGATGTTCGAGGCGCACGGCGCGGATCCCGCGCGGTTGCGGCTGGAGATCACCGAGGTGGCGCTGCTGGATGATGCGCCACGCACGTTGCGCATCCTGCGCACGCTGCGGCAACACGGCATCCTGGCGCAACTCGATGACTTCGGCACCGGCTTCTCCGCGTTGTCGTATCTGCACCGCTTCCCGATCTCGGTACTCAAGATCGACCGCAGTTTCGTCTCCGGGCTGGGCAGCGAAGCCCGGCCGGAAAGCCTGGCGCTGGTGCGCGCGATCCTGGCGCTGGCAGGTACGCTGGGCATCGAGACCATTGCCGAGGGTGTTGAAACCGAAGAGCAGCGCCAGTCGTTGATCGAATTGGGCTGCCTGCTCGGCCAGGGCTACCTGCTGGGACGGCCGGCAGCGCAGATGGAGGCGGTGGCGGCCGACGTCGCCTGAGTCCTGAGGTTCGCTGCACACGCCGCGTTAGCGGATGTGGATGGGTTCGTTGTCTCTCGGCTGCATCTGGCCCGACGAAAGGACTTTCCCGTCGGTGGATACCTCCCGCCAGTTCACCCAGAAGTCACCGACACAGAGTCGCCTGAAGGCCACGCTGGCGGCGCCATGCGCCGGGACCTCGATCTGCTGCAGCGATGAGACGTAGGGAGGGACGGTGGTGCCGTAGAGGGGAGCGTCGAAGTCCCGGGGCGACGGAGCGGCCAGCGCGTGGTCCGCATAGAAGCTCTTCAGCGATACGGCGACCGCATCGGCACGGTGGTTCACCACGACGATGCGGACGCCACAGCTGTCAGCGAACGCAGGCACGGGAGCCAGCAGCAGGCACGACAGCAACAGAGTGAGGCGCTTCATGGCGAGGCCCGCTTCGGGAGTACGGACAGGGGCCGGAGCCGATCTTTCGGCCCCGGTTTCATGCATTCAGTCGCCCGCAATGGCGGGTGCGTCGTCCTGCACGGCCACCAGCCGATGCGCCTGGTCGATCATCCCCACGAATTCCGCTTTCAGGCCATGCGGGTCGGGGCCCGTCGCGCCGCGCGCGGTGCGCGCCACGTCGTTCCAGCTCCAGCCATCGATACGCTGTCCTCCACGCAGCAGATCGGCGTAGGCTGCTACCGCGCTGGCGAAGCGGAAGGCATTGCTCGGCTGGGTGGTCAGCGACGTGCTTGCGATCGGCGTCTCGATCAGGCGGCTGCTGTCCTGGCCCGGCAGCTTGTACCGCAGGCGCACATGCGCGACCTCGTTGGTGGAGGCACCGACGGCGACCTGCTTGCCGCCGTAACGCAGCGCGGGCAGGCGCTCGGCACCGCTGTCGACCGGTGTGATCTCGTACAGCGCCGTGACTTCGTGGCCCGCGCCGATGTCGCCGGCATCCACCTTGTCGTTGGCGAAGTCCTCGTTGGCGAGCACGCGGTTCTCGTAGCCGATCAGACGATATTCCGAGACGACGGCGGGGTTGAATTCCACCTGGATCTTCACGTCGCGGGCGATGGTCAGCAGGGTGGATTGCATTTCATCCACCAGCACCTTGCGGCCTTCCTGCAGCGTGTCGATGTAGGCATGGTTGCCGTCGCCGACATCGGCCAGGCGTTCGGCCATCGCATCGTTGTAGTTGCCGGTGCCGAAGCCAAGCGTGGTCAGCGCGATGCCGGACTTGCGCTGGTCGGCGACCATGGTCTCCAGGGCATCCTGGCTGACCGTGCCCACGTTGAAGTCGCCATCGGTCGCCAGGATGACGCGGTTCACGCCGTCCTTGATATAGGCCTGCTTCGCCATCGCATATGCCAGCCGTATGCCGTCGCCGCCGTTGGTGCTGCCGCCGGCCTGCAGGCGGTCCAGCGAGGCAAGGATCTCGTCGTGCCGGTCGCCCGGCGTGGGCGGCAGCACCAGGCCGGCCGATCCGGCGTACACCACGATGCTGACGCGGTCCTGCCTGCGCAACTGCGGGACCAGCTGGGCGAAGGACTGCTTCAGCAGCGGCAGTTTGTCCGGCGACTCCATCGAGCCGGAGGTGTCGAGCAGGAACACCAGATTGGCCGGCGGCAAGGTGGCCTTCGGCACGTCGTAGCCCTTGATGCCCACCATCAGCACCTGGCGCTTCGCGTTCCAGGGTGCCGGGGCGATCTCGGTGGTCACGTTGAAGGGACGGCTGCGGTCGCTGGGTGCGGCATGACCGTAGCGGAAATAGTTGATGAATTCCTCCGCACGCACGGCGTCGGCAGGCGGGCGCTGACCTTCGCGCAGCATGCGGCGCACGTTGCTGTAGCTGCCGGTGTCCACATCCACGGAGAAGGTGGAGACAGGTTCATCCAGCGTCCGGCGCACAGGGTTGTCGTCGCGCTCGGCATACTTCTCGGTGTTGGCAGGTTGCGCCTGTGGCGGCGGGGCCATGCCGCCCACCAGGTTTGCGCTGCGATACGCGACCGTCGCCGGCGCGGGTGGCGGTGGTGGCGCATGGGCATGGATCGGAGCTGCTGCTTTCGCCTGCCGGGCCTCCAGGCGCTGGCCCGTCACAACGATGCTGTCCAGCGTGGACCGCTCGCGCCGCAGGGCCTCGGTACTGGCGGCATCAGCGGCAGCCTCCGCCGCCGCGTAGGCGTCGGAGGGAGCGACCTCCGCGTCGGATGCGGGGTGTGCAGGAGGGCGGGATTGGCAGGCGGCCAGGACAGCGACGGCCAGCAGGGTGACGGTCAGACGGTGCGACATGGCGTGACTCCGTGTGTGGGACAGGGAGTCGAACGCACGGGGCGTGCGAGTGGGGTTGAGCGCATTGCCACCCGGCGCGTCACCGGCCGGTGCGGCTACTCGATCACGCCGACATCCATGCCGTCATAGGCATCCAGACCATGCTCGGCGGCGAAGCGGTACAGCGCCTGGTTGCGCTGATCCAGGCTGTCGGGTGTGTGGATCTCGGTCTTCTCGACGTGCAGCCACCAGAGGTCGGGATCCTTGCGATTGTCCTTGTCTTCCAGGTACAGCGCGATCACGCGGTACCCCTGTTCCTGCAGCAAGGGGACCACGGCTTCCAGCGCCGGCCGCGTGCCGTGGGTGAAGAAGTAGCCCCATACCATCGGCTTGCTGAGATCCCATGGCGTTTCCCTGGCCATGTTGTCGAACATTTCGACAAGTTGTTCGCGGGTGATCATCTATTGCTCCTGGTGATGGGTACGTGCGGGGGACAGCGGAAGGGCGAGCGCCGTTGTGCCGGTCTTGCCACTGCCGTATCCGGAGGTTGTCTCATGGACGTCGGCGAAGGCGCACAGCGCGATGCGAGCGATGGCGGGCTCATTCCGCCCTGAGTTTCAGTGTTCCATCGCCCAGTCGTGCATCGACCCTGTCGCCGGGACGCACCTGCGTCACCGAACGCACCAGCGTGCCATCTTCCTTCGTCACCAGCGCATAACCACGGGCGACAGTCGCGAGCGGGCTGATGGCTTCCAGTGAACGGGCCAGACCACGCAGGCGCAGTGCCTCGCGTTGCAACGTGCGCGCGACAGCGGCCTGGGGGCGCGGGGCGAGGGCGAGCAGGCGCGCGCGCACCTGTTCCAGTCGGCGCTGCGGTGCACGGGCACGCAGGACCGCGGCCGCGTGACGGACCGCGGCAGCGCGACGCGCCTGCTGGTCTCGCCACAGGGCATGCAGGCGGCGGGCGGCGTCCTCCTGCCGGCGTCGGAGCATTTCCAACCGCGCCTGCGGACGCAGCGCATTGAGACGCAGCGCGGCACGGTCGGCGCGCTGCATGGCGTTGCGCAGCCTGTGCGTCTGGGTGGTGGCGAGCCGGCGCTGCAGCGCGTGTACGCGCGTCAGCAGATCGCGCCGGTCCGGCACCAGCAGCTCCGCCGCGACCGACGGGGTCGGCGCGCGCAGATCGGCGGCGAAATCGGCGAGGGTGAAGTCGGTCTCGTGGCCGATGGCGGAGATCACGGGCACCGGCGAGGCGGCGATGGTGCGCGCCAGGCGCTCGTCGTTGAACGCCCAGAGGTCTTCCAGCGAGCCACCGCCACGGGTCACCAGCAGCACGTCGTAACGGCCGCTGCGCGCCGCGCGCTGCAGCATGTCGACGATCTGCGCGGCCGCCGTTTCTCCCTGCACCTGCACCGGCAGCACGTCCACCTCCAGCAAGGGGAAGCGCCGCTGCAGCACGCTGAGCACATCGCGCACGGCCGCGCCGGTGGGCGAGGTGAGCACGGCGAGGCGCCGCACGTGGGCGGGCAGGGGACGCTTGCGTACATCGTCGAACAGACCTTCCGCGGCAAGCCGGGCCTTCAGTTCCTCGAACGCGCGCCGCAGTGCGCCTTCGCCGGCTTCCTCCAGGCTGTCGATCACCAGCTGGTAGTCGCCGCGCGCTTCGTACAGCGTCAGCCGCCCGCGCGCGAGCACGCGCAGGCCCTCGCGCGGCGCGAACTTCAGCCACTGGCTCTTGGGCTTGAACATCGCGCAGCGCACCTGCGCACGCGCATCCTTCAGGGTGAAGTACAGATGGCCCGAGGCAGGGCGGGTGACGTTGCCCAGCTCGCCTTCCACCCACACCAGCGGAAAAGCGCCTTCCAGCAGGTCGCGCGCCAGCGTGTTGAGCTGGGTGGGCGTGAGGATGTCGCGGGCGGTGTCGGTCATGCGACAAGGATAAACGGTGGCGAGGACAGGCGCCGCGAACGCCTGCGACAGGCGGTCGCAGTCCGCCGGGCGCGTTCCGTGGTGGAATGGCGCGATCCCGATGACCGGAATCGTCCGCATGCCCGTGTCCCGCTGGTCCCGTTGCGTGGTGCCGATGCTGCTTGCCGTGCTGGCGGCATGTTCGCCTGCGGGCGTGCCTTCGCCCGATGCCGTCGCGTCGTCGCCCGTCGTGGAGCGGGTGAGCCTGCCGTCACCCGCCGGTGCCGCGCAGCCCGACCTCGTCTCCACGCCCGACGGGTCCCTGCTGCTGAGCTGGCTGGAGCCGGTGGGCGAGACCGGGCATCGCCTGCGCTTCAGCCGCCGTCCCGCGCAGGTCGCCGACTGGGAAGCGCCGCGCACCATCGCCGAAGGCACGAAGTGGTTCGTCAACTGGGCCGACACGCCGCACGTCTACGCCTTGCAGGATGGTTCGCTATGGGCACACTGGTTGCGCAGCACAGGGCCGTCGCGGATGGACTACGGCATCGACCTGGTGCGCTCCGGCGACGGTGGCGCCACCTGGAGCGCGCCGCAGCGGGTGCATCCCGCCGGCACGCCCGGCGATCATGGCTTCGTGACCTTCTGGCCGCAGGCGCGCGACCGGTTGGGCATCGCCTGGCTGGACAGCCGGCAGAAGGCGGCTGCCGGTGTGCACGCGCACCACGACGACGGCCATCATGGCGGCGGTGCCCCGATGATGCTGCGCGCGGCGTTGTATGGCGCGGATGCGACGCAGCGCGCGGAATGGCCGCTGGATGCGTCCACCTGCGACTGCTGCACCACCGCGTCGGCGATGACCGACCGCGGCGTGGTGGTGGTCTACCGGGGACGCGGTGAAGGCGAGATCCGCGATACCCGCGTTGTCCGCTTCGATGGCGACCGCTGGACGCCGCCGCGCGACGTGCATGCGGATGGCTGGATGATCGCCGGCTGCCCGGTCAACGGACCGGTGGTCGTCGCCGACGGCGCCACGGTCTGGGTCGCCTGGTACACGGAAGCGGACGGACAGCCGGAGCTGCGGGCCGCACGTTCCGACGATGCGGGCGACACGTTCGCCGCGCCGGTCACGCTGGCGAAGGGCACGCAGGTGCTGGGACGCCTGGGATTGGCGCGCGGCGACGATCACCTGCTGGTGAGCTGGCTGGAACAGGCGCCGGACGAACGCCAGACCCTCGTGCTGGGCCGCTACGACGGCGCATGGCGCCAGACGCAGCGCGTCGATGTCGCCACGCTGTCCACGCGCGGAAGGGCCAGTGGCATTCCGCGTCTGCAATGGAGCGACGATGCGGCATGGCTTGCGTGGACCGATGTGGCCGGCGAGGCGCCCGGCCTGCAGGCTGCACGCGTGCGGTTCCGCTGATGGCAACGGGTGCGACATTCCGTCGCATCTGATCCGCATGGCGGGCAACGCTTAAAATCACGGCGTGATCCGCTCGCACGCCTTGCTCCGACCGATGCTGCAGCTGGCCTTACTGGCCGCGTTGCTGATGGCGTTTGCGCCGTCGGTGACGCGGTGGGTGAGCGTGACCGGATCGCAGGTGCTGGCCGGCTGGACCGAGCTGTGCACCACCGATGGCATCAAGTGGGTCGACACGCGCACCGAATCTCCGATTGCAAAATCGCCGCTTGGCAAGGCGCCATCGCCCGCCGGCATGTCGGTGGGAGCCGATTGCGCCTATTGCACGCTGGCCGCTGCGCTGCCGTTGCTGCTGCTCTGTCTCGCGCTGCTGTTTCCCCGTCTGCCGGGGGACATCGCTGCAAGCGCGCTGACGCTTCCATCCGTCAGGCGCCTGCGCCTGCGCGGCCTGGGCGGACAAGGGCCGCCCGTCCTGCTCTGAACCACAAGACCTCCCGTTGATCGTGCGGCCCGTGCGCCGCGTCCTTGTGCTTTGGAGTTTCCATGTCCCTGTCTTCCTGCGCGGCGCTGCGTGCGTCGCGCCTGTCCGTGGCCGTCGTGGCGGCCCTGTCGTTTCCGGTCGTTGTACATGCCGCCGAGCGCATCACGTTGCCCGATGGTTCCCGTGCCACCCAGCTCGATGCCGTCGAGGTCAAGGGCCACGCGGCGCAACTCGACAAGGCCGCCGGCGCCGGCACGCGCCTGGCGTTGAGCGTCATGCAGACACCGGCGTCGATCACGGTGATCGACCGCGAAACACTCGACGCACGCGGCGTGCGTACTACCCAGGAAGCGCTGTCGGGCATCCCCGGGTTGACGGTCGCCTCGCCGCCGGGCAACGGCAATGCGGTGACGTATCGCGGCTTTTCCGGCAGCCAGATCACCCAGCTGTTCAACGGCATCGATGTGCAGTACGCCAGCATCGCGGCGCGTCCCGTGGATGCGTGGCAGTACGAGCGGGTGGAGGCGATCGGTGGTCCGTCGAGCTTCCTGTACGGTGCCGGCGCAGTCGGTGGCACGATCAACTACGTCACCCGGCTGGCGCGGCTGGACCGCGATGAAGCAGCCATGCAGGCATCGTGGGGGTCTTTCCGCGACGGCACGCTGGCGATGGGTGCCAACCTGCGCGTCGGCGGCAACGACGCCCTGCAGGCGGTCCGGCTGGATGCCAGCGCGCGCGACGCGGAAAGCGGGATCGATGGCCAGGTGCGCGAAGCATCGGCGATGGCGGCGTCCTGGCTGGTGCAGCTGGCACCCACGCTTCGCCACACGCTTGCGGTGGAATACCAGCAGGAGGACAACCATCGTCCCTACTGGGGCACGCCCGTGCGCCAGCCAGCGACCGGCCGCCTGTCGGTGCTGCCGGCAACGGTCGGGCGCAACTACAACGTCGCCGACGGCTACTACGGACAGGACGTGCTGTGGGCGCGCTCGCTGCTGGAATGGACACCGGGTGAGCGCGACACCGTGCGCAACACCATCTATCACTACGACGCGCTGCGCGATTACCGCAACGTCGAAAGCTACCGCCTGACCGCCGGCAACGAGGGCGTCATCCGTTCCGGCACGTTGCTGCAGCGTCACGACCAGCAGGTCCATGGCAACCGGCTGGAGTGGAGCCACGAGGGCGCCTTGTTCGGCCTGCCCACGCAATGGGCCACCGGCCTGGACATCAGCTACAACCGGCAGACGCGCTTTCCGCTGTCGCTGTCGGCCACGGTGGATACCGTGCCGCTCGACGCGGTGACGCCGGGCCGCTTCCTCGACGTACCCGGGACGGCGATCGTCTACACGCCCGACCGCACCAACCGGCTGCACACGCAGGCGGTGTACGTGGAAAACCTGACCGAATTGACCCCGTTGCTGTCGCTGCTGACCGGTCTGCGCCACGACCGCATCGCGCTGGACGTGGTCAATCATCGTGCGGTCAGCGCCACGAATCCCGCGCGCTTCGAACGCGAGTACACGCCCACGACCGGGCGTGTGGCACTGAACTGGACCATCGCGCCGCAGGCGAACGTCTACATGCAATACAGCACGGCGGCCGATCCGCCGGCCGGCATCCTCAGCACCGCCAATTTCGCCACCCTGCGGGACTTCGACCTGACCACGGGAAGGCAGGGCGAAATCGGAACGAAACTGCAGACGCGGGACGGACGCAGTTTCGCCACGCTGGCCGCGTATCGCATCGTGCGCCGCAATCTCGCGATCACCGATCCCGCCAATCCGGGCCAGACGGTGCCGGTGGGCCGGCAGTCGGCGCGCGGCATCGAGGCAAGTTTCGGCTGGCGTCCGCAGGCATCGCTGAACATCGAAGGCAACCTGGCCTGGGTGGACGCCACGCTGGACGACTTCTACGAGAACGTCGGCGGCGTTCCGGTATCGCGCGCCGGCCGCCGGCCGACCAACACGCCCTCGCGCGTCGGCAACCTGTGGGTGGATTACCGCGTCGGCCCGCGCTGGTCGGCGGGCGTGGACGTGCGCGGCGTCTCGTCCCGCTACGCGAACGCCGCCAACACGCTGTCCACCGCCGGATACGCGACATGGGGCGCGCACGTGGGCTTCAGATGGAACGACACCACCGAGCTGACCGTGCGCGGCCGCAATCTCGGCGACCGCACCTACGTGGTGTACGCGCTGGGCGGCACGATGGCGTACCTCGGCGATCCGCGCAGTTGGGAAGTTGTGCTGCGCAGGACATTCTGATCTCGAGCGTCATCACGGCGACGGGTACGGTTTTCGGTAAGGTGGCGTCCGGTTGCACGGGAGGCACAGCGCATGCGCGGTCTCGACTTCAGTTCGTGGCAGGGCCTGCTGACAACGCTGGCGGGGTTGGCGCTGATCACGGTGATCGGCGTTGGCATCCGGCTGTTGGTCATGCAGACAGTGCAGGAGCGGCGTGCGCGCGAGAACCGCCAGATCAACGAGCGCCTGCGCACGCTGATCGCGGCCTACAAGGTGCTGGGCGGCTCGTTCACCGGCGCGCTGGAGGTCGACCCGCGCCACCTGCGCGACCTGCGCGTGCAGGCGCGCGAAACCGGCGCCGACGGGGTCGACGAAGGCAGCGACCGGCCCCGGCGCATCCGCGACGCGGTGGAAGCCGCGTTGTCGGACATCATCCTGCTGGGCACCGATGAGCAGGTGCGTCTGGCCGCGCAGGCCGCCCATGATCTCGCGGCGGGACGGCCCATCCACACCGATGCGCTGGTGGTGTCCCTGCGCGACTTCATCCGCAGCGTGCTCGACCTGGAGCCGGTCCCGTCTTCGCTGTCGATTCCGCGACAAGGCCCGGCGCGACCGGCCGCCTCGAAAGGCAAGGGCGAGGGCGCGAAAGGCGAGGGGCGGCAGGGCGGTGGTGCCGGGATGGGCGCGGCCGGCCTGGGTGCCGGTGCGGGCATGGGCGCTGGCGCGGCGATCGAGCCGGACCGCGACCCGCCGCGCTGACGACTACTCGTCGATCCAGCGCCGCTCCGGCCCCGGCCGCTTTGCCAGCTTGCGCTGCAGCGAACGGCGATGCATGCCCAGCAGGCGCGCAGCGGCGGAGATGTTGCCTTCGGTTTCGGCCAGCGCCTGCTGGATGTGTTCCCACTCCAACCGGCTGAGCGGGGTCATGGTGTCGTCGGTCGCGCTGCTGTCTTCCGCTGCGGCAGGGGCTTCCAGCCCCAACGCACGCAGGATGGTCGGCACCGTCGCCGGTTTCGGCAGGTAGTCGTCGGCGCCACGCTTGATGGATTCCACGGCAGTGGCCACGCTCGCATACCCGGTGACCAGCAGGATCTGCATGTCGGCGCGCAACGCGCGCAGCGGTTCGATCAGGGCCAGGCCGGAATCGCTGCCCAGCTTGAGGTCGACCAGGGCGAAATCGGGCAGGCACTCGCGCGCGCGCGCCAGCGCACTGGCGGCGTCCAGTGCGATCTCGGTCTCGATGCCCTTGCGCGCCAGGCTGCGCTGCAGCGTGCGCGCGTAGAGTTCGTCGTCGTCGACCAGCAGGCCTTTCATCGGATGTCTCTCATGGGGATGTCTCGTCATTGCCCGCCACGGGCAGGCGGAACTGCACCTGCACGCCTTTGGGCGGCACGGCGCGCATGGTCATGCGCCCGCCGAGCCGCTCGATGGTGGCATGCGAC
Source organism: Pseudoxanthomonas sp. 97-1-1 (assembly GCF_057773125.1). Taxonomy (NCBI): domain Bacteria; kingdom Pseudomonadati; phylum Pseudomonadota; class Gammaproteobacteria; order Lysobacterales; family Lysobacteraceae; genus Pseudoxanthomonas; species Pseudoxanthomonas sp. 97-1-1. The sequence continues at coordinate 396,048 of NZ_JBYMTJ010000001.1, read as the reverse complement.
AGGGCCAGGCCCACGCCCATGCCTTCGGGCTTGCTGGTGCGGAAGAGTTGCTCGGACTGGAATGGCAGCGCTTCGTGGAAACCGTTGCCGTAATCGCGCACGGTGCCGACCAGCTCATCGCCTTCGCAGCGCAGGTCCAGGTCCACGCGCTGCGACCCGGCCTGGCGGCTGGCGTCCGCCGCATTGTTGAGCAGTGCCTGCAGCAGGTGGCCGGTGGACGCGTCGGTCGCCAGCCACGGCGGCAGTGCGCCGGTTCGCTGCAGTTCGATCGTCGGCCGGACCAGTTGCCAGCGCTGCACCACCTCGTCCAGGTCGACGCGCTGGCGCACGCCCATGTCGGCCGAGGCGGCGAGCGCGCGTACGCGGTCGCGGCACAGGTCGATCAGCTGGCGCATGGTGCCCGCGTCCTCGCGGATGTCGGGTTCGCTTGCGTGCTCGCGGATGTCCTCGGTCAGCAGCGTCATCGTCGCCAGCGGGGTATTGAGTTCATGCGCCACGGCGGCGGCGTGCGTGGCAAGGGCGACGATGCCCTCGTTGCGTGCGAAGCGTTCGCGCAGGCGGGCCAGTTCCTGCTCGCGCAGGCGCAGCGCGGCGACCAGTCGGGTGGAGAAATACAGCACCACGCCGGCCGACAACACGAAGTTCACCGCCATCCCCCACAGGTGCACGTTGAAGTTGTCGCCATGCAGGTGCGGCAGCGGCCGGCCGAACACGGCGGTCAGGATGTAGCCCAGCAGGCAGGCCACGCCGGTAGCCAGCACCCAGCGCAATGGCAGCGCCAGTGCGGACACCGCGATCAGCAGCAGGAACATCGAACTGAAGGGATTGCCGATGCCGCCGCTCCAGGCGACGAGCCAGGACAGCACGGCCACGTCCACCAGCATGTGCGCGAAGGCCTCGGCCGGCGTCTCTTGGCCGGGACGGCGGCTGCGCCAGGTGGCGTAGACGTTGAACAGCGCCAGCGCCCCGATGCCGGCCCACAGGGGCCAGCGCGGCAGGTCGATGTCCAGCAGGCCCAGCGCCACCAGCACCGTCACCGCCTGGCCCACGATGGCCACCCAGCGCAGGTTGCACAGGGTGCGCAGGAACGACGGCGTCAGCGTGAAGACGGTATTCGGCATCGCTACATGCTAGAGCAAGCGCGCGGACGGGGCCTGCGGCATGGCGTCGCAGGGCGGCGGCTGCCGGCCCGGGCAGGCGGCCACGCTACAATGCCGGCATGCACGACGCCGTCACCCGCCCCACGCCCCCCACCGACGCCGCGCCCTGGCCGCGCCGCATCACCCAGGCCGTCCGGATCGGCAACGCCACCGTCGGCGGCGGCCGTCCGGTGGTGGTGCAGTCGATGACCAACACCGACACCGCCGACATCGCCGGCAGCGTGAAGCAGGTGGCGGAACTGTGGCGCGCCGGCTCGGAAATGGTCCGCTTGACCGTCAACAACCCCGAATCCGCCGCCGCCATCCCGCGCATCCGCGAGAAGCTGGAGATGATGGGCGTGTCGGTGCCGTTGATCGGCGACTTCCACTACAACGGCCACCAGTTGCTGGCGGGCGAACCGGCCTGCGCCGAGGCGCTGGCCAAGTACCGCATCAACCCGGGCAACGTCGGCTTCGGCAAGAAGCGCGACACCCAGTTCGCGCAGCTGATCGAGTTCGCGATCCGCTACGGCAAGCCGGTGCGCATCGGGGCCAACTGGGGTTCGCTGGACCAGGCCCTGGCGGCGCAGCTGATGGACGAAAACCATACGCGCGAAATCCCGTGGGACGCCGGCCGCGTGCTGCGCGAGGCGCTGATCCGCTCGGCGGTGGATTCGGCCGAGCGCGCGGTCGAGATCGGCCTGCCGCGCGACCGCATCGTGCTGTCGGCCAAGGTCAGCGGCGTGCAGGAACTGATCGCCGTCTACCGCGACATGGCCAGCCGCACCGACTTCGCCCTGCACCTGGGCCTGACCGAGGCCGGCATCGGCAGCAAGGGCATCGTCGCCTCGAGCGCCGCGCTGGCGGTGCTGCTGCAGGAAGGCATCGGCGACACCATCCGCATCTCGCTGACGCCGGAACCCGGCCAGTCCCGCACGCAGGAAGTCATCGTGGCGCAGGAACTGCTGCAGACCACCGGCCTGCGTGCGTTCACGCCGATGGTCACCGCGTGCCCCGGCTGCGGCCGCACCACCTCCGAGTTCTTCCAGGAACTGGCCAAGGTCGTGCAGGAACACGTGCGCGGCAAGATGCCCGAATGGAAGGTCACCCATCCCGGCGCCGAGAACATGACGCTGGCGGTGATGGGCTGCGTGGTCAACGGGCCGGGCGAATCGCGCCACGCCAATATCGGCATCTCGCTGCCGGGCACGGGCGAGGCGCCGGCGGCACCGGTATTCGTCGATGGCGAGAAGAAGGTCACCTTGCGTGGCGAGAACATTGCACATGAGTTCGTCGCGCTGATCGACGACTACGTCGAGGCCAAGTACGCGCGTGCTGCCGGCTGATACGCTGGCGAACGGCCGGCGGTTCATCGCCGGCCTGTTCCGTGAACACGGCGGGCGCCTGGTCCTGCTGTTCTTCTGCCTGCTGGCGCCGTTGTGGCTGTTCGTCGAGCTGGCGGATGAAGTCCACGAGCTGGAAGCCTTCTACTTCGACGATCCGCTGCTGTGGCGCGCGCACGCGCTAAACGGCCCCGCGCTGGACCGCTTCTTCGTCTTCATGTCGGCGATCGGCTACCAGTGGGGCGTGGTGCCGGCGGACATCCTGCTGACGTCGGTGTTGCTGGTGCTGCGGCGCTGGCGCGAGGCCACCTTCGCAGGGGTGTCGTTCGCCGGCTCGGCCCTGCTGAACCTGGCCACCAAGCAGTTTTTCCAGCGCGATCGCCCCAGCCTGTGGGAGTCCATCGCGCCGGAGCACACCTTCAGTTTCCCCAGCGGCCACGCAATGGGCTCGGCCACGCTGGCGATGGTGGTGCTGCTGCTGTGCTGGCACACCCGTTTCCGCTGGCTGGTGGCCGGGCTGGCCGTGCTGTTCACGCTGACCGTCGGCGCCTCACGCATCTACCTGGGCGTGCACTACCCGTCCGACATCCTCGGCGGCTGGGCTGCGGGCGTCGCCTGGGTCTCGGGCGTCTACCTGGTGCTGTATCGCATCCGCGAGCGGCCGTGGCAGGTCAGATGAGGCGTCAGTTCTTCTGTAGGAGCGACGCAAGTCGCGACCGCATGCATTGAACATTCCGGTGCGTAACCGATAGCGCCCTCTCCGTTGGCCTGTCGCCGGAACAGGCGATGGCACTGCTTTGATTGATGGCGTGCGGTCGCGACTTACGTCGCTCCTACAGAAAGCCGCGTCTACGGCGCGTAGGCTCGCTCGCGCTCTTGCTGCAACCGCTGCCGCAGGTACTGGTCGCGGGTGAGGCCGGCGGGGATCGACGTGGTGGCCATCACTTCAGACACCACCTGCGCTTCACGGGCCTTGTAGGCCTGGAATCTCGGATCGTTGCGCTGCTGTGCGGTGAAGGCGGCCATGCGCGCGTCAGTGTGGGCGCGATAGCGGTCGGCGATGGCGGCGACCTCGGCTGCCTGTTGCGCCGGGTCGTCCACGGTCGCCTTGACCAGCGCTGTGCGCAGCAGCACGGCTTCGCCCGCAGACAGGCCGCCCGCTGCTTCGTACTTGTCGATCTGCCGCGTCAACGCATCGGCGCGTTCGCTGCGTTCCACCGCGCGCAACGACGCGGAATGCGCGAAGAAGTCTTTCGCATCGGTCTCGAAGCGCTGGCGCTCGCGGTGCGCCTGCGCCTGTGGCGTGGCTTGCAGGGAAGCCAGGGGCGACGACGCGGCGTCCGCGACCTCAACCGATGACGGCGGCGCGACTGGTCTGCCCGGGTCATCGCGCTTCCACCAGACGATGGCGGCGACGAAGACCGCGCAGGGCACCAGCAGTGTCAGCAGTTTCTTCATGCAGCGTCCCTCGCACGCCGGGACCGCCGCAGCACGGCGGCCCCGGACATCGGCCTCATCCCATCAACTGGTCGACCAGCCAGTACAGCAGGTTGACCGGCTTGGCCTTGTCGGCCTTGTCGTCCTGCTCGCTGGCGTCGATCACCTTGCCCTGGCCATCGAGCACGCTGTCGATGAAGTGCTTCAGTTCCAGATTCTGCGCCTGTACGTCGGCGTTCTTGAAGTCGACGATGGTGGTGCAGTGGCTCTCGTTGAGCGCGCGGTACTGCGGGAAGTAGCCACCGACGTTGTTCAACGTGTTCAGGCGGTCACGCAGGCGTGCGGTATCGACGTCCCAGCGCGCATGGATGCGCGCCTCCCTGGTCGCCTGGTCAGGCGCGTTGGCGATGTCGGGGTAGAACCGTTCGTAGGAATAGGACGAGTAGTTGAGGTCTTTCCAGAAGTGCGTGTGGCCCAGGCGGTCGTTCGCGTACTTGCTGGAGAGGGCCGGGTACAGGGTGCCGAGTTCGTTGAGATCGAACTGCGGCAGGCCGCTGGCGAGGTAGGGCAGGGGCCCGTTGGGCTGGTCCAGGCCCCAGGCGCTGCGGATCAGCGCCATCAGCGGTTGCGAGGGATAGTCCACCGGATTGCCGTTCTTCAGCGTGGGGAAGATCGGGCCGGAGTCGTTGATCAGGAAGCTGCGCGTGGGTGCCATGTCGCGACGCAGCGGATGGTAGCTGGTCAGGCTGCCCGCACCGCCTGCGCTGCAGCCGGTGGACAGCATCTGCGTGGGCCGCGGCAGGTTGTCCTTCAACCAGCCGACCACCGCGCGCACATTGCGTACCCCGTTGTGGTGCCAGACCAGCGGCGTGTTCTGGCCGCTCGGGTCGTTGTAGACCGCCACGCGGTCGCCGCTGTAGATGTCGCCGGTGCAGTAGGGCACGTAGACCATGTTCCAGCCCTGCGTTTTCACCGCATCGAACGGGCTGACGCGGGTGACGAACGGGCTGACCAGGCTGGCGCCGGGATTCAGCAGGCCCATGTAGTCGTCGGGGATGCCGTTCGGATTGCGCGCACCGCGGATGCCGCTCTGGCCGCTGCAACTGGCGTAGTCCCAACAGGCGCCACCGCCTTCCATGTAGATGATGGTGTTGCGCGTATCGGCCACGCGGTTGACGAAGAACTTGAATGGCGAACCGTCGCCGCACACCGCGCCGGTCTGCGGCGCGAGCTGGATGGTCTGCCAGGCGTCATAGCGCCCGGGCTGGAAGCCGTCGTTGAAACCCGACGGATTGGCCAGCAACGGGTAGGTGCCGGTGCGCTGGGCGGCGGTGACCTTGTTGTCCGCCTTGGGCGGCGAGACCAGGTTCACCAGGGTCTGCCAGAAGCTGTAATCGCCTTCCTCGGCTTTCAGTGGCGCGGCCACCAGCAGGGTGAAGCTGGCGGCCGCCAGGACGAGGGGCAGGCGTGCGGGTCGTACGGGTGCAACCATGATCGGATCCTCCGGCGAGAGTCAGGTGGACGTTCAACGGGATGGACTGCCTTGGCGTGCGGCACGCATGGGGGCGGCGACCGTACAGCGGCGGATGGTGGGACGCCCGCCCCGTGACGGGATTAAGTCCATGTGATGGCGTCGGCTTTGGCTGCCGTGGCCCCCGACATTGGCCGCGATACCCCCCTTCGCATGCCGCGCGACCAGCCAGGTAAACGGAACGATCCCGCGTCGCAGCACGCACGTGCGGCGTTGTACCGGTGTGCGCTATCGCGGCCGGGCAACGGATCGTTGCGGGCAGGCGCCTTGCCGCAGGCCGCCCGTGGATCGAACATGCCGACACCCGTCGCGGAACGCGGCGTGGACTCCGGGGATGGCAATGCAGGAACTGGTCGACCGATACGGCGTGCTGCTGGTGTTCGTCAACGTGCTGGCGTTGTCGCTGGGCCTGCCCGTGCCCGCGATGCCCACCCTGATCCTGGTGGGCGCCGGCGTGGCCATGCAGGCTGATCCGCTGTGGCTGCCGCTGGCCGGCGTGCTGGGCGTGTCGGTGCTGGCCAGCCTGATCGGCGACAGCGTCTGGTTCTACGCGGGCCGCCGCTACGGCAACCGCACGCTGCAGTCGCTGTGCCGGCTGTCGCTGTCGCGCGACACCTGCATGAAGCGCACCGAGCGCTTCTACGGCCGTTTCGGCATCCGCATCCTGTCGGTGGCGAAGTTCATTCCCGGACTGTCGATGGTGTCCGTGCCGCTGGCGGGCGCCATGCAGGTGCGGCTGCCGCCGTTCCTGCGCTACGACGGGCTCGGCGCGGCACTGTGGGCAACATTGGGACTGGGGCTGGGCGTGGTGTTCGCCAGGCAGGTCGAAACCGTCATCGATACGCTCTCGCAGCTGGGCACGGGTGCCGGCGTGGTCGTCGGCACGCTGCTTGCGGCATACGTGGGCTGGCGCTGGTGGCGCCGCCGATCGCTGTTGAAGTCGCTGGAGGCGGCGCGGATCGATCCGCCGGAACTGGATGCGCTGGTCCGCGCGGGCCGGCCGCCGGTGGTGTTCGACATCCGCGCGCCCGGCTTCCGCGACGTGGACCCCTACGTCATCCCGGGCGCGATGTTCGCGGACGAACGCCATCTCGATGGCATCCTGGCCTCGTATCCGCGCGAGGCGAAGATCGTCATCTACTGTGCCTGCCCCGATGAGGTGTCGGCCGCGTGGATGGCGGCGAGGCTGCGCGAGGCGGGCTTCCGCGACGTGCTGCCGCTGAAGGGCGGCATCGATGCCTGGCGCGCGGCGGGCTACGGCGTGGACCCGCTGGGCAGCTGACCTTCCCCGATCAGTGCTCGATGCAGACCCGGTTGCGGCCTTCGCTCTTGGCCCGGTACAGCGCCGCGTCGGCGGCGGCCATCATGCGGCTGACGGTATCGCGCTCGGGCGTCAGCGCGGCGATGCCGATACTCACGGTGATGCGCTGCGCTTCGCCGCCAGGGCGGAACACCACCGCCTCCACCGCCTCGCGCAGACGCTCGGCGAAGCCGTAGGCGGCCTCGGGCCCGCATTCGGGCAGCAGCACGGCGAATTCCTCGCCGCCGATCCGCGCCGCGGCATCGTCGTTGCGTACATGCCGGCGCACCAGCGCCGCGATCTGCTTCAGCACGAGGTCGCCGGAGATGTGGCCGTAGCGGTCGTTGATCGGCTTGAACAGGTCCACGTCGATGATGCACATCGTCAACGCGCGCTGGTGCCGCATGGCGCGCGCGATCTCCTTCTCCACCGTTTCGATGAAGTGGCGGCGGTTGTACATCTCCGTCAGGGCGTCGTGGGTGGCGAGCTGGTAGATCTCCTCGTGGTAGCGCGCTTCCACGCTGCTGTGACTGATGAACTTGAGGATGCTCTCGCCCAGGGTGATGTGGTCGCCGTCCACCAATGCGGCTTCGGTCACCGGCATGTCGTTCAGCCGGGTGGTGTTGGTGGCGCCGAGATCGCGCACCCAGTAGGTATCGCCATCGCGCCAGATCTCGCAGTGCACGCGCGAGACGCTGTTGTGCGGGATATGCAGGTCGGTTTCCTGCGAACGCCCTACGCGCACCGGCTGGACATCGATGTCCGCGCGCCGGCCCAGGCCTTCGCCATGGATCACCACCACGCACGCCGAACGCGGCGCGTGCGGACGCGGACCGTCGCTCAGGATGGTCCGTTGCGTGGTGGGCGGATCGTGGAAATCCCGGGACATGCGTGTGCTGCTGGCAGGTGCGGGTCCGAGTGTAACGGATCGGTCGGTCAACTCACGCTTCCGCTACCATGGCCGGGCGCACCGGGGACAGTGGCATGACATCGCAACCTTACGACGACCTCGCACCCACCGAGAGCCTGGCCACGCGCCTGCAGGACGCACCCACCGCGCCCGACGGGACGCTTGCGCCGGGCGCACGGCTGGGGCGTTACCGCATCGAAGGCCTGCTGGGCCGGGGCGGCATGGGCGAGGTCTACCGCGCCGCGCAGCTGGAACCGGTCCGCCGCGAGGTGGCGCTGAAGCTGATGCGCGCGCAACGCCTGCAGGCGCGCCACCTGGCGTATTTCGAGGTGGAGCGGCAGGTGCTCGCGCAGATGCGCCATCCGGCGATCGCGCAGATCTACGACGCCGGTGCGACCGAAGAAGGCTTCCCGTTCTTCGCGATGGAGCTGATCGAAGGCACCCCCATCACGCGCTACTGCCGCGACCAGCGCCTGCCGCTGGATGCCCGCGTCGCGTTGCTGATCCGGGTGTGCGAGGGCGTGCAGCACGCGCACCACAAGGGCGTGGTGCATCGCGACCTCAAGCCCGGCAACCTGCTGGTGGACACGCTGGACGGCAGGCCGGTGCCGAAGATCATCGATTTCGGCATCGCGACCACCGCGTCGCTGGCCGGCGATGCCGTGCTGGAGCGCGCGGGCACGCCGGAGTACATGAGCCCCGAGCAGGCGCAGGGCGATCCACGCGAAGTGGATACCCGCAGCGATGTGTATTCGCTCGGCGTGGTGCTGTGCGAACTGGTGACCGGCGTGCGGCCGGAAGCCGTGGGCGAGACCTGGTCCGCGGAGACGCCTACGGCCGTCGCGCCGTCGTCGCGGCTGGCGGGATTGCCGACCGAACAGGCACGCGAGATGGCGCAGGAGCGCGGTCTTTCGCTCGCGCGGATGCGCGATCGGCTGCGCGGCGACCTGGACTGGATCGTGCTGAAGGCCATGCAGCACGAGCGCGACGCCCGCTACGATTCGGCTGCGGCCCTGGCCGACGATCTGCAGCGTTACCTGGATGACAGGGTGGTCTCCGCGGTGCCCGCCAGTCGTGGTTATGTGTGGCGCAAGTTCCTGCGCCGCCACCGCGCTGCGGCCGTCGCGGCCGGCGTAGCGCTGGTGGCGCTGCTGGGCGGGCTGGGGCTGTCGCTGTATGGCCTGCAGCAGGCGCAGACGCAGCGCAGCGTCGCGGAGGCCCGCAGCGCGGAACTGGAGAAGGTGGCGGCGTTCCAGCAGTCGATGCTGGAAGGGATCGATATCGAGACCATGGGCGTGGGTCTGGCGGAGGGTCTGGTCCGGCAGGTCGGCAGCCTCGACCCGTCGGCGGCCGATGCCTTCGGTGCCACGCTGGCGAAGACCAGTACCGGCGATCTGGCGCGCGACCTGGTGGACCGGCAGTTGCTGGCGAACGCCGAGGACGCGATCGCCCGTGATTTCGCCGACCAGCCCGACGTGGCGGCCAGCCTGCGCGAGTCGGTGGGGCACGTGTACGCCGCCATCGGCCGCCATGACAAGGCGGCGACGCACTTCGCGCATGTGGCGGACTACCGCAGCACGGTGCTGGGCGAAGGTGCGCAGGAAACCCTGCGTGCGCGGCGGGACCAGGTGCAGGCGTTGCTGGAAGGCGCCCACATCGACCAGGCGGAGGCCGTGCTGCAGAAGGCGCTGCCGCGTGCGTTCGCACTGCCGGTCAACGACCGCGTACGGGTGAAGCTGGAGCTCGCGCAGGCGCAGGTGATCTCGGCGCGGGGCGACCGGCCGCGCGCGAAGGGCGTGGTGCAGGCGGTGCAGGAGCGCCTGCTGTCCAGCGTGGGCGAGGGCGACCCGGCGACCCTGGAAGCCACGAATGACCTGGCGGCCGTGCAGCGCAACCTGGGCGAACTGCCCGAGGCGCGCGCCAACATGGAGAAAGTGGTCCGGTTGCGCACGGCCACGCTGGGCGCGGACCACGAGGAAACGCTTTCGGCGATGGGCAACCTCGCAGTCCTGCGCATCATGAACCGCGAAAAGGATGCCGCCATCGCGATGCAGCGGGACCTGACCGGACGCTACACGCGCAAGCTGGGCAGCGAACACCCGGTCACCCTGCAGGCGCGCAGCACGCTGGCCACGATGATGGTCGACGCAGGCCAGGCCGATGAGGCGCTGCCCCTGCTGAAGGATGCGCTGGCCGCGCGTGAACGCGTGCTGGGCCGCGATCATCCGCAGACCGTCCGCACGCGCCTCAACCTGGCGACCGCGCATGCGCGCCTGAAGGACTACGCCGCCGCGTTGCCGCTCGAGGAGCAGGTGATCACCGTACGCAGTCGCGTGCTGGGGCCATCGCACCCGGACACGCTGTCGATCCTGGTCAACCACGCCGGCACGCTGCTCAACGCAAAGCAACCCGAGGCCTCGCTGCGCCTGCTCACCGATGTCCAGCCCCTGGCGCTGAAGGTGCTGGGCGACAAGCACCCGCAGGCGCAGCTGACGATGGTCATCCGCGCCGAGGCGCTGCGCACCACCGGGCGCGCGCGGGACGCGCTGGCGGAGTACCAGAAGCTGTTCGACCTGCGCCGTGCGGTGCTGGGCGAGCGGCACGTGGAAACACGCACGGCGGCCTGGAACCTGATCGACACCTACCGCGAACTGGGGCGCGGCGGCGAGGCCGACGCACTGCACCGGCAGTACATCGCGCCGTTGCTGGCGGCGGACCCGGGCACGCTGGACGACGCCGACGCCGAGTTCGTCAGCCGTTATCGCGAAGGAAAGCGGCCCGGCAAGCAGACCTGAGAACGCCCGGCCTCACTCGCCGGGCTTGGCCGCCGAGCTGGAGGCTTCCGACGCCGCGCGGCGCGACAGCACGGCTTCGCGATGGGCGATGTAGGCGTTGGCGCCGAAGATGATGCCGGCGCCGAGCAGCGTCCACGTATCCAGCGTCTCGTCGAACAACAGCCAGCCGAACACCGCGACGACCGGCAGCTGCATGAAGCTGATCGGTGTCAGCGCGGAGACTTCGCCCAGCTTCAACGCACGCGTCCACAGCATGTGGCCGCCGGTGCCGAGCACGCCCGCCGCGACCACCCATAGCCAGGTGATGCCCTGCGGCCATTCCCACACCGCCAATGCAGGCAGCAACGACATCGGCACCCATAGCAGCGTGGTGTAGATGACGATGCGGTCGGCCGGTTCGGTGTGCGAGAGTTGCTTGATCTGGATCGCCACCAGCGCGCTCATCACGGCCGCCAGGACGGCGATCAGCGCATCCGCCGTGAATGCCGAGGTGCCCGGCCGCACGATCACCAGCACGCCGATGAAGCCGAGCACCACCGCCGTCCAGCGACGCGCGCGCACCTGCTCGTTGAGCATCGCGGCGGCGGCGATGGTGACGAACAGCGGGGTGGAATAGGACAGCGACACCGCCTGCGCGAGCGGCAGGTGGCCGATGGCCCAGAAGCCGGCCAGCATCGAGCAGATGCCGATCACGCAGCGGAACAGGTAGCGCGGGAACTGGGTGGTCTTCAGGAAGCCGGGGCCATGGCGCAGGATCAGCGGCGCCGCTGCCAGCAGGCCGAAGAAGTTGCGGAAGAACGCGATCTCGAAGGTGTGCAGCGTGGCCGAGGCCAGGCGGATCGCCACCACCATCAGCGCGAAGAACACCGTGCTGCCCAGCATCAGCACGGCGGCGCGGTAGTGGGCGGGCAGGGTGGGCATCAGCAGCGGGGACCGGCCCCTTCCCCCGCACGCGGGGGAAGGATGGGATGGGGGCGAACGAAGTCACGGATGTCGAACCCACCGCCGATCGTTGTCGACACGACAAGTCGTGGCGGTCGAGTCCGTCGCGCACGCTGGAGGAGACGGGCTCCGGTCGGCCCCCACCCCGGCCCTCCCGCGTGAACGGGGGAGGGGGAAGTATCCGGGCCGTTGATGCGCGTCATCCCGGGACTACCAGGTGGCCCCGATGAGCTTCGGTTCCGGCTCGATGGCCACGCCGAAGCGCGCGTGCACGGACGCGGCGATCTTCCTTGCCAGCGCCAGCAACTGCGCACCGGTCGCCGCGCCATGGTTGACCAGCACCAGTGCGTGCGCGGCGGACACGCCGGCATCGCCATCGCGGTGTCCCTTCCAGCCACAGGCTTCGATCATCCAGGCCGCCGACAGCTTGCGGTTGTGCAAGGCATCGCCACGGAACACGGGCAGGGTGGGGTAGTCGACCAGCAGCGCTTCCGCCCGTGCCTGAGACACGATGGGGTTCTTGAAGAAGCTGCCGGCATTGCCGACCACGGCCGGATCGGGCAGCTTGCGCTGGCGGATGCGGATGACGGCTTCCCCCACATCGCGTGCGCTCGGTGCGGCGATGCCCATCGCGCCGAGTTCCTCACGGATGCCGGCGTAGTCCAGGCGCAGGGACGGCGTGCGCGGCAGCAGGAATTCGACCGCCGTCACCAGGTAGCGATCCGGCGCGTGCTTGAACACGCTGTCGCGGTAGGCAAAGGCGCAGGCTTCGCGGTCCAGCCGTACGCGCACGCCATGGTGGCGATCGAACGCCTCGACGATATCGATGAACTCGCCGACTTCGGTGCCGTAGGCGCCGATGTTCTGGATGGGCGACGCGCCCGCGGTGCCCGGGATCAGCGCCAGGTTCTCCAGCCCGCACAGGCCCTGTTCCAGCGTCCACATCACCAGCGGATGCCACGGCACCCCGGCGTCGGCGCGCACGCGTGCGCGCTCGCCATCGTCGGACACGATGGCCGTCGAACGGGTGGCGAGGCTGATCACCGCGCCCGGTGCATCGCCCGCGAACAACAGGTTGCTGCCGCCACCGATCACCAGCGTTTCCGCATCGGTGACCTGCGGCAGGGCAAGCACCTCCTCCAGCGCGGCGACATCGTCCACTTCGATCAGCCACGGCGCGATGGCGGGCACGCCGAAGGTGTTGCGGTCGCGCAATGCCGCGTTCGCGGTGAGGCGATAACCGGGGGTCATTCCGGGGCTACCGGACCACGGCTGGGTGCTTCGCGGCGGCGGCGGATCGCTTCCACGCACTCATGGACCAGCTCCGGTCCGCGATAGACCAGGCCCGTATAGCACTGCACCAGCGAGGCGCCTGCCGACATTTTCGCCACCGCATCGGCGCCGGACAGGATGCCGCCCACGCCGATCAGCGGAATGCTGTGCGGCAATCGCGTGCGCAGGCGGCGCAGGACCAGCGTGGCCTGGCCCATCAGCGGTGCGCCGGACAGGCCGCCGGTTTCACGGGCATGCGGGTGGTCCTGCACGCTCAGGCGGGAGACCGTGGTGTTGGTGGCGATGACGCCGTCCACCTGCATGTCGCCCAGCACGCGCGCGACCGCGTCGATGTCGCTGTCGGAGAGGTCCGGCGCGATCTTCACCAGCATCGGCACGCGCTTGCCGTGCTGGGCGGCAAGATCTTCCTGCGCCTCGCGCAGGGTACCGATGAGCTGGCGCAGCGTCTGCTCTTCCTGCAGTTCGCGCAGGCCGGCGGTATTGGGCGAGGAGATGTTGACGGTGATGTAGTCCGCCAGCGGATAGACGCGTTCCAGGCAGTAGAGATAGTCCGATGCCGCACGCTCGTTGGACGTGTCCTTGTTCTTGCCGATGTTGATGCCCAGCAGGCCCCGGTCGCGGCGCGCGGCTTCGACATTGCGCACCAGCGCATCCACGCCTTCGTTGTTGAAGCCCAGGCGGTTGATCACGGCCTGGTGCTGCGGCAGACGGAACATGCGGGGCTTCGGGTTGCCGGGTTGCGGCTTGGGGGTGACCGTGCCGATCTCGACGAAGCCGAAGCCCAGGGCGAACAGGGCATCGATGTGTGCGCCGTTCTTGTCCATGCCGGCGGCCAGGCCGACGGGGTTGGGAAAGGTCAGGCCCATCACCTTGGTGGGCATCGGCGTGATGGGGCGCGCCACCAGCGGCGTGGTGCCGGTGCGGTAGGCCAGGTCCAGTGCCTTCAGGCCCATGCCGTGGGCGGTTTCGGCATCAAGGCCGAAGAGGAAAGGTCGGGCGAGGGAATACATGGAGGCGGGCGGGCTCAGTTCAGCGTCACCAGCCAGGCCATGCCGCCCAGGAACAGGAAGATCACCGCGATGCCGACCACCCACAACAGGGCCGATACCCAGCCGAGCACCAGACCGCCGATGGCCATGCCGTCGCCGTCGAGCTGGCCCTGGCTGCGGCGGATCTCCGCACGCGCCATGTGGCCGGTGACGATGGCGACGAGCGTGCCGATGAAGGGCAACAGGGTCCAGCCGAGGATGCCGGACACGAGGCTGGCGATGGCGAGGCTGCTGGTGGTGCGGGCTTGGTTCATCAGGATCTCCGTGCAGGGGTCAGGGAGGTGCGATGGCGCAGGATCGGGCGCACAAAAAAATCGCGCCACCCGATGGAGTGGCGCGATTATCCCAGATGCTGGCCCGTTCAGGGCATGCCGGTCCGGCTCCGGCGTGGGAAAGCCTGGACAGATCCATCAAGACAGGCGCTGTGCCTTCACGGCCGTTCGAGGTGGGCTTGTCGAACCATGCGTCTCATGGCGAAGCAGCACGGTCCTGATCCGTCGACCCACCGCAAAGAGTGTGGATCGACAGGTTCACCAGGAACGGGGCCAGTTGTTCCGGCATTCCTTACAGGTCGAACTTGATGCCCTGGGCCAGCGGCAGCGAGTCGGAGTAGTTGATGGTGTTGGTCTGCCGGCGCATGTAGACCTTCCATGCGTCCGAGCCCGACTCGCGACCGCCGCCGGTTTCCTTCTCGCCACCGAACGCGCCGCCGATCTCCGCGCCGCTGGTGCCGATGTTGACGTTGGCGATGCCGCAATCGCTGCCGGCCGCCGACAGGAACTGCTCGGCCGCCTTGAGGTTCTGCGTGAAGATCGACGACGACAGGCCCTGCGGCACGGCGTTCTGCATGTCGATGGCTTCGTCCAGCGTCTTGTACTTCATCACGTACAGGATCGGCGCGAAGGTCTCGTGCTGCACGACTTCATCGGAATTCTTCAGGCCGGTGACGATGGCCGGCAACACGAAGTTGCCCGGGCGGTCGATGGCGGTGCCGCCGGTTTCGACGGTGCCGCCACTGGCCTTGGCTTTCTCGATGGAGGCCAGGAACTGCTGCACGGCGGCCTGGCTGTTCAACGGGCCCATCAGGTTGGCCGGGTCCAGTGGATCGCCGATCTTGCCTTCCACCTGCTTGTACGCCTTGATCAGCGTGGACAGCACGGTGTCGTAGATGGATTCGTGCACGATCAGGCGGCGCGTGGTGGTGCAGCGCTGGCCGGCGGTGCCGACGGCGCCGAACACGATGCCCGGAATGGCCAGCTTCAGGTCGGCGGTTTCGTCCAGGATGATCGCGTTGTTGCCGCCCAGTTCCAGCAGGCTGCGGCCCATGCGGCGCGCGACGCGCTCGCCGACGGTGCGGCCGACCTGGGTGGAGCCGGTGAAGCTGATCAGCGGGATGCGCTTGTCGTCGACGAACTGCTGCGCCAGCTCGACGCCGGCGTCGTTGATCAGGAAGAAGATATCCGGGAAGCCGCCGGCCTTCAGCGCGTCGTTGCAGATCTTCATGCTGGCGATCGCGGTGAGCGGTGTCTTGTTGGACGGCTTCCAGATGCAGATGTCGCCGCAGATCGCGGCCAGGAACGAATTCCACGCCCACACCGCGACCGGGAAGTTGAACGCGCTGATGATGCCGACCAGGCCCAGCGGCTGGTACTGCTCGTACATGCGGTGGCCGGGACGCTCGGAGTGCATGGTGTAGCCGTACAGCATGCGGCTCTGGCCCACGGCGAAGTCGGCGATGTCGATCATCTCCTGCACTTCGCCATCGCCCTCGGGCTTGCTCTTGCCCATTTCCAGCGCGACCAGCGAACCCAGCGCATCCTTGTGCCGGCGCAGCGCGTCACCGCACAGGCGCACGGCTTCGCCGCGGCGCGGCGCGGGGGTGGTGCGCCACACCTTGAAGGCGGCCTGGGCACGTTCGACGATCTTCTCGTAGTCGGCCTGGCTGCTGGCGTGGACTTCGGCGATCACTTCGTTGGTGGTCGGGTTGATCGACTGCAGCAGGCCGGCATCGGTGGTCGTGGACCATTCGCCGCTGCCGAGGTAGGTACCCGAGTTGGTGTTGGCGAGGCCAAGGGCCTTGAGAAGGTCAGCAGGCATGGAAGCTCCAGGGATCGAATGCGGAGGACGCCAGCGGAAACCGCGGCGTCGCAGGGGGCACGATTCTATCAGAGCGACGTGTGCCGGCTTCGCGTAACTCCGTGTTTTTCCAGAGGTTCTTGCGCGACAACCGCTTGCGTGCGCGGCCGTTGATCCGCTGCCGGGGTTTGTTCGGTTCGCCGACTCCGGATGATGGCATTCGGCGATTCGCCGAGGGGGCGGGAGTGAGGCTGATGCGACGGCGTGCGATGGAAGATGGTGACCCCGGCGCGATTCGAACGCACGACCTGTCCCTTAGGAGGGGACCGCTCTATCCAGCTGAGCTACGGGGCCATCGGCGGCGATTCTCGCACGAACGGATGACGGGTTGAACGCGCTCGCCGGCCGCGCGACCGCGCTGCAAAGGCACGCAAGCCACACGCGAATCCGGCATGCAATGCGGATCGGCCGGGCCGCATGCATGTCCGTCGCGCGACATGGCGGATGCATGCGCGGATGCTCCACGCGCAGCGGAAGACATCCCGGGGCCGCATTGGTTTCAGTTGCATCCAACTGAAATCATTGGCTTTGTTGCGACGCAGCGCTTGACAGCCCCCCGGGGTGCCGTGCTTTTCTTCCAGCATGCGCTTCCATGCACTCCACACGACGAATCCGACACCGGCCACGCAGCCGGCGCCGTCGCGTGCCTGTGCCGGGCGTACCGGCATTACCACCACCATTACCACCCTGACTCGTCGGGTGCGGTTGGTTGTGTTCGCGTAATTCGCAGACCACGGCCCCGCACCCGGATCAGGATGCAGGGCAACCCCGATTCCTGATGCGTGCCGGGCCTCCTACCCGAGGTTCCTGACCCATGTCGTCCCGCACCGCCGAAGTCGAACAATCCAAACCGCGCGTCGTCGTCCACAAGTTCGGCGGCACGTCCGTTGCCGATGCCGAACGTTACCGCCACGTGGCGCAACTGCTGCTGGCGCGCGAAGAGGACCTCCAGATCACCGTGGTCTCGGCGATGAAGGGCGTGACCGACGCGTTGATCGAACTGGCCGAACTCGCGTCGCGCGGGCAGGAGGAATGGCGCGAGCGCTGGCACGAGCTGCGTGCGCGGCATCGGGGCGCGGCCGTGGCGCTGCTCGGTGAGAGCGCCGGCGGCACGCTGGACTGGGTGGAGGAACGCTTCGACCAGCTCGCGCAGATCCTGGCGGCGCTCGGGGTGATCGGCGAACTCCCGCGCGAAGTACTGGATCGCGTGCAGGGCCTGGGCGAAGTGCTGTCCGCGCGCCTGCTGGGCGACTACCTGCGCACGCTGGGCGAGGATTGCTCGGTACTCGACGCCCGCGACGTGTTGGTGGTGGATCGCAGCGACCTGGGCGTCGATGTCGACTGGACGATCAGCGCGCAGCGCCTGGCGGAATGGCGGAAGGTCCATCCGCAACAGCGCGTGGTCGCCACCGGCTTCGTCGCCCGCGACCGCAACGACCGCATCACCACGCTCGGCCGCAATGGCAGCGACTACTCCGGCGCGATCTTCGCCGCGCTGTACGACGCGGCCGAGCTGCACATCTGGACCGACGTGGACGGCGTGCTGTCGGCCGACCCGCGCGTGGTACCGGAAGCGGTGCAGCTGGACACGCTGAGTTACGACGAAGCCTGCGAACTGGCCTACTTCGGTGCCAAGGTCGTGCATCCGCAGACCATGTCGCCGGCGATGGAACGCGGCCTGCCCATCATCATCCGCAACACCTTCCATCCGGAGCACCCCGGCACCCGCATCACCGCCGAGCGCGATGTCAGCGGACCCGTGAAGGGACTGACGCTGAGCCCCGACCTGGCGGTACTGAACCTGGAAGGCACCGGCCTGATCGGCGTGCCCGGCACGGCGGAGCGGGTGTTCGCCGCCCTGCGCGATGCGCGCGTGTCGGTGGTGATGATCTCGCAGGGATCGTCGGAACATTCGATCTGCTGCGTGGTGCGCCGCGCCGAGGCGGCGCGTGCGCAGTCCGCGCTGCTCACCGCCTTCGCACACGAGCTCACGGTGGGCCAGGTACAGCGCGTGCAATTGACGGAAGGCGTCAGCGTTCTGGCCGCCGTCGGCGACGGCATGGCCGGGCAGCCGGGCGTGGCCGCGCGCCTGTTCGAATCGCTGGGCCGCGCACGCGTCAACATCCTGGCGATCGCGCAGGGCTCGTCCGAACGCAACATCTCGGTCGCCATCGACAGTGCGGACGCCACCAAGGCGCTGCGTGCCGCGCACGCCGGTTTCTGGCTGTCGCCGCAGACGTTCGCCGTGGGCGTGATCGGGCCGGGCAACGTGGGCGCCACGCTGATCGAGCAACTGCGCGCCGCACAGCCGCAACTGCTGGGCAAGGCCAACCTCGACCTGCGCCTGCGCGCCATCGCCTCCAGCAAGCGCATGCTGCTGGACGAGCGCAGCATCGGCGCCGACTGGCGCGCACGCTTCGAAGCAAGCCCGCAACCGGCCGACCTGGATCGCTTCACCCAGCACCTGTTGTCGGCGCACATGCCGCATGCGGTGATCGTGGATTGCAGTGCCAGCCCGTTGGTCGCGGACCGGTATGCCGAGTGGCTGGCGGCCGGCATCCACGTGGTCACGCCGAACAAACAGGCTGGCGCCGGCCCGCTGCCGCGCTACCACGCGATCCGCGAGGCGGCGTCCGCCAGCGGCGCACGTTTCCGCTACGAGGCCACGGTGGGCGCCGGCTTGCCGGTGATCTCCACCCTGCGTGACCTGCTGGACACCGGCGACGCGGTGGTGTCGGTGGAGGGCATCTTCTCCGGTACCCTGGCCTGGCTGTTCAACAAGTACGACGGCAGCGTGCCGTTCTCGCAACTGGTCACGGAAGCGCGTGGCCTGGGCTATACCGAACCCGATCCGCGCGATGACCTGTCCGGCACCGACGTGGCGCGCAAGCTGGTGATCCTGGCGCGTGAAGCGGGGCGCGAGCTGGCGCTGGAAGACGTGCAGGTGGAAAGCCTGGTGCCGGCATCGCTGCGGCAGGCCAGCGTCGATGACTTCATGGCACGGCTGGGCGAAGTGGATGCCGGTTTCGACGCGCAGCTCGCGAAGGCGCGGGCCGCAGGCAACGTGCTGCGCTACGTGGCCAAACTGGATGCGGAAGGCCGTGCCAGCGTGGGCCTGGTGGAACTGCCTGCTGCGCATGCGTTCGGCAATCTGCGCCTGACCGACAACATCGTGCAGTTCACCACGCGCCGTTACTGCGACAATCCGCTGATCGTGCAGGGCCCGGGTGCAGGTCCGGAAGTGACGGCGGCCGGCGTGTTCGCCGACGTGTTGCGGGTGGCGGCCGGGCAGGGGGCGAAGCTGTGATGCCGGATTCGAGGTTGCAAGCAGGAGAGCCGTGGGCATGAGGGAGCAGGCAAGTGCGTTTTCGCCGGCGTCGGTGGGCAACGTGGGCGTCGGGTTCGACATCCTCGGTCACGTGATCGAAGGGGTCGGCGATACGGTGGGCGTGCGCCGCATCGATGCGCCGGAGGTGCGTATCGCCGCCATCCGTGGCGCGACCGTGGACCTGCCGCTGGATGCGCCGGGGAATACCGCGGGCGCGGCGCTCATCTCGCTGCGCGAGGCGCTGGCGCTGCCGTTCGGCTTCGAGGTGGAGATCGAGAAGGGCATTCCGCTCGGCTCGGGCATGGGCGGCTCTGCAGCCTCCTGCGTCGCGGCACTGGTGGCAGCCAATGCCCTGCTGGAAACGCCGCTGAGCCGGGAGCAGCTGTATCCGCATGCGCTGGTAGGCGAGGCGGTGGCCAGCGGCGGCAGGCACGGCGACAACCTCGGTCCGATGCTGCTGGGCGGCCTGGTGCTGTCGACATCCGAACACCTGGTACGCGTTCCCGTGCCGGAGCATTGGCACAGCGTGCTGGTGCATCCGGACGCCATCCTGGAAACCCGGCGCGCGCGCGCTGCCCTGCAGGGAAGCTACGAACTGAAGGACTTCGTGGCGCAGAGCGCGAACCTGGCGCTGGTGCTCGCGGGTTGCCATGCAGGCGATGCTGCGCTCGTGCGTGCAGGGTTGCGTGACGTGCTGGTCGAACCCCGCCGTGCACCGCTGATCGTCGGCTTCGACGCGGCGAAAAGCGCCGCGCTGGAAGCCGGTGCGATGGGCGCCAGCATTTCAGGCGCCGGTCCCAGCGTGTTCGCGTGGTTCGAGTCGCGTGGCGAGGCGGAAGCGGCAGTGCCTCTCGTGCAGGCGGCGTTCGCAGCGGCCGGCTTCGACAGCCAGGCCTGGGTGTCGCCGATCAACGCGACCGGTGCCGAGCTGCTGTCCGCGCACTGAGCCTTCTCCATTTCCGGTCGAGCCGCCTGGCAGGGCGGCTCCCCTACAGGTCACCTTCCAGATGAACTTCATTTCCACTCGACACGCCGCGCCCGTTGCCACGCTCAGCCAGGCCATCGCCGCCGGGTTGGCGCCCGATGGCGGGCTGTACGTGCCAGAAGCGCTGCCGCCACCTCGCGACCTGTCGCCGGGAAGCGATATCGCGGATACGGCCGCTGCCCTGCTCGCGCCCTTCTTCCAAGGCGATGCGCTGGCGGCTGAACTGCCGGCGATCTGCCGGGAGGCATTCGATTTTCCCGCGCCACTGGTCTCGCTCGGGACGCCGGACGATTACGTGCTGGAGCTGTTCCACGGGCCCACGGCGGCGTTCAAGGATTTCGGTGCACGCTTCCTAGCCGCCGCGATGGCACGCCTGCGTCGGCATGAAGCCAAGCCGCTGACCATCCTGGTGGCCACCTCGGGCGATACCGGCGCGGCGGTGGCCGCCGCGTTCCATCGCCAGCCCGGGTTGCGCGTGGTGGTGCTGTATCCCGATGGTAGGGTGTCGCCACGGCAGGCGCACCAGTTGGGATGCTTCGGCGACAACATCACGGCGCTGCGGGTGGCCGGTTCGTTCGACGACTGCCAAGCCCTGGTGAAGCGCGCCCTCAACGATGCCGAGCTGCAGGCGCAAGCGCCGCTCAGTTCCGCCAACAGCATCAGCCTGGGGCGCCTGCTGCCGCAGATGAGCTACTACGCGCATGCGGCGTTGACGCATCGTGCGGCGACCGGGCGGGTACTGAACTTCGTGATTCCCACCGGCAACCTGGGCAATGCGCTGGCCGCGATCCTGGCGCGTGCGCTGGGCGTGCCGCTGGGGCGCATCGCGTTGGCGACCAACGCCAATCGCGTGCTGCCGGATTTCTTCGGCGGCGGCGACTACGCACCGGCCTCAAGCATTGCGACCCTGGCCAACGCGATGGACGTGGGCGCGCCCAGCAACTTCGAGCGGTTGCGCTGGCTGTTCGGCGACGACGATGCTGCATTGCGCGCCGCCTTCACGGCGGCCCATGTCGACGACGCCACCATCCGCGAAGTGATCGCGCGGCGCTACCGCGACCACGGTGAGGTGCATTGCCCGCACACCGCCACGGCGATCAAGGTGCTGGAGGATCTGCGCGCGCAGGGCGAGGCCGGCGACTGGGCGGTGGCGGCCACGGCGCATCCGGCCAAGTTCGAGAGCGTGGTGGAGCCGCTGATCGGGCGGACCGTCGACGTGCCACCGGCGCTGGCCGAGCTGCTGGCGCGTCCGGCGCATGCCGATCCGATCTCCGCTGACTACGGCGCCTTGCGCAAGCGCCTGCTGCAGTAGTCCAGATCGCCGTTGTGGGAGCGATGTGATTCGCGACGTATCGCCGCCTGGTCGTTCGCGAATTGCGTCGTCCCTACAACCCGAGGTCGCGTCGCTCAGGTCACCTGCCCGCCGAAGGGCGTCGCGAACATCGCACGAGGGTGCACCGTCCTGCGCTAAGCTCATCCGATGACACGATACTTCCTGCCCGCTTTCCTGTGGGTCGCGCTGCTCGTTGGTGCCGTTCTCCCCACGGCGCGCGCGCAATCCGCCGTCTCGCCGCCCGATGTCCGCGCGCTGAAGCCGGGCGAGTTCCTCTGGTATCCGCAGATCGCGCCCGAGGGCCCCGTGGTGCTGGTCGTCAGCCTGGACGAACAGCGTGCCTACGTGTATCGCAACGGCATCGCCATCGGGGTGTCGACGATCAGTTCGGGCAAGGCGGGCAAGGACACGCCGACCGGCGTGTTCACCATCCTGCAGAAGAACAAGGACCACCGTTCCAACCTCTACAACAACGCACCGATGCCGTACATGCAGCGGCTGACGTGGGACGGCATCGCGCTGCACGGAGGCCATCTGCCCGGCTATCCCGCTTCGCATGGGTGCGTGCGCTTGCCGCAGGCCTTCGCCGAGAAGCTGTTCGGCATCACGCACTTCGGCGACTCGGTGGTGGTGGCGAACGCGAAGGCATCGCCGGCCAGCGTGGTGCACCCGGCGGTGCTTGCACCGGTCACCTCGGGTGGCGAGGCGGCGCATCCGGAACTGTCGGCCTACGAGGTCTACTGGAACGAAGCGGCATCGCCGGAAGGCCCTGTCAGCATCCTGGTCAGCCTGCACGATCAGCGCGTGTCCGTGCTGCGCAACGGCGTGCTGATCGGTGCGGCGCCGTTGCAGAAGGTGGCCGATTTCGCCCTCAACGGCACGGTCCTGCTGGTGATGACCACGGAGAAGGAAGACATTCCCAGCCTGCTGGATCCCGAGCAGAAGGAGTACCGCTGGGTCGCCCATCGCGTGCTCGGCGAAGAAGGTGCGCCGATGCCGCCGCTGCGCTCGTTGGGCGATGCGTTCTGGATTCCCCAGGCTTTCGCGCGCCGGCTGTACGGCATCCTGACACCGGGCACGACGGTGTTGCTGTCGGACCTGCCGGGCGTGCGCGCAACGCCAGCCGAACAGGGGACGGTGCCGGTCTTGGAATCCGATGAAGCCGGCCCCACACCGGTCGTACGCTGAGCCTTGCGGACGGAATCGGGATGCCGGCGTTTTCTTCCCCCGCCGGATGTCCGTCATGACCCCGTTCCGTCGCCTTCTGTCCTGCTGCATTGTCGTGCCGGGTCTCTTGCTGGCGGGCACGGCCACCGCCGGGCCACCGTCGCCGGGGTCTGCCGAACACCTGGTCGACGCGCTGCACCGCGCCGCGCCGGCGCTCGACCGGAAGGTGCTCTCGATGGCAGCCCGGGCGATGACGTGTTCGATCCGGCGAGGTGAACCTGTCCCCGCGCACCGGCTCAGCGTGATCGACTATTCGCGTCCTTCCACCCAGCCGCGCATGTGGGTGTTCGATCTCGAGCGCCAGCGCCTGCTGTTCGAGGAGTGGGTGGCCCATGGGCGCAATACCGGCGAGAACCTGGCCACCCGGTTCTCCAACGCCAACGGCAGCTACATGTCGAGCCTGGGCTCGTTCGTCACCCAGGAGTCCTACAGCGGTGCCAACGGCTACTCGCTGCGGCTGCAGGGGCTGGAGCCCGGCTTCAACGACAACGCGCGCGAACGCGCCATCGTCATCCATGGCGCACCCTATGTCAGCGATGCCCTGATCCGCGCCCAGGGGCGCCTGGGACGCAGCCTCGGCTGTCCGGCCGTGCGTGCGGCAGTGGCGCGGCCGTTGATCGACAGCATCCGCGGCGGCTCGTTCGTGTTCGCGTACTACCCGGATCCCGCCTGGCTGAAGCAGTCGCGCCTGCTGGGCGCGGACTGCGGCCAGGGCGTGGCCGCGCATCCCGCCCCGTCGGGCGCGGGCGGCTGACGCGCCTCAGATATCCAGCGGGATCTTCAGGTAACGCCGCCCGCTCGCTTCGGGCTCGGGCAATTGTCCGGCCCGGATGTTGACCTGCAGCGATGGCAGCAGCAACACCGGCGCCGCCAGCGTTGCGTCGCGCGCTTCGCGCATCTTCACGTAATCCTCTTCGGTCACGCCGCCGCCGATGTGCACGTTGCGTGCCTTCTCGTCGGCGACGGTGGTTTCCCACGCGTAGTGGTCGCGACCCGGTGCCTTGTAGTCGTGGCACAGGAACAGGCGCGTGTCGTCCGGCAGCGACAGCAGTGCGTGGATCGAACGGTACAGGGTGCGGGCATCGCCGCCGGGAAAGTCGGCGCGCGCGGTGCCGTAGTCGGGCATGAACAGCGTGTCACCGACAAACACCGCGTCGCCGATCCGATAGGACACGCAGGCCGGCGTATGGCCGGGGGTATGCATGACGCGGACCTCCAGCCCGCCGAGCGGGAACGTCTCGCCATCGCGGAACAACCGGTCGAATTCCCGTCCATCGCCGCTGACGTCGGCCAGCCCGAACACGGGCGCGAACGTGCGCTGCACATCGCGGATGTGTTCGCCGATGCCGATCGGTGCCCCGGTCTTCTCTTTCAGCCAGGGCGCCGCACTGAGGTGGTCGGCATGCGCATGCGTCTCCAGGATCCACGCAACCGTCAATCCCTGTTCCGCAACAAAGGCGAGCAGGGCGTCGGCGGAACGGTGCGAGGCGTGGCCCGAACGGTGGTCGTAGTCCAGCACCGGGTCGATGATGGCCGCCTGCCGGGTGGCGGGGTCCCACACCACGTAGCTGACGGTGTTGGTGGCTTCATCGAACTGGGCGTGCGTGACGGGAATCTGCATGTGTCCTCCCGGGAGGGGTTGTTTTTTAATTTAGACTAGACTAAATTAAGAAAACACTAAAGTAAAGTGTGCCCGATGCCTTTCAGACAACGTGAACTGGACCAGATGCGTGCCAGCGCCGCAGAAGCCGCCGGGCTGATGCGTGCGCTGGGTCACGACGGCCGCTTGCTGGTCCTGTGCACGCTGGTCGCGTGGGGCGAGTGCAGTGCCGGCGCGCTGGCGCAGGAGGTCGGGCTCAGCCCGTCGGCGCTTTCGCAACACCTGGCGCGGCTGCGCGACGACGGGCTGGTGGAGAGCCGGCGCGAAGCGCAGACGGTGTACTACCGCATCGCCGATCCGCGCCTGGTGCGCCTGATCACGGTGCTGAAAGATCTCTACTGTCCCTGAGGGCAACACGATGACGATTCCTTCGATTTCCCCGCAGCAAGCGCACGAGATGCGTGCCATGGGTGCCGTGCTGGTGGATATCCGCAATCCCGACGAACACGCGCGCGAACATATTCCCGGCGCCATCCTCTGGCCGGTCTCGCGCACGGGCATACCCTTGCAGAAGGGCACGGCCGCAGCGGTCGTGTTCCACTGCCGCTCCGGTGCGCGCACACAGGCCAATGCGGTACGACTCGCAGCGGCCGCCGGAGGCGATGCCTTCCTGCTGGAGGGCGGGCTGGAAGCGTGGAAGCAGGCAGGCTTGCCCGTGCGCGCGGATCGCACCCAGCCGATCGAACTGATGCGCCAGGTGCAGATCGCGGCCGGGGCGCTGGTGCTGGCGGGCGTTCTGCTTTCTGTGTTGGCATCGCCGTACTGGCTGCTGCTGTCCGGATTCGTGGGGGCGGGGCTGGTGTTCGCGGGTGTCAGCGGATTCTGCGGCATGGCACGCGTGTTGGCATGGATGCCCTGGAATCGCCGCGCGACTGCATGATCCGGGCCATCGCCCATTCCCCTTTCCAACGGAGTCTCCCATGAGCGAATCCCAGACGGTCAGCATCACCCTCGAGCAGGAAGACGACTACGCCTTCCGCATCCGCTTCGACGACACCACCATCGCCGAGCTGATGACCGATGAACCCGAGCCGCTGGGCAAGGGAGAGGGTCCGAACCCGACGCGGCTACTGGTGTCGGCCGTGGCCAACTGCCTGTCGGCCAGCCTGCTGTTCGCGCTGCGCAAGTTCAAGAATTCACCAGGCAAGCTGGTGACGCATGCGACGGCCGAACTGGTTCGCAACGAACAGGGGCGGCTGCGCGTGGGACACATCCATGCCGACATCCGGCTTGCGGAAGCCGGCACGGCGCATGCGTCGCTCGAGCGCATCCTGGCCCAGTTCGAGAACTTCTGCGTGGTGACCGAAAGCGTGCGTCACGGCATCGATGTCTCCGTCAGCATCACCGACGCCGACGGCGTCCAGCTGCATGGCACCGCGCGGGCGGACCACGGCGAGTCCTGAGTTGCGGGTGGGGCGGGCTGCCCTTGTGGGAGCGACGCAAGTCGCGATGAAGCGTTACCGCTGCCCCTTCGCGACTTGCGTCGCTCCCGCAAGGGAGGAGAAGGGCCGCGCACGCCTCGCGCTCCCGGATCGCCGCCAGCGTTCGGGCGTGGCATGATCCGGTCCTCCGCAGTCCGTATCCGAAGCCGTCCGTGATCGCGCCCATCAAGGGGAAAGCCACATCGCTGGACATCGCCCACCTGGCCGGCGTGTCCCAGCCCACCGTGTCGCGCGCGCTGCGCGGCAGCCCGATGGTCAACGAGGAGACGCGCAAGCGCATCCTGGCCATCGCCGAGCAACTGAACTACAAGGTCGACAAGAACGCCTCCAACCTGCGTCGCCAGCATTCCGGCACCCTGGCGCTGCTGTTCTTCGAAGACCCCACCCCGGATGAGTCGTCCATCAACCCGTTCTTCCTGTCCATGCTGGGCAGCATCACCCGTGCATGCGCGTTGCGCGGTTACGACCTGCTGATCTCGTTCCAGCAGCTGTCCAACGACTGGCAGGCCGATTACGAAGACAGCAAGAAGGCCGACGGCATCATCCTGCTCGGTTACGGAGACTACCTGGAGTCACGCGGCCGGCTGGAGCGGCTGGTGGAGCAGGGCACCCATTTCGTGCGCTGGGGCGCCGTGCAGCCGGATACGCCGGGTGTGTCGATCGGCTGCGACAACTCCCAGGGCGGGCACGACATCACCGCCCACCTGATTGCGCAGGGGCGGCAGCGCATCGCCTTCCTCGGACATGCATCGAACCACTATCCGGAGTTCTTCGAGCGCTACCTCGGGCACCGGCAGGCCCTGGAATCCGCAGGCGTGGAAGCGGACACCGCCTTGCAGGTGGATGCCATCACCACCGAGCAGTCCGGCCATGAAGCCGCCTGCGAACTGCTCGCGCGTGGCGTGCCTTTCGATGCGATCTTCGCAGCCAGCGACCTGATCGCGGTGGGCGCGATGAAGGCCTTGCTCGAACGCGGCCTGCGCGTGCCGGAGGACGTCGCCGTGGCGGGTTTCGATGACATTCCGCTGGCCAGCTTCGTCAACCCTGGCCTGTCCACGGTGCAGCAGGACACCAAACGCGCCGGCGCCCTGCTGGTGGAAACCCTGCTGGCCCTGATCAACGGAGAACCGGCGGAGAGCCAGACCATCCCGGTCAGGCTGGCGCTGCGCGGGTCGACGGCGGCAAAGTGAGGGCACCGTTGTAGGAGCGACGTAAGTCGCGACCGGATGCCATCAGCCCGCTTTGGCGCTCGATGTCCTGGACGGAATTCCGTTGCGAATACGCCAACACGCGTTCATGGCATGCGTGGTCTGCGGTCGCGACTTACGTCGCTCCTACAGAAGGCACTGACTTCAGTCCGCCTTGGGCGCCTTGCGTGCCATCAGCTCGCCCAGGCGTGCGCGCGTATCGGCGCGCGTGATCGGCGCGTCCAGCAGGAACACGCGCACGCCGTGCGCAGGCACCTCCGCTTGCAGGCGGTTGCGCACGCGTTGGGTCTTGCCGGTGAACGCATCGCGCCAGGTGCCGGCCTGCAGGTGGTCGGATACCGACAGCTTTGCGGGTGCATCGGCTTTGTTCAGCAGCACCAGCGCGGTCTGGTTGACGCCTCCGTGCTGCAGCACGCGGTAGAAGATCGCCTGGTCTCCCTTCATGCGCACGTTGAGCTGGAGGCCGCGTTGCAGTGCGGGTGTGTCGCGGCGCAGTTGGGCGATGCGCTTCAAGGGGGCGAAGATCGGGCTCTGCGGCGCAGCGTCGATGCGGTCCTGGCCGAAGTAGTTGCGGTTGCCGGCATGTTCCGCGCGGCCACGTTCGAAGCCGGTTTCCGACCCGTAGTAGATCACCGGGATGCCGCGTGCGGTGAACAACCAGTTGTGGGCATCGATGAACCCCGCGTCCGTGGCGTTCATGCGCGCCATGTCGTGGTTGTCGTAGAAGGTCATCAGGTCGTACGGGTTCGCGTACGGGCCGTCTTCCAGGTACAGCGCCTTGCCGATCTCCTCGTAGCTGGTGCCCGGCTTCTCGAAGGTTTCGGCCAGTTTTCCCTTCAGCGGGAAATCCAGCACGCTGTAGCTGCCGTTGCGGGTCCAGGTGTGGCTGGCGATGCTGGCGGCGTCGTAGTTGAAGTTCTCGCCGAACATGAAGAAGCCCGGCTTCTTCGCGCGCATGCGATCAGCGAATTCCTTCCAGAACGCATGCGGCATCCAGGCGATGGTGTCCACGCGGAACGCGGCCGCGCCCTGGTCGATCCACTGCTCGTAGGCGCCGACCAGGTACTCCATCACCGCCGGATTGTTCTCGTTGAAGTCCGAGAGCTGCGCCAGTCCGCCGCCGGTGTTGTAGAACGCGTGCATCGGTTTGCGGCGCGGGTCCAGTCTGTCCGGGTCGAGGTTCTGGTGGTCGGCGATCAGCTTGCCGTCCTTGTCCCAGATCTTGCCGTACTGCGGCTGCATCTTCGGCATCGAATACGCGGGCGAGCCGTGATTGCCGACGATGTCGAGTACCACGTCGAGCTTCTGCTCCTTCATCGCCTTCGTGAAGCCGGCGAAATCCAGTCCTTCGCTGGGCAGGTGCTCGTCCAGCCTGTAGAAGTTGATGCCCCAGTAGCCGTGATAGCCGGTCTTGCCGCGGTCGGTGAACATGCCGGCCCACTTCACTTCTTCGCCGCCGGTGAAGGCTTCGTCCGGGTTGTCGATGATCGGGGTGATCCACACCGAGGTGAAGCCGAGATCGCGGATGTAGCCGGCGTTGTCGAGTACGCCCTTGAAGTCGCCGCCCAGGTAACCGACGTTGTCGGTCTGGCCTTCGGGCGCACCGGGGGTGGCGCGATCGAAGGTCGGGTTCTTGCCGCCCTGGTCGCGATGGTCGTTCGACGGATCACCGTTGACGAAGCGGTCGGTCAGCACGAAGTACACGGCTTCCTTCGCGAAAGGTTCGGTGGTGCCGTAGAACTCGTCGGCGGCCAGCACGGTGCATGGTGCGTACAGCAGGACCGCCAGTGCGGCGGCGAGCGAACGGTGGGTGTACTTCATCAGTGGGCCTGCGAGGAAATGGGGGCGGCGGCGTCCGGGGTTTCGTGCACGCGGGCCAGGGCCAGGGCGGCCAGCAGTAGGCTGACGCCGCTGATGACCAGCGCGAAGATCGCTTCATTGGCGAAGAATGCGCGCAGTGCCGGGCCCAGCAGCGTGGCCGCGACGATCTGCGGGACCACGATGAACATGTTGAAGATGCCCATGTAGATGCCCATCTTCTCCGCCGGTACATGGCTGGACAGCAGCGCGTACGGCATCGACAGGATGCTGGCCCACGCCACGCCCACCAGCGCGAACGAGGCGATCAGCCAGGCCGGGTGCGGCACCCACCACATCGACAGGAAGCCCACGCCGCCGAGGACCAGCGAGCCCGCATGCACGGCCTTGCGATTGAGCGGGAAGCGGGCGGCATAGAAGCTGAGCAGCAGCGCCACCAGCATCGACGACAGGCCGTAATAGCCCATGTACGACCCCACGAGGTCGGCAGCATCCTGGAACGCCGCATTGGCCGACTGGAAGGCCGCTGCCTGTGCAGGCACCGCCATGTCGAATGCCGCCGGATCCGGTGCCGGCGCGTTGAAGACATGTTCCGTCAGGCCCGGCGTGGCCATGCTCCACATCGCGAAGAACGCCAGCCAGCTGAAGAACTGCACCATGCCCAGGCGCCGCATCTGCGCCGGCATGTGCGCGACATGCCGGGCGATCTCGCTGGCCACGTTGTCCTGCGCACGCTTGTCGGCGTGGAAGCGCTCCAGATCGTCCGGCGGATACTCGCGCGTGGTCAGGATGGTGACCAGGATGCTGGCCATGAAGACGAAGGCGCCGATCGCGAAGGCGATCTTCACCGACGGGGGCACCACGCCCGGGCCCGCCTCGTTGGAGACCCCGAGTTGCGTGATGAACCACGGCAGGTTGCTGGCGACCCACGTGCCGATGCCGATGATCAGGGTCTGCAGCACGAAACCGTAGGAGCGCTGGCTCTCCGGCAGCTTGTCGGCCACGAGCGCACGGAAGGGTTCCATGCTGATGTTGATGCTCGCGTCCAAGACCCACAACAGGCCGGCCGCGATCCACAACGTGGGCGAGTGCGGCATGAAGACCAGTGCGATCGAACTGAGGATCGCGCCCGCGAGGAAGTAGGGGCGCCGCCGTCCCAGTCGGGGATGCCAGGTGCGGTCGCTGAAATAGCCGATGACCGGCTGCACCAGCAGGCCCGTGAGCGGCGCTGCGATCCACAGTAGCGGCAACGCGTCCTTCTCCGCGCCCAGGGTCTGGAAGATCCGCGACATGAAGCCGCCCTGCAGTGCGAAACCGAACTGGATGCCCAGGAAGCCGAACGACATGTTCCATATCTGCCAGAAGGACAGGCGGGGCTTGGCGGTCATCGGGGTCCCTGGCAGTGCGATGCGGTCGGAAGTGGGCACGCGTGGTGGCGGGCGTGGCGGCATCTTGCAGGCAAGCGCGGACGATTCCATGCTGCACCGCAAACAATGCGCGCATGCGCGACAGCGGACGTCCGCTCCGCTCTTTCGCGCGTGCCCAACGCAAAAGTCCTTGTGCCACATGGCTTTCAGGGCAGCATGCGACCTTCGCCGGTGATCGGGCGCGCGCACTGCATGGCGCACGCGTCATGTCATCTGCATACGTATTCATGCACACCCATGACGACCTCCGCTCACACATGCCGGTGGCTCGTGGAATAGTGGCGCCCGCCGAGCGCACCGGAGGGGTGTGCCGCGCATTGCGGACGGGTGCATCGATGACGAAGAACAACTGGTGGCGTGGCGCAGTGATCTACCAGATCTACCCCCGCAGCTTCCTGGACACCAACGGGGATGGCGTGGGCGACCTGCCGGGCATCGTCGAGAAGCTCGACTACATCGCCGGCCTGGGCGTGGACGCGATCTGGATCTCGCCGTTCTTCAAGTCGCCGATGGCGGACTTCGGCTACGACATCGCCGATTACCGCGACGTGGATCCGCTGTTCGGCACGCTGGCCGATTTCGATCGCCTGCTCGCCAAGGCGCACTCACTGGGCGTCAAGGTGATGATCGACCAGGTGCTGAGTCACTGTTCGGTGGACCATGCGTGGTTCAAGGAGAGCCGCGAGAACCGCACCAACCCCAAGGCCGACTGGTACGTGTGGGCCGATCCGAAGGAAGACGGCACACCGCCCAACAACTGGATGTCGCTGTTCGGTGGCGTGGCCTGGCGCTGGGAGCCGCGCCGCGAGCAGTACTACCTGCACAACTTCCTCGCCAGCCAGCCCGATCTGAACTTCCACAATCCGGCGGTGCAGCAGGCCACGCTGGACAATGTGCAGTTCTGGCTCGACAAGGGCGTGGACGGCCTGCGGCTGGACGCGATCAACTTCTGCTTCCACGATGCGCAACTGCGCGACAACCCACCCAAGCCGAAGGAAAAGCGGGTGGGGCGCGGCTTCAGTCCCGATAATCCGTACGCGTACCAGTACCACTATTTCAACAACACGCAGCCGGAGAACATCCCGTTCCTGGAGCGTTTGCGCGGCCTGCTGGACCGCTATCCGGACGCGGCCGCGCTGGGTGAAATCTCGTCGGAGGACTCGCTGGCCACCACCGCCGAGTACGTCAGCGACCAGCGCCTGCACATGGGCTACAGCTTCGAACTGCTGACCGATGACGGCAGCGCCGCCTACATCCGCGACACGGTCGAGCGGCTGGAAGCCGCGATGGTCGACGGCTGGCCCTGCTGGGCGGTCTCCAACCACGACGTCCAGCGTGCGGTCACGCGCTGGGGCAACGGCGATGCGTCACCGGCCCTGGCGGCGCAGCTGGTCGCCCTGGTGTGTTCGTTGCGCGGCTCGGTCTGCCTGTACCAGGGCGAAGAACTCGGGCTCCCCGAAGCTGATGTGCCCTACGAAGCATTGCAGGATCCCTACGGCAAGACGTTCTGGCCGAACTTCAAGGGCCGCGATGGTTGCCGTACGCCGATGCCGTGGAACGATGGCGAGCAGGCCGGCTTCAGCCACGGCGATCCGTGGTTGCCGATCCCCGCGGAACACCGGGCGACCAATGTCGCTGCGCAGGAAGCCGATGCCGGTTCCATCCTCAACCAGGTGCGGCGCTTCCTCGCGTGGCGACGCAGCCAGCCTGCATTGCGGGTGGGCAGCATCCGCTTCCTGGATGCCCCCGAGCCAGTGCTCGCCTTCGTGCGCGAGACCGGGGGCGCGGCGATGCTGGTGGTGTTCAACCTGTCGTCGCAGGAGGCCTCGTGGGCATTGCCGGGAGGCATCGTGCCGCGTGCGGTGGACAGCCACGGCCTGCCGTCCGGCACCCTGCAGGATGGCGGGCTCATGCTCCCTCCCCGCGGCGTGTACTACGCCCTCATCGACTGAATCAACGGGACGCGACGATGGGCATATGCCTGGGCAGGATCGGGATTGCGCTGTTGCTGCTGGCCGCGTCGTTCATCGCGCAGGCGCAGGAGCGCGCAGCCTCCATCGCCGCCGCGCAGGCGGTGACGGGCGAGGGTGTCACCGGCACGCTGCTGCGTCACGCGCAGTTCCCTTCCCGCCATGTCGCGGCGAGGAACGTGGACGTCTGGTTGCCACCGGGCTACACGGAAGCGGACGGCGCACGCTATCCCGTGCTCTACATGCACGATGGGCAGAACGTGTTCGACCCGTCGACCTCCTACACCCGCGTGGACTGGGGCGTGGACGAGGCGATGACGCGCCTGATTGCCAACGGACATGCGCGCGCGGCCATCGTTGTCGCCGTATGGAACACGCCCAAGCGCCTGCAGGAATACATGCCGCGCAAGGCCATCCACGGCGAGGCGTTTATTCCCACGCCAGGCGATCCGCCGTTTCCGACGGCCGAGATCATCGCGGACGACTATCTCGCCTTCCTCGTCACCGAGCTGAAGCCGTTCATCGATGCGCAGTACCGCACGCTCACCGGCCCGGCGGACACGTTCGTGATGGGGTCCAGCATGGGCGGTCTGATTTCCGCGTATGCGGTGCTGGAGTACCCGCAGGTGTTCGGCGGGGCAGGGTGCGTATCCACGCACTGGCCGATCGCCGGTGGCATCGTCGAAGGCTATCTGGCGCAGCACCTGCCTGCGCCCGGCGGCAACCGCTTCTACTTCGACTATGGCACCGAAGCCATCGACGCGATGTACGAGCCCTACCAGCAGCGTGTCGACAGTGTGATGCGGGCGCGTGGGTATCGTCCCGGCACGGATCTGCTGAGCCACCGTTACCTGGGCGCCACCCACAACGAGGCCGCCTGGCGCGACCGCATCGAAGTGCCGCTGGGTTTCCTGCTGCGGCCCTGACAGCAGCGGACATCCACGTCCCTTAAGCCTTTCACGCGCACCCGCATGACTGCCTTGCGCGTGCGGAGACCTGTTGCCTGAACGACTGCGGCGATGCCTTGCATCGTGCATGTGCGCGGTCGACCGTGCGCGCGGAACGCGTGTTACATCACGGCTTGGAATATGCATGAATACGTATGCAGCGCGGATTGTGCAGCTGCGTGCGCCACTACCATTGCCGCACGTTTCGGGGCACTTGCCCCTGGCGTGGCAGACCCGGGCGATCGCATTCTGCGACGCACCCGGTTCATCGCATACAACGTCCTTGGAGAGGGGAACATGCAACTCAAGCGCAACCTGCTGAGCGCGGCGTTGGCGTCCGCCATCGCGCTCACCGCGACGGGCGTACAGGCCCAGACCGCCGAAACCGCCGCAGAACAGAACCAGCAAGCCGAGGCCACCGAACTGGACACCGTGGTGGTGACGGGCATCCGCCGCGGCATCGAGAGCGCCATTTCGGTCAAGCGCGATTCCACCTCCATCGTCGAGGCGGTATCCGCCGAAGACATCGGCA
Organism: Pseudoxanthomonas sp. 97-1-1; assembly: GCF_057773125.1. NCBI lineage: Bacteria > Pseudomonadati > Pseudomonadota > Gammaproteobacteria > Lysobacterales > Lysobacteraceae > Pseudoxanthomonas > Pseudoxanthomonas sp. 97-1-1. Next base: position 362,296 of record NZ_JBYMTJ010000001.1, on the reverse strand, counting down.
AGCTGCCGGATGTCAGCATCGGCGAATCCATCGGCCGTCTGCCCGGCCTGGCCGCGCAACGCGTCGCGGGTCGCGCGCAGGTGATCAGCGTGCGCGGCCTGTCGCCCGACTTCTCCACCACGCTGCTAAACGGCCGCGAGATGGTCAGCACCGGCGACAACCGCAGCGTCGAGTTCGACCAGTATCCGTCCGAGCTGGTCGGCGGCGTGACGGTATACAAGACGCCCGATGCCGGCCTCATCGGCCAGGGCCTGTCGGGCACCATCGACATGCAGACCGTGCGCCCGTTGAGCTTCGATGCGCCGGTGGGCACCGTCGGCGTACGCGGCCAGCGCAACTCGCTCGGCGCGGCGGCCGATGCGTCCGCCTACGGCGAGCGCATCAACGCCAGCTACATCACCCAGAATGAAGCGCGCACCTTCGGCTTCTCTATCGGGTACTCGCACACCACCACGCCGATCCAGGAAAACCAGGTGGGCCTGTATGAGCCCTGGCAGGCCATCGGCGACAACTGGCGCCCGGGCGTGCCGGCCGGCACGTTCTATTCCGACGGCATCAAGGCGCTGCGCCGCACCGGCGAAACCAAGCGCGACGGCGTGATGGCCACGGTGCAGTTCCGTCCGTCGAATGCGTGGACGAGCACGCTGGACCTGTTCCATTCGGAAGCCGAGCAGGTCGATACCGCCAACCAGTTCGAAGTCCATATCGGCGACTACAACGGCGGCTATGGTCGTCTGGACGTCACCAATCCTGTCATCAACGGCGACAATACCTTCACCGGCGGCACCGTGGGCAACGTGTACCCGCTGGTGCGCGGCATGTACAACCGTCGCGAAGACGAGATCAATGCCTTCGGATGGAACAACGAGTTCACGGCCGGCCAGGTGCGCATCATCGCCGACGTGGGCTGGTCCCGCGCCAAGCGTGACGAGCTCAACCTCGAGAACAACACGCAGATGCTGCCGGCGCCGCAGTTGGACACGCTGCAGTTGCAGCTCAGGAACAACGGGTTCTCGCAGATCAATCCCGGGCGCGACTACTCGAATCCGGAGTCGCTGTACCTGACCGGCACGATCTACGGCTCGGGCTACGGCAAGGTGCCGAGCGTGGTCGATGAACTCCGCACGGGCAAGCTGGCCGCGTCCCTGCCGGCCCCCGGGTTCCTGTCCTGGATGACCGACATCGATGTCGGCCTGAACTACGCCGACCGCGAGAAGAACAAGCGTCAGCCCGAGGCCAACATCAACCTTGGCGCGCAGGGCATCACGGCGATCGGGTCAGATCTGCAGTACCGTCCGGTCGATCTCAGCTTTGCCGGCATCGGCTACATCCCGTCCTGGAACGTGCCCGCAGCCGTCGCGCGCTACATGACCTTCGAGCCGAGCGACAGCGCGTTCCCGTATCTCGTCGCCAAGGCATGGGACGTGCGTGAGAAGACCACCACGGCCTACGTGCGCGGCAACATCGATACCGAATGGGGCGGCGTCAGCGTGCGCGGCAATGCCGGCGTGCAGGTCCAGCACGTCGATCAGGCTTCCGACGCGATCAGGCTCAGTGGCGGCAGCAATCCGCTGCCCATCCACATGGGCAAGACCTTCACCGACGTGCTGCCGAGCATGAACCTGGCGTTCGGTTTCGATAACGACCAGACCCTGCGTGTCGCGCTGGCCAAGCAGGTGGCGCGCCCGCGCGTGGACCAGCTGCGCGCCTCGCTGGAAGTGACGGCGTCCGATGGCCCGGACCAGAACAACGGCACCGGCCTGCGCAACAGCTTCGCCAGCGGCGGCAATCCGATGCTCGATCCGTGGCGGGCGTATGCGTTCGACGTGTCGTACGAGAAGTACTTCGGCACCAAGGCGTACGTGGCTGCGGCGTATTTCTACAAGGATCTGCAGACCTACATCTACACGCAGACCGATCCTTTCTACGACCTGTCCGCTTACACGTCCGACATCCCGCCGCACCCGAACTTCCCGGGCGTCGGTGTCAACCCGACGGGCAGTTACTCGCGGCCGGTGAACGGCGAGGGTGGCACGCTGCAGGGCCTGGAGCTGTCGGCGTCGCTGCCGTTCGACATGTTCAGCGATGCGCTGGAGGGCTTCGGTGCGGTGGCCAGTGCCACGTTCAACGACAGCAACATCCAGATCCGCGATCCGGAGAGTGCGTCCAGCGTGGGTGCAGGCGATATCGATCTGCCGGGCCTGTCCAAGCGGGTCTACAACCTGACGGTGTACTTCGAGAAGAACGGCTTCGAGGCGCGCATCAACCAGCGTCGGCGTTCGGACTTCATCGGTGAGATCGGCAACTTCAACGGCAACCGCACGCTGCGCTACGTGGTCGGCGAGAACATCACCGACGCGCAGGTCAGCTACTCGTTCCCGGACGGGCATGCGCTCAGCGGCCTGAGCGTGCTGTTCCAGGCCAGCAACCTGACCGACGAGGCCTACCAGACCTACGCCGGCACCAAGGACCGTCCGCTGGAATACGTCGAGTGGGGCCGCAGCTACCTGCTGGGCGTCAGCTACAAGTTCTGATTCACGCGATACTTTGCTCTCCCAGCCCGTCGGCCTTGTGCCGGCGGGCTTTTTCTTTGGGCGGGGGCAAGACCGGCGCTGCAGGACCGGCAACGAAAAAGGCCAGGCATACGCCTGGCCTTTCGGGTGTTTGGTGGAGCCAGGGAGGATCGAACTCCCGACCTCGTCATTGCGAACGACGCGCTCTCCCAGCTGAGCTATGGCCCCACAAGAGCGGCGCCATTCTAGCCCGTGGCCGCTTCCTGTGCCAAGCCCGCGCGGGCCAGGATGGGCGCCAGCGTGGGCTCCAGTTCGCCGCGCCGCCAGCCCGACAGCGCGGCGGGCCACTGGCCCGATTCCTGCAGCGCCTCCAGATACCGGCGCGAGGCCAGCACGCCGTCCGGCAGGCCGAGTTCGGCGCTGCGGGCGGACACCGCATCCTGCAGGCGCTTGACCTGCGCCTTGTCGCCATCGGTGGCATTGCGCGCCAGCGGCATGCCGGCTTCGTCGTCCAGCGGCGTGGACAGCGTCTGCCAGATGGCGTCGGCCAGTTTGCGGGGCGCCTTGGGCTGGGTGTCGAACAGGCGCAGCAGCGCCGCCTTGTCCACCGGCGGCGTGCGGGCGAGGCCCACCGCGAGCTCGTTGTCTAGGATCCAGCTGCGCGGCTTGTCGCTGGCGCGGGCCTGCGTTTCGCGCCAGCGCAGCAGGCGCACCAGCCGCTGCTGCGCGTCGGCATCGAGGAACTGCGCGCTGCGCATGGACAGGTGCGGCCAGCGTTCGCCCTCGTCGTGCGCCGCGTTCTCCACGAAGCGGGCACAGTCTTCTTCCAGCCACGCAAGGCGGCCACTGGATGCCAGTCCGGTCCGGAGCGCGTCGTGCACCGCGAACAGATAGCGCACATCGTCGGCGGCGTAGTGGAGTTGCGATTCGCTCAACGGGCGGCGCAGCCAGTCCGAACGGGTCTCGCCCTTGGGCAGCACGACGCCCGTGATGCGTTCCACCAGCTTCTGGTAGCCCAGACCGGCGGCCACCCCGCCGATGGCGGCGGCGATCTGCGTATCGAACAACGGCGTGGGCAACGCATTGCAGGCGAACTTGAACGCGACCAGGTCTTCACTGGCGCTGTGCATGACCTTGGTGATCGTGGTGTCCAGCAGCCACGGCCTCAGCGCATCGGTCATGCCCGGCACCAGGGGGTCGACGAGCAGCACGTCGTCGTCGATGGCGATCTGCACCAGCGCCAGCTGCGGCCAATAGGTGCGTTCACGCACGAACTCGGTATCCAGGCCGATCCGCGTGGGCCGGCGTTGCAGCTGCGCGTCCAGCGCGGTGGGGGTGTCGATCCAGTGGGGCACGAAATCTCCGCGTGATGCGTGGTTTGCTCAGTCAGGGGACAATAACCTAAGGTCCGGGCTCAGCCCGTATCGTCTGCCGGTAGTGTCTGCCGGCATTCTCTCACGGGGGCTGCTGGCTCCCATCACGGAGGGTGTTTGCGCGCGATCCTTGCCGCCTTGTTGATCTCGCTGCCGTGGCTCGCAGCGTGTTCGCGCGATACGGCGACGCCGGACGAAGCGGGTGCCGCCGCCGATGCCGTACGCATGCCCAGCGTGACGGTGACGGGCGATGACAGCGGCGTGGACGAACTGAACTGGCGCCCGCCCGCCGTAGCCCTGGTGCCCGGCGATGCCGCTGACGCACACCGGCGTGCGGCGCGTGCGTTGTCCGAAGGCCGCCTGTTCGATGGGCCGGACGACGCGATCCCGCTGTACCTCGCGCTGCAACGGCTCGATGCCGGCGATGCGCGCGCGAAGACCGGCCTCGGCCGCAGCCTGGATCGCCTGCTGGACCAGGGTGCGCAGGTGATGCGCCATGCCGAGGACCGCACCGAGGCCCTCCGTCGCGCACGGCAGATCGCCGCCGTGGCGCGTACCGTGGCCCCGGCCGATCCGGCGGTCGTCGCCTATCTCGCGCGGGTGGACGAGGCCGATCAGCTCACCCGCCTGAACGTGGCCAGCGAACGCGCCCTGCGCGAAGGCACGCTGGGCGAGAACGGCGGCGGCGCATTGGCGGGTTTCCGCGAAGTGCTGAAGTGGAAGCCGGGCCAGCCGCGCGCCATACAGGGGCTGGCCGCCGTGGAGAGCGCCATGATCCGCCGCGCGGAAGAAGCCGCGCTGGCCAGCGACTTCGACACCACGCGCCTCTGGCTGGACCATGCCGCCAAGATCCGCGAGGACGCCCAGACCGTGGCCGATGCGCGCGTGCGCGTGGAAGCCATCCGCATGGCGCGCATCGCCGAACTGCGCGATGCCGGCGTGCGCGACATGGCGACGCCGCTCGGGCTGAAGGAGGCACGCGTGAAGCTGGCCGAGGTGTTGCGCATCGCCGAGCCCGGCAACCGCGTGGCGGCCGATTTCCGCCAGCGCATCGACCTGGCCACGCACTACGGCCTGTTCCGTCCGGGCCAGGCGTTCACCGACGCGCTGCACCATGGTGGCCGCGGGCCGGCGATGGTGGTGGTGCCGCACGGTGGCTTCAGCATGGGCGCGGGCGAGGACGAAAAAGATGCCACCGATGCCGAGAAGCCCGCCCACTACGTGCGTTTCGATCGCGGGTTCGCGATGGCGCGGCACCCGGTGACGGTGGGCGAATTCCGCCGCTTCGTGGAAGCCACCCAGTACCGTCCACGTGCCACGCGCCGTGGCCACTCCATCGTCTACGACGAACGCAGCGGCAATTTCGTGCGCCGCAGCGGCGTGGACTGGCGCTCGGACTACACCGGGCAGCCCGCCAGCGACGACATGCCGGTGCTGCACGTCAGCGTGTACGACGCCGAGGCCTACGCCGAATGGCTGGCCGGGCAGACCGGGCACGGCTACCGGCTGCCCAGCGAGGCCGAGTACGAATACGCCCTGCGTGCCGGCCGGCAGGGCCGCTATCCCTGGGGCAACGGACAGCCCCCGCGCGGCGTGGCCAACCTGACCGGGGGCAACGACCGCTCGCCCAGCGGGCGCACCTGGAACAACGCCTTCGTCGGTTACGGCGACGGTTACTGGGGCCCGGCGCCGGTCGGGCGCTTCCGTACCAACGCCTTCGGCCTGAAGGACCTGGATGGCAACACCAGCGAATGGGTCGCGGACTGCTGGCATGCCAGCTACCGGCGCGCCCCGGCGGATGGGGCGGCGTGGTTCAATCCCGGCTGCCGGTCACGGGTGGTGCGCGGCGGGTCCTGGGCCAGTTCGCCGGCGCAGGCACGTGCCGCGTGGCGCTCGTCGTCGGATTCGGATATGACTAATGCGCGGGTGGGCTTCCGCGTCGTTCGCGGCATCTAGCCGCCAGGGAGAGGGTGATGAGGCAAGATCCAAACGGACGCTCGCAGTACGGGCAGGGCGGCGGGCGGCGCGGCGGCGGACTGGGCAACATCCGCTGGCTGATCCTGCTGGGCTTCCTGGTCTATGGCGGGTGCTACTACCTCAACAATCGCGTGGTCGATCCCTACACCGGCGAGAAGGTGCTGATCGATGGTTCCATCGGCGTGGAAGAAGAGAAGGCGCTCGGCCTGCAGGCCTACCAGGAGATCCTGTCGCAGGAGCAGCCGGTCGATCCGAATTCGCAGATCGCGCAGCAGGTACGCACCATCGCGCAACGCCTGATTGCGAAGATCCCGGAAGTCGAAGCCGCCATCGCGCAGGAGAAGGGCACCCAGGCCAGCGGCAACTGGAAGACTTTCGAGTGGGACGTCAACGTCATCCAGTCCGACCAGGCGAATGCCTTCTGCCTGCCGGGCGGCAAGATGGCCGTCTACACGGGCCTGATCCCGGTGGCGAAGAACGCCGATGCGGTAGCGGTGGTGATGGGCCACGAGATCGCCCACGCGCTGCTGCGCCACGGCGCGCAGCGCATGTCGCAGCAGAAGCTCACCCAGATCGGCCAGATGGCCGGCGCGATGAGTGGCATGGACCCGCAACAGCAGCAGATGGTGATGGCCGCGATGGGGTACGGCTACCTGCTGCCGTATGCACGCGAGCACGAGACGCAGGCCGACGAAGTGGGCCTGATGCTGGCTGCCGCCGCCTGCTTCAATCCGCAGGAAGCCGTGCCGCTGTGGCAGCGCATGAGCGAGGCCAGCGGCGGGCAGGCACCGCCGGAGTTTTCCTCCACCCATCCCAATCCCGGCACGCGCATCCAGAACCTGACCGCGCTGATGCCGAAGGCGATGGAGTACCGCCAGCGCTTCTGCAAGGAAGGCGCCGCGCCATGACGTCGCTCCCGTCAGCGCTGTTGCTGGTGGCGCTGTGCGTTGCCGCGCCCGCGCAGGCCGCGATCAAGGACGCGCAGCCGGACGGCTTCACCCTCGAAAACTCGGAGTGGGTGCCTGTCGCCCCGCAGGCGGCCTACACCGCGCTGGTGAACGATGTTGGCCGCTGGTGGCCCGCCGACCATACCTGGTGGGGCGATGCCTCGAAGCTCGTCATCACCGACAAGGCCGGCGGCTGCTTCTGCGAGATCAACGGCGCGCAGCAGGCGTGGCACATGACGGTCACCTTCACCGATCCCGGCAAGCTGCTGCGCATGACCGGCGGCCTGGGCCCGTTGCAGGGCATGGGCCTGCACGGCGCGCTGGAATGGCGCTTCGTCGAAGAGAACGGCGGCACCCGCATCACCCTGTGGTATCGCGTCGGCGGCTACACGCCGGATGACATGAGCAAGTTCGCGCCCGTCGTGGACAAGGTGCAGGGCCTGCAACTGGGTGGCCTGGCCACGTTCCTGCGCGCACCGCCCGCATCGCCCCCTTCGCGTTGAGCTTCTACCCATTCCCAAAGGAGAGCAGGACCGCATGAGCATCCGTCTGACGGAAAAAGACACGGGCCGCACGCTGGGCACGATCTCGCAGGAAGACTTTCAGGTGCTGGTCGGCCACATGGAGGAAGAATCCTCGACGGACCAGGATTACTACGTGGAGCACACCGCGATCGACGCGCTGGAAGCCCTGGGCGCCAGCGCCGGATTCGTCGCGTTGTTGCGCAATGCGGTGGGCGACTCGGAAGGGATCGATGTGGTGTGGGCGGAAGAGTGATCCGCGGCTGATTGCGCAGGATGGGTGGCGCCGAAAGCGGCTTTCAACGGCGTGGTCCGTCTACCCGTTGATCATGAAGTTCTGGCGCTGAATGAGATTCTCGTCGGACGAGTTGGCGATCCGTCGCCCCCTCTGGATCGCATTGAGCGATCTCTACCTCGACACGGAGCCGCCGTGGAACCGGGCCGCCGAACAATGCGCCCGCTCGCCGTTCGCCATCCCGGCATTGCAGCGCATCCTCTTCGACGAAGTGCATCCCGTGGTCCATCCGAATCGGTGGTCGACTGCCGGGGTGTGGGAAGCCTTCGACGAGGATTGGCTCGTCAGCGGCATCATGTCCCGCAGGCGCAAACCCTGGTTCCGGCTTCCCTGGCCGGAAGACCGACGATATCCCTGGCGCGAACTGAAGCCGCTGATCATCGCGCTGCGCCAGGGTGACGAACCTGTACGTTGACTGGATCAATCACGTGGCCTCGGACGCGTAGTCCCTTTGTAGCCCGGGTAGAGTCGAAGGCGAAACCCGGGAATCCGGGCTGCCAAGCGTCACGCCATCTTTCCTGCTGGGCATGCCGTGAGCAGCGCCACGCCCGGCGTCGCCATCACAAGGCTGACCTCCGACGCGGCGTCCTTGCGTTGGGACAAGGGTTGGCCGCCTTCCGGCGGGTGACGTCCCCCTTCACACGGAGCCCTGCCCATGGCCGTTCAGCGCGACCGTCCTTATGCCGGAATGAACTTCCATGTCGACCTTGGCCTGGGCGACGGACCCGACGCCGGGGTGTCGGAGGTGTTGTTTCCCGCTGCGCGGCTGCAGCTCAACGAGTACCGCAATGGCAACGACAAGGTGCCGGAAGCGATCAAGCTGTCCACGCTGATGCACTACGACAATCTGGTGCTCCGCAGGGGCGTGATCGGTTCGCTGGCGTGGTACCAGTGGTGGAACGAGGCGCGTAACGGCGGCGATGCCCGACGCACCGTCACGGTCACGCTGCTGGACGAACAGGGCAATCCGGCGATGAGCTGGCGCTTCCTGCGCGCGCGACCGGCAGGCTACCTGACCTCGCCCCTGGTTGCGGTGGAAGCGGAGACGGTATTCGAAACGCTGGAGATCGCGTTCGACCGCTTCGAAGTCGAGTAACCGTCAGTCCAGAGGATCGCGCGGCGGTTCGCGCAGGTACTCCAGGATGCAGCCGACCGTCAGTCCGAGCAGCGCGCATCCTAGCGCCATCGCGGCGGAGGCGGGTTCCTTGCCGGTCAGGTGGAACAGACCCAGTCCCGCGACGACCCCCAACAGCAAGGGCACAAGCAGGCGTGGCTTGGACCACAGGTCCGCCAGCAGATACGCGATCAGTTCCAAGGGCGCTCAGCGCGCGGGAGAGGCGGGGCAGGTGGCGGTGGCGACTGCAACCGTTTCGTACATCTGCAGCGTCCATCCATCGGGTTCGAGCCGATAGCGGCGCTGCGTCTGCGTGGCGTCGACGCAATGGACGAGCAGCACGGTGGAGCCCGGACCGGCAGTCGCCAGGTCGAGCGGCTCGATACAGCCGACCGCCTTGCATCGTGGCGCCGTCTGCGCGGCGGCGGTGTGCGTCGCGCATCCCGCCAGTGCAGGCAGGATCATGACGGCCGAGTACAGCGCGAGCCTGACGAAACCTTGCATGCATCGTCTCCGCAGCGCCACGTGGCGTGGCCCGGTGACGGTACGCCGCCGCCAGGTCCCGGGCAAGCCCGGGACGCGGGAGCTTCGCTCAGAGTTTGCTGAAGAGCGTGGCCGCGACCAGCAGGCCGAAGCCGGCGACCACCAGCCAGAACGCATGCGGGGCCAGCACCGGCACGTAGCCGAACTTCGCCGCGATGCCGCCGCCGCCGAGCAGTAGCGCGATCAGCCAGACGCCGAAGGTGGGAGGAGTGAGTTTCATCGGGAATCCTTGTCGAAGGTGCGTGTTGATTCGCAGGGAGCGGGAAGACGGGGACGCGGCTTCCTGTTCAGAAGCTCATGAACAGGCCGCCGTTGACGGGCAGGTTGGCGCCGGTGATGTAGCCGGCATCGTCGGCGGTGAGGAAGGCGACCGCGCGCGCGATGTCGTCCGGCTGGCCGATGCGGCCCACCGGCACCGCGGCGACGGTGCGGTCGCGGACGTCATCGGGCATCGCCCTGGTCATCGGCGTTTCCACGTAGCCGGGCGAGACGCTGTTGACGGTGACGCCCTTGCGCGCCACTTCGCGCGCCAGCGACATCGAGAAGCCGTGCAGGCCGGCCTTCGCCGCCGCGTAGTTCACCTGGCCGAAATTGCCGGTCTGGCCGCTGACAGAACTGATGTTGACGATGCGACCGAACCCGCGCGCCTGCATGCCGTCCACGGCATGGCGGCAGAGGTTGAACACGCTGTCCAGGTTCACCCCGATCACGGCATCCCACTGCGCCTTGTCCATCTTGCGCAGGGTGGCGTCGCGGGTGATGCCGGCGTTGTTGACCAGGATGTCGAGCGCGCCGTGGCGGGCTTCGACATCGCGCACGAGTGCGGCGCAGGCATCGAAGTCGGCCACGTCGACGGTGGCGGTTTCGACATCGAGCCCGGCGGTCTGCGCGTGGAAACGGTCGAGCTGTTCGCCGGAGGCGGGCAGGTCGGCGGCGACCACTCTGCGGCCGGTGCGCGCCAGTGCCTGGCAGATCGCCAGGCCCAAGCCCCCCAGGCCGCCGGTTACCACGGCGATGCGTTGCGTCATGCGGAATCCCTGTGTCGCGAGGTCAAAAAAAGGCCCGCGCAACGGGGCGCGGGCCGGGTTTCACTACGGAGTGGTTCAGCGCGCGCGCGTCTTCGGCGTTTCGCGCGGCGGATCCTTCGGCTTGACCGTCGTCGGGCGGCCCATGCCGCCGCTGAGGTTGCGCTGGAACTCCTGCCACAACTCCATGTTGCGCTCGGTCAGCTGGTTCATCATGGTCCACGGCGTCTGGCCCAGCATGCTGCCCATCTGGCTGCGGAACTGCTGCTGCTGTTCCATGAACAACTGCATGCTGCGCTCCAGGTAGTTGCCCATGAAGCCCTGCAGCGAATCGCCGTAGAACCGGATGATCTGGCTGAGCAGCTGGGTGGACAGTACCGGTTCGCCGTCCTGTTCCTGCTCGCTGATGATCTGCAGCAGCACGGTGCGGGTCAGGTCGTCGCCGCTCTTGGCGTCGCGGACTTCGAAATCCTCGCCATCGACGATCAGCTGGCGCACGTCCTCGATGGTGATGTAGCTGGAGATCTCGGTGTCGTACAGACGGCGGTTGGGGTACTTCTTGATGATGCGGATCGCAGCCATTGAGCATTCACTCTAAACGCGTATGAGTCAGCATGACGCAGCGCAGCAGCCCTTGCAACAGGCCACAAGGCAGGGAGCCCCTGTTCAGCCAAGGAAAAAATGCTGCGCAGCATGCGGCGGGTTGGACGCGCGGCGCGGGCCGCGTGGAGCGGGCAGGGCGGCGCCGATGGCACCGCCCCGGTCTCACCAGCCCATGTGGTGGCCGCCGTTGATGTCCAGGTTGGAGCCGGTGATCCAGCTGGCCTGTTCGTCCACCAGGAAGGCTACCGCGTAGGCGATTTCCTCGGGCTTGCCGAGGCGGCCGGTGGGAATGTCGGCGGCGATCTTCGCGCGGACTTCCTCCGGTACGGCCATCACCATGTCGGTGGCCACGTAGCCGGGCGACACCGTGTTGACGGTGATGCCGAGCTTGGCGTTCTCGCGCGCCAGCGAAATGGTGAAGCCGTGCATGCCGGCCTTGGCGGCGGCGTAATTGGCCTGGCCGTACTGGCCCTTCAGGCCGTTGATCGAACTGATCTGGATGATGCGGCCCCACTTGCGGTCGCGCATGCCCTCGATCACCGGGCGGGTGACGTTGAACACCGAGTTGAGGTTGGTGTTGATGACATCGCCCCATTGCGACGAGGACATCTTGTGGAAGGTGCCGTCGCGGGTGATGCCGGCGTTGTTGATCAGCACTTCGACCGGGCCGAGCGTCTGTTCGAGCTCCTTCACCATCGCCTGTGCTTCGTCGGGCGAGGTCACGTCACCCTTGACCAGCGTCATCTCGTAGCCATCGGCCTTCATCTGCGCCTGCCAGGCGAGGGCCTTTTCTTCATTGCGGTAATTGGTGGCGACCTTGTGGCCCATGTCCGCCAGCTTCTTGCAGATGGCGGTACCGATACCTCCGGTGCCGCCGGTGACCAGGACGACGCGCGATGTCATGTGGGGAATCTCCTTGTACCGCCGCAAGCCGACGGCCACCCGATTCTAGACAGCGCCCGCGACAGGCTTGTTGTGCGATGCAGCGAAGGTCATGCATGTCACTTTCGGCAGGCGTTCGGGGCGGAATCCGCGGCTGGCGGCCTGCATCGCGCCGGTGATGTTGCCGATGCCCGCCAGCGTCTCCACCGGCTGGCCCAGCGCTTGCCAGGCGGCCAGCAACGCGGGCAGCGGGTCGTCATCGTCGATGGGCAACGACGCCATCGACTTGGACAGCTTCTGTCCCTGCGCATCGACGATCAGCGGCAGGTGCAGGTAGCGCGGCGTGGGCAGACCCAGCGCGCGCTGCAACAGGATCTGGCGCGGGGTGGAGTCCAGCAGGTCCGCCCCGCGCACGATGTCGGTGATGCCCTGGTCGGCGTCGTCCACGACCACGGCCAACTGGTAGGCCCAGAAGCCATCGGCGCGGCGCAGGACGACATCGCCGACCTCGCGATCGACCGCCTGCTGTACCGTGCCCTGCAAGCCGTCTTCGAACGCGACATGGGCGCCATCGGGCACCCGCAACCTCACGGCCGGCATGCGATGGGCGTCGTTCGCCACGCAGGCGCGATGGATGCCACCCGCGTCGGCCAGCGCGCTCCGGCTGCAGCGGCATTCGAAGGCCAGGCCCTCTGCGACCAGGCGCGACAGGGCCTGGGCATACAGGTCGTGACGCGTGCTTTGCCAGACCACGGGCGCATCGGATGCCATGCCGAACGCGGCCAGCGTGTCCAGTTGCGCCTGCGCGGCACCGGCCACTTCACGCGGCGGATCGAGGTCTTCCACGCGTACCAGCCACTCGCCGCCATGGTGGCGGGCCAGTAGCCAGCTGCCCAGCGCAGCCACCAGCGAACCGAAGTGGAGGCGGCCGGTGGGCGAAGGCGCGAAGCGCCCGCGGTACACGGGGGAGGGATCGGTCGTGGTCATTCGTCGGAAGAGGGAGGAAAACTGAACCGCACAGTCAGCCAGCCGCTTGAATTCGCGGGGCGGCAGCCACAATTCTGCGACGTTAGCGTCTGTCTGTGCACGTCCCCCGGAGATACAAACCTTGTTCACGCGTGTTGCATTGTTCCTGGCCACCAACCTGGCCGTGCTGGTGCTGGCGGGCTTCGTGATGTCCCTGCTGGGCGTCAATCCCAACCAGATGGGCGGCCTGCTGGTGATGGCGGCCGTGTTCGGCTTCGGTGGTTCGCTGATCTCGCTGCTCACCTCGAAGTGGATGGCCAAGCGCGCGACCGGCGCACAGGTGATCGAACAGCCGCGCAATGACCTGGAGCGCTGGCTGGTGGCCACCGTGAAGCGCCAGGCGCAGGCCGCCGGCATCGGGATGCCGGAAGTCGCGGTCTATGACGCACCGGAAATCAACGCCTTCGCCACCGGTGCCAACCGCAACAATGCGCTGGTGGCGGTGTCCACGGGCCTGCTGCGTTCGATGAATCAGGACGAAGCCGAAGCGGTGCTGGGCCACGAGATCTCCCACGTCGCCAACGGCGACATGGTGACCATGGCGTTGCTGCAGGGCGTGTTGAACACCTTCGTCATCGTGCTGGCCCGCGTGGTGGGCGGCATCGTCGATGGCTTCCTGTCGGGCAACCGCGAGGGCGGTGGACGCGGCTTCGGCTATTACATCATCGTGATGGTGCTGGAAGTGGTGTTCGGCCTGTTCGCGACGATGATCGCAATGTGGTTCTCGCGCCGCCGCGAATTCCGTGCGGACCATGGCGGCGCCACGCTGGCCGGCCGCCAGAAAATGATCGCTGCGCTGGAGCGCCTGGGCCGGCAGCACAGTCCGAGCACGCTGCCGGCGCAGGTGGAGGCTTTCGGCATCGCCGGTGGCATCGGCCAGGGCATGAAGAAGCTGTTCCTCAGCCACCCGCCGCTGGAGCAGCGCATCGCCGCCCTGCGCGCGCAGCAGGGCACGATGGCCTGAGCGACCAGGCAGTGAACCTTGAACAAAAAAACCGCCTTCTGGCGGGTTTTTTGTTTGCTTCTTCCTGCACGGTAGGGAGAGCAACTGACTTGATTCAGGCGCAGCAGGAGGAGGAAGTTGTCCGTGGACATCCAGTATTCGATCAGCCTGCGGTCGCTGCGCTTCGGAAGGATCGGCGCCAAGAGCGCCCCTCATCCGCCCTTCGGGCACCTTCTCCCCGCAGGCGGGGAGAAGGATACAAGCGCGTCGTTTTCTTCAAGGCACGAGCACGGCGAGGCAGTCCCCCTCTCCCCACTTGCGGGGAGAGGGATGAGCCATGTCAGCTGAAGTCGTAATTCATCGCCGGACCGGGAGCTGCGAGGAAGTTGCCTTCCACGTAGTCCAGGCTGGCGGTGAACAGGAAGGCCATGGTGGCGGCGTCCTGCACGTGTTCCGCCACCGTCAGGATGCCCAGCGCCTGTGCGCGCTCGGCGATCTCGCGGATCTTCTGCTGGTGCTCGGTGTTCTTGCCCAGGTCTTCGCTGAAGACGCGGTCGATCTTGAGGAAGGTCGGCTGGAAGTGCGACAGCAACTGGAACGAATCCAGGCCCGCGCCGAAATGTTCCAGGCCCACCTGGCAACCCAGCTTGGCCGCCGCCGACTGGAACGCCTGCGCCTGGCGGAGGTGGGTGAAGACCTTGGCCTCGGGCGTCTGCAGCCACAGCCGGCTGCCGGGCACGTCATGTGCGGCCAGTTCCCGGGCGATGAGGTCGAGCAGGCGGTTGTCGGCAAATGAGGCCGGGCTGACCTTCACCACCAGGCGGGTGTCGTGGCCGGCACGCTTGCGCTCGGCCAGCACCTCGATGGCACGGTTCACCACCCAGCGGTCGATGGCATCGAGCAGGCCGTTGTCCTCGGCGATCCCGATGAAGGATTGCGGGAGCACCGTTTCGCCATTGGACTCCAGGCGCAGCAGCGCCTCGTAGACTTCGCCGGGTTCGCCCTGCAGGCTCACCACCGGTTGGAAGTGCAGGCGGAAACTGCCGTCCTGCAGGGCTTCCTGCAGGCGCTTGATCCAGTTCTGCACGCGCTCTTCCTCGGCACGGTCCACGGCGCCGGGGTCGAAGATCTCGAAACGGTTGCCGCCCAGGTTGGTGGCGGTCTGCAGGCAGTCGGTGGCGCGCGTGAGCACCTGGCCGATGCTGGCGATCTTCTCGCCGATCTGCACGCCGCCGATGCTGGCGGTGACCGAGGCAGAACGCTCGCCCACGTTGAACACGTGCGAGGCGTACGAAGCGCGCAGCTTGTCGGCCAGCGCGGCGGAGTGGGCGTGGTTGCCCCGCAGCAGCACGGCGAAGGTGCGCTCGCCGAAGCGTGCGGCGGTGCACTGGTCGTCGAGCTTTTCCGCCAGGCGCGCCGCGAGCGCGGCCGCAAGGTCGTCGGCCGAATCGATGCCGATGTCCTGCAGCAGGCGCTGGTAGTGGTCCGGTTCGACCAGCAGCAGCGCGTACTGGTCTTCGCCGCGGGCCACCTGGGCCACGGCATTCTCCAGCTCGCGCAGGAAGGTGGGACGGTTCATCAGTCCGGTGACCATGTCGCGCTGGCGCAGGTCTTCGACTTCGCGCGCCAGTTCCGGGTCGAACTCCTCGCGGCGGCGGAACACCACCTGCACGCAGGGCTCGCTCTCGTAGGTGGCGGTGGCGAACTCCAGCGTGGCCGGGAAACTGTCGCCATCGATGCTGCGCGCCTCCAGTTCGAAGCGGGCCGGCGGCGGCTCGCCCTTGCTGAGTTTCTTCAGCAGGGCCTTGAAGTCGTTGACGTACTGCGGGGCCACCAGGTCCAGCAGCGACAGGCCTTCGACATCCTCGAAGGACTCGAAGCCGAACATTTCCAGATAGGCGTCGTTGGCCCGGATGTGCATCCCTTCGTGGATGTAGGCGATCGGGTCGCGCGAGGACGAGATCAGTGCGTCGCAGCGGCGCTCGGTCTCGCGCATCTGGCCTTCGAGCCGGCGCTGCGAACGGCGTGCGTCCAGGTCGGCCCATTCGCGGCGCAGCACGGTCAGCACGTGTTCCGGGCGCCCGCGCAGCGCGATCGCGCGCGCGCCGGCGGCCTGGTCGGCCAGCAACTCGGCTTCGCTGATCGCGTCGGCCAGCACGATGACCGGGATGTCCTTGCCGCTGGCATCCACCTGGCCCAGTACGGTGGCCAGCGGGATGCCCTTGGCCGTGCGCGAGGCCAGCAGCAGGTCCATGGGCTGTGCCGTCACCATCTGGCCCAGTTCCGCTGCGTCGAGCGGTCGCAGGGGGCGCACGGCGATGCCGCCGTTGCGCAGCGTGGAGACGATGGCTTCCGCGTCCTCCGCGCTGTCGTCCACCAGGGTCAGTCGTAGCGTGGTGTCTTTGCCGATCTGCATGCAGCGTGTCCGCGAGGGGTGCGCGTTTAATACCTGAACGCGGCAGGTGAGTCCAATGCAGGCGTCGCAGATGCGGACATGGCCTGCCGTCGGTGGGTCACAGCGGGCGCTTGCCGGTATCGCCGGCGACTTCCCGTACCAGCCTCGGCACCAGGTACCCGGACAGCCGGGCGGCCAGTGCCGCATGCAGCGCCTTTGCCCGCGCGTCGTCGACCTCGAAATGCGCCGCGCCGGCCACCCGGTCCAGCTGGTGCAGGTAGTAGGGCAGCACGCCCGCCGCGAAGCCGCGCTCGCTGAGGTCCGCCAACGCCTCGACATCGTCATTCACGCCACGCAGCAAAACCGCCTGGTTCAGCAGGTGCACACCGGCGCCGCGCAGGCGCCCGAGTGCTGCGTCGACGCTGTCGTCGAACTCGTTGGCATGGTTGGCATGGACGACCAGGGTCACTGGCCACGGCAGGCCGGCCAGCCAGGCCAGCAGGCCATCGTCGATGCGTTCGGGCAGCACCACCGGCAGACGGCTGTGGATGCGCAGGCGGCGCAGGTGGGGAATCTCCGCCAGCGCGTCGGTGAGCTCGGCCAGCTTGGCGTTCGACAGCGACAATGGGTCGCCGCCGGACAGCAGTACTTCTTCCACGCCCGTGTCGGCGCGGATCAGCGCCACGGCTTCCCGCCATCCTTCGCGTGCCGCGGTCTCGTCCGAATAGGGGAAGTGGCGGCGGAAGCAGTACCGGCAATTGATCGCACAACTGCCGGTCGCCACGAGCAGCGCCCTGCCGCGGTATTTCTGGATCACGCCGGTCCCCGTTCTGGCCGCGCCATCGCCCACGGCATCCAGGCCATAGCCGGTGGCCGGACGCATTTCGTCGTCCAGCGGCAATACCTGGCGCAACAGCGGGTCGTGCGGATCGCCATGGCGCATGCGGGCCACGAAACCGCGCGGCACGCGCAGCGGGAACTGCGCGGCCGCGTCGTCCGAGACGCGGCCGGCCAGCGCGTCCAACCCCAGCGACGACAGCAGCTCGCGCGGGTCGCGCACGGCATCGCGCCAGGCCTGTTGCCAGCGGGGCGCGGGCCTCGGGACGGGCTGTCGGGGTTCGGGGGCTGCGGTTATCATGTCGGGCCAGAAAACAAGCACCCGCCGGGTCCGGCGGGTCTCCCATTCTATCCGGCCGGCCGCCCTGCGCGGCGGGTACGCCTTACCCCAGGAGCACATGCATGGCCAGTTATGGCATGAACGACGTCAAGAACGGGATGAAGATCCTGATCAACAACGAACCGGCGATCATCAACGACACGGAATACGTCAAGCCGGGCAAGGGCCAGGCGTTCACCCGCGTGAAGTACCGCCTGATCAAGAGCGGCCGCGTGCAGGAAATCACCATGAAGAGCACCGACTCGGTGGAAGCGGCCGACGTGGTGGATACCGACATGCAGTACCTGTACTCCGACGGCGAATACTGGCACTTCATGCAGCAGGAAACCTTCGAGCAGGTGCAGGCCGACAAGGCCGGCATGGGCGGCGCCGAAAAGTGGCTGAAGGGTGAGGAAGACTGCGTGGTGACCCTGTGGAACGGCAACCCGATCCAGGTGACCCCGCCGAATTTCGTCGAACTGCAGATCACCGAGACCGACCCGGGCGTGAAGGGCGATACCGCCGGTACGGGCGGCAAGCCGGCCACGCTGGAAACCGGTGCCGTCGTGCGCGTGCCGCTGTTCGTCGGACAGGAAGAGATCATCAAGGTCGATACCCGTACCGGTGAATACGTCAGCCGCGTGAAGTGATGGAACAGCTGGCGCTTTACCTGGGCGTCTGGGCCGTCGGCGTGCTGATCGCCGCGCTGGGCGTGATGCTCTGCTGGAACGTGACCCTGCCGCGGCTGTTCCCCAGCGTGCCGCGGCTGAACTACGGGCGCGCGTTGGCGCTGATGCTGCTGTGCTGGCTGCTGTTCGGCGCCGGCGCCATCGGCCTGACCTACACGCTGGGATTCTGAGCCGAGGCCCCATGAGCGACCGCACCCCCGAAGCCTGCGACCTGTTGATCGAAGCCGGCTTCGTGGTGCCGGTCGTCCCGCACGGGGTCGTGCTGGAAGACCACGCGGTCGCCGTCACCGCCGGCCGCATCGTCGCGATCCTCCCGCTCGCCGAAGCGCACACCCGCTTCGCGCCGCGCGAGACGGTAGCGCGACCTGATGCCGCGTTGATCCCGGGCATGGTCAATGCGCACACCCACAACCCGATGACGCTGTTGCGCGGCGTCGCCGACGACCTGCCGCTGAAGGTCTGGCTGCAGCAGCACATCTGGCCCATCGAGGGTGCAGTGATCGGCCCGGATTTCGTTGCCGACGGCATCACCCTGGCGATCGCCGAGATGCTCCGCGGCGGCACGACCTGCGTCAACGAGAACTACTTCTTCCCCGATGTCCAGGCCGCGACGTACAAGCGCCATGGCTTCCGCGCCCGCGTCGGCTTGCCGGTGATCGATTTCCCTACGGCATGGGCGGCATCCGACGACGAGTACTTCGAGAAGGCCGGCGAAGTGCACGACCAGTGGCGGGACGATGCGTTGATCGCGACCGCGTTCGCCCCGCATGCGCCGTACACCGTGAACGACGCCAACTTCGAGCGCGTGCGGATGCTGTCCGACCAGCTCGACGTGCCCGTGCACCTGCACCTGCACGAGACCGCACAGGAAGTGGAGCAGTCGCTGGAGAAGCACGGACAGCGCCCGATCGCGCGGCTGGACCGGCTGGGGCTGGTCAACGATCGTCTGATCGCCATCCACATGACCCAGCTCACCGAGGCGGAGATCCACCTCTGTGCCGAGCGTGGCGTCAGTGTCGTGCACTGCCCGGAATCCAATCTCAAGCTCGCCTCCGGTTTCTGTCCGGCCTGCGCCCTGGAGCGTGCAGGCGTGACTTTGGCGGTCGGCACCGACGGCTGTGCGAGCAACAACGATCTGGACATGTTCAGTGAGACCCGCACGGCAGCGCTGCTGGCCAAGGCGGTGGCGCAGGATGCCGCGGCACTGGACGCGTTCAGTGCATTGCGCGCGGCCACGCTGGGCGGCGCGAAGGCGATCGGGTTCGACGACCGCATCGGCTCGATCGAACCGGGCAAGGAGGCCGACTTGGTCTGCGTGGATCTGTCCGCGCTGGAGACGCAGCCGCTGCACCACGTGGTGTCGCAGCTGATCTACGCCACCGGCCGCCAGCAGGTCAGCGATGTGTGGATCGCCGGCAAGGCGAAGCTGCGGCAGCGTGTGCTGGTCGAGATGGACATCGACGGCGTCATCGCCAATGCGCGCCAGTGGCGCGAAAGGATTGCGGGTATCCGGCTGTCTTGACAGCGTCATCCCAGCGAACGCTGGGATCCATGTGGACGTTGTGTTTGCTGTTCCCGAGGCTGCTCCAAGCAAGAGCGAGCTGGGTCCCGGCGTTCGCTCTGACGACGGAATTGGCGCCTCGCGGGGTCAGCCCGCTCTACAATGGCGGCATGACAACCACGACTTCGCCACTCGACGACAATTTCAGCCAGGCCGAACTCGACAAGTTCGGCGCGCTGGCCAACCGCTGGTGGGACCCCGATGGTCCGCAGAAGGCGCTGCACGCGTTGAACCCGGTCCGCCTGCAGTACGTGCGTGACCGTGCGCGTCTGCCGGGCGCCACCGCACTGGATGTCGGCTGTGGCGGGGGATTGCTGAGCGAAGCGCTGGCGCGCGAGGGCGCGCATGTCACCGCGATCGACCTGGCACCCGAGCTGGTGAAGGTGGGGCGCCTGCACAAGCTGGAATCGGGCGTGCAGGTGGACTATCAGCTGCGTTCCGTCGAATCGCTGGCCGAAGAGCGTCCCGGCAGTTTCGACGTGGTCACCTGCATGGAAATGCTGGAGCACGTGCCGGATCCGGCTTCCATCATCCGCGCCTGCCACACGCTGCTGAAGCCCGGCGGACACCTGTTCCTGTCCACGCTGAACCGCACGCCGGCCGCCTTCGCACTGGCGATCGTCGGCGCCGAGTACATCGCACGGCTGCTGCCGAAGGGCACGCATCACTACAAGGAATTCATCCGCCCGGCAGAACTGGCACGCTGGTTGCGCGATGCGGGCTTCCAACTGCAGGACGTCACCGGCCTGGCCTATGAACCATGGCGGCAGCGTGCACGGCTGACCTCGCGCACCGACGTGAACTACCTCGCCAGTGCGGTGAAGCCGTGACGGCGCGGGGATTCCCGCGCGCCGCGCTGTTCGACCTGGACGGCACGCTGCTGGACAGCGCGCCGGACATGCTGGCCACCGCGAACCGGATGCGCGCATCGCGCGGTGTCGATGCGATGACACTGGATACCCTGCGGCCGCACGTATCCAAGGGTGCGCGCGCGATGTTGGCCGCTGCCTTCCCCGCGATGGAGCAGAGTCCGCGCGAGGCGCTGGTGCCTGAATTCCTGGCGATCTACCAGGAAGAGCTCGGTCGCCACAGTCTCCTCTTTGATGGTGTCGCCGACATGCTTGGAGCGCTGGAGCAGGCCGGCAGCGTGTGGGGCATCGTGACCAACAAACCCGAGTACCTGGCCCGCGACATCCTGCCGCAGCTGGGCTGGGAGACGCGGTGTGCCGTGCTGATCGGAGGCGACACGCTGGCGGAAAAGAAGCCGCATCCCCTGCCTTTGCAGGTAGCCGCCGAGCGCATCGGCATCGCGATCGCCGACTGCGTTTACGTGGGCGACGACGAGCGCGACATCCAGGCCTCGCGTGCGGCGGGCATGCCGTCGATCGCGGCGCTGTGGGGCTATCGCCAGGCGCACGAGGTGCCGGCGGCGTGGGGGGCGGATGTGATGCTGGAACAGCCGGCGGACCTCCTCAAGCCGGCCGCATGGCCCTTCTTCCATCGCCTGGCGGGAGCGACGTAAGTCGCGAGCGGCCGATGATGGCGTTCATCCGGGCGCGGTTGCCTGGCCTTTCCCTGCAACTTCATCGCGACTGACGTCGCTCCCACACCGTATCCGCGATGTCCGACTCCGCCGCCCTCGACAGCTTCCTTGAAAAATGGCGCACGCGTTGGCCCGAGTGGTCGGTGGGCGAGATCTTCGTGGCGCCCGCCCGCCGCGAGACGGCGGTGGCGTGGTTCGCGCTGCTGCAGGAATTCGACGATGCACTCAATGTCAGCGGCGATCCGCTGCCAGCAGACGCGAAGCTGGCATGGTGGGGCGAAGAACTGCGCGGCTGGAGCGGACAACGTTCGCGGCATCCGCTGGGGCGCAGGCTGGAGCCTGTACGGGCCGCATGGTCTTCATTGGCCGAGGCCTTGCCCGCGCTGGCGGCGGCACGTGGGGCGCAGGCTGGGAGCGAAGAGGCATTCGCGGCGCTGGCAGGTTACGGCGCGGCCGTGGCGGCGGTGGAAGCCGACGTGCTGGGGCGTGCGCCGGACGTGCAAGCGGTCGTTGCGCAGGTGCTGGCCATGAGCCTGGCCGATGGGGGCGTCGCGGCCGTGCCGATGGCGTTCCGGCGGGAAGAAGACACCGCTGCCGTGCGAGGGTGGGCCGCGGACGTCCTGCGACGTTGGCAGGGCGGGCGGGCGGGTGCCCGCGAGCGCCGCGTTTTCGCTGCGTATGCGCGGGGCAGGTTGGAACGTCTGTCCCGACTGGGCGCGCCCGCCCCGTTGCCTTCGCGCCCCGTGCTCCTGCTCACCGGCTGGCGTGCGGCACGCGGCGATTGAAGGCATCGCATATCGTGGCGATAGACGCAGGAAACGGTCGTAACGGACTGTTTCATCTGGGGATTCAGGGCAGGGGGTACAATGCGCGGCATCCAGTCCCCCCGTGCATGACGATGTCTTCCTCGCTTCCCCAGGCGCCCCGCGCCGACCTTCCCGATGTCGCTCACCAGCGCGTGCCCCTGGCCCGCCCGCTGGACTGGGTGGGCATGGAGAACATCGCATTGCCGGTCCGCATCGCGGACGGTCAGGGTGGGCAGCTGCAGGTGGCCGCCAGCATCGACCTGTCGGTGAACCTGGCCAACGCGGATGCGCGCGGTATCCACATGTCGCGCCTCTACCTGCAACTGCAGGACGGACTGGCGCGTGAAGCGATCACGCCTGCGGGCCTGCGGCATCTGCTGCAGGACAGCGTGGCGTCGCAGGCCGGCCTGGCAACCAGCGCCCGCCTGAAGATCCGTTACGAAGCACTGCTGCAGCGGAAGGCGCTGGAAAGCGACTATGCCGGCTGGAAGCGCTACCCGGTCGAAATCGAAGCCACGCTGGCCGACGGCCATCTGGTGCTGGGGTTGTCGTTTGCCGTCGAGTATTCCAGCACCTGCCCGGCTTCGGCGGCGCTGTCGCGGCAGGCCAACGCGGAGCGTTTCGCGGGAGATTTCGCCGCTGCGCATCCATTGTCGGTCAATGTGGTGCACGACTGGCTGGCCTCCGAGCGCGGCCTGGCCGCCACGCCGCACGCGCAGCGCAGCCGGGCCAGCATGCGGGTGGAATTGCGCCCGCAGTTCGACGAGCTGCCCCTTGTCGCCCTGATCGACGCCATCGAAGCCGCGCTCGGCACCCCGGTGCAGACCGCAGTCAAGCGCGTGGATGAGCAGGCCTTTGCACGCCTCAATGCCGAGAACCTCATGTTCTGCGAAGACGCCGCGCGTCGCGTGGCGTCGGTGCTGTCGGGTGACGCCCGCATTGCCCGTTACGATGCCACCGTGGCGCACTACGAGAGTCTGCACCCGCACGACGCGGTGGCCCGCGTGAGCGGCAGCAACGACTGAGGCCGCCAGTCGGCAAGGCCGGCGCCACTTCACATTTATGGCCTGATCCGCGCTAAGCTCGGTCGCTGACCGCTCGGCGGAATGGATATGGGGAATCCACGGCGCCTGGCCAGAGACTGGTTGCTCTGGTTCTGCCTGATCGGGTGGGCGATGCCCGCCACCGCGCAAACGCTTTCGCTGGCCCGGCTCGACGCCGATCCGCCGGCGCGCGATGTCGTGTCCGGCAAAGTGGATGCGCAGTTTGCCGCCGCCGCCCGCGATGGCGTGATCTTCGAATCCCAGACGTCGCCCCGTTGGTGGCGCGTCGTCAGCCCCGTGGACGTGGATGCAGGCCTGCAACCGCACCTGGTGGTGCGCGCGCCGTACCAGAATCGGATGGAACTCTGGACCAGTGAAGGCCCGCCTGTCGTGCGCGCGTTGTTCGGCGCAGACGCCGACCTCGCGTTCTCGGCGCGTGCGCTGGCGTTCCCGTTGCCGGAAGGTGTCCGGGCCGGCCAGCCCCTCTACCTGCGGGTGATCTCGGTGGGGGGCACGCCGATGCCGCTGTCGATCCAGCCCTTGCGTGATGTCCATCGACAGGACCTGGAACACGTGGCATGGCGGGCGATGGTGCTGGGTGCGATGTGCGTACTCTCGGTGCTGGCGTTGGGGTTCTGCATCGGGCTGGGGGAGCGCAGCTACGGATTCCTGGCGCTGACCCTGCTTTCGCAGGCATTGTTCCTCGCGCTTGCGGGCGGCGAACTGCGCAGCATCGAGGTCTTCGGCCATGCGTTGGGTGCGGACCCGCGGATGTCCCGTATAGCCGGCATGCTGTCGGTGATCGCCAGCAATACCTTCCTCGCCTTCTATCTGGATCTGGCGCATTGGAGCCCCGTTCTCGCGCGCGTGCTGCGCGCGTGCAACGTGCTGCTGGGCGGCCTGATGCTCGCTTCCCTGGCGAGTACCAGCCTGCTGGTTCCCCGCGCGGGCAATCTCATATTGCTGGTGGCGACAGCCTGCGTACTGCTGGCCTGCGTCCGGGGTGCGTTGCGCAACGAGCGCCCGGCGTTCTTCCTGCTGCTGTCATGGCTCCCGATGATCTCGCTTACCGCCGCGCGCGTGGGCGAACTGCTCGGCTGGTGGGTGGGGCCCGCCTGGCTGATACATGCGTTCCCGCTCGGCTTCGCGCTGGCCGGTCTGGTACTGACGGTCGGCCTGGCCGACAAGATGCAGCAGTTGCGCCGCGACCGCGACCGCGCCAGTCGCATCGCCGCCGTCGACATGCTGACGGGCGTGCTGTCGCGCACCGCGATCATCGAGCAACTGCAGCGCGAAGTAGAGCTCGCACACGTGCGTGGCACGCCGCTGTCGGTGGTGTTCTTCGATATCGACCACTTCAAGCGGATCAACGACGAGCACGGCCATCCGGTGGGCGACCAGAGCCTGCGGCTCGTGGCTACCCGTACCCGCGGGAAGCTGCGCAAGCATGATTTCCTCGGGCGCTACGGCGGCGATGAAATGCTGGTGATCCTGCCCGGCACCGCACTTGATGACGCGCTGACCGTGGCCGAACACCTGCGCGAAGCAGTGAACAACCGGCCGTTGACCATCGACGGTCGCGTGATCGATACCAGCCTCAGCCTGGGCGTGGCGCAGTTGGGCGTTGGCGAAACCTTTGAACGCCTGCTGGAGCGCGTGGACACGGCGCTGTACTCCAGCAAGTCCGCAGGCCGTGATCGCGTGACAGGCGACCTTTCCCCGCAACCCGGAGATGCTTGAGTGAACCAGGAAGCCGCCACCGTACGTTTTCCCGTGGAGCAACTGCAGATCGGCGATCTGCTGCTGATGCTGGGCAAGAGCCAGTTGTCCAAGCTGATCGCGTGGTTCGGGGACAGTCCGTACAGCCATGTGTCGCTGGTATCGGACAACGGCCTGCTGATCGAGGGCATCCGTCCGGCAGTCCAGGAAAGTCCATTGGCCGCCCGGTTGTCGCCCGGGGGGCCGGTGGTCTTCGTCGACGCCTATCGGTCCTTGGCCGCCGACAGGACGCCGTTGGGCGTGGATGATCGCGCGACGGTGCTCCGCCACGCGCGCTCGTTGATTGGCACGACGTTCGCGCAGGACGACCTGGTGACGATCGGTTTGCTGGTTGCGCTGCGAGGCAAGCCGCGGCACCTGCCGGTCTGGTTGCGCTGGCTCATCCGGGAGGCCACCGAGCATGCGATCCGCGCCGATTCCGGCAGGATGTTGTGCAGCGAGTTCGCGTATCGGGCCTTTGCCGACTGCGATGCGCTGCCGGCGGGCCGCCTCGCACGCCCCATCGTACCTGGCGAGCCCAGCGACCTGCCGTTCCCCGATGTCGACTATGGAAAACTGCAGGAAGAAGTACGGGAAATGCTCAAGCCCAAGCACAAGACGCTGGAGCAGAATGCAGTTGGCGCCGAGACTGTCGTCGGGGCGTTGCCGGTCTGGGATACGGTCGATGCATTGGAACTGGACGATCCGGCGTTGGATGCATCCATCTCCGCCCTGCGTTCGCAACTGGGCTTGACCCATGCCGGCGCGGACACGTTCAAGGCGTCTGACGTGCTGCTTGAGGCCGCCTGGCCCGATGTCGGCCGGCCGAATCCCAAGCTGGTCCGCCCGCGTGACCTGGCGGACAGTCCCGCCAGTCGTTTCCTCGGTCGACTCTAGCCGCCTCGCTCGAGGACGAGCAGGGGATCGATGCGGATGTCGAACCGCGCCCCCTGAAACAGAGGGCGACCGCCGGTCGTGGCGCGTCGCAACGCGCCCGGGTGGTGAACACTCGCGCTTACTTTCCGCGCTCGAGGACGAGCAGGGGATCGATGCGGATGTCGAACCGCGCCCCCTGAAACAGAAGGCGACCGCCGGTCGTGACGCGTCGCAACGCGCCCGGGTGGTGAACGTTGGCGTTTACTTTCCGCGTTCGAGGACGAGCAGGGGATCGATGCGGATGTCGAACCGCGCCCCCTGAAACAGAGGGCGACCGCCGGTCGTGGCGCGTCGCAACGCGCCCGGGTGGTGAACGTTGGCGTCTACTTTCCGCGCCCGAGGACGAGCAGGGGATCGATGCGGATGTCGAACTGCGCCCCCTGAAACTGAAAGCGACCGCCGGTCGTGGCGCGTCGCAACGCGCCCGGGTGGTGAACGTTGGCGTCTACTTTCCGCGCTCGAGGACGAGCAGGGGATCGATGCGGATGTCGAACCAGTTCATCCCCCAATGCAGATGCGGCCCCGTCGCGCGCCCGGTCGCACCGACGGCACCGATCACCTGGCCCGGTTCCACACGATCCCCCACCTTCACGTCGATGCGCGACAGATGCAGGAAGTTGGAGCTGATGCCATGGCCATGGTCCAGCAACAGCGTGCCGCCGGTCAGGTAGAGGTCGGGGGCGGCGAAGGTCACCACGCCACCGGCGGGCGCCTTCACGGGCGTGCCGTTGGGGGCGGCGATATCCATGCCGGAGTGTCCCGCGCCGGGTTGGCCGTTGTAGACGCGGGCATTGCCGAAACGACCGCTGATGCGGCCCTGCACCGGCCACTGGAAGGGCAGGGCGAAGTCGGCGCGCTCGTCGTCGCGTGCGCGCGCCGCGGTGACCAGTGCCTGTTCGCGCTGGATGCGTGCGGCGATCTCCGGCGGGGGATTGACCGTCTTGGGCGGCACGCCGTTGACGTTCTCCACCGGCCAGTCACGCCGGGTCACGGTGATGTCGACCGATTCGCTGCGGCCGGAGGGCGTGGTGACCGAGACCTGCAGCGGGCCGGTTTCATCGCGGCCCACGCCAAGCACCACGGTGCCATAGCCCGTCGTGCGCAGCAGACGGTCGCGATACCGCACCTGGCTGCCCGGCGGAACTTTGCCGAACACCAGGGAACCCTGCGACACGCTGGCCGGGAACACCACACGCTCTTCCTGCGACACGGGAGCGGCGGGCGCTGCATCCTGCGCTGCGACCAGGGGAATCCAGCCGGCGCAGACAGCGGCGAGCAGCGCCGCGACCGCCAGCTTCAACGCGCGAACTCGAGGCGCTGGCCTACGGGTGTGCCCACCAGGTGTTCGCCGTTCCAGACCATGCGGCCATTGACCCACGTGGCGCCGACGCGGGAACGGAACGTGCGGCCTTCGAACGGCGACCAGCCGACCTTGGACAATACGTCCTCGCGCTTCACGGTGAACGGCTCGTCATCGATCAGCACGAGGTCGGCGAAGTAACCCTCGCGCAGATAGCCGCGCTCCTTGACGTCGAACAATTGCGCGGGCGCATGCGCGAACTTCTGCACCACGCGTGCGACATCCATGCGGCCTTCGTGCACCAGTTCCAGCGCGGCGACCAGCGCGTACTGCACCAGCGGCAGGCCGGACGGTGCCTGCGCGTACGGCTTTTCCTTTTCTTCCAGCGTGTGCGGCGCGTGGTCGGTGGCCAGCACGTCGATCACATCGTCCACCAGTGCCTTGATCAGCGCCTCGCGGTCGCTGGCGTTCTTGATGGCGGGATTGCACTTGATCAGGTTGCCCAGCGCCGCATAGTCGGCGCGGTCGAAGCGCAGGAAATGGATGCAGGTTTCGGCGGTGATGCGCTTGCGCGCGCCGTCCGCATGCACCAGCGGGCCGGGCGTGAACAACGCCAGTTCGTCGGCGGTGGAGATGTGCAGCACGTGCAGGCGGGTGCCGTGCTTGCGTGCCAGCGACATCGCCAGGCGGGTCGACTTGATGCAGGCCTCGCGGCTGCGGATGTCCGGGTGGTGCTCGGCCGACAGGGCATCGCCGTACCTGGCCTGGAACGCGGCCAGGTTGGCATCGATGGTCGGCGTGTCCTCGCAGTGGGTGATGATCGGCGTGGGCGCCTCGCGGAAGATCGCGTCCAGTGTGTCCGGGTTGTCGACCAGCATGTTGCCCGTGGAGGCGCCCATGAACACCTTGATGCCGGGCGCGGTCTTCGGGTCCAGGGTGCGGATCGCGTCCAGATTGTCGTTGCTGGCACCCATGTAGAAGCCGTAATTGCCCCAGGCGCGGCCCTTGGCGCGCTGGTACTTGTCCTCCAGCGCCGCGGCGTCCAGCGTCGGCGGGCTGGTGTTGGGCATGTCCATGAACGTGGTCAGGCCTCCCGCCACGGCCGCTGCCGATTCGGTGGCCATGTCGCCCTTGTGCGGCATGCCGGGTTCGCGGAAATGCACCTGGTCGTCGATCATCCCCGGCAACAGCCAGCGGCCGGCGGCATCGATGACGGTATCGCCGCCCTGGGGCACGATCTCGGCGGCGATGCGGGCGATGCGGCCATTCTCGAAGCGCAGGTCACCCTCGGTGACGCGGCCTTCGTTGACCAGGCGGGCGTTGACGATGACGGTGGCGGGCATCAGTGGTTTCCTGTGCAGGAGTGGGGGAGGTCGGCGCCGTCCCGGGCAGGGACCGGGTCATAGCCACCGGGGTGGAGGGGGTGGCAGCGGCCGATCCGGCGCACCGCCAGCCAGCCGCCCTTCAGCGGACCGAAGCGACCGATGGCCTCCATGGCGTACTCCGAACAGGAGGGCACGAAGCGGCAGCGAGGCCCCAGCAGCGGACTGATGAAGCGCTTGTAGCCCTTCAGCAGCAGGATGAGCAGGCGGGCGAGCATGGCCCGATGATACCGCGTCGGGTTGCCGCTGCCTCCCGGGTAGGCTATAAAAGCGCGCTTTCCCGATGCTCGGGAAGAACAAGGAAGCGCTGTTCGTGGCTGCAAAGAAACCTGCGAAGAAGGCCGCCAAGGCCGCCAAGAAACCCGCTCAGACCGTCGCCAAGAAGCCTGTCGTGAAGAAGGCTG
The DNA here is from genome assembly GCF_057773125.1 of Pseudoxanthomonas sp. 97-1-1. NCBI lineage: Bacteria > Pseudomonadati > Pseudomonadota > Gammaproteobacteria > Lysobacterales > Lysobacteraceae > Pseudoxanthomonas > Pseudoxanthomonas sp. 97-1-1. Next base: position 333,561 of record NZ_JBYMTJ010000001.1, on the reverse strand, counting down.
TCGCCAAGAAACCGGCCCCCAAGCCGGTGGCCAAGAAGGCGGCGCCGAAGCCTGCTGCCAAGAAGCCAGTCGCCAAGAAAGTGGCGCCGGCGAAGAAACCGGCCGCCAAGCCGGTGGCCAAGAAGGCGGCACCGGTCAAGAAAGCGGTTGCCAAGGCAACCAAGCCCGCAGTTGCCAGGAAGCCTGCGCCCGCACCGGTCACCAAGGCGCCCGTCGCCAAGGCGGCTCCAGTGAAGGCGCCGGCCAAGGCCGCGAAGCCCGCTCCCAAACCCGCACCGAAGCCCGCACCGAAGCCGGCTCCGGCAAAGTCCGCCCCCACCGCGGCTGCGACCAAGACTCCCGTGCCGGTTCCCGCCCCCAAGGCGGCTGCCCCGGCCCCGGCGCCCGCCGCCAAGGTTCCGTCCCCCCCGAAGCCTGTGCCAGTCCCGAAACCGACTACCAAGAACGCCAAAGCCTCTACCTCCGTCGCAGCCCCCGTGAGTCCCCGTCCCGCCGCCACCCGTCCCGTGGGCAAGGTTGCGGTGGCCGTGGCTGCCCGGCCTGCGGCGCCGGTCGTGCGCGGCAAGGTGAAAGAAGTGCCCTACAAGACCGATGAAGCCACCGGTCGCCCGATCGTGCCGACCGGCTACAAGCCCTCGCCTGACGAGGAGTACATGAGCACGCTGCAGTTGGAGTACTTCCGCCAACGTCTTCTGCAGTGGCGTGCCGACCTGGTCGAGGAATCCAAGCAGACCATCGAGAACCTCAAGGATGAAGTCCGCGACATCGGCGATGAGGCCGAGCGCGCGACCCGCGAGACCGAAAACTCGCTGGAACTGCGTACCCGTGACCGCTACCGCAAGCTGATCGGCAAGATCGACAGCACGCTCAAGCGGCTCGAGGGTGGCGACTACGGCTACTGCGTCGATACCGGCGAAGAAATCGGCCTGGATCGCCTGGAAGCTCGTCTGACCGCCGAGCGCACCATCGATGCCCAGGAACGCTGGGAACACATGCAGAAGCAGCAGGGCGACTGAGCCCGGCTTCGTCCGCATACTGAAAACCCCGCTTCGGCGGGGTTTTTTGTGGCCGGCGGAAACGCTACCGGCTACTGCAGGTCGCGCAGGTCCAGCCGCCGCAGCCGCGGCGCCTTCCACGCGGTGAACCCGGCGACGGACAGGATCGCGAAACCGCCCACGATCACGGCAGGTACCAGCCCCAGCAATCTTGCCATCGTGCCGGCGTAGAACGCGCCCAGTTCATTCGACGAACTGACGAAGATGCCATTGATCGACGACACCCGCCCGCGCATCTCGTCCGGCGTGGACAGTTGCAGGATGGTCGAGCGGACCACCACGGAAACGCCGTCGCACATGCCGTAGAACAGCAGGATCCCCGCCGACAGCCAGAAGCTGCGCGACAGGCCGAAGGCGATGACGCTCAGGCCGAAGCCAGCCACCGCGAACAGCAGCACCCGCCCCGCGTGCTTCTGCAGCGGATGGCGCGCCAGCCACAGGCCGACACAGACCGAGCCCGCCGCCGGCATCGCGCGCAGGATGCCCAGGCCCTCGGGTCCGTAGTGGAGGATGTCGTGGATGAAAGCCGGCAGCATGGCCACCACGCCACCCAGCAGCACTGAAAACATGTCCAGCGCCATGGCCCCCAGCATGATCTGGTTGCCCAGTACGAAGCGCCCGCCCTGCGCGATGCTGGCGAACACGGGCAGGCTGACCGCCGGCGGCCCCGGTTCTTCCACACGCAACCGCGCGAGCACCGTGGCCGCCATCAGCGCGAACACCACCGCCATCGCATACGACAGCGTCTTGCCACCAAAACCGACCAGCAGCCCGCCCAGCGCGGGGCCGGTGACCAGCGCGGCCTGGAAGATCACGCTGCCCAAACCTGCGGCACGCACGAAGTCCTCGCGCGGCAGCACTTTGGCGAACAGGGCGTTGTAGACCGGACTGAGGAACGAACGCGCCATGCCGGTCAGCGCGATGGCCGCGTAGATGGGCCACGTCCCCTGGAAGGGCAGCCAACCCGCAGAGACTGCCACCAGGATCACCGCCGTGGTCGCCAGTGCGCCGCAAGCGACCATGCCGATCCGTCGTCGTGGCAGGTGGTCGACCAGATAACCGGCGAACGGCGCCACGCAGAAGAACGGCAGGACTTCGGCCAGCCCGACCAGGCCCAGCGAGAATGGATCGCGGGTCAGTTCGTAGATATGCCAGCCGACCGTGACCGCAACGATCTGGTACGACAACAATGCGCAGATGCGGTAGGCCAGTACCGCGGAGTAGCCGCGGTTGCGCAGCAGCGAAAAGGCGGAGCGGGACCCGGCTTCGCTCACTTTGCGTTGGCGGCCGTCTCGCGGATGAAGGCCAGCAACGACGCCAGGCCGTTGCTGCGCGTGGGCGAGAGATGCTTGGCCAGGCCGATGTCGGCGATGTAATCGGGCGTGGCGGCCAGGATTTCGTCGGCCGACCGCCCCGAATAAACGCGCAAGGCCAGGAAGATCAGTCCGGACACGATGGCCGAATCACTGACGGCATGGAAATCGAGCTTCGCCGCGTCGCCCTCGGGCACGATCCACACCATCGACTGGCAGCCGAGCAGGCGGTGTTCCTCCCGTTTCCACTCATCCGGGAACGCAGGCAGCTTGCGGCCCAGGTCGATCAGGTACTGGTAGCGTTCGGACCAGTCGCCGAAGAAGGCGAATTCGTCCTTGATGGCGGCTTGTGCCTCGGCGGCGGTGGGTTCGAGGGGGAAGATCGTGTTGGTCATGGAGATGGGGGAGCCTGGTTCAGAAGCCCCTCTCCCATCGGGAGAAGGGTTGGGGTGAGGGTGCGGCGGCGTCCGTTAGGTGCCGGCGTCCTGACGTCGCCGGACCCTCATCCGGCGCTTCGCGCCACCTTCTCCCGTCGGGAGAAGGGAACAGCAGTTCACGCCCGCTTCCAGCGCACGCCCTGCGGCGTGTCTTCCAGCAGGATGCCTTCCGCCGCCAGCTGGTCGCGGATGGCATCGGAGCGGGCGAAGTCGCGGGACTTCTTGGCGGCCGCGCGCTCGTCGATCAGCGCCTGGATGCGCGCATCGTCATCGGAGGATGTGCCGCGGCCGAACCATTCGGCGGGGTCCTGCTGGAGCAGGCCAAGCACGAGGCCGGCGCCGAGCAGCTCGCCTTTCAGACGCTGCCGACCCTCTGGCGTCGTCGCCTTGCGTGCATCTGCGGCGATGCGGGCGACTTCGGCCAGTGCTTGCGGCGTGTTCAGATCATCGCTGAGCGCCTCCTCGATGACCTGCGGCGTGAGCGGCACGACCTCGATGTCGCCCAGGTCGCGCAGCGTGCCGTACAGCCGGTCCAGCGTGTTCTTCGACTGCTCCACGAGTGCGTCCGACCAGTCCAGCGGTTGCCGGTAGTGCGCGGAAAGCAGCGCGTAGCGCAGCGCTTCCGGCGGATGCTGCTGCAACAGGTCGTGCACCTTCTCGATGTTGCCCAGCGACTTGCTCATCTTGGCGCCGCCGAAGTTGAGCATGCCGTTGTGCAGCCAGAAACGCGCGAACGTCTTGTGCGAACCGTCGGCGTGCTTGTGCGCGCACTCGCTCTGGGCCACTTCGTTCTCGTGGTGCGGGAACTGCAGGTCCACCCCGCCGGCATGGATGTCGATGGTCTCGCCCAAGTGGGCGGCAGCCATCGCCGAGCACTCGATATGCCAGCCGGGGCGACCGATACCCCACGGCGATTCCCAGCCCGGCAGATCCGGGGTGGACGGTTTCCACAGCACGAAATCACCGGGGTCGCGCTTGTACGGCGCCACTTCCACGCGCGCGCCAGCCAGCATCTCTTCCGGATCGCGCCGCGAAAGCTTGCCGTACTCCGGGAAGCTGCCGACCGAGAACAGCACGTGGCCTTCCGCAGCGTAGGCATGGCCACCCGCGATCAGCTGTTCGATCATCGCGATGATGTGCGGGATGTGCGCCGTGGCGGCCGGTTCGATGTCCGGGCTGAATTCACCCGTCACGCCCAGGCCCGCCATGTCCTGGCGGTAGGCATCGGCGTAGCGGTCGGTAATGGCCGAGATCGCCACGCCGAGTTCCTTCGCCGCCGCATTGATCTTGTCGTCCACGTCGGTGATGTTGCGCGCGTAGCGCAGCGCGCCATAGCGCCGGCGCAGCAGCGCGGCCAGCACACCGAACACGACCGGCCCGCGGGCGTTGCCGATATGGACGTAGTTGTAGACGGTGGGTCCGCACACGTACATCGTGGGGACGGGGCCGAGAGGTTCGAATTCCTCGACCCGGCGGGTGAGGTTGTTGTGCAGGCGCAGGGTCATGGAAGCGGGGCAGGGGAGAGCAGGTCGATTCTACCTTCTGTGCCGGGATGGGGGGTCGGTGAGGCTGCTTGGCGCCGATGTTCAGCCCCACTCAAGGCGCGGTCCCTAAACTGTGACACCGGGATACCACTTTCAGGCCACATGCACCGCCTCCGCTCCGCCCTTTTCCTGTCCTGCCTGCTGTTCGCCATGTCCGCCATGGCGCAGGAGCGGGTGATCCCGGCGGAGAACGTTCGCCTGGACTATGCGCAGGTATTGAGCGTGGAGCCGGTGTACCAGACCCTGCGGGCCAGCCGCACCGAGCAGCGGTGTGACGAAGTGCCGGCGCCGAAGCCCGAGCAACCGGTCGAGGAAGACAGTCGTTGGTCCAGGGTGGTCAGCTCCGTGCGCGGGTGGTTCGGCAGTGACGAGGCCGCGGAGCCGCCGGTGGCGCCGCCGGTCCCGACGGTGAAGGTCAACTGCCGCATGGTGCCCGTCGAGCGCGAGTTCCAGCGGCCCATCGCCTACGATGTGGACTACATCTACAAGGGCGTGAAGTACCGTTCGCGTCTGGCCGAGGATCCTGGCAATCGCCTGCGCATCCGCGTTTCCGTGGCGCCTTACACGTCACCGCTGCAGTCATCGGCCAGCACGCCCTGATCCTGCGCCCGCCGAAAGAAGTCTTGCGCCGCGCCGCAGCACATGCGAGCATTCGCGCCCATGAAGATGAACGCACACGCCCATGCTGACAGCGCGGCCCGCCAGGCCTCGAGCATGACGTCGCGTGCGCGTCGACCGGAATCCTGCATCTAGCTGGGTCCCCCGGACGTTTTCGCCTGTTCACCGGAACCCAGCCAGAGGCTGGGTTTTTTCGTTTCTGAAACCCGTTTTGCCACATTCCCGAAACCAGGATGCCGTAATGAAGCACTTCTTGAACACGCAGGACTGGAGTCGCACCGAGCTGGACGCACTGCTGACGCAGGCCGCGCTGTACAAGCAGCACAAGCTGGGCGACGCGCTGAAGGGCAAGTCGATCGCGCTGGTGTTCTTCAATCCGTCCATGCGTACCCGCACCAGCTTCGAGCTGGGCGCGTTCCAGCTGGGCGGCCATGCCGTGGTGCTGCAGCCGGGCAAGGACGCATGGCCCATCGAGTTCAACCTGGGCACGGTGATGGACGGCGACACCGAGGAACACATCGCCGAGGTGGCCAAGGTGCTGGGCCGCTACGTCGACCTGATCGGCGTGCGCGCGTTCCCGAAGTTCGTCGACTGGGCCTACGACCGCGAGGACATCGTGCTGAAGTCCTTCGCCAAGTATTCGCCGGTGCCGGTGATCAACATGGAGACGATCACCCATCCCTGCCAGGAGCTGGCCCATGCGCTGGCGCTGCAGGAACACTTCGGCACCTCCGACCTGCGCGGCAAGAAGTACGTGCTCACCTGGACCTACCACCCCAAGCCGCTGAACACCGCGGTGGCCAACTCGGCGCTGACCATCGCCACGCGCCTGGGCATGGACGTGACCCTGCTGTGCCCGACGCCGGACTACGTGCTGGACGAGCGCTACATGGGCTGGGCCGAGCAGAACGTGGCCGAAAGCGGCGGCTCGCTGCGAGTCAGCCATGACATCGACAGTGCCTACCGGGGCGCCGACGTGGTCTACGCCAAGAGCTGGGGCGCGCTGCCGTTCTTCGGCAACTGGGAGCCCGAAAAGCCGATCCGCGACCAGTACAAGCACTTCATGGTGGACGAGCGGAAGATGGCGCTGACCAACAACGGCGTCTTCAGTCACTGCCTGCCGTTGCGCCGTAACGTGAAGGCCACCGACGGCGTGATGGACTCGCCGCAGTGCATCGCCATCAATGAGGCCGAAAACCGCCTGCATGTGCAGAAGGCCATCATGGCCGCGTTGATCAAATAGGGCCGGCCTCGGCCCGCCGCTCCGACACGACACACCAACCCGGTGGCCCAAGGCCCACCCTACGAGACTTCAAGATGACGACCCCCCACGAATCCAAAGACATCGTCCTCGCCTTTTCCGGCGGCCTCGACACCAGCTTCTGCGTGCCTTACCTAAAGGAGCGCGGCTGGAACGTGCACACCGTGTTCGCCGACACCGGCGGCGTGGATGCCGAAGAGCGCGCCTACATCGAACAGCGCGCCGCCGACCTGGGCGTCGCCAGCCACGTCACCGTCGATGGCGGCCCGGCGATCTGGGAGGGCTTCGTCAAGCCGTTCGTGTGGGCGGGCGAGGGCTACCAGGGCCAGTACCCGCTGCTGGTGTCCGATCGCTATCTCATCGTCGACGCCGCGCTGAAGCGCGCTGCCGAGTTGGGCACGAACGCGATCGCGCACGGCTGCACCGGCATGGGCAACGACCAGGTGCGCTTCGACCTCGCGGTGAAGGCCAGCGGCGACTACCGCATCGTGGCGCCGATCCGCGAGATCCAGAAGGAACACACCCAGACCCGCGCCTACGAACAGGCCTATCTGGAAGAGCGCGGCTTCGGCGTCCGCGCCAAGCAGAAGAGCTACACCATCAACGAGAACCTGCTGGGCCTGACCATGTCCGGTGGCGAGATCGATAAGTGGGAGGCCCCCGGTGAGGGTGCCCGCGGCTGGTGCGCGCCGCGTGCCGAATGGCCGGTGGAACCGTTGCGCGTCACGGTCGGCTTCAAGAACGGTGAAGCGGTCAGCCTCGACGGGCAGGCCATCGGCGGCGCCGCATTGCTGGCGAAGTTGAACGCGCTGTTCGCGCCGTATGGCGTGGGCCGTGGCGTGTACACCGGCGACACCGTGATCGGGCTGAAGGGCCGCATCGTGTTCGAAGCCCCGGGCCTGATCTCGTTGCTGGCCGCGCACCGCGCGCTGGAAGAGACCGTGCTGACCAAGCAGCAGAACCGCTTCAAGCCCGAGATCGCGCGCAAGTGGGTGGAACTGGTGTACGAAGGCTTCTACCACGACCCGTTGAAGGCCGATCTGGAAGCGTTCCTGCAGTCCTCGCAGGCCACCGTCAACGGCGAGGTCGTGCTGGAAACCCGCGGTGGTCGTGTGGACGCGGTGGCGGTGAAGTCCCCGCACATCCTCAACGCCAAGGGCGCGACCTATGCGCAGTCGGCGGACTGGGGCGTCGAGGAGGCCGAAGGCTTCATCAAGCTGTTCGGTATGAGCTCGACCCTGTGGGCCGAGATCAACCGCTGACCGGAACATGTCGATGAGCGCCATGCGCGTCAGCACGGACAAGGCGGAACTCGACCTGCCGTTGATCCATCGTTTCCTCTCGACCCAGGCTTACTGGAGCCAGGGCATCCCGGAGGAAACGGTGGCGCGCGCTGTCGCAGGCTCGCTGTGCTTCGGCGGTCACGTCGAAGGCGTCGGGCAGGTGGCGTTCGCGCGGGTCGTTTCGGACTTCGCGACATTCGCCTACCTGGCCGACGTATTCGTGCTGCCGGAACATCGTGGTCGCGGCTACAGCAAGCAGCTGGTCGCCGAGATCATGGCGCACCCGCACCTGCAGGGGCTGCGCCGGTTCATGCTGGCGACCTCCGACGCGCACGGTCTGTACGCGCCGTACGGCTTCGTGGCGCCGGCCAAGCCGCAGACGCTGATGGAAGTGTTGCACCCGGATATCTACGCCGAGACGAAAACCGCATGACTTTGCTTGCAACCACGCTCAAGCACCTGGAAGCGCTGGTGTCGTTCGATACCCGCAATCCCCCGCGCGACATCGGTACGGACGGGATCTTCGACTACCTGCGTGCGCAACTGCCGGACTTCCTCATCGAGGTGACCGATCACGGCGCTGGCGCGGTGTCGTTCTTCGCCGTGCGCGGACAGCCGAAGCGCGTGTTCAACGTGCACCTGGACACGGTGCCGTCCTCGCCCGCGTGGAGTGCGAGCCCGCACGTGCTGCGCATCGAGGGAGATCGCGCGATTGGCCTGGGCGCCTGCGACATCAAGGGTGCTGCCGCGGCACTGGTCGCTGCCGCGCAGGTGACAAAGGGCGACGCCGCGTTCCTGTTCACGACGGACGAGGAAGCGAACGATGCGCGTTGCATCGCCGCCTTCCTCGCGCGCGACCATGGCTTCGGCGAGGCGATCATCGCGGAGCCGACGCGCTGCGAGGCCGTGCTGGCGCATCGTGGCATCAGTGCCGTCCGCATGGCATTCAAGGGCCAGGCCGGGCATGCGTCCGCAGAGAACGCGCTTTCGCTCAGCGCCCTGCACAACGCCATGCGCTGGGGTACCACGGCACTGGATTTCGTGCAGGACCAGCACCACCTGCGTTTCGGCGGGCTGACCGGCCTGCGCTTCAACATTGGCCGGGTCGAAGGCGGCATCAAGGCCAACATGATCGCGCCCAGTGCGGAGGTGCGCTTCGGCTTCCGCCCGCTGCCGTCGCAGGACATGGACGAGTTGCATGCGACCTTCCGCAGCTTCGCCAATGCCGATGCGCTGGCCGACTACGAAGAGACCTTCCGTGGTCCGTCGTTGCCGTCCGGCGATGTCGCCCGTGCAGAGGAACGTCGCCTGGCTGCACGGGATCTTGCCGATGAACTCGGCCTGCCGATCGGCAACGCGGTCGACTTCTGGACGGAGGCGTCGCTGTTTTCCGCCGCCGGTCTGACCGCCTTCGTCTATGGCCCCGGTGATATCGCCCAGGCGCATACGGCGGATGAGTGGGTCTCGCTGGAGCAGTTGCAGCGGTATGCCGACAGCATCGCCAGGATCCTCCAGTAACGCGTAGGGCGGGCCCAGGCCCGCCATAGATCGTCAACGACGGTGGGCCAAGGCCCACCCTACGAAAGCAAGAGACATGGAATCCAACAAGCAAACCCGCCAGACCATCATCCGCCTGCTGTCCAGCATGGCCAGCGCGAAGGAGATCTCGCAGTACGTCAAGCGCTTCTCGCAGCTGGATGCCAAGCGCTTTGCCGTGGTCAAGGTCGGCGGTGCGGTGCTGCGCGATGATCTCGAAGCGCTGACATCGTCGCTCACGTTCCTGCAGGAAGTTGGGCTGACGCCCATCGTCGTGCACGGCGCCGGCCCTCAGCTGGACGAGGAGATGAACGCTGCCGGCATCACCAAGCAGACCGTCAACGGTCTGCGCGTCACCACGCCGGAGGTGCTCGCCATCGTGCGCAAGGTGTTCCTGCAGCAGAACCTCGCGCTGGTCGAGGCGCTGCAGCAGGTCGGCGCGCGCGCCACGTCGATTGTCTCCGGCGTGTTCGAGGCCGAGTACAAGGACCAGGCCACCTACGGCCTGGTCGGCGACGTCACCCGCATCAACCAGGCGCCCATCGAGGCCAGCCTGAAGGCCGGCTCCATTCCGGTGATCGCCAGCATGGGCGAGACCATGGGCGGGCAGATCCTCAACATCAATGCCGACTTCGCCGCCAACGAGTTGGTGCAGGTGTTGCAGCCGTACAAGATCATCTTCCTCACCGGAACCGGTGGCCTGCTGGATGCGGAGGGCCGGGTGATCGATTCGATCAACCTGTCCACCGAGTACGACGAGCTGATGGCGCAGCCGTGGATCAACGGCGGCATGCGGGTGAAGATCGAACAGATCAAGGATCTGCTGGACCGTCTGCCGCTTACCTCGTCGGTGTCGATCACCAAGCCGGCGGAACTGGCCAAGGAGCTGTTCACCCACAAGGGCTCAGGCACGCTGGTCCGCCGTGGCGAGCGCGTGCTGCGCTTCGAAGGCTCCTGGGACGGCGTGGACCTGCCACGCCTGCGCACGCTGATCGAATCCAGCTTCGGCCGCACCCTGTTGGCCGACTATTTTGAACGCACCACGCCGTACCGCATGTATGTCAGCGAGAACTATCGCACTGCCCTGATCCTGACGCAGGAGGAGGGCTTCGCCTACCTGGACAAGTTCGCCGTGCTCGATGACGCGCAGGGCGAGGGGCTGGGCCGGGCTGTCTGGCACGTGATGCGCGAAGAAAATCCGCAGCTGTTCTGGCGTTCGCGCCACAACAATGCGGTCAACATCTTCTATTACGCCGAGTCCGATGGCTGCTACAAGCAGGAGAAGTGGAAGGTGTTCTGGTACGGCATCGAGGATTTCGGCGACATCGAGCGTTGTGTGGTCCATTGCCGCACGCGACTCCCGACACTGAAGGATTGACATGGCGAGCGCCTCTCTTCCCGCCGCGTGGCAGCAGGTCCCCGTCCTGATGGGGCGCCATGCGCGTCTTGAGCCGATGTCGCGTGATCACGTCGATGGCCTGCGTGCTGCATTGTCGGGCGATGCCCTGGCCGCGCTGTGGTTCACGCAGGTGGCCAAGGCGGCGGACGCGGCGGCCTACGTCGACACGGTGCTGGCGGCGCAGGCCGACGGTCGCGTGCTGCCCTTCGTGGTGCGGGATGCGGGCGGGCGCGTCGTCGGCAGCACGCGCTTCTACGGGTTGGAAGCCGACGTTCCCAAGCTCAGCATCGGCTACACCTGGTATACGCCTGATGTTCAACGCACCGGCGTGAACACGGAAGCCAAGCTGCTGCTGCTCACGCACGCGTTCGAGACGTTGGGCTGCATCAGCGTGGTGTTCGAGACCAGCTGGTTCAACCACCGTTCGCGCACCGCGATCGCCCGGCTGGGCGCGAAGCAGGACGGCGTGCTCCGCAACCACAAGCGCCACACCGACGGCTCGCCGCGCGACACTGTCGTCTTCTCGATCATCGATGGCGAATGGCCGGCGGTGAAACGCAACCTGCTGGCCAAGCTGGCCCGGCACGAACAGGATTCCCCATGAGTACCCCCAAGACCGTCGGCATCGTCGGCGCCCGCGGCCACACCGGCGCCGAGTTGATCCGCCTGATTGCGCGCCATCCGCACCTCGAACTGGTGTTCGTGTCCTCGCGCGAGCTCGACGGGCAGAAGGTCAGCGACCATATCGAAGGGTTCACCGGCGAGTTGCGCTACGAGAGCCTGAGCCATGAGCAGGTCGGCGCGAAGGGTGCCGACGCCGTGATCCTGGCGCTGCCCAACGGCAAGGCGGCCGAGCTGGTCGCGGCCATCGATGCGCAGGCGCCCGACACCGTCGTGGTCGACCTGTCGGCGGATTTCCGCTTTGACGAGCGCTGGTACTACGGCCTGCCGGAACTGACCCGGCAGAAGTACGCCGGCCAGAAGCGCATCAGCAATCCCGGCTGCTACGCCACCGCCATGCAGCTGGCGATCGCGCCGCTGCGGGACCGGCTGGCCGGACCGCCGCAGTGCTTCGGCGTGTCCGGTTACTCCGGCGCGGGCACCACGCCATCGGACAAGAACAACACCGACCTGCTTCGCGACAACCTGATGCCGTACGCGCTTACCGACCACATGCACGAACGCGAGGTCAGCCGCCAGCTCGGCGTGCCGGTCGAGTTCATGCCGCACGTGGCGCCGCATTTCCGCGGCATCACCATGACGGTCAACCTGTGGCTGCAGCAACCGGCGAAGGTGGAAGACATTCGCGCGCTCTATCGCGAACGCTATGCACACGAACCGCTGATCCATGTCCTGGACGATGCGCCGTGGGTCAGCCGCATTGCCGGCAAGCATGGCGTGGAGATCGGTGGATTCACCCTGGCACCCGGCGGCAAGCGCCTGGTCGTGGTGGCGACGCTCGACAACCTGCTCAAGGGTGCGGCAACGCAGGCGATGCAGAACCTCAACCTCGCGTTCGGGTTCGGAGAATTGGAAAGCATTCCGCAGGAGACGATGGCATGAGCGAGCTGTTGTGGCAGAAGCCCGGCGTGGCGGTGGATGCCGAGATCCAGCGCTTCCTGGCCGGCGACGACGTGGTGCTGGATCGCGAGTTCTTCCTGCACGACATCCAGGCGAGCACTGCGCATGCGGAAGGCCTGCAGCGCATCGGCATCCTCTCGGGCGACGAACTGGCGGGGCTGAAGCGCGAACTCGCGGTGCTGGCGGATGACTTCCGCGCCGGACGCTTCGTGCTGGACGAGCGTTTCGAGGACGGTCACTCCGCCATCGAGGCGAGGCTGACGGAGCGCCTGGGGGATGCCGGCCGCAAGATCCATACCGGCCGCAGCCGCAACGACCAGATCCTGGTGGCCACGCGGCTGTGGCTGAAGGAGAAGCTGGCCCGCGTGGCCGTGCTGTCGCGCGAGATCGCCAAGGTGGCGCTGGACCGCGCGCAGGTCGAGCGCGACCTGCCGATCCCGGGCTACACGCACATCCAGCGTGCCGTCGTCTCCTCGGCCGGCATGTGGTGGGCGGGATGGGCGGAAGCCTTCATCGACAACACGACGCGCGCGCGCGACACGTTGAAGCTGGTCGACGCCAATCCGCTTGGCACCGCCGCAGGATATGGCGTCAACCTGAAACTGGACCGCGAGCACACCACGGCCGCCCTGGGTTTCGCGCGTATGCAGATCAGCCCCATCTATGCGCAGCTTTCGCGCGGAAAGTTCGAGATGGCGGCACTGGAGGCGCTGGGTGCGGCGACGCTCGACCTGCGCCGCATCGCCTGGGATCTGTCGCTGTTTACCAGCGCCGAGTTCGGTTTCGTCGCGCTGCCGGCACAGTACACGACGGGCAGTTCGATCATGCCGAACAAGCGCAATCCCGATGTCATCGAGCTGATGCGCGCCACGCATGCTAGCGTCGCGGCGGCACGCACGGAGATCGAGCAGCTTCTGTCCTTGCCGTCGGGCTACCACCGTGACCTGCAGGCCAGCAAGGGCGCGATCTTCCACGGCTTCGGACGCGGTCTGCCGGCGCTGGAGCTGTTGCCGGCACTGCTGGCCAACCTGGAGTGGCGCGAGGATCGGCTGCGTGCCGCGATCGACTCCGGCATGTACGCCACCGACGTGGCGGTCGAGGCGGCGGTCGCGGGCGTTCCATTCCGCGATGCCTACAAGGCCGCTGCTGCATCGGCGGACAGTGCAGGGCAGGGGCGTACGCCTGAGGGCAGCCTTGCCGCACGCGTGTCGCCGGGCGCGGGCGCGGACCTGCGTCTTGGCGAACTGCTCGCGCGCTGGAACGCGCTGTGACGCGCTACCTCGTCATGGCCATGCGGCGGCCATCCTTCGACGAATCCGTCATCGCGCCGCATCTTGCGTTCCTGGACGCGCTGCGCGCTGCAGGACAGCTGGAGATGACGGGCGGGTTCAGCGACAGGACCGGCGGGGCGTACGTGCTGGTGAACGTGGCGTCGCTGGAGGATGCGCGCGCGATCGCCGCACGCGATCCCCTGGCGCTGACCGGCACGTCCGATCTCACCGTCCACGAATGGAATACACGCTGAGCTGACACGATGAACCACGCCACGCCGCTTCCGTTCGCAGAACAACCGTTGCCGGCCTGGCGGCGCGCCGTGCTCAAGGTCGGCAGCAGTCTGCTGGCCGCGGAAGGCGAAGGGCTCAGCCCGCGTCACGCGCTCAGCCTGGCGCAGTTCGTGTCGTCGAGCATCGCAGCGGGCAGGGAAGTGGTGATCGTGTCATCGGGAGCGGTCGCCGCCGGGCGCGGGTTGCTGAACCGCAAGCCGCGCGCAGGCGCTGCGATGGCCGAGCGGCAGGCGCTGGCGGCGCTGGGGCAGGCGCGGTTGATCGCCTTGTGGCAGCGCTTCTTCGACAGGCCGGTGGCGCAGGTGCTGCTGACCCACGATGACCTGCGCAATCGTCGCCGCTATCTCAACGCACGCGCCACGCTGCAGGAATTGCTGGCGCTGGGCGCGCTGCCGGTGATCAACGAGAACGACACCGTGTCGGTGGACGAACTGAAGCTTGGCGACAACGACAACCTGGCGGCCGTCGTCGCCGCCCTGATCGATGCGGATGCGCTGTTCATCGCCACCGACATCGATGGCTTCTATACCGCGAACCCCCGCACCCACGCTGAAGCGCGCCCGATCCTCGACGTCGAGGCGTTGACCCCCGACTTCTTCGCCATGGCGGGAGGAGCCGGCAGCGGCGTGGGCACCGGCGGCATGCATACCAAACTGGAGGCTGCGGCCAAGGCGGCGGCGGCTGGCATCGAGACGTTCCTGTTCAATGGCACGCAGGCCGGTACCGTGGCGGCGTTGGAACGCGGTGCACTGGTCGGTACGCGCTTCCGGCCCGCGCAGAATCGGCTGGCTGCACGCAAGTACTGGCTGCGCAATGTGCCGGTGGAGGCGGGCGCCATCGTGGTCGATGCAGGCGCGGCCAACGCAATGGTGCAGAAAGGCGCGTCGCTGCTGCCGGGAGGCGTGGCTACCGCCGAGGGTGATTTCCGGCGAGGCGACATGGTCGAGCTCGTCCTGCGTGGCGATGATGGCGACCGGCGCATCGCGCGCGGCGTCAGCCAGTATTCCGCCGTGGATGTGCGCCGCATCGCGCGCCGCCACTCGCGCGATATCGAGGCCATACTCGGCTATACCTATGGCGAGAACGTCGTGCATCGCGACGATCTGGTGCTGCTGTGAAGCGTATGCGTCGAAGAGCCTGCAAGGAGGTCGCATGACCGACATCAAGACCCTGGCCATGCAATGCCGCGATGCGTCGCAGGCCATCGCCACGTTGTCCTCCGCGTCCAGGAACGCCTTGCTGCACGCGATGGCGGATGCGCTGCTGGCAGACGAGGCGACCATCCTGGCCGCCAATGCGCGCGACATCGCGGCGGCGGAAGCGAAGGGCGTCGGCAGTGCCATGCTCGATCGGTTGCGCCTGGATGCGCAACGCCTGCACGGAATCGCCTCTGCCGTGCGCGACGTGGCCGGACTGCCGGATCCGGTCGGGCAGATCACCCGTGCTTACGACCGGCCGAACGGCATCCATGTCGAACGCGTACGCGTGCCGCTGGGCGTGATCGCGATGATCTACGAGGCACGTCCGAACGTTACCGCCGATGCCGCCGCTTTATGCCTGAAGGCGGGTAACGCCGTGATCCTGCGTGGCGGATCGGAAGCCATCCACTCGAACACCGCCATTGCGGCGGCGCTCAAGCGCGCACTGCGCGAGGCCGGGTTGCCCGAGGCCGTACTGACCCTGGTCGAAGACCTGCGCCGGGAGACCATCCTGGAACTGATCCAGTTGAACGACATCGTCGACCTGGTGATTCCGCGCGGGGGCGAGGGGTTGATCCGCTTCGTCGCCGAACACGCGCGCGTACCGGTGATCAAGCACTACAAGGGGGTCTGCCACCAGTACGTGGATGCCGGCGCGGACGAGGATCTGGCGCTGGACCTGCTGCTGGATGGCAAGGCGTCCCGCCCGTCGGCCTGCAATTCGCTGGAGACGCTGCTGGTCCATCGCGACATGGCGCCGGGCTTCCTTCCGCGCGCTGTGGCTGCGCTGCGCGCGCGCGGCGTCGAGGTGCGCGTGGACGAGGCGGGCAGGGCTTTCGTGCCGGATGCCGCTGCAGCGACCGATGAGGATTTCGCCGCCGAGTTCCTGGACCTGGTACTGGCGATCGGCGTGGTGGAGGACCTGGATGCCGCCATTGCCCACGTGCGTCGCTACACTTCCGACCACACCGAGGTGATCGTGACCCGCGACCCGGCGCACGCGGAGATCTTCGTCAATGCACTGCGTTCGGCCGTGGTGATGGTCAATGCCTCGTCGCGCTTCTCCGATGGGGGCGAACTCGGGCTGGGCGCGGAGATCGGCATCTCGACCACCCGCCTGCATTCCTATGGGCCCATGGGGCTGGAAGCGCTCACCATCGAACGTTTCGTGGTGAAGGGCGAGGGACAGGTCCGGCACCCGGACCTGCTTGTCGCGGCGCAGGGCAAAAAGTGACGCGAAACGTCATAAAAATGTGATGTGCGCCTCAAAAGTGAGTTAAAAGCCCGTTATCCAGTAACGTGACATGTGGCACGACAATTGCGTCATGGGGGAGCCTCCTGTCGATGCAGCCCCCCCATGTACGACGTCAAGACTTCCCTCCCGCCCCCGGACACGTCCCTCCCGGAACCCGTCCCGGATCAGTGGATGCCGGCAAGCACCGCGCCTGCGCGGCGGCGCTTCTATGTGCCGATCCGGTTCAAGTACACCCTCATCCTGCTGGTGTCGCTAGCCTGGGCGGCGGTGTCGGTGAAGTTGTCCCAGCCCTGGCTGTCTGAACTCTCCAAGCCGCTGGGCTTCGGGCTGGCCCTGTTCGTGATCGCGTTCATCGCGTACGTGCCGGGCTTCATGAATGCCTTCCTGATCGGCTCCATCCTGTCCGACCGCCGCCCGATGCTGCGCAAGTACGACCGCCTGCCGGACGTCTGCGTGCTGGTCGCCAGCTACAACGAGAGCGAGAACATCGCCGATACGCTCACCAGCCTCGCCCGCCAGGACTATCCCGGCAACATGGAAGTGGTGGTGATCGATGACGGCTCGACCGACGACAGCCTTGCCATCGCCCGCGCGATGGCAGCGCAGCTCGGTCGCCCCGGGTTGCAGATCCGCGTGCTGGCGCAGCCGAAGAACGGCGGCAAGTCCAAGGCGCTGAACCGGGGGCTCGCAGAGACCCGCCAGGCGCTGGTGGTGACCGTGGACGGCGACTCCTACCTGCGCGCCGATGCGCTGCGCAAGCTGGTCGAGCGCTTCCTGTCCGATCCGCCGGGCACGGTGGCCGTGGCCGGCGCGGTGCTGGTGCGCAATTCGCGCGAGAACTGGCTGACCCGCAGCCAGGAGTGGGACTACTTCCACGGCATCGCCGCGGTGAAGCGCATGCAGAGCATGTACCACGGCACGCTGGTGGCGCAGGGCGCGTTTTCGCTCTACACCCGCGAATCGCTGGAAGGCGTGGGCGGCTGGCCCGAATGCGTCGGCGAAGACATCGTGGTGTCGTGGGCGCTGCTGGAGACCGGCGCGCGCATCGGCTACTGCGAGGAAGCCTGCCTGTTCACCAAGGTGCCGACGAAGGTGGGGCAGTTCGCCCGCCAGCGGCAGCGCTGGTCGCGCGGCCTGATGGAAGCATTCGCGCGCCACGGCCGCCTGCTGGTGAAGCCGCGCATGACCACGCTGTTCATCTGGTGGAACCTGCTGTTCCTGCCGCTGGACCTGGTGTACACGTTCGCCTTCATTCCGGGCATCGTGCTTGCCTTCTTCGGCTATTACTGGATCGCCGGCATCATGACGCTGCTGGTGCTGCCGCTGGCGGCGCTCTGGAACATCGTCATCTTCCGCGTGCAGTCGCGCATGTTCAAAAGCCAGGACCTGCGGGTGCGGCGGAACATCTCCGGCTTCGTGTTCTACACGCTGGCCTACACCATGATCCTGCAGCCGGTGTGCGTGATGGGTTACGCCGCCGAACTGCTGCGCCTGCGCAAGACCTGGGGGACCAAGTGATGAAGCCCTATCTCCTGAGCGCCGCGCTGGCGCTGGCCGCCACGGCGCCTGCTGCGCTGGCGCAGACGGAAACCGACGGGAACAAGCAGGCCGTGCGCACCGATCTGTGGGTGGGTTCGGATGCGGACGGCAACGAGGCCCGCAAGCTGGCGCTGGGCTGGGACGTGGACCATCGCGACATCGAGCACTGGTGGGGCGTGAAGGTGGAACACGCGCGCTTTTCCGGGCGAGGCTGGCGCGACGACCAGGATCGCGTGTTCGTCAGTGGCGCGGGCGATGCGGGCGAGCGGTGGCGGTGGGACGGTGATGTGGGCACGAACGGGGACGACCTGATCGGCCGTGCCTCGATCCACAGCCGCGATGCGTACCGCAAGGAGTTCTTCATCGAACGCGATGTGCTGGAGACGCGCAATGGTGTCGCACAGGGCTGGGTGCAGACCTTCGCAGGCGCGGGTATCGATGTGCCGATGGGCGAGCGGTGGTCGGCCAGCGGCGTGGCCGGTCTGCAGGACTTCGGCGTGGGCGACAACCTGCGCACGCATCTGCGCGGCAACGTGGTGTTCGCGGTGGCGCCGGAGCAGGGCGTCAGCCTGCAGCTGCGCACGCGCTACTACCGCAACAGCGAGCCGCGCGAGGCGGACTACTATTCGCCACGCTGGTATGGCGAGGCGCTGGGCGTGGTGGGCTGGCGCCGGCATGTGGGCGGTTACCAGTACACGGCGCGCGCGGGCCTGGGCCGGCAACGCAGCGCGGGCGATACGTCCAAGCGGGCGCGGATGCTGGAAGTGGGCGTGGAGACGCCGCGCTGGAAGGATGCGTGGCTGCGGCTTGATGCTGGGTACACCGATACGCCGGTGCTGACGGATACGGGGACGGACAGCTATTCGTACCGGTATCTGCGGTTGCAGGCGTTTGTGGCGTTCTGACCACAGCCTTGCATCGGGCATGAAAAAAGCCGGCGCAAGGCCGGCTTTTTCAATTGGTCGGGGAGACAGGATTCGAACCTGCGACCTCTACGTCCCGAACGTAGCGCTCTACCAGACTGAGCTACACCCCGACTGAGCGCGACATTGTAGTGAACGACCCCGGTCCCGGCAAGACCCGGAGCCGACTTTCCGCCCCGGCCGGGCCCGCACAGCCGGAAGGCTGCGGCCGATGGCGCCGGACCCGTAAAATGCCCGGTCTACGCATGTCGGAGTTGCCCGCTTGATCAAGCCCCGTACGCCGCCCGGAGTGATGGAACTGCTCCCGCGCGAACAGATCGCCTTCCAGCGCATGCTGGACACCATCCGCCGCAACTACGAGCGCTTCGGCTTCCTGCCGGTGGAAACGCCGGTATTCGAGCTGTCCGAGACGCTGCTGACCAAGTCCGGCGGCGAGACCGAGCGCCAGGTGTACTTCGTGCAGTCGACCGGTGCGCTGGCGAAGGAAGGCGAGGGCCTGCCCGAACTGGCCCTGCGCTTCGACCTGACCGTGCCGCTGGCCCGCTACGTGGCCGAGCACGAACACGAACTGACCTTCCCGTTCCGCCGCTACCAGATCCAGCGCGTCTACCGCGGCGAACGCCAGCAGCGCGGCCGCTTCCGCGAGTTCTACCAGTGCGATATCGACGTGATCGGCAAGGACGCGCTGAGCGTACGCTTCGATGCCGAGATCCTGGCGGTGATCCATGCCGTCTTCAGTGAGCTGGGCATCGGCGACTTCACCATCCAGCTGAACAACCGCAAGCTGATGCGCGGCTTCTTCGAGGCGCAGGGCGTCACCGACAGCGAGCAGCAGGCACTGGTGCTGCGTGAAGTCGACAAACTGGACAAGCGCGGCGCCGACTACGTGCGCGAGACACTGACCGGCGAAGGCTTCGGCATGTCGGCCGAGGGCGTGGACCGCATCCTCGACTTCGTCGCCGTGCGCAGCACCGGCCACGCCGACGCGCTGGCGCGCCTGGACGCGCTGGGGCAGGGCAGCGACACCTTCAACCAGGGCATCGCCGAACTGCGCGAGGTGCTGGAACTGGTCAGGGCGCTGGGCGTGCCCGAGGACGCGTACTGCCTGAACTTCTCCATCGCGCGCGGCCTGGACTACTACACCGGCACGGTCTACGAGACCCAGCTGGACGGCTATCCGCAGATCGGCTCGATCTGCTCGGGTGGCCGCTACGAAGACCTGGCCAGCCACTACACCAAGTCGAAGCTGCCCGGCGTGGGCATCTCGATCGGCCTGACCCGCCTGTTCTGGCAACTGCGCGAGGCCGGCCTGATCGCGGGCAGCGACGAGAGCAGCGTGCAGGCCATGGTCGCGCTGATGGACGATGGGCAGCTGGCCGAGTCGCTCGATATTGCCCGCCGCCTGCGCGCGGCCGGCATCAACACCGAAGTGCAGATGGAGGGCCGCAAGCTGGCCAAGCAGTTCCAGTACGCCTCGCGCGCGGGCATCCGCTTCGTGGTGCTGGCCGGCGAGGACGAACTGGCGCGTGGCGCGGTGACCGTCAAGGACCTGTTGCGCGAGCAGCAGTTCGAAGTGAAGCGCGAAGAGCTTGCCAGCAGCCTGAAGGTGGAGCTTGAGCAGGCACGCGTATTGGCGGGGCGCTGACATGAAGCCGATCCTGCTGGATGGCAAATCCCTCACCCGCGACCGGCTGGTCGAGATCGCGTTCGGTGCCAGTGTCGAGTTGGACAAGGGGGCATTGAAGGACGTCGCGCGCGCGGCCGACTTCCTGGCCGAACAGGTCCGCCGCGAAGAGCCGATCTACGGCGTATCGACCGGCTTCGGCAGCAACGCCGACAAGCTGCTCGGAGCGCATCCGCTGCGCGACGAACTGCCGGGCGCGGTGAAGTCCGGGCGCTCGCTGCACGAAGAACTGCAGTACAACCTGATCGTCACCCATGCCGTGTGCGTGGGCGAACCGATGGCGCCGGAGATCGTCCGCGCCATGCTCGGCATCCGCATCAACACGTTGTTGAAAGGCCATTCCGGCATCCGCGTCGAGACGCTGCAGGCGCTCGCCGCGATGCTCAATGCCGGCATCGTGCCGGTGGTGCCATCGCTGGGTTCGGTCGGCGCGTCCGGCGACCTGGCGCCGCTGTCGCATCTGGCCATCGTGCTGCTGGGCGGTGGCGAGGCGTTCTACGAGGGCGAGCGCATCGCGGGTGCGGATGCATTGAGGCGCGCCGGGCTGTCGCCGGTCTCGCTGTCGTACAAGGAAGGTCTGGCGCTGAACAACGGCACCGCGCAGATGCTGGCGATGGGCGTGCTGGCGACCTATCGCCTGGACAACCTGCTGGACACCGCCGATCTGGCTGCAGCCATGACGATCGATGCCTTTGCGGGCCGGCTCGGCGCGTTCGCCGCAGAGGTCCATGCGCTGCGTCCGCATCCGGGCCAGGTGCATGTGGCCGCCCGCCTGCGCGATCTGCTCGAGGGCTCGACGCTCGCCGACATTCCCTATCACCTGGTACCGAAGTTCCGTCCGTGGCTGCCGCGCAGCTGGGATACCGAAGAAGCGCAGGCGCTGCGCTTCGACATCGGCTGGGACTGGGTGCCGACCGACCAGCGCCATGGTCGCGAGAAGTTCTATCGGCGTTTCATGCCATTCCGCGGTGGCAAGAAGCACCAGCCCCAGGACAGCTATTCGCTGCGCTGCATCCCGCAGGTGCATGGCGCCGTGCGTGATGCCGTCGAGCAGGCCAAGCGCGTGCTGGAGATCGAGCTCAACGCGGTCACCGACAACCCGCTGGTGTTCCCCGACAGGGAAGCGGACCACGTGGAGGAACAGGTGATCTCCGCCGGCCACTTCCATGGCATGCCGCTGGCGCTGGCGATGAGCTATGTGAAGGCGGCGATCCCGACGCTCGCGTCCATCTCCGAACGACGGCTCAACAAGCTGGTCGATCCGGCCACCAATGATGGGTTGCCGGCGTTCCTGATCGGCAACGAGGACGGCACCGAATCGGGCCACATGATCGTGCAGTACACCGCTGCGGCCATCGTCAACGACCTGGCCAGCCGCGCGCATCCGGCCAGCGTGTTTTCCGTGCCCACCAGTGCGAATGCCGAGGACCATGTGTCGATGGGCGCCAACGAGGCGCGCCACGTGCTGGCCATGGTGCAGGACCTGGGCAAGGTGTTGGCGCTGGAGCTGTACACCGCCGCGCAGGCGCTGGACCTGCGCCGCGACATGATCAATGCGGCTCGTGCGTTGTCGAATCGCACCGATGCCGAGGGGCTGGCGATGAAGGTATCGGGCGGCCCGCAGGCGGGCGCCGAAGGGCGCGATGCCTTCCTGGCCGAAGTCGACGCCCTGCGCGCCGCGCTGGCGGCCAGCGACGCGTTCCATCCCGGCCATGCCGTCGCAGCCGCGCACGCGGCGATCCGCGCGAAGATCCCCTTCCTCGAGCGCGACCGTGCACTGGATGGCGAAGTCACCACCGCCGTGCGTTTGGTGGAGTCGGGCGAGATCCTGGCGGCGATGCGGAACCGTTGAACGGTTCCCGTGTTGTAGGAGCGACGTAAGTCGCGACCGTACGAATGATGCTGCCCTGATGACAGGGCAGCAGATGCGCGTAGGGCGCTCTGTTTCAACGGTCCAATGCCGTGCCCGTGCTCTTGGGGGCCACGGTCGCGACTCACGTCGCTCCCACACGGTGGAGCGGCTATCTCACAACGTCCGCACGCAGTCCCGCCCCTCGGCCTTCGCCGCGTACAGCGCCTGGTCTGCGACCTGCAGTGCCGACTCCAGGCTGTCGCGCGCTTCCAGGTCCACGCAATGCACGCCGATGCTGGCAGAGACCGCGATTTCCAGGTCGCCGCTGCGGCACGGCTGCGCTCGCAACGCCTGGCGCAGTTCCTCTGCCACCACGCTGGCTTCCCCCAGGCCCATGCCGGGCAGGGCGGCGATGAACTCCTCGCCGCCGAAACGGGCCAGCAGCGCGCCATGCGGGCGCAGGGTTTCGGCCAGGGTGTTCGATGTGCAGCGCAGGCAGTCGTCGCCGACCAAGTGGCCGTACGTGTCGTTGATGCGCTTGAAGTAGTCCAGGTCGATCATCAGCAGCGAGATGGGACGCTGCGAGTTGCGCGACTGCGACAGCAGGTGCTCGAACGCCTCGCGGAAGTGGGTGCGGTTGTAGAGGTCGGTCAAGCCGTCGAGCCGGCTGGATTCGCGCAGTCGGTGATGGGCGGTCTCGAGTTCGGACATCGTCTGGCGGAGCTCGGCGGTACGCGATACCACCTGTGCTTCCAGCGAGTTCTTCGCGTCCCGCACGATGCGCTCGTTCTCGTTGCGCAGGGCGGCGTACCGATAGCCCAGGGCAACCGAGAGCAGCAGCATTTCCAGCGCCGAGCCGATCTGCACCCCGTACTCGGTGATGAACCGCTTCGGCAGCAGGCCGAAGGCGAGGGCCACGAAGATGCCCGTGCCCAGCAGGAACATCGCCCATGCGAGCAGGAACACCTTGGCGGGCCGGTAGCCACTGCGCACCACCACCAGCGTGATCACCGCGATCCATACGATGCTGGGGAACACCGCTGCGGACGCGATCGGTGTCGCCACGTGGTAGGGAAGCTGGGTGGCGGCGATGCCGAGCAGCACGAAGAAGGCGATGATCGCCTTGCTGATGCGGTCGCCCAGCCGCCATCGCGTATTGAGGTCGAGGAAGGTGCGCGAGAACTGCTGCATGCCGATCTGCGCCAGGCACACCGAGAGCGGCACCGACTTGTCGGCCAGCCACGTGGAATGGGGCCACAGGTATTCGAAGCCCAGTCCGTTGAGGGTGAACAGCACCAGGCCGAACGCGCTGATGTGGAAGAGGTACCAGAAGTAGCTGCCGTCGCGCAGTACCAGCCACAACACCAGGTTGTAGAAGAACAACGCCAGCAGGATGCCGTAGTAGATGCCGATGCCCAGTTGCCCGTCGCGCGACAGTTCGGCGAAGGCGGCAGGCGTGTAGAGGAACAGCGGGACCTGCATCGAGCTCTGGCTCTGCACGCGGACGAGCAGGTCGACCTGCTGCCCGGTGGGCAGGTCGAGCCAGAAGTTGGGATGGCGGTAGCGGATGCTGCGTTGCTCGAACGGGAAGGTGTCGCCGCCGATGTGGTGCACGGTGCGCCCGTCGGGATAGCGCGCATACACATCGATGCGGTCGCTCAGCGCGTACTGCTGCACCAGCAGCCAGCGCTGTTCGCGCGGGTTGGTGTTCTCGACGTTCACCCGGAACCAGAAGGCGCCGGTCTGGAAGCCGAACGAGGCATCACCATTCGGGAGTGGGGCGAAACCGCCTGCGGCGGCCTGCAACAACGCATCGTCGACGGTTGCGGTACCGCTGGCATCGTGCAGGTAGGTGGTCTGCGGGGCGAGCGGGAGGTAAGTGCTGTCCGGGCCGATGCGTGCGGGCGCCGAAGCGGCCGTGACAATCGGCCAGCACGCGAGCAGCAGCGCGCATATCGCCAGCCGGCAGCGCGATGCCATCGTGTTCCCTGGTGCCCGCATGCCCGTTCCCCCCCGGGTGCCCTCAGTGCCGTCGCTCTTCCCGCGGCAGCCGTCCGGCGTCCTTGGCAGTGTACTCATCGTCCCTGTCCGCTCCAGTCCATTCCGGGCCTCTCGATGCGGCGATGCCTATCCCAACGGAAAGCGGGGGACGTTCCAGACAGGCCCCGGTTGACGGCAACTGACTTCGCGCGTTAATGTATTAGCGCGTTAATACATCAGCTCAGCATCCTTTCCACGTCCACCGGTACCGCCCGCCCCATGAAGCGCCGCTCCCCCCACGAAGAATCCCCGGACGATGCGCCGTTGCAGGCGCTTTCCGAGGCCCTGGCTGCCTTGAGCCAGGCCGGAGAAGTGCGTGCGTTCCTGGAGGACCTCTGCACCCCGGCCGAGCTGGAGGCCATGTCCGACCGCTGGCGGGTGGTGCCGCTGCTGCTCAAGGGCGTGCCGTACCGGGAAATCCACGATCTCACCCAGGTCAGCGTGACCACCATCGGCCGCGTCGCCCGCACGCTGGAGCGGGGTGCCGGCGGTTACGCCGCCGCCATGCAGCGCCAGCAGAGCGGGACGGCAGCCGCCTCCCACTGAGTTTCCAGAATGAGTCCCTCCCTCACTCCCGCGACGCGTGAGCGCCTGCGCATCGCCATCCAGAAGAGCGGGCGGCTGGCCGAGCCCGCGCGCACGCTGCTGGCCGCCTGCGGCCTGAGCTGGCGCGAAAGCCGCGACAAGCTCTTCTGCTACGGCGAGTCGCTGCCCGTGGACCTGCTGCTGGTCCGAGACGACGACATTCCCGGGCTGATCGCCGACGGCGTGTGCGACTTCGGCATCGTCGGGCGCAACGAGCTCGACGAACAGGCCGGCGAGCGCGCGTTGAACGGCATGCCGCAGGCCTATCGCGAACTGCGCCCGCTCGGCTTCGGCAGTTGCCGCCTGATGCTGGCGATACCCGACAGCTGGGAATGGGCGGGCCCGCAGCAACTGCAGGGCCTGCGCATCGCCACCAGCTATCCATCCATCCTGCGCCAGTGGTTGCAGGCGCGCGGCATCGACGCGGCCGTGGTGGAGCTTTCCGGTTCGGTCGAGATCGCACCGAAGCTGGGCACCGCGGACCTGATCTGCGACCTGGTTTCAAGCGGCGCCACCCTGGCGGCGAACCAGCTCAAGCCGGTGGAGACCCTGCTCGAGAGCGAAGCCGTACTTGCCGGCCCTGCGCGCGAGTTCGACGATGCCCGCGTGGGCCTGGCCGACATGTTGCTGCGCCGGCTCGATGGTGTCCTGAAGCTCAAGGACAGCAAGCTGCTGATGTTCCGCGCCGAGCGCGAAACGGTGCCGGCACTGTCGCGGCTGCTGACCGACAGCGAGGGCCTGGTCACGCTGCCCGGTGGCGAGGAGGGACCTGTATCGCTGCAGGCGATGTGCCATGGCGCAGTGACCTGGCAGCGGCTGGAGGAGCTGCAACGTGCGGGCGCACAGGGCCTGATGGTGCTGTCGGTCGAGAGGTCGCTGGCATGAGTGCGTCGCTTGCCACCCGCTACGATTGGGACGCCCTGGACGAAACCTCCCGCGCCGCATTGCTGGCGCGCCCGGCTCAGGCCGTGGCCCAGCGCACGCGGGATGCGGTCGCCGGCCTGCTGGCCGACGTGCAGGCGCGCGGCGACGTGGCGTTGCGCGAAGTGACCCTGCGCTTCGATGGCGTGGAGCTCAGGGCATTCGACGTCAGCGAAGAAGAGTTCGCCGCCGCGCACACTGCCGTGCCCGCCGACCTGCGCGAGGCAATGCAGGATGCGGCCGGCCGCATCGAAGCTTTCCACCGTGCCGGCATGGCGCAGCCGTACGCTGTCGAAACCGCACCGGGCGTGGTCTGCGAGCGGGTGATCCGCCCGATTCCCCGGGTCGGCCTGTATGTCCCGGCGGGCAGCGCACCCTTGCCTTCCACGGCGCTGATGCTGGGCGTTCCATCGCGTCTGGCCGGCTGCCGTGACGTGGTGCTGTGCACGCCGCCGCGCAGGGACGGCACCGCTGATCCGGCGGTGCTGGTGGCTGCGCAGCTGACCGGCGTGCGCCGCGTCTTCAAGCTTGGTGGCGCGCAGGCGATCGCCGCGATGGCATTCGGCACGGGCAGTGTGCCCAAGTGCGACAAGCTGTTCGGCCCCGGCAACAGCTATGTCACCGAGGCGAAGCAACAGGTCGCGCAGGGCGGTGCAGCCGCCATCGATATGCCTGCGGGGCCGTCCGAAGTGCTGGTGATCGCCGATGCAGGCGCCGATGCGGCCTTCGTCGCCGCCGACCTGCTGTCGCAGGCGGAACACGGTCCGGATTCGCAGGTGCTGCTGCTGTCCGATGACGATGGCTTGATCGAGCGAGTGCAGGCGGAGCTGGAATCGCAACTCGTGATGCTGGATCGCGCCGACATCGCGCGGCAGGCGCTGTCGTCGTCGCGGCTGGTGAAGGTGTCCTCGCTGGAGGATGCCTTCGCCATCAGCAATCGCTACGCACCGGAACACCTGATCGTGGCGCTGCGCGAGCCGCGTGCCTGGCTGGACCAGGTCGAGGCCGCAGGCTCCGTGTTCCTCGGCGACTACACGCCGGAGGCACTGGGCGACTACTGCAGCGGCACCAACCATGTGCTGCCCACTGCGGGCGCGGCACGGGCCTACAGCGGCGTCAGCGTCGCCAGCTTCCAGAACTTCGTCAGCGTGCAGTCTGCCAGCCGTGCCGGCATTGCCGCCATCGGCGACTGCGCGTTGACGCTCGCGCGCGCGGAAGGGCTGGACGCGCACGCCCATGCCGTCGCGATCCGTCTGCGCAGGGCGGCCGCATGAGCGGCGTCGGTTCCCTGGTGCGTCCAGACCTGCGCGGGTTCGCCGGCTACAAGTCTGCGCGCAGTGAATCCGTGCGCGGCGACATATGGTTGAACGCCAACGAGTCCGCATGGGCGAACCCTGCGGACGGGGAGGGTCGCAGCCGCCGGTATCCGGAGCCGCAGCCGCCGGCCCTGCGCGCGCGGCTTGCGCAGCTCTATGGCGTGGCGCCGGAACAATTGCTGGTCGGGCGCGGCAGCGATGAAGCCATCGACCTGCTGGTGCGGGCACTGTGCGTGCCGGGGCAGGACGCCATCGTGGTGACGCCGCCGGTGTTCGGCATGTACGTGGTCTGCGCACGCCTGCAAGGGGCGCGCATCGTCGAGATTCCACTGGTCGACCACGAGGCCGGCCTCGCTGCCGACCTGGACGTGATCCGCGATGGGGCGCTGGCGCAGGGCGCGAAGCTGGTGTTCCTGTGCTCGCCGTCGAACCCGGCGGGCTCGGTCATTCCGCTGCAGGGCGTCGCGGCATTGGCGCGTGCGCTGGATGGGCGTGCGCTGGTGGTGGTGGACGAGGCCTACGCCGAGTTCGCCGACGGCGCGTCCGCGACCACGCTGCTGGACGCGCATGCCAACGTCGCCGTACTGCGGACGCTGTCGAAAGCGCATGCACTGGCGGCCGCACGCATCGGAGTGGTGATCGGCGGTGCGGAGCTGATCACCGTGCTGCAGCGCTGCCAGGCGCCGTATCCCGTGCCGACGCCCTGTGCCGATCTGGCGCTGGAGGGACTGTCCGATGCGGCGGTCGCGCAGACGCGGGAACGGGTCGCCGTCGTGCGTCGTGAGCGCGAG
This sequence comes from Pseudoxanthomonas sp. 97-1-1, assembly GCF_057773125.1. Lineage (NCBI taxonomy): Bacteria > Pseudomonadati > Pseudomonadota > Gammaproteobacteria > Lysobacterales > Lysobacteraceae > Pseudoxanthomonas > Pseudoxanthomonas sp. 97-1-1. The sequence continues at coordinate 305,864 of NZ_JBYMTJ010000001.1, read as the reverse complement.
CGGCTGCTGTACGCGCTGGCGCGGATACCCTGCGTGCGCCATGTCTATCCCTCGCAGGGCAATTATCTGCTGGCGCGCTTCAGCGATGCCGAGGGCGCATTCCGCGCCTTGCTGGCTGCGGGGGTCGTGGTGCGCGACCAGCGCGCGGCCCCGCAACTCGGCGATGCGTTGCGCATCACCATCGGTTCCCCGGAGCAGAACGATCGCGTGCTGTCGGCGTTGAACATGCAGGAGGTGGCCGCATGATTTTTCCGTCTGTCACTGCCCCCCGGGCCGTCCCTGTTAGAGGTGCTTCGGCCTCGATCGAATTGCCCGCAGGGATACTCAACAATCTGGCTGTTTCGGATATGGGCGCGCTGCGACGCGTTTATCGTCCTGGGTATGGCAGCGCTATCGGGGCGCGGGCTGAAGCCCCTCCTGCAGAGGCCGTGCCATGACGCCGATTCTTTTCATCGACCGCGACGGCACCCTCATCGAAGAGCCGGAAGACTTCCAGATCGATGCGTACGAGAAGGTCCGCTTCGTCGCCGGTGTCATTCCCGCGCTGCTGAAGCTGCGCGACGCCGGCTACCAGTTCGTCATCGTCAGCAACCAGGACGGACTGGGCAGCGAGCAGTATCCGCGCGCCAGCTTCGACGGTCCGCAGGCGTTGATGATGCAGGTGTTCGAAAGCCAGGGCATCCGCTTCCGCGACGTGCTGATCGATGAAAGCTGGCCGCACGAGAACAAGCCCACCCGCAAGCCCGGCATCGGCCTGATGGTTCCTTACCTGCAGGACCGTGGCATCGACTGGTCGCGGTCGGGCATGGTCGGTGACCGGCCGACCGACATCCAGTTCGCCGACAATCTGAAGATCCGCGGGTTCCAGTTGAAGACGGCGCAGTTCGGGGGCGAGTGGGACTGGGCCGGCATCGCGCATGAGTTGGCGGACGCACCACGTCGTGCGGTCGTCCAGCGGAACACCAGGGAAACCAGGATCCGCGTCGAAGTGGATCTCGACCGCGTCGCGGAGCCCGTCGCGAAGACCGGCCTGCCGTTCTTCGACCACATGCTGGAACAGATAGGCAAGCATGGCGGTTTCGCGCTGGACGTGCGTGCGGAGGGCGACCTGCACATCGATGAGCACCACACGGTGGAAGACACCGGCCTGGCGCTGGGGCAGGCCCTGAAGGAAGCACTGGGCGACAAGCGCGGCATCGGCCGCTACGGCTTCACGCTGCCGATGGACGAGACGCTGGCCAGCGCGGCGCTGGATTTCAGTGGCCGGCCGTACTTCGTCTTCAACGGCGAATTCAGGCGCGAACGTGTCGGTGACCTGCCGACCGAACTGGTGCCGCACTTCTTCCGCTCGCTCTGCGATGCCTCCGGGCTGAACCTCAACCTGAGCGTGCAGGGCGACAACGACCACCACAAGGTGGAAGCCTCGTTCAAGGCGCTGGCGCGCGCGTTGCGCCAGGCCGTCAAGCGCGAAGGGGCGGAACTGCCGTCCACCAAGGGTGCCCTGTGATGCGTGTCGCCCTGATCGATGCCGGCGGTGCGAACCTGGGGTCGGTGCGCTACGCACTGGACCGCCTGGGCGTGGAGCCCGAGCTGACCACCGATGCGGACGTCATCCGTGCAGCGGACCGGGTGATCCTGCCCGGCGTCAGCACGGCTGCGCAGGTGATGGGCGGCTTGCGCGCATCGGCGCTGGTGGATGTGCTGCGGACGCTGGAAAAGCCCTTGCTGGGTGTCTGCGTGGGCATGCAGATTCTGTTCGAGCATTCCGAAGAGGACGACACGCCCTGCCTGGGCCTGCTGCCGGGCCGCGTGGCCAAGCTGCCCGCCACGCCCGGCATCCGCGTGCCGCACATGGGCTGGAACACGCTCGCGTCGCGGCGCGAATGCCTGTTGACCCGCGACATCGCCGACGGCCGCCACGCGTACTTCGTCCACAGTTATGCCGCGCCTGTCACGGCCGATTGCGTGGCCTCCAGCGAGCATGGGGTGCCGTTCGCCGCCATCGTGCAGCGTGGCAACGTGGGGGGGGCCCAGTTCCATCCCGAGCGGTCGGCGGATGTCGGCGCGCGTCTGCTGGAGAATTTCCTGAAGTACGGTGTGCAATGAGCGGATTCACGGTTTATCCCGCCATCGATGTGCGCGAAGGTCGCGTGGTCCGGCTGGCCCAGGGCGACTATGCGCGCGAGACACGCTATGACGGCACGCCGCTGGATGTCGCGATGCGTTACGCCGCGCAAGGTGCGGAATGGCTGCACCTCGTCGACCTGGATGCGGCACGGGCGGGTGGCTACACCCTCGCACCGCTGCTGGGCGAACTCGCGCAACATACGTCACTGAAGGTGCAGACCGGGGGAGGCGTGCGCCAGCGCGATGACGTGGCGCGCATGCTGGCGGCGGGCGCGCAGCGCGTCGTGGTCGGCTCGCTGGCCGTGCGCCAACCCGACACCGTCCTGGCCTGGCTGGCCGAGTTCGGCAGCGACCGCATCACGGTCGCGCTCGACACGCGCCGCGACGATGGCGGGGTCTGGCGCCTGCCGGTGCATGGCTGGACGGAAACCGCATCGGAAACACTGGATGAACTCGCGTCGCGCTACGCCGAGGGTGGCCTGCGGCACCTGCTGTGCACCGACATCGCCCGCGACGGCATGCTGACGGGACCGAACCTGGACCTCTACGCGCACCTGCGACAGGTCGTGCCGTCGTTGCAGGTGCAGGCGTCCGGTGGCGTCAGCGCCCTGGTCGATGTCACCGGGGCACGTGCCGCCGGTTGCGCCGGGATCGTGCTCGGGCGGGCATTGCTGGAAGGCAGGTTCGAACTGCCCGAGGCGCTGGCATGCTGAGCCGTCGCATCATTCCCTGCCTGGATGTGCGCGAAGGCCGCGTGGTCAAGGGCGTGAAGTTCCGCGACCATGTCGACATGGGCGACATCGCCGAACTGGCGTTGCGATACCGGGACGAAGGCGCGGACGAACTGGTGTTCTACGACATCAGCGCGAGTCCGGAGGGACGCTCCGTGGACTACGCCTGGATCGAGCGCGTGTCACGGCTGCTCGACATTCCGTTCTGCGTGGCGGGCGGCATCCGCGACGTCGAGACGGCACGGCGGGTGCTGCACAGCGGTGCCGACAAGGTGTCGGTGAACACACCTGCGCTGGAGCGCCCCGGTCTCATCGGCGAGCTCGCCGAGGCCTTCGGCGTGCAGTGCGTCGTGGTTGGCGTGGATTCCATTCGGGAAGCGGACGGCGAGTGGCGTGTGCGCCGCTACACCGGTGATCCTGCGAAGATGCAGGGCGCCGGCTTGCGTACGCTGGATTGGGTGGTGCAGGCGCAGCGGCTGGGTGCCGGCGAGATCGTGTTGAACTGCATGGACCAGGACGGCGTACGGCGTGGTTACGACATCACGCAATTGCAGGCCGTGCGCGCGGTGTGTGGCGTGCCCTTGATCGCCTCCGGTGGTGCGGGCGAGGTGCAGCATTTCGTCGATGTGTTCCAGCAGGCGGACGTGGATGGCGCGCTGGCCGCCAGCGTGTTCCACAGCGGGCATATCGCGATCCCGGCGTTGAAAAGGGTGTTGGCAGAGCAAGGCATCGAGGTGCGGCGTGGCGACTGAAATGATGAGGATCGACATCGACCCCTCGGCGCTGGACTGGACCAAGGGCGATGGCCTGCTGCCCGTCATCGTGCAGGATGCAGGAAACCTGCGCGTGCTGATGCTGGGCTACATGAACCGGGAGGCGCTGGACGCCACCCTGGCGAGCCGGCGCGTGACCTTTTTCAGCCGCAGCAAGCAGCGTCTGTGGACCAAGGGCGAGAGCTCGGGCCATGTGCTGGAACTGGTCTCGGTGGAGGCCGATTGCGACAACGATACGCTGCTGGTCCTCGCGCATCCGCAGGGACCGACCTGCCACCTGCAGCGGCCCAGTTGCTTCCCTTCGGCGCCGTCGGCGTTCCTGTCGGACCTGGATGCCTTGGTGGCGCAGCGCGACCGCGAGCGCCCCGTCGACAGCTACACGACGCGCCTGTTCGACGCCGGCGTGCGCCGCATCGCGCAGAAGGTGGGCGAGGAGGGCGTGGAAACCGCATTGGCCGCAGTCGCGCAGGACGAGACCGCACTGCTCGGCGAGAGCGCCGATCTGCTGTACCACCTGACGGTCCTGCTGCGGGCACGCGGCCTGTCGCTGGCCGAGGCCGTCGACGTGCTGCGCCAACGCCACGCGTCCACGTAGGGCACGCCCGTTCCTGCAGATTCCGGGTGGCCTGCCGGATGTGGGAGCGACGTAAGTCGCGCGCTTCTTCCTTCAGACATCACGACATCTCCCCCCGGCCGGATGACCGTCGCGACTCACATCGCTCTACATCGGCGATGCCGTTGCCTGCGCCATAATCCTCCGGTCTTTCCGGCTGGAGTCGCCATGCGCGCTTCGTTGATCGCTCTCGTCCTGGCGCTGTTGGCGGTCCCCGCGCATGCGCTGCCGCCTCCGTGCAGCGGGGGACAGGTGTATGAGGACCGCAACGGCAACGCGACCCGCGATGCGGGTGAGCCGGGCCTGCCGGGCATCAAGGTGTCCAACGGTATCGACATCGCGGTCACCGATGCGCAGGGCGAATACAGCCTCGATTACGTGGACGGCCGCACCCTCTTCATCATCAAGCCGGCCGGCTACGACCTCGCGGCGCGGCCGGACGGCCTGCCGGCCCGCTGGCGCAACCTGCAGTACCACGCCGGTCCTGCGCTGAAGCATGGCGGCATCCCGCAACGCCAGCCCGACTGCACGCACTTCGGCCTTCGACCGCAGGCGGCAGCCGCAACGAAGGGCGAACTCGATGTGCTGTTGTTCGCCGACAGCCAGACTTCGTCTGTCAAGGACGTGGACTATTACTGGCGCGACATCGTGCAGCCCCTGGTCGGGAAACACGGGGCGGCGCTGGGCCTGACCCTGGGCGATGTCACCAACGACGACCTGTCGCTGTACCCGGAGATCCTGCGCACGACGATGAGCCTGCAGGTGCCGTGGCTGTTCATCCCCGGCAACCACGATCTGGATTTCGACGCCGCGGGAGATGAAGACTCGCTGCGCACGTTCCGCCATCACCTGGGCCCGGACACGTTCGCCTGGGAAGAAGAGGCGGCGACGTTCATCGGCCTGGATGACGTGATCTACCAGCCAGGCCAGACACCGTCGTACTTCGGCGGGCTGCGCGAGGACCAGTTCGCCTTCCTGCAGGCCTACCTGCCGACGGTGCGCAAGGACCGGCTGCTGGTGATCGGTGTGCATATCCCGGTCTACGAGCCGGGTGCTCGCGGTTTCCGTTCGGCAGACCGCGAGCGCCTGTTCGCCATGCTGGAGGATTTCCCGCACGTGCTGCTGCTCAGTGGGCACACCCATACGCAGCGGCACTGGTACCACGACGCTTCCACCGGTTGGCACGGATTGCAGCCGTTGCACGAGTACAACGTCGGCGCCGCCTGCGGTGCCTACTGGTCGGGCGTGAAGGATGCGGAGGGCATCCCCGACACGACGATGGCCGATGGCACGCCCAATGGCTATGCGCGGCTGCGCGTGCGCGCGGGTGGCGAGTACGCGCTGTCGTGGCACCCGGCGCGCGGCACGGACGACAGCGGCATCGGGTTGCATGTGCCGCGCGTGTTGCGGAAGGGGGCGTATCCGGCATGGGGCGTGTTCGCCAATGTCTACATGGGGGATGCCGAGACCCGTGTCGAGTACCGGATCGATGGCGGCGAATGGAAGCCGATGAAGCGTGTCGAACGGCCCGATCCGCGCTTGCTGGTGGAGAACATGCGCGACGACGCGGCCGATGCGTTGCGCGGCTACGACCGCTCGCCGGAGGCCGAAGCTTCCCCGCACCTCTGGCGGGGCGCCTTGCCGACGGACCTGCCCGAAGGCGAACATGCGGTGGAGGTGCGCGCGTTCGACCGCTGGCGCGGCGAACGATCGGCTCGCACGTCGTATCGCCTGCAGCTCGCGGAGCCCTGATCATGGCCATGACGGAACTTCCCATCGAACACTTCGTGGACGCCGCCGCCTGGGAACGCTGGCTGGAGCGCCACCCCGCGTCCGATGGCGTGTGGCTGAAAATCGCGAAGAAGGATTCGGGCCTCGCGTCGGTCAGCTATGCCGATGCGCTCGACGTCGCGCTGTGCCACGGCTGGATCGACGGGCAGAAGAAGGGGTTCGATGCGCAGTGCTTCCTGCAGCGCTTCACGCCGCGTCGCCCGCGCAGCACCTGGTCGAAGATCAATGTCGGCAAGGTCGACGCGCTGGTCGCGGCGGGGCGGATGCGGCCCGCCGGATTGCGCGAGATCGAACAGGCGAAGGTCGATGGCCGCTGGGATGCCGCCTACGATGGCGCGCGCTCCATGGAGGTACCCCCCGAGCTCGCGCAGGCACTGGCGAAGAACCGGAAGGCAAGGGACTTCTTCGAGGCGCTCGACAGGACCAACCGTTACGCCGTGTGTTGGCGCGTGCAGACCGCGGTGAAGCTCGAAACGAAACGGACGCGGGTGGAGAAGCTGGTCGCCATGCTGGCGCGCGGCGAGAAGATCCACGCCTGAAGCCATGAACGGAAACGCCTCCCGATGGGAGGCGTTCTGTGTCCTTGCGGGCGAGCGGAGGCTGGCGGGCGAGGCATGCGTGGCTGGCTGGCGTTGGGCTGGCTTGCGACGTGCGCGCAGTCTAGGGAAACACGCCCCGGCATGTGGAAACGCGAATCGCTCTCATCGCTGGGCGCGGCTCGCACGGACGCTGACCCAGGCCCCGGCCAGCAGCAATACGATGGCGACGCCCTGTATCCAATGCGCCTGCGCGCGCCCCGACGCCACCAGCAGCAGGGTCGACAACAACGGCGCCAGGTAGGACAGGCTGCCCAGCAGCGCGATATCGCCGCGCTTGGTGCCGTGGTCCCACAGCCAGAACGCGGCACCCACCGGGCCGATACCCATGAGCACCAGCACGACCCACTGGCTTGCGGTGGGGGTGACCGTGTCCTCGCCCAGCAGGTGAGCGAGGGTGCCCAGCACCGCGACGCCCGCGCAGGCCACGGTGATCGCCGCGCTGGGCACGTCGGCATGGCGTCGGTTGAGCACCGAATACATGGACCAGATCAGGGCCGCGCCCAGCGCGGAGAGATAGCCGGGTACATGGGATGGCTCGACCTGCAAGCTGCGGCCGCGCGTCACCAGCAGTATCGCCGCGACCAGGCCCAGTCCGGTGCCCAGCCACTGCCCGGGGCGCACGGAGACGCCGCCGAAGATGCCCGCGAACACCACGATCAACAGTGGCCACAGGTAGTTGAGCAGGTTGGCTTCCACGGCCGGTGCACGCTTCAGCGCGATGAAGTACAGCGCGTGGTAGCCGAACAGCGCCAGCGTCGACAGGGCGAACGCGGGCAGCGGCTGGCGCAGTTCGCCCCAGCCGGCGCGGCCGCGCACTCCTGCGCGCAGAAGCCCCAGTGCCGCCGCGATGCCGAAACCGGTCGCCAGCACCTGGAAGGGCGGCAGGTCGCCCGTCGCCGTCGTCAACAGCGCCAGCGACGCCCACAGCAGGATCGCGACCAGCCCCACCAGGGTGGCGCGGCGCTGCGAAATGGCATCGCTCACGCGGTGGGCAGCTCGATGTCAGCGAAGGAGTCGACGCGCACGTGGCCATGCGCCGCGTCGCCTTCGCGCGGCGCAGGGTAGTCGTCCAGCCGGTCGATCAGGCGCGTCTGCAGGCCTGCGTCGCGCGCGGCATCCAGTTCTTCCACCACGTCGGACAGGAACAGGATGTCCCCCGGGTCCACACCGATGCGGTCGGCGATGGTCCGGTAACTGGCTGCTTCGCGCTTGCCGCCGACTTCGGTATCGAACCAGCCCGAGAACATCGGCGACAGGTCGCCGGCGTCACTGTGGCCGAAGAACAGTTTCTGCGCCGGTACGGAACCGGAGGAATACACATACAGCGGATAGCCCTGCGCGTACCACTTGCGCAATGCCGGCGCGGCGTCGGGATAGATGTGCGCGGTGAAATCCGCATCGCGGTAGCCGGCTTCCCATATCAGGCCTTGCAGCGCTTTCAGTGCGGTGTGTTTGCGGTCCTGGTCGATCCAGCCCTGCAGCGTCTCCACGATGACGTCATCGCTGCAGATACTGCCGTGCTCCGTGGCGACCACGTCGAGCCAGCGCCGCACCTCGGGTTCCTGCCCATGCTCGCGGACGAAGCCGGGCAGGGCGCGGCGCGCGTACGGGAACAGCACGTCCTTCACGAACGAAATGCTGCTGGTGGTGCCTTCGATGTCGGTGAGGATGGCGGAAACGGGCATGTGGTTCTTCTGGTTCGCAGTAGAGCGGAGCTTGCTTCGCTACGCTTTTCATGGGGAGCAAAGGGAGGGCAGCAGGAGCCGATCCTTGGCGCGACGGTTCATCCCCCTCGTTTCGCCGGACCCTCACCCCAACTCCTCTCCCGACGGGAGAGGGGCGTCAGCGTTCGGTCAGGCCTTCGTAGCGCGGGAACTGCTGCGCCAGCGTGGTACCCGTGAAGTGGCCCACCCAGCCGTCCGGCTCGGTGAAGAAGCGGATGGCGACGAAGCTCGGTTCCGGCCCCATGTCGAACCAGTGCAAGGTGCTGTCTGGCACGCCGATCAGGTCGTCCTGCACGCACTCCACCTCATAGACCTTGTCGCCCACGTGCAGCGTGAACAGGCCGGAGCCGGCGACGAAGAAACGCACTTCGTCTTCCTTGTGGTAATGCTCGTCGAGGAACTTCGCGCGCATGGCCTCGCGCTGCGGGTTGTCGGGCGCGATGCTGACCACATCGACGGTCTTGAAGCCGCGTTCGGCGACCAGACGGTCGATGTCGGCGCGATAGGCGTCGATCACATCCTCCGGCGGCGCGCCGGGCTCGATGGCCTTGGTCGCCTTCCAGCGCTCGAAGGTCACGCCGAGCTTCTTCAGCTCGGTGGCGATGAAGTCGGGATCGTAACTGGCGAACTCCGGCGTGGCCGGGTCGGATTCGCTGAAGATGCGCAGGCGGCTCATGGCGGTATGGCGTGAGGCGACAGAGGGGGCCGTTAGGGTACCAGACCGGTCCGCGCGGCCTGGTGGGGAAACGGAACGCCCGGATAACCGCCGGTTATCAGCGGCGGCAGCCCAGCTTGCGCAGCTCCAGTTCGGCCGCGAACAGGAACTCGAAGGCCTCCAGGTGGCGGCGGGCTTCGGCCATCGTGCGGCCCCACGCGTACAGGCCGTGGCCGTCGATCAGGTAGCCCCACAGCGGCTGGTTGTCGAGCAGCGCGTCCACCTGCGCGGCGAGCGTGGGCATGTCCTGGGTGTTGGCGAACACGGGCACGTCGATCGCCATCTCGTGCGTGCTGTTGCCGTGGAATGCCTTCAGCAATTCGAAGCCTTCCAGGCGCACATGGCCGGCACCGGCGAACAGCCGCGATGCCACCGTCTGCACCAGCGAATGGGTGTGCAGCACGCACCCGATCTCGGGATAGCGGCGATACAGCTGGGTATGCAGCAGCGTTTCGGCGGACGGACGGTGGTCGCTGCCGACGGCCTTGCCCTCGAAGTCCACCACCATGATGTCCGCCTCCACCAGCCGGCCCTTGTCGCGGCCGGAGATCGTGATGGCCGCGTGCCGGTCATCCAGTCGCTGCGAGAAATTGCTGCTGGTGGCCGGTGTCCAGCCCAGCTGCGCCAGCTCGCGCACGTTGGAGATGATGGACTGCGCGCGGTCGCGCAGCTGGTCGGCGTGATAGGGCAGGGGCGTGGCGTTCATGCCGCCATTCTACCGCCTGCCCGGAGGTGGAGCTCAGCGCTGCGCGCGCATGCGGCTGTGGCGATATCCGTACAGGAAATAGATGAGGAAACCCACGGCCGTCCACACGGCCATCAGCATCCAGTTGTGGGCGGTCATCGCCGACAGCAGTGCCAGGCAGCTCAGCACGCCCAGGGTGCAGATCAGCCACGCGGCGGGGATGCGGAACGGACGCGGCAGGTCGGGCTGGGTGCGGCGCAGGACCAGCACGCCAACGCAGACCGAGGCGAAGGCGATCAGGGTCCCCATCGAGGTCAGTTCGCCCAGGATATCAAGCGGGAACAGCGCCGCCAGCAGGGCGATGCCGATACCCGTGATCACCGTATTGATGTGCGGCGTGCGGTACTCCGGATGGATCCGGGTGAACACCGGCGGCAGCAGGCCGTCGCGGGCCATGATCATGAAGATGCGCGGTTGGCCGATGATCATCACCAGCACGACGGACGACAGGCCGATCAGGGCCCCGATTTCCACCGTGACCCGCAGCCAACCCAGTTCGGGATGGGCCGCTACCGCGGTCACGACCGGTTCGGCCGTGCCCAAGGCGGTGTACGGCACCAGGCCCGTCATCACCGCCGCCATGGCGATGTACAACACGGTGCAGATCGCCAGCGAGGCCAGCATGCCCACGGGGAGATCCTTCTGCGGGCGATGCGATTCCTGCGCCGCCACCGAGACCGCCTCGAAACCGATGTAGGCGAAGAACACCATCGCCGCGCCGCGCAACACGCCATCCCAGCCGAACTTGCCAGGGCCTTCGTTGGCAGGAATGAAGGGCTGCCAGTTGGAGGGGTCGACGTACTGCCAGCCAGCGATGATGACCAGCACGATCAGGCCGGTCTTCAGCACGACCATCGCCATGTTCATGGCCGACGACTTGCGGATGCCCACGTAGCACAACCAGGTCAGCAGCAGCACGATGACGGCGGCCGGGACGTTGGCGATGGCGCCGGTCGGTCGAAGCTGCGCATCCAGTGGCGCGCTGACGAGCGCCTTGGGCAGGAAGATGTCGAAGTGCTCGAGCAGGCTCAGGAAATAGCCGGTCCAGCTGACTGCGACCGCGGACGCCGATACGCCGTATTCCAGCACAAGCATCCAGCCGATGAACCACGCGGTGAGTTCACCCAGCGTAGCGTAGGTATAGGTATAGGCGCTGCCGGACACCGGCACCATCGCGGCGAATTCCGCGTACGCCAGCGCACAGAACGTGCAGCAGATCGCCGCCAGCACGAACGACAGCATGATGGCCGGACCGGCATGGTTGGCCGCCGCCTGGCCGGTGATGACGAAGATGCCGCCACCGATCACCGCACCGATGCCGAGTGCGGTCAGCCCCCAGGGGCCGAGCGTGCGGCGCAGGCTGAGCCCTTCGGCCTCTTCATGGGCGGCATGGGGGTGCTTGGTGGCGAGGAGCTGTCGGAGCATCGTGCGTGTTCCTGGAACGGGTTCGATGAGGGCAACCAAAAAGGCCGGCGGTGCGCCCGCCGGCCTTGAAGAGGATCAGGCCTTCTGCCTGAGTTTGCTGTTCCGGAAGCCGTACGCGAAGTAGATCAGCTGGCCCAGCACGGTCCAGGCCACGAAGATCTGCCAGTGCTCCATGAACGACTGCAGGAACAGGAACAGGCAGGCGAGCACGCCCACCGGGCAGATCAGCCAGAACATCGGCACGCGGAACGGCCGGTTGAGGTCAGGACGGGTGAAGCGCAGCACCAGCACGCCGAGGCACACCGTGGCGAAGGCCAGCAGCGTCCCCATCGATACCAGTTCGCCGAGCACGCTGAGCGGCATGAAGCCCGCGAGCAGGCAGGCCAGCACGCCGACGATGATCGTGCCGACATAGGGCGTATGGAACTTCGGATGCACCTTGCCGAAGATCTTCGGCATCAGCCCGTCCTTGGCCATGCTGTAGAAAATGCGTGGCTGTGCCATCAGCATGACCAGGATCACCGACGACAGGCCCGCAATGGCGCCGATTTCCACCGCGGTCTTGAGCCAGCCCACGCTGGCGCCGGGATCGGCCTTGAGGACCTCTTCCAGCGCCGTGGCCACCGGCTTGGCGGTGCCCAGCAGCGTGTAGTGGGTCATGCCGGTCAGCACCGCACAGACGGCGATGTAGATGACGGTGCAGATGGCCAGCGAGCCGAGGATGCCCTTGGGCATGTCGCGCTGCGGGTTCTTGGCCTCGCCTGCGGCCGTGGAGACCGCGTCGAAGCCGATGTAAGCGAAGAACACGATGGTCGCCGCGCGGAACACGCCATCCATGCCGAACTGGCCGGGGCCGGTGTTCTCGGGAATGAAGGGGGTCCAGTTCGCCGGATCGACGTACTGGATGCCAAAGCCGAGGAAGGCCGCAATCACGACCACCTTGATCGCGACGATGATCGAGTTGACGAAGGCCGACTGGGTGATGCCGACATAGCACAGGCCGCTGACCGCAGCGACGATCAGCACCGCAGGCAGGTTGATGATGCCCGCGGTGGCGACGAATCCGCCATCGGCCCACGTGATCGGTGCTGTCGCCAACTGCTCGGGGAACGGCACGCCCAGCGTGCCGGTGAGGAAGCTCACCAGGTAGCCAGACCAGCCCACCGCGACGGTGGACGATGCGAACAGGTATTCCAGCACCAGGCACCAGCCGATGAACCAGGCCACGGCCTCGCCCAGGGTGGCGTAGGAGTACGAATACGCGCTGCCGGACACCGGCATCATCGAGGCGAACTCGGCGTAGCAGAGGCCGGCCATGGCGCAGGCGAAGCCGGCAATCACGAAGCTCAACATGATCGCGGGGCCGGCGTGGTTGGCCGCGGCCTGGCCGGTCAGCACGAAGATGCCCGCACCGATGACCGCGCCCACGCCCAGCAGCACGAGGTGTTTGGCGGTCAGGGTTCGCTTCAGACTGCTTTCGCCATCCAGGCTGCCTTCGAAAGGTTCACCGGCATCGATATGTCCCGCCGGTGCAACCGGCTTGACCCTGAACAGAGCTTTGAGCATTCGCAGCGTCCCCTTGCAAGACTGGATGCCGGCGGAAAGACCCGCCAGGCGGTGGCAACTGTCATGGGGAAGGCGCCCCACGGAAGGCCGTACCTTGCCAAAGCGGGCGGGGGATCACAAGCGCGGTTGCAGCATGCCGGGCGATAATCACGACACCACCGACCTGTCCGCAAGGAAAAAACACGCCGTGTCAGTCGCTTACACTGCCCTTCGCGCACATCTGGCCGATTACGGACACCGCTGGCCCGACGAACAGGCGGTGGTCGCCCAGTTTCTCGAGCTGCTGGACGATCCGGCCAACCCGCTGCTCCGCGAGCGACTGGAAGGACACCTCACGGGTGGCGCCTGGCTGGTCAGTGCCGATGGCCGGCGCACGTTGCTGACCCACCACCGCAAGCTGGGCCGGTGGCTGCAGCTGGGAGGCCATGCCGATGGTGACGAGGACATGGCGCGCGTGGCGCTGAAGGAAGCCGAGGAGGAATCCGGCCTGTCCGATCTGTCCGTGGAAGGCGGCATCTTCGATCTGGACCGCCACTGGATACCCGAACGCAAGGACGTGCCGGGCCACTGGCACTACGACATACGTTATGTGGTGCGTGCCAACGGCGGCGAGGACTACGTGGTCAGCGAGGAGTCGCTCGACCTGGCCTGGCGCGATATAGGACCGATTGCCGCCGAGCCGGATGAATCCCTCAGCCGCATGGCCCGCAAGTGGCTGGCGCGCAACACGGCGTAGGGTGGGCCTTGGCCCACCGCACTGCGGATATCAATACAGGACGCGCACCCGCAGCGTGCCGTCGATCGCCGCCATCGCGTCGCGCAGGCTGGCCGTCTGTTCTTCATCGGCAGTCACGTCGATGACCACGTAGCCGACTTTCGGATCGGTACGCAGGAACTGACCGTCGATGTTGATGCCGCGGTCGCGGAAGATGTCGTTGATCTGCGACAGCACGCCCGGCACGTTGCGATGGATATGCAGGATGCGTCGGCTGCCCTCGTGGCCGGGCAGGGTGACTTCGGGGAAGTTCACCGCCGACAGCGTGCTGCCGTTGTCGCTGTAGCGCACCAGCTTGGCCGCCACTTCCACGCCGATGTTGTCCTGCGCCTCCAGCGTGCTGCCACCGACATGCGGGGTCAGGATCACGTTGTCCAACCCGCGCAACGGCGACTCGAAGGCATCCGCATTGCCCTTGGGTTCCACCGGGAACACGTCCACCGCGGCACCGCCGACCTTGCCGGACGTCAGTGCTTCCGCCAGTGCATCGATGTCCACCACGGTGCCGCGCGAGGCGTTGATCAGGTGTGCGCCGGGCTTCATCCGGGCGATCTGCGCCGCGCCGAACATGTCTTTCGTCGCGGCCGTCTCCGGCACGTGCAGCGTGACCACGTCGCTGAGTTCCAGCAGGTCGTCCAGGCTGACGGCGGCGCGAGCGTTGCCCAGCGACAGCTTGGTCTCGATGTCGTGGAAGAGCACCTGCATGCCCAGCGACTCGGCCAGCACGCCCACCTGGGTGCCGATATGGCCGTAGCCGATGATGCCCAGGGTCTTGCCACGCACCTCATGACTGCCGGCAGCGGACTTGCTCCAGCCGCCCCGGTGGCATTCGGCGTTCTTCTGGGGGATGCCACGCATCAGCAGGATGGCCTGGGCGACCACCAGTTCCGCCACGCTGCGGGTATTGGAATACGGGGCGTTGAAGACCGGAATGCCGGCCAGTTCCGCCGCGTCCAGGTCCACCTGGTTGGTGCCGATGCAGAAGCAGCCCACCGCGATCAGCCGGCGTGCCTGCGACAGCACATCGTCGGTCAGGTGGCTGCGCGAGCGGATGCCGACGATGTGCGCCTCGGCGATGCGGCGCTTCAGCTCGTCTTCCGGCAGCGACTTCTCGTGGTATTCGATCTGCGTATAGCCCGCCGCGCGGAACGTCTCCACGGCGGTCTGGCTGACCCCTTCCAGCAACAGCACGCGGATGTCCTGCTTCGGGTACGAGGTCTTCTTGATCGACATTGCCGGAAAGGTCGCAGCGGAGGGGGAAGGGGCGTCACTATGCCAGATGCACGCCGTCGATGGTGCGGCGCGGAATGGAAAGCTCGGTTGCCGTTTTCCAGGCTTTGTTGCCCTTGCAACCAAGCGCATCGCTCGCTGGACGCAGCGCAGCATCGCTGGCACGCTGGGCGCCCCCGAAAGCCTGCCCTCCGCAATGAGCGATCCGCGCCTGGAAGCCCTGCTGCACGCCGTCCCGGCGCTGCGCCTGAAGACCGATCCTGCCGATCTCGAGCACTACGGCCGCGACTGGACCCGGCGCTGGACACCGGCACCGCTGGCGATCGCATTGCCCGCCACGGTCGAGGAAGTGCAGGCCGTCGTGCGTTGGGCGAACGAGCATCACGTGGCCGTGGTGCCCTCGGGCGGGCGCACCGGCCTGTCCGGTGGCGCCGTGGCCGCGAATGGCGAACTGGTGCTGAGCCTTGAGCGCATGAACCAGGCGCTCGACTTCAATGCCGTGGACCGCACGCTGACCGTGCAGGCCGGTATGCCGCTGGAGGCCGTACATAACGCGGCGCGTGAGCACGGACTGGTCTATCCGGTCGATTTCGCAGCACGCGGTTCCTGCGCCATCGGCGGCAACATCGCCACCAACGCCGGCGGCATCCGGGTGATCCGCTACGGCAACACGCGCGAATGGATCGCCGGTCTGAAAGTCGTCACCGGTGCCGGCGACGTGCTGGAGCTCAACAAGGCGCTGATCAAGAACTCCAGCGGCTACGACCTGCGCCATCTCTGGATCGGCTCGGAAGGGACGTTGGGCATCGTGGTGGAAGCCACCGTGAGGCTGACCGATCCGCCGCCGCCGACCAATGTCATGCTGCTGGCACTGCCATCGTTCGATGTGCTGATGCAGGTGTTCGCCGCGTTCCGCGAGCGCCTTCAGCTGGAGGCCTTCGAATTCTTCACCGACCGCGCGCTGCACCGTGTGCTGGCGCATGGCGCACAGAAGCCGTTCGAGGAAATCCATCCGTACTACGTGGTCACCGAGTTCGCGATCGGCGACGAGGCGAGGGAAGCTGCGGCAATGGCGGCCTTCGAGGCCTGCATGGAGCAGGGCTGGGTCAGCGATGGCGTGATCAGCCAGTCCGATGCCCAGGCCGCGCAGCTGTGGCGCCTGCGCGAGGGCATCACCGAGGCGTTGGCGCGCTATGTGCCGTACAAGAACGACGTGTCCGTGCGCATTTCCGCCATGCCGGCGTTCCTTGCCGAGACGCAGGCGTTGCTGGGCGAGGCGTACCCGCACTTCGAAGTGGTGTGGTTCGGCCATATCGGTGACGGCAACCTGCATATCAACGTGCTGAAGCCCGACGGTATGGAGAACGCGGAGTTCGTCACCCAGTGCGAGCAGGTCACCAAGCTGCTGGCCGACTCGCTGCGCCACCACCACGG
This sequence comes from Pseudoxanthomonas sp. 97-1-1, assembly GCF_057773125.1. Lineage (NCBI taxonomy): Bacteria > Pseudomonadati > Pseudomonadota > Gammaproteobacteria > Lysobacterales > Lysobacteraceae > Pseudoxanthomonas > Pseudoxanthomonas sp. 97-1-1. Next base: position 289,616 of record NZ_JBYMTJ010000001.1, on the reverse strand, counting down.
CAGCATTTCCGCCGAACACGGCATCGGCCTGGTGAAGAAGGGCTATCTGGAAAGCACGCGCAGCGCCGACGAGATCGCGGTGATGCGCGGCATCAAGCGCGTGCTGGATCCGAATGGCCTGATGAACCCGGGCAAGCTGTTCGACGCGTGACGCGGATTCATCCGGCCATCGCTGATTGCAGGTAGTCTTGGCGCGCCGCGATGCGCGCGGTGTCCGTTCATTCCCTGGAAGTGTCCATGTCCCGAATTCTCCTGGCTGGCGTCCTGCTGGCGTTCTCCGTCCCGGCACTGGCCGGCAGCTTCGCCGGCAGTTCGGCCGGTGCGTCATCCGCCGGCTCGTCCGCCTCGTCCGACAGCTCATCCGGCGACGACAAGATCGTCGTGCAGGCGCGCGAGGACGCCGCCAGCTTCGTCGCCAGCGACGGCCGTATCCGTGGCGCCCAACTGGAAGCCGCGCTGCGTCACCTGCGCGAGAAGGATGAAGCCGCTCGCAAGGCCAGCGACATGCAGCTGGCGCAGGCCATCCTGGCCCGCTGATGCCACCGCGTCGGCCCCGCGGCCGGCGCTTCGTCGCGCTGCTCGCATGGGCATGGCTGGGGCCGGCCGTCACGGCGGCCGCGCTCGACATCGATCCGACGGGCCTCGGCTCGGATGACATCGTCGCGACGCAGGCGCTGCTCGACGATGTCCTGCCGCGCCTGCCGCAGGCATGGCGCGATGGGCTGCCGCCCGATCTCGTCCTGCAATGGCGCGACGATCTTCCGGCGCATGTCGCCGGCCGACGGGTCGGTGATCGCATCCTGCTGCCGCGCCATCTGCTGCAGGCATGGCAGGCGCGCGATGGCGTGCCTGCGGACGATGCTTCGTTGCGCGCCGTCCGTCATGCGCTGGTGCACGAACTTGCGCACAGTTACGATCGTGCACGACGCGATGTGCTGTCGCGCGATCCGGGCCTGCGCGATCTCGCGGGATGGCAGCGCAGCGTGTTTGCCATCGCGGGGCGCCGTTCGCGCAACGATTTCGTCGCGCGGACGCCCGATCCGTACGAGCGGGAGCGTCCTTCCGAATTCGTGGCGGTGAACCTCGAGCATTTCGTACTCGACCCGGCCTACGGCTGCCGGCGCCCGGCGTTGCACCGCCATTTCGCGGCGCACTTCCAGGTGCTGGCGAAGCCGGAGGCGTGCGCGCCCGGGTTGCCTTTCCTGGACGTGGATGCCGAAGCGGGCGCTGCCTCGCTGCTCGCGCTGGACCCGGCGCGCATCTACGCGGTCGACTATCTGCTGGCGGAAGGCAACACGCAGGCGATGAGTCGCTGGGGCCACAGCATGCTGCGGCTGGTGGTCTGCGCGCCCGGTCGCGCACCGGGGCCCGACTGCCGCTTCGACCTGGCCCATCACCGCGTGCTGTCGTTCCGCGCGTTCGTGGGCGACGTGCAGATCTCAGGGTGGCGCGGCCTGACCGGCTCGTACCCGTCGCGCCTGTTCCTGTTGCCGCTGGACCAGGTGATCGAGGAGTACACCCGGGTGGAACTACGCGGCCTGCAGTCCATTCCCCTGCAACTGGAGCAGGGTGAAATCGCGTCCATGGTCGAGCGGGCCGCGCAGCTTCACTGGAGCTACGACGGGCGCTACTACTTCATCAGCAACAACTGTGCGGTGGAGACCTGGAAGCTGCTGCACGCCGGCGTGCCACGACTGGCCGGGGAGCCGCTCGCCAGCATCACGCCCACCGGACTGCTGAAGAAGCTGGAGCGTCGTGGCATCGCCGATACCCGCGTGCTCGACGACGCAGGGCAGGCGCGACGACTCGGTTACTACTTCGAGCCGATGAGCGCGCACTACGACGCGCTGTTCGCCGTGGCGCGCGAGGCGCTCGCGCTGCCGCAGCAGGACCTGCACGCCTGGCTGGCGCTGTCGCCTGCGGAGCGCGCCATCTGGCTGCCACGGGCCGACCTGCGTGCGAGCGCGGCGCTGCTGGTGCTGGAGAATGCGGCGCTCCGTCGCCAGCAACTGCTGTTGCGCGACGAACTGAAGCGACGCTACCTGGGCCGCAATGCGCCCGCCGATGTCGCGCGGGCGCTGCAGGCCTTGCGCACGTGGCTGGGCGATACCGGTTTCGCCAGTCGCCCCTCGGAACTGCTGCCGGAGGGCTACGGACTTCCGCAGGCCGATGAGCGCGCGCGCGTTGTGGAGGAAGCAGGAGCCCGCGTGGCGCGCTTGCGTGAGCAGGATGGTGTGCTTCGTGGCGAACTGGAGCGCTGGCTGCCTGCCGACCGGCGCGAGGTCCTGCAGGGCATCGAGGCAAACCTGAAAACGATCGGCGCGCGCCTGCGCGCACTGGATGCGGCAGGCGCGTCGTGACCGAAGACCTCAGTCGGCGCGACCGCCGAACTCGCCGGTCGTCGTGTTGACGAGGATGCGCTCGCCGTTGGTGATGTACTCCGGCACCATGATCTCGATGCCGGTGTTGAGCTTGGCCGGCTTGGGGCGCTTGGTCGCGGTGCCGCCCTTCAGTTCCGGCGGCGTTTCCACCACTTCCAGCGTCACGTGCTGCGGAAGCTGCAGGGCGACCGGCAGTTCGTCGATGACCTGCACGTAGCAGCCGGCGAGGCCTTCGGTGATGTAGCCGGCGTCATCGCCGATGACGTTGGCGTCCAGCGTGTAGGGCGTGTAGTCCTCATCGTCGAGGAAGACGAACGCATCGCCATCCATGTACGAGAATGTCGCCTGCCGGCGCAGCAGTTCGACTTCCGGCAGGTTGTCGTCGGCGTCGAAGCTGGCATCCAGCTTGTTGCCGCCCGGCACGCTGTACATGATGAAACGGAAGCGCACGTTGCCGCCGCGCCCTTGCGGCGAGCTGCGCTCGATGTCGCGGATCTGGTATACGCCGCCGTTGTGTTCGACGACGTTGCCCTTCTTGATGTCGAAAGCTTTCATGGTGGTGATTTGTAATTGGTGATGGGTGATGGGGTGGGGCGGCGTGATCATTCGGGAAGGCGGCTCTTGCGAATCACCACTCGCGAATGACGAATCACGGCCCTATTTCGGTGCGAGGCGCACGGCGCCATCCAGCCGGATGGTCTCGCCGTTGAGATACGTATTGCCCAGGATATAGGCGACCAGGTCGGCGAACTCCCCGGGCTTGCCGAGGCGGGACGGGAAGGGGATAGAGGCGCTGAGCGACTGCTGCACGGCCTCGGGCATGCCATCGACCATCGGCGTCCAGAAGATGCCGGGCGCCACGGTCATCACGCGGATGCCGAAGCGGGACAGTTCGCGCGCCATCGGCAGCGTCATGGCGACCACGCCGCCCTTCGATGCCGAGTACGCCGCCTGGCCGATCTGGCCTTCGTACGCCGCCACACTGGCCGTGTTGACGATCACGCCGCGTTCGCCGTCGGCGTTGGGCACGTTGTGCTGCATCACGTCGGCGGCGGCCTTGGCCACGTTGAAGCTGCCGACCAGGTTGACCATCACCGTGCCTTGGAACGTGGAAAGCGGCATCGGTGCTTCCTTGCCCAGCACGCGACCGGCGCCGAGGATGCCGGCGCAGTTGATCGCTGCATTCAAGCCGCCGAGGAATTCCTTCGCTGCCGCCACGTTCGCCGCGACACCGGCCTCGTCGGTCACGTCGGTACGGAAGTAGCGGACGTTGGCCTCGCCCAGCTCGGCGACCGCGGCGGCGCCCTTGTCGTCGTTGACATCGAACAGCGCGGCCTTGCCGCCATGGGCGACCACGTGGCGGGCCACGGCCAGGCCCAGGCCGGAAACGCCGCCGGTGATGATGGCGCGGGTGTCGGAAAGCTGCATGCGGTGAACCTGGTGCGGAAAAGCCGGCATTTTACGCGATGGTGGGCGCCTGGGAGCCCGGAGCTTGCTGTAGGAGCGACGTGAGTCGCGACCGCGAGCCAAGGCGGGCAATGCCCTTTGGTGAGGCGCGAACCATGGCGATTCATTGCGGACCTGCGAAGGAGGACGATGGAGCAGACGGCTCCCGGTCGCGACTCACGTCGCTCCTGCAAGGATTGCCGCCTCTCAGGCGTGCACCCGCTCCAGCGGGGCGTCGGCAAGCCGGCGCGCGAATTCGTCCGGCGACAGGCCGGGCGCAAACAGGAATCCCTGGCCCACCGGAACCCCGAGGTTGAGCAGGAACTGGCGCTGCGCCTCGGATTCGACACCCTCGGCGACCAGTCCCAGTCCCAGGCTGCGTGCGATCGCGGACACCGCCTGGCAGACGGCCACATCGGACCGGTTGCTGGGCACGCCCTCGGTGAACAGCGGGCTGAGCTTCAGGCCGTGGATGGGCAGGCGGCGCAGATAGTTGAGCGCGCTGTAGCCTTCACCGAAATCGTCGATCGTCAGCACCACGCCCAGCTGCCGCAGGTCGGCGAAGGTACGCAGCGTGGCGGGGGCGTCCTCGATGAGCACGCGTTCGGTGAACTCCAGCTCCAGCGCTGCGCCGGGCAGGTCGAACTCGGTCAGGATCGCCCGCACGCGATCGGCCAGGTCGTCACCGGCGAATTGCCGGTACGACACATTGACCGCCACGCGCACGATGCCCAGCCCCTGGTCGCGCCAGGCGGCCACCTGCCGGCATGCTTCGCGCAATACCCAACTGCCGATGCGCACGATGTCGCCGGTCGTCTCCGCATGGCTGATGAACACGTCCGGGCGCAGTTCGCCCAGCTGGTGGTTCTGCCAGCGGATCAGCGCTTCGCCGGCGATGATGCGTCCGTTGCGCAGGTCCACCTGCGGTTGGTAGACCAGCCGGAACTCCTCGTTGTCCACCGCGCGTCGCAGCTGCGTCTCGATCTGCAGACGGTCCTGCTGCCGCTGCGCCAGTTCCTGGGTGAAGCTCTGCCAGCCATTGCGCGCGCGGTGCTTGCTGTCGTACATCGCGATGTCGGCGTTCTGGATCAACTGTTGCGGGCGCAGGCCGTCGCCGGGTGCGATGGCCAGTCCGATGCTGGCGGTGATGGCGAACTCGTCCTTGCCGAAGCGGAAGGCGTCCGCGAACGCGCCGAGTACGGCGTGCGCCAGTTGTTCCGGCAGGTGCGGGTTCTCGCCGGCATCGCAGATCACCAGGAATTCGTCGCCGCCGAAGCGGGCGATCATGCCGTCGGTGCCCACCGCGCCGCGGATACGGTCCGAAGCCTGCACCAGCAGTTCGTCGCCAGCGTTGTGGCCCAGCACATCGTTGACCATCTTGAAACGGTCGAGGTCGATGTAGAGCACGGCGGCGCGCGCGCGCTCGGGGTCGGCCAGCCGCGTGCCGAGTTCGGTCAGCACGGCATCGCGGTTCATCAGCCCGGTCAGCGGATCGGTGCGCGCCTGGATGCGCAGCATCTCCTCGGCCTGCTTGTCCTGCGAGATGTCCTGCATGGTGCCGGTGATGCGCGACGCACCCGGGTCGCCGGGCTCGGCGTCGCCGATCACGCGGATCCAGAACGGATGCCCGTCGGCCTGCGTGCCCTGGAGTTCCAGGTCGAAGCCCTTGCCACCGGCGGTGACCAGGTCCAGCGCGCCACGCAGGCGCCGACGATCCGCTTCGCGCAGGCACGACAGCATGTCGTCCAGCGTCACCAGCGCACGCGCGGCACCCAGGATGCGCTGGGCTTCGTCGGTCAGGTACATCCGGTCGCGGCCTATGTCCCATTCCCAGCCGCCGATATGCGCGAGCGATTGCGCACGGTCGAACAGCGCACTGTCGCGCTTGAGTTCGGTCACGTCGCTGAAAAGCGTGGTCACCTGCGCCGGCACGCTCGCGCCGGGGGCGAACTGCGGCACCGAGGTGGCGGTCAGCCACAGCAGTTGTTTCTTCTGGCGGTGATACAGGCCCAGCAGGACGCTTTCGACCATCTGGCCGCTGTCCAGCGCGCGTTGCGCGGGCAACTCGTGGCGGCCCATCTCGCGGCCGTGCTCGTCGACGACATGCCAGCGGTCCAGGGCGAGCTCCTGGTCGACGCGCTGGTCCTCGCGGATGCCGAAGATGCGCATGGCCGCGCCGTTGCAGTACTGCACTTCCATCTCGCGGTTGTGCACCACGATGCCCTTGTCCAGGGTCTCCATGAGTTCGCGGTAGCGCATCTCGGCCAGCCGCCGGCTGCTGATGTCGCGTGCCACCGCGACGATGCTCTTGCGCCCGTCGAAGTTGATGTTGGCCGAGTGCACTTCCACCGGGAAGCGGGTGCCATCGCCGCGCATGTTGGTGACCTCGATGACATAGGTCACGCCGCGATTCAGGGTTTCCCAGACCGGCACCAGGTGATCGCGCGGCAGGTCGGGGTTCAGCACGTTGATGTTGTTGCCGACGATCTCGTCGCGCGGACGCTTGTAGGCCAGCATGCCGGCCTTGTTGAGGTCCAGCACGGTGCCGTCCTCGGCGATGATGCTGACCGGGTCGGGCACGGCATCGAACAGGTTGCGGTAGCGCGAGCGCTCCGTATCGGCCTCGTGCTGCTTGGCCAGCAACGCCGCGCCAGCTTGCCGCAGCAGGTCCGCCGTAGCGCTGTCGGTACCTTCGACGGCAGCCGCGCGCTCCAGTGCCGCGGCCAGCGCCACCACATCGACGTCGCTGGCCGGGCCTGTGTTCATGCGGCCGCCAGGGCCTTGCCGACGCGGCTGCCGGTCTCGCGGCCGAGGCGTGCCGCCAGCCACCGGCCCGTATCGGCCAGTGCATCCAGGTCCACCCCCGTGCGCAGGCCCTGGCCATGCAGCAGGTAGACCACGTCCTCGCTGGCCACGTTGCCGCTTGCGCCCTTGGCGTAAGGGCAACCGCCTGCACCGGAGACGGCGGCGTCCACCACGCGGACGCCTTCATCCAGGCAGGCGAGGATGTTCGCCAGCGCCTGCCCGTAGGTGTCATGGAAGTGCACGGCCAATGCGGACATGGGCAGTTCCGCTGCGACCGCCTTCAACATGCCGGCGGCCTTGCGCGGTGTGCCCACGCCGATGGTGTCGCCCAGCGATATCTCGTAGCAGCCCAGCGCATGGAGCTGCCTGGCCACCCGCACCACGTCCGTGACCGGTACGTCGCCCTGGTACGGGCAGCCCAGGACGGTGGACACGTAACCGCGCACCTTCACGCCATCGGCGGCCGCGCGCTCGAGCACGGGGCGGAAGCGTTCGATGGATTCATCGATGGACGCATTGATGTTCGTGCGGTTGAAGGCTTCGGACGCGGCGGTGAACACCGCCACTTCCTCCACGCCGACCGCACGTGCGCGGTCATAGCCTTTTTCGTTCGGCACCAGCACGGGGTAGGCGACCCCGGGCCTGCGCCGGATGGCGGTGAAGACGTCCGCCGCATCGGCCAGTTGGGGAACCCACTGCGGGCTGACGAAACTGGTGGCCTCGATACTCAGCAGGCCGGTGGCGGACAGACGGTCGATCAATTCCACCTTGTCGGCGGTCGAGACGAGCGCCTTTTCGTTCTGCAGGCCATCGCGCGGGCCGACTTCCACGATCCTGACGAAGTCGCCATCCGCCATCGGCAGGGGACCGGTGGGGGTCATGGCGTCACCGCGTCTTTTGCGCGCCGCATGCGCAATGCCTTGCCGCCGCCATCCAAGGCATCGAACAGGTCCGGATGGGTGCGCAGCAAGTCGCGCAGCTGCTCGGGACGCCCTTCGAACAGATACGTGCTGGCATCGGTCTCGCGGGCCTTCAACGTGCCCTGCTGCACCCGCTGCATGATGGCCACCGTGTCGAGCATCGCGATCTGCAGGGTATCGTCGCGGATGCGGTATTTCAGCAGCGTGACAGCGCCGGCAGGCATGCCCTTGGGGGTCGGGGGCGCCGTCTTGCCGGTGGCGAACAGTCCCTCCAGCTCCTCGAAGCCGAGCGCCAGGTAACGTTGCCCGTCTATCTCGAAACCCAGGGCATCGAAGTTCGGCGCGTCGGTCCGGCTGTTGTCGCGCAGGCGCACGTGGCAGCGGGCATCCACTTCGGCGTAGTCGTCCTTGCCCAGCGGCACCTTGTCCTGCGGGCTGTCGGCGAGCGGAATCCACCGGCCCACCAGCGCGGGATCGCAGGTCAGCGGGGCGGGTGGCTGCTCGAACATCACGCAGCCTGCCAGTGCGAATGTTGCGAACAGCAGGGCGGTCGTCATGCGCGGGAAAGCCATGGAGGGGCTCACTCCAGCGTCACGAGCAATGTGTCGGCGTCGATGAAGTCGCCGGCACTGGCGCGCACCTCGGCCACCACGCCGTCGCGCGGAGCCTTCACCGCCAGTTCCATCTTCATCGCCTCCATCACGAGCAGCTCCTGTCCGGCTTTGACCGTGTCCCCCTGCTGTGCCTTGACCAGCACGACGCGCCCCGGCATCGGTGCGACGATCCTGCCGCCCGCCTCGATGCCTGCCGCCGCCACGCGACGGTAGACCGGCACCGTTTCCACCGTGGCCCGACGTTCCCCATCATGCAGCGTCAGGCGCGTGCCGTGGCGCTGGACGCGGAATCGCCGCGCCTCTCCCTGGATACGCAAACCAAGGAGGTCGCCGGTCAGCTTTGCGCCTTCCACCTCATACGTGGTGGTGGCCAGACGGATGCGGTAGGCACCGGCATGGCCATGACCGGAGGCTTCCCAGGTCTCCTCCTGATGCTGGAATGCCAGCGGCCGCGCACCGGCATGTCCCAGTCGCCAGCCATCGCCGACGGCCCATGGCGAACCGGGATCGCTGGAATGGCGGGCACCCTGTCGCGCATCCGCTTCCTGCTGGAGCAGCGCCGCGACGGCGATAGCGACCTGCTGCACGGCATCCAGCCCGACGGCGGGCATGAACTCGTCCAGATGGCGGTCCAGGTAGCCGGTGTCGATGCGACCTTCGACGATGGCGGGGTGGCGGACCAGTCGTTCCAGGAAGCCGATGTTCGATTTCGGTCCGACGATCCCGCACTCGGCCAGCGCGGCGCGCAGCCCTGCGAGGGCCTCGGTGCGGTCCGCGCCCCAGACGATCAGCTTGGCGATCATCGGGTCGTAGAAGATGGTCACCGTGTCGCCTTCGATCACGCCCGCGTCGAGGCGGACCTGCGCCGAGGGTGCCGGCAGGACCAGCCTTTCCAGGCGGCCCGAGCCAGGCAGGAAACCGGCCTCGGGATCCTCGGCATACAGGCGCACTTCGATGGCGTGCCCGTGTTGCGTGATGGCGTCCTGCGCGAGCGGCAAGGGTTCGCCGGCGGCGACACGCAACTGCCACTCCACCAGGTCCTGGCCGGTGACGAACTCGGTGACAGGATGTTCCACTTGCAGTCGCGTGTTGATCTCCATGAAGTAGAACTGGCCGTCGGGATCGACGATGAACTCGACGGTGCCGGCGTTGACGTAGTCGATGGCCTGTGCGGCCTGGACCGCCGCCTCGCCCATCGCATTTCGCAGCGACGGCGTCAGGAAAGGCGAGGGCGATTCCTCCAGCACTTTCTGGTACCGGCGTTGCGCCGAGCACTCGCGCTCGTTGAGGTGCAGGGTGCTTCCGTGCGTGTCGGCGAACACCTGGATCTCGATATGGCGCGGCGACTGCACGTAGCGTTCCAGCAGTACGCGGTCGCGGCCGAAGGCGTTGGTCGCTTCGCGCTGGCAGCTTTCGAGCTGGGCGATGAAATCCTCCAGCCGATGGACGATACGCATGCCCTTGCCACCGCCGCCGTGCGCGGCCTTGATCATCAGCGGGAAGCCGATGCGCGCCGCTTCGCGCGACAGGGTGTTCGGCGACTGGTCCTCACCGGTGTAGCCCGGCACCACCGGGACCCCGGCGGCGTCCATCAGGTCCTTCGCACCGGCCTTGCTGCCCATCTTGCGCATGGAGGCGCCGGAGGGACCGATGAACACGATGCCGGCGGCAGCGACGGCATCGGCGAAGTCGGCGTTTTCGGAGAGGAAGCCATAGCCGGGGTGGATGGCCTGCGCGCCGCTGCTCCTGGCCACCTCGATGATCGCATCACCCCGCAAGTAGCTCTCCTGGGGCCGCGGGCCGCCGATCGGGTAGGCCTCGTCGGCCTGGCGCACGTGCTGCGCATCGGCATCGGCTTCCGAGTACACGGCGACAGTGCGGATGCCCAGCCGGCGGCAGGTGCGGATGACGCGGCAGGCGATCTCGCCGCGGTTGGCGATCAGGATCTTGGAGAACATCAGGGTCGGGCATCCGGAGGAAGGTGGCAGACGGCTTCGATGTTGTTCCCGTCCGGGTCGATGACGAAAGCGCCGTAGTAGTTGGGGTGGTAGTGCAGCCGCAGGCCAGGAGCACCGTTGTCCCGTGCACCGGCGGCGAGGGCGGCCGCATGGAAGGCATCCACCTGGGCACGCGACTGGGCGGTGAAGGCGACATGCAGGCGACGCGATGACGTACCGCTGCCGTCGCCGCTGCCTACCCAGAAGTGGGGACGGCTGGGCGGGCCGAAGCCGCACCCCTCGTAGCTGCCAGTCATCTCGCGGGTCACCTCCATCACCACGCCATAGCCCAGTGGCGCCAGTACCTGTGAGTAGAACGCCCGGCTGCGGGCGTAGTCGCTGACATCGAATCCCACGTGGTCGATCACGTCGCTACTCCTTGTTGGCCCATGCGGGTGCGCGCTTGTCGAGGAAGGCCGACAGGCCTTCCTGGCCTTCGCTGGAAACGCGCAACTTCGCGATCAGGTCCGCATTGTCGGCATCCATCCGGCCACGGTCGGAAGAAGCGGCGACCCGTGCGACCAACTCCTTCGCACCTGCCGCAGCGTGTGGTCCCGCCTTCAGCAGCAGGGCGAGCTGTCGCGCCACGGCCTCGTCGAGCTGCGCCGCCGGCACCACCTGGTGCAGCAATCCGACCTGCAGCGCGGTGGACGCATCGAAGATCTCCGCCGTCGCAAACCATCGCCGCGCCTGCCGTGCACCGATGGCGGCGATGACATACGGCGAGATCACCGCCGGCAACAACCCCAGCTTGCTCTCGGTCAGGCCGAACTTCGCCTCGGGCACGCCGATGGCGATGTCGCAGCAGGCCACCAGGCCCACGCCGCCGCCGAAGGCCGCGCCATGCACGCGGGCAATCGTGGGTTTGGGGAGTTCGTCCAGCGTACGCATCAGGCGGGCGAGGGCGAGGGCATCCTCGCGGTTGGCCTCCTCGCTGGCGGTGGCCATGCCACGCATCCAGTTCAGGTCCGCGCCGGCGGAGAACGAGACGCCGCTGCCTTCCAGCACGACGGCGCGAATGTCGGATTCAGCGCCGACCTGTTCGAGCGTGGTGGTCAGCGCGGCGATCAGCCCGGCGTCGAACGCGTTGTGGAGGGTGGGGCGGTCCAGCCGGATGCGCGCCACGGCGCCTGCGCGTTCCAGTACGAGGGGATGTTCCTGCGGTGATGCCGCCATGCCTGCCGTTCCCTTCAAAGTCGCTGAATGATAGCGGCACAGTGCGTTGCGGCCTTCCTGCACTGCGGCGATGCTACAATGAGAATAGTTCGCATTTGAGAGCCTGGCGTGATCCTGACAGAACTGCCTTCGCGTACCCCCGCCATCGTGGACACAGTGGAAGACCACGGGCCGCAGGACAACATCGCACGCCGCCTGCGCGAGCTGGGCTTCGTCAACGGCGAGGAAGTCGAAGTGGTCGCGAAGGGGCCGCTGGGTGCGGAGCCTTTGCTGGTGCAGGTGGGTTTCACGCGCTTCGCGCTGCGCCGCTCCGAAGCGGCCCGTGTGCGATTGCGCAACGGAGCCGCATCATGAGTGCCGCCGAGGCATCGACGCTGCGGCTGGCGCTGGTCGGCAATCCGAATTGCGGCAAGACAGCGCTGTTCAACCAGTTGACCGGCAGCCGGCAGAAGGTCGCCAACTACGCCGGCGTCACCGTCGAGCGCAAGGAAGGCCGGCTGCATTCGTCGGCGTCCGGGCGCAGCTACGCGGTGCTGGATTTGCCGGGTGCCTACAGCCTGCACGCCGCCAGCCTGGACGAAGCGGTCACGCGCGATGTGTGTCGCGGCTTCTATCCGGGTGAGCCGGCACCGGATGTGCTGGTCTGCGTGGTGGATGCCACCAACCTGCGCCTGCACCTGCGCTTCGCGCTGGAAGTGCGCGAGCTGGGCAAGCCGATGATCTTGGCGGTCAACATGATGGATGCCGCGCAGCGTCGCGGCATCGCCATCGACCTGGCGGCGCTGGAGCGCGAACTCGGCGTGCCGGTGGTCGAAACCATCGCGGTGAAGCATGGCGGTGCGCGTGCGCTGGTCGAGCGCATCGATGCCGTCGCCGCACAGCCGCACGAGCCACGCACGCACTTGGCGGAAGGCGCCGATCTACATGCGGAAACACGTCGCCTGCTGTCGCTCGCGGTCGCCATGCCCACGCGGACGGCGAAGATCGACGATGCATTGGATCGCTGGTTGCTGCACCCAGTGTTCGGACTGCTGGCATTGATCGTGGTGATGTTCCTGATCTTCCAGGCGGTGTATGCCTGGGCGACGCCGATGATGGACATGATCGAAGCGGGCACGGGCTGGCTGGGCGGACAGGCGGGCGGCCTGCTTCCCGAAGGGCCGCTCAACAGCCTGCTGGTCGACGGCATCATCGGCGGTCTGGGTGGTGTGGTCGTGTTCCTGCCGCAGATCCTGATCCTGTTCGCCTTCATCCTGGCACTGGAAGAAAGCGGCTACCTGCCCCGCGCGGCGTTCCTGCTGGACCGCATGATGGCATCGGCCGGCCTGTCGGGCCGCTCCTTCATTCCGCTGCTGTCGAGCTTCGCCTGCGCCATCCCCGGCATCATGGCCACGCGCAGCATCCAGGACCCGCGCGACCGTTTGGCGACGATCCTGGTCGCACCGCTGATGACGTGTTCGGCGCGCCTGCCGGTGTACGCACTGCTGATCGGTGCATTCGTGCCGAACGAGAAGGTGGGCATCTTCAACCAGCAGGGCCTGGTGCTGTTCGGCCTGTACGCAGCAGGCATCCTCAGTGCGTTGCTGGTGTCATGGGTGATGAAGAAGTGGCGCCGCGACAAGGGCGAGCACGCGCTGTTGCTGGAACTGCCTTCCTACCGCATTCCGCACCCGCGCGACCTGCTCATCGGCCTGTACGAGCGTGCGATGATCTTCCTCAAGCGCGTCGGCGGCATCATCCTGGCGCTGACCATCCTGCTGTGGTTCCTGCTGAACTTCCCTGCACCGCCGGAAGGCGCAATGGGTCCCGCGATCGATTACAGCTTCGCCGGCCGCATCGGTCATGCGATGGCGGTGTTCTTCGCGCCACTGGGCTTCAACTGGCAGATATGCATCGCGTTGATTCCCGGCTTGGCCGCACGTGAAGTGGCAGTTGCCTCGCTGGCGACGATCTATGCCCTGTCGGCGGCCGACGATGACGCAGCCATCCAGGCGTTGACGCCCGTGATCAGCGACGGCTGGTCGCTCGCGACCGCACTGTCGCTGCTGGTGTGGTTCATCTACGCGCCGATGTGCATCTCGACCCTCGCCACGATCAAGCGCGAGACCAACTCGTGGAAGCAAATGGGCTTTGCCACGTTCTACCTGTTCGCGCTGGCCTACCTCGCCTCGCTGGTGACTTACCAGGTCGCCAAGGCACTGGGCGCGGGCTGAGCCATGGACGCGTCGCTCGCCCTGCAATACGCCATCATCGCCGTCGCGGTGGTGGTCAGCCTGTGGGTCGTCCTGAAGAAGCAGTTCCCGGGGCCACTGCGCAGGTTGCGAGGCGCGCTGGCGTTGCCGCTTTTGCGGCAGGGAAGCGTCGGCTGGCGGTATCGGCTGGGGCGCTGGATCGCGCCACCGCCCTCAGGCGCGGATGCGTCCTGTGGCGGCTGCAACAGTTGCGGGCCCGACAAGAAGGGATGAGCCTGCGCGTCAGTGACGCGTGCGCCGTCCCGCCACCTTGCCGGTGGCGGGATTGAGCTCCACCGACAGCACGAAGCTGCGCTGCTCGTGCGGCTGCATCGCACCGACACCGACGACCTGACGGGTGACTTCCTCCCCACGATCGTTACGGATCGACAGCACCACGCTGTACTCCCATGCCGCGCCTTCCGCAGGTGGCTGCAGCGTGCCCTCGATCCGCAGCGGTGTCAGCGCGGGTGCCGCCTGGGCACCCGCGCCGGGTTCGAAGCGCAAGTGATGCCGGCAGCCCGGACAGACCGCCGCGCTTTCCAGGATCGTCGCCTTGCAATGCGGGCAGGTGCGGGTGGCGCCGGCACTGCCTGGGCGGGGTTGGCTCATGCGGCGGCGCCGGGCTCCGTGCCGTTGTCCTTGCCCTTGCCGCCCTTGGCAGGCTCATCCCAGCCGAAGTCGGCCTGGCCGCGCATGCGGGACCCTGCGGCCACCGTGAGCGATCCTGACTTCACGTCGCCGATCAGTACGCCCGATGCCAGCAGTTCGACGCGTGCGGCGGACTCGATGTTGCCTTCCAGCTCGCCCGCGATGGTCACCTTCTTCGCCCGCACGCCACCATTGAGCTTGGCGCCGGTTTCGATGGTGAGGTCGCCCTGCACGTTCACGTCGCCCTTGAAGCGGCCTGCGATGCGAATGTGGCCGGTGCCTTCGATCTTGCCCTCGATGGTCAGGTCGGCGGCGATCAGCGATTCCTTCAGGGCCTCCTGGGGAGCGCTGCGTTCAACCGGACGCGTGCCCGGCGGTGCGGTGACGGCGGGCGAGAACTCCGCCGCCGTGGCGGTGTCGCGCACGGGAAGGGCGGTGGGTTCCGGCGGCAGGTTGCCGGGCTCTTTCTTCGCGGGGCCTTGGTCTTTCCAGATGGACATGCAGGGGATGCTCCGGGTGGCAGGGACTCCGGACTATCGCCGCCCGTCCGCGCGCGCGCTGTGACCTGCACAGCCGATTGGCGGCGTGGCGCATGCGGCGCGGGCGCGGTTCACCCTGGAGTCGGGCTTGTGCACGCGGCGCTCACAACAATGAAGATGGCGCGGGCCGGGCACGCACCTGGCACTACATCCGGAACACGCCGAACTTCGCCGGTTCGATCGGCGCGTTGAGCGAGGCCGAGATGCCCAGCCCCAGCACCCGGCGCGTGTCGGCGGGGTCGATGATGCCGTCATCCCAGAGGCGCGCAGTGGCGTACCACGGGCTGCCCTGCGATTCGTACTGCTCGCGGATCGGCGCCTTGAAGGCGTCCTCTTCGTCCGGGCTCCACGACTTGCCCGCAGCCTCGATGCCGTCGCGCTTGACCGTCGCCAGCACGCTCGCCGCCTGTTCGCCGCCCATCACGCTGATCCGCGCATTCGGCCACATCCACAGGAAGCGCGCGCCGTAGGCACGGCCGCACATGGCGTAGTTGCCGGCACCGAAGCTGCCGCCGATGACCACGGTGAACTTCGGCACGGACGAGCAGGCGACAGCCGTGACCATCTTCGCTCCGTCCTTCGCGATGCCGGCGTTCTCGTATTTGCGGCCGACCATGAAGCCCGTGATGTTCTGCAGGAACACCAGCGGGATGCCGCGCTGGTTGCACAACTCGATGAAGTGCGCGCCCTTCAGGGCACTTTCGCCGAACAGGATGCCGTTGTTGGCAATGATGCCCACCGGGTAACCGTGCAGGTGCGCGAAGCCGGTGACCAAGGTCTTGCCGTAGCGGGCCTTGAACTCGTCCAGCTCGCTGCCGTCGGTGATGCGAGCGATGACCTCGCGGATGTCGAACGGGCGGCGGGTGTCCTTGGGCACGATGCCGTACAACTCCTCGGCCGGATACAGCGGTTCGCGCGTGTCGCGCACCGCGACGGGCAAGGTCTTGCGGCGATTGAGATGCCCGATGATGCCGCGCGCGATCTCCAGCGCGTGGCGATCGTCCTCGGCGAAATGATCGGCCACGCCGGACACGCTGGTGTGCACGTCGGCGCCGCCAAGGGCTTCGGCATCGACCACTTCGCCGGTGGCTGCCTTCACCAGCGGCGGGCCACCGAGGAAGATCGTGCCCTGTTCCTTGACGATGACCGATTCGTCGCACATCGCCGGCACGTAGGCGCCGCCCGCAGTGCAACTGCCCATCACCACCGCGACCTGCGGGATGTTCTCGGCCGACAGGCGGGCCTGGTTGTAGAAGATGCGGCCGAAGTGCTCGCGGTCGGGGAATACTTCGTCCTGCAGGGGCAGGAAGGCGCCGCCGGAGTCCACCAGGTACACGCAGGGCAGGTGGTTCTCGCGCGCGATCTCCTGCGCGCGCAGGTGCTTCTTCACCGTCATCGGGAAGTAGGTGCCGCCCTTGACCGTGGCATCGTTGGCGACGATCACCACCTCGTTGCCCATCACGCGGCCGATGCCGCAGACCATGCCGGCGGCGGGTGCCGCGCCGTCGTACATCTCCTCGGCGGCCAGTGGCGCGATTTCGAGGAAGGGCGAGCCGGGGTCGAGCAGGGCGGTGATGCGATCCCGTGCCAGCAGCTTGCCGCGTTCGGTGTGCTTGTTGCGCGCTTTCTCGCCTCCCCCCTCGGCAGCGTGCGCCAGACGGCGGTCGAGTTCCTGCACCAGTACGCGGTGATACGCGTTGTTGGCGAGGAAATCGGGCGAGCGCGGATCGAGTTGCGAAGCGATGGCGGGCATGCGGCACGACGAAGCAGGAAAGGCGGCATCAGACCACAAAGCCCCGCACGCGCCAAACCGCACTGCAAAAAACGGCTGGGAGCGGTTTTCGACATCGCGTGTCGATGGCCCGAAGGGTGGCGGCCATGGATGGCCTGCCACAAAAAACGGCCGGGAGCCGTTTTTGACATCGCGTGTCGATGGCCCGAAGGGTGGCGGCCATGGATGGCCTGCCACAAAACAACAAGGCCCGCTTGCGCGGGCCTTGTCCGATTCGCGATGAGGCGAGTCGATTACTGCTTGGCTTCTTCAGCCTTGGCGTCGGCCTTGTCGGCGACTTCAGCAGCCTTGTCGGCCGTCGCCTGGGCGGCGTCGGACACGGCGCCAGCAGCAGCGGCGGTTGCGTCGGAAGCGGCAGCTTCGGTGGCGGCAGCGGCGTCCGAGGCAGCGGCGGTCGCGGCAGCAGCGGCGTCGGCGGTCGCGGCCGTCGCAGCGTCGCCAGCGGCGGCAGCGGCGTCGCCGGCAGCGGAAGCGGCGTCACCGGCAGCAGCGGCAGCCTGGTCGGCAGCAGCGGCGGCGTCGGCAGCAGCGGCGTCGGTGGTCTCGCTCTTCGTGCAGGCGCTCATGGCCAGGACGGCGGCGACCAGCAGGACGGTGCTCTTGATCTTCATTGTGGATCCCCAAATCGGTAGGTGTGGAAGGTGGCGCCGGGAGGGCGGGTCCGTTCGTCCACCGGTGGGGGGCGAACCGGGAAGCCAGGCCCGGATACAGAAAAAGCCGCCAGCGAACTGGCGGCTCTCTCAGTTTAACGCTAAATCAGTCAACCGCCAGCAGATTACTGCTTGGTGGCTTCCTTGGCAGCGTCGGTCGCGGCTTCGGCCGTGTCGGCAGCCTGGCCAGCGGCGTCGGCAGCAGCGTCAGCGGCTTCCGTCGTGGTGGCGGCAGCAGCGTCGGTCGCGGCGGTGGCAGCGGCGTCGGCGGCGGTGGCAGCGGCGTCGGCCGACTGCTGGGCGGCGTCGGCGGTCACTTCGCCAGCAGCAGCGGCGGCGTCAGCGGCAGCCTGGGCTTCGGTCGCGGTCGCAGCGGCGTCAGCAGCGGCGTCGGCAGCCTGTTCCTGGTTCGAGCACGCAGCCAGGGCGAAACCCAGAGCCAGCGCGATCAGAGCCTTGTTCATGGTCATCGTTGAATTTCCTCGTCGTTAGTTAGGCAACGCGCAATTGCGCGCCTGCAACATGATGACAAGCCCATTACGGCTGTCAAGCGGTTGGCCGGTTATCTTTGTCAATCCGTTGTTAAACCTTATGGGACGGGCGAAAACCGGCCGCTTCGCCCCCCGGACTGCGCAAAATATCAGACGAGTTCGATCGCGATCGCGGTGGCCTCGCCGCCGCCGATGCAGAGCGTGGCGATGCCGCGCTTGCCGCCGCGCTGGCGCAGGGCGTGCACCAGGGTCACCACCAGACGGGCGCCGGAGGCACCGATCGGATGGCCCAGCGCGCAGGCACCGCCGTTGACGTTGACCTTGGCGTGCGGGATGCCGAGCTCCTTGATCGGCGCCATGGCGACGACCGCGAAGGCTTCGTTGACCTCGAACAGGTCCACCTGCTCCACCGTCCAGCCGACCTGCTTGAGCAGCTTGTCGATGGCCGAGACGGGCGCGGTGGTGAACCACTCCGGTGCCTGCGAGTAGGTCGCATGGCCGACGATCTTCGCCAGCGGCTGGATGCCACGCTTCGCGGCTTCCTCGGCGCTGAGCAGCACGGTGGCGGCGGCGCCGTCGGAGATGCTGGACGAACTGGCGGCGGTGACGCTGCCGTCCTTCTTGAAGGCGGGTTTCAGGGTGGGGATCTTGGCGATGTCGGACTTGCCCGGCTGTTCGTCGGTGTTGACCTCGACCTCGCCCTTGCGGGTGGCGACCTTGACCGGAATGATCTCGTCGTTGAACGCACCGGAAGCCTGCGCGGCCTGGGCACGGGTCACCGACTCGATGGAATACGCATCCTGCTCCTCGCGGGTGAAACCGAACTTGGCGACGGTGGCCTCGGCGAACACGCCCATGGCCTGGCCGTCGTAGGGGTTGGTCAGGCCATCCCATGCCATGTGGTCCACCGCCTGGAAATTGCCGTAACGGTTGCCAGTGCGCGAGTTGGGGATCAGGTGCGGGGCGTTGCTCATGGATTCCATGCCGCCGGCGATGACCACCGTGGCCGAACCGGCCTTGATCAGGTCATGCCCCAGCATGATCGCCTTCATGCCCGAACCGCAGACCTTGTTGATGGTGGTGGCGCCGGCCGCATCCGGTATGCCGGCGGCTCGCGCGGCCTGGCGGGCAGGTGCCTGGCCCAGGTTGGCGGGCAGCACGCAGCCCATGATCACTTCGGACACGTCGGCACCCGGGACGCCCGACTGCTCCAGCGCGGCGGCGATGGCGGCGGCGCCCAGCGTGGGCGAGGGAACGCCATTGAACTGGCCGAGGAACGAACCGATGGCGGTGCGCTTGGCGGCGGCGATGACGATGTCGGACATGGAAGACTTCCCGCGTGGAGTGAGAGGCTGATTATCCCGCCCCGGCCCGACGGCGGGCAAATCGGCCGTTGGTACAGGGCAGCGGCCTGGTCCGGACCGGCGTATCCTCGAGGCGGGAGGGGGAGAAGACATGTCAGACGGACCCACGACGGAGCCGGCCGCGCGCGCCTTCATCGTGCCGTGCGCGGTGCTCGACCATGGGGCGCCGTGGCGCTGGCTGCGCGCCGGCTGGCGCGACATGCGCCGCGCGCCCGCCCTGTCGTTGTTGTTCGGCGGGGTGATCGTGCTGGTGAGCGCCGGCATTTCTTGGCTGGCGTTCGTGCTGGGCCGGTTCGCGCTCCTGGCGACGCTGCTGTCCGGATTCGTGTTCGTCGCACCATTGCTCTGCGTGGGCCTGTACTGCGTGAGCCGCGCGCTGGAACAGGGCCGCACGCCGCGCCTGCGCGATTCGTTCGTGCTCGCGCGGCGGGTGCTGGGCCAGGCGGGCGTGTTCGCGCTGGGGCAGGGCGTGATCATCCTGCTGTGGTCGCGCGCCGGGATGATGGTCAGCGCGTTCTTCCCGTTCGACGGCAGTGACCCGACCGCGTTCTGGGAATTCCTTGCGCTGGGGTCCGCTGTCGGCGCGGTGTTCGCCACGCTCACCTTCGCCGTTACCGCCTTCTCGTTGCCGATGATCGCCGACCGCGACGTGGACATGGTGACGGCGGCCGTTTCCAGCGTGCATGCGGTGATGCGCAACAAGCGCGTGATGCTGGTGTGGGGCCTGCTGCTGGTGGCGCTGACGGCGGTTGGCTTCGCCACGGCGCTGCTGGGGCTGGGTCTGCTGATGCCATGGCTTGCGTATGCCAGCTGGCATGCCTATCGGGAGACGCTGGATGCGTCTTCGTGGCCTGTCCTGGAGGAGGCAGGCCTGGCGTAGGGCGGGCTTGAGCCCGCCTTCGCGATGGACGCACGTACGGGACAGCGGGCCGGGGCCCGCCCTACGACGACCTCCAGATCATCCCCGACCGTCGAACAATTCCCGGCCTATCAACATGCGGCGGATTTCGTTGGTGCCGGCGCCGATGGCGTAGAGCTTGGCGTCGCGCAGCAGGCGGCCCGCAGGGTACTCGTTGATGTAGCCGTTGCCGCCCAGCGCCTGGATGGCTTCCAGCGTCACCTGCACGGCGGCTTCCGAGGCGTGCAGCAGGCAGCCTGCGGCCGCGGCACGCGATCCCTGGCCTTCGTCGAAACCGCGCGCCACCTGATAGGCGAATGCGCGGCTCGACTGCAGTGCGGTGTACATGTCGGCCAGCTTGCCCTGCATCAGGCCGAAGGTGCCGATGGCTGCGTCGAACTGCTTGCGCTCGCGCACGTAGGGCAGGGTGATGTCGAGCGCCGCCTGCATCAGGCCGATCGGACCGCCGCTCAGCACCAGGCGTTCGGTGTTGAGGCCGCTCATCAAGACGCGCACGCCCTGGTTCACCTCGCCCAGCACGTTCCCGGCGGGAATCTCGCAGTTCTCGAACACCAGTTCGCAGGTGTTGCTGCCGCGCATGCCCAGCTTGTCCAGCTTCTGCGCGGTGGAGAAGCCCTTCATGCCGCGCTCGACGATGAAGGCCGTCATGCACTTGCTGCCCGCATCCTTGCCGGCGGTGCGCATGTAGACCAGCAGCACATCGGCTTCCGGTCCGTTGGTGATCCACATCTTGTTGCCGTTGGCCACCCAGACGCCGTCACGGAGTTCGGCACGGCAGCTCATCGAGCCGACCACGTCCGAACCCGCCCCCGGCTCGCTCATCGCCAGCGCGCCCTTCCACTCGCCGCTGCACAGCTTCGGCAGGTACTTCGCGCGCTGGGCGGCGTTGCCGTTGAGGTAGAGGTTGGACACGCACAGGTTGGAGTGCGCGCCATAGCTCAGGCCGACCGAACCGGACGCGCGCGAGATCTCCTCCATCGCGACCAGATGGGCCAGGTAGCCCATGCCGCTGCCGCCGAATTCGGGATCCACGGTGATGCCCAGCAGGCCCAGTTCGCCCAGCTTGGGCCACAGGTCCTGCGGGAATGCGTTGTCGTGGTCGATCTGCGCCGCGCGCGGCGCGATCTCGGTCTGCGCGAACCGCTGCACGGCCTCGCGCAGCGCGTCCAATTCTTCGCCCAGCGGAAATCCGCTGACGGTATCCGGTCGCATTCGGTCCTCCCTCCTATTGCGGCCCATCCAGGTTGTATCTGCAACTTACCTCAATGCTCGCCGCGCAGGTGCCCCATGAAGCGTGGCGCGGTGCGGCCCAGCGGCAGCTTGAGCTTGCCGATGGCCGTCATGCGGGCCTCGGCGATGCGGTCGGCCGCATACTGCGGCGCGATGCCTTCCTTCTCTGACAGGTCGAAGATCTTGCCGACGGTGTGGTAGATCGTCCGCATCATGCGCATCGCGCGCTCGCGGTTGTAACCGTCGATTTCCAGCGACACGTTCATCACGCCGCCCGCGTTCACCGCGTAATCGGGCGCGTACAGGATGCCGCGCTTGGCCGCTTCCACGCCGGTCACGTGCGACATCTGGTTGTTCGCCGTGCCGCAGATCACCTTCGCCTTCAGGCGGGGCAGGGTCTGTTCGTTGATGGCGTACTCCAGCGCGCACGGGCTGAACACGTCCACCGGCAGGTCGTAGATCTCGTCCGGCTTCACCGCTTCCGCGCCGTACTCTTCAACCGCGTGTTCGACCAGCGCCGGATTGAGGTCGGTGACGAACAGCTTGGCGCCGCGTTCCTTCAGCAGCTTCACGTACTCCATGCCGATGTGGCCCAGGCCTTGCACGGCGAAGCTGTACTTGCCGATCTCCTCGTTGCCGAACTTGCGGTTCAGCGTGGCCATCAGGCCCTGCAGCGCACCGTAGGCGGTGAACGGGGCCGGGTCGCCGGAGCCGCCATGCACCTGGTGCACGCCCACCACGTATTCGGTCTCGCGGTAGACGTTCTCCATGTCGTTGACATCGGTCCCCACGTCCTCGGCGGTGATGTAGCGGCCGCCCAGCGAATCGACGTAACGCCCGAAGCTGCGGAACAGGACTTCGGTCTTGTCCTTGCTGCTGTCGCCGATGAGTACCGCCTTGCCGCCGCCCACGTTGAGGCCGGCCAGTGCGTTCTTGTAGGTCATCGTGCGGCTCAGGCGCAGCGCGTCGTTGAGCGCCAGCGCACTGTCGGCGTAGGGCCGCATGCGCACACCGCCCAGCGCCGGACCCAGCACGGTGCTGTGGATGGCGATGATGGCCTTCAGCCCGGCATCCGGGTTGTGGCAGAAGACGACCTGTTCGTGGCCGGAGGTATCAAGGGTTTCGAAGATCATGGGTGGGCTCCGGTGCGCGGGTGGGGACCGGCGCGGGCTTGCCTTCAGCGTGGCTAACGGGTTGTCAGAAAAGAAAAAAGCGACGTTTCCGGAACACGGCCGTGGTCGTCGCTGGCGGCCAGTTTAATCCAATCGGCCGCGGGCGATATGACAAGGGACCGGCGGCGGAGCGTGACGTCGGCCTATTGTGAGAATCGAACGACCGTGCTATTCCTGTTGTCATGACGCCCCAGGCCGCCACCCACAAAGGCAATGCCACCCGCGAGATGATCGTCGCGCGGGCCTACGACATCGCGGCCCGGAACGGGCTGGAAGGCCTGTCCATCGGCGAACTGGCCACCGCCGCCGGCATGTCGAAGAGCGGCGTGTTCGCGCATTTCGGGTCGCGCGAGGACCTGCAGCTGACCGTGCTGGAGTGGACTGCCGAGCGCTACGCGCGTGCCGTGATCGTGCCGGCGGTGGGCCTGCCACGCGGCCTGCCGCGCCTGCGCGCGATCATGGAGAACTGGTTCCGCTGGGTCTGCGACAACCCCGATGGCTGCGTGATCCTGGCCGCCGCCCATGAGTACGACGCCCGCCCGGGCCTGCTGCGCGACCGCATCGTCGACTGGCTGCTGCAGCTGCGCCAGCAACTGGTCAAGGCGATCGGCATGTGCATCGATACCGGCGAATTGTCGCCGAAGACCGATCCGGTCCTACTGGCATTCGAACTGTTCGCTGTCGCGCAGGGCCTGCATGACGCCCGGCTCTACGACGCCGAACAAGCTCCGTTGCTCGCCCGTCGTTCCCTGGACCGCCTGCTGGCGTCCTACGGCGCCCCCGCGCCGTCTCCCCCCACCGCCTGATTCCTGCCGAGGTGCCGTCATGGCTGCTGTCTCTGCCCCACGAAATAGCACGATCGTTCGCAAACCATGGGCACTGTCGCTGCTGAGCGCCCGCTTCGCGGTAGGCAGCTGGCTGGCTCCGCGCAGCACGCTGGCCCGGGCCTTCCAGCTGTTCTGCACGCCGATGCCCGGTGCCCGCACCCGTGCCCGCCAGAGCGAGACCGGCGGTGCACGTATCGGCGAACTGGCCTTCGGCCGCGAACGTCTGGCCACGTACACCTGGGGTGACCCGCAGCGCGAACCCACCGTGTTGCTGGTGCACGGCTGGTCCAGCTTCGGCCTGCGCTTCCTGCCGTGGGTGGAGCCGCTGCGCCGCGCCGGCTACGCGGTGGTCGCGTTCGACCAGCCGGCACATGGCCGCAGCAGTGGCCGGCGCGCGACCCTGCCGATGTTCGCCGAGGCGGCGGCGCGGGTGGCCGGACACACCGGGCCACTGGCGGCGGTCGTGGGGCATTCGCTCGGCGGCGCGGCAGCGGCGATCGCGATGGCGCGCGGAATGCAGGCCGAACGCGTGATCCTGCTGGCGCCCGCCGCCGATCCCTTCGATGCCGCGCGCCGTTTCGGCGGCATGGTGGGGCTGGCGCAGTTCCTCAGCCGGCGCCTGTTCGACGAGTACCAGGAACTGACCGCCCACGACGTGCGCGAACTGCACGCCCATGCCACCGCCCCGCGCATCGCGCGCCCGGGCCTGATCGTGCACGACCTGGAAGACACCGACGTGCCGTGGTGCGAAGGCGAACGCTATGCGCGCTACTGGCCGCAGGCCACGCTGCTCAGCACCACCGGGCTGGGCCACCACCGGGTGACCATCGCGCCGGAGACACTCGACGCCGCATTGCGCTTCCTGCGTGGCGAATCCGTCGGCCAGCGCGTGGTCTCCACGCGCGAGCTGCCGTTCGGGCTGTGCTGACACGCGCCACCGCACGCCACCGTAGGGTGTGCGTGCCGTGTCCACTGGTGTGCAATTGGTGAGGTCGTGACACGCGAACGGCTACAATCCCGCGTCTGTCCGCACCTGTAAGTGAGCACGCGTGAGCACACCCGCCAGCCAGTTTCCCGCAGCCCAGGCCGATGCCACGCCGCTGCGCTTCGTGACCGCCGCCAGCCTGTTCGACGGGCACGACGCCGCCATCAACATCATGCGGCGGCTGATCCAGGGCGAGGGCGCGGAAGTGGTCCACCTGGGCCACAACCGCAGCGTGGAAGACGTGGTGCGCGCGGCCTTGCAGGAAGACGCCGACGGCATCGCGCTGTCCAGCTACCAGGGCGGCCACGTCGAGTACTTCAAGTACATGGTCGACATGCTGAAGGAGCGCGGTGCCGGCCACGTGCGCGTGTTCGGCGGCGGCGGCGGCACCATCACGCCGGAGGAGATCGCCGAACTGCAGGCCTACGGCGTGGAGCGCATCTACCACCCCAACGACGGCATGAAGATGGGCCTGGTGGAGATGATCCAGGACGTGGTCAAGCGCGCCGAGGACGCGCGCCACCCGGTCAACGGCCAGCGCGAATGGAACGCCGCGGTCGCGCCCGCGCTCACCGACGAAGCCGGCATCGGCCGCATGCTCAGCACCATCGAGGATGGTGTGCTGTCCGAATCCGAACTGGAGAAGCTGCGCGCGCAATGGGCCAAGGGCCCGCATGCGCCGTTCCCCGCCCGCGCCACGCCCGTCATCGGCATCACCGGCACCGGCGGCGCCGGCAAATCGTCGGTCACCGACGAGCTGATGAACCGCTTCCTGTCGTGCTTCCCGCAGATGCACATCGCGGTGATCTCGGTCGATCCCACCCGCCGCCGCACCGGTGGCGCGCTGCTCGGCGACCGCATCCGCATGAACGCGCTGCGCAGCGAGCGCATCTACATGCGCTCCATGGCCACCCGCCGCCAACACGTGGCCACCAATGCGGTGCTGAAGGACTGCATCGCGTTCCTGAAGTCGCTCGGCTTCGACCTGGTCATCGTGGAAACCGCCGGCATCGGCCAGAGCGATTCGGAGATCGTCGACCTGGTCGACTTCCCCATGTACGTGATGACCAGCGACTACGGCGCGGCCAGCCAGTTGGAGAAGATCGACATGATCGACTTCGCCGAGCTGATCGTGCTGAACAAGTACGACAAGCGCGGCGCCGAGGACGCCCTGCGCGACGTGCGCAAGCAGTGGAAGCGCAACCGCGTGGCGTTCCAGACCCCGGACGCCGACGTGCCGGTGTATCCCACCATCGCCAGCCAGTTCAACGACCCCGGCGTCAGCTGGATGTTCGCCAACCTGTGCCGCCTGCTGCGCGACAAGCTGCAGCTGCCGGCGGAGAAGTGGACGCCGGACATCGACACCACGCTGAAAGAGCCGCGCGCCACCGTGCTGATCCCCGGCGCTCGCGTGCGCTACTTGGCCGAGATCGCCGAACAGGGCCGCGGCATCAACCGCCGCATCGAGACCGAAGCCGAAACCGCCAGCCGCGCGCAGCACTACTGGAATGCGCTGAAGGATCTGGACGATCCGGCGTTGCCGAAGGCGCTGGAGCTGTATGCCACCGACGCTCTTGTAGGAGGGGCTTCAGCCCCGACCTCCGCAGGCCATCCGGTCGGGGCTGAAGCCCCTCCTGCAGCGGACCGCTCCCTGCTGACCCTGCGCCAGCGCTACAACGACGCCATCCAGTCGCTGTCGTCCGAAGCCTTGAAGCTGCTGCGCGAATGGCCCGCACGCCACAAGGCGGTGACCGATCCGGTCAACGAATACGAAGTGCGCGGCAAGACCATCCGCATCGACAACTACACCACCTCGCTCAGTCACCAGCAGATCCCGAAGATTGCGCCGCCCAAGTACCGCGGCTGGGGCGAGCAGCTGACCTTCCTGCAGAAGGAAAACCTGCCCGGCAGCTATCCCTACACCGGTGGCGTGTACCCGTACCGCCGCACCGGCGAGGATCCCATCCGCATGTTCGCCGGTGAGGGCACGCCGGAGCGCACCAACCGCCGCTTCCACTATCTGAGCGTCGGCCAGCCGGCCGCGCGCCTGTCCACCGCCTTCGACAGCGTCACGCTGTACGGTGAGGACCCGGCGCCGCGCCCGGACATCTACGGCAAGATCGGCAACTCCGGCGTCAACATCCCCACGCTGGACGACATGAAGAAGCTGTACTCCGGCTTCGACCTGTGCGCGCCCACCACGTCGGTGTCGATGACCATCAACGGCCCGGCGCCCATCATCCTGGCGATGTTCATGAACACCGCCATCGACCAGCAGGTGGAGAAGTACCTGAAGGCCGACGACGCGCGCTGGGCCGAGGCGCAGCAGAAGATCGAGGCGTTCTTCGAAGGCCGCGTGCGTCCGCAGTACCACGGCGAGCTGCCGCCGACCAACAACGGGCTTGGCCTGGGCCTGCTGGGCATCACCGGCAACCAGCTGGTGGACGAAGACACCTACGCCCGCATCAAGGCCCAGACGCTGGCCACCGTGCGCGGCACCGTGCAGGCCGACATCCTCAAGGAAGACCAGGCGCAGAACACCTGCATCTTCAGCACCGAGTTCGCTCTGCGCATGATGGGCGACATCCAGCAGTACTTCGTCGACAACGCGGTGCGCAATTTCTACTCGGTGAGCATCAGCGGGTACCACATCGCCGAGGCCGGGGCGAACCCGATCAGCCAGCTCGCCTTCACCCTGTCCAACGGCTTCACCATCGTGGAGTACTACCTGGCGCGCGGCATGAAGATCGACGACTTCGCGCCCAACCTGTCGTTCTTCTTCAGCAACGGCATGGACCCGGAGTACACCGTCATCGGCCGTGTTGCCCGCCGCATCTGGGCCCGCGCGATGCGCGAGCGCTACGGCGCCAACGAGCGCAGCCAGATGATGAAGTACCACATCCAGACCTCCGGCCGGTCGCTGCACGCGCAGGAGATCCAGTTCAACGACATCCGCACCACGCTGCAGGCGTTGTACGCGCTGTTCGACAACTGCAACAGCCTGCACACGAATGCCTATGACGAGGCGATCACCACGCCGACGGAAGAGAGCGTGCGCCGCGCGGTGGCCATCCAGATGATCATCAACAAGGAGCTGGGGCTGAACTTCAACGAGAACCCCTGGCAGGGCAGTTTCGTCGTCGATGAGCTGACGGACATCGTGGAAGAGGCGGTCTACAAGGAGTTCGAGGCCATCAGCGAGCGCGGTGGCGTGCTCGGCGCCATGGACACCATGTACCAGCGCGGCAAGATCCAGGAAGAATCGCTGTACTACGAGCACAAGAAGCACGACGGCAGCCTGCCGCTGGTGGGCGTGAACACCTTCCTGCCGCGCGAGCACGGCGGCGAGATCGCCACCGAGATCGAGCTGATCCGTTCGACGGAAGAAGAGAAGGCCCAGCAGATCGCCAACGTGCGCGCCTGGCAGACCTCGCGCAACGCGCTGGCGCCGGAAGGCGAGACCGACCACAGCCACGCCGCGGCGATGGAAGAACACGCCGCGCCCGAGGTGCACGACGGCCACGGCCTGGCCTACCTGCAGCGCACCGCGCGCGAGCGCCGCAATGTGTTCGAGGCGCTGGTGGAAGCGGTGAAGACGCACAGCCTGGGCCAGATCAGTCACGCGCTGTATGACGTGGGTGGCGAGTACCGACGGAACATGTAATCCGCTCCACGAAAAACCCCGCATCAGCGGGGTTTTTCTTTGGGCGCGGCGCGGGGCTGACGTGTCACTTCCCGTCGCTTATAGTCCGGCCCACGGGGACACTGACAGGGGCGGGGCCATGGAAATTGCACAGAAGAAGCACTCCAACCGGGTGCGTTACGTCTTTGGCGACGACGAGCTGGACTATCAGCTGCAGGACAGCTCGGGCAGCCGTTCGTTCTCGGTAGGGTATGCGGGCATCAGCCGCGACCGGCAGACGCTGGTCGAGCGCAACCAGTGGCTGCGCAACGTAGGCCTGCTGTGGATCCTGCTCGGCGGGGTGTTCACGGGCATCAGCCTGACCGGCGACCAGGGCCTGAAGATTTCCGTCTGGCTGTGGGTGGGCCTGGCCTGCTACGGCGCCTACCACTTCTTCTCGACGCGCTACACGATCATTCCCACCGAGTCCGGCAACCTGCTGGTCATCGACGATGCAGACGGCCAGCGGATCCTCGACGAGATCGCCTCGCGTCGCGCCGGTTACCTGCGCCGCGAGTTCGATTTCATGCCCGAGAGCGAATCGCCGGAACAGCATCGCGGTCGTTTCAAGTGGCTGCACCGTGAGGGTGCGCTGTCGGAAGACGAGCTCAAGCAGCGGCTTGCCACCATCGATGCGATGGATCCCGGTCGCGCGACGGTGGTGGCGCCGGAGCCGGGTGCGCGGCTCAACTGATCCGCAGCCGAACGATGCAGCTTCGTAGACCGGGTTGATAAGCCCGGCATCGGATGCCTCCCTGCACGGGATGCTTCGAAGAGTCCCTCTCCCTGCACAGCGGGGAGAGGGTGCCGAAGGCGGGTGAGGGGCGAGCGGAGAGGCGGACGTGTCAGCACCCGGTTCGCTACCGCGCCCGGCCCCTCATCCGCCCGTTGGGCACCTTCTCCCCGCTGTGCAGGGAGAAGGGAACAGCGGCGGCTTGCGCGCTTACTAGTACGTCCCCGGCCCGCGCCAGATCAGTTTCGCCGTGGCGGTAGATGCGCACGACGGGTTGCGTCCTATGACGGCCGGCGTTATGGTGGCCCTGTGATCCGGGACTTCGCCGACAAGGAAGCCGAGAAAGTCTGGAATGGCACGCCCTCGCGGCGTCTGCCGGCCGGCATGCAAGCCGTGGCTCGCCGCAAGCTTCGCATGCTGAACAACGCGGCCACGCTGGACGATCTGCGCATTCCGCCGGCGAACCGGTTGGAGGCGCTTAAGGGCGACCGCAAGGGCCAGCACAGCATCCGGATCAACGACCAATGGCGTGTCTGCTTCCGGTGGAAGGATGGCGACGCGCACGATGTGGAAATCGTCGATTACCACTGAACTGTCATCAGAGGAGTTCTTCCATGAAGACCTTGCCCAATATCCATCCTGGTGAAGTGCTGCTGGAAGAGTTCCTGTTGCCGATGGGCATCAGCCAGAACGCGCTGGCGCGCGCTGCGGACGTGCCGCCGCGCCGTATCAACGAGATCGTGCTCGGGAAGCGGGGCGTCACGGCCGACACGGCGGTCAGGCTGGCCGCCACGCTGGGTACCAGTGAGCGCTTCTGGTTGGGTCTGCAGGCGGACTACGATCTGGAAGAGGCGCATCGCGTGCTTGGAAAGGCGGTCACACGGATCCAGCGGATCGCGGCGTGATGCATGCGGCGCATGGCGCCGCTCAACCGGCTACGAGAAAACCCGCTTCGGCGGGTTTTTCTTTGGGCCGTCCCACCGAAGTCTCCATCTCCCTGCGCAGCGGGGGTCAGGATGACCTGCTTGCGCGGCATGCCGCGCAGGTCATCAGAACGCCGGGCGTGCTGCGCCCGGCCGGGGTGGGTGCCGAAGGTGGGTGAGGGGCGAGCGGAGAGGCGGACGTGTCGGCACCCGGTTCGTTGCCGCGCCCGGCCCCTCATCCGCCCTCCGGGCACCTTCTCCCCGCAGGCGGGGAGAAGGAAAAGCACTAGCGGTACGCCCCCGGTCCGCGCCAGATAAGTTCGCCGCGGCGGTAGATGCGCATCACGTTGACCACGTCGCGGGCGTCGCCGATGGTGGCCAGGTCGGGGTCGTTGGGTTGCATCAGGCGGCAACCGCCGGAGCCGCGGGTGGCGACGATCTCCAGGGCGCAGACCATCAGTTCGCGGCGGCCGGGCAGGGGGAAGGAGACTTCCTTCATGCCCTGGGCCTGCCATTCGGCGACTTTCAGTTCGTTGCGCAGGTCGTAGTAGATCTGGTGGCCGTCCACTTCCATGCTGGGGGTGGCGGCGTTGCCCTGCTGGTTGCCCTGGCGCTGGCCGGTGCCGATCGTCGGGCCGTAGTTCTCGGGGGCGGTTTCCTGGGCCAGCATGCCGGGGGGCTGGCCCCAGCGGGCGGAGCGGCGCCAGGCGGGTGGGCTGGACGGGGGGCGGTCCTGGGGTGGGTCGATGGCCTGTTGGCTGGCGGGGGGCTGGGGTTGGGCTTCGTCGGGGGCGACGGGGTTCTCGGCTTCGGTCACGCGGGTGGCGTCCACCGGGGAGGTGACGCGGGTGGTGACGAGGGGCTTGAGGGGTTTGGGGCGTTCGCTGGGGTTCTGGGTGCCGGTCGGGGGGACGGGCGGGTTGGGGGTGGCGTCGGTGGGGTCGCCCAGGAAGTCGACCTTCACGCGTGCACCGCCGGAGCTGCTGCTCTCGGGCTGGGACAGGGTGATCTTGGAGGAGTGCAGCAGGGCGGCCAGGAACAGGACGTGCACCAGCAAGCTCACCAGCGAAGCAATGCTGCGTTCGTGCCGTTTGATGTAGAGGTCTTCCCTGTCCAGCGGGTGCAACGCCGCGTGCGTGCGGCTCGGCGCGTCGCTCATGTTGGGGCGTGGGCGGGGGTGGGGGACTTCATGTGGGGAAGAGCGGGGAACGTGGACGCAACACTACTTGGGGCGTCTCGATTTTGCCATCGCCAGTGTGCGCAACAAGAAATTAAAGCTTGGGCAGACCATCCAAACTTGTGGATACGAAACTGCCAGTACGAGAGCTCAGGGTGGTGTATGTACTGCTTCCGGCATCTTTGATTCGACCTCGGAAGAGGGCGCGGGGCCAAATGGAGTTGAATGGGTGCTTGTGTTGGCTCAACATAGTCTGAGATGAATGCTGAGCATTTCTTGCGTCTGAGCCGATTGTTGCTGGAGGCGATGTGATCGTAACGCACCTTAGATTGAAGAACTGGCGGAACTTTCGGGAAGTGGATGTTCCGATGAGGGAGCGCACGTATCTGCTTGGCGCCAATGCTTCCGGAAAGTCGAATTTTCTGGATGTATTTCGATTTCTTAGGGACGTTAGTAAACCGCAGGGTGGCGGATTGCAGAAGGCCGTTTCTGATAGAGGCGGAATTCAGAAGTTACGCTGTTTGCATGCTCGAAAGGATCCTGAAGTAAGAGTTGAAGTCGAAGTTTCGTCTGGTGTAGATGGAGAAGGGGCGATTTGGGTTTACGTCCTTGGCTTCAAGCCAGAAGGAAAGGGGGCCCAGCGCACCCTAATTTCAACGGAAGAGGTCTGGCACAACGGGCGACGAATTCTGTCGAGACCGGATAAGGCCGACGAAGCTGATTCTGTTCGTCTCACCCAGACTTCCTTAGAGCAGATTCAATCGAACGCGAAGTTTCGAGATCTCGCCAACTTCTTTTCCGAGATCACTTACCTTCATTTGGTTCCTCAGCTTCTGAAGTACGGTGACAGAATCGGCGGTCAGCGGCTTGAAGATGATCCGTTCGGTCAGGGGTTCCTTGAACGGGTCGCTAAGTCCTCACAAAAGACGAGAGATGCACGACTCAGGAAGATTGGTCGAGCTCTTTCGCTCGCGGTTCCGCAATTCAAGGATCTTCGATTTGTGAAGGATGAGGTTACTGGGCGCCCTCACTTAGAGGCCCTCTATTCGCACTATCGGCCCAATGCGGGCTGGCAACGCGAAGAGCACTTCTCAGATGGAACGCTTAGGCTCTTGGGGCTGCTGTGGGTGCTGCAGGAGGGTGATTCCATGCTCTTGCTTGAGGAGCCGGAACTTTCACTCAATGACGCGATCGTGAAAGAGATTCCTCGACTTTTGCATCAAGTGGATAGGGATAGAAAGAAGGGCGTCAGGCAGGTGCTCGTTAGTACTCATAGTGAGGCCTTGCTAAGCAACAAGGGCATCGATGGGCGAGGGGTTCTTCTCCTTGAACCAGTTGCGGAGGGGACCAAGATAAGGCCAGCAGATAGTCATGAGGCAATTGCTTTGAGATCTGGGCTCTCTGTGGCTGAGGTGTTGTTGCCTAAGACCCATCCCGCCAATAGTGAGCAACTCGGACTCTGGGAATGACTTGGATCGCTGTTGCAACGGAAGACGAGCCGTCGGAGGCGGTCGCCGGACGTTTGGTTGAGCATGTTGGAGCGCAGGTCTCCATGAGATTGCGGAAAGGCGGCTTCGGATACTTGAAGGCCAGCTTGGGCAAGTTTGCTGAAATGGCTCGTCACCAGCCGGTCCTGTTACTTACCGATCTGGATCGAGCTCAATGCCCACTTGTCCTCATTGAGGACTGGACGGCAGGTGCGGCATTGCCACCGCAGTTGTTTTTCAGAGTTGTCCAAACTGAGATTGAGTCATGGTTGCTTGCAGACCATGAGGGATTCGCGGAATTTCTTGGCGTCAAGCTTAGAAGGTTTCCCGAGCGTCCTGAGGAACTCGCGGATCCGAAGAGTAAAGTTCTGGAGTTGGCCTCCATGGCGCGTTCGGATATACGAAGTGAAATGCTGCCTCAACGAGGCTCGGAGGCGTCTCAAGGAATTGGCTATAGCGCTAGGCTCTCTCAGTTCGCGCGCGCTAGTTGGAGCATAGAGCGTGCTGCAACCAGAGCGCCAGGACTGCAGAGAGCGCTTACCCGTCTCGCCTCGGCGGGATTGCAATGTGGCTGCTGTGCCTAGTTCAACCCGTAAGGCGGGCTTGAGCCCGCCCTACGCTTGAGGGGTTACCGGGGTGCGCTGAGCGGCGATGGATTGCGTAGGGTGGGCCCTGGCCCACCGGCTTAAGGCTTGCGCGGGTCGGACTTCTCCGACATGGGTGTGGGGTCTGCGACGACGGTGATCGCGTGATGCCTCCGGCACGCTGCCGGCATGTCGAATTACCGTCGCGTCTGGGTGCCGGGCCGCACCTATTTCTTCACCGTCAACCTGTTGGAGCGTCGCCGCTGCTTGCTCGTCGAGCACGTCGATTTGCTGCGCGACGCATTCCGGGCGGCGAGGGCGGCGCGCCCGTTCCAGGTGATCGCCATCGTGGTGTTGCCCGACCACCTGCATTGCGTGTGGCGGCTGCCGGAGGGCGACGCCGACAACGCCAACCGCTGGGCGCAGATCAAATCCGGCTTCAGCCGGGCATTGCCGGCCAAAGAACGTCGGTCATCGCGACGTATCGCCCGCCGCGAGCGGGGTATCTGGCAACGGCGCTATTGGGAACACCTGATCCGCGATGACGACGACCTGCGTCGCCATGTCGATTACGTGCATATCAATCCGGTGATGCATGGGCATGCGGTGCGTGCGTGCGACTGGCCGTATTCGTCTTTCCGGCAATGGGTGGCGGCGGGGAGTATCCGGTCGATTGGGCGTCTGAGCCGATGGCGTTGGATGGGGTGGGGGAGCGGTGATGGCGAGTGGGCACGATGGCGGGCTTGAGCCCGCCCTACGGATTGCATGACCGAACGCCACGACGCATGCAGTGACGAACGCCCCCCATCACGGGATCAACGTCACTCGTGAACCTCCCGGGGAATCGTCACAATTTCCCGCACCTGGACATCGGACGCCCGTGATGACGCCTCGCCGCCTGACCCCCGCACTGCTCACCCTGCTGGCCGCCACCTTCGGCTTCACCGCTCAGGCACGCGCTGCCGGCACCGACGACGAAGGCCGCCTCATCACCCGCAACACCGACGGCGCCTGGTTCCTGCAGCAGCCCGAAGGATCGCCCGGCAAAGGCTGCGTGGCCCGCTTCACCTCCGTCAGGAAAGACCAGTCCCAACTGGCCCTCATCGGCCCCACCGCCAAATCTCCCACCGCCGCCATCCTGATGCACGGCCCCCGCATCGCCACGCCGCCGGCCGCGCAGGAAGTGACCCTCGAACTGCAGCAGGACGGCCTGCCACCCGCCACGATGCGCGGCGCGCTGATGCCGGCCGGCGGCACCAAAGGCGGCGGCTTCCTGATGGTCCCCGTCGGCGACCTCAAGCAGACCATGGGCTCCATGCGCGCCAAGGAAACCGGCATGAAGGTCCGGGTCGGCGGCGTGGACGTGTTCGGCCTGTCCTACGACGGCCTGGACCAGGCGCGCAGCGCCATGCTCGACTGCCTGGCCGGCAAACGCTTCACCGGCGGCAAGAGCCTGGCCGAGGCGACCTCCGAGATCCGCCTGATGGGCACCGGCGCCATCGCCGGCACCGCCTTCTACAAGGGCGCGGTGCTGGCCAAGAAGCAGTACCCGCCGAAGGGCAGCCAGCGGGTGGGCCTGATCCACATGAGCGATGAGTTCAAACAGTGGTTCGAGACGGTCAAGCAGAGCCAGAAGATGCCCGACCAGATCCCCGAGCGCATCGCCAAGCACTTCATGTTCGCGACGATCCTGGACGACCAGGGCGGCTTCCGCTTCACCAAGCTGCCGCCCGGCGAGTACCTGCTGATCGCCGACTTCTCCTACAAGGAGACCGTGACCCGCAGCGAGGTGACCGGTCGCACCGACGTATACGCCGGCAACCAGTACATCGGCTCCAACGACCAGGTCGCCTACTGGTTCGAGGACGTGAAGAAGAACACGACCTTCTCCAAGACCGTGCACCTCAAGGACGGTGAAACCCTGCAGGTGACCCTGGACAAGTCGATGCTGGGGTGCTTTTTCATCTGCCGCTAGCGGGCGGAGGGCGCGGCGGCCGGCAGGGTGGCTGTCAACCCGTAAGGCGGGCTTGAGCCCGCCCTGCGCGTCCGCGAGACCATCGACGGGTCTCTCTTCTCTCACTAACGGTCTCGCGACACCCAAAAAGGGTCTTTCTTCTCACAGTAAGGTCCAACGTTCGGCCGAAAAGAGTCTCTCGTCTCTCACTAAGGTCCAACGTTCCACCAGAAAGGGTGTCGCGACACCGAAAAAGAGTCTCGCGATACCGAAAAAGCGTGGCGCGCCACCCCCGACGGGTCTCTCATCTCTCATTAAGGTCCTCGCGATACCCGAAAAGGGTGTCGCGACACCGGAAAAGATCCACGCGAGAGCGAAAAAGACGCAACGCTTCACCGAAAAGCCTCAAACGCCCATGTAGGGCGCGGCATTCACCCCACCACCGACAGCTGCCGCACACACAGGCAGTCAGCAGGTCCCAACCCCGCACCGCCAGAAGATCTCAGCGCGTAGCTTTCTGCGCGAGATCGTGCGCCAGCCATCGCCGGTACTGGTTGGGGAAGGGCGAGTCCGCGTCCAGCAGTTCCACCAGTTCCGGCATGGCCGCCAATCCACGCAGGTTCGGCGCGTTGAGGAAAATGACCAGCCCATCACGCGTCGGCAGCCGGATGTAGCCCAGCGTGACTTCCGCCCAATCGTTGCCGCCATGGCCCACAATGCGCGTCGCCTCATCTTCGATGATCTGGAACCCCAGCCCATATCCCTGCGCACGCGGACAATCGACGACCGCGCCGTCTCCGCAGAGCACGACCGCATCATCGCCGGTATCGACCAGCACCCGGCCCCGCGCGAACGGCGTGCCGGCGTTGCGGGATTCCTCCCGGGCGACCATGCCAAGAAAGCGCGCGTAGTCGGGCACGGTCACCAACATGTCGTCGGCGGCGGAGTAGCTGCCTTCTCCACGACACCATCCGTTCGGCCGGCACCATACCCCGTACGCCACGCCGTCATCGTCGACGGGAAGGGCGACGTCGCGCAGCCCGTCGCGCCGTACCTCCATCACCGCATGCTGCATCCCGGCGGGCTCAAGCACCCGTTCCCGTACCACCTGCGGGAACGGACGCTGCAGTTTGTTGGAGATCGCACGCGCGAGGTATTCGAACCCTTCACCGGAATAGCCGTACGCCTCACCGGGCGTGCGTGTGAAGGCGAGCTTGCCGTCGCTGCGGAAGAACCGCCAGTTGGGAAAGCCCGTGGTGTGCGTGAGCACCGTGCGTGCGGTCAGCGACGGCAGTCGCGGGTCGCCGGCGATATCGGGATCCACCCAGTACGCACCCAGGGATTCATCGAGGTCCAGCTCACCCGCTTCTGCGAGCCGCAGAGCGGTTTCCGCGGTCACCGTCTTGGTGATGGAGGCAACGTTGAACCGCGTGGCCGCGTTGGCGGGGACACCGGGCGAGGCATCGCCGTGGTAGAGCGCCCACACGAGCTTGCCGTCCACGAGCATGCCCAGGCCGGCCGTCGTGATGCGGTGTTTGTCGAGGATCTTCTGCAGGTCGTGTTCGACTGCAGGGGTCGGCGGCCTCAGACGGCCATCGGTCTGTACCGTCGAGCGCAACGACGGCGTGCAACTGGCCAGCAGCAGGACCAGCCCCAGCCAGGGCAAGCGTGTCGGCACGATGGCATCGGTACGCATCGCAGGGTTCCTGGCGTGAGTGTCCAGGAGGTTGATGCAGGGGAAGGACAAGGGGTTTAAGCGGGCGGGTCCACGTGCCCGGCACCGCGATGACTCCGCGGCGGAGGCCGTGCGCAGCCCTACGACGCGACGGAAGTCTCCCGCAACTCCGCCAGCAGACTCCGCGGCGTACACCCCGCCATCGCCTGGAAGTCCGCGATCAGATGCGCCTGGTCGTAGTAGCCCGCATCCGCCGCGATCGCCGACCAGTTGATGTCCTCTCCCGACTGCGCCGCCCGCACCGCCTGCTCGAACCGCTTCAACCGCGCATACGTCTTGGGGCCGACACCCAGCACCTCGTGCAACACGCGTCGCAGATGGCGTTCACTGATTCCCAGCTCACGCGCCACCGTGCCGACGCTGGTCACCTGCAACCTCTCCAATGCGATCGGCAGGAACGCCGGCACTGCGCCGGCCACCTTGCCACCCGCCATGCGCGCCATGACCGCCGCTTCCAGCACTCCGCCCGCTGCACGCGCATCGGGTGCTTCAGCAAGCTGCTCGCGCAAACGCTGCGCGCTCGCAGGCCTCCACAGGGCTTCGAGTGGCACCGTGCGACCCGACAGTTCCGACGCGGACACGCCCAGCACCGTCTCGTACGTCCCCGGCTGCAACCGCGCCAGCACCGCCCGGTGCCCGCCACGGATCAGCTTCCGGTGCACGCGGCTCCTCGCGCCCATCGCATGGATATCGACGCCGCCCGGAATCGACGGCCCGAAACGCACCACCACCTGCGCCTCCACCTGTGGCACCGCCACGCGTTGCCGGTCGGTCGCGTAATGACTCACCGCCATGGCGAGGATCGGACGCAATGCGCCACGGGCGGGCGTCACGGTGTGGCGGGCAGGATCGGCGGGCATGCCTGCATTGTGGTGGGCCGTTCCGCCGCGCCGCAACCCGCCGGCCCATGGCCGTTTTTTCCAATGCCATCGCGCATGCGCCGGCTACCGTGGCCGCATGAACATACTCGTGACCGGCGCGACCGGAAAAGTAGGCAGCAGACTCGCCCAGCGACTGGTGCAGCACGGACACACCGTGCGTGCCCTGGTGCGCGATCCCGCCCGTGCGACCGAACTGTCGGGCCACGGCATCCACCTGGTCACCGGCGACCTGATGCAGCCGGACGCGCTGCCGGCGGCGGTGCAGGGCGTGGATACCGTCGTGCACTGCGCGGCGTTCTTCCGCGGCGCCACCCCGGAAGAAGCGCACGCCGTGAACAACCTCGGCACGCAACACCTGGCCCATGCCGCCCGCGAGGCAGCGGTGGGGCGGTTCGTGTTCATGAGTACGGGCCTGGTCTATGGACCCAACGGCGGTGCCCTGGCGCAGGAAGACGACGACTGCGCCCCCGTGGATGCCTACCCGCAGAGCAAGCTCGCCGCCGAACGCATGCTGCTGGCCATCGACGGTCTGGACGTCCGCATCCTGCGCCTGCCGTTCGTCTACGGCGATGGCGACCCGCACATCCAGGACGTGGTGCCGTTCATGCGCACCTTCCCGCCCACGCAACGCATGTCCATCGGCCATCACGCGGACGTGGCGCAGGCCGTGGTCCGGTTGCTGGACAAGGCATCGCCTGCGTATCGCATCTACAACGTGGTGGATGATGAGGCCCCCGATCTGGCGACGCTGTTCGCTTCGGTGGGACAGCCGCCGCCGGACGGCACCGACCCCGAACGCGCGAAAGCGTTCGCGGCCGTCATGGATGGTCGCCGCCTGCGGGAAAACCTCGGCTTCCAGCCGCTGTACCCGCGATTGGTGGATGCGGTCGACGCCGGGCAGGCGTGAGTATCGACCGCCCGGACGGATGACGCGATGCCGGGTTGATGCCGCCACGTGGTCCGGGTAAGTGCGGCGCACCCCGGATCGTGGACGATGAGGCGCGTGCCGGGTGTCGTGCATGTTCGTGCTCCGCGTGCGCGGACGGCAAAGCGCCCCTCATCCGCCTTCGGCACCTTCTCCCCGTGTCACGGGGAGAAGGGAAGGGCAGACAGCCATGCTTGTCTCCTTCTCCCCGTTGCACGGGGAGAAGGAAGCGACGGGTGCGCCGGCTCAGGCGCCCGACACCCGCGCCTTTTTCCGCAGCGACAGGTAATAGCCCGCTGTCATCGCAATCCCGATCAAGATCGCCAGCGAACCGCCGATCACCGCCATATCCTTCGGCGCCGCGATCCAGAGCCCCGCATAGACCAGGCCGCTGAGCGCCATCGACCAGCCGGCCACGCGCTGTGCCTGCCGCGCCCGTGCACTGGGCACGAACCGCTTCGGCATCTGGTTGCCGAACCACGCCACCATCAAGCCGTCGGTCCATATCACAATGCTGTCGACCTTCTCGCTATCGATCGTGTTGTGGCTGACCGAATCGCGCCGTAGGATGGGACAACGCTCGTCGGGAGGGATTCTGGATGCGTAGATGGATGATGGTGGCGTTGTTGGGTCTGGTGGCATGCACGGGAATGCGCGCCGGGCGGGCGGGCAGCGAAGCGGCCCCCACCTCCGCTGGTGAAAGCGGCACGTTCGCGGGGGAATGGGAGGCATGTCCAGGCACGACGGCGCCGGAGGAATGTAGCCGCTACGTGCTGCTACAACGTGGCAGTCGCATCTGCGGCACCTGGTTTCATTTCGCCACCGGAAAAGAGTACAGAGGCAGGATCGTCGCGCACGCGGACTCACCCACGGATGCGAGGCGCACGCATGTGTGCGGTCGTAAGAGTGTCGAGACCGATACCGAATGCGAGGACGGCTGGCAGCGCATCGACAAGCCGCTACGGATCTGTAAGGGCAAGCTTTCCGACCTGACGCGTGCGGACGGCTCCTGCTTCCCCTATTACCAGGCCGTGCGCTTAGCTGACGGCCAGCGCGACGCGTTGCTAGCGGAACCGTGGATGGAGGACTGCCTGTCCGGCATTCCCGGTGACGCCCCCTAAGGACCCATAAGGAAATGGACCATGACGAACCCGAACCCCCTGACCGACAACGAACTGCGGGCCGCCGCCTACTTTGCCGTCGGTGTCACCTCGGAAGGCAGCATCGCAGGGCGTGATGTCGCCTACCGCCTGAGCTTCGCCGGCAATGTGGGTCCGGGTGGACGCATGATGCCGGTGGCCAACAGCGGTTACTCCTTCGGCACGCTGCAGATCGATCTCGGATGGCATCCCGAGGTGGCGCGCGACCTGTTGGACAACTACCAGACCTGGGCGCGAGCGCAGCCCGACCGGCTCACACTCGAACTGGGCCAGAACGCTTACGACACCACACTGCAGTCGCTGCAGCGCTCCGGAGAGCAGATGCAGAACGATCGTGCCGTCGACATCGATCGTCAGCGCATCAACCGCTTCCTCGCCTCCGACGCCGGTCGCGCATTCGTGCACGGTCTCGATACCGAGCACGTCAATGGCGTCACCGCCCGGGATGCGGTGGTGGGCAATCGCGACTCAGCCCTGGAACGGTTGCAGCGCACGGATCTGTACCGCAATAGCACCGGCGACGAGCAGGCCGAACTGGCCGGCATGATGATGAAGCTGCAGAACCAGGCCGGCCGCGGGTTCTGGCCGGGGCTGATCCGGCAGGTGGAAGCGGGCACGCTGACCTCGCCGGACGAGGTGAAGACCGCCATTGATGGCTTACTACCCAATCAGCGCAACGGCAACCCGAACTACCTGCAAAGCGGGGCGGACAACACGTTGCGCGGCATCGAGGTGCTCAATGCCTTACGTGGGGCCGATCCGGAAAGTCCGTTGCACCGCGCGTGGACCAATGTGTCTGCGAATCCGCTCATCGGTCCGGTTGCTGCGCATCAGCCCAACGCGGAGAATCCCAATCTCGGCTTCGAATACGACACGGTGAGATCGCTGTTCCTGACGCCGGAGTCCTCGCGTCGGTTCATCGAAGCGCTCGACAGAGGCGGGTCGCTCGCTGAAGGCAATCCCCAGCCACAAGCCAATGGCCGCCGACAGGCGGGCTTTTATGTGTCGGGCGATGATTTCGTGCATTGGAACCAGAATGGACGGGGTCAGGCTTTCATCGACGGTCAATGGCGCAGCATCGATCCGGATAGCGTGACGCGCGTGCGCAATGCCGACGGCACGACGACGTTGACGATTGACCAAGGTGGACGGCAAGAGACCTTGTTGCGTGTCGATCCCAGGACGCCAGTGCTGCGAGCCGACGGGAGCGCGGTGCTGGAAGAGATCGGCCGCGGGAGACAGGAGTCGGAGCGGCACGCGGAACGCATGCCCGCACCCACCTTCGAGAGTCCGTACCTCAACCGATTGCTCGCTGCAGTCACCGCGGGGGATGAGATGGGTGCCGATCGTATCCTGCGGGAGTACGCGCAATCACCTGATGGGGTCGCTTTCCTCGAACGGGGCGCACAAGCGACGGTGCAGCAACAGGTGGAGGAGCGAGAGATTCAACAGGTACCCGTAAGGCAGATGTGAGCCCGCTTCCAGAGAATCGCGTTTCGCGTGCGCGGAAATCAAAGCGCCCCTCATCCGCCTTCGGCACCTTCTCCCCGTGGTACGGGGAGAAGGAAGCGACAGGTGCGCCTCACCCGGATTCCCTCAGGCCCCCGAAACGCGTGCCTTGTTCCGCAGCGACAGGCAGTAGGCCATCGTCACCGCGATGCCCAGCAGTACCGCCAGCGAACCGCCGATGACCGCCACATCCTTCGGCGCCGCGATCCAGAACCCCGCATAGATCAACCCGCTGAGCGCCATCGACCAGCCGGCCACGCGCTGCGCCTGCCGCGCCCGCGCACTGGGCACGAACCGCTTGGGCATCTGGTTGCCGAACCACGCCACCATCAAGCCGATGGCGCCCATCACGATGCGATCGACCATTTCGCTGTCGACATAACCCTGCGAGCGGGCGAACGTTGCGCACAACGCCAGCACCACGATGCCGACACCCCACGCCAGACTGGTAAGCACTTCTCTGTTCATCGCGTAGACCCCTTTTTTGACTTCGGGGCGGCCTTGCCCGCGCCGAACGAGTGGACGAAGCCGAGCAGTGCGTCTTCCAGCACCGACAGCTTCAGGTGATAGATCACGGACTTGCCGACCTTTTCCGCATGCACCAGATCGGCTTCTTTCAACACCGCGAAGTGCGCCGACATCGTCGGCTTGGAGACATCGAACTGGTCGCTCAGCTCGCCCGCACTCAGCGGGCCCTTGCGCAGCAACTGCAGCACCTGGCGGCGGGTGGGATCGGAGAGGGCGCGGAAGATCTGGCTCATGATGTGATAGTTAGCTAATCATCGAAATGTGTCAAGCGCCATTGGTCGGCGTGGGGCACGGGGCCTCGTGGTGGGCGCTACAGCACCGGCCACCACATGAAGACCATCGCGGCCACGCTGCCGGCCAGGGTGAGCAAGGCCAGCAGCGCCAGCAGGCCGCCCATCGCCACCTTCACCCCCGCATGGCGCGAACGCTCTGCGGCGAAGTACAGCGACAGCACCACCAGCGGCACCATCCAACTGCCGAAGCTGACCAGGATGAAGGGCGCGCCCGTGTAATCGATCTTGATGCCCAGCGGCGTCAGCACCAGCCCGGCCAGCATGATGCCGATGCGCAGGAACCACACCCCGTTCACCAGCAGATACGCGCGCAGCGCATGCCGCCGGTGCGCCGCGAAATCCTTGCCCCGCGCACTGCGCCAGGCCAGCAGCGCGAAGACCACGATCAGCAGTCCGTTCAACGAGATCGACAGATTGCTGGCCGGCCCCAACTGCGACCCGCGCACCCAGACCAGCCAGAAGCCGGTCAGCGTGACCACCAGCGCCACCGACAGGAACACCCGCCCGTTCCACCGGTGCAGATGCGGCCAACGCCGCCGCAGCGCCGGCACCAGTTGCCAGGCCCCGGCGAAGGTCACCAGCCCGGCCAGCAGCGCGTGACCGACGAACTGCAGGTTCCCGACGACATCTCCCGGCACATAGCCGGTGACGTGCGGCTTGGCGTTGAGCGGCGACAGATCGCCGCCCAGCATCGGCCCGCCGAAGAACAGCACGATGAACGCCACGAACGCCCATTGACCGACGGTGGCGGCGATGAACCAGGCGGTGGCGCCGAGCGACAGCAGGCGGGATGGCGGAGGGAGGGGAACAGACGCCGTCATGGCAAGACTCCGGGGAAGGGAGCGTCACCGTGCGCGGCGCCTGTGGGGGCCGTCTCGCCGATTCGGAAATCGGCCAGCCGGATCGTGCACGGTGATTCGGCGTGCCCGGCCGTGACCGATGGCGGTTGGCGCGGGGCGCCCCGGGTCGCACGCTGTGGCGGACTCCACGAGGACGCGACCATGCCGAGCTGGCCGACCATCACCACGGGCGTCGCCGTCACGGTGGCGGTGGCCTCATTGCTGGTGCTGCTGTGGCAACGCCCCAAGCGCGATGCCGAGGTGATCTTTGCCGTGGTGAGCGGCTCGATGGCGCTCTCGCTGATGGCGCCGTGGATGGAAGGCGCGCCGACCTGGATGGTGTGGGCGGTTGCCATCGGCGGCAGCGCGACGTGCAACGGGTTCTGGCTGGTGTCGCGGGCACTGTTCCGCGGTGAGGGCGGTGTGGGCCGGGTGCATGTGCTGGCCGCGGCCGGCGTGGCGCTGCTGATTGCCGCGTACCGCGGCGCCACGCTGGGCGGGCAGGGCACGGCGTCACCCTGGGCGTTTGGACTGGGCAGCCTGCTGACGCTGGCCAGTTCCACCCTGCTTGTGCTGACCTTTCTGGAAGCATTGCGCGGCAGTTGGGCGTCGTTGCCGCGCGCCGAACGCCGGTTGCGACTGGCTTTCATGCTGCTGTTCGCCGCGTGCGTGCTGACCACCACGCTGACGGGCGCGCTGGCCGCGACCTGGCCGTTGCTGACGGAGGTGCGGGGTGGGGTGATTCCGCTGTGTGCGATGGCGATGATCCTGTTCACCCACGGCGCGCTGTGGCGCCGCCGCCACGTGCCGTGGCCGGTGACCGACGCGCCGCCGGCCGAGCGTGCGCCGGCCAGTCCGCCGGGCGCGGAAGAAATCCGCCTGCTGCGCGCATTGCAGCACCAGTTGGACGTGGTGCAGGTCTACCGCGAGCCGGAGTTGAAGGTGATCGATCTGGCGCACCGGCTGGGCACGGCCGAACACAAGCTGAGCCGGTTGATCACCCAGACGCTGGGCGAGAAGAATTTCAACCAGATGATCAACCGCCACCGCATCGCCTACGCCTGCGGCCGGCTGGTGGATGCAGGCGACGACGCCACCATCCTCGACATCAGCGGCGATGCCGGCTTCGCCTCGCTGGGTCCGTTCAATCGCGCGTTCAAGATCGCGACGGGCTACACGCCGACGGCCTACCGCACGGCGCACCGCGCGCGCGCTCGTGCCGGATTGGAGTTTTCGTAGACGGGACGGGCTGCATCCACCCGGCCAACGCGGTGAAGGATGCCGACGTAATGTTGTGAAGAGGGCGTCGCCCGCGTGTCCGTGGCACCCTACGCGCATCCCTTTGTTGTGAGACAACGCATGCTGCGCACGCTGGCCCTGTCCCTCTGCCTGTTCATCACCACCGCCACCGCCGCCGAACCCGTGTTCGACGTGCACGTCCATCTGCGCGACGGCGAAACCTCGCTGCGTGACTACCGCGAAACCGTCCGCGCCGCCGGCCTGGAACTCTCCGGCATTGGCGTGATGTGGTTCGGCGGCCCGCACCAGGCCCGGCAGGGCGACCTGGCGAAGATCCGCGCCGGCAACGACCGCGTGATCGTGCTGGCGGCCGCGCATGCCGACGCGGTGCCCATCGCCACCGTCCACCCGTACGACGGCGACGCGGCCCTGGCCGAACTGGCCCGCGTCGCCGCCGCCGGCGTGAAGGTGCTGAAGATCCACGCCCACACCCAGGGCTTCGACGTCGCCGACCCGCGCGTGGAAACCCTCGTGCGCAAGGCCGGCGAACTCGGCATCGCCGTGCTGATGGACAATGCCAACATCCTGCCCGGTGACAGCGAAAAACTGTTCAACCTGGTGGTGCGCGAGCCGAAGACGAAGTTCATCCTCGCCCACATCGGCGGCTTGAACTTCCGCTTCTGGAACATCCTCGCCCTCGCGCGCACCGCCGACGGCTTCGGCTTCGAGAACCTCTACTTCGACATCTCCGCCACTGTGCTGGTGGTGGCTGAT
Organism: Pseudoxanthomonas sp. 97-1-1; assembly: GCF_057773125.1. Lineage (NCBI taxonomy): Bacteria > Pseudomonadati > Pseudomonadota > Gammaproteobacteria > Lysobacterales > Lysobacteraceae > Pseudoxanthomonas > Pseudoxanthomonas sp. 97-1-1. Next base: position 245,003 of record NZ_JBYMTJ010000001.1, on the reverse strand, counting down.
TCGCCGGTGGAAGAGGAATTCCTCTGGACCCTGCGCAACGTGGGCATGGACCACGTGCTGCTGGGCTCGGACTACCCGCAGATCAGCCTCGACGCCACAGTGAAGGCACTGGACCGCCTGGACCTGAGCGACGAAGAGAAAGCGAAGATCCGCAGCGGCAACGCGATGAAGCTGTTCGGCCGCTGACGCCGTGTGGATGCCTCCGCCGCAGGGTTGCTCGGCGGAACATCGCATCGGTGTTCGTCGATGTGGCAACGCGATCTTGCACGGTCCGCAATGGCGGGCTGGAGCCCGCCCTAGGATGGGCTGGCGTCGTCGCGCACCCGCTGTACGCGTTGGCGATACGCCCGCACATTGTCGCCATCGATGCGGGTGCGCTGGGTGCCCTTGACCTCGTCGACCTTGCGGTCCGCGCCGGTCACCGGCTTGGCCACGATCTCCGTCTCGCGCTCGAAGGCGTGCGACTTGTCGGTATTGCGGTAATACCGGTACAGCGCCCAGTACAGGGCGCTGGCGCCCGCCGGACCCAGTGCAAGCAGCCATAGACCGCTGTCGTCGCTCATGCGCCCGCCCAGATGATCGCGAGGGCGATGCCCTCCAGGAATGTGCCCACGGTCAGCGCCGCCAGCAGCAGCTTCCAGTGCTGCACCGGCACGCTGCCCATGGTTTCGCCCGTGCGGCCGTTGACCGCGATGTAGTGCAGCATGCCGCCGTTGCTGCCCGGCTGGTGGTACGAGTACAGCCACACCGGCAGGTACATGGACACCCAGCGCGTCCCATGGACTTCAAGACGTTCCTGTTCCCAGCGTACGCCCCGGTCGTAACGGTGCACCGAGCCTTCCACCTGCGCGCGCGCGATGGACAGCAGCTGGTCTTCCAGGCGCGGGCGCAGCTGTTCCACATCGGTATCGCGCTTCTCGGACGTGAAGCCCGACAGGTACGACGCGTTCCACTTCACCGCGTTCTTGGTATCGAACGGCAGGATGGTGTTGATGATGTTCTGCGTGTTGACGCGCGTATCCAGGTTGCCGCGCTCGGTGGAGGATTCCAGCGGCAGGTCGTCCACGGTGAAGTCCACCGCCCGCTCCACCTGGTACACGTCGGCGTCGTAGTAGGTCTTCTTGTTCTTGTCGGTGCCGCGCGTGTAGGTGCGGGTGAGGATCTCGCCCTTGCCGGCGACCTCCGCGCTCGCGTTGCCGTCCACGATCATGTAGGGCAGGTACACGCCGACGACGTTCTCCGGCGTGAACTGCCCCTTGAACGCCTTCAGCGCGAACATCCGCCGCTTGTCCACGAACTGGCGGATGCGCGCGACGGCATCGTCCTTCTTGATGTGGAACGGCAGCACCGCATCCGGCACCGCGCCGTTGGCGATCTGTTCGTTCACGCCGAACACGTGGCGGCACCAGTGGCAGCGCGCGGTCATCGCGCTCCCGGTGTTGACGGTCACCTCGGCGCCGCAGCCGGTGCACTTGAAGGTCATCAGGACGGCGGCATCGGCGGCGATGTCGCGCGCGCCGGAGGCGATGATCGTGCCGCGCAGGTCCGCATGGCCCTGGCCGAAACCGAATGCCTCCTCGACGCGCGCGCCGACCCATTCGTGGCGGCAGTACAGGCACACCAGCACATCGCTGCCCAGCTTGTGGCGGATGTCGGTGGCGCCGCACTTCGGGCAGTGGTTCTGCCCGTCCTTCAGCTCGGCCGAGGCGGTGTCGATGGCGACCGGATCGGGCGCTTCCAGTTCCTCACGGATGGCGTCGGGCAGGGTGGCGGGGTCGACCGGGAAACTCCCGGGCAACGGTGGAACCTCCTGGGGCGAACCCGGGCCTGCAGGAGGAGCCGGCGGCAACGGCGGGGGCGCCGGGCGATGCGGGCTGGACATGGGCGGTGTGCGGTTCCGGTTACAGGCCCAGTGCCTTTGCCTTCAGTGCGTCGTAGTCGGCCTGGGTGATCAGGCCGAGGTCGAGCATCTGCTTGGCTTTCTGCAGCTTGGCCACGGGATCTTCGGCGGCCGGTGCGGCCGGGGCCACCGGCTGCTGCAGCGCGCCCACACCGCCCACCATGCCCGAGGCCATGCCCACGCCGACCAGGCCTGCCGCGCCGCCGGTCTCGCCGGCGGACTGGATGCCCTGGGCCACGCTGGCCTGCAGGTTGGAATTGCCGCGCGCGCCAGACAATGCATCGGCGCGTTGCACGGTCTTCAGCAGTTCACGGGTGTTGGCGTCGTACTCGATGGAGACGATGGCGGTCTTGACGATGGCCAGGCCGCGGTCGGAGCTCCACTGGTAACCCCGCTCGACGGCCGCGGACAGGCTCTGCGCAAAGCCCAGCGAATCCTGCTGGATCTTGGTGATGCGGTTGCCCTTGGACGGATCGTTCGTGTACAGGCTGAAGGCCGGGGCGAGCGAGCCGACCACTTCGTTGAACAGTTGGCCGGCGGCCGCATTGTCCAGGTCGGTGAAGTCGAACACCTTGCCCGGCTGCAGGTACGCCGCCGGCACGAAGTTTTTCACGAACAGGATGGGGTCGACGATCTTCAGCGTGTACGAGCCGCGCGTGATCGCGCCGACCTGGGTGTTGAGGAAGCCGTCGTCCCAGTAGATCTCGGACTGGGTGCCGAAGCGGTTCTCGGGCAGTTCCTTCAGCGAGACGAAGAACGCCGCCTGCTGCGAGCCCGGCTGGCCGCCGAACTTGAAGCGCTCCCAGCTCTGGGTGATGAAAGTCGACACGATGCCGTCGCCGGCGAAGATCGACTTCGAGTTGATGTCGTCCGAGCGCCACTCGTAACCGCCCGGCTCGGCGACGAACGCGGTGATCGCGCCGTCCTGCATCAGCAGCAGGCCGTAGCCTTCGGGCACGATGATCTTCGAGCCGTTGGTGATGATGTTGGTCGAGCCGCTGGTGTTGGAACCGCGCCCGGCATTGGTGCCCTGCGGCACCGCGGCGAACAGCGCCGCCGTCGCCGGCAGGCCGGCCGGCACCGTGTAGAAGTCCTTCCACTGGTCGCCCAGCACGCCACCCACCGCACCCACCACCGCCTGTACAAGACCCATGACATCGCTCCGTGATTCGTGGGCGGGTAGGGCACCCGCCAAGCCGGTCCGAGTATACCGATCCCCCCGCAGATGCCATGGCGCAGAGGTCATGCCGGTCCGGGGGGCACGCAGGTGTCATGCCGCTGTCATGCGAACGCGGGGATTCTGGCTACCATGCCGTCATGTCTGCCGACGACACCGCTGCCACCCTCGATTCCGACCTGCCGCTGGTGCAGCGCGAGTTTCCGTGGCCGATCCGCGTGGGATGCGTCCTCGCCGGCGCGTTCGCCATCGTCATGCCGCTCTGGGAGCTGGGCAGGGGGCTGTGGCCGCTGAACGTCGCCACCCCGTTCTTCGCGGTCATCGTGGGCGGTGCGGGCTACGTGGGTCTGCAGTTCATCCGCGCGGGGCTGTCGGGCTGGGGCGATCACTGGCAGTACTCGCCGCACACCATCGTGGTACAGCGGCGGGCGTGGGGTCGACTGACCACCACCCGCCTGACGACCACCAACGTGGCCGCCGTGGAGGTGCGCCGGAGCGAAGACGCCGACCACGACCAGGCGCCGTGGCAGGTCGTCATCGTGCCGCGGCCCACGTTCTCCGGCCTGTCCGCGGTCGCTGGCCCGGGCGGCGTGTTCGATGCCGGCTGCTACGGGTCGCAGGACTACGCCGAGCGCGTGCGGCGCGCGTTGATCGACCACCTGGGGCTGTGAGCGTCAGCCGCGGATCGCGGCCTCGATCCTGGCGATGTCGATCTTGCGCATCTCCATCATCGCTTCGAACGCGCGCTTGGCGACACCCTTGTCCGGGCTGGTGAAGGCTTCGGTCAGCACGCGCGGGGTGATCTGCCAGTTCAGGCCCCACTTGTCCTTGCACCAGCCGCAGGCGCTTTCCTGGCCGCCGTTGCCGACGATGGCATTCCACAGCCGGTCGGTTTCTTCCTGGTCGTCGGTGGCGATCTGGAACGAAAACGCTTCGGTCTGCTTGAATGCCTTGCCGCCGTTGAGGCCGACGCAGGGGATGCCCAGGACGCTGAACTCCACCGTCAGCACGTCGCCTTCCTTGCCGGACGGGAAGTCCGCCGGGGCATGGTGGACGGCCTTCACTTCGCTGTCCGGGAAGATGCTGGCGTAGAAGGTCGCGGCGTCCAGCGCGTCGGTGTCGTACCAGAGGCATAGGGTGTTCTTGGGGATCATCTTGGTTCTCCTGTGGGGGGGCAGTACGGCGGGGCGATCATCGCGGCGCCGTTTGAAAGGCAGGGTGAAGCGGGCGGAGTGGGTGTTCAGTGGCCAGCGAACGCGCCGGTACGCACCTCGCCATCGCGCAGGTAGTGCGTGACCAGCACCCCGGCCGACGTGGTCGCGGACGAGGCCAGCCGCAATGCCGATGCCCGCGTGCCGGCGTCGAACAGGCGCTTGCCGTGGCCCAGCAGCACCGGGTAGACCAGCAGGCGGAGTTCGTCCACCACATCGGCGGACAGCAGTTGATGCAGCAGGTCGCTGCTGCCTTGCGTCACCAGGTCCGGGCCCTCGCCGCGCTTGAGTTCGCGCAGGGCGGCGACGGGATCCGTGCCCAGGGCACGACTGTTCCGCCACGCGAGCGTGTCCGGATGATGGGTGGCGACATGCTTGGTGGCGTTGTTGAACGCATCGGCGATGTGGCCGTGCGGGGCATCGCTGGGCACCTGCGGCCAGTAGTTGGCGAAGATGTCGTAGGTGCGGCGCCCGAGCACCAGGTCGAACGGGCGCGAGAACACGCCCCCCATCACCTCGCCGTCGCCGGCATGGGGCCATACCCAGCCGCCATGCGCGAAGCCGCCGCTGCGGTCTTCGTCCGGGCCGCCGGGTGCCTGGATCACGCCGTCGAGGCTGGCCATGACGGCCACGATGAGCTTGCGCATGTCGGGTTTCCTTGCGGACGCCGGTGTCCGCCTTTCTTCCACGACGAGCGGGCGCGGCGGAAATCGACAGCCCGCATCACGCGCGTGGTTGATCCCGATCAATGCGCTGATCCGCCGTGTCCGCGATGCTGCCCGCACCCTCAGCGAGGTCATGCACATGAAAGCGAACGTAGGCGGTTTCGACAAAGGGGCCCGCATCGTGGTGGGCGCGCTGCTCATCGGCTGGGCCGCGACCGGCGGGCCGGCGTGGGCCTGGATCGGGGTGGTGCCGCTGGCGACCGGCCTGTTCAATTTCTGCCCGCTGTACCGCCTGATCGGCGTGAACACCTGCCGGCGCTGAGCCACGCATTCCGTGCGGGGCGGACGTGAGTCCGTGACGGCGCTTCGCCGGTACCACGGCACTGTGCCTGCGTTGTTGGCTGCGGCATGGGTTGCTACCCTGCCTGCGGATCCGGATCGACAGGCGGTTGAATGCACAGGCGAAACTTTCTCGGAACGGCAGCGCTTGCCGCCACGGCGTTGATGCTGCCCATCGCAGGCAGTCATCGCGCCTTCGCCGCCACGCCGCGCAAGCGCCTGCTTCCGCCCGCGCTGAATCCCGGCGACACCGTTGCCCTGGTCAGCCCCTCCGGCGCCACCGACGATCCCCTCGACCTGCAACTGGCGCAGGAAGCGATGGAAGCGCTCGGGTTGAAGGTGAAGGTGGCGCCGCACTTTGCCGCACGGCATGGGCACCTGGCCGGCAGCGACAGCGAACGTGCAGGCGATCTCAACGCCATGTTCGGCGACAAGGACGTCAAGGCGATCGTCTGCGTGCGCGGTGGTTCCGGCGCCGCGCGCCTGCTGCCGCTGCTGGACTACGGCCTGATCCGCCGCAATCCCAAGGTGCTGCTGGGGTATTCGGACATCACCGCGCTGCACAATGCGTTGCTGTCGCAGGCCGGGCTGGTGAGCTTCCATGGTCCGATCGGCGCGGGCAGCTGGAATGCCTTCAACGCCGACCAGTTCCGCCGCGTCTTCTTCGAGCGCGAGCAGATGCAGTACCGGAATACGGCCGAAAAAGGCGACGAGCTCGTGCAGCGCAGGAACCGCACCGTCACCATCACCGGCGGCAAGGCGCAGGGCGAACTGGTGGGCGGCAACCTGTCGGTGCTGGTGGCGCTGGCCGGCTCACCGTACCTGCCGGATTTCAGCGGCAAGATCCTGTTCCTGGAAGACGTGTCCGAAGCGCCGTACCGCATCGACCGCATGCTCAGCACGCTGCGGCTGATGGGCGCCCTGGACAAGGTGGCGGGGGTGATCTTCGGCGAATGCACCGACTGCGATCCCGGCAACGGCTACGGCTCGCTCACGCTGCCGCAGATCTTCGACGATTACTTCAAGCCGCTGAAGGTCCCGGCCTACCGCGGCGCGATGATCGGCCATATCCGCCAGCAGTTCATCGTGCCCGTCGGCGGCAGGGTGGAGATGGACGCGGACGCGGGGACGTTCCGGATGCTGGAGCCCGTGTTCCAGGGGTGAGCGACACCGTCGGTGATCGGGCTTGGCATCGCGTATGCCTGGCGAAGGCGCGCTGCGCCGCGACTTGAGCGTGCCCGGCGTGCATGGGAGCATCGCGTCCCGGTGACAGGAGACGCGCGCATGACGAAGGCCACACCGCAGCCCGCCGGCGACGCCGCGCGCCGTATCGACGCCCGCATCGATGAACTGCGCGATTGGCGGCGACATGCTCTCGCGCGTGCGTGCGCTGATCCACCAGGCCGATCCCGATGTCGTGGAGAACGTGAAGTGGGTCAAGCCCACCAATCCCCACGGCGTGCCGACCTGGTCGCACGACGGCCTGGTGTGCACCGGCGAGGTCTACAAGGCGTACGTGAAGCTGACCTTCGCGCATGGGGCGTCGCTGGCGGATCCGGACGGTCTGTTCAATGCCAGCCTCGACGGCGGCACGCGTCGCGCCATCGACATCCGCGAGCGCGACACGCTGGATGGTCCTGCGTTCAAGGCGCTGTTCCGTGCCGGGATCGCCTTCAACACGGGCAGAATATCCCGCAAGTAGGGTGTCCCGCATGGCAGACAAGAGCACCAAGCCACGGCTGCTGTCCGGCGGCAATCCGCAGATCCCGAAAGGCGATGGCGATGCGCCGGTGCAGGCCTATCTCGCCGCGATTCCCGGCTGGAAGCGCGCCATCGCCGAACGCCTGGATGCGCTGGTCGGGCAACACGTGCCGGGCGTGCGCAAGGCGGTGAAATGGAATTCGCCCTTTTATGGCGCACCGGATGCCGAGGGATGGTTCCTGTCGTTCCATTGCTTCGAGCGCTACCTCAAGGTCACCTTCTTCCGCGGCCAATCCCTGCAACCGGTGCCACCGGAAGCCTCGAAGTCGCAGGACACACGCTACGTGCACCTGCGCGAGGACGAGGATTTCAACGAAGCGCAGCTCGCCGACTGGGTGAAGCAGGCGAGCCGCCTGCCGGGCGAGACGCTGTAGGACACGCAGGCGCCGCGCGTTTCACATCATCAGGCAGTCGATGCCGTCCAGCACGATGTGGATCACCAGGCCAACGCCGAACCAGCGCGTCTTCCGGGGAATGACCAGCGCGCCATACGCCAGCATCGCCGGCCACGTATGCAGCGGATGGAAGCCGATGCTGCATCGGCCCGGCGCGTAGACCGGGTCGGCGAGCAGATGGTCGAGATCGATCACCCAGGCGGCCAGCATCCACAGGGCCGCGCGTTTCCACGCCTTCGGCCAGAACACGCGCGCAGTGGCCACGGGCACGATGACGTGCAGCAGCAGGTGGAGCAGGGGGCGGAGTTCGGCATCGGGCATGGCGGGTTCAGCGCCGTGCGGCCAGCCAGCGGTCGAGCTGGTTGGCGAAGGCCTGGCGGTCGCGCGCATTGAAGGTCGCCGGGCCGCCGGTCTGCACGCCCGCGCCGCGCAGCTCTTCCATGAAGTTCCGCATCGACAGGCGTTCGGCGATGTTGTCCGGCGTGAAGCGCTCGCCGCGCGGGTCGATGGCCTGCGCGCCGTTGGCCAGCACGCGCGCCGCCAGCGGGATGTCCTGGGTGATGACCAGGTCGCCGACCCGGGCGCGTTCGACGATGGCGTCGTCGGCCACGTCGAAGCCCCCCTGGACCTGCAGCGAGCGGATGAAGCGGGAAGGCGGCGTGCGCAGCCACTGGTTGGCGACCAGGGTGACCTCCACCTGGGCGCGTTCCGCGGCGCGGAACAGGATGTCCTTGACAGGCCCCGGGCAGGCATCGGCATCCACCCATACCTGGGTGGCAGGGGCCGCGCCGTCGGTCATTCCGGTGCGGTGTCGGGCGCGCCCGGCTCGGGGGCGGCACCGGGCTGGGCCGCATCGCGTTCGGCGCGTTTCTTCGCGTCCTTTTCGTCTTTCTTCTTCTTCTTGGCCAGCTCACGCTGGCGTTTTTCGAACGAATAGTTGGGTTTTGCCATGGACAAGGTCACCTGGGGGCGGGAATGGGGCGTGGCGTGCCGATGGGCGTTCCACAGGCGTACACGATAGCCCGCATCCGTTGCCTGCGGGAAACCGGCATGAAAACAGCCATTTGCGAGGGCCGTGCAACGGTGCGGATGCCGCCTGTGCGCGGGCCCGGCAATGCCGGCGTGCCTGGCTCGCGGCCGGCGGCGCGGCTGCTATACCATCGTCGCGTCGGGCGACCCCGGGGGAAGGGGTGCCCATGACGTCCTTCCATGAGGTGATCGATGCGGCGGATTCTCTGCCTGATGCTGGCAGCGCTGGTGCTGGCCGGCTGTGCGAAACGGGTCAAGGAGTCGTTGCCGCCCCCGCCGGAGCAGGCATCGGTGCCTGCACCGCCACCGCCACCGCCACCGCCACCGCCACCGCCACCGCAGGGCAGTGCCGCGGAAGCCGCGCGCATCGAGGCCGCCCGCCGTGCTGCAGCTGAAGCCGCCGCCCGCGCCCAGCAGGAACGCGCCGCCGACAGTGCCCGCCAGGCGGCCGAGCGTGCCGCCCGTGTCCGCGAGGCCGCGCAGTCCGCGAAGCCGCCGAGGTCGGATTTCGTCAACGTCGACGTGTTCTACGCCACCAACCGGATGCCGGCGACCGCGTTCGCCACGCTGCCGCCGGGCGATCGCTTCACCGCGGGTGTCGCAAGGCAGCTGACCTACGGCACCGCACGCATCAGCATCCCGAAGGCGCATGTCCCCGGTGAACTGGAATCACCGCGCTGGTACCTGATGGAGTTCAAGGAAGACCCCAAGCAGCACATCATCCTGCAGGAGGTCGACCGGCTGGCACAGGCCCCGTTCTTTGCCAGGCTGTACGGGCGCGTCGGTGAATCACGCGGCAGCAATGCGTTCGTGTTCGTGCACGGCTACAACGTCAGCTTCCGCGACGCCGCGCGCCGCACCGCGCAGTTGGCCTACGACCTGCGCTTCGACGGTGCGCCGGTGTTCTACAGCTGGCCGTCGCAGGCGGCACTGGCGGGCTATTTCACCGACGAACAATCCATCGCGCGCTCGGTGCCGCTGATCGAGGGCTTCCTGGCCGACATGGCCGACCGCTCGGGGGCGCAGAACCTCTATGTCATCGGCCACAGCATGGGCACGCGTGGCGTCACCCAGGCCATCCGCAACCTGGTGGCGAAGCGGCCGGAACTGCGCGGGCGCTTCCGCGGCATCATCCTGGCCGCGCCCGACATCGATGCGAAGGTGTTCCGCGAGGAGCTCGCGCCCGCCCTGCGGCAGGCCAGCGGCCATGTGACCCTGTACGCCTCGTCCGAAGACATGGCGCTGAAGGCGTCCAGGCAGGTCAATCGCGGGCCCCGTGCCGGCGACACCAGCGAGGGCGTGGTGCTGGTGAGCGGCGTGGACACCATCGATGTCTCCGGCGTGGACCAGAGCATGCTGGCGCATTCCTACTTCATGGAATCGGACAAGGTGATGGGTGACATCCGCGAGATGTTCCGCGCCCACCAGCCCGCCGCACGGCGCAAGCCGCTGCAACCGGTAAAGCTGGGCACGGGCATGTTCTGGAAGATCCTGCCGCCGCCATGACGCGGCAGCAGGATGGCGCCGTCATGGCAGCGTGTAGGTGACCGACAGTTTCGCGGTGGCGCCCTTGTCGATCCACAGGTAGTGCGTTGCGGTCGGGTTGGCGTTGAAACGCAGCCGCAGCTGGGTGCGGCCGGTGCGGTTGATCGCCGCACGCCCGGAGGTATCGAACACGGTGCTGGTCTGGTTGCCGCCACTGAAGGACGGCACCTGCGCGCTGTTGGTCGTGGTCGTGGCGGCTGCCCAATCCGCCGCTTCGATGGTGCACGCGCCGAGGCAGCCGCTGCGCACGTCGACGACCAGCGTGTTGCCGGCGGGATTGCTCCACGGATCGCCGCTGGCGCTGCGGTAGGCCACCGTCAGCGCGGCCGACGTGACCACGGCGTTGTCCGGCAGCGATGAGGTATCGAACGCCAGCACCGCACGGTTGTGGTTGCCATCGGTGCCGCGTCCTATCGCGAGGCCGTAGTACGCCTCCAGCGTGCCCACGGCTGCGCCGCTGCCGGTGGCGCTGGCTTTCACGTAGCCATCGTTGGCGTCCTCGTTGTTGAACACCACGGTGACCGGCGATCCGCCGCCGGTCCCGCCGCTGACGGTGACATTGACCGCTGTGGAGGTGCCTGTATTGCCGGCGAGGTCCAATGCCCGCGCCTGCAACACGTGCGCGCCGTCGCTGGTGCCGCTGCTGCTCCACGCCAGGCTGTAGGGCGCGCTGGCATCGCTGCCGAGCAACGCACCGTCCAGCAGGAAGTCCACGCCCGCCACGCCGATGTCGTCGTTGGCGGTGGCTGCCAGCGTCACCGTGCCGCTGATGGTGGCGCCGTTGGCGGGCGAGGTCAGGGCGACGGTCGGCGGCACGCCGTCCAGGTTGTCCAGGCCGAAGAAGCGGGCGATGTGGTAACTGGAGCAGATGTTCACGTCGAGGATGTAGGCGCCCGCCGTGCCGCACTGCGTTTCGCCGGTGCCCGGGTCCACCGGCGTGCCGTGGCCCATGCCGGTGATGACATAGGTCTCCACCTTTGCGGTGCCGGTGGCGTCCTTGTAGACCTTGTGCGGATAGCCGCTGACGGTATCGCTGGCGTCGGCCACGGTGTCGATGCCATGCACGTCGGCCCACTGCTCCAGGCTTTCGGTCAGGTTGGCGGGTCGCACGGTGTAGTCGGCGTCGCCATGCCAGATGGACACGATCGGCCAGGGCCCGGTCCAGGTGCTGGCGGCACGCACCTTCGCGCCCCATTGCGCGGGAGTCAGATCGCTGCCGGGACTCATGCAGCTGAAGGCGGCGGTCTGCGTGGTCGCGCAGCGGTAGGGAATGCCGGCCACGATGGCACCGCCAGCGAACACGTCCGGATACGTCGCCAACATCACCGAGGCCATCGCGCCGCCGGCAGACAGGCCGGTGACATAGACGCGCGCGGGATCGATGCCGTGGTCGGCGATCATCCGATCGACCATCTGCTTGATCGACAGCGGTTCGCCCTGGCCACGTGCGGTGTCGGCGGTTTCGAACCAGTTGAAGCAGCGGCTGCTGTTGTTGCCGGTTTGCTGCTCGGGTAGCAGCAGGGCGAAGCTGAAGCGGTTGGCGAGCAGTTCCCAGCCCGTCTCGGCATCGTAGTTGGAGGCGGACTGCGCGCAGCCGTGCAAGGCCACGACCAGCGGCGCATCCGTCGGCAGGCCGGTGGGAACGTACTTGTGCATGCGCAGGTTGCCGGGATTGCTGCCGAAGCCGGTGACTTCGGTCAGCGCCAACGCGTGGCCGCTGGCCAGCATCAGGAACAGCGAGGAGAGAAGCAGGCCCGCGCGGCGGAAACGGGCGCGCGGGAGGGAACGACACAGCAGCGCAGCGATCGACATCGACGGCACCTCGGGTGTGAAGTGCCGGCAGTGGGCCACACGCCCGCGCGAGGGGGCATTGGTCAAAGGGGAAAGCTGCAATGCACCATCGCGCAAGCGTGACGCAGGGCCCGGGATCGCCCGCGCATGGTGGCCGTCAACCCGCGTGCCGGCGCGCGGTGGCCACCACGAACTCACCCGGCATGCGATAGCCGTCGCCGACGCGCCACGGCCGGATCGCGCGCAGGTAGCGCGTGCGGACGCGCCGGCGGGTCGCGTCGTCGAAGCGCGACCAGGCCATCGCCACCGGACCACCGACGAAGGCCGCGTCGCAGGCATCGTCGTCGCTGGCGTACTGCAGCACCGCCTCCACGCGGTGTTCCTCCGCATCGACGAAGCCGGCGCGCGTGCACAGGTCGGCGAGCATGCCTTCATGGCCGAGTTGGAAGAACAGCGGACAGACATCACTGGCGACCTCCTCGTCGACGATCGGAAACACCGGCGACCAGCCGCAGCGTGCGCGCTGGCCCCAGACCGCCACGGCCACGCGGCCGCCCGGGCGCAGCGCACCGTGCATGCCGCGCATGGCCTGATCGGGATCGGGCATGTACATCAGGCCGAGTGCGCAGTACGCCAGGTCGAAGCCGACGCCCGAGGAGTCCAGCGATTCGCCGTCCATGCGCAGGAAGCGCGCGTGCTGCAGGCCGCGCGCCCGCGCCCTTGCATTGGCTTCGTCCACCATGCGCTCGGCGATGTCCACGCCGACCACGCGGCCATCGTGACCAACGGCCTCGGCGGCGGCCAACGCCATCGCGCCGGTGCCGCAGGCCACATCGAGCACCGACTCGCCGGGCGCGGCAGGCGCGAGTGCCAGCAGCCGACGGTGCGCGTCCGACAACTGCGCCTGCCAGAGCGCGTCGTAACGTGAAGCGGCGAGGTCCCAGCCGTAGCGCTGCACGCGCCGCTGCAGTCGCGCGTGGTCCTTCACCGGCGCACGACCACGATTTCGAGGTATTCGCTGGGGATGACCAGGCCGTTGCCGTTGCCGCGATCCATGCGCTCCATCAGCGCGTGCAGGTCCTGTTCGAGTTCGGCGGCCTTGTCGGCCGGCAGGGCCTGGAAGGCCTTCTGCACCGGGCCGTACCAGGTGCGGAACACGTCGATCATGTGCGCAGCCGAGCGGTAGCGGAAATTGAACATGCGCGCGGTGACGCCGATGGCGCCGGCCGTGTCGCCGAACAGCGACTGCACGTGCGCGGCGGTGCCCCACAGCGACGGCGGCTGCACACCGGCAGGCGGCGCAATGTGGCGTCCCAGCACCTTGAACATCTGGCCGATGAAACCTTCCGGCGTCCAGTTGGCCAGGCCGATGCGGCCGCCGGGCCGGCACACGCGTGTCAGTTCGTCAGCGGCACGCGCGTGGTCCGGCGTGAACATCACGCCGAACGTGGACATCACCACATCGAAACTGGCGTCGGCGAAGGGCAGGGCCTCGGCATCAGCTTCGGCGAAGGCGACCTGCAACTGCTCGGCCTCGGCACGCGCCTGGCCCAGGTCCAGCAGTGCGGGCACGTAGTCGGTGGACACCACCTGGCCACCCCGGCGCGCCGCGGCCAGCGTCGCATTGCCGTTGCCGGCGGCGACATCGAGCACGCGTTCGTCCCAGCGCAGGTCGACCGCTTCAGCGAGGCGTTCGCCGACGATCTGCAGCGTAGTGCCGACGACGGCATAGTTGCCGCTGGACCAGGCGGCCTGCTGGCGCTGCTTGAGGGCGTCCATGTCGGGCAGGGTGGGGAGGGAGACGGCAACGGCATTCATTCGGGGGACACTCCTGGGGTTGGGGAGGGCGCAGCGTGGCGGTCGCACCGGGCTTCCGTCCTGACGGGGCGTCTGCCGGAACTGGCCATGCGTCCGGATCCGCGTGCGGGTTTCCCGGAGCTCCGCGATTCCTTGCCGATCGTCCGGCGACTGGCCGCGCGCCGCCCCGGGACGCGTTGTTGCGCTCAGAATCCGGCCGCCCCTGCCGTCCGATGGAATCCCCCTGGCCATGAGCAATCCACGAGACATCGCCGATGCGATGCAGCGCGCCGTCAGCGTGTTCACCCGCCGTCCCGACAAGGGGCTGCATGACGACGTGAGCGCGCGTGCGCGCTGGCAGGACGACACGCGGGTGGTGGCCACGCACGCCACCGGGGCAACGGTCGAATCCGACATGCCGGTGGAACTCGGTGGCACCGGCGACCGGCCGTCGCCGGGCTGGTTCTTCCGTGCCGGTATCGCCGCGTGCGCCACCACGGCGATCGCGATGGTCGCAGCCGAGCAGGGCGTGGCGCTGGAGCGGCTGGAAGTGGAAGTCGGCAGTCGCTCCGATGCGCGCGGGTTGCTGGGCATGCGCGATGCGGAGGGCATTACGGTCGACGCGGGTCCGGCGTCGATGCAGGTGGAGGTCGTACTGCACGCGCCGGGTGTCGACGCGGTGCGCTTGAACGCGCTCGTGGCCGAGGGCCTGCGCCGCTCGCCGATGCAGGGCGCGCTGTCCGGCCCGCCGCCGATCCGGGTGGCGGTGTCGGTCGCAGGCCGGCCGGCGGACTGAACATGGACGCGCTGTCCGAAATCCTGCGCGTGGTGCAGATGTCCGGTGCGTTCTTCGTCAACGCCCGCTTCAGTGCGCCCTGGTGCTACCAGTCGCCGAAAGCTTCGCTGGCGGCGCCCTGGCTGGACCCGACCGCGGAGCAGGTGGTGATCTTCCACCTGATCACCGAGGGCGGATGCCGGGTGGAAATGGACGGTGCGCCACCGATGGAGGTGCACGAAGGCGACGTGGTGATGTTCCCGGGCGGCAGCGCGCACCGCATGACGTCGGCGCCGGGCCTGCCGCCGACGCGCGGCGCGGCCGACCTGAAGAAGCTGTTCGCCAGTCGCCCGCGCCGGCTCGCCTACGGCGGCGGCGGCGCGCCCACACGCATCGTCTGCGGCTACCTGGCCTGCGATACGCGACTGGCGCGATTGCTGCTGGACGGCCTGCCGCCGGTCGTGCGCATCAGCTTGCGTGATTCCGATGCCGGCGCATGGCTCGAATCGTCCGTGCGTTACGCGCTGGCCGAGGCGCGCACGCCGCGACCTGGCGGTGCGAGCCTGCTGTCCCGGCTCGCGGAATTGCTGTTCATCGAAGTGCTGCGCCGTTACGTGCACCAGCATGAAGGTCATGCGGGCTGGCTGGCGGGCCTTGGCGATCGCGTCGTCGGCAAGGCGCTCAACGCGTTGCACCAGCAGCCCTGTCGCGAGTGGACCCTCGCCGACCTTGCGCGGGTCGCCGGCACCTCGCGTTCGGTACTGGCCGAGCGGTTCCAGCACCTGGTCGGCACGTCGCCGATGCAGTACCTGACGCAGTGGCGGATGCTGATGGCGGCCAACCTGCTACGCCGCAGCAATGCGCCGCTGTCGCGGGTGGCCGAAGAGGTGGGCTACCAGAACGACACGTCCTTCATTCGCGCGTTCCGGCGCGAATACGGGCAGCCCCCAGCGGCGTGGCGACGCAACAATCTGGCGGATGCCGGCCAGGCTGTGCACGCCTGATCACGCGCGCAGCGGCTACGGCCGCCGCTTATAGGTGATCTCCATCATCTTCGTTTCCTTGCCGTCAGGCCCGGGGCCGTACATCTCGAACACTTCCGTGTTCTTGTCGGTCCAGCGCGTGGTCATGCGGCTGCTCTGGGGTTTCTTCGTCACCGGATCGTGGTGGGTGCCGGTGTAGGTGCACGTCAGTTGGGCATCGCAGGTACCTTCGCTGACCATGAGGCCCGTGCTCATGCTGTCGTTCCACGTGCCCCAGTGCTTGCCGGTGACGTTGTCGAACCCATGCAGGCCCTGGCCGGAGAACGGCTGTCCCATCATCTGCGACGTCACCTCCTCCAGCATCACGCGGTTGCCGAGGATCATCCTGCGTGTCGCGGTGCCGGCGTCGGTGCTGGGTGGCGCGCCGGGTGCGTGCCAGCTCTTCACGACCAGGTCGTAGGTGCCGGCCATCGAAGCCAGCCTGCCGTGTTCCATGCCCGGCGTGCCGGCCTTCTGGTAGGCCTCCATCATGGCGTGCATCTCGGGCGTCATCGCTGGCGGCGTGTCCTGGGCGAGCGCGGGGCCTGCGAGCAGCAGGGCGGATACGGCGACGGACAGCAGCGTGGTGCGTTGCATGGTGGCCCCTCCCGGGCATGGCGGTGGCGCTGTTGTGCGCCCCGCCGCGCTCAGCCGGCGTGAAGGTCGGCCGAGGGGCGGTCAGCGGCGCATGGCGACCACGCCGTCCAGCGCCCGCTGCGCCTTGAAGCCGGCCTTCTCCAGCCGCTTCGCCACCTCGCCGGGCACGTCGCGCCCGCTGGTGAGCTTGTTGGGCGTGCCGGTGTAGTGGAACAGCTTGCCGCCGCGACGCAGCACGCGCGCAAGCTGGTCGTAGAAGGCCTGCGAATACAGCTCGCCGGCGATGCCGAAACGCGGCGGGTCGTGCAGCACGGCGTCGACGGAGGCATCCGCCACCTGCATGATGGCCTGCGAGACGTCGGCGTGGGTCAGTTGCAAGCGGCCCTCGTGCCCGGGTGCGTCCGGATCCGGTGACCACGGGTTGAGCGTGCGCAGCCAGAGTACGTCGGCGTTCTTCTCGAACGACAGGATGCGTGCGGCGCCGGCGGCCAGGCAGCACGCCGCGAAGTAGCCCAGGCCGCCGCACGTATCCAGCACCACCTTGCCTCCTGGTTCCACCAGTGCGACTTTGCGGCGGGCATCGTCCAGCGGCGATTCCTTCGAGGTCGGCAGCATCTTGATGCCGTCGATCTCGAACGTGGGCACGCCCCACTCGGTGGGCACCAGCTTGATCAGCGAGCCCGCATAGCGCGAGATCGGCGAGAAATCCTCGCCGTCCCAGTAGTACAGCGTGCGGTCCTTGAGCCGATCGGGATAGGGATACGCCGCGTCGCGCCACTGCCATGTCCCGGCCTCCAGCCGCGCGTCCGCCAGCGTACCTCCCAGGTCCAGCGAGCCATGCCACACGGTGTCGCCGCGGTCGCGCGCCGCCAGCAGGGCAGCAGCGGTATCGCGGGTGAGCAGGGGGCCGGTGTAGTGGGGCATGGAGCGGAGTCCTGAAGCGCATCGTGATCGCAGGAGCGGGATTTTCGCCCCCGCCGACCCGTGGGCGATAGTCCGCGACCTCTCCGGAAGCCTTGCCGCACCCGCTGGTATAGTGCCGACCCCTCGGATTCCCGGCCCCGCCATCGCCATGAACACGCCCGCCCGCTTCCATCCCATCGGCACACCCGGTACACCCTGGGGCGCGGCGGAGAAAGCCGCATGGCGCGCGCAGCAGCGCGTGCAACGCCGTCATGCGGATGATGTGGTGACGGTGATCGATCGGCTGCGCGGACGCTTCGATGTGCAGCAGTACGGCACGCTGGACTACGGTCCGGGCGAGGTCTATCCGCTGTTGGCGGTACGCAGCCGCGACTGGAGCGAGGCACTGCCCACGATGCTGGTCACCGGCGGCGTGCATGGCTACGAGACCAGCGGCGTGCATGGCGCGCTGCAGTTCCTCGACGAGCGTGCCGCCGACTATGCCGGCAAGGCGAACCTGCTGGTGGTGCCGTGCGTCAGTCCGTGGGGCTACGAACGCATCCACCGCTGGAACGCCGATGCGCTGGATCCGAACCGTTCGTTCCGTGCGGACAGTCCTGCGCAGGAATCCGCCGCGTTGATCGCGCTGGTTGCGCCGGTGAAGGACCGCGTGCTGATGCACATCGACCTGCACGAAACCACCGACAGCGATGAGAGCGAGTTCCGTCCTGCACTTGCCGCACGCGACGGAAAGCCGTTCGAACCCGGGGAGATTCCGGACGGCTTCTACCTAGTGGACGACAGCGCGAATCCGCAGCCCGATTTCCAGCGCGCCGTGATCGCGGCGGTGGCAGCCGTCACCCATATCGCCCCGGCCGACGACAATGGCGAGATCATCGGTTCGCCGGTGGTGGCCGAGGGTGTCATCCAGTACCCGGTGAAGTCGCTGGGCCTGTGCACCGGCATCACCGACGCTCGCTATACCACCATCACCGAGGTCTATCCCGACAGTCCGAAGGCGACGCCGCAGCAGTGCAACGATGCGCAGGTGGCGGCGGTGGTGGCGGCGATCGGATACGCACTGGCGCAGGATTGAAATCCACCCGTCGCGGCCCCATTCCTGTTCGTGAAAACCGCTGTGGTTGCCGGGCGTAAGCTGTCCGGGCAGCAGTGCGAAGCGAGGACATGACCATGGCAACCGGATGGGCCGGCGATGGCGCCGTGCAGGAACAGATCGATGCGACCGTGAAGGACGGCATCGAACGCGCGCGCCGCGCGCTGCCGAAGGGGCCGAGCCTGACCCACTGCGAAGCGTGCGACAGGCCGATCCCGGTTGCCCGCCAGCAGGCGGTGCCGGGCGTGCGACTGTGCGTGGAATGCCAGGAGGCGGCTGACCAGGAAGAGCAGGGTGCCGGGCTGTACAACCGGCGGGGCAGCAAGGACAGTCAGCTGCGCTAGCAAGGGCGCGTAACGGGCACGGCGGGCGTCACTCCACCGTCAGCGGGATGCCCTTCTTGCGCATGTCCAGGTAATCGGTACGCACGGCACGGCAGTAGGGTCCGCTCATGACGAAGCGGCGACACACGTCCGGCCGGGTCTGGTAGATGCCGCAGTTCATCCGCGCGCCATCGAGTGCCACGCACCAGCCTTCCTCGTCGCGCGCCATCACATGCAGGCCGGCGGGGGTACGGGTGGTGAGATGCGAGGGAATCTGGTCTTCCGGTTGCAGGACCACGGTCAGGCGGCAGCAGACGGCGTCGCACCGCGAACACGAGGTCATGACGGCATGACCTGCAGCGGCCGGTCCCCGGCAGCGCACGCTGCAGCGGGGAAAGGCATGGCATGTGCAACGACGGGGCGAGGGTGTGACGGGGAGGGCATGGAAGCTCCCGGGGGCAACCATCCCGTCGTGGGGAATGCGTCGCGTGGGAAAGGGAGCGAAGCGGAGGGCCGGGGGCCGTGCGGAACGCGCGAAGCAAGCGGAGGGCTCGCGGCACGCATGCTACAGCATGCATCGCGAGGAGCGGCCTGCGCGCGCGAAGATACGTCACCTGCGCTTCATGTCGCGTCGTGCAACGCCGGGTTGCCTGCGGGTCAGGTAGGCACGCCTGGTTTGACGCTGCACTCATACCGCGTGCGTTATCCCTGTCCGCAGATGTCTTGAAGCGGAGGTGCGTCGATGGCGCTGGAGCTGCGTTGCCGCTGCGGGCAGGTGCAAGGCACGGTGGATGCCCGTCGGGCGTATGCGCGTGCAACGTGCTACTGCGGGGATTGCCGGACCTACGCGCGTCACCTCGGGCAACCCGGCGTGATGGATGCGCAGGGCGGTACCGACATCGTGGCGATGAACCCGCTGGCGGTGCGTTTCACGGCGGGCGAGGAGCACATCGCCGGCCTGTGCCTGCGCGAAGGCGGGCTGTTGCGCTGGTACGCGGCGTGTTGCCGTACGCCGCTGGCCAATACGCCGCGCGACGGGAAAGTCGCCTACGTGGGCGTGGTTGCCACATGCCTGGTGCCGGAGACCGACGTCGATGCCGCATTCGGCCCGCCGGGCCACGTGGTGTTGAACTCCGACAGTGCCGTCGGCGAGGTGCGCCGCACGCCGCTTGCATTCCTCGCGGCCGGAGCGCGCATCGCCATGGGCATCATGGCGGCACGGCTGCGCGGGCAAGCGCCGGGCCTGTTCTTCAGCGCCAACGGCCAGCCCCTGCGTACCGCGTACCCCTTGGGCGAAGATCCGCGCGGCGAGGCGGGGCGGGAGCCGGCCTGAGCCGATCATGCGTACCGCAGTTGCTTCCGCTTGAATATCTGACTAAAGTCAGGCAATGAACGAGAGCCAGATCCAGCGGGTCCGCCGCTTCAACCGCACCGTCACCCGCCGCATCGGGGTGCTCACTGACGACTACCTCGGGCACGGCCGCCCGTTGGCCGAGTCACGCCTGCTGTTCGAAACAGGGCATGCGGGGGCGGATGTGCGCGACCTGCGTACACGCCTCGGATTGGACTCCGGCTATGCGAGCCGGTTGTTGCGTGCGCTCGAGGCGCAGGGGCTTGTGCGGGTACAGGCATCGCCCGTCGATGCACGCAGGCGGCATGTGGTCCTGACCGCGAAAGGGCGGCGCGAGGTGGATGCGCTCGATCGGGATTCGCGCGCGTTGGCGGATTCCCTGCTGGCGCCCTTGTCGGCGCGGCAGCGCGAACGGTTGGTCGAGGCGATGGATGAAGTGGAGCGCCTCATGCGTGCGTCCGCGGCGGAGATCGCGCTGGAGGATCCGGCCAGTGTCGAAGCGCAGGCGTGCATCCAGGCCTATCTGGATGAACTCGATGCGCGCTTCGAAGGCGGTTTCGACGCCGCCCGCAGCGTGTCGGCCGATCCCGGCGAACTGGTGCCGCCCCGTGGCGCCTTCGTGGTCGCGCGGCTGGAGGGCGCGGCGGTCGGGTGCGGGGGATTGAAGCGGATCGCCGGCGGCATGGGCGAAATCAAGCGCATGTGGGTGGCACCGGATGCGCGCGGGCTGGGCATCGCGCAGCGGGTGCTGGATGCGCTGGAGGCGCACGCGGTGGCAATGGGACTGCACACGTTGCGATTGGACACCAACAGCAGCCTGGTGGAAGCACGGGCGTTGTATGACCGCAACGGCTACATCGAGATCCCCGCCTATAACGACAACCCTTACGCGCATCACTGGTTCGAGAAACGCCTGCGGACGGACTGAGGGCGAGGCCCATCGCTTCGAGCGGAGATGGGCGGGGGCTCCGCGTTCGCTCGACCGCATTCGCGGCCGAGCCGTCCTTCCCGTACTTCGTGCCCTTGGTGCCCTGCGATCAGGAGCGTTTGCCGGGATTGGGCAATTGGCCCTTCCCATGATCCTTGGGAAGAGTGCGGGGTGGGGTTGATGGTGTGGCAGGCGCGGGTATCGCCCTGGAGGTGTCGTGGCGGGCGGGCGGCTTGGGATGGAATGTCATGGCAGGTCTCCTCCGGCCGACGGCCGGACGTGCACCGTGCACGTGGAGGGATGAGTAACGCGTGTAGTTATGGGGAAAGCAGGCCGTCAGGCCGGAAAAGGCCGGATTGCCCGATGGACGGCTGCGAATGCGCGCAAAAGACCCCTCTGTACCGGCAAAAGGCGCGTAAGGTCGAGGGATGATGCATCGGTTCCTCAGTGACAACCGCGCCGAACTGATTGCGCGCTGCCGTGGCAAGGTCGCGCTGCGATCCGCTACGGGCGTGCCCGGCCAGGAACTGGATCACGGCGTGACGGTTTTCCTGGACCAGCTGATCAAGACGCTGCAGGTGGAGGAGGGCGCCGAGCCGATGCGCAGCCGCAAGGTATCGGGACCCTCGGGCGGCGGTCGTCCCGCCCTGTCGGAGATCAGTGAGTCGGCGGCACTGCATGGCCGCGAACTGCTGACGCACGGGTTCACCGTCGACCAGGTGGTGCACGACTATGGCGACCTGTGCCAGGCGATTTCCGATCTCGCCTTCGAGCGGGGCGCGGTGATCGAGACCGATGAGTTCCGCACGCTCAACCGTTGCCTGGACAATGCCATCGCGCACGCGGTGACGGAATTCGGCTACCAGAACGAGATCGTGCAGTCCGACAGGCAGGCCCTGGCGTTGAACGAGCGGCTGGGATTCTTCGCGCACGAGTTGCGCAACCAGCTGTGCACGGCGACGCTGGCGCTGTCGATCATCAAGGAAGGCAGCGTGGGCATGTCCGGTGCGACGGCCGGCATCCTGGATCGCGCCCTGGCCGGGCTGGGAAGCCTGATCGATCGTTCGCTGGCCGAGGTGCGGATGGCGGCCGGCACGCCGGTGCAGAAGCGGCTGTACTCGTTGGCGGATTTCATCGCCGAGATCAGGCTGTCGGCCTCGCTGGAGGCCACGGTCCGGGGATGCGTACTGGTCGTGTCCGAGGTGGATCCTGTGCTGGCCATCGATGTCGACCGCGACCTGTTGCTGTCGGCAACCGGCAATCTGCTGCAGAACGCCTTCAAGTTCTCTGCGCCAGGCAGCGAGATCACGTTGAACGCCTACGCGCTCGCCGACCGCATCCTGATCGACGTGGAGGACCGCTGCGGCGGGCTGCCTTCCGGCGATGGCGCCGCCCTGTTCCAGCCTTTCGTGCAGGAGAGCGCGGACCAGAGCGGCCTGGGGCTGGGGTTGTCGATCTCGCAGCGCAGTGTGGAGGCCAACCAGGGGCAGCTGAGCGTGCGCGACGTGCCGGGCATCGGGTGTGTCTTCACCATCTCGCTGCCACGCCACCTGATGCCGCCATCGGAGGGGCCGCTGCCACGCGTGACGGGTTAGGGGTCGTTGGTACGGGGCTTGCATCGGCGACGGGACCGGAGACGGCGTCGCGGTCACTGGAGTAAGTGGCGTTACGCGGCTACCATGCCGCATCAGCGTTGGCCATGGCGTCGCCAGGGACACTGCTCATTCGGGTATGCCGGGGAAGTCCATCCGCGAGGAGGGCTGGCATGCACGGCCAAGAGGGGGGCGACCGTCTGTCGGCGTGTCGCTGGTCGATGTACGCATCACGCATTCACGTTTCCGGGGACTCGACATGCCTATCCTTTCCGGCGCCACGCGCCGTGTACGTCTGTTCGCGCGCGTGTTCCTGCTGGGCGTGTTCGCCAGTAGCGCGATGGCGATCCCTGCCGCAATGGCGGAGACGTTGACGTTCACAAACGATGCCGGCCTCGGAGACGGCATTGCCGCCGACGGTGAAGGCGGGTCGGGCGATATCGTCGGGCTGTCCATCCAGATCTACAACATCAGCAACGTCAATGGAAGCAATGTCGGCGTGATCCACTGGCGACCGAATGCCTTCCTCAATAGTGAAGACTCGGGGTATTCGGCCCTCACCTTCGATGATGGCGCACTCGGAATCACCAAGGGCATGGCGGTCCGCTCCGCGGATGGCAGTGAATTCAAGCTGACGTCGTTCCGCTATTACAGCTGGGGCGAGACGTCGCCCATGACGAATACCGTCGTGGGCTACCGGGACGGTGTCCAGGTGGCCTCCATGGCCTTCCAGGGATACGATCCCAACCCCATGCCGCAGACGGTCTCGTTGGGGGCAGCGTTCTCGTACGTGGACGACGTCAGGATGTTCACCTCCGCGGGCGGCGAGAACGGGGGTGTTGGCAGCTGGCACTCGATGAACAACATCGTCATCGATCCCGCCGTGCCGCCCGACACCACGCCTCCCACCGTCAGCTCGATCACTTCCAGTACGGCCAACGGCACGTACAACGTGGGCGATGTCATCAGTCTTGAGGTGACTTTCAGCGAAAACGTCACCGTCACCGGAACCCCGCAGCTGACGATCGAGACCGGTTCGACCGATCGCATCGTCAATTACATCAGCGGCAACGGCAGCAGCAGCACGCTGATCTTTATCTACACCGTGCAGGCCGGCGACACCACGGCTGACCTGGACTACACCTCGCCCACGGCGCTTGCGCTGAATGGCGGCACGATCCGCGATGCGGCCAGCAACAACGCCATCTTGACGCTGCCATCGCCGGGTGCGGCCGGCTCGCTTGGCGCGAACAAGAACCTGGTGATCGATGGCGTGGTGCCCTCGGTCACATCGGTCACTTCGTCCACGCCGGACGGCACGTACGCACTCGGGTCTACGATCAGCCTGCAGATCAGCTTCACCGAAGCGGTGACAGTCACCGGTACGCCGCAGCTGACGCTGGAGACGGGCAGTACCGATCGCGCGGTCAACTACGTCAGCGGCAGTGGCACCGGCACGTTGACGTTCAACTATGCCGTGCAATCGGGCGATGTCAGCAGCGACCTGGATTACGTGTCGACGAATTCGCTCGCGCTCAACGGCGGCACGATCCAGGATGCCGCCGCCAACAACGCCACGCTGGCGCTGGCCGTTCCGGGTACGGCGGGATCACTGGGGGCCAACAGGGCGCTGGTGGTGGATGGTGCGCCGCCTGCCGTCACCGCCATCACGGTGAGCGGTTCGCCCGCGGCCACCGCCACCAGCGTGACATTCACGGTGGCGTTCAACGAAGCGGTCAGCAATGTCTCGACCGACGACTTCTCCCTGGGCACGACCGGTTCGGCCACGGGCACGATCAGCGCCGTCTCCGCCAGCAGCGGTACCTCGATCGACGTCACGGTGAGCGGCATTGCCGGCAACGGCACCCTGGAAGTGAATCTCAACGGGTCCACCAACATCGCGGACGCGGCCGGTAACAGCGGGCCCGCGGCGTTCACCAGCGGATCGACCCATACCGTCGCCATTCCCACCGCACCGGCCGCACCGACCATCGGCACCGCCACGGCGGGTGACGGCCAGGTCAGCGTGACCTTCACTGCACCGGGCAGCAACGGTGGTTCCGCCATCACCACGTACACGGCGACGGCCAGTCCCGGTGGCGCGTTCGGCACCTGTGCGGGTCCGGCAGCCTGCACGGCCACCGTGACCGGGCTCAGCAACGGCACGGCGTATACCTTCACGGTCACCGCCACCAACGCCATTGGAACGAGCGTGGCGTCGGGCGCCTCGAACGCAGCCACGCCCAAGGGCAGCCAGACCATCACCTTCACCAACCCCGGTGCGCAGAACTTCGGCACCGCGCCGACGTTGACCGCCAGCGCGACCTCCGGCCTCACGCCGACGTTCAGTTCGTCCACCACCGGCGTCTGCACCATCACGTCCGGCGGCACGCTGACCTTCGTTGCCGCGGGCAGCTGCACCATCGACGCCGACCAGGCGGGCGACGCCGCGTGGAACGCGGCAACCACGGTGACCCGGACGTTCACGGTCAACGCGGTGGTGCCCGGAGCGCCGACCATCGGTACCGCGACGGCGGGCGACACCCAGGCCACGGTGACGTTCACCGCACCGGCCTCCATCGGCGGTGCCGCGATCATCGCCGGCGGCTATACGGTCACGGCGAATCCCGGCGGCGCAACCGGCACCGGCTCGAGTTCGCCGATCACGTTGACCGGCCTGACCAATGGCGTGGCGTACACGTTCACCGTGACCGCGACCAATTCCGCCGGCACCGGTGCCGCCTCAGCCGCATCGAACAGCATCACGCCTGCGTCGCCGCAGACGATCACCTTCGGCAATCCGGGCACGCAGAACTTCGGGACATCGCCGAATCTGTCGATCCTGGGGGGCGGTGCGTCTTCGACGTCGGGCCTGGCCGTGACGTTCACGTCGTCCACCACCGGCGTCTGCACGATCACGTCCGGGGGCGTGCTGACCTTCATCGCCGCCGGCACCTGCACCATCAATGCCGACCAGGCGGGGGACAGCAGCTACCTGCCGGCGCCGCAGGTCAGCCGGTCGTTCACCGTCATTCCCGTTGTGCCGGGTGCACCGACGATCGGCACGGCGATCGCAGGCGACACCCAGGCGAGTGTCGCGTTCACCGCGCCGCTGAACATCGGCGGATCGGCAATCACCAGTTACACGGTGACCGTCAGCCCGGCCGATGTGGCGCCGATCAATGGCGCGTCGTCGCCGATCGTCGTCACCGGCCTGACCAACGGACAACCCTATACGTTCACGGTGACCGCGGACAACGCGGCGGGTACCGGTCCTGCGTCGATGGCGTCCAACAGCATCACGCCGGCGGCGACGCAGACCATCACGTTCGCCAATCCCGGCGCGCAGAATTTCGGCACCACGCCGACGTTCACCGCGACGTCGGACTCCGGACTGACGCCGACGTTCACCTCGTCCACGACCAGCGTCTGCACGATCACGACGGGCGGCGCACTGACGTTCGTCACGGCGGGAACCTGCACCATCAACGCCGACCAGGCGGGGAATGGCAGTTACCTCCCCGCCCCGCAGGTCACCCGTTCGTTCACCGTCAATCCGGTGGTGCCGGGTGCGCCGACCATCGGCGTGGCGACCGTCGCCAGTCCGACCGAGGTCGATGTGGCCTTCGCGGCACCCGCGAGCAACGGCGGTATCGCCATCACCGGTTACACGGTGACGGCCAGCCCCGGCGGTGCCACGACTACCGGCGCGGCCAGTCCCATCCGTTTCCCGGGCCTGACGGCAGGCGTCAGCTATTCATTCACCGTCAGTGCAACCAACAGTGCCGGCACGGGTGCATCGTCGGCCGCGTCCAATGCCGTCGTCACCGCCGTGACGCAGGTCATCACGTTCGCCAATCCCGGTGCGCAGGATTTCGGCACCACGCCGACGCTGTCGGCAACGGCGGATTCCGGGCTCGCGGTGAGCTTCGCATCGGCGACGACCGCCGTCTGCACCATCACGCCCACGGGCACGCTGGCCTTCATCGCCGTCGGCACCTGCACGATCAATGCGGACCAGGCGGGCGATGCCAGCCATCTGCCGGCGGCCCAGGTCAGCCAGACGTTCACCGTGAATGCCGTGGCGCCCGATGCGCCCGTGATCGGTACGGCGACGATGGCGTCCGCCACATCGGTCACGGTGTCCTTCACCGCGCCGGTATCTACCGGTGGCGCTCCGGTTACTGGCTATGTGGTGACGGCGAGTCCGGGGGGCGCCACTGCGACTGGTGCCGGGAGCCCGATCACCGTCACAGGCTTGGCAAGCGGCACGGCGTACACGTTCACCGTGACCGCGCAGAATGCGGCGGACACCAGCGTGCCCTCGGCGCCGTCGAATGCGGTCACGCCGATCCCCGCGCTCACGGTCGCGGCGGCGAGCGCCACGTTGCCGTACGGCGCTGGTGTCACGCCCGTGACGCTGTCGATCACGGGTACCGCGACGTCGGTCGCCGTGGGTACGGCACCGGTGAACGGCATCGCGACGGTCAGCGGCACCACGATCAGCTACCAGCCCAACGCCGGTTACGCCGGCCCGGACAGCTTCACGTATACGGCCAGCGATGCGTACCAGACCACCACGATCGCGACGGTGACGATCACCGTGACGGCGCCGACGGTGGTGCTGGATGCCGCCAATCCCGGCAACGGCACGGGCGGCACCATCTACACGCACGCGTTCCTCGCCAGTGGCGGTGCGTCGCCTTACACGTTCCAGCTTGTCGGCGGTGCGTTGCCGAGCGGATTGAGTCTGGGCACGGATGGACGCATCACCGGCACGTCGACGGTGGCGGGCAGCTTCACGTTGACGGTGCAGGTGACCGACAGCAGTACGGGCATCGGTCCCTTCACGGCGCAGCAGCAGTACACGCTGCAGGTGGTGGCGCCGCAGATCGCGTTCGCGCTGCCCGCGTTGCCGCAGGCGACGCATGCCGGTGCGTTCAACCAGACCCTGGCGGTAACGGGAGGCACCGCGCCGTATACCTACGCGGT
This sequence comes from Pseudoxanthomonas sp. 97-1-1, assembly GCF_057773125.1. Lineage (NCBI taxonomy): Bacteria > Pseudomonadati > Pseudomonadota > Gammaproteobacteria > Lysobacterales > Lysobacteraceae > Pseudoxanthomonas > Pseudoxanthomonas sp. 97-1-1. The sequence continues at coordinate 217,796 of NZ_JBYMTJ010000001.1, read as the reverse complement.
GACGGCAGGCAGCCTGCCGCAGGGCGTCGCGTTGAGTGCGGCGGGCGTGCTGTCGGGAACGCCGACCGCGTCGGGTCGCTTTTCCTTCACGGTGGAGGCGCGTGATGCGAACGGCTTCACGGGGGCGCAGGCGTATGAGCTGGTCGTGGCGCAGGCGCTGCAGGCGATCACCGGCTTCAGTGCGAATCCGGCAGCGCCGGTGTTCTCGCCGAACGGTACGTTCGCGCTGGTGGCCAGCGGTGGCGCCTCCGGCAATCCGGTGGTGTTCGCGAGCACCACGGCACAGGTCTGCCAGGTGACTGGTGCGACCGTCACCATGCTGGCGGCCGGGCGCTGCAGCCTGACCGCCGACCAGGCCGGTGATGCGAACCACGAAGCCGCGCCGCAGGTGCGGCTGGACGTGGACATCGCGGCCGCCGTGCCGACGCTCGTGTGGCCGGAAGAACTGCGCAAGGTGTTCGGCGAGCCTGCCTTCGACCTGGTGAATCCGCAGAGCCCCAGCAGTGGTGCCTTCACCTTCACCAGCAGCGATCCGGAGGTGGCCAGCATCAGCGGCCGCACGGTGACGCTGCATGCGGAAGGCACGACCGTCATCACGGCCACCCAGGCGGCTGCGGGCAGCTATGCCGCCGCCAGCGTGGAGATGCGCCTGCAGGTGGACGTGCGCCCCGATCCGACCCGGGACCCGGGCGTGGTCGGCCTGCTGCAGGCGCAGGTGGATGCGAGCGTGCGCTTTGCGAACGCGCAGCAGTCGAACATCCGCGACCGCCTGCGTCAGGTACGCAGCGGCGCGAACGGTTCCAGCAACAACGTCACGCTGGCCTATGCCGGTGCCGAAGACCGCCAGGGGCTTTCAGTGCCCGTGGGCCAGGCCACAGGCGGCAGCCTGCCGGCGTTGCCGCAGGGTTGGGGCGCATGGGCATCCGGCACGGCCTCGTTCGGCAAGAGCGGTCGGGTCGGCGGATACGACTTCCAGACCGATGGCCTCACGCTGGGCGCGGACCGCGCGATCGGCGAACAGGTGCTGGTCGGTGTGGCCGGCAGTCTGGCGCGCAACGACAGCGATCTGGACGGCACCGCCTCGCGCCTGAAAGCCGACCAGCGTTCGCTGGCGCTGTATGGCTTGTGGCGTGCAGGCGAGCATGTGTTCGTGGACGGCATGCTGGCCGCTGGACGCCTGGACTTCGACATCCGCCGCTGGAGCGACGATGCCGGGGCGATGAGCACGGCGGTGCGCGACGGCAAGCAGTGGTTCGGTTCTCTGGCCTTCGGCTACGAGCACCACGGAGAACGCATGGCGCTGACCACGTACGGCCGCTTCGATGCCAGCCGCACCACGCTGGAGGCGTATCGCGAGTACGGGATGGACATCTACGACCTGGCCTACCGGCGCCAGGTGGTGGAGAACAGCACGGTGGCGCTGGGCGTGGAAGGCAGCTACCGCTTCGGTGGTGACGACGGGCGCTACCGTCCGTTCTGGAGCCTGGAATATCGCCAGGCGCTGGAGGACAAGGGCGAGGCGGCGATGAACTATGTCGTGTGGCCGCATCCCACCGACTATCGCCTGGACATGCAGAGCTACAACGACGACGCACTGGCGTTGTCGGCGGGCCTGGACGTGAAGCTGCGGCAGGGGTGGCTGCTGTCGCTGCTGTTCGGCCACGAACAGGCCAGCAACAGCACGCAGGGCAGCAGCATCGGCCTGCGTCTGTCGTATGGGCAGCCCTCGAGCGGCGGGTTCGTGCCGGATGACGGCACGGTGGCCGGCGATGCCCCCCGTCGTTGCGGACGGCGATGCGCCAACAGCGGCGACGCACCGCGCTGACGCCGCTTTCCGGCGCGTCATCGTTGCCACCCACGCGAAGCCCGGCCTTGGCCGGGCTTCGTCTTTTTTCCCGGCGCGGAGCGGGGGCGGAACCCCCGGCCGTCCACCACCTTTTGGCACGGTCGCCGGGCCGGGGCCGGTGGGTATCCTCACGGGCACGCCCGCGCGCGACGCGGGCACCTGTCCTGTTTCCGGAGAACGCTTTTGAAGAAGACCCTGCTGACCACCGCGACCTTGCTCGCCCTGTCCCTTGCCGGACCCCTGGCCGCGCACGAACACGATGGCTGCCTGGATGACGGCTGCACGCTGCAGGCACTGTTCGCCGAATCCGGAAGTGCGGGCACATCCGCCACCGGTTCGACCATCGCGGCCAGGCGGTTCGGCGAATGGGGCATCGACACCGACGGCATGGACCGCAAGGCACAGCCGGGCACGGACTTCTTCCGTTACGTCAGCGGCACGTGGGCCGACACCACCGAGATTCCGGCGGAACGTTCCAGCTACGGTGGCTTCGCGATCCTGCGCGACCTGTCCGAGGCGCGCCTGCGGGTGTTGATCGAAGGCTATGCGCTGGGTGATCCGGCCACGCAGGGCGACCCTGCCAAGATCGCCGCGCTGTACCGGGGGTTCATGGATGAGAAGACCGTGGATGCACTGGGTGCCAAGCCACTGCAACCGCTGCTGGCCGACATCCGCGCTGCGAAGGACAAGGCGGCCGTGGCCACGCTGATGGGTCAGCGCGGTGGGATGTTCGACAGCTTCTTCAACCTCGGCGTCAGTGATGACCAGCGCGATCCCGACCGCTACACGCTCTACCTGAGCCAGGGCGGCCTGGGCCTGGGAGACCGCGAGATGTACCTGCGCGACACCTTCAAGCCGCAGCGCGAGCGCTACGAGGCCTATATCGCCCAGATGCTGCAGCTGGCAGGCTGGGACAGGCCGCAGGAGAACGCGAAAGCGATCCTGGCGCTTGAAACCCGCATCGCCGAGGCGCACTGGACGCGTGCCGAAAGCCGCAACCGCGACAAGACCTACAACCCGTTGGCGATGGCCGAGTTCGCGACGAAATCGCCTGGCTTCCCGTGGGCGGAATTCTTCAAGGCGGCCGGCGTGGACGGCGCGGGCCGTGCGGTGATCCGCCAGGACAGCGCCATCCCGAAGATCGCCGCGATCTTCGCCGATGCCGATGTCGCCACGCTGCAGGCCTGGCAGGCGTTCCATGTGACCGACAACGCGGCTCCGTTGCTGTCGTCCGACTTCTCGGTGGCGCAGTACGAGTTCCGCGACAAGTTCCTGTCCGGCCAGCCGCAGCAGCGCGAGCGCTGGAAGCGCGGCGTGGCGTTCGCCGAGTCGGCGATGGGCGAGGCGATCGGTCGCGACTACGTGCAGCTGTACTTCCCGCCGGATGCCAAGGCCAAGATGGATGCGCTGGTGGCCAACGTGAAGGCGGCGATGGGCGCGCGCCTGGATACGCTGGCGTGGATGAGCCCGGCCACCAAGGCGGAGGCGCACGCCAAGTTGCAAGGGTTCGGCCTGAAGATCGGCCACCCTGACACGTACCGCGACTACAGCGCGCTGGTGGTGAAGAACGGCGACCTGTTCGGCAACGCGCTGCGCGCCGGGCAGTTCGAGTGGGATTACCGTCGCAAGCGCGTGGGCCAGCCGGTGGACAAAGGCGAGTGGGGTATGACCCCGCAGACGGTGAACGCCTACTACAACTCGGTGAAGAACGAGATCGTGTTCCCGGCGGCCATCCTGCAACCGCCGTTCTTCGATCCGGACGCCGATCCGGCGGTGAACTACGGCGGCATCGGTGGCGTGATCGGCCACGAGATCATCCACGGCTTCGACGACCAGGGCCGCAAGGCGGATGGCAAGGGCGTGCTGCGCGACTGGTGGACGGTCGAGGACGCGGCCAAGTTCGAGGTGCAGGCCGCCAGGCTGGGCGCACAGTACGAGGCCTACACGTTCCCGCAACTGCCCGGCATGCACATCAACGGCCGGGTGGCGATGGGCGAGAACATCGGTGACCTGGGCGGCCTGACCATTGCGCTGGAGGCCTATCACCGTTCACTGGATGGCAAGCCGGCGCCGGTGATCGACGGCTTCACCGGCGACCAGCGTTTCTTCATGGGCTGGGGCCAGGTGTGGCGCACGCTGTGGCGCGACGATGCCCTGCGCCAGCAACTGGTCAACGGCACGCATTCGCCGGGCCACATCCGCGCCTTCGCCCCGCTGCGCAACATCGACGCGTGGTACGACGCCTTCGGCGTGAAGCAGGGCGACCCGCTGTACATCGCGCCGCAGGAGCGCGTGCGGATATGGTGATCCGGTGACGTTGCAGGAAGGCAGGAGCCAGCGCTCCTGCCTTCCCTGGCAGGGCTTTGCAGGCTTGCATCATCCGGTCCTCGCGCCGATGATGAGGCGGTTGTTCCACGCCCGCGCGCCATGTCATCCCGCTCCGCTTCCACTCCGCAAGGCGACCTGTTCGGCGGCCCGCAACCGGGTCGGCTGCATCGCCTGTTCTTTGCTCTGGTGCCTTCCGCGGGCGAATGCGAAGCGCTGCGGCACCGTGCCGAGGACCTGAAGGCGGCGTATCCGCAGGCGCACTGGGTACGACCGGAGCGCTACCACCTGACCCTGCATTTCCTTTGCGAGAGCGATGGGCCGCGCGAGGACATGATCGCCACCGCGCGCAACGCCATGCAGGATTGGCAGCCGGAACCCCTCGGCATCACCCTCGACCACCTGCTGTGCCTGGGCAATCCGAAGAATCCGGCGCTGACGCTGGCGGCATTGCACCCGTCGCCCGCGACGGTCGCGTTCTGGCGCAACCTGCAGCAGCGGCTGCTGCGTGCGGGCTTCAAGCAGCACGTCGGGCGCAGCTTCGTGCCGCACCTGACGCTGGCCTACGTGCCGCCGCGCACCGCCCCGGTGGACGTGCCGCCGGTGGTGCTGCACCCGCAGGGCGTGCACCTCCTGCAGAGCATCGAGGGGGAGGCCGACTACGCGCGCCTGGGTGAGTGGTCGCTCGCGGGCTAGCCTTCCCGCGCGCCGGGGCAGTCCGGTGCTTCGACAGCAGCGTGTGTAATACGGGGTCGCCATGTCGTGCGTTCGTCGGTCGGGCGCGTATTCCCGCCCCTGCATGGCCGTAGTGCCGCACCGTGACGCGTTCAGGTGGGCACCCGGAATCATCCGGCGATCATCGAACGAGGAATCCGACATGAAACGCTTGCCATTGCTGTGGGCGTTGTTGCTGTGCGCGCCGTCCTTCCCGCTGTCGGCGCAGGAGCGCAGCTATACCGAAGGGCCGGTCATGGAGGTCACGGCGGTGAAGATCATGGATGGCCAGTTCGACAACTACATGAAGCACCTGCAGGGCCAGTACAAGCGGGTCATGGAAGCGCAGAAGGAGGCCGGCATCATCCTCGGCTATGCGATCTATTCGACACAGGCGCGCCGGCCGGAAGACCCGGACGTCTACCTGACCGTGGTCTACCCCGACATGGCGGCCTTCGATGGCCTGCGCGACCGCTCCGAAGCGGTCTCCAGCAAGGTGACCGGGCAGAATACCGCGCAAGCCAACACGGCCTACGCCGACCGCGGCAAGATGCGCCAGATCCTGGGCAGCAATCTGATCCGCGAATTGAAGTTGAAGTAAGCCCGATGCGCGGGGCCATGCTTCCGGGCGTGGTCCCTCGCCGCTGCGCCGCAGCCTAGTCGCCCTGCCTGCGCAGCGTGTCCAGCTTGGCCTGGTAAAGCGCACGGGTATCGCCCTGGCTGAGTTCGCCTGCGCGCGCCAGCGCCTTTCCTGCGCGGCGGTGGTCGCCCTGCAGGAAATACACGCGGGCGAGGCCGAAGTGGAAGCGGTGCTCGCCGTCGTACAACTGGATGGCCTTGCGGTAGTGCGCGGCAGCGCGCACCAGGTTGCCGTCGCGCTCGAAGCCCGCGGCCAGCAGGAAATGGTGGAACGGGTCGCGGGCCTGCGCGGCATCCAGTCGCTTCTGCAAAGGACGTGCGGCTTCCACGTTGCCCGCACGCTGGTAGAACGTGACCAGGTTGAACAGCGCGCCAGGGTTGTCGGCGTCGAGGTCGAGTGCGTGCCGGTAGGCCCGCTCCGCGCGCGCTCCATCGCCGTCGCGCAGGTACATCACGCCGATGTTGCTCCAACTGGTGGCGTAACCGGGGTCCAGGGTCAGGGCGATCTCCGCATGGCGCAGGGCATCATCCAGCGCGCCGTGTTCGAGCAGCGCCGCCGCGCGGTTGTTGTAGTAGTGGGCGATGAGGCGGTTGTCGCGGATCGGTTCCGGTGGCTTGCGGGTGATGACCTCGTTCCAGGCCACATCCACCGTGAAGCGTCGTTCGCGGATGCGTACGCCGGCATTGACGTGCTGGGTGCGGTAGAGAATGTTGTGGTCCTGCCGCCAGGCCAGGGTTTCGTCCACCTGCTGCGCGTAGGCATCGAGCCCGGCCTCCCGCGCCAGCGCCACCGTCAGCAGGGTGAAGCTCATGCAGTTGGCCTGGCGCGTGGCGTAGGCCTCGGCCACGGTGTGGTTGGCGTCGGCGTGGTAGCTCATGCCCAGTCCCCCGGGGCTGAAGAGGAAGTCGACCATCCGCTCGAGCCGGGCATGCGGCAGGCGGGTGTGATCGAGGACCTGTTCGCGGAACTGCCGCTTCAGCGGCTCCGGTAGCGCCAGCACGTCGGCGGGAGCAGGGGGTGGGGCGGCTTGGGCCAGCGCGGACAGGGCCGACGACGCCAGCAGCAGGGTGCCGAGCCACTTCGTCCACATTGCCCACCTCCGGGTCCCGCATCGGGACGCGTCCGCGTGACCGGAGTGTAGTCCCGCATCGCAGTGCGGCATGAACCGCCCGGGCAGCGTTGACGCGATCATCGTGGGGCGGCTAGCGTCATGGCCCTTCCGTCGGAGGCTTCCTGCATGCGCGCTGCGATCTTCCTGCTCCTGCTGCTGGCCGGTCTGGCGTCGGCGCCCTGCGGACATGCCGCATCGATGCCGGAGCAGGGACGGGACGGGATCGGCGTGGGGGCAGTGCTGCCGCTGCGGGACCGCGTGGAGCCGGAGAACCGCATGCTCCGCGAGCGGCTCGACACTCTGCTGCCCCGCTTGATGCGTGACGCCGATCTCGACATGTGGGTGGTGATCGCGCGCGAGTACGCGGAAGACCCGGTGTACTTCACGCTGGTGCCGCAGCCGGCCCATGCGGCGCGCCGGACCACGATGCTGGTGTTCCACCGGCAGCCGGATGGCAGCGTGCAGCGGCTGTCCATCAACCGGTACCCGTTCGGCGCGCCCTACGAAACGGCGTGGTCCGGCGGGGATCTCGACGCGCAGTGGCGCGCGCTGGGCACGCTGATCACCGCGCGCGATCCGCGCAGGATCGGCATCAACGTTTCTGGCGAGTGGGCGGTCGCCGATGGCCTGACGCATGCGCTGCACGAGCGCCTGCTGTCGGTGCTGCCGGCCGCGCTGCAGGCCAGGCTCGTGCCGGCGGAGACGCTGGTGGTGCGCTGGATGGAGACCCGCACCGCGGCAGAGCTGGCCGCCTACCCGCATATCGTGTCGCTCGCACGCGGCGTCATCGCCGAGGCGTTCTCGGGCCGGGTCATCACGCCCGGTGTCACCACCACGGACGATGTGGCCTGGTACATCCGGGAGCGCTTCGAGTCGTTGGGGCTGGCGCCGTGGTTCATGCCGGACGTGAACCTGCAGCGGGCGGGCACGGCGTGCGCCGACGATGCGCCGTTCTGTGGCGAAGAAGGCGTGATCCAGCCCGGCGATGTACTGCACACCGATGTGGGGCTGTGCTACCTCAAGCTCTGCACCGATACGCAGGAAATGGCCTACGTGGCGCGTGCGGGGGACGCCGGGGCGCCCGCTGGGCTTCTTGCGGCGCTGGCACAGGGCAACCGCTGGCAGGACGCGCTGACCGGCCAGTTCGTCGCCGGCCGCACGGGTAACGAGATCCTGGCGGCGACGCAGCGCGAGGTCGCCCGCCTGGGACTGCGCGCGGCGACCTACTCGCATCCGGTGGGGTTCGTGGGCCACGCGCCCGGGCCGACCATCGGCATGTGGGACAACCAGGGATCCACCGCGGGGCAGGGCGACTGGCCGCTGCATGCCGATACGGTCTACGCCATCGAGGGCAACGTGAAGGCGCGCGTCCCGGAGTGGGGCGGGCAGAACGTGCAGGTCAAGCTGGAGCAGATGGCCGTGTTCGATGGCCGGAGGGTGGTCTATCTGGCGGGGCGGCAGGTGGTCTGGCACGTGGTGCGGTGACGCGCCGGACGCGCGGGCGTTAGGATGCCTGCATGAGCGCCGACGCCCACCTGATCGCCTGCCCGCACTGCGCGGCGATGAACCGTGTGCCGCCGGCGCGGCTGGTCGAGATACCCAACTGCGGGCGCTGCCACCATCCCTTGTTCACCGGCCTGCCGCTGGCGCTGGGCGAGGCGGACTTCGACCGCCACGCCCTGCGCAGCACGCTGCCGTTGCTGGTGGATTTCTGGGCGCCGTGGTGCGGGCCCTGCCTGCAGATGGCCCCACACTTCCAGCAGGCGGCGGGCGTGCTGGAGCCCGCGATGCGGCTGGCCAAGGTGGACACGGAAGCCTGCCCGGGACTGGGCAACCGCTTCGGCATCCGCAGTATCCCGACGATGGTGCTGCTGCAGGGCGGCCGCGAGCTCGCCCGGCAGAGCGGGGCGATGTCGGCGGAGGCGATCGTGAGGTGGGCGCGGGGGCTGGTGGGGTGAGACGTTTGTACCGAACTTCGATGGGGTGTGGGCGCGCTGCGTCTCCGCGCCCAGCTGTGAATGGATAGAAATGACGGCCCCGATTCTGACCGCAGGACCGGTCCGACTGCACCCAATTTGCGTTCAAGACGAAGATCTGTATCTCCGCCTTCATGCTTCGGTTGAGACGATGCGGCATGTGTCCGCAGTGGTGGGTGCGGACACTGCGCGCTTGCGCTTCAGCGACGCTTGCAGGCTGACATGTTCACGCGACCCGGCCTATTGGGTATGGACCGTTTCCTCGCCTGATCGCCGAGAGGGTGCCGGTATCATTTTGCTAATGGCAGGCGTTTCAAGTGCGGAGATTGGAGTTCTGTTGCTGCGCGAATGGCAGGGCCACGGTTTGGGAACGCATGCAGTGAACGCGATTACGGAGTATTGCTTCAACACGCTTTATTTGCTTCGGGTTGAATCTCGTCAACGCCCAAACAATATTGGCTGGGAACGATTGATGGAGCGCTGCAGTTTCAGGCGGGTCGAAAGCGCGCGCCTATCAGAGGATTGGACAAGGTGGCGACGTGATCGCGATTGAAGGTATTTGTACAGGGGGATGTTGCAATGAAATCAGGCAGCTTGGCGTGTGTCGGACTTGGAATGACGTTGGGGGCCCACTTGGCGCCACGCGCGAGGAGTTTTATCGAGGAGGCCGATGTGGTGTTCGTAGCCGCGTCCGACCCCTTGGTTGAACTGTGGGTGCAGGAGATGAATCCGGATGTTCGGAGTCTGCAGCCTTACTACGCAACGGAGAAGATGCGCAGCCAGACCTATAACGAGATGGTGGAGGCGATGCTGGAGGAGGTCGCCGCCGGCAAGCGCGTCTGCGGCGCCTTCTACGGTCATCCAGGCGTCTTTGCATGCGTGCCGCATCGTGCGATAGAGCAGGCCCGGCAATCCGGCTACGACGCCGTCATGGAGGCGGCGGTGTCCGCCGAGGATTGCCTGTACGCTGACCTTGGTATCGACCCGGGCAAGTTTGGTTGCCAGCACTATGAAGCCAGTCAATTCATGATGTACCGCCGTCAGGTGGATGCGAGCGCATACCTGGTACTCTGGCAAATCGGGGTCGCTGGGGATCCGACGCTGAAGAGCAGGGGCACGGGAGCTGAGCATCGGGAAATCCTGCTAGAGCTGCTTCGGCCGTACTATGGAGATAATCACGAGGTAGTGGTCTACCAAGCAGCAACGCTCCCCATGGACGCTCCGCGAATGGACCGGATTCTCCTGCGGGAGCTTGCGGGTGCGATCCTGACCGATGCCTCCACCCTCGTAATACCGCCTAGTCGCCCCATGGAACCCAACGACGGGGTGGCCGCACGCCTGAAGCAGTTGTCGGCCGTCAACGGGTGCAATCCGCCTATGGTAGGCAGGTAGGAAACGGGGTATCTTCGGCGACAAAGGTCGGCACTGTCTGTCGGGGAACAGTCCAGAATGGCCGAAGTTCATTAAATTCTATGGGGGAGTCGTGTCGAATAGCATCCAGTTCCTTGAAGCCATGGGACGTAGTTCGTCCGTTCGTCGCATGTCGGTGGCCGAGTATGAAGCCGCAGTGGACGCACTCGACATAGCTGAGCCCGAGGCCTTGGCGCTGAAGGCGCGGGACGCCTCGGTGTTGGCGAACGTCTTGGGTGCGCGACCGAGCATGATCTGCATGGTGTGGGCACCCGACCAAGCGCCCGCCAAGGAAGATGATGATTATTCGGACACGGATGTGCCCGACGAGGAAGCGCCCCCCGCACAAGAGTAGGGTGGGGACGCGCGTTCGCTACAGGAGCAAGGATATGTTGGCGCGCAAAACAATCGGAAACGTCTTCATTGCGTTGGTGCTGCTGGCCGGCACCGGGTCGGCGCTCGCTTTCGCACCGCTGGAAAAGGTGATTGATCAGGCGGAGGCGCTCAGGAGTTCGGACCCGAAATCATTCTTGCGCCTGCTGAAGCAACTTGATGAGCGAAGCGACGAAGCCGATGCGGCGCAGCGCGAGCGCATCGAGTACCTCAGAGCCTACTCCTTGGTCTTTGAGGGCAAGTTCGATCAGGCGGTCGCCAGCGCGCGGACACTGATGGGCTCGACCAAGGATACCGACACCAAGTTCCGCGCGGGAGTCCTTGTTGTTAACGCGTACGCGCTGAATCGTCAGTTCACGGAAGGCTTGAGGCAACTTGAAGAATCGCTTTCCTTGGTCAATGACGTGCGTTCCCGTGACGTCAGGCATCAGGGGCTCGGCGTTGCAGCGCTGATGAATTTGCAGATCGGCCAAAACCGCCAAGCTCTGTTCTATTCCGAGCGGATTCTTGCCGACAAACCGGATGGGCGCACCGCGTGCCTCGCGCGGCAGGTCCAACTGGATGCAAAACATAATCTCGCCTTGTTGGGTGCGGATGACTCCGAATTGACGCGAGGTATCGAGCAGTGCACAAGAGAACGCGAACCTGCGGCGGCGAACTTCATCAGGATTACGCTGGCCAAGAAGTGGGCTGATCAGGGTCAGCGTGATCGCGCCATCACGATGCTGCAGAAAAATCTGCGCGAGGTGGAAGCAACTCGTTATCCGCATCTCATCGCGGAAGTGAAAGCGCTCCTGGCAGAGTTGAGCTTAGAGAAAGGCGATATGGGCGCAGCCGAGGCTTATGCCCAAGGTGTGCTCGCGCAGAGCGGCAGCCTGACTAGTACACTTCCGCTGGTTAAGGCCTACCGCACCCTTTATGAGGTCGCGCAACAGAAGAGCGAACTTCCAAAGGCGCTGGCCTACTATCAAAGCTTCGCCGAAGCCGACAAGGCCTACCTCAATGAGGTCAAGGCTCGCGAACTTGCTTACCAGATCGTTCGCCAGGAAACGCTGCAGAAAACCCAACAAATCAGCATGCTGGACCAGGAAAACCAGGTCCTGCAGCTGCAGCGCACAGTCGATCAGCAGGCCGCGCAGAACACGCGGCTGATCGTCATCCTGCTGGTGCTGCTGGTTGCCTCCATCGGCTACTGGGCTTTCAAGATCAAGCGCGTGCAGCTGTCGCTGAAGAAGATGGCCGAAACCGACGCGCTGACCGGTATCTGCAACCGCCACCACTTCACGCTGCGTGCCGAGCGCGCGCTGGCCGAGTGCGCCCGCAATGGCGAACAGGCCGCACTGATCATGTTCGACCTCGACCACTTCAAGAACATCAACGACCGTTTCGGCCATGGCACCGGCGACTGGGCACTCAAGGAAGTGGCCGAAGCCAGCAAGGGCTTCTGCCGCCGCATCGACGTACTCGGCCGCCTGGGTGGCGAGGAATTCGCCATCCTGATGTACGGTTGCGACCTGCGCGCCGCCGCCCGCGTGGCCGAAGACTGCCGCGTGCGCCTGGCGCAGATCGAGACCCGCGAGACCGGGCATGTCTTCGCCATCACCGGCAGCTTCGGTGTGACCTCCAGCATGCAGTCCGGCTACAGCCTGGCCAAGCTGCTGTCGCATGCCGACAAGCAGCTGTACCGGGCCAAGCACCTGGGCCGCAACCGCGTCTGCGTGCACGAGAACGAACAGGAAAGCGTGCGCGCCGCCGGCAGCAACGTGCTGGAACTGCCGCAGCGCGAAGGTCGCACGGAACACCTGGGCGCCTGACGCGGCAGCGCCGCATCGCCTGGCTCAGCGCGTGGCGAGGGCTGGCTGCGGTCCTTCGTGGATGGCCAGCTGGTTGCGCCCACTGCTCTTCGCCCGATAGAGCGCCCGGTCGGCCGTTTCCAGCCAGGCCCGCAAGCCGCCTGCCGCAGCGTCCGCCTTCGCCAACCCCAGGCTCACCGTGTGCCGCAGGTCGGGCGCTGACTGGACCCGCAAGGCTTCGACGCCAGCCCGGATGCGCTGGGCGACGATCTCCGCCGCCACCAGATCGGTCCCGCGCAACAGCACGGCGAACTCGTCGCCACCCAGCCGGCCCGCGCAGTCCTGCGCGCGGATGCTGTGGCGGATCACGTCGGCGGTCGCGCGCAGCACGTCGTCGCCCACCGTGTGGCCGTGACGGTCGTTGATCGCCTTGAAGTGATCGATGTCGATCATCATCAGCGTGGCCGGTTCGCCCGTCGCGGCGCACTGGTCCAGCAGCAACGTGGCCTGCTCCTGCCAATGCCGACGGCTGTCCAGCGCGGTCAACGTGTCGCGCCGGCTCAGTTCGTCCAGCAGGCGGTTCTGCCGCTTGACCTTGCGGACCAGGTGATAGCTGGCCTGGCTGACGGCGATGGAATGGATGAGCAGCATCGGCAGGCACGCCAGCATCACCGGCATGCTGGTGACGGGACGCAATTCGAACCCCGTCACCAACCCGGCCACCAGCGCGCCGGCCAGCATCAACGGCAGCGACCAGTACCAGAGCCGATCGATGCCGGTGCTGATCTTGTCGACCGTGGCCAGTGTCACCAGCAGCACGCTGGGCAGCAGGTTGAACGCCATCAGCGGCACCCACATGCCGGCGAGCACCGAATCGAACAACAGGTTGCGGATCTCGCCCCGATAAGGCTTGGGATGGCGCAGCGACAGCCATAGCGCCAGTTGCGGCCACAGTACCGCCGTGAAGACCAGCCACGACCACGTACCCAGGCCGGCGTTGCCCTCGAGCAGGACGGTTCCCACCGGCAGCGCAGCCAGACCCATCCCCAGCATGCGAAGCCGGTAGATCCGGCGAGGCAGTCGCTGGCTCTGGCGCGCCGGATCGGCGCCGGGAAGCGGTGCGGTGAACGGCATTGGCGCGTGGAGTCCCCTTGCTCGTGACGGCCATCCCCGGTGCGCCGGGGGCAGGCGGAGTGTAGGCCAAACCGTGACGCTGGGCACGTCACGCAGCCCTGCCAACGACAGCGGCCCCGGCCGGGAAATCTTGAGGCGGTGCCGGATAATCGGGGGCCGGTTTCCGCTGCGCGTCTCGATGCCCGACTCCCCATGCCGTCCCGTTTCCCCGGACCCGCGCGTACGCGCTCGCATCGCGGCGCTCGCCGCGATGGCAGGTGCGTCGCTGTTCCTGGTGGTGGGCGCCGCGCTGCAGTTTCTCCGGGCCGATCTCGCTTGGCAGCAGGCCACCTTGAGCCAGTACCTGCTGGGCCCCGGCGGATTGCTGCTGCGCGTTGCCTACTGCGTGCTGGCCATTGCCATCACGGTGCTGGCGATCGGCATCTACCGGCAGTTGTCGGCACATGCGCGCAGTGCGGCGCCGCTCCTGCTGCTCTGCACGGGCGCCGTCGCGCTGGCGGGCGTGGCGATCGGGGACTCGTGGCTGCCGTCCGTCGCGCCCGACTTCCATCGATGGTTCCACCACACCTGTGCGATCACCGCATTCCTTTGCGTCACCGGCGGCATGGTGCTGCAGGCGTGGCGATTCCGGCTCGACGCGGCCTGGCAGCCGTACTTCCCCCTCGCGGCCGGATGGTCCCTCGGCTGCCATGCATTGCTGTGGCTGCATGCCCTGTGGGCGCCGGCCGGGCAGGGTTGGGTGCAGAAACTGCTGATCGCGCTGATCGTCACCGCCATGCTGCTCGCCGCAACATGGCTCTGGCGAACGAGCCGGGTGCGATGACGCAAGCCCGGCGCTAAGCTGCGGCTTCCAACAGGGAGAAAAGCATCATGATCCAGCGGTTCGACGTGGGTACGCGCTTGTCCGAGATGGCCATCCACAACGGCGTGGTGTACCTCGCCGGCCAGATCGCGGAGGATGCGACGCAGGGTATCGCCGGACAGACGCAGCAGGTGCTCGACGAGATCGATGCCCTGCTGGCGCGCGCGGGCACGGACAAGTCGAAGATCCTGCGCGCCGAGATCTTCCTGAAGGATCTGCAGGACTTCGAGGGCATGAACCGCGTCTGGGACAGCTGGGTGCCGGAAGGCAACGCGCCGCCGCGCGCGACCGTGCAGGCGCATCTCGCACGCGTGGGCTGGCTGATCGAGATCGTGGTCACCGCCGCGGTCTGAACGATGGCGACGCGCATGCCCGGTCCCTGGCATCGTCCGGCGCCGAAGCGTCGCGACGGCGGCCAGAAACTCACGCCCGACCAGGTGCAGGAAGCCAGGGCACGTGCAATTGCGGCAGGCCGGCGCTATCCGAACCTGGTGGACAACATGTACGTGGCCGCGAAGGCGAAGCGCGAAAGGGCGATGGCGGAAGGACCGCGTGACGAGGCAGAGTGAGGCCGGCACACGGCGTGAGAGCGAGGATGCACATCCGGCCGTAAATGTCTGTAATAAAACTGCTTCGAAACGCTAACCGGACCTCAACAATGGCTCGCGTATTGTGCGCGCACGTTCCGCAGCCGCTGCGGCACGCACTTCCCGGGGTGCGCGCCGCAGCCCCTGCGGACGACCACTCAGGCGTTGCGCTGCGCCAGCCAGTCGACCACGCCGTGCGCGGCATGGCGACCGCTGGCGAAGCACGCTGTCAGCAGATAGCCACCGGTGGGTGCTTCCCAGTCCAGCATCTCGCCGGCAGCAAACACGCCCGGTACTCCGCGCAGCATCAGGCGCTCGTCCGTTGCCTCCAGGGGCACGCCGCCGGCACTGCTGATGGCTTCGGCGATCGGGCGGGGACGCAACAGCCGGAACGGAAAACGTTTCAGCGTGCGCGCGATCCTGGCGGGGTCGGCCAGCGCTGCCTTGTCCAGCACCTCGTACAGCAACGCCGCGCGCACGCCGGTCACGCCGGCCTCGCGGCGGAGGTGTTCGCTCAGGCTGCGTGAGCCGCGCGGCTTGGCCAGCCGTTGCGCCAGTTCACGCTCATCGCGTCCTGGCAGCAGGTCCAGCACCAGCGTGGCGCTGCCGTCCCGCGCGATGGCATCCCGCAGCATCGGCGACAGCGCGTAGACCAGGCTTCCTTCAATGCCGGTGGCGGTGATGACGCACTCGCCCTGTCGCTGGCGGGCGCTGCCATCGGCCTCCTGCCAATGCGCGATGACCGGCTTGAGGGGGTCGCCAGCGAATCGTGACGCCAGATGCTCGCTCCACGCGATGTCGAAACCGCAGTTGGAAGGTTGCAAGGGGGCGATGGTGATGCCCTTTGTTTGCAATGCATCGACCCAGGCGCCGTCCGAACCCAGTTCCGGCCAGCTTCCGCCGCCCATCGCCAGCACGCTGGCGTCGGGAGACACGAGGATCTCGCCGTCGGGGGTCGCGAAGCGGAGGGCGCCTTCGCCGGTCCATCCCGACCATCGGTGGTGCACATGGAAACGCACACCCTGTTCGCGCAACCGCCGCACCCAGCCGCGCAGCAGCGGCGCTGCCTTGAGGTCTGACGGAAACACGCGGCCCGACGTGCCGACGAATGTCTCCACGCCCAGTCCGCGCGCCCAGCCGCGCAGGGCATCCGCGTCGAAGCCCCGCAGCCATGCGGCTACGTCGTACTGCCGCTCGCCGTAGCGCGTGACGAAGACGTCGGGCGGATCGGAATGGGTCAGGTTCATGCCGCCCTTGCCGGCGATCAGGAACTTGCGCCCCACCGAGCCCTTGGCGTCGTACAGGTCCACCTGCAGGCCAGCGGCTCGCAGGGTTTCGGCGGCCATCAGCCCGGCGGGCCCGCCACCGATGACGGCGACGGTGGGGGTGGAGAGCGTGTCATCGGAGCTTGGTGCGGGCATCCGCATAGTATGCCGCGCCGGCACGGCGCTTCCAGCAGGCACATCGCATGCGCTGCCTGCGGTATCGTCGCGCGGGACTCCGGACATGGGACACACGATGCGTTCGAACCTGATGGCGGCTACGGGCCGCGCACTCTGCCTGCTCGGCCTGTTGTTCGCCACCAGCGCTGTCGCCAAGGAACCCACGCCGCCGCCTGCGCTGCAGGACCTGGACGCCTACGTCGAATCCGTACGCCAGGCCTTCGACGTCCCGGGTATCGCGGTGGCGGTGGTGAAGGATGGCGAGGTGGTGCTGGCGAAGGGGTGGGGCGAGCGCGAGATCGGCAAGGCCGGCAAGGTCGACGCGCACACCATGTTCGCCATCGCCTCCAATACCAAGGCGTTCACGGCGGCTTCGCTGTCCATGCTGGCCGACGAGGGCAAGCTGAAGCTGGAGGACCGCGTCATCGACCACCTGCCATGGTTCCGCATGGCGGACCCCTACGTCACCCGCGAGATGCGCATCCGTGACCTGCTGGTCCACCGCAGCGGACTGGGGTTGGGCGCGGGGGACCTGCTGTTCTGGCCCACCACGACCTACAGCAACCGTGAAGTCGCCGAGCGCCTGCGCGACGTGCCGCTGAGCGGCGGCTTCCGTGAGCGCTACGCGTACGACAACATCCTGTACGGCGTGGCGCAGCTGGTCATCGAGCAGGCCAGCGGGCAGTCATATGACCAGTTCCTGCGTGCACGCATCCTGCAGCCGTTGGGCATGCGCGAGACGCGCTACAACAGCGATGCGTTGCGGCCGGGCGACAACGTCGCCACGGGCCATGCCAAGGCCGACTTCGCCACCCTGCAACCGGCACCGCGGATGACATGGCGCAACGTCGCCGGGGCGGGCGGCCTCTATTCCAGCGTGAACGACATGGCGAAGTGGATGAACGCGCAGCTGGCCGGCGGAACCTATCGCGACGCGAAAGGCCGCGAGCAAGCGCTTTTCAAGCCCGAGCGGCAGAAATCGATGTGGTCGCTGGTCACGCCGATCCCGATCACCGAACCGAAGATCGAAGCATTGAAGGCGGCGAAGCCCAATTTCCTCGGTTACGGTGAAGGCTGGATGGTGTCCGACTTCCAGGGCCGCAAGCTGGTTTGGCATACCGGTGGATGGCCCGGCATGGTTTCGCGGGTGACGCTGGTGCCGGAGCAGAAACTGGGCATCGTGGTGCTGACCAACCAGGAGATCGGTGCGGCATTCAATGCCGTCACGCTGAAGGTGCTGGATGCCTACCTGGCCAACACCGGCACCGACTGGCTCGCGGCCTACCAGGCACAGGTCGCGCAGGCGAAGGGCAATGCCGATGAGCACTGGCAGAAGCTGCAGGC
Source organism: Pseudoxanthomonas sp. 97-1-1 (assembly GCF_057773125.1). NCBI lineage: Bacteria > Pseudomonadati > Pseudomonadota > Gammaproteobacteria > Lysobacterales > Lysobacteraceae > Pseudoxanthomonas > Pseudoxanthomonas sp. 97-1-1. Next base: position 200,219 of record NZ_JBYMTJ010000001.1, on the reverse strand, counting down.
GGCGCGCGATGCGGGCTCCAGGCCTTCGCTGCCGATCGCGGAATATGCCGGCACACTGCGCGACCCCTGGTATGGCGATGTCGTGGTGGCGCAGGAAGGCGGCGGGTTGGTGCTGCGCTTCAGCCGCACGCAGGAGCTGGTCGGCGATCTGCAGCCCTGGCAGCACGATACGTTCGTCGTGCGCTGGCGCGAGCGCTGGCTCAACGCCGACGCCTTCCTGACGTTCTCGCTGGAACCGGATGGCTCCATCCGGGAGGCGCGTATGGAGGCGATTTCACCGCTGACGGATTTCAGCTTCGATTTCCACGACCTGCGGCTGGCGCCGGTGGAGTAGTCCGTGCTTTCCGTAGGAGCGACGTGAGTCGCGACCGCGAGTACGCCGCGCACGGAATCCTGCGGGTTCGCGCGTGGATGGCACGCCATGATTTTCAAGCCGTGCGGTCGCGACTCGCGTCGCTCCTACAGGGGAAGCGCACTCCTCACTGGTGCGGCTTCACTTCCAGCAATTCCACGTCGAATACCAGCGATGCGCCCGGTGGAATCACGCCACCGGCACCATTGCTGCCGTAGCCGAGGTCGGCGGGGATCCGCAGCGTGCGCTTGCCCCCGGTCTTCATGCCGGCCACGCCCTCGTCCCAGCCGCGGATGACCTGGCCGGCACCGAGCAGGAAGGTGAAGGGCTGGCCGCGGTCCACGGAGCTGTCGAACTTCAAGCCGCGCTGCTGCGGGGCGTTCTCGTCGTACAGCCAGCCGGTGTAGTGAACGGTGACATCACTGCCGCTGGTCGCCACGGCACCGGTACCGGCGCGGGTGTCTATGCGTTCCAGTTCGACGACGCTGCCGCTTGGCGGCGGGACGGGAGCGTTGCAGGCAGCGAGCAGGAGCAGCGAAATGGCGAGCAGCAGGGGACGCATGGGGGGGGTCATCCATGGGGCGAAAGGCGCGCAGGGTAACGCATCCGGCTGCCCGGTGGCCTGGATCGCAGCGGTTACACTGGCAGCATGGCGAAACTCTTCCTGAATCTGCGCAACGTGCCCGGCGACGAGGCCGACGATGTGCGCGACCTGCTGCGGGCGAACGCGATCGACTTCTATGAGACGCAACCCAGTCCGTGGGGGATTTCCGCTGGCGGACTGTGGATCGAAGATGTCGACCAGCTGGCGCGGGCCAAGGTCCTGATGGCGGACTACCAGGCCCGGCGCCGGACGCAGGCACGCGAGGACCGCACGGCGGCCGAGCGCGAAGGGCGTGCGGAGACGTTTGCGGGCCAGCTGCGCGCGCGGCCCCTGTACGTGGTCGGAGTATTGGCGGCGATGGTCGCGATCATCGTGCTGACCCTCGCGCTGCCCTGGATGCTGCTCTGAGGCGCGAGCCGCCTGCGGCCGGTAAAATCAGCGCATGATCACCAACATTGCGGCCTACCATTTCACGCCCATCGACGCTCCCGAGGCATTCGCCTCGACGCTGCGCGCGCGCGCCGAGGCGCTCTCGCTGCGGGGTTCGGTGCTGGTGGCGGGCGAGGGCATGAACCTGTTCCTGGCCGGTGGCGCAGACGCGATCGAGTCCTTCCTGGCGCCGCTGCGCGCGGACCAGCGCTTCGCTGGCCTGCGGGTGAAGTACAGCACCAGTCGCCAGGTGCCGTTCGCGCGCCTCAAGGTCAAGGTGAAACCGGAGATCATCAGCTTCCGCCGCCCCGGCACCACGCCGGAAGACGTGCGCGCGCCCGTCGTCGAATCCCGGACGCTCGCCCGCTGGCTGGAGCAGGGTCATGACGATGCCGGCCGTCGCGTGGTGATGCTGGATACCCGCAACCAGCAGGAAATCGCATACGGCACGTTCAGCGGTGCGCTGACGCTGCCGATCGACAAGTTCACCGACCTGCCCGCGGCGCTGGAACCGCATCGCGATGCGCTGAAGGACGCCACCGTGGTCAGCTTCTGCACCGGTGGCATCCGTTGCGAGAAGGCCGCGCTGTGGATGCAGGCCGATGGCATGGACAACGTGCTGCAGCTGGACGACGGCATCCTGGGCTACTTCGAGCAGGTCGGGGGCTTCGGCTATGACGGTGCGTGCTTCGTCTTCGATGAGCGCGTCGCCCTACGGCCCGACCTGAGCCCGCTGGTGGACGATGAGACGGTGGGCGTGGCGTGAGCGCCGGCCTGCAGGCACTGCACTTTGACAACCGTTTCATCCGGGAACTGCCTGGCGATCCCGAGCAGGGCACGCGCCGCCGCGAAGTCCGTGGCGCTCTCTGGTCGACCATCGACCCGACGCCGGTCGCCGAGCCGCAGGTGCTGGCGTACGCGACGGAGGTCGCTGCGCTGCTGGGGCTGGACGAGCGCGACGTGGCATCCCCCGCATTCGCCCAGGTCTTCGGCGGCAATGCCGTGCTGCCGGGCATGCAGCCCTATGCGGGCAACTACGGTGGGCACCAGTTCGGCAACTGGGCGGGCCAGTTGGGTGACGGTCGCGCGATCACGCTGGGCGAGGTGGTCAACGCGGCCGGCGAGCGCTGGGAACTGCAGCTGAAAGGCGCAGGGCCCACGCCCTATTCGCGTACCGCCGACGGTCGCGCCGTCCTGCGGTCGTCGATCCGCGAATTCCTGTGCAGCGAAGCGATGCATCACCTGGGCGTGCCCACGACACGCGCCCTCAGCCTTGTAGGCACGGGCGAGCAGGTGGTGCGCGACATGTTCTACGACGGTCATCCGAAGCCTGAGGCCGGTGCGGTGGTCTGCCGGGTGGCGCCCTCGTTCCTCCGCTTCGGTCATTACCAGTTGCCCGCATCGCGTGGCGACACCGGCCTGCTGCGCGCGCTGGTGGACTTCACCATCCGTCGCGATTTCCCGCACCTGTCCGGCGAAGGCGAAGCGCTGCACGCGGCCTGGTTCGCAGAGGTCTGCGAGCGCACCGCGGTGATGGTGGCGCACTGGATGCGGGTGGGCTTCGTCCATGGCGTGATGAACACCGACAACATGTCGGTGCTCGGGTTGACGATCGATTACGGCCCCTATGGCTGGATCGACGCCTACGACCCGGACTGGACGCCCAACACCACCGATGCCCACGGCCGTCGCTATCGCTTCGGCTGGCAACCGCAGGTGGCGGGATGGAATCTGAGCCGCTTCGCGCAGGCGCTGTCGCCGCTGTTCGATGGCGTGGAGCCCTTGCAGGCCGGCCTGCAGCGGTTCGCCGATGCCCATGCACGCGCGCACCGCGACACCACCGCACGCAAGCTGGGGTTGGCGGACTGCCGGGATGACGACATCGAACGGATGGACACGTTGCAGCAGCTGCTGGCGCAGGGCGAGATCGACATGACCCTGTTCTTCCGCGCCTTGATGGATGCGGATCCGGCGGATGCATCGCTGTCCGCATTCGATGATGCGTTCTATGACCCGGCCCGTCGCGACGCCGTCGCGCCGGCGTTGCGCCATTGGCTGGTCGAGTACGCGCGCCGCCTCGATGACGAAACGCTGACGCCGGCGGCGCGCCGTGAACGGATGCGCCTGGCCAATCCCCGCTACGTGCTGCGCAACTACCTGGCGCAGCAGGCCATCGATGCGGCGGAGGCGGGCGACCTGTCCGGCGTGCATGCGCTGCTGGACGTCATGCGCCGGCCGTACGACGACCAGCCGGGTCGTGAACGCTATGCCGGGCGTCGCCCCGACTGGGCACGCGACCGCGCGGGTTGTTCGATGCTGTCGTGCAGTTCCTGAGTCGCATCGCTTCCTTGTAGGAGCGACGTCAGTCGCGACCGCACGGTTCGATCTTCCCGACCTCGCTCGTTGTGCACCGAATTTCGGGTGAGCAGAGTTCCGGTGCGTTGTTGCCGCACGGTCGCGACTGACGTCGCTCCTACAACGGCGGACATCGCGGTAGCATGGCCGTCTCCCACGGAGCTCCCCATGATCACCGTCCACCATCTCAACAACTCCCGTTCCCAGCGTGTGCTCTGGCTGCTCGAGGAACTGGGGCTGGACTACACGGTGGTGCGTTACCAGCGCGACCCGCAGACCATGCTCGCGCCGCCGGCGCTGAGGAAGATCCATCCGCTGGGCAAGTCGCCCGTGGTGGTGGATGGAGAACACGTGCTGGCCGAATCCGGCGCGATCCTCGAGTACCTCGTGGAGCGTTACGACACCGCGCGCCGGTTCGCGCCCTCGCCGGGCACCGCCGAGCATCTGCGCTACCGCTACTGGCTGCACTACGCGGAAGGCTCGGCGATGCCGCCAATGCTGCTCAGTCTGGTGTTCTCCCGCCTCAAGAAAGCGCCCATGCCGTTCTTCGCCCGGCCCATCGCGCGCGGCATCGCCGACAAGGCGATGCGGACGTTCGTCGGACCGCAGGTGAAGCTCCATCTGGGCTACATGGAAAGCGAACTGGGCAAGGCGCCGTGGTTCGCCGGTGACCAGTTCAGCGCAGCCGACATCCAGATGAGCTTCCCGGTCGAAGCGGCGGCGGTACGCGCCGGACTGGACGCCTGTCCGAACCTGGCCGGATTCCTGCAGCGCATCCACGCCAGGCCGGCCTACCAGCGTGCGCTGGAGCAGGGCGGGCCGTTCGACCTGCTCGGCTAGGCGGGATGCAGCGTCCCATGCCGCAGGGTGGAATCGGATCGCCTGCGGCCCCATGACGATGACATCGTCATTGCCGGTGTCCCCATGATCCCTTACTCGCTCCTCGACCTCGCGCCTGTCTGCGAGGGCAGCGATACCACCCGGGCTTTCGTCCACATGCGCGACCTCGCGCAGCATGCCGAGCGCTGGGGTTACACACGCTACTGGCTGGCCGAGCACCACAACATGCCGGGCATCGCCAGCGCTGCAACGGCAGTGCTGATCGGACACGTGGCCGGCGCGACATCCACCATCCGTGTGGGTGCTGGCGGCATCATGCTGCCGAATCACTCGCCGCTGCAGGTGGCCGAGCAGTTCGGCACGCTGGCATCGCTGTATCCGGGCCGCATCGATCTTGGCCTGGGCCGTGCACCGGGCACTGACCAGGCGACGGCGCGTGCGCTGCGCCGCTATTTCGACAGCGCGGAACAGTTCCCGCAGGACGTGCAGGAGCTGCTGCGTTACTTCGAGCCGGTACAGGAGGGCCAGGCGGTGCGTGCCGTGCCGGGCGCGGGCCTCGACGTGCCGGTATGGCTGCTGGGCTCCAGCCTGTTCGGTGCACAGCTCTCCGCCGCGCTCGGCCTGCCGTATGCGTTCGCGTCCCACTTCGCACCCGATGCCATGGACCAGGCGCTGCTGGTGTACCACCGCGACTTCCGTCCCTCGAAGCGGCAGGCCAAGCCGCACGCGATGCTCGCCTTGAACGTGGTGGCGGCCGAGACCGATGCCGAGGCGAAACACCTGTTCACCACGCAGCAGCAGGCTTTCGTCAACCTGCGTCGCGGGCGCGCCGGCCTGGTGCCGCCACCGATCGACGACATCGAAACGTTCTGGGAGCCGCACGAGAAAGCGGGTGTGGCACAGGCGCTGGCCTGTGCCGTCATCGGCAGCCGCGACACCGTGCGCAAGGGCATCGCGGACTTCATCCAGCGGCATCGCCCCGACGAGCTGATGCTGACCGCCAACATCTTCGACCACGACAAGCGCCTGCGCTCGTTCGAGATCGCCGCCGAGGTCATGCAATCGTAGGGTGGGCCTCGGCCTACCGTCGCACGGGGTCGGACGCGGCGTGCGTCGAGCCGCCGATCATCCTCCGCGAGAGCAGATGCGACACGATGGTGGGCCAAGGCCCACCCTACGAGGTGCCTCGTTGGAGAAACGGCACGCGCTCGTATAGCCGGCGCTCTCCGCCGCGCGGATCGTCCTGCATGCTGGATCTGTCGTCGAACACCATCGTCTGCCGCTGTGGCAGCGTGTAGGGCGACCACGCCGGAAGGTCCGCGTGGTTCGGGTCGCCACGGCGGGCGAGGGCGATCAGCGCCTCGCTCATGCGCGAGGCCATCGTGCGTGCGCGTTGATCATCGCCGGTCTTCGATCCCTCGGCCGCCACGTTGTCGAACACCAGTGGGATGTCGAGCGTGTGGAAGGCTCGGAGGCGTCCGCCCTCGGACGGCGAACGCCAGTCCAACTGATAGACCCACGCAGGCGATCCCTGCTTCGCACGCTCCTCTGCTTCGATGACGGCGCCGCGCCAGGAACGGCCCGCGGTGGTCGCAGCGAAGAACACCTCGGACGGCGTGTAGTCCGGATACAACCGGCGGTACTCGGCGATCACCACGTCCGGCGACAGGTCCACGTACTGCTGCTCGCGCAGCTTCTGCGGCAACTGGTCCCAGGTCAGCGCCAAGTTCGCTTCGTCGTTGCCGAGGAACGCGCGCGTCTCGTCGCGCGTGTTGCCGATGATCATCGGAATGCGCGCCGACTGCGCCGGCGCATCGGGGTAGAAGGGGTGACGGGGCAGGTTGTACGTGTCCAGCACGGGCCCGAAGTAGAGCGCGGCGTTCTCCACGCGCGACGAGTCGCGCACGCGCGTGGCATCCAGCAGTCGCGCCATCGGCATCGCCAGCAGCGCATCGGTGTCGCGTGGGCCGAGGTCCAGGTCGGCGAGGAACAGTGCGGTGCGCTGCGCCGCCGCACGCGGACCCGCAGCGGTGACCTGCTGGCCGCTCATCGTCATCGCCTTGTGGAACAGGCCGTCGGCCTCCGGCATCGCCATCAGCGTGGCGATCTTGGCGCCGCCCCCGGACTGGCCGAACACGGTGACGTTGCCCGCATCGCCGCCGAACTCGTGCGCGTGTTCGCGCACCCAGCGCAGGGCGTCGATCAGGTCGAGCTGGCCCACGTTGCCGGCGTCACGCAGGCGCTCGTCGCCGCTCTCGCCCAGGTAGAGGTAGCCGAACGCGTTGAGCCGGTGGTTGACGGTCACCACGACCACATCGCCGCGGCGGCACAGGTTCACCCCGTCGTACAGCGGGTGGGAGCCGGAACCGTTGTTGTAGCCGCCACCATGGATGTAGAACAGGATCGGACGCTTGCCATCATCGCGCAGGGCAGGGGTGTAGACGTTGAGGAACAGGCAGTCCTCGCTGACGGACTGGCCGTCAGCATCGCCGCGCTGGGGTGCGGATGCGCCGAAGCGGGTGGCATCGCGCGCACCGGTCCAGGCGGTTTCGCGCACCGAGCGCTGGAAACGGCGGGTAGCGGTGTCGGCCCCGTAGGGCACGCCGCGGAAGACGTGGATGCCGCGATCCACGGTCCCGGCAATGCGTCCGCTCCGCGTGGCGGCAAGCGGAGACCGCGAGCCCGCCTGCGCGGTGAACAGTCCGGGGCCGAGCAGGCCCGCCATCGCGGAGGTGGCGGTGAGCTGCCGCAGGAAGTCGCGGCGCGAGGAGGGAACGGGACGGAACGGACGCATGGAATGCCTGTGATGACACCGGTTTCCAAAGGCTAGCAAAGGCGTCCTGGACAGGAACGCCGCAGTGCGTCAGACCGCCATGCCCGCCGCATGGCCCGAAGCCCAGGCCCACTGGAAGTTGTAGCCGCCCAACCACCCGGTGACGTCGAGTACCTCACCGACGAAGAACAGGCCAGCCACGTGCTTCGACATCATCGTGCTGCTCGAGACCCCGTCGGTGTCCACGCCACCCAGCGTCACCTCGGCGGTGCGGTAGCCCTCAGTGCCGCTGGCGACCAGTGGCCAGTTGGCCAGCAGGCCGGCGGCGTCCTTCAGCTGGGGCGGGTTGAACTGCCTCATCGGCCGGTTCGGCAGCCAGACCTCGCACAGGCGTTGCGCGAAGCGGCGCGGCAGTACGTCCGACAGCACGGTCTTCAGTTCCGCATCCTGCCGCTGCGCCCGTTGCGACTGCAGCCAGTCCAGCGCGTCGTGGTCGGGCAGCAGGTCCAGTCGCAGGTCATCGCCCGGTTGCCAGTACGAGGAGATCTGCAGGATCGACGGACCGCTGACACCGCGGTGGGTCAGCAGCATGAAGTTGCGGAAACGCGCCTTGCCGCATCGGGCTTCCACCGGGAGAGCGACGCCGCTCAGGTCGGCCAGCCGCTCCTGGTGTTTGCCGGTGAGCGTCAGCGGCACCAGTCCCGCACGCGTGGGCAGCAGGGCATGTCCGAACTGCTTCGCCAGTTCGTAGCCGAAGCCGGTGGCGCCCATGCTGGGGATCGACAGGCCGCCGGTGGCCACCACCAGCGATGGTGCGGCGAAACGGCCCAGTGGCGTATCGACGCGGAACACGCCGCTGTCGTGGTGGACCTGCTGCACGCTGCAGCCCGTCTCGATGCGTACGCTTGCGGCGACGCATTCGTCCACCAGCATCTTCACGATGAGCTTGGACGACACGTCGCAGAACAGCTGCCCCAGCTCCTTCTCGTGGAAGGCAATGCGATGGCGCTGGACCATTTCGATGAAATCGCCCGGCGTGTAGCGCGCCAGCGCCGACTTGCAGAAATGCGGATTGGCCGACAGGAAGTTGGCAGGCGCGGTGCCGGTATTGGTGAAGTTGCAGCGCCCGCCACCGGACATCAGGATCTTCTTGCCGACCTTGTTGGCATGTTCGATGACCAGCACGCGCAGGCCGCGCTGGCCCGCCGTGAGTGCGGTCATGAGACCGGCCGCGCCGCCGCCGATCACCAGTACGTCGTGAGTGGGCGCCATGCGCTCAGGCAGCCCGCGCGAGCCCCGTCTGGCGGACCACGGGGATGACGCTGACCACGCGATCGTCGGTCATCCACTGCATTTCGCCGTCCTGGATCATCACGTTGAACCGCATGCTGCGCACCATCAGCGCGGTGAGGGCATCTACCGCCTCCGGCGCGATGTCGAGCACGGTCAGGTTGCGATGACGTGCCAGCAGCGCTGCGTTCCTGTCCCACCAGAGGTCGGCCGCGCGGCCGCCGTAGTTGACCACGACGACCTCGCGGGCACGTCCGCAGGCCTTGCGGATCCGGGATTCGTCCGGTTGGCCCAGGTCGATCCACTGCTCGATCAGGCCGGTGTAATCCTTGCGCCAGAGGTCGGGTTCTTCTTCGTTGCTCAGGCCCTTGCCGAACTCCAGCCGGTCCTCGGCCAGCAGCGCGAAGGCGAGCAGGCGCACCATCAGCCGCTCGTCGGTCTCCGACGGGTGCTGGGCCAGGGTCAGGCCGTGGGCACCGTAGTAATGACGGTCCATGTCGCTGATCTGGAGTTCGGCTTTGACGACGGTGGACTTGAGGGCCATGGTGGGGGTTCGGGCAAGGGGGCGTCATGATACGCCGCATGGAGGGGCGCCCCCCCGAATGCCGGCAACCGGTCAGCCGGACCGCTCGGACCTCCCTGTTCAGCTTGCGAGCGGGAAGGATTCGCTTTTCTCCGGAAACCCCGGTAGAGTGCCGGCACTGTGCTTGCCAGGGTCACCGTGAATCGTGAGCCTGATGCGGTAGATACATCTGCTACATCTTCCCGCTTTACCAACGCCTGCAAACCCAGTCCCGTCCCGGTTTCCCCGGGGTTGTGGTCCTTTCATCCATGTTTCAGGAGTTAGTAAAGATGTCTGATCGTCAGACCGGTACCGTCAAGTGGTTCAACGACGCCAAGGGCTTCGGCTTCATCACCCCGCAGAGCGGCCCCGACCTGTTCGTGCACTTCCGCTCGATCCAGGGCAATGGCTTCAAGTCGCTGAAGGAAGGCCAGGCGGTCTCCTTCGTCGCCGTGCAGGGCCAGAAGGGCATGCAGGCCGACCAGGTGCAGCCGCTGTAATCCAGCGCTGAACCCTACGGTTCAAGAAAACGCCGGTGCGCAAGCGCCGGCGTTTTTGTTTGTGGGCTGGCCAGAGGATGACGTGGTGCGCGAGACGGAGTGCGGAGCGCACTCGCAACCGCTGCCGTCATTCCAGCGCAAGCGGGAATCCATTGGCCGTCAACACGACAGTTCTTGCCGCCCGGCAGGGGAGACAACAGCAAGATGGGTCCCGGCTTTCGCTGGGACGACGGTTCAGAGTTTCCGTACGCGGAAGCTGCGGCCCTTGATCTTGCCGGCATTCAAGCGCGCCAGTGCCGCGCCGGCCTTGTCGCGCGCGACGGCCACGTAGGTACGCGTGGCGAAGACATTGATCTTGCCGATCGCGGAAGCGGACAGGCCGGCGTCGCCGGTCAATGCGCCGAGCACGTCGCCGGGGCGCAGCTTGTCGGTCTTGCCGGCGTCGATGCGCAGCGTGGTCATCGCGGCGGGCGGCGCGGTATTGGCCTTCGGGGGTATGGGGACATTGCGGTCCCACAACAGCGGCGCGCCCAGGCGTTCCTCGATCACGGCGGCGCGCGGCAGTTCGCGCGGCGTGCACAGGCTGATCGCCAGGCCATCGCGACCCGCGCGGCCGGTGCGGCCGATGCGGTGCACGTAGGTATCCGCGTCGCTGGGCATGTCGTAGTTGACCACCAGCACCAGATCCTCGATGTCCAGTCCGCGCGCGGCCACGTCGCTGGCGACCAGCACGTTGCAGCTGCGGTTGGCGAAGCGCACCAGCACTTCGTCGCGGTCCCGCTGTTCCATGTCGCCGTGCAGGGCGAGCGCGGAGAAGCCGAAGTGCTGCAACGAACCAGCGACTTCGTCCACGTCCTTGCGCATGTTGCAGAACACCACGCACGACTCCACGCCGCGTTGCGCCAGCAGGCCCGCCAGCGCGGTCTGCTTGCGTTCCGGATCCACGCGCACGAAGCGTTGCTCGATGACCGCCTGTTCCTGTGGCGCATCCACCGTGACTTCGAGCGGATCGCGCAGGGTGTTGCGGGCAATCCCGCGGATGGCGTCGGTGAAGGTGGCCGAGAACAGCAGGCTCTGGCGATCCTTCGGCGTCTTGCCGGTGATCTCGCGGATCGGCTCCTCGAAGCCCATGTCGAGCATGCGGTCGGCCTCGTCCAGCACCAGCGTGCGGATGCCACCCAGGTGCAGCGCCTTCTTGCGCAACAGTTCCTGGATGCGCCCAGGCGTGCCGACGACCACGTGCGGGTCGTGCGCTTCGAGCGAGCGCAGCTGCGGCTCCAGCGGCATGCCGCCACACAGCGTCAGGACCTTGATGTTGGGGATGCCGACGGCCAGTTTGCGCAACTGCTGCGCCACCTGGTCGGCGAGTTCGCGGGTCGGGCACAGCACCAGGGCCTGCGTGCGCCCCGTGGCGACATCGAGCCGGTGCAACAGGCCCAGGCCGAAGGCAGCAGTCTTGCCGCTGCCGGTGGGTGCCTGCGCGATGACATCGCGGCCATCGAGGATGGCGGGCAGGCTGCGGGCCTGGATGGGGGTCGGCCGGGCGTAACCCAGCGCCTGGACACCCTGCTGCAGGCCGGGTGCCAGCGGAAGAGAAGTGAAATCGAGCATGCGGCATTTTCGCAGATCGGCGCGGTTGCCGCCGGAAAACCTATTGCAGGTCGGGGAAATCTTCCTCGGGCAGCGCGATGAACGACCAGAACGGGACCTCGTTGGACGTCCAGAACTGCGAGACTTCGTCCAGGATGTCGAGCAGGGTGTCGAAATCGGCCTCGGTGCGTTCGCGCAGTTCGTGGGCCTGTTCGAAGAGCAGGACGTAGCCGGGCGCCTCCAGCCACGACAGGTCGCGCAGGCTGTCGGACAGCGCATCCCAGTTGCGCCCGGAGGACTGCGGGAAGTCCAGCACCGTGGCGATGCGCAGCAGCAGGGCGCCCTTGCTGTCGCAGCCTGACAGGTCTATCCGGCGCGACAGCAGCCCGGCATCGCGGCCGACCGCTGCCAGCGGATCGAGATCATCCTCGGTCACGAAGAAGACGCCCGCGCGCGTGGGATCGGCCAGGCCGGGATCGAAACCGGATTCGCTCATTGCAGGGTTCCGTTGCCGATCTCGAACCGGCGGAAGCTCTCGTAGTGGTCGTCGGTGTAGTAGTACTCGCGCGGTGGTTGGCCGCCGGTGACGATGCGGCGTGTACCGCGATGGTCGAGCCCGGGCGTGTCGACCGTGTACTCGCGGTAATAGCCGCGCGACTGACGTGGCAGCCGGCCCTCGCGATTCTGGAAGACTGAGCCGTCCTGCCGATGCGGGAACGGGCCTCCGCTGCGTATCAGCGCCAGTGTCTGTCGTGCCTCCGCCGGCAGGAAGGCCGGAAGGTCCGCACCCGGCGTCGGCAGGGCAGCGGCAGGCGGATCTCCCACGGGTGCGTCGGGGCGCGTCTGTTCCACCGGCGGAAGCGCGAGTTCGGCGTTCGTGCGCTGAGGATGGGTGGCTTCCTGCGTTTCGGCAGCCGGCGCGGGGGCATTGTCGCGCTGCGACCACCACCATGCGCCTGCACCCAGGACCAGCAGGGCGAGGAATGCGATCAGGGGGAGCCGCTGCCGGCTCTGCCGGCGGGCGCGGGAACGTCGACTCATGCGTGGATCATTCCGTCAGGAAGCGGCCGCAGCCGCGGTAGACCTTGCCACCCACCGTCAGGGTCGCGGAGGCGGGATACTCGTTGTCGCTCATGCCGTCGCTGCAGACTTCCTTCTTCGTCGTCAGTGACACGGCCAGGCCATCGGCGGTGCTGCCCACATAGCCCTCTCCCGTCTTGCGGGCCCGGGCGACATCGACCTTGCGTTCGCCGTAATCCAGGTCGGCACTCAGGCGGGGCGTCGCGCCACCACCGACCTCCACGGACCAGCCGGGTTCGGTGCCGATCCCGCGGAAAATGCTGCCGCGTGCCCTGGCCTGCTCCCAGGGTGTCCCCGCCGCTGGAGGAGAGGGCTCTCCGCCGGCCCGCACCATCCTGAACTCGACCGGCGCAGACGCACCCGGCGTCACAGGGACGCGCGTATCGGTGACGAACCAGAGCTTGCCCTGCGCGTCGCGCAGGCCCGCGTGCAGGCCGTACATGCCGTTCGGGCGCACCTTGGCCGGGTCATAGGGGAGGGTGAAAGCGAACGGCGGGCCCTCCAGGTCGCTGAAGTCGGCGCTGGCGACCACGGCAGCCGGTGTATCGGCAAGCTGGTTGTCCACGAGTTGCACGCTGAGTGTCGCGCCTGGCGGTGGCGCGATGCGTTCGAGATAGAGGGCCCGCCCATGGATCGCCGCGACAGGCTGTGCCGGGGCTCCGCTGCCGGTGGGCGGCGACTGGCAGGCAGCCAGTGTCAGCAGGCAGGCGGTGGTCAACAGCGGACGGAACATCGTGCGCGCTCCTTGGGGTGGTCGTGGCTGGCCGCCAGCTTAGCGGTGGCCGGTGTAATGGTTCGTCAACGCGGAAAGGGTCGTGGTGCGGTCCCGGTTCGCGCCCACGCGGCCGTCGCGCTACAGTCGCGCCGGGACACGGAGGCCGCCGGGATGCCGTCGCACGATCCGAGAGTGGATGCCTACATCGCGATGGCTGCCGAGTTCGCGCGCCCGGTCCTCGAACGCTTGCGGAGCGTGGTGCACGAAGCATGTCCGCAGGTGGAAGAGACCATCAAGTGGAGCATGCCGTCGTTCCAGTACGGCGGACGCATCCTGTGCAACATGGCCGCATTCAAGCGGCACGCATCGTTCGGCTTCTGGCAGCACACGCAGGTCACGGACGGCAAGGCGCGCGACGGCATGGGGAGCCTGGGCAAACTGGTGTCGCTGGAAGATCTGCCGCCCAGGCGGGAACTGATTGCACGGGTGCGCAAGGCGATGGCGCTGATCGATACTCCTGCGGCTTCATCGGCGCCCGTCTCAGCCAGGGCCGCTGCGCGTCCCGTGCTGCGCACGCCGGCGGATCTCCGCGATGCGCTTGCCGGCAACCCGGAAGCGAAGGCGACATTCGATGGCTTCAGCCCCAGTGCCCGGCGCGAGTACATCGAATGGATCATGGGGGCCAAACGGACGGATACGCGTGAGCGAAGACTGACGCAGGCGGTCGCGTGGATGGCGGAAGGCAAGATGCGCCACTGGAAGTACCAGGCACGCTGAGTCCGCATCGGGCGACATAGGCCGCGCCCATCGGGGCGATTCAGTATTGCGATGACGATGTGGTTTGCGGACGGTTAGTATCGGTCGCAAGCCACCGAACCCCCGTCATCGCACTGCGCGCACCCCTGCGCGCGCCGGAGACCCCTGGCATGAATCGCGTCCTGCGACCCTTTGCCTACACCCGTGCCGCGGTGGCCTGGCCCTACATCGCGGCCGTCATCGCGCTTGTGGGTGCGTCGTTGTGGGTGCTGTGGCTCGCGCCGCCCGGGCAGGAAAGCGGCATGCGACTCGCGCTGCGCGGCGGTGCGTTGTGCGCCGCTGCCACGGCGATCGGTGCGTTGCCGGTGTTGGTGATGCGGACGATTCCGCAGCGACTGGCAGACGGGTTGCTCGGCTTCGGAGCCGGTGTGATGCTGGCGGCCACGGCGTTCTCGCTGGTGCTGCCGGGCTTGGCGGCGGCGGAAGCACAGGGCTTCTCGCCTTGGGGTGCGGCGGGCCTCGTGAGTGCCGGGACCCTGCTGGGCGCATGCGCGCTGCTCGCACTCGACCGTGGCCTGGTCGACGACCCACTGGACGCACAGCGTCGTCTCGTACCCTCGCGGGTGATGCTCTTCGTGCTGGCCATCGTGCTGCACAACATTCCGGAAGGCATGGCGGTGGGCGTGGCGGCTGGCGGTGCGCTCAGTGGTGCGGCCGGGCTGGCGATCGGGATCGCCCTGCAAGACATACCGGAAGGCCTGGTGGTTGCCCTTGTGCTGGCGACGGCGGGCATGGCGCGGAGCAAGGCGGTCTTCCTGGGCGCGCTGTCGGGCGTGGCCGAACCGCTGGCCGCGATTCCCAGCGCGTGGGCAGTCGGCATTTCGTCGGTGCTGCTGCCGTGGGGGCTGGCGTTCGCGGCGGGAGCCATGCTGATCGCCGTGGGCCACAGCGTGATCCCCGAGTCGAACCGGCACGGCCACGGCGGCATCGCATCGTTCGGGCTTACGCTGGGCTTCTGCCTGATGATGGCGCTGGACACGGCATTGGGTTGACCCCAAGGCGCGACGTGCCCACGCTGCCGTTGTCCTCGCTGGAGAATGGCATGTCCGAACCGTTGACGATCATCGGCAATTACATCTCGCCTTACGTGCGCAAGGTGCTGGTCTGTCTGGAGCTGAAAGGCATTCCGTACCGGATCGATCCGATCGCCCCCTTCGTGGGGGACGCGGAGTTCAGCCGCATCAGTCCCCTGCGCCGCATCCCGGTACTGCGCGACGGTGACCTGGTGCTCAACGACTCCACGGTGATCTGCGAATACCTGCAGGACAGGTTCCCCCAGCCATCGCTGTATCCGGCCGATCCCGTGCAGCGGGCACAGGCACGCTGGCTGGAGGAATACGCGGATTCCTACCTGGGTGATGTGATCGTCTGGCGCATGTTCTTCCAGAAAGGCGTGCGCCGGTTCCTGTTCAACGAAGGCACCGACGAAGACGTGGTGCGCAGGGCCCGGGACGAAGAGCTGCCGGTTGCGCTGGATTATCTGGAAGCACGGATGCCCGACGCCGGTTGGCTGTTCGGTGACATTTCCATCGCCGACATCAGCATCGCCGCTTTATTCCGCAATGCGGTGTTCGTGAAGTACCAGGTCGACGCGCAGCGATGGCCGCGTACCGCCGACTTCCTTGCGCGTGCCTGGGCGTTGCCGCCGTTCCAGGCACTGGCTGCATACGAAGAGCGGACCCTGCGCACGCCGCTCCCGGAGCAGCGTGCGGTACTTGCGGAGATGGGGGCGCCGCTTACCGACACGACCTGCGGCAATGCGGCGCCGCGCTATGGCGTGATGCGGCTGGGGTGAGGGATTCCGGTCAGCAACTTCTGCAGCAGCGGTGCGAGGGGTGACGGCCCGCTCCTGCAATCCCATCGGGGCATCACGGGTTCGTGCCGACGCGCAAGACCGGATAGAGCCGATAGCGTTCGTCCCATGACGGATGCCGGCGGTAGAAGAATTCGAGCCGTGCAGCGGGATCGTCGGAGAAGGCTTTGTCTTCACGCAGTCGGCGTTCGAACTCGGCCTTCACGGCGGGGTCGCGCAACATCTCGCGTGCCACGCTCTCGGCCACGTAGTCTTCCATGTACTCCTTGCGCTCGAACGCATTGTTGAAGCGGCCCCAGGCGAGCAACGAATCGGGCGCCTGCGGTTCAAGCAGCGCCATGACCAGGCGCGACTTCGCCTGCGCGATGGGCACGAACAGCGTGCCGGCCGGCACGCTGCGCGCTTCCTGCCTCCAGTCGCCTTCCACCGTCAGGCGCTGGCGGGCTTCCACCGGGCTGCTGCCGAAGCTGGATTTCGTGGCGCGAAACGCGGCCACGTCACCCTGCCAGGGGTTGCCCAGGAGCCGATATTCCACGCCATGCGTCTTCAGTACATCGGCAACCCAGGCCGCTTCCGCGGTGGGTACCAGGTAGCCCGCTCCGGGCGCATCGACGACGAGGGAGGGTCGGATGTCATCCTTCAGCGGCACCTTCCAGAGCTGCGGTGTTGTTTCGTCGTAGCGCGTCATCAGTGCGCCGGAGACGTCCGAGCGGGTGCGCGTGTAGGCGTATCCGCGAAAATCCACGGTACGCGCGGCGGGCGCGGCCGCATAGGTCAGTGGCTCGGGGTGGCCGGCGAGTTGCGCGGCGGCGGCATCGGCTTCCCGTGCACTGGCGAGCCAGTCGCTGCCGTGCGCCGCCACCTGTTCGAGTACCGACACCACCGTGTTGCGGGTGATCTTCACCCGTACCGGGTACTCCTTCCAGGAATGCGTTTCGACCAGCATCGCGATCCGGTTGCGGAGCAGGAAGTAGCCATGCGAGAAGCGGGGCGGTGCCACGCTGTCCTCGAAGCCCGAAGTCGGATCGTCACTGACGACGAAGGACGGGTAGTAGGGAAGGGGCAGTGAACCCTGCGCAGCGAGATCGCCGATCACCGACGTCCGGAGGGCCAGACCTGCCTGCCGCAGCCCCGCATCGCCGGCATGCACGGGCTCCACCTGGATCGAGATGTCGTGCTCGAACTGCGCGCCGTTGGTCGCGTGCAGGTCCACTGTGACCAGTGGATCCCAACGCTGTACGAGCTGCAGCATCGCCCGCATCTCCGGAGTGTCGGCTTTCAGGTAGTCGCGGTTGAGGTTGAAGTTCTGCGCGGTGGTGCGCCAGCCCATCTCTTTCGGGCCGCGCTGGTTGGGCCGGTTCCATGCGCCGAAGCGCTCGTGGCCGTCCACGTTGAACACCGGCACGAACAGCCACACCTGCTTGTCCAGCGCACCGCTCGCTGCCTTGCCTTCGAGCACCTCGCGCAGCGCCAGGAAGCCGGCGTCCTTGCCGTCGATCTCGCCGGCATGGATGCCGCCTTGCACCAGCACGACGGGAAGTCCGTGCTTGCGTGCCAGGTCCGGCGTCAGCGCGCCACTGGTCGAGGCCACCAGCATCTTCATCGGGCGTCCCTCCGGCGAGGTGCCGAAGGTATGGCAGCGCACCGCCTTGGGGTACTGGCGCGCAAACGCGTCGCACAACGCGATGACCTCGTCGTAACGCCCGGTTTCAACGAACCCCGAGCGCTCTGACACGGTGGCGAGGGGAGGCGTGGCATGCGTCAGTGGTGCGAGGACCAGCAACAACACGGCGTAGAGGGGACGCAGCATGGAAAAATCCTGAACAGGGCAGGGGCGAATGATGCCGCGCAATCGCGGTCAGTCCCAGTCCCCGTTGTCCGCGTGCCCGGCACGCGGGTGGTTCGACCCTGCGCGGGCGGATACGGTACCCTTCCGGGACTTTTTCACCGGAAGATCGGATGAGCACGACCGCAGAAGCCAGCCAGGGCCGCATGCCCCGCCAGATTCCCTACATCATCGGCAACGAGGCGTGCGAACGGTTCAGCTTCTACGGGATGCGCAACATCCTGGTGCCGTTCCTGATCAGTTCGGTGCTGTTGGCCTACCTGCCGGACGAAGCGTCGCGCAATGGTGCGGCCAAGGACATCTTCCATAGTTTCGTCATCGGTGTGTATTTCTTCCCGCTGCTGGGCGGCTGGCTGTCGGACCGCTACTTCGGCAAGTACAACACCGTCCTGTGGTTCTCGCTGATCTACTGCGCCGGCCACGCCTGCCTGGCGCTGTTCGAGAGCAACGCCACCGGTTTCTATACCGGCTTGTTCCTGATCGCGCTGGGGTCGGGCGGCATCAAGCCGCTGGTCGTGACGTTCTGTGGCGACCAGTTCGACCAGACGAACAAGAGCAAGGCGAAGATCGTCTTCGACGCTTTCTACTGGATCATCAACTTCGGTTCGTTCTTCGCCTCCCTGCTGATGCCGCTGGTGCTGGCCAGTTGGGGGCCAGCGTGGGCGTTCGGCATTCCGGGCATCCTGATGTTCATCGCCACGCTGATCTTCTGGGCGGGGCGCAAGAAGTACGTCAACGTGCCGCCGTCGCGCGGGACAGACCCGGATTCGTTCCTCAACATCGTGCGTAGCGCGTTGTTGGGCAAAGGGGTGGGCATCGGCACGTTGGTCGCCGCGATCGGGATGATAGGCGCCGTGGTGATGCTTGCGTTGTGGGCGTTGAAGTTCGCCGAGGTCGCAGCATGGCCGGAGGCGTGGGGGTTCGTCATTACGGCGTGTCTCGCGCTGGGGGCCATCATCGCCGGCGTCGGCTTCGGCGCATCGCTGCAACTGGAGCGCGCCCGTGGCCTGCATCCGGATGCCGCCATCGAAGGCGTTCGCTCCGTGCTCCGTATCCTGATCGTCTTCGCGCTGGTGACGCCGTTCTGGTCGCTGTTCGACCAGAAGGCCTCGACCTGGGTCATCCAGGGCAAGGATATGGTGATCCCGCATGACGCATGGTGGTGGCCGAGCCGGCTGGTGAAGGACGCTACGCAGATGCAGGCGCTGAATCCGCTGATGGTCATGCTGCTGATTCCGTTCAACAACCTCGTGCTGTATCCGGCGCTGCGCCGGATGGGCTTCAACGTCACCGCGCTGCGGCGGATGGGATGGGGCATCGCCATCTCCGCGCTGTCGTGGGTCGTGGCCGGCCTGCTGCAGTTGCAGATGGACGATGGTCAGCAGGTGTCTCTGGCCTGGCAAACCCTGCCGTACCTGCTGCTGACGTTCGGTGAAGTGCTGGTGTCGGCGACGGCGCTGGAGTTCGCGTACAGCCAGGCGCCGATGGCGATGAAGGGCGTGATCATGGCCTTCTGGTATCTCACCAGCACGTTCGGCGGATTGTGGGTGCTGCTGACGAATGCCAGCGTGCGCGACCCGGCGGTGATCGGCTGGATCCAGACACAGGGTTGGACCGAGAACGCGTTCCTGATGTTCTTCTTCGCCGGTTTCGCTTTCGTGGCGGCATTGGCATTCGCGCTGTACGCGCGTACGTATCCCATGCAGGACAACTACCGCACCGCGGCGTAAGGACGAGGGATGAGCGCACCCATTACCCTGCTGCTGATCGCAGTGACCTGCGTAGTCAGCTTCATCGCATTCCGCACGCCGTCATTGCTGATGCGGCTTATCCTGTGGCCGCCCGCGATCCATCGCCACCGACAGTACGACCGGCTGGTCACCTACGGGTTCATCCACGCGGATTTCTGGCACCTGCTGTTCAACATGTTCACGCTGTTCTTCTTCGGGCGACTGATGGAACAGGTGATCACCCAGATCAGCGGCAGTCGGCTGACCTTCGTGGCGTTCTATTTCTCCGCGCTGGTGGTGTCGATCCTACCGACCTACCTGAAGCACCAGAACGACCCCAACTACCGCAGCCTGGGTGCGTCCGGTGCAGTATCGGCGGTGCTGTTCTCCTACATCCTGATCGACCCGTGGGCGCGGATAGGCGTGTTCTTCATCCCCATGCCCGCCATCGTGTTTGCCGTGCTCTACATCGCCTACAGCATCTGGATGGACCGTCGCGGCGGCGACAACATCAACCACGGCGCGCATCTGGCGGGGGCCGCTTACGGCGTGCTGTTCCTCGCGGCGATGGAGCCTCGCGTGCTGGGCCATTTCCTGGAAGCATTGTCACAGCCGAGCTTCGGTTAAGCCGTCATTGCGGCAGCGCTCACCTGCGCTGAAGGTCCTGCGTGTTATCCCGGTGCCACGTCTCACACGTGGAGCAGCGCATGGCAACCGCAAAGACACGCAAGGCAACCCGCAAGACCGCGAGCAAGACCGCCACGAAGAAGAAGGCGCCCGCCAGGAAGGTCGCGAAGAAAGCAGCCGCGAAGAAGGTGGCCAGGAAGGTCGCGAAGAGTACGACGAAGGCCACGCGCAAGACCGCGACCGGCAAGGCGGCCACGAAGCAGGCGACTCAGCGCGTCGGCACCCCGAAGGCGGGCGCCGCCACGAAGAAGATCGCGACAAAGAACGCAGCGCCAACGAAGGTAGCAGCCGGGAAGGTCGCGGCAAAGAAGACGACAGGCAAGGTTGGCGGCCCCCAGCCTGCGCGCAAGAGTGCCGCGACGAAGATCGCGAGGAATTCCGCGGCAACACCCGTGAAGAAGACGGTGGGCAGCGCAGCAGGATCCCGGACGGCTGGGAAGCCTGCAGCACGCAAGACGCCGGCCCGCAAACGCGCGCCGCGCAGGATCACGCCGACGCAGGCGCTTGAAACAGCACGCGCGTTACTGGAACAGAAGCACGAACTGGATCGGCAACCTGCGCCGTGGCAACAGCTCGATCACCACGATCAGGGGGCGGCGACGGGTGCGGGATTCGTCTCTTCGGAAGCCGCAGGCAAGGCGCTGGAACTGCATGCTGCCGAAAGCAGGATGAAAGCCATCCAGGGCAGCGCGGGAACACAGGACCGGCGCAACCAGGGCAAGCGCGACCATCGCGGCGAGTGACTTGCGACGCCCTGGAGAAAGGGAAGGTGGAACTACGTGCTGGCCGCGTCAGGCGATGCGGCCGGGACGGGACTCCGGCGCGGCAGTCACACCCGAAGGCGGACCCCTGCGCCGCGCCGGAGCACCCGGTAGAAAGGTCGTGCGATCAATCCACCAGCGAGTGGACGGCGTGCACGCCGGCGTTGTCGCTGCTCGAGTAGGTGGACATCAGGCGCTCGTACACGGCGTTGTTGAGACGCTCGAACTCCCAGTCCTTGGTGTGGCCGGTGACGGTGAGCTGGTACAGGCCTTCCAGCAGGGTGAAATCGCTGGCGCTGGAGACGTCGGGCAGTTCTTCGATCAGGCTCATGGCGGGCTCCGGATTGCAGTTCGTTTGAGCCATACCACGCAGCAATCGTGCCAACATGCGTTATGAGGCGTCCGTCACGTTTATCCCGGGCATCGAATCCTTCACAAGCATGAATGTGACGCGATGCGTCCAGTTCTGCCACAGCAACGTCTGGGCATTGGGTCACAATGCCCCTGAGCCCCCTGCCACGGAGACGCCATGACCGGTGACCAGCCCTCCCTCGACCTGCATCACGACCCGGCCGCCCGCCGCTTTGCCGCCCGGCTGGACGGACGGGAAGCCGAACTGCTGTATTCGCTGCGCGATGGCCGCATGGTGATCGACCATACCGGCGTGCCCGACGCCATCGGCGGGCGCGGCGTCGCCGCCGCCCTGGTCAAGGCCGCGCTGGACCATGCGCGATCGCAGGGTTGGCGTGTCGTGCCCGCGTGCTCGTACTCCGCCGCATACGTTCAGCGGCATCCCGAGTACGCCGATCTGGTGGATGCCTGATGTATCTGGAGGAAGGCAATGACGCGGCCTAGAATGACGGCCATCACACACCCGGAAGGAGCCCGAACGTGTCCCCCAGCATTTCCCCACCCCCCTTCCTCCGGACCGCCTTGCTGTTGATGGCGGTCCTGGCCTTGTCCGCCTGCAAGCGCGAGGCCGCCGTACCGCCCACCGCCTCCGGTGATCCCGCCCCGCCTGGCGCGGCGCCCGCTGACGCGCCTGCCCCGCCGGTCGAGCTGAAGGATGTCATCGAAAGTACGGACCGCTATGTGGTGGGAATCAGTTATCCGGCCTCGGTCAACCGGTATCCGGGCCTGGCCAAGGCACTGTCGGACTATGCGACGGCAGAACGCGCCGAACTGATGGAAGCGGTGGAGGCCTTCGGCAACGACAAGCCCACCGCACCGTACGAGTTGTCGCTGGCGTTCGAGCAGGTGGTGGATACACCGCAGATCGTGGCGGTCGCTGCGGACGGCAGCCGTTATACCGGGGGCGCACATGGTCAGCCGCTGATCGCGCGCTTCGTCTGGCTGCCGCAGCAGGACACGCGGCTGACGGCAGCGGCGCTGGTGCCGGGTCCTGCAGGGTGGCGTGCCATCAGCGACTACGTGCGGGAGCAGCTGCACACGGCGGTGGTGACCCGGGCCGATGAGGACGAACTGGCGCCGACGGATCGGGCCGCGCTGATCAAGAGCACCGCGCGGATGATCGACGAAGGCACCGAGCCCGACGCCGGGAATTTCAGCGAGTTCGTACCCGTGCTGGACGCTGCGGGCCGCATCACGGCGCTGCGTTTCGTCTTCCCCCCTTACCAGGTGGGCCCTTACGCGGACGGTACCCAGGCGGTCGATGTGCCGGCCGCCGTGCTGCTGCCGCACGTGGCACCTGAGTACGCGGGGCTGTTCGCCCGCTGATGCCGCAATGCCACATCACCGCTTCCAGCGCAGGATCACGGACCTGTTGGCCGAAGCGGATGTGCTGATCGGAGGGGACCGGCCGTGGGACCTGCAGGTGCACGATGCGCGCTTCCATGCGCGCGTGCTTGGGCAGGGTTCGCTGGGCCTGGGTGAAAGCTACATGGAAGGCTGGTGGGACACGGCCTCGCTGGACGGCCTGCTGTTCCGCCTGCTGGCGGCCCGCCTGGACGAACGCGTGCACCGCGCAGGCGAGGTCTTCGATGCGCTGCGTGCGCGCCTGACCAACCTGCAATCGCCACGCCGCAGTCGCGAAGTCGGGCGACGCCACTACGATCTGGGCAACGATCTGTACCGCGCGATGCTGGGCCGCCGGCTGGTCTACAGCTGCGGCTACTGGCGTGGGGCGAAGGACCTGGATGCCGCCCAGGAAGCCAAGCTGGATCTTGTCTGCCGCAAGCTCCGCCTGCAGCCAGGCATGCGCGTGCTCGACATCGGCTGCGGTTGGGGCGAGGCGCTGAAGTTCGCGGCCGAGCGTTACGGCGCAAGCGGTGTCGGCATCACCATTTCCCGCGAACAGGCGGAGTACGCCACCGCACTCTGCGCGGGGTTGCCGATCGAGATCCGGTTGCAGGACTACCGGGAGGTGGACGAGTCGTTCGACGCCGCGTTCTCGCTGGGCATGTTCGAACATGTCGGCATGAAGAACTACGCCGGCTATTTCGATGTGGTGCGTCGTTGCCTGCCGGCGGAAGGCCTGTTCCTGCTGCATACCATCGGCGGAATCCGGTCGGTCAACCGCACCGATCCCTGGATAGCGCGCTATATCTTCCCCAATTCGATGTTGCCATCCGCGCTGCAGATCACGCAGGCCATCGAGGGACGCTTCGTACTGGAGGACTGGCACAACTTCGGAACGGACTACGACCGCACATTGCAGGCGTGGCGCGAGAACGTCGAATCGGCGTGGGATGCACTGGATGCGCGCTACGACGAGCGGTTCCGGCGGATGTGGCGGTTCTATCTTGCAGCGTCGATGGCCACCTTCCGCAGTCGCCGGTCCCAGCTCTGGCAGGTCGTGCTGTCACCGCGCGGCGTCCCCGGAGGCTACGTGGCACCAAGATGAAGCGCTGGAACGGAAAGAGCAGGCCGGGGCCTGCTCTTCGCATGTCGGTGGATGTCCTGCCGGTTCAGGCGGAGGGCGGCGACGGCAGCTCGCGGGCGTTGAAGATGCGCTCGATCACCTCGGCCAGTTCGTCTTCCGAGAACGGCTTGGTCAGGTAGGCCTTGGCGCCCTGGCGCAGGCCCCACATGCGGTCGGTGTCCTGGTCCTTGGTGGTCACCAGGATGACGGGGATGTGCTTGGTCGTGGCTTCGCGGCTGAGCGTGCGCGTGGCCTGGAACCCGTTGAGGTTGGGCATCACCACGTCCATCAGGACCATGTCCGGGAGCTCGCGCTTGGCGACTTCCACGCCGGCCGCGCCGTCCTCGGCGGTGATGGATTCGTGCCCCAGCTTCTCGACGATGCGCTGGATGCCCAGCAGTTGCGACGGTGAATCGTCGACGATCAGAATTTTTGCCATGGAGTTCCCCAGATTGTCCCCGCCGTCGATTGTAGAGCGTGTTCGAGACAAGACAAATGGGGAACGCGGCCAGCACATGACGCCCGTCGTGCCGCCACTGCCGTTCATCCCATTCGCACGAGCGTGCGGCCGAAGGAGCCGCCGGCCAGCATGGTGCGGAATACGTCGGGCAGCCCGTCCAGGCGGGTCTCGCGGGTGCAGATGGTGTCCAGGTGGGCGGGCTTCCAGTCGCTCGCCAGGTGCTGCCAGACCGCGTCCCGGATGTCGCGCGCGGTGCCGGCCGAGGCCACCCCCAGGAGGGATACTCCGCGGATGATGAAGGGCATGACGGTGGTCGGCAGCTCAGCACTGGCGGCCAGCCCGGCCGTGGCCACGTTGCCATAGGGCACGGTCTGGGCCAGCAGGCTGGCCAGCATCGTCCCGCCCACGTTGTCCAGCCCGCCGCCGAAGCGCGCGGTCTCCATCGGTCGCGCCGTCGCCAATGCGTCGCGCCCCAGCACTTCGCGGGCGCCGATGGCTTTCAGATAGTCCGTGTTCTCAGGCTTGCCGCTTATCGCATGCACGTCGAAGCCCGCCTTGCTGAAGATGTCCACTGCCAGGGAGCCCACGCCGCCGGTGGCACCGGTCACGGCGAGCGGACCGAGGTCGGGGGTCTGCCGGTTCTCGCGCATGCGGAACAGCGCCAACGCGGCGGTGAACCCTGCGGTGCCCAGGATCATGCTCTCGCGCAGGCTGAGGCCGGCGGGCAGGGGAATGACCCACTTCGCCTCCAGCCGGGCGTACTCGGCATAGCCGCCATCGCGCGTCTCGCTGAGGCCGCAGCCGGTGACGAGCACGGCATCGCCTTCGCGGAAAGCGGGATCGGTGGAGGCCACGACATGCCCGGCCACGTCGATCCCCCCCACCAGCGGAAACTTGCGGAGGATCTTGCCTTCGCCGGTGCCGGCGAGCGCGTCCTTGTAGTTGACCGACGAGTACGCGGTCTTGATGACCACTTCACCCGGGTTGAGCGCATCAAGCGTCAGCGCCTCGATGCCGCTGCGATAGCCGGCGGCGTCGTTGTGGATGCGGAAGGCGTTGAAGGTGGTGAGGGTCATCGTTGTTGTGTCTCTATCGTCTCAAAGGATGTCCTGGTACAGATCGCGCCACGTCGGATTCACATCCTCGATCAGTTGGATTTTCCACATCCGCTTCCAGGCTTTCAGTGTCTTTTCGCGCAGGATCGCAGATTCCATCTGCGCGTGGAGCTCATACCAGACCAAAGTATGGATGCCATAGCGTCGGGTGAAGCCATCGACCTGATCATGCTTGTGCTGCCAGATACGTGCTGGAAGGTCGGACGTTACACCGACGTAGAGGGTGCCTCGTGGTTGGCTGGACAGCAGGTAGACGCAGGGAATCCGTTCCCGTGGCATGCAGGCTCTCCTTTGCCTGTCCTTGGTTTCGTCAGTGGACTATAGACCGACCCCGTCATTCCAGCGAACGCTGGAATCCAATGGCCGTGAGTGTCGTGGTGATCGCCGCAAGAGCAAGATGGGCCCCAGCGTTCGCTGGGACGACGGAGGGGAGTGCTGGCGCGTGATCCGCCCGAACCCGTCATTCCAGCGAACGCTGGAATCCATTGGCCGTGAGTGTCGTGGTGAATGCCGCAAGAGCAAGATGGGTCCCAGCGTTCGCTGGGACGACGGAGGGGAGTGCTGGCGCGTGATCCGCCCGAAGCCGTCATTCCAGCGAAAGCTGGAATCCATTGGTCGTGAGCGCCGTGGTGGTCGCCGCAAGAGCAAGATGGGTCCCAGCCTTCACTGGGACGACGAAGGGGGAGTGCTGGCGCGTGATCCGCCCGAACCCGTCATTCCAGGGAAAGCTGGAATCCATTGGCCGTGAGCGCCGTGGTGATCGCTGCAAGAGCAAGATGGGTCCCAGCCTTCGCTGGGACGACGGAGGGGAGTGCTGGTGTGTGATCCGCCCGAACCCGTCATTCCAGCGAACGCTGGAATCCATTGGCCGTGAGCGCCGTGGTGATCGCCGCAAGAGCAAGATGGGTCCCAGCCTTCGCTGGGACGACGAAGGGGGAGTGCTGGCGCATGATCCCCCCGAACCGTCATTCCAGCGAACGCTGGAATCCATTGGCCGTGAGCGCCGTGGTGATCGCCGCAAGAGCAAGATCGGTCCCGGCGTTCGCTGGGACGACGGAGACGCAGCTCAGCGCAACGACTTGCGCCGCTTCTCGTCGATCCACTTGTCGGCCTGCGCCGGGGAGTAGGCGCGCATCCAGCCGACCATCGCATCGAGGTCGTCGCCATGCCAGAGATCGTTGCGCTGCTCGGGGTGCAGGAAGCGCTCCTCCACCATGCGGTCGATCATGCCCATCAGCGGCGCGTAGAAGCCTTCCACGTCGAGGAACGCGCAGGGCTTGTCGCCGATGCCGAGCTGGCGCCAGGTCAGCATCTCGAACATCTCGTCGAGCGTGCCGAAACCGCCGGGGAGAGCAACGAAAGCGTCGGACAGGTCGAACATGCGCTTCTTGCGTTCGTGCATGTTGGCGACCACTTCCAGCCGGGTGACGCCCTTGTGCGCGACTTCCCAGCCCACCAATTGTTCGGGAATCACCCCGATGACTTCACCGCCAGCAGCGAGCACCGCATCGGCGACGATGCCCATCAGGCCGACGTTGCCGCCGCCGTAGACGAGTTGCAGGCCTTCCTTCGCGATGCGGTCGCCCAAGGCGATGGCGCGTTCGGTGTAGGCGGGCTTGTTGCCCGCATTGGAGCCGCAGTAAACGCAGAGGGAACGCATGGGTCAGTCTTCCTTCAAGGGCGAGGGGACGGCGGACGCGACGTCGACGCGGCCGCAGTCCACGCTTTCGATGGTGCCGCCGCTGTAACGCAATGCGGACGTGCGGCGGACGCCCTGTGCATCGGTGGTCTTGGTCTGCCAGAAGTCGATCGCGAAGCTGCCTGCGGGTGGATCACCGGCCGCGCCGGCGGCGCTGTGGCCACTGAGCGTGCTGTCGGGTGGGCGTCGCATGATCGCCAGCGCTTCTCGAAGGTTCATGCCCACGTTCACCAGCGCGCATCTTGCGTGCGGATCATCGTGCCCGTCGGGTGATGTCATGGGGGTGGCCGATGTCGTCAGGGGAATCAGGAGCAGCAAGGAGAACATGGTTTTCCGTCGGCGGTGGAATCCCGGAAGCAGAACGGCCCGGAAGACCGGGCCGTTGGTGCGGAGCATCAGGATCAGTTGGCCTTGTGGATCGCGCGCTTGTCCACCGCCATGGCCGCATCGTGGATCGCTTCGGACAGGGTGGGGTGCGCGTGGCAGATGCGGGCCAGGTCGTCCGCGGAGCCGTTGAACTCCATCGTGATGACGCCTTCGTGCACAAGCTCCGATACACCCACGCCGACCAGGTGCAGGCCGAGGATGCGGTCGGTCTCGGCATGCGCGAGCACTTTCACGAAGCCGGCCGGTTCGCCCATGGCAACGGCGCGTGCGATCGCCGCGAACGGGAAGCTGCCCGCCTTGTACGGAATGCCTTCGTCCTTGAGCTGCTTCTCGGTCTTGCCGACCCACGCAATTTCCGGCTCGGTGTAGATGACCCACGGCACGGTGTCGAGGTTGACGTGGCCGGGCAGGCCGGCGATCAGTTCGGCCACCGCGATGCCTTCTTCGAAGCCCTTGTGCGCCAGCATCGGGCCACGCACGCAGTCGCCGACGGCCCACACGCCATCCACGCCGGTGTGGCAGTGGTCGTCCACTTCGATCTGGCCGCGCTCGTTGAGCTTCACGCCGGTACCGTCGGCCAGCAGGCCCTTGCTGGCGGCCTTGCGGCCGACCGCGACCAGCAGCTTGTCGACCGTCAGGGTCTTCTCGCCTTCGGCATCGGCGTAGGTGACCACGACTTCCTTCTTCTTGCCCTTGCCGGTGACTTCGGTCTTGCTGACCTTGGCACCCAGGCGGATGTCCAGGCCCTGCTTCTTGAATTCCTTGGCGGCGGTCCTGGCGACTTCCGCGTCGGCGGCGGCCAGGAAGTCGGGCAGGGCTTCAAGGATCACGACCTCGGCGCCCAGGCGCTTCCACACGCTGCCCAGTTCCAGGCCGATCACGCCGGCGCCGATCACGGCCAGGCGCTTCGGCACTTCGGTGAAGTCCAGCGCGCCGACGTTGTCGACGATGGTCTCGTTGTCGAACTTGGCGAACGGCAGTTCGATGGAATCCGAACCGGCGGCGATGATGACGTTGGTGCCCTTCAGCTCGACTTCGCTGCCGTCGTGCTGCTTCACCTTGACCACGTTGCCCGGCTGCAGCTGGCCGAAGCCGTAGTACGGGGTGATCTTGTTCGCCTTGAACAGCATCGCGATGCCGCCGGTGAACTGCTTCACGATCTTGTCCTTGCGGCCAACCATCGCTTCGACGTCGATCTTCGCGTCCTTGAAGCTGATGCCGTGGTCGCCGAACAGGTGGCCCATGTTCCAGAACTGGCGCGAGGAATCCAGCAGCGCCTTGGAAGGCACGCAGCCCACGCGCAGGCAAGTGCCGCCCAACGCGGGCTTGCCGTCCTTGCCCAGCGCGGCGTCGATGCACGCGACCTTCATGCCCAGCTGCGCGGCGCGGATGGCGGCGTGGTAGCCGGCCGGGCCGGCACCGATGACGACGACGTCGAATTGTTCAGCCATTTGGAAGTCCTTTGCTTGTCCCTTCTCCCGCCGGGAGAAGGTGGCGCGAAGCGCCGGATGAGGGTGTGGCGGAGCAGGGATGCCGGACGACGCGGCGGCGGTCGTACCCTCATCCCAACCCCTCTCCCGCAGGGAGAGGGGCTCGGTGCATCACATGCCGAGCAGCATGCGGTGCGGGTTTTCCAGCTGGTTCTTGATATCCACCAGGAACAGCACCGCGTCCTTGCCGTCGATGATGCGGTGGTCGTAGCTCAGCGCGATGTACATCATCGGCGCGGCGATGACCTGGCCGTTCTCGACGATCGCGCGATCCTTGATGGCGTGCATGCCCAGGATGGCGCTCTGCGGCGGGTTGACGATGGGCGTGGACATCAGCGAGCCGAAGGTGCCGCCGTTGGTGATGGTGAAGGTGCCACCCTGCAGGTCGTCCAGGCCCAGCTTGCCGTCGCGCGCCTTCTTGGCGTACTCGGCGATGCCCTTCTCGATGTCGCCGAAGCCCATGCGCTCGACATTGCGCAGCACCGGCGTGACCAGGCCCTTCTCGGTGGAGACGGCGATCGAGATGTCGGCATAGCCGTGGTAGATGATGTCGTTGCCGTCGACCGAGGCGTTGACGATCGGGTGGCGCTGGAGCGCATTGGCGGCGGCCTTGGCGAAGAAGCTCATGAAGCCCAGCTTGATGCCATTGGCCTTCACGAAGTCGTCCTGCAGTTCCTTGCGCATCTCCATGACCTTGGCCAGGTTGACCTCGTTGAACGAGGTGAGCATGGCGATGGAGTTCTTGGACTGCATCAGGCGCTCGGCGATGCGCGTACGGATGCGGGTCATCGGCACGCGTTCTTCCGGACGCGCGCCACCACTGACGCCGGCGGTCTTGCCGCTGGCGTAGTTGATGAGGTCTTCCTTGGTCACGGCGCCCTTGCGGCCGGTGCCTTCGACGTTGGCCGGGTCGATGCCCTGGGTGACGGCGGTGAAGCGGGCGCCCGGCGGCAGGCCGTCGGTGCTGGCGGCAGCCGGAGACGGCTTGGTGCTGGACGGCGCGGCCGCGTCGGCCTTGGCGGCTTCGGCCTTCGGCTGCACTTCCTGCGCACCGGCGGCAGGCTTCTTCTCTTCGGCGGCAGCGGGCGCGGCGGCGGCCACGGCACCTTCTTCGATGATGGCCAGCAACTGCTGGCTGGTCACCGTGTCGCCTTCCTTGAACTTGATTTCCTTCAGCACGCCATCGACGGGCGAGGGCACTTCCAGCACGACCTTGTCGGTTTCCAGGTCCATCAGGTTCTCGTCGCGCTTGACCGCGTCGCCCACCTTCTTGTGCCAGGCGGCGATGGTGGCATCGGAGACGGACTCGGGCAGAACCGGAACTTTGACTTCAGTGGCCATGGGATGGGACGTCCTGGTGGTGTTGTTCTAGGAATTTTGGGGTTTATTCGGCAACGTTGTCGTTGCCGAGCTTGTTGACCAGCGCATCGGCGACCAGCTTCAGCTGTTCCTCGACATGCTCGGCGAAATGGCCGGCGGCAGGCGAGGGTGAGCGCGGGCGGCCGGCATAGTGCAGCGACTGCTTGTCCGCCAGGCAGGCCTGCAGGTGATGCTTGATCTGGTACCACGCACCCTGGTTCTGCGGCTCTTCCTGGCACCAGACCACTTCGGTGGCCTTGCCGTAGCGCTTGAGTTCGGCGGCCAGCTGCTCGCGCGGGAACGGGTAGAGCTGCTCGATGCGCAGGAGGGCGACGTCGTCCTGGCCGCGCTTTTGCTGGTCTTCCACCAGGTCGTAGTAGACCTTGCCCGAGCACGCGACGACGCGCTTGACCTTCTTGGCATCGGCGCCGGCGTCGGGGATCAGGTGCTGGAATTCGCCATTGGCCAGTTCATCCAGGGTGGACACGGCCAGCTTGTGGCGCAGCAGCGACTTCGGCGTCATCACCACCAGCGGCTTGCGGGTGGTCATGCGCATCTGGCGGCGCAGCATGTGGTAGCACTGGGCGGGCGTGGTCGGCACGCAGACCAGCATGTTCTCCAGCGCGCACAGCTGCAGGAAGCGCTCCAGGCGGGCGGAGCTGTGCTCCGGGCCCTGGCCTTCGTAACCGTGCGGCAGCAGCAGGGTCAGGCCGCTGATGCGGCCCCACTTGGCTTCGCCGGCGGCGATGAACTGGTCGATCACCACCTGCGCGCCGTTGGCGAAGTCGCCGAACTGCGCTTCCCAGATGCACAGCGTGTTGGGATCCGTGGTCGAGAAGCCGTACTCGAATGCCATTACCGCTTCCTCGCTGAGCAGCGAGTCGATGACGGTCGCCTGTTCCGGCTGCTCCACCAACTGGCGCAGCGGAAGGTAGTAGCTGTCGGTTTTCTGGTCGTGCAGGATCGCGTGGCGGTGGAAGAACGTGCCGCGCCCCGCATCCTGGCCGACCAGGCGCAGACCATGGCCTTCGGCCAGCAATGTGGCGTAGGCCAGGTTCTCGGCAAAGCCCCAGTCGGCCGGCTGTTGGCCGGCGGCCATCTTCACGCGGTCTTCGTAGATCTTCGCCACGCGCGGATGCAGCACCACGCCTGCCGGGATCGTGGTGATGATCTTCGCCAGCGAATCCAGCGACGTGCGCTTGACCTTGGTGTCGACCGGATCGCTGAGCTTGCCGGACAGGTAGCGCGACCAGTCGATCGCCAGCTCGTCGCCCTTCTGCTTGGCCAACTCGGTGGTGTACTCGCCCGAATCCAGCTTGTTGCGGTACTCGTCCACCAGCGCCTTGCCGCCCTCGGTGGGGATGATGCCCGCACTTTCCAGCTTGGCGGCATACATCTCGCGGGTGGTCGCGTGCTTGCGGATGGTCTGGTACATCACCGGCTGCGTCGCAGCGGGTTCGTCCGCCTCGTTGTGGCCGTGGCGGCGGTAGCACACCAGATCGATCACCACGTCCTTCTTGAACTGCTGGCGGAAGTCGTACGCCATCTGCGCCACGAAGACCACCGCTTCCGGATCATCACCGTTCACATGGAACACGGGGGCGCCGACCATCTTGGCGACATCCGTGCAGTACATGGTGGAACGGGCGTCTTCCTTGTTGCTGGTGGTGAAGCCGATCTGGTTGTTGATCACGACATGCAGCGTGCCGCCGACGGCGAAGCCGCGCGCCTGCGACATCTGGAACAGCTCCATCACCACGCCCTGGCCCGCGAACGCGGCGTCGCCATGCATGATGATCGGCAGCACGGTCTGGCGCGCGGTGTCGGTGCGGCGCTCCTGGCGCGAACGCACGCTGCCGGCCACGACCGGGTCGACGATTTCCAGGTGCGACGGGTTGAAGGCAAGCGCCAGGTGGACCGGGCCGCCGGGCGTGGCGATGTCGGCGGAGAAGCCCATGTGGTACTTCACGTCGCCGGCGTGGGCCAGGCTGTTGTCGTGTTCGAACTTGCCTTCGAACTCGTCGAACAGCTTGCGCGGACTCTTGCCCAGGGTGTTGACCAGCACGTTGAGACGGCCGCGGTGGGCCATGCCGACCACGATGTCCTTGACCCCACCTTCGCCCGCGCTGCGGATCATGGTGTCGAGCAGCGGGATCAGCGCGTCGCCACCTTCCAGCGAGAAGCGCTTCTGGCCCACGTATTTGGTATGCAGGTAGCGTTCCAGGCCCTCGGCCGCCGTCAGGCGCTCCAGCGTGCGGCGCTTGGCCTCCGCGGACAGGCCGAACTGGCCACCGGCGGTTTCCAGGCGCTGGTACAGCCACTGGCGCTGGTCGACTTCCGGGATATGCATGAACTCGACGCCGATGGGGCCGGTGTAGGCCGCCTTCAGCCGAGCCAGCAGGTCACGCAGCTTCATGCGCGTGTTGCCGCCGACATTGCCGGTGCTGAACTCGCTGTCGAGATCGCGCTCGGACAGGTTGTGGAAGGCCAGGTCCAGGTCCGGCGGATTGACCGGCGGGGTCAGGCCCAACGGGTCGAGCTGCGCCCCCAGGTGCCCGCGCGAACGATAGGCGGTGATCAGGCGACCCACGTTGCGCTCGCGCTCGTCGCCGCCGGCGGCCACGACATGGCCGTTGTTGGCGGCCTGGCGGGCGGCGTCGGTGATCTGCTGGATCACCACCGAATGCGGGACATCACCCGCCTCGTGGCCCTTGAATCCGTCGAAGTAGGCCTTCCACTTGGGGCCCACGCTGTCCGGGGCGACGAGGTATTGCTCGTACAGGTCTTCGACGTAGGAGGCGTTGCCCCCGTTGAGCTGCGAGGATTGCGCGAACTGCTTCAGGAGATTGTCCACGATGGCGATGGCGTGCTGTGGGTAGTCGAGGGGGCGCTTGCGGCCCATATCGCGCTGTGTCTCACGCGCATGGACGAAAACCCGGAAATTATACCCCCATGCCGGGAGGGGGGCGTAACCGGATTGGACTAAAGGCGCAGGTTGCGGGCAGGCGATGCGGCCGGGCGTGGCGACGGCGGTGCCTGATCAGATGCCCAGCGCACGGTATTCCGTCACGGGACGCGCACGCTCCCACATCCGGGTGAACTCGTCGCTCAGCTGGCGGGCACGGCCGGCATGCGTCAGGCCGGCTTCGCCGTCGAAGCGATGGCCCAGCGGCCGGTGGTAGTAGCCGTGATCATCGTTGGCGACGAAGGCGGCCGTATAAGACAGGTCGACCGGGTCCTGCACTTCGCGGAAGGCGAACACGCTGGGCAGGCGCTGCCCGAGCCCGATCAGGGGAGCCAGCATGCGCTGGGGCGTGCCGGCATCCTGCAGCAGCACCTGGATCTGTGCGCCTGTCTGGCGGGTGGCGAAATGGCGGACTGCATCCACTACGGAGGGAGCATCCCACAGGCCCGGGTCCAGCGCGCGACTGCAGATCACCAGCGTCCGCCGGGCCTGGGCCACGATGGCCGTGGTGATGGCGACCGCTTCGGCGCGATGGGCGATGGTGGCGGGTCCGGACAATGTGCGGCGCATGCCCTGGTGCTCGATGCCGGCTTCGAAGAAGCGCTCGCCTTCGGGCAGGAAACCCAGGCGGGCATAGAAGCCTTCGGCATCGACCTGTGCGTGCAGTGACACGTCGGGCCAGTGGCGACGGCGCGCTTCCTCCAGCAGTGCGCCCAGCATGGCCGTGCCGACCCCCCGGCCACGCCAGGCCGGGAGCACCGCCATGCGACCGATCCGGTGGTCGGGCGTCAGGCGCGCAGTGCCCATGGCATGACCGGCGCCGTCGCGGGCGAGCACGTGATGGCTGAGCGGGTCCAGCGCATCGCGTTCCAGATCGCGGGGGACCTGCTGTTCCTGCACGAATACGGCATCCCGCACCTCGTGCAGCGGCGAGGAAGTGGTGGCGTAGTCGACGGCTTCGACGTGATAGTCCTGCGCGGCCTTCATGCGTCTTCGTCCTGCGGGTCGGGATCGTCGTCGTCGAACGCCAGCTGATAGTGGCCCTGCGCGGCGAGCGCCATCACCGCGTCGCGGCCGGCATCGCTGAGCGCGCCGTACGTGGTGCTATCCAGTCCTTCCAGCGCCGCCAACTGCTGGGCGTCCTTCACCGGCAGGGCATAGTCCAGGCCATTGCAGAACAGGCTGGCGCCCTGGCGGCGGCGGCGCCATGCGAAACGCGAGAAAGGATGACGCAACAGGCGTGCTCCCTGTTGCAGGTCCCATTCCATTTCGATGCGGGACGGCGTCTCCGGCGCGGGCATGACATCGCCGGACGCCCGATACGTGGTGATGAAGCGGCCGAACCAGTCCCCCACGAGGTCGGGGTCGTTCATGCGCAGGGCATTCAGCGCCTCGACCACGCGCTCCATCGCACGGGCGTCGATTTCGTTGGGGTCCTGCGGAGCCGTCAGGTCTTCGTCGTGATAACGCACGGCCTCGTCGGCATCGGCGATGAGCGTGTCCAGGTAGTCGCCGATCAGTTCCGCCGACGAGGGCGCGCGCATGCCTACCGAGAACGTCAGGCAGGCGTTTTCCGCCACGCCGTGGTGAGGCACCAGCGGCGGCAGGTAGAGCATGTCGCCTGGCGACAACACCCACTCGTGCGTGGCATTGAAGTCGCGGAGCAGCTTGATCGCCACATCGTCCTGGAATGCCAGGTTGGGGGCGGCATTTCCCATCGCCACGCTCGCATCGATCATCCAGCGTCGTTCGCCCTGTGCCTGCAGCAGGAACACGTCGTAGTGGTCCACGTGTGCGCCGACCGAACCGCCGGTGGCGGCGAAGCTGATCATGATGTCGTCCACGCGCCAGCGCGGGAGGAAGCGGAACTTCTCCAGCAGCGCGCGTACGTCGGGATCCCACTTGTCCACGTCCTGCACCAGCAGGGTCCAGTCGTGGTGCGGCAGGCCGGGGAAATCCTCTTCCTGGAAGGGGCCGGTGCGTACATTCCACGTGCCGGTGTCGCGGTCCAGGCTGATCAGCCGGGCCAGGACGCCTTCCTCGCAGGCC
This sequence comes from Pseudoxanthomonas sp. 97-1-1, assembly GCF_057773125.1. Lineage (NCBI taxonomy): Bacteria > Pseudomonadati > Pseudomonadota > Gammaproteobacteria > Lysobacterales > Lysobacteraceae > Pseudoxanthomonas > Pseudoxanthomonas sp. 97-1-1. Next base: position 165,071 of record NZ_JBYMTJ010000001.1, on the reverse strand, counting down.
AGCCCGGCGAGGTCTTCAGGCTGCACCGGGGTCTCGAAATCCGGGAACGCATTGCGGATCAGCAGTGGCCGCTTGTGCCAGTAGTCGCGCAGGAAGCGTTCGGCAGGCATGCCGAGCGGGAAATCGCGGGTCGCATCGATCTCGAAGGGAAGGGAGGAGGACCGCGAGGACTTTTTCTTGTTCATGGGTTCGGATTCGCGCGGCGGCAAACCGGGCATGGGAGAGGGTGGCCAGCGTCGCGAAGGGCGAGGCGCCGGGCATTGATGCCGATCAAGGCGACGCGCTCGTCAGGGCGATGGCGTGGCGGCTTCATCGGCGAGCCGTTTGTCCAGGCGCACGGTGGCGGACTGCGCATACGCACGGCAGGCGGCGGCGTCCACGAGCGGACTGTCCGCACGGGGGCCGATCCGCGTCCACAGGCGGCTCGCGGACGGGTGGGGCGTGACGAGAATGCCGCAATCGAGCGCGGCGATGCGTGCCAGCGTGTCGCGGAAGGCCGCGACGTAGCCTGGATGCGCGGCGTCGTCGCTATAGCGATACACATCGTCGGAGATCGCGGTCAGGCTGTCGGCGTAGACCATCTTGTGGCAGGCGTCGCCTTCACAGGAGCGCCAGGTCCAACTGGTGCCGCCGGGTGTATGCCCGGGCGACGCGACCGCTTGCAGGGCCAGCGGGCCGACGCGCACCACGCCGTCATCGGCGAGCGTGATGACATGCCCGACCGGAGTGATGGGTTCCGCCACCTCCAGCTGCGGGTCGCGGCGGTCCGGCATGCCGCGTTTCAACGTGTCCACGGCGGGTGCGCGCGCATACACGGGCGCGCCGGTGGCACGCTGCAACTCCGCCAGGCTGCCGGCATGGTCGTAGTGCTCATGCGAGAACACGATGGCGCGCACATCCTCCGGCTTGAAGCCGAGCGTACGGATGTTGGCAAGGATCTGCGCGCCGGCCTGCGGCGTGGCGGCGTCGACCAGGATGTGGCCTTCGTCGGAGGTCACCAGCAGTGCGCTGATGCCGCAGGTGCCGACGTACCAGGTGTTGCCGTAGACCCGCAGCGGCGTGGCAGGGTCGTTCCAGCCGGCGTCATCGGTGCAGGCCTTGGCGGCAGGCGTGTCGGAGGCGAGCGCGGCGGTCGGAAGGGCGAGGGCAAGCAAACCGCAGAGCAGCGTGGCGCGAAGCATCATGTGGCAATCTCGTCGTAGCCGCGATTGACGAACTGCAGCAGGCACCAGCCATGGCCCCAGGGATCGGCCAGGCGGACGATGCGGCCCCAGTTCGTCTCGCGGATGGAGGTTTCCTGTACCAGACCCGCCTGCAGGGCGCGGTCGAGGGCAGGTTCAAGGGATTCCACCACCACGTCCAGGTGCACGGGCGTCCAGTGGCGGGTGTAGTCGCGCTGCGTGTCCGTCGTCGCGCCGGAACCCGCGGCGTTCTGCAGCAGGTAGATGGGCGCCTGCGCACCCAGCAGTTCCACGCCACCATCGCCGAAACGGCGCGCGGCGGCCAGGCCGAATGCGTGCGTGTAGAGCGCTTCCGCTGCGGCCAGATCGGGTACGTCGATGTTGATCAGCAGGTGCATCGTCGTCCCGTCCGGCTCGGCCCCGGTCAGATGCCGCGCGCCAGTCGTTCCGCCAGGCCGGTGTAGCTGCCGGGTGTCATCTTGCGCAGGCGCTGCTTGGCATCTTCAGGCAGGTCCAGCGTTTCGATGAACGCACGCATCGAATCGGCCGTGATGCCCTGGCCGCGGGTCAGCGCCTTGAGCTGTTCGTACGGGTTCGGCAGGCCGTGGCGACGCATCACCGTCTGCACGGCTTCGGCCAGCACTTCCCAGGCGGCGTCGAGGTCGGCGTCCAGGCGCTGCGGGTTCACTTCCAGCTTGCCCAGGCCCTTGGCCAGCGAATCCAGCGCCACCTGCGTGTGGCCGAAGGCCGTACCCAATGCGCGCAACACGGTGGAGTCGGTCAGGTCGCGCTGCCAGCGGCTGATCGGCAGCTTGGCGCTGAAATGCTCGAACAGCGCGTTGGCGATGCCGAAGTTGCCTTCCGCATTCTCGAAGTCGATCGGATTGACCTTGTGCGGCATCGTCGACGAACCGACTTCGCCTTCCTTCAGGCGCTGCTTGAAGTAGCCCAGCGAGATGTAGCCCCAGATGTCGCGGGCCAGGTCGATCAGGATGGTATTGGCGCGGCGCGCGGCGTCGCCGATTTCGGCCACGTTGTCATGCGGCTCGATCTGGGTCGTGTAGGGGTTGAACACCAGGCCCAGGCCTTCGACGAGGCGCTGGGCGAAGGCGGGCCAGTCCACGTCGGGGTAACTGGCCACGTGGGCGTTGTAGTTGCCCACCGCGCCATTGATCTTGCCGGTCAGCTCGACTGCGGCGATCTGCGCGCGCTGGCGCTCCAGGCGCGCCACCACATTGGCGATCTCCTTGCCCAGCGTGGTCGGCGATGCCGTCTGGCCGTGCGTGCGGGACAGCATCGGTTGTGCGGCCTGCGCGTGGGCCAGCGTGCGCAGCGTCGCGGCGACGCCGTCCAGTGCGGGGAGCAGCACTTCGCGGCGCGCCTGTTCCAGCATCAGGCCGTAGGACAGGTTGTTGATGTCCTCGCTCGTGCAGGCGAAGTGGACGAATTCCAGCGCCGGCGCCAGTCCGGCATCGTCCTTCAGCTGTTCCTTGATGAAGTACTCCACCGCCTTGACGTCGTGGTTCGTGGTGCGCTCGATTTCCTTCACGCGTGCGGCGTCGGCAACGCTGAAGCCATCGGCCAGCGCGCGCAGCTTCGCCGTCGCCGCCGGGGAAAAGGCGGGCAGCTCCACGATGCCAGGTTCGGCGGCCAGCGCCAGCAGCCACTCGACCTCCACCTTCACGCGGGCGCGGATCAGGCCGTATTCCGAGAAGATCGGACGCAGCGCATCGACCTTGCCGGCGTAGCGGCCATCGAGGGGGGACAGGGCGAGCAGGGACGAATCCGACATGGGCGCGGGGGAGGGAGCTGAAAGGGAGCGTTCCATTTTACCCCGGGAAAGCGGCGATCCGGCCTGGCGTATCCTGTGGCCCCCGCCAGCCGCCGGCTTCCTTGCCGTCGCGCAAGCCGTGAATCCCTCCAGGAGACGGTGATGACCCAGAAGAAGACCGCAGGCAAGCCCCGCGTCGCACGCACCCGTATCGAGCACGACAGCATGGGCGAACTGCAGGTGCCCGTGGACGCGCTATGGGGTGCGCAGACCCAGCGGGCCGTGCAGAACTTCCCGATTTCCGGGCGGCCGATGCCGCGCGGGTTCATCCGTGCGCTCGGGCTGGTGAAGGCGGCCGCCGCCGACGTCAACGCCGCCCTCGGCCTGCTGCCCAAGGGTATCGCCAAGGCCGTGCAGGCGGCCGCGCAGGAGGTTGCCTCCGGAGCGCACGATGCGCATTTCCCGATCGATGTCTACCAGACCGGATCGGGCACCTCGTCGAACATGAACGCCAACGAGGTGATCGCCACGCTGGCGACGCGTGCGGGCAAGGCGGCGGTGCATCCGAACGACCACGTCAACCTGGGGCAGAGCTCCAACGACGTCATCCCGACCGCCTTGCGCGTCGCGGCGCAACTGGCGGTGATGGAGGACCTGCTGCCGGCCATCAGGCACCTGCGCAAGACCATCGATGCGCGTGGCAAGGCGCTGGCGAAAGTGGTCAAGACCGGCCGCACGCACCTGATGGATGCGATGCCGCTGACCTTCGGCCAGGAGTTCTCCGCGTGGTCGGCGCAGCTGTCCTCGGCCCAGGCCCGCATCGAGGACACGCTCACGCGCGTGCGCCGGCTGCCGCTGGGCGGCACGGCGATCGGGACCGGCATCAACGCCGATCCGCGCTTCGGTACACGCGTGGCAAAGGTGTTGTCCACGCTGACCGGTACGCGCTTCGAAAGTGCGCAGAACAAGTTCGAGGGGTTGGCGGCGCAGGACGACGCGGTCGAACTGTCCGGCCAGCTCAGCGTGCTGGCCGTCGCGCTGACCAAGATCGCCAACGACCTGCGCTGGATGAACTCAGGGCCGTTGGCGGGCCTGGGCGAAGTGGAGCTGCCGGCGCTGCAACCGGGCAGTTCCATCATGCCGGGCAAGGTGAATCCGGTGATCCCGGAGGCCACGGTGATGGTGTGCGCGCAGGTGATGGGCTACCACACCGCCGTGACGGTGGCCGGCCAGACCGGCAACTTCCAGTTGAACGTCACCCTGCCGCTGATCGCGAACAACCTGCTGGACGGCATCCAACTGCTGTCGAACGTGACGCGGCTGCTGGCGGATGACTGCATCGCCGGCCTCAAGGTGCGTGGCGACCGTGTGCAGGAAGCGCTGGACCGCAATCCGATCCTGGTGACGGCATTGAACCCGGTGATCGGCTACGAGAAGGGCGCCGCCATCGCCAAGCAGGCCTACAAGCAGAACCGGCCGGTGCTGGATGTGGCGCGCGAAGTCACCGGGCTGCCGGAAAAGACGCTCAGGCCGCTGCTGGACCCGGCCGTGCTGGCCAAGGGTGGCATCCATGGCAAGCCGGGGGGCGGGGGCGGTTGAGGGTGTCGCCGCGCGTCAGTCGCGCGGCGGCCACTCGCCGGGGATCTTCGTCCCCGACAGCATCGCCAGCGCGCCTTCGCACATCTGCTGCTTCTGCTCGGGCGTGCCGGTGTCCAGCCGGCCCAGTCGTTGGGCCAGGGTGCGCTCCCGGTATCCGGCCAGCGTGTCGCCGGGTTCGAATTCGGCCAGTGTCAGCAGCCGTCCTCGTTCAATCTGGTCCTGGTGGGTGTTGACGTAGCGAAAGTACGCCGGCGCGGCGCGCTGCAGGTAGGTGGCATCGGCCGCGACACACTTCTCGATCAACACCGGCATCGCGAACGTCGCGACGTAGGCGATATGGTCCTGGAACGCGCGTTCGCGCACTGGATCGGCGGCATCCGCCGCATGCGCGGTGGAGATACTCAGGGCGACAGCCAGGGCGATGGGCAATAGGGTCTTCATGTCGTTTTCCGCAGGGTCGGGATGCGCACTAGGGCGCTGGCGCGCCGCCCGGGCGGCGCGGGAGGCGTCAACGGGAGGGGGATTCCGCCGGCTCAGCGGCTGCGGCCGCATCGGCTTCCGCCGCCGCGTTCACGTTCGAGCCGTCCTTCGCATCACCGTGGATGGTTTCGCCGATCGCGCGTCCGACGTCTTCACCTGCGGCATAGCTGCTGCTCTGGCTGCTGCGACAATCCTCGACGTCATCCAGGTCCATCGTCGCGTACGGCTGGAACGCGGGCAGTGACGCGGCGAGATCCTGCTGCGCCTTGTACAGGCCGGGCAGGCGCTCGCAGATCTTCATGGCCTCGGCTTCCACCTTCTTCGCTTCAGACTCGATCTGCTGCTCGATCTGGTCGGGATTGCCGCTGAAGATGCCTTTCACTGCAGCACCGACGGCCTTGCCCGCCAGCTTGGCACCTTCCTTGCCCGTCGCGATGCCCGCATCGGCGATGCCGCCGAGTTCACGGTGGTACGCCACCAGCAGCGTGCGCTGGGCATCGGTCACCTCGACCGTCTTGCCGTCGATGATGAAGTCGCCCTTGGCCGAGATCTCCGCCTTCGGGTGACCGGTGGCGTTGAGCTTGAGGTTCTGGCCCCACAAGGCACCGGATACTTCGGCGCTGTCGCCGGACTGCGGGCCCCGGGAACACGCGGCCAGCAACAGGAGGGAGAGTGCCGACGCGATCGGAATGATGCGGTTCATGTCGTTCCTTGAAAGTCAGTGATGCTTGGGAATGTCGAGCGCGCCCTTGACGCCTTCGTGGTCAATGTCGCCACTGCCGACGGAGCGGACGGTCAGGCCACCGCTGACGTTGCGGACCTCCACGCCACCGGAGCCAACCGAGCCGACTACCACGTCACCGGTGATGTCGCGCAGATCCGCGCCGCCGGAGCCGATCGAGCCGATCTCGACGTCACCGCTGCCCGCCAGGCTGAAGCCGCCCGATCCGATACTGCCGACATGGGTCGTGCCACGCACCTTGTGCGCCTCCACATCGCCCGAGCCGATCGACACCACTTTCAGGCTGCCGGCACCCTGGATATCGATATCGCCCGAGCCCACCGAGGTGGCGGCGAGTCCGCGGATGTCGCGGCCCACGGCGTGGCCGGAGCCGACATCGGCGCTGAACACCGGCGCGCCCGTGACCTCGGCTTCGCCCGAGCCGACCTTCACCTGCACGGGCAGGTGGTCGGGCAGGGTCGCCGTCAGGTTCATGTAGGCGTAGTTGCTGCCGAACGAAAGACCGCTGAAGCTGCCTTCCTGGTACATCCGCACGATCAGCTTGTCGCCGGCACGCCGCTGTTCGATCTTCAGGCGAGCGAGCCGGTCGGCGTGACTGCTGCAGGCCCTGCCATCCATCGCGGCAGGCGCACCGGCGCGCGATTCCACCGTCAGATCGTGCGGGCCGACCTCGAACACCACGGTCTTTGCGTCGCCGATGTCGAGCGTCAGCTGGCGTGGCGCTTCGTGCTTGCAGTACCTGTCCGACGCCAGCGCGGGTGCGGACAGGGAGAGCAGGGCGAGCAGCGGGGAAGCGATAAGGGCGGTACGCATCGGCGGGTCTCCGGAATCAGGTCAGTCATGCGGAAGCTGCCGGCGGCGAGGGGCGGCGCGCCCGGCGGACTCAAGGGGGTTACCGCTTGGCAAACTCGCGGCGGACTTCCTTCTCGCAGTCTTCGACATCGTCCGCTTCCAGCGTGGCATAGGGACGGAATGGCGGCAGGCTGGCGGACAGGCGTTCCTGGCTGTCCAGCAACGCAGGCAGGCTGTGGCAGATCTGCCGAACGCCTGGTTCGATGGTTTCCCTCACGGTCTTTTCCACGCGGCGCTCCAGGCTGCCGGTCATGGCGCCGAACACCAGGCTGAAGATGCCCCGGTCCACCACATCCAACGCCGCTTGCGCGCTGCGCTCGCCGATGTCGATGCCGGCCTTGGCGATGTCGATCATCTGGCCGCGATAAAGCAGCAGTTCCTGCCGCTGGCGGCCGTTGATGGCGACCGGCCTGCCTTCGATCAGGAAGTCACCAAGGGGAGTTATCTCCGCCTTCGGAAGTGATGTGTCCTTGTCGGCGGCGCGGTTGCCGGACGATGCCCCGAAGCGCATGTTCTCGCCCAGCTGCAGGTTGCCGGTTTCCAGCTCACGGCGGGCAACGGCCAGTTCTGCCCGCACCTCGTTGCGCGCGCTCGCCAGGTCGGCACTGATCTCGCGGTCGATGCTGCCTTCCTTCGTGTTCGCGGCCTGCGCGGCGAGCGGCAGCAGACTCGCCAGCAGCAGGGGCATCAGGGCGCGGTGGATGCGTGTGGAATGCATGTCGGATCTCCTTCGTATGGGGGATCTGTGCGCGTCTTGCGCGAATCCCCCGGGGCTTGCGTGCCGCGCATGATGCGGCCGACGGCAGAAAACTCAGAAGCTCCAGTTGCCGTCGCCGTTGGCATCGCCGCAGTCATCCACGTCGGACTGGTCCATGCCCGCGTAAGGCTTGAACTCGGGCAGTGCGGCGGCCAGCGCCTGCTGCGCGTTGAGCAGTCCAGGCAGGCGTGTGCACAGCTGCGCCACCATGGGCTTGATCTTCGCCTTGGCCTGTTCACCGACCTGCTGGCCGATCTCGTCGCCGGACTGGCCAGCCAGCACACCCTTCAAGGCCGAGGCCGCAGCATCGATGCCTACGCGGGCGCCTTCCATGCCGATGGCCATGCCGTCGCCGACCACGCCCAGCAGTTCGCCGCGATAGGCCAGCACCAGCGCCTTCTGTTCCGGCGTGGTCACGACCGCCTTGCCTTCGATCAACAGATCGCCGGTCGGGGTTATCTCGGCCTTGGGCAGGGATTCGTTTTCGTTGCGGTTGAGCGACAGGTTCTCGCGCGCCAGGCGTTCTCGCGCGGTGGCGATTTCCTCGCGGGCCTTCTCCATTTCCTGGCTGGCCTCGCCCAGGCCCTTGGCCACTTCGCCCATCGCTTCAGCGGCGATGCCGGTGGGCGCGTTGTCCTGCTTGTCCTGTGCCGGCTGGCAGGCCGCCAGCAGCAGGACGGCGGCGATGGAGGCGCTGCGGACCAGTAGAGCGTTCTTGCGCATGGGATGTCCCTTGTCGTGTCGGATCAAAGCGGGCGGCGGTGGGGAGCGCCGCCCCGGGGAGGCTTATTCGCTTTCGCGCCAGCGACGCAGGTAGATGGCACCGATGATCAGGGCCACGCCGATCACCGCGCCGATCCACAGATCGGCCGTGGCGAAGGCCTGCCAGCTGCGGGTCAGGTCGATGGCATTGGCCAGTTCGTCCGGGGAGTTGAAGTCGGCATGCGGGTTGGTGGCTCCGCCCGGCAGGGTGGGGAACCACGCGCCCGGGATCACGCTCGCCAGCCCGCGGTAGACCACCGTGTACCAGATCAGATCGTGGCGGACCTCCAGGCCCGGCAGGATGTCGGTCATGCTGATGATGACGCACGCCAGCACCGGCACCAGCACCGCCCAGAGGAACGGCTTGCTGCGCGACCAGGCCGAGCAGAACATCAGCCAGCCCACCGCCGGCAACGCCCAGAACACGTAGACGGGCAGGGAGGCAAGCACGCCGCCGATGATGCGCAGCGGATGCGAGTGGGTGAACACCGCGCCGCCGGCCGGCAAGCCGTTGATCGAAATGGTCAGCGCCGAGATCAGCCACATCGCCACGCCGATCAGGATGCCCACGCCCACCGCCAGCAACGGCGCCAGCAGCAGTGCCCACGCCAGCTTGGACAGCACCATGTGCGTGTCGGAGATGGGCAAGGACTTCCAGAACAGCACGCTACGGTCGCGGCGGTCGTCGTACAGCGTGCCCAGCGCATAGAAGAACACTACGAAGGCGAGGACCACGCAGGCCAGGATCACGCCGCCCAGCAGCATGCCGTCGCCGATGCCGCCGACGATCTGGTGGGCCTTTTCCGGCGCCTCCTCAACGCTGAAGCCACCGCCGTTCATCTGGCCACGTGCGGCGATGCTGCCAATGATGGCCAGGATCAGGTTGAGCACCACGAAGATGCCGCCGGTGATGACGGGTGCCCAGAAGAAGCCGCCACGGTTCTCCCAGAATTCGCGCTTCAGCAGCCACGTGAACGCGCCCGGCTTGGAGGATTTGCCCAACGTCGAAGTCACGGCGTTCATGCGTAGGTTCCTTTCATGATGGCGACGAACAGGTCAGCCAGACCAGGGGTACGGGTTTCGCCGAGGGCGGCGAGATGTCCTTTCGGCACGCCGTCGAACAGCAGCACGGTCTTGCCGAAGGGCAGGGCGCGTTCGTCGATGGGTTTCAGGGCGCGGGCCTGGTCGACCGCCTCGCCACTGACCAGCACTTCGGTGTAGCGCTCGGCCATGTCCTCCATTTGCGACGTGAGCACGATCTTGCCGTCGCGGATGAACATGACGTCGGTGAGGATGTGCTCGATCTCTTCCACCTGGTGGGTGGTGACGATGATCGTCTTCTGTTCGTCGAAGTAGTCCTCCAGCAGGCGCTGGTAGAACTGCTTGCGGTACAGGATGTCCAGGCCCAGCGTGGGTTCGTCCAGCACCAGCAGCTTCGCGTCGATGGCCATCACCAGCGCCAGGTGCAGCTGCACGATCATGCCCTTGGACATTTCGCGCACGCGCAGGTTGGGCTTCAACTGGGTATTGGCGAGGAATCGCTCGCATTTGGCGCGGTCGAAGCGCGGATGCACGCCGCCCACGAAGTCGATGGCCTCCTTGACCTTCATCCAGCGCGGCAGCACCGCCACATCGGCGATGAAGCAGACATCCTTCATCAACTCGTCGCGGTCCTTGCGCGGATCCATGCCCAGCACCTTCAGCTGGCCTTCGAATGGCGTCAGGCCCAGGATGGCCTTCAGCGCGGTGGTCTTGCCGGCCCCGTTGGGACCGATCAAACCGATGATCTTGCCCGCTTCGATCTCGAAGCTCGTGTTGTCCAGCGCAAGCTTGTTCCTGTAGGCCTTGCGCAGGCCGTGGGCCGACACCACGGCGTTGGCGATTGCGGCATTCATCACTTATTCCCCTTGGATTGCAGCAGATCTTCGATGGACAGGCCCAGGCGCTCGATGCGCTCGGCGACAGCGGGCCATTCCTCGGTCAGGAACCGCTCGCGCTCGGTGCCGCGCAGCTTCTTGGCCGCCTCGTCGGTGACGAACATGCCCAGGCCGCGGCGCTTCTCCACCAGGGCTTCATCCGCCAGCTCCTGGTAGGCACGCGAAACGGTGATCGGGTTGAGCTGGTACTCCGCCGCCACCTGGCGGACGGAGGGCAGCGCGTCACCCGGCTTCAGGATGCCGTCCAGCATCATCGCGATCACGCGATCCTTCAGCTGGCGGTAGATGGGAGCGCCGTCGCTCCATTGGATGGATGTCATGGCTCAGCTCCTCGGACGCAGTGATTGGCCAAAGGAGAAATAGGGCATGGCCAGCGATGCCCGCGCGCGGCGCTTGTGCTGCCGGGCTTCGGGCTTGCCGTCGTCGCCTGCGATCTCGAGGGCTTCGGATTCCAGCGCGCCCACCAGCGCGGCGGACTCCACCTCGGCCGTGCGTGCGCCGGTAACGGCCGCCAGCGCGCCCACCGCCAGCAGCAGGCCGCCGACGGCGATGCTGGGCAGGGCGTGGGTCAATTTCTGGTTCATGGCATCCCCCCGTGAGTTGGGTGAGTGGTGTTGTATTCAACTATAACACCAAAACACAGGGCGTCAACGGGGTGACCGGGTTTTGTCACCCAACTGAAGGCATACTTGTCATGTTCGTAATAGCGGGGTGAGGTCATGAAGTTCAAGTCATTGAAAATGCTGTCATTTCTTGCGCTCGTGAGCGTCTCCGCGACCGTGCTGGCAGCCGGTTTGCTGGACGTCGCCTACCGCCCACTGGCCGGCAAGGCACCCGTCAACCTGAAGGAAAAGTATGCGGGCCAGGTGCTGCTGGTGGTGAACACTGCCAGCAAATGCGGTTACACGCCGCAGTACGAAGGGCTGGAGGCGCTGCACAAGCGCTATGCCGGTCAGGGATTCGCGGTACTCGGGTTCCCCTCCAACGACTTCAAGGGCCAGGAGCCGGGCAGCGAGAAGGAGATCCAGGAGTTCTGCACGCTGACCTATGGCGTGAAGTTCCCGATGTTCGAGAAAGTGGTGGTGACGGGCGAGAAAGCGACGCCGCTTTACCGTTCGCTGGCGCAGGCCACGGGCACTGCCCCGGGATGGAACTTCCACAAGTACCTGATCAGCCGCGACGGTCGCGTGGTCGCGAACTTCCCCAGCAAGGTCTCGCCCGAAGACCCCGCCGTGGTGGAAGCGATCGAGCGCGAATTGAAGGCCCCACGCGCCGCGCGTTGATGCAGTGCCTTCGCGGGTGGCTGGCATGCCACAATATGGGTTTGGCGCCGCCATCGTGGCGCAGGTTCCAGGAGCAGAAAGGATGAAGCGGTCGGTCCGCGGCGCAGCCGTGTTGTTGGCAATCTCGTTTTCGATGCTGGGAGGCAGCGTGTCTGCACAGGAAAAAACCGCGCTGGTCACCGAGCGCGACAAGGTGAGCTACGCGATTGGCGTGGATGTGGGCAATTCGCTGCAGCCGGTGGGGCCATTCCTCGATGTGGCCGCATTCGAGCGCGCGATCACCAACACGTTCGCCGGCAAGCCCGCGCTGATCTCCGAGCAGGAAGCGCAGGCGACCGACCAGTTGCTGCGGGTGAACCTCGCCGTGGCCGAAGGCCAGCCGGTCCCCGGCATGCCGCCGGGCAGCACGCCGCCGGCGGTCGACAAGACCAAGGTCGGCCTGTTCCTGGGCACCTATGTGGTGGGCCCCTCGCTGATGCCGTTCAAGGATGAGCTGGACACGGCCGTGCTCGCCCAGGCCGTGCGGACGCTGACCAGCAAGAGCGGCACGCCCCTGCTGACCGTGGAGCAGGCGCAGGCCGAGATGCAGGCCTACATCGCCAAGCGCCAGGCCGGGGCGTCGCAGCGCAATCGCGACGAGGGCGCCAAGTTCCTCACCGCCAACAAGACCAAGCCCGGCGTGGTCACCACCCCGTCGGGGCTGCAGTACATGGTGCTGCGCCAGGGCAACGGACAGCGGCCGATGTCCACCAGCCGCGTGCGCGTGAACTACGAAGGCAAGCTGCTCAACGGCGAAGTCTTCGACAGTTCGTATGCGCGGGGTGAGCCGGCCGAGTTCGGCCTGAACCAGGTCATCGCGGGCTGGACCGAAGGCGTGGCCCTGATGCCCGTGGGCGCCAAGTACCGCTTCTGGATCCCGTCCAACCTGGCCTATGGTCCCAATGGTGCACCCGGCGGCAAGATCGGCCCGGATGCGACGCTGACCTTCGACGTCGAATTGATGGGCGTGCTGCAATAAGTCGCTGGTGTAATCGCGGCTCCCCCGGCCAGGAAGTGCTTTCATGCGTGTTGCGATCTTCGGTACCGGTTACGTCGGGCTGGTGACAGGCACCTGCCTGGCCGAGGTCGGGCATGACGTGGTCTGCATGGACATCGACCCCGCGAAGGTCGATGGCCTCAATCACGGCGTCGTCCCCATCTACGAGCCCGGCCTGTCGCCGATGGTGAAGGCCAACCATGCCGCGGGGCGCCTGCGGTTCACCACTGTTGCGGAAGAGGCCATCGCGCACGGTGACGTGGTGTTCATCGCCGTGGGTACCCCTCCCGACGAGGACGGCAGCGCCGACCTGCAGTACGTCCTGGCGGTGGCCCACACCATCGGCCGCAACCTCCAGCAGCCTTGCATCGTGGTCAACAAGTCCACGGTGCCGGTCGGCACCGCCGACAAGGTAAGGGCGGCCATCGACGCCGAACTCGCGGCGCGCGGCGTGGAGATCGCGTTCGATGTCGTCTCCAATCCCGAGTTCCTCAAGGAAGGCGATGCGGTCAACGACTGCATGCGCCCTGACCGCATCGTCATCGGCGCGTCGGATCCGCAGGCCGTGGAGAAACTGCGTCGTCTCTACGCGCCGTTCAATCGCAACCATGAGCGCATTGTCGTCATGGACGTGCGCTCTGCCGAGCTGACCAAGTACGCCGCCAACGCGATGCTGGCCACCAAGATCAGCTTCATGAACGAGATCGCGAACATCGCCGAACGCGTCGGTGCCGACGTGGAGCATGTGCGGCAGGGCATCGGTTCCGACCCGCGCATCGGCTGGCATTTCATCTATCCCGGCGCAGGCTACGGCGGCTCCTGCTTCCCCAAGGATGTGCAGGCACTGGCACGCACCGCGCAGCAGCATGGTTATCAGGCCGAACTGCTGCAGGCCGTGGAGGCCGTCAACCACCGCCAGAAGGCCCATCTGTTCGAATTGATACAGCGTCACTATGACTGCGGCGAAGACGAGGGCATCCGTGGCAGGACGTTCGCGGTCTGGGGGCTGTCGTTCAAGCCCAACACCGACGACATGCGCGAAGCCAGCAGCCGCAGGCTGCTCGCGGAGTTGTGGGACGCCGGTGCGAAGGTCCGCGCCTACGACCCGGAGGCCCGCGAGGAAGCCGCCCGGATCTTCGGCGAGCGCGACGACCTGGTGCTTTGCGATGACGCACGCACTGCCGTTGAGGGTGCCGATGCGCTGGTGGTGGTGACCGAGTGGAAGCAGTTCCGCAGCCCGGATTTCGCGCGCCTGCGCGACACCCTCGGCGATGCGGTGGTCTTTGACGGCCGCAACCTGTACGACCCCGGCGAAGTGGAAGCCGCGGGCATTGCGTATTACGGCATCGGGCGCGGGAGGTCCGTGCATGCAGACTGACCTGCCGTTGCAGGGCGACACGCTCGAGCGCCGCCTGGTGGAAATGGAAACCCGACTGGCGTTCCAGGAGCATTCGCTCAACGAGCTGAGCGAGGCGCTGGCGGACGCACGGGCCGAGAACCAGCGCACCGCGCTGCTGCTCCGGCACATGGTGGAGGAGCTCGGAAAGGTACGTACCTCGCTGTTCGAGGACCCTGCCAACGAACCGCCGCCGCCGCATTATTGATACGCTTGGGACACAGCAGTCCCCACGAAAGACCGATGACCGATTCACTCCGCGACCAGTTGTTGGGCCTGGGCTTCAAGCCTGCACCGAAGCCCGAGCGCAAACCCGACCGTCGGCCCGATCAGCGGCGCGACGCGCAGAAGCCGACCGGCAAGGGTGCCGCGCACCCGAAACCGGGCCACGGCGGCAAGCCGCGCCCGCCGCAGGGTGGAGGCAAGCCCAGGCCCAAGCGCAGCCAGGAAGACATCGACCTCGCCAAGGCCTACGCCATCCGCGCCCAGCGCGAGAAGGACGAGCGCATCGAAGCCGAGCGTGTGAAGCAGGAGGAAGCACGCCTGCGCCGCGAAGCGAGGGCGAAACTCGATGCGTTCCTGCAGGACAAGGGCCTCAATGACGCGGAAGCCGACATCGCACGCCATTTCCCGTATGGCGGCAAGATCAAGCGCATCTATGTCAATGCGGCGCAGTTGAAAGCACTCAATGCGGGCGAACTGGGTGTGGTGCAGCAGAACGGCCGCTACCTGCTGGTCACCGCCGCAGTGCTCGCCGAAGCCGAAGCGATCTTCGCACCCGCCGTCGCGCTGAAAGTCGATCCGGACGCCCCGGCCGATCAGGACCCCTATGCCGATCCGCAATACCAGGTGCCCGACGACCTGGTGTGGTGACGCGTACTGATCGTCGTCCCCGTCTCTGCCTGCTGCCCGGGCTGGATGGCACCGGTCGGCTCTACACCCCTTTGCTCGATGCATTCCAGGGCGATTGCGACGCCGAGGTGCTTGCGTATGACGCAGGGTGCTTCAGCGGCTATGCCGCGCTGGCGGAAGCGCTGGGTCCGGCATTGCGGCGGCACACGGATACGGTACTGATCGCCGAGTCGTTTGCGGGTCCCCTGGCCGTGATGCTCGCCCATCGCAACCCACGTCATGTCAGAGCCGTGGTGCTGGCGGCGAGTTTCGTCCGCGCACCGCTCCCTTTCAGCCACGCTTGTGCGGCGGTACTGGATCGATTGCCTGCCATGTCGTTGCCCGTGTTCGCACTGGAACGCGTTCTGGCAGGCGGGATGCTGCCGGCGCCATTGCGGAGAGAGTTGGATGCCGTCCTTGAGGCAATCCCCATCGACGTGTTGCGCCAACGCGCGCTGGCGGCGCTGCGTGTGGACGTCCGTCGTCAACTCGCTGCGCTGGACCTTCCGCTGCTCCATCTGCAGGCCCGCCGGGACAGGCTCATAGCAGCAAGGGCAGGTGACGAGATCGTTCGTCTGGCACGCAATGCGCAGCAGATCGTCATCGACGCACCGCACTTCCTGTTCCAGGTGGCACCGGTGGCGGCGGCAGGCGAGATCCGGCGATTCCTGAAGAGGGTATGCATCCTGGAGGGTGCTCGCCACGATTCTTAGGCCGAGGTGGATCGATCAGTCGTCGCTCAACTGCGCTGGAGACGTTCCGGGCCGGATCAGCCAGTTCCAGACGATGAATGCGGCGATCAACGCGATCACCGACGAAGCAAAGAATGCGGTCTCGCCCCCGAAGCGCCACAGCTGGCCTGCCAGCAATGCGCCCACCACGCCGCCCACGCCGGACGACAGACCATAGAACACGCCCTGGCCGTGTCCATTCATGCGGCCCGGGAAGAAGCGCACCAGGAGCTGCATGGCGGCAGCGAAGAACGCGCCGAAGTTGAGCGCATGCGTCAGCTGCGCCAGCACCATCACCGGCATGTTGTCGGGAAACAGGGCGGTAACCAGCCAGCGCACCGACGCACTGAGCAGCGCGACCATGAGGACGCGACTGGCATCCCAGCGCCGGAAGATGCGGCTGGCCAGGAAGAACACGCCGATCTCGGCCAGTACGCCGACCGTCCACAGCACGCCCTGTGTCGCGGTCGTGTAGCCGTGTTCGGAGAGGTAGATCGAGAAGAACGTGTAGAACGGGCCGAACGAGATCTGGGTAAGGAACGCCGCCACGAAGAACGCGATCACCCGTGGCCTGCGCAATCGCGCGCGGAAGCCGTCCTGCGGATCGATCGGGTGGTGTTCCGGCTCGCGTGCGTAGCGGTTCGACAACGCAGATGCGAAGACGGCCGCCAGCACCGGCAGCATCAGCCATGGCAATGCACCCACGCCCAGCCGGCGTGCGTCGATCAGCCAGCCGAACAGCGATACCACCAGGATGAAGCCGATCGAGCCCCAGACGCGGATCAGGCCATAGCGGTCGCTGCGCGCACCGAGATGCGACATCGTGATCGATTCGAACTGCGGCATCACGGCGTTGTAGGCAAAGCAGAAGCCGAGCATCACCGCGAACAGGCCTGCGTGTTCCAGGGGCAGCAGGAACAGCGCAAAGCAGCCGAATGCCAGCGCGCAGCCCAGGTGCAGCCAGCGGATGGGATTCGGCGAGCGCGCGGCCAGCGTGGTCCACAGGCTGGGCGAAACGATACGCGTGGCGTACCACAGGCTCATCAGCACACTGATGGCGGCCACGCTGAGGCCGCGCGATTCCAGGTACAGGCTCCAGTACGGTGTGAAGGCGCCGAGTACCGCGTAGTACGAAAAGTAGAAGCTCGACAGGCGGACCGCGGGATACGCGGTCGGCGGGATGGCATCCCTCATGTCGCTGCTCGATATGCGGCGACGGGTGACGTCCGGCCTTCGGCAGCGGGCGAGGGTGGCATGAGGGACGCAGGCACGGGCGGGATGCACATTCTAGCGGAGCGCGCATTGCGCTCCGCTCTGCCGGGCCTCTCGACAGGGGGTGAACGTGCCGCCGCGCGTGATGGCGCTTATTCCGGGTCGTAGTCCAGGTTGGACGCCAGCCATCTTTCCACCTGCGCCAGCTCCACGCCCTTGCGTTTCGCGTAGTCGGCCGCCTGCTCCTTCGATACTCGACCTACGACGAAGTACTGGCTCTGCGGGTGGCTGAAATAGTAGCCGGACACCGCCGCCGTCGGCAGCATCGCGAAACTCTCCGTCAGCGACATGCCGGCATTGCCCGGCGCGTCCAGCAGGCGGAACAGGGTGGCTTTCTCGCTGTGTTCCGGGCAGGCGGGATAACCCGGTGCCGGACGGATCCCGCGGTACTGCTCGGCGATCAAGGCCTCGTTGCCCAATGCTTCGTCGGACGCGAACCCCCAGAACTCCTTGCGCACGCGCTGGTGCAGCCGCTCGGCGAGGGCCTCGGCAAGCCGGTCGGCGAGGGCTTTCAGCAGGATGGCGTTGTAGTCATCGTGGTCGGCTTCGAACCGGGCGACATGTTCATCGATGCCGATGCCGGCGGTGACGGCAAAGGCGCCGATCCAGTCCTGCCTGCCGGAATCCTTCGGTGCGATGAAGTCCGCAAGACAGAAGTCCGGACGCTCGGCAGGCTTGTCTACTTGCTGGCGCAGGAAACACAGGCGCTCGGTGGTGCCCGCGTGCTGGAGTTCGACATCATCGCCGACGCTGTTGGCCGGCCATAGACCGAATACCGCTTTCGCCGTCAACCATTTCTCGGCAACGATGCGCCCCAGCATTGTCCGCGCGTCCTGGTACAGCTCGCTGGCCTGCGCACCCACCACGTCGTCGGTCAGGATGGCGGGATACTTGCCCGCCAGCTCCCATGCCTGGAAGAAAGGCGTCCAGTCGATGAACTCGACCAGTTCCGCCAGCGGGTAGTCCTCGAAGACGTGCAGGCCGGGCTGGTTGGGCGCGGGCGGTGAATAGTCGCCCCAACCGCCGTTGAACTTCTGGCCGCGCGCCTTTTCCAGCGAGACCAGCCGTTTCGCATCGCCACGGTTGCGGTGGCGTTCGCGGATTTCCGCGTAGTCGGCATCGTTGGCGGCCACGAACGCCGCGCGCATGTCGCGCGAGATCAGCGATTGCGCCACACCCACGGCACGCGAGGCATCCTTCACCCACACGGTGGGCGCATCGTAGTGCGGATCGATCTTCAGCGCAGTGTGCGCACGGGAGGTGGTCGCACCCCCGATCAGCAGGGGCATGGAGAAGCCTTGCCGCTGCATCTCGCGCGCCACGTGGGTCATTTCCTCCAGCGACGGCGTGATCAGGCCGGACAGGCCGATCAGGTCCGCGTTCTCGGCCTTTGCGCTGTCCAGGATCTTCTGCGTGGGCACCATCACGCCCAGGTCCACCACGTCGAAGTTGTTGCAGGCCAGCACCACGCCGACGATGTTCTTGCCGATGTCGTGCACGTCGCCCTTGACGGTGGCCATGACGATCTTGCCGTTCGACTTGCCCACGTCGCCGGTGCGCAGCTTTTCGGCTTCGATGTAGGGCAGCAGGTAGGCCACCGCCTTCTTCATCACGCGGGCGGACTTCACCACCTGCGGCAGGAACATCTTGCCGGCGCCGAACAGGTCGCCGACCACGTTCATGCCGTCCATCAGCGGGCCTTCGATCACGTCCAGCGGGCGAGCAGCCTGCGCGCGTGCCTCCTCGGTGTCCTGGTCGACGAAGGCGTCGATGCCGTGCACCAGCGCGTGCGCCAGGCGCTCGCGCACCGGCTTCTCGCGCCAGGCCAGGTTCTCCACCGGCGCTTCGCCTTTCCTGCCCTTGTAACGCTCGGCGATCTCAAGCAGCCGTTCGGTCGAATCCTTGCGACGGTTGAGGATCACGTCCTCCACGCGTTCGCGGAGCTCGGCGTCGAGGTCGTCGTAGACGGGCAGGCCGCCCGCATTGACGATACCCATGTCCATGCCGGCCTGGATGGCGTGGTACAGGAACACCGAGTGGATCGCCGCACGCACGGGCTCGTTGCCGCGGAATGAGAACGACACGTTCGACACGCCGCCCGAGACATGGCAATGCGGCAGCGTCTGCTTGATGATCCGGGTGGCTTCGATGAAGTCGACGGCGTAGTTGTCGTGTTCCTCGATGCCGGTGGCGACCGCGAAGATGTTGGGGTCGAAGATGATGTCTTCGGGCGGGAAGCCGACTTCCTCGGTCAGGATCCGGTAGGCGCGGGTGCAGATTTCCACCTTGCGCGCGCAGGTGTCGGCCTGGCCGGTTTCGTCGAAGGCCATCACCACGGCGGCCGCGCCGTAGCGCAGCACCTTGCGGGCATGCTCGACAAAGGCCTCCTCGCCTTCCTTCAGCGAGATCGAATTGACCACGCTCTTGCCCTGGAGGCACTTCAGGCCCGCTTCGATGACGCTCCACTTGGATGAATCGACCATCACCGGAATGCGGGCGATGTCGGGTTCGGACATGATCAGGTTGAGGAAGCGGGCCATCGCCTTCTCGGAATCGATCAGGCCTTCGTCCATGTTGACGTCGAGGATCTGGGCGCCGCTGGCGACCTGCTGGCGCGCGACCTCGACCGCTTCCTCGTAGCGCTCTTCCTTGATCAGCTTGCGGAACTGGGCGCTGCCGGTGACGTTGGTGCGCTCGCCCACGTTGACGAACAGCAGGTCCGGGGTGATGACCAGCGGTTCAAGGCCGGACAGGCGGGTGTGGCGGACGCGGGTATTCACGCGGCGGCCTCCAGCAGGGCAGGCAGGCGGCGGGGCGCGACGCCCGCGACGGCGTCGGCGATGGCTCGGATGTGTGCAGGCGTGGTGCCGCAGCAGCCGCCGACGAGATTGAGCAGGCCGGACTGTGCGAACTCCTTCAACGTGGCCGCCATTTCCTCGGGTGTCTCGTCGTACTCGCCGAACGCATTCGGCAAACCGGCGTTGGGGTGTGCGCTGACATACGCGTCGGCGACGGTCGACAGGGTTTCGACGTGTTCGCGGAGGTCTTTCGCACCCAGCGCGCAGTTGAGTCCGACGGACAGCGGGCGACCATGCGCGACCGACGTGTAGAACGCTTCGGCGGTCTGTCCCGACAGCGTACGGCCGGAGGCGTCGGTGATCGTGCCCGAGATCATCACGGGTAATCGTGCACCGCGCGCATCGAAGACTTCCTCGATAGCGTACAGGGCGGCTTTGGCATTGAGCGTGTCGAAGATGGTTTCCACCATCAACGTATCCGAGCCACCATCGATCAGGCCTTCAATGGCCTCGCGATAGGTGGCGCGCAACGCGTCGAAGCTGGTGTTGCGGTAGCCGGGATCGTTCACGTCCGGGCTGATCGAAGCGGTGCGGCTGGTCGGTCCCAGCACGCCGATGACGAAGCGGGGCTTGTCCGGCGTGGTCGCCTCGATGGCGTCGCAGCACTGGCGCGCGACGTGCGCCCCCGCCTTGTTCAACTCGTAGACCAGGTGTTCCAGGTGGTAGTCGGCCTGGCTTATCGAGGTTGCGTTGAAGGTGTTGGTTTCGACCAGGTCGGCACCTGCCTCCAGGTAGGCGCTGTGCACGCCGGCGATGACTTCAGGCCGGGTGAGCAGCAGGAGATCGTTGTTGCCCTTGAGGTCGTGGCCGCAGCCCGCGCCGTGCTCGTGGGTGTGCTGCGCATCGCAACCCTCGGCGAAACGGGTACCGCGGTAGTCGGCTTCCTGCAGGCCATGACGCTGGATCATGGTGCCCATCGCGCCATCGATGATCAGGATGCGTTCTTCCAGCGCCTTGAGCAGCAGGGACACGCGGGCGGGATTCAACCAGGGCAGGACGTTCATGGCTTTACCGCCGTGAGGGAAAGGACTTCGAAATGCGGTGGCCGGCGTTCACGGGTGACGGTTTCCGCATTGGCGATCTCCAGCCCGGCCTTCTCGGCGAACTTGCGGAGCTCCCTGTCCGAGAACCCGAGATTGACGTGCCCGTAAGCTTCCACGACCGAGCGGTGCTCGTGCTTGCCCAGGCTGCTGAGCAGCAGGCGGCCTCCCTTGCGCAGCACGCGTGCGGCCTCGGCCACGGCCTGTGCGGGTTTGCTGGAATAGGTCAACGCATGCATCAGCACGACCAGGTCGAAGCTGCCGTCCTTGAATGGCAGTGCGTGCATGTCGCCTTCGCGCACTTCCACGTTCGGGAAGCGCCGCAGGCGTTCTCCGGCCGCCGCCACCACGCGGGTGCTGGTGTCGATGCAGACGTAGCGGC
The DNA here is from genome assembly GCF_057773125.1 of Pseudoxanthomonas sp. 97-1-1. Taxonomy (NCBI): domain Bacteria; kingdom Pseudomonadati; phylum Pseudomonadota; class Gammaproteobacteria; order Lysobacterales; family Lysobacteraceae; genus Pseudoxanthomonas; species Pseudoxanthomonas sp. 97-1-1. The sequence goes on along the minus strand of NZ_JBYMTJ010000001.1, from coordinate 144,101 downwards.
TCGCATGTGGCGAGAGCAACTCGGCCAGCACGCCGTCGCCGGATGCGATGTCCAGCACGTCGCCGGTCTCGAGCAGCGGCAGGGCGGTCCGGGCCAGGGCCTCCCAGGTGCGGCCGGGCGAATAGTGGCGCTCCATGTCGCCGGCCACGCTGTCGGCCCAGTTCTGGTCGGCGGCACGGTTGGCCAGCACGTTGTCCACGCGCTCGGCGTCCTGGCGCAGCAGCGGATCGTCACTGCCATCGCGCAGGCTGCGCCACAGTTCACGCTGTACCGTGTCCAGGTTGTCTTCGTCGAAACGGTAGTAGGCCGACACGCCCGCGCGACGGTCGCGTACCAGCCCGGCCTCCTTCAATTTTGCCAGGTGGGTGGAGACGCGCGGCTGGGCCAACTGGGTGATTGCCGACAACTCGGCGACAGTCAGCTCTTCGCGCGACAGCAGCGCCAGCAGGCGCACGCGGGTGGCGTCGGCGAAGACTTTCAGTCGGGCCGACCAGGCCTCCAGATCCATAAATATCTTCCTATCGCGATATAGAGATATTTTGCTCCCGTGGCGGCGGCAAGGTCAACCAGTGGCATACGCCCGCGGATGGTCGCGGGTTACAATTGGTATTCAAGTACGTATGCCGAGGGGTACCCGTGGATTTCGCATTCACCGAAGAGCAGTTGATGATCCAGGACGTCGCGCGCCGGATCGCCCAGGAAAAGATCGCGCCCAGCGCGGAGCACCACGACAGGACCGGCGAGTTCCCGCTGGACAACATCCGCCTGCTGGGCGAGAACGGCCTGATGGGCATCGAGGTGCCGGCCGAGTACGGTGGTGCGGGCATGGATCCGATCGCCTACGTGCTGGCGATGATCGAGATCGCCGCAGGCGATGCGGCCCATTCGACCATCATGTCGGTCAACAATTCGCTTTTCTGCAACGGCATCCTGAAGTTCGGTACCGAGGAGCAGAAGCAGACCTGCGTGCGCGCCATCGCCGAAGGCCGCGAGATCGGCGCGTTCGCGCTGACCGAGCCGCAGTCGGGTTCCGATGCCACCGCGATGCGTTGCCGCGCGGTGAAGCAGGCCGATGGCAGCTTCGTCATCAATGGCAAGAAGAGCTGGATCACCTCCGGCCCCGTGGCCAAGTACATCGTGCTGTTCGCGATGAGCGAACCCGACAAGGGCGCGCGCGGCATCACGGCCTTCCTGATCGATACCGCCAAGGCCGGTTTCCACCGCGGCAAGACCGAGCCCAAGCTCGGCATCCGTGCCTCGGCCACCTGCGAGATCGAGTTCACCGACTACGTGGCTACGGCGGACGACGTGCTGGGCAAGGAAGGCGAGGGCTTCAAGATCGCCATGGGCGTGCTGGATGCCGGCCGCATCGGCATCGCGTCCCAGGCCATCGGCATCGCCCGCGCCGCCTACGAGGCCACCATCGCCTACGTGAAGGAGCGCAAGGCGTTCGGCGCGCCGATCGGCACGTTCCAGATGACCCAGGCCAAGATCGCCGACATGAAGTGCAAGCTGGACGCGGCCACGCTTCTGACGCTGCGCGCGGCGTGGGTGAAGGGCCAGGACCAGCGTTTCAGCAACGAGGCGGCGATCGCCAAGCTGACCTCGTCCGAGGCCGCCATGTGGATCACCCACCAGGCCCTGCAGATCCATGGTGGCATGGGCTATTCCAAGGAAATGCCGATCGAGCGCTACTTCCGCGATGCCAAGATCACCGAGATCTACGAAGGCACCAGCGAGATCCAGCGCCTGGTCATCGCCCGCAATGAGACCGGCCTGCGCTGAATCCAGCGCCTCCGGAAAACGAGCGCCGCCTACGGGCGGCGTTTTTTTTCCGCAGATCCGTGAGCGAGGCCACATCGCGACCCCCATCTTTGGTCATGGGACGGGGCGGGGCGGGTTGGGTAGAGTGTCCGAATGCGGGGGTCTGTCCTCCGTATCCTTCCTGGAGACCCCGATGCGCAAAACCCTGATTGCCTGTGCCCTCGCACTTGCCCTGACCGCTTGCGACCGCGCCGCCACGCCGGAGACCGGCGCCGCCGGCGCCCCGGCCGTCGCTGCGTCCGCCGCCGACATCGCCGCCGAGAGCCAGCGGCTGAATGCCTGGTTCGAAACGAAGTACGAGGAACAGTTGAAGTTCAGCCCGATCCAGCTGACCTTCCAGGGTCGCAAGGACCTGTACGATCAGGTGGACGACATGTCCGAACAGTCGCAGCGCGATCAGGTGGCCTGGGCCAAGGCCAGCGTCGAGGAGATGGAGAAGACCTTCGACTACGCCAAGCTCGACGATGAGGCCAAGTTCTCCTACGACCTGTGGAAGCTCCAGTACGAAAACGCGAGGGACGGACTGGCCTTCCTGCAGGACGGCTACGCCTTCGACCAGATGAATGGTGCCCAGGGTTTCTGGCCGACCTTCCTGATCAGTTTCCACAAGGTCGACGAGGAAGCGGACTACACCGCCTACATCGCCCGCCTGAAGGCGACCAGCCGCGCCTTCGACCAGTTGCTGGAGCGCGCGCGCGCATCGGCCGGGCAGGGTATCCGTCCGCCCAAGTTCGCCTATGAAGGCGTGATGGAGCAGGCCAGGAAGGTCATCGCCGGTGCGCCGTTCTCGACCGGCAAGGATTCCGCGATCTGGGCTGACGCGCAGGCCAAGGCCGATGCGCTGGTCAAGGCCGGCAAGATCGATGCCGCCCGCGCCACCGCGCTGAAGGACGAGGCGCGCAAGGCGTTGCTGGAGCAGTTCAAGCCTGCGTACGACCGCCTGATCGCGTGGAGCGAGGAGGAGCTTCCGAAGGCCGCCGTCAACGCCACCGGCGTGGGCGCGACGCATCCGAACGGCAAGGCGTACTACGAGTACCAGCTGCGCCAGATGACCACCACCGGCATGACCGCGGACGAGATCCATGCGCTGGGACTGAAGGAAGTGGAGCGCATCAAGGGCGAGATGACGGCGCTGAAGGACAAGGTGGGCTTCAAGGGTGATCTGGATGCTTTCTTCGCCTTCATCGACAGCGATGCGCAGTTCAAGTATCCCAATACCGACGCCGGCCGCCAGGCCTATATCGATGACGCCACGGCGGCCATCGACAACATCAAGAAGGTGCTCCCGGACTACTTCGGCCTGCTGCCGAAGGCCGACCTGGTGGTCAAGCGCGTGGAGCCGTTCCGTGAGCAGGACGGCGCCGCCCAGCACTACTACCCGGGTACGCCGGATGGTTCGCGCCCGGGCGTGTACTACGCGCATCTGTCGGACATGGGCGCGATGCCCAAGCCCGAGCTGGAGGTGATCGCCTACCACGAGGGCCTGCCGGGCCACCACATGCAGATCGCCATCGCGCAGGAGCTGACCGGCGTGCCGAAGTTCCGCACGCAGTACGGCGTCACCGCGTATGCGGAAGGCTGGGGCCTGTATTCGGAGTGGCTGGCGAAGGAAATGCCGGGAACCTACAAGGACCCGTACTCCGAGTTCGGTCGCCTGAGTTCCGAGATGTGGCGTGCGATCCGCTTGGTGGTGGATACCGGGCTGCATGCCAAGGGCTGGACCGAGCAGCAGGCGGTGGAATACTTCGATGCCAACAGCGCGGTGCCGCGCGCGGCGATCGAGTCCGAAGTGAAGCGCTACCTGATCATGCCGGGGCAGGCCACGGCCTACAAGATCGGCATGATCAAGATCCAGGACCTGCGCAGGAAGGCGGAAACCGAACTCGGCGACAAGTTCGACATCAAGGGTTTCCACGACACCGTGCTTGGCGGGGGCGCGCTTCCGCTGACGTTGCTGGAGCGTCGCGTTGATCAGTGGATCGCGAAGCAGAAGGCGGCCAAGCCGGCCTGATCATCGATCTCCAGTGATACCGAGAACCCCGGCGTTGCGCCGGGGTTCTTGTTTTCGGACTCAGTGCGCCTTGGTCAGCAGGTCGAGGTTTGCCGGCAGCCACGCATCCAATGCGGTCGGCGACCGGCCGGTGAGCCGGCGGTAGTCGTCCGTGACCTCGCCGAGATCGCCGGCAGCGGTCGCGGCGTCGAACGAGGCGAACACGTCGGCCAGCACCGGCGGAAAGCCGTGCGCTTTCAGGCCTTCGATCAACTTCTCTGGCGTGATGTCGACGGCGGCAAGCGGCTTGCCGGTGAGTGCCGAGGCGCGCGCGGCGACGTCGCGCGCCGACCACGCCTGTTCACCGGTCAATGTGAGGATCTGGTTCGACGTATCCTCGGATGACAGTGCTACCGCCGCGGCGTGCGCCAGATCTTCGCGCGCGATGTAGGCGATGCGTCCTTCGCCCGCCGCCGTCGCCCACTCTCCGGATGCCAAGGCGCCCGGCAGGGAATAGGCCAGGTTCTCGAAGTACCAGGCGTTGCGCAGTACCGTCCAGCCGAGGGACGAGGCGGACAATGCCTGCTCAGTGCCCCAGTGGTCGGGCGCGAATGACACGTGCGATGTGGCGGCCGACGGCAGCGAGGTATAGACGACATGCCCGACGCCCACATCCGCGGCGGCCTGCACGGCGGCGCGGTGCTGGGCGAGGCGCTTGCCCGGTTCCATCAAGGCATCGGTGCTGACGAGCAGCAGCCGGTCGGCCCCGGCGAAGGCGGCCGCCAGCGTGGCCGGCTGGTCGAAATCGGCGGCACGCACGGTCACGCCGCGCGCAGCCAGGTCCGCCAGCGATTCCGGAGTGCGACTGGTGACGATGAGCCGGTCGGCAGGAATCTGCAGCGTATCCAGCAGATGGCGGACGACGGCGCTGCCCAGCTGTCCGGAAGCGCCGGTGACCAGCAGGGTGGGGGCGGGGGCGTTCATGACAGGCTCCTGTTTTGGTAACGGAAAGGATGTTGGTTACGATATGGTAGTAAAGGCTGCCGCCCCTACAAGCAGGGAGCCTGAAGTAACCGGGTTACCGGTCAGTAACCATGCCCTGGAGTCGGACCATGACCCTGCATCGCCAATCGCTGATCCTCGTCGAAAACTGCCCTATCCGCGATGTGCTGGACCGGCTGGGCGACCGTTGGACGGTCCTGGTCCTGCACGAGCTGTCGGCGGGGACGCTGCGCTTTTCCGAGATCCGCAAGCGCATCGCCGACATCTCGCCGCGCATGCTGGCCCAGACGCTGCGGCACCTGGAACAGGACGGGTTGGTCAGCCGCGAGGTATTCCCGACGGTGCCGCCGCGCGTGGATTACGCGCTGACGTCGCTGGGGCTGTCGTTCTTCGAGCGGGTGGAGATGCTGGCGCAGTGGGCTTCTGACCATCACGATGAGGTGCGTGCGGCGCGCAGGGCGTACGTGGCGCCGGCGGCCAACGCGCCCAAGTAACCCTCTGTAGGAGGGGTTTCAGCCCCGATCGTGTACCTGTCTCGTCGGCTGTCGGGGCTGAAGCCCCTCCTACAAGAAAGCCCCGGCATGGCCGGGGCTTTTCTTCATTCCATCGACTGCATGCCTGGTCAATGCCCGTGCGCGGGCTCAGCATCCACTGATGGCGACGCGTCATCCGCATCCTTGCGGTCGTGCGCGTGGTCGCGGGCCAGGTACAGGTAGAACGCCGGCAGCACGAACAGGGTGAACAACGTACCGATGGTCATGCCCGAGGCGATCACCACGCCCATCGAGAAGCGCGACGCCGCACCCGGGCCGCTGGCGATCAGCAGCGGGATCATCGCGAACACGAGCGCGGCGGTGGTCATCAGCACCGGGCGCAGGCGGATGGCGGCCGCTTCCTCGATCGCTTCGCGCTTGGACAGGCCACGCTCGATCTGCAGCTTGTTGGCGAACTCCACGATCAGGATGCCGTGCTTGGAGATCACGCCGACCAGCGTCACCAGGCCCACCTGGGTGTAGATGTTGATGCTCATGCCGGGGAAGGCTTCGATCTGCATCATGCCCAGGATGCCGCTGAGGATCGCCAGCACGTTCACCGTCAACAGCGCGCCGCAGATCGCCATCGGCACGGTCAACAGCATGATCAGCGCATCGCGGAAGCTCTCGAACTGCGCCGCCAGCACCAGGAAGATCACGATCAGCGCCAGTGCCAGCGTGACCAGCATCGCCGCGCCTTCCTGCTTGTACTGTCGCGACTCGCCCGCGTAGTCCACCGAGTACCCCTGTGGCAGCACTTCCTTCGCGGCCTGCTCCAGGATGGCCAGCGCCTCGCCCTTGCTCACGCCGGGGCGCGGGGCGAAGGTGATGGACACCGCGTTGAGCTGCTGGAACCGCTTCAGCGATTGCGGCTGCGCGCTTTCCTTCAGCGTGACCAGGGTCGACAGCGGAATCAGTTCGCCGTCGCGGGTGCGCGTGTAGTAGTTCTCCAGGTCGCTGGCGTTGAGGCGGTCGCTGCGCTGCACCTGCGGGATAACCAGGTACGAGCGGTTCTGCATCGCGAAGCGGTTGGTATAGCCGCCGGACAGCATCGCCGCCATGTCGGCCGCCAGCGTACGCATGTCGATGCCCAGGCTGGCCGCCTTGTCGCGGTCGATGTTGACCTCGATGCGCGGCTTGTCGATCTTCAGGTCCTTGTCCAGGAAGATGAAGCGCTTGCTCTCCATCGCCTTCATCAGGATCTGGTCGGCCAGTTCCGCCAACTGGCTCAGGTCGCCCACGCCCCCGATGACGAACTCGCCACCACCACCATCGCCGCCCGCGCTGGGCAGGGAGGGCGGGACCAGGGCGAAGATGTTCAGGCCGCTGACCTGGCTCATCTTGGGCTGCAGTTCCTGCTGCAGCACCGCGTTGGTCGAACGATCACGCTCGCTCCAGGGCTTCAGCACGAATCCGGCCATTGCCATCGGGCTGGCACCGCCGCCGCTGCCGCCGAAGCCGCCGTTGAACAGGAAGTAGTCCTGCACTTCCGGCACGCCCTTGGCGATGGCGGTCACTTCCTCGGTGTAGCGCTCGACATAGTCCAGCGTGGAGTAGGGGTCCGCGCTGGCGACGGAGAAGATGAAGCCTTCGTCCTCCAGCGGCGCCGGCTCCTTGGGTGCGGTCATGTACAGGAACACGCACGACACCAGCACCAGGATGCCGAACACGCCGATCACCGACTTGGTTTCCATCGTGCCGTGCAGGCGGCGCTGGTAGCCGGCATTGATCTTCTCGAAGCGCTCGTCCAGCCACTTCTCGAGCTTGCCCTTGCCGCCTTCGCTGTGCGGCTTGAGAATCTTGGCGCACATCATCGGGGTCAGCGTCAGCGCGATGACACCGGACAGCAGCACCGAGCCGGCCAGGGTGAAGGCGAACTCGGTGAACAGCACCCCGGTCATGCCGCCCTGGAAGCCGATCGGCAGGTACACCGCCACCAGCGTGGTGGTCATGGCCACGACCGGCCAGGCCAGTTCGCGTGCGCCCTTGATCGCCGCCTCGTACGGCGACATGCCTTCCTCGATGTGGCGGTGGATGTTCTCCAGCACGATGATCGCGTCATCCACCACGATGCCGATCGCCAGCACCATCGCTAGCAGGGTCAGCAGGTTGATGGTGAAACCCATCAGCAGCATCAGGAACAGCGCGCCCACCAGCGACAACGGCACCGTCACCGCGGGAATCAGCACACTGCGCAGCGAGCCCAGGAACAGGAAGATCACCACGATCACGATGATCACCGCTTCCACGATGGTGCTGACGACCTCGTCGATGGCATCCTGGATCTGCTCGGTACTGTCGTAGGGGATCGTGGCCTTGATGCCTTCCGGCAGCTGGGGGACGATCTCGTTGTCCCACAGCGTGCGCACGTCCTTGATGACGTCCAGCGAGTTCGCGTCCGGCGACACGAAGATGCCCATGAACGTGGCGGCTTCGCCGTTGATGCGGACCGACGTGCCGTAGCTCTCCGAGCCCAGCTGCACATCCGCCACGTCGCCCAGGCGGACGATGGCGCCGTTCTGCTCGCGGATGATCAGCTGGCGGAACTCGTCGGCATTGCGCAGGTCGGTGCGCGCGGTCATGTCGATGGCGACCATCTGTCCCTTCGTCGAGCCGACCGCGGCCAGCACGTTGTTGGACGACAGCGCCGTGGCCACGTCGCTGGCGGTCACCTGCAGTGCCGTCATGCGATCAGGCTTCAACCATACGCGCATGGCGAACGTGCCGGCGCCGAGGATGTCGGCACGCTGCACGCCCGAGACCGTCACCAGCTTGGGCTGCACCACGCGGGTCAGGTAGTCGGTGATCTGGTTGTTGTCCAAGGTCTCGCTGGCAAAGGACACGTACATCGCCGCGATCTGCTGGCCCTGTTGCAGGTCGATCACCGGATCCTCGGATTCCGGCGGCAGCTGGCCGCGCATCTTGTTGACCTTGGCGGCGATCTGCGTGAGTGCCTCGTTCGGATCCTGGTCCAGCTTGATGTAGGCCTGGATCAGGCTGACACCGGCCGAACTGGTCGAACTCAGGTACTCGATGCCTTCGGCACTCGCCACCTCGCGTTCCAGCGGCGTGGTGATGAATCCCTGGATCAGGTCGGCGTCGGCACCGTAGTAGGTGGTGCTGATGTTCACCACGGCGTTGCGCAGCTCGGGATACTGGCGCACGTTCAACTCGGTGAACGAGCGCAGGCCGAACAGCAGGATGAACAGGCTGACGACGATCGCCAGCACCGGTTTGTTGATGAAGATGTCGGTGAATTTCATGCCGTCGCTCCGTCAACGGTTTTCGGGCTTGGGCTGGGCCTCGGTCACCGGCTGCACCTTGTTGTTCACCACCACTTCGGCGTCATTGCGCAGCTTCAGCAGGCCACTGGTGGCCACGCGTTCGCCGGGCTTCAGCCCTTCGGTGACGGCGATCAGGTCGCCGCGGGTGGTCCCCGTCTTCACGAAGCGCTGACGTACCACCAGCTTCTTGCCGGTCAGCGGCTTGCCCTGCATGTCCTTTTCGCCTTCGGCGCGCTGGACTTCCTGGATCACGTACACCGCGTTGCCGTAGGGATTGAAGCTGATCGCGGTCTGCGGCACCACCACCACCTTGCGGCTGTCGCCGGTATCGAAGCCCACGTGCGCGAATGCGCCGGGTCGCAGGTTGTATTCGGGATTGGCCAGCGTCGCCTGCACCTTGAAGTTGCGCGTGGCCGGGTCGACCTGCGGTTCCACCGCCGTGACTTCGCCTTCGAACACCTGGCCGGGCAGGGCGTCGACGGTGGCACGGATCTTCGCCCCCGGCAGCATCTGGCCCACGCGCTGCTCGGGCAGGGTGAAGTCGAGGTAGATGGGGTCCAGTGCCTGCAGGCTGACAATGGCATCGCCGGGCGTGAGGTACTGGCCCAGGTTGACCCTGCGGATGCCGAGCACGCCGTCAAACGGGGCGCGGATGGTCTTCTGCGCGATCAGGGCGCGCTGGGCCTCCACCTGTGCGAGCGATGTGGCGGCCACGGTGGCGCGCTCTTCGGCCTCGGCCTGCGAGACCAGCTTGTCGCGCGCGAGGGCCTGCCAGCGGTCGCGCTGCACCGCCGCCAGCCTGGCGGAGGCTTCGAGCGACTTCATCACGGCCAGTTCGTTGGCGGTGTTGAGCTGGGCCAGCACGGTGCCGGCCTTGACCGGCTTGCCGACGTCGATGGACAGGCTGCGCACCACGCCCCCGGCTTCTGTGGTCACGTCGGTGCCGTTGATGGCCACGAACGTACCGACCGCCTGCTGGGCGTCGACCCATTCCTCCTGCTTGGCGGTCCAGTCGGTCACCGCCGCGGCCGGCTGCGGCATGTTGTCGAAGAAATCGTTCATGCCCTTGCCCATGATCGCCTTGACGGCGAACACGCCGCCGAAGATCACCACGACGGCGATCAGCATCAGGATCATGCGGCGGGTGGTGGAGGGCGTTTTCCTTGCGTGCGGATCTTTCCGTGTCATGGAGGGGTCTTCGTCAAGTCGGGGGAAGTCGTCAGGTCGACGAACGAGCGATGGCACGATCGACATGATCAGGCGCGCGATTATCACGGATCGAGACCGGCGCACATAGTGCAGGAGGGCATGGCGCGTGGCCGGGCGCTGGCCAGCACGCTTGCCCGCGGCCCCGGAGGCCCGGGATGGAGCGGCATCGCGGACAGCAGGGCGAGCCCCGTGCCCGCGATGGGGTGGCCCGCAAAAGGAAAGCCCCGGCATGGCCGGGGCTTTCTGCACCTCCACCCGTCTCAGCGTGAGGCGGGGTTTTCCTGCTCCAGCAGGTACTCCTTCGAGGGCTCGTCCATCTTGTCGCCCAGCATGCGCCGCACCGCGATGAAGAACACCGGGATCAGCAGCAGGCCCAGGAACGTGGCGAAGAACATGCCACCGATGACACCGGTGCCGATCGCATGGCGCGCGTTGGCGCCGGCGCCGGTCGAGATCGCCATCGGTACCACGCCCATGATGAAGGCGAACGAGGTCATCAGGATCGGCCGGAAGCGCAGGTGCGAGGCCGAGATCACCGCTTCGCGCAGCGTCTTGCCCTGCTTGCGCTCCATCACCGCGAACTCGACGATCAGGATCGCGTTCTTCGCCGCCAGGCCGATGATGGTGATCAGGCCGATCTTGAAGAACAGATCGTTGGACAGGCCACGCAGCAGCGTGAACGCGAGCGCGCCCAGGGCGCCCAGCGGGACCACCAGCAGCACCGCCACCGGGATGGACCAGCTCTCATACAACGCCGCCAGGCAGAGGAATACCACCACCAGCGACAGCACCATCAGCAGGGTGGCGCTGTTGCCGGCCAGGATCTCCTGATAGGACATGCCGCTCCAGTCGTAACCGAAGCCTTGCGGCAACTGGTCGGTGACGATGTTCTCCATCGTGGTCATCGCCTGCCCGGACGAACCGCCCGGCGCCGCGGAACCGTTGATGTTCACCGCCGAATACCCGTTATAGCGCGACAGCGAAGGAGGCACGGAAGCCCACTGCGACTGCACCACGTTGGACAGCGGGATCATCGCGCGACCGCCGCTGGCGTCGGTCTGCTGGCTGCTCGGCGTGTAGATACGCGAAAGCGAATCGGCGCCGGTGCGGTAGGCGGCGTCGGCGCGCATGTTCACGCGCTTGATGCGGCCTTCGTAGAAGAAGTCGTTGACGTACACCGGCGCCAGCATCAGCTGGATGCCGTTGTAGATGTCGCTGACCGACAGCCCCATTGCCTGCGCCTGCACGCGGTCCACATGCAGCTGCAGCTGCGGCGCGTTCTCCAGCGTGTTGGGACGCACCGCCATCAAACTCGAGTCCTGCGCTGCCGCGCCCAGCAGCTGGTTGCGGGCGGCCATCAGCGCCTCCTCGCCCAGGCCCGCGCGGTCCTGCAGCCACATGTCGAAGCCGCCGAACTGGCCCAGGCCCTGGATGGTCGGCAGGTTCACCACGAAGATCTGCGCACCCTTGATCCCGTACAGGCGCTGGTTGGCCTGCTGGATGAACTCCGGCACGGTCACGTCGCGGTCGTCCCAGGCCTTGAGCCGGATGAAGGCCATGCCGACGTTCTCGCCGCGGCCGACGAAACTGAAGCCCGCGATCTCCATCACGCCTTCGAACCCGTCCATCTGCTGCAGCGTGCCACGCACCTGGTTGAACACCTGCTTGGTGTTCTGCAGGGTGTTGCCCGGCGGCAACTGCACGATAGCCAGGGCATAGCCTTGGTCTTCCTCGGGCACGAAGCTGCTCGGCAGGCGCGTGAACAGGAAGCCGCACAGTACGGTCAGCAGGGCGAACACCACCATCCAGCGCGGCGCATGCTTGATGGCCGAGCCGATGTGGCCCACGTAGGTCTTCTCGACCTTGCCGTAGTACTTCTCGAAGACGCGGAAGACGATGTTCTTCTTCTCGTGGCTGTCGTGTTCGTGCTGCTTCAGGAAAGTGGCGCAGAGCGCCGGCGTGAAGCCCAGCGCCAGGAAGGCCGAGAAGGCCATCGAGATGGCGATGGTCAGGGCGAACTGCTTGTAGATCTCGCCCGAGGCGCCACCCTGCAGCGCGGACGGGATGAACACCGCCGCCAGCACCACGGTGATCGCGATCACCGCGCCGGTGATCTGGTCCATGGCCTTGATCGTGGCTTCCCGCGGCGGCAGTTTTTCCTCCGCCATGATGCGTTCGACGTTCTCGATCACCACGATGGCGTCGTCCACCACGATGCCGATGGCGAGCACCATCGCGAACATCGTCAGCTGGTTGATCGTAAAGCCGATCAGGCTCAGGCCCCAGAACGTGCCGAGCAGCGCGACCGGGATGACCAGGGTGGGGATGATGGTGGCGCGGAAGTTCTGCAGGAACACCAGCATCACCAGGAACACCAGGATGACGGCTTCGATCAGCGTCTTGACCACTTCCTCGATGGAAATCTTCACGAAGGTGGTGGTGTCGTACGGCGAGAACCAGCTGACGCCCGACGGGAAGCTGGGCTGGAGCTCATCCAGCTTGGCGCGCACGGCCTCGGCCACGTTCAGCGCGTTGGCACCGGGCAGCAGCTGCACCGCGAAGGCACCGACCGGTTTGCCGTTGTACTGCGTGTCGAAGCCATAGCCCTGTGCGCCGAACTCCACGCGCGCGACGTCCTTCAGGCGCACGGTGGAGCCGTCGCTGTTGGCGCGCAGGATGATCTGCTCGAACTGCTCCGGCGAGTTGAAGCGGCCCTCCGCCGACACCGTGGCAGTGAAGGCCTGGCCCTCGGGAGCCGGGTCCGCACCGATGGAGCCCGCGGCGAACTGCACGTTCTGGCCGCGCACGGCGGCCAGGACTTCGGTGGCCGACAGGTTGTAGCCCTGCAGCTTGCCCGGGTCCAGCCACAGGTTCATGGCGTACTCGGAGCCGAAGTGCTGTGTGCTGCCGACGCCGGGCACGCGCGAGATCTGGTCCAGCACGCGCGAGGCGATGATGTCGTTCAGGCGATTGCGGTCGATGCTGGGGTTGTCGGACTGCAGGCCCACCACCATCAGGAAGCCGGCGTTGGCCTTGGCCACCACCACGCCCTGGGCCGTGACTTCGCTGGGCAGTCGCGGCGTGGCCAGCGACACCTTGTTCTGCACCTGCACCTGGGCGATGTCCGCGTCGGTGCCGGTTTCGAAGGTCAGCGTGATCGAGGCCTGGCCGGAGGAACTGGAACTCGAACTGAAGTACAGCAGGTTGTCGATGCCGGTCAGCTGCTGCTCGATCACCTGGGTGACCGACCGTTCGGTGGTCTGGGCACTGGCGCCGGGGTAGGTCGCGCTGACCGTTACCTGCGGCGGCGCGATGGAAGGATAGGATTCAACGCCGAGGTTGAGGATCGCGATCACGCCGGCGAGCGAGATCAGGATCGACACGACCCAGGCGAAGATCGGGTGGTTGATGAAGAACTTGGGCATGGGGGAGGGTCCTTCTTACTCGGCCTTGCCTTGCGCCGGGGCGGCCTTGGCCTGCGCAGCCTTGGCGGCAGCGGCCTGCTCGGCGGTGATGCCCTTGGCGGGCGCGCCTTCCTTGACCTTCTGCAGTCCCTCGACGATCACCTGGTCGCCGGCGGCCAGGCCGTCGGTGATGAGCCAGTCATTGCCGACGGCCTGCTGCGTGGTCACGTTCTTGCGCACGACGTTGCCATCCTTGCCGACGATCATCGCGTAAGCGCTGACGGTGTCGCGCTGGATCGCGCTCTGCGGGATCAGGAAGGCGCCCTTCTGTTCGCCCAGCGTGGCACGCAGCGTGACGAAGGTGCCCGGCAGCAGGGTGCGGTCCGGGTTGGGGACGGTGGCGCGCAGGGAGACGCTGCCGGTGGCGGGGTCGACGACGGTGTCGGAGAAGTCCAGCGTACCGGTCTGGTCGATGGCCTGCCCGTTAGGCAGGAGGACCTGCACCGTGCGCTGGCCTTCGGCGGCCAGTTGCACCTGGCCTGCGCCCTGCGCCTGGCGCAATGTCTGCAACTCGCTCGAGCTCATCGAGAAGTTCGCATACAGCGGATCGATCTGGTCGATGGTGGTCAGCAGCGTGGCATCGCCCTGGCCGACCAGGGCGCCCTCGGTGACCTGCTGCTTGCCCGCGCGGCCGGAGATCGGCGCGGTGACGCTGGCGTAGCCCAGGTTGATGCGCGCGGTCTGCACGTTGGCACGGGCCTGCTGCACGGCAGCGGCGGCGCTGCGCTCGGCGGCTTCCGCGTTGTCCAGGTCGGACCTGGAGACGAACTTCTGCGGCGCCAGCTGGCGCGCACGATCAGCGGCCGCCTTCGAATTCGCGTAGGTGGCCTGCGCCGACGCGAGATTGGCCTGCGCGGCGCTCAACGAGGCCTGCAGCGGGGCGGGATCGATCAGGAAGAGGGTCTGGCCTTCCTTCACGTCGCTGCCTTCCTGGTACACGCGCTTCTGCACCACGCCCGCCACGCGGGCGCGGACATCGGAGCTGCGGAACGGCGACAGGCGACCCACCAGCTCGCGCTCCAGCGGCACGTCCTTTGGCGTCGCACTCATCACCACCACTTCGGGTGGGGGCATCTGCTGCTGTTCGGGCTTGCTGCACGCGGCCAGGGCCGCGAACAGGGCGCTGGCCAGTACCAGGGAACGGATGGGGGCGGTCATGGGGAAGCTCCGTTTCTTTTTCTTGATGTCGGGGAAGGGGTAGGCAGGGATCGCAGGCGCCGGCCGGGCACGGCAGGCGTGGGACTTTCGTGGTCTGGCGTGGCGGGAGCGAAGGCGCGCAGGAAGGCATCGACCGCAAACCCGGCCCAACGGCCGCGCGCTTTCGCGCTGACGCGATGCGGTACGCCGAAATGCTGCCTGTCGAAATCGAGTCCCGTCATCATGCTGAGCAGCAGCTCCGCGGCGTAGTGCGGGTCGTCATGCCTCAGCCTGCCCTGGTCCATCGCGTGCTGCAGCCAGGCGGCAAGGCGCTGCACGAGAGTATCGCAGGCGTCACGGTAGAGCGCCTGCGCTTCCTGGGGAAATTGGTGCGCTTCTGCCATCAGCAGCCGGCGCGTGGCGACCACCGAGGGATCGCACAGGCGCCGCAGGTGTTCTTCGGCGAAGGCCAGCAGCGCCTGGCGCGGGTCTTCGACCGCGGGCGACAGGCGGGCCGTGGCGGGTTCCTGGTGTTCGGCGATCACGCTGCGCAGCAGTTCCTGCTTGCTGCCGAAGTGCGCGTACAGCGTCTGCTTCGAACAGCCCGCGCGTGCGGCCACGGCGTCCATGCTGATGCGGAAGCCCTGCTCGGCCATGAGCTCGCGCACAGCGTCGTGGACACGGCTGCGACGCTGATCGAGCGCGGGAGTGGTGGCGGGTTGCATGCGGGCTAGACTATACCGTCCAGTTTAGAATTGCGACAGCCTTGTATTTGCGGCATTTCCGTGCACAAAGAGGCCGCTCGCCCGGTAAAGACCGCGTGACGATCCGGCGCTCCGTCCATGCGGCGGCGCACGGTGCGTCTTGCGATGGGCACTGCTCGCACGCGGCGGAGGTCACGGAGCGTGTGCAGCTAAACAATCATCCGCGCGATTGCAAGCCTTGCTTATGACGCCTCGCAGCAAGTTTTGTCATGGCGCCGGGGGATACAATGACCATTCGACTACCAATTGTTGAGCCACTCTCTGCATGAACGCTGTGCGCAGCCCGAAAAAAGCCTCGAAAAAGACGCCCAAACCGGAAGCCATCAAGGCCACCAGATCGGTGACCCCGAAGGCGACGCCCACCAAGAAGGTGGCCGCCCGACCGGTGAAGGCGGCGAAGGCCGCGGTGGAGAAGGGCAAGGCGGCGGCCGACGCGTTCTCCCTGTCGCCGATCCTCGCGGCGATCCGCAAGCGGGTGTCGGGGGCCTCCGCGCAGGCCGAGGCACAGACATTCGCCGAAGCGTTCTACAAGCGCATGGAAGAAGACGAGTATCCGCACCACACGGCGGACGGATGGGCGGCGATCGCCGCCGACACCCTGGCGTTCGCGCGCACCCGCAAGTCCGGCACCGCCAATGTGCGGATCTTCAATGCCATGCTGAAATCGC
Source organism: Pseudoxanthomonas sp. 97-1-1 (assembly GCF_057773125.1). Lineage (NCBI taxonomy): Bacteria > Pseudomonadati > Pseudomonadota > Gammaproteobacteria > Lysobacterales > Lysobacteraceae > Pseudoxanthomonas > Pseudoxanthomonas sp. 97-1-1. The sequence continues at coordinate 128,226 of NZ_JBYMTJ010000001.1, read as the reverse complement.
ATGGCTGGGAATCGCCGCATACCGTGCTGCAGATCGTCAACGACGACATGCCGTTCCTGGTGGACTCCGTCAGCATGGCGCTGGCCGAGATGGGGGTGGGCGTACACGTGCTGGGCCATCCGCTGGTGCGCTTCACGCGCGACAAGGCCGGCAAGGTGCAGGCCGTGGGCGAGGGCAAGCCCGAATCGCTGATGCTGCTGGAGATCGATCGCCTGCCACCCGATGAGATGGCGGCCATCGAGAAGCGCATCCGTGCCGTGCTGGAGGAAGTCCGGGCGATCGTCCGCGACTGGAGCGCCATGCGCGAGAAGATGCTGTCGCTCGCCGACGACATGGCCACCCGCCGCATGCCGGTGGATGACGACGGGCGTCGCGAAGCGCAGGAGTTCATGCGCTGGGCCGCCGCCGACCATTTCACCTTCTTCGGCTATCGCGAATACCGGGTCGAGAAGGGCACCGGCATCCTGGCGGCCGTCGAGGACAGCGGCCTGGGCCTGCTGCGCGAAGGCGATACCACGCCGCCGCGCAACATCAAGACGCTGGCCGCGCACTACCTGCCGCAGGGCGGTTCGGTGGATGCGCTGATCCTCACCAAGACCAATCGCCGGTCCACCGTGCACCGCCCGGGCAACATGGATTACATCGGCGTGCTCGAGTTCGATGCGAAGGGAAACCCCATCGCCGAGCAGCGCTTCATCGGCCTGTACACGTCCAGCGCCTACAACCGCCGTCCGTGGGAAATCCCGCTGGTGCGCGAGCGCCACGAATACGTGATGCAGAAGTCCGGCCTGTCGCCCAGCGGCCACAGCGGCAAGGCGCTGCGCCACATCCTGGAAACGCTGCCACGCGAGGAACTGTTCCAGTCCAGCGACGAAGAACTCTACCGCACGGCGATGGGCATCCTGGGTCTGCAGGAGCGTGTGCGCAGCAAGCTGTTCCTGCGCCGCGATCGTTATGGCCGCTTCTATTCGGCCTTGGTCTACATCCCCCGCGAGCGCTTCAATACGGATGTGCGCCTGCGCATCGAATCGCTGCTGAAGGACGCCATGCGGGGCGAGTACGTCGACAGCAGCGTGCTGCTCGGCGAGTCGCCGCTGGCGCAGCTGCACATCACCATTCGCCCGAAGGCGGGCGAGCAGGTCGAAGTCGATACCTCCGCGCTGGAAGGCGACATCGCCCACCTGCTGCGCAACTGGCAGGACGACCTGCGTGAAACCCTGATCACGCGCCACGGCGAGTCGAAGGGCCTGTTGCTGGCGGGCGGCTATGGCCGTGCGCTGCCGGCGGGCTACATCGAAGTGGTGTCGCCGGAAGGTGCCGCGCGCGACGTGGAGCATCTCGCTGCACTCACCGGTCCGGACGACCTGCGCCTGAGCCTGCACGAGTCGCGCCGCAAGCGCCCAGGACAGGGTCGCCTGCGCCTGAACCTGTATCGCCAGGAAACCGACATCCCGTTGTCCGATGCGCTGCCGCTGATGGAGAACATGGGACTGCGCGTGATCTCCGAGCATCCGTTCCGTCTGGAGACGGGACAGGGCGCGCGTTACATCCAGGAATTTGAGGTGGAACCGCTCAGCGGCGAGTTCGACATCGCGCGCCTGGCCTCCACCTTCGAGGAGGCCTTCGCCCGGGTGTGGCGCGGCGATGCGGAGAACGACGGCTTCAACAGGCTGGTGCTGGGCGCCGGCCTGGCCTGGCGCCAGGTCGCCCTGCTGCGCGGCTACTGCAAGTACCTGTTGCAGACTGGTGTGCCGTTCTCGCAGAGCTACGTCGAGGAAACCCTCAACCGCTATCCGCTGCTTGCGCGCCTGCTGGTGGAACTGTTCGAGGCACGCTTCGATCCCGCCACCGGCAGCGAGAGCAAGGCGCAGATCAAGGAGGGCCAGGACCGTTTCGCTGCCGAACTCAAGGCGTTGGCCGGCAATGACGACGCCGCGCAGAAGATCCTGACCATGCTGGTCGACGCGCGCGGTGGCAAGCGCGACCTGCAGGTCGAGATTGCGCACCGGGCACTGATCAAGCTGATGGACCGCGTGTCCAGCCTGGACGAGGACCGGATCCTGCGCGGTTTCATGGGCGCTATCGAAGCCACGCTGCGCACCAGCTTCTACCAGCGCGGCAAGGACGGGCAGCCGGCACACACCATCAGCTTCAAGTTCGACTCCGCCAAGGTGCCGGACCTGCCCAAGCCGCGTCCCTATCGCGAGATCTTCGTGTACGGCCCACGCGTGGAAGGCGTGCACCTGCGCTTCGGCCCGGTGGCGCGTGGCGGCCTGCGCTGGTCGGACCGCCGCGAGGACTTCCGCACCGAGGTGCTGGGACTGGTGAAGGCGCAGATGGTCAAGAACACCGTCATCGTGCCGGTCGGCGCGAAGGGCGGCTTCTTCGTCAAGCGTCCGCCCGCCGGCGGCGACCGTGACGCCGTGTTGGCCGAAGGCATCGCCTGCTACAAGCTCTTCATCCAGGGCCTGCTCGACATCACCGACAACATCGTCGGCAACAGGATCGTGCCGCCGGTGGACGTGGTGCGCCACGACCAGGACGACCCGTACCTGGTGGTCGCCGCCGACAAGGGCACGGCCACGTTCTCCGACATCGCCAACGGCCTGGCCATCGCGCACGGTTTCTGGATGGGCGATGCGTTCGCGTCCGGCGGCTCGGTGGGCTACGACCACAAGGGCATGGGCATCACCGCGCGCGGCGCGTGGGAGTCGGTCAAGCGCCATTTCCGCGCGATGAATCGCGACAGCCAGACCGAAGACTTCACCTGCGTCGGCATCGGCGACATGTCGGGCGACGTGTTCGGCAACGGCATGCTGCTGTCGGAACACATCCGCCTGCTGGCCGCATTCGATCACCGCCACATCTTCCTGGACCCGAACCCCGATGCGGCGAAGTCGTTCAAGGAACGCGACCGCATGTTCAAGGTGCCGCGCTCCAGCTGGGCCGACTACGATGCCAAGCTGATTTCCAAGGGCGGCGGCATCCATCCGCGCAGCGCGAAGTCCATCGACATCACCCCGGAAGTGCGCGCCGCGCTCGGCATCGCCGACGGCGTGAAGTCGATGACGCCCAACGAACTGATGAGCGCCATCCTGAAGTCGCCGGTGGACCTGCTGTGGAACGGCGGCATCGGCACCTACGTCAAGGCCGCCAGCGAGACCCACGCTGATGTGGGCGACCGTGCGAACAACGGGCTGCGCGTCGATGGCCGCGACCTGCGCTGCAAGGTGGTGGGCGAGGGCGGCAACCTGGGCCTGACCCAGCTGGGCCGCATCGAGGCCGCGCAGCACGGTGTGCTGCTCAACACCGACTTCATCGACAACTCGGCCGGCGTGGACACTTCGGACCACGAGGTGAACATCAAGATCCTGCTCAACGGCGTGGTGCAGGCCAAGAAACTGGGCATGGATGCGCGCAACAAGCTGCTGGCCGACATGACCGGCGAAGTGGCCGAGCTGGTGCTGTGGGACAACTACCGCCAGAACCAGGCGATCAGCCTGATGGAGCGCATGAGCGTCTCGCGCCTGGGCTCCAAACAGCACTTCATCCAGACGCTGGAATCGCAGGGTCTGCTGGACCGGCAGATCGAATTCCTGCCATCCGACGCCGAACTGGCCGAGCGCAAGGCGCGTGGACAGGGCCTGACGCGTCCCGAACTGTCGGTGCTGTTGTCGTACTCCAAGCTGGTGGCGTTCCAGCAATTGCTGGAATCCGACATCCCCGAGGATCCTTACCTGTCGAAGGAGCTGCAGCGCTACTTCCCGCAGCCGCTGCAGAAGAAGTACGCCTCGGAGATGGAGAAGCACCGCCTGAAGCGCGAGATCATCGCCACGGCGGTCACCAACACCACCATCAACCGGATGGGGGCCACCTTCCTGCTGCGCATGCAGGAAGACACGGGCCGCTCGCCGGCGGAAGTCGCCAAGGCCTTCACCATCACCCGCGAGACGCTGGACGCGCGGGCGCTGTGGAACCAGATCGACGCGCTGGACGGCAAGGTGCCGGAATCGGTGCAGATCGATGCCCTGCAGGTCATCTGGCAGGTGCAGCGCAACTTCACCCGCTGGCTGCTGACCCGCCAGGGTCCAATCCCGGCCATCGCCACCGCGGTGGAGCGCTACCACGACGGCTTCAACGAGATCCGTGCGGCCGACGGCGTGCTGCCGGACTCGCTGCGCCCGGCGTACAACGCCAGCCTGCAGGAGTGGAAGGACAAGGGTCTGCCGCCTGCGCTGGCCGGCCAGATAGCGGCGCTGCCGTACCTGGAGCCCTCCTGCGACATCATCGAACTGGCCCGGGCGCGCAAGCTCAAGCCGGTCGAGGTGTCGAAGGCGCACTACCGCCTGGGCGAGGCGCTGCACCTGCCTTGGCTGCAGGACCAGATCGAAGCGTTGAAGGTCGATGGCCGCTGGCATGCCGTCGCGCGCGGCGTGCTGCGTGATGAACTGGCGGCCCACCAGCGCACGCTGACCAACCAGCTGCTGTCGCTGCCGGGCGGCAACGCCGACGCCAAGGTCAAGGCCTGGCTGGGCCGCGACGACGCCGGGCTGCGCTTCACGCTGAACATGCTCAACGAGCTGGCCGCGCAGAAGACGCTCGACTACCCCACCGCATCGGTGGCGGTGCAGCGGCTGGGGCAGCTGGCGTCCCAGGGCTGATTGCACGTCATGTGAGTGGAACGAGGCGGCCTTCGGGCCGCCTTTTTTGTGGCCGCCTTCCATGGCAGCCACCCGGTGAGCCAACGCTGCGCGTTGTCGAAAAACGCTCCCGGCGTTTTTTTCTGTACGCTGTGCAGGCCACGATGGAGCCACGGATGTCCACACCCCGCATCGCCTTCCTCGCCAGTCCCACGCCTGAGGCACAGGAGGCGCTGGCGACACTGCAGCGCGAACACGGTGCGCATGTGCCCGACCAGGCGGACGTGCTGTGTGCGCTGGGCGGCGATGGGTTCATGCTGCAGACGCTGCATCGGCACGGCGCGCTCGGCAAGCCGGTGTTCGGCATGAAGCTGGGCACCGTGGGTTTCCTGATGAACCACTATCGCTCGGACGGCCTGTTCGACCGGATTGCCGCGGCGGAACCGGCCAAACTGCGGCCGCTGGAAATGCAGGCACTGACCGAGTCCGGCACGTCCACGTCATCCCTGGCCTACAACGAAGTGTCGCTGCTGCGCCAGACACGGCAGGCGGCGCACATCCAGATCGACCTCAACGGCGAAACCCGCCTGGACGAGCTGATCTGCGATGGCGTGCTGACCGCGACGCCGGCGGGCAGCACCGCCTACAACTTCTCCGCGCACGGGCCGATCCTGCCGCTGGGTTCGCACACCATTGCGCTGACGCCGATCGCGCCGTTCCGTCCGCGCCGCTGGCGTGGCGCCATCCTCAAGGCCGATACCGAGATCCGGTTCCGCGTGCTCGACCCGTACAAGCGCCCGGTCAGTGCCACCGCCGATTCGCACGAGGTGCGGGACGTGGTGGAGGTGACCATCCGCGAGTCGCGTGACCGCACGGTCACCCTGCTGTTCGACCGCGAACACAATCTCGAGGAACGCATCCTCAGCGAGCAGTTCATGACCTGAGGATTGTCCTGGCGGACATCGTGGTTTCGCCGCATTGCGGCTTGCCGGGTCATCCCACGCATGGTATCCAGCGCCCCATAGCGATTCGGTTCGCATCCGCCCGGGGAGGGGTCACGATGCAGTTGAAGTGCGCGTTGGCGCTGTGCGCCATGCTTGCCGCGACCGACGTGGCGGCCTGCAATCTGTCCACGGGCACCACCGCGTTCGCGGCCGGCGGTGCGTCGTCGGCGCTGGTCGAAGACGGCACCCTGAAGCCGCCCTTGCTGGAGGTGGTCAGCCTGACGCGCGGCGTGGACGGACACGCCTCGTGCGATGCCAGTGGCCTGCTGACGCTGGGCGTGGAGTGGCCTCGCGGCACGGATTACAAGCTGCGTGAACTGGGGTTCGAGTTCCGCGTGCTCGGTGAGGACGCCCTTGCGATCTTTCCCCGCGAGCCGGTGGCGGGGCGCGTTGAGGGCCGTCGCAGCGAGTTCGTGTTCCTCTGGCGCGATGGACCGCCTTCGGAACAGTCGCCGATCGACCTGTTGGTCGAAGTACGCGCCATCACGCCCGACAATCGCAGGGGGCCGCCGGCACAGGTGCGTATCGCCGCTGCACCGGGGGGATAGGGGCACGGCGTCTCGCGTCATGCGCCATAGATCGCCGATACTGTGCGCATGGCCGACAACACCCCCCGTTTGCTGACCGTCGCGGTCACGTCGCGCGCCCTGTTCGATCTGGAGGAAAGCCACGCGCTGTACGAGCGCGAGGGCGTACAGGCCTATTCCGACTACCAGCGCACGCACGAAGACGATGTGCTGGCGCCGGGCATCGCCTATCCCGTCGTGCGCAAGCTGCTGGCACTCAACGTAGGGGCGCCTCCGGAAGCGCCGCGCGTCGAAGTGATCCTGCTCTCGCGCAACTCGGCCGATACCGGCCTGCGCATCTTCAACTCCATCCAGCACTACGGCCTGGGGATCGTGCGTGCCACGTTCACGGCCGGCGAGCCCACCTGGCCCTACGTCAAGCCGTTCGGCACCGACCTGTTCCTGTCGGCCAACCCGGAATCGGTGCGGCGCTCACTGGAGCACGGCATCGCGGCGGCGACCATCCTGCCGGCAGGCGCACCGCAGCAGCGCCACGAACATCAGCTGCGCATCGCGTTCGATGGCGACGCGGTTATCTTCGGCGACGAGAGCGAGCGCATTTCCCGCGAACAGGGCGTGGAGGCATTCGGCCGGCACGAGCAACAGCGTGCACGCGAGCCCTTGTCCGGTGGTCCGTTCCGCAACTTCCTGTCGGCATTGCACCAGCTGCAGCAGGTATTCCCGCCCGATGAGCGTTCGCCTATCCGCACCGCACTGGTCACCGCGCGTTCCGCGCCGGCGCACGAGCGGGTGATCCGTACGCTGCGCGAGTGGGGCGTGCGCCTGGACGAGGCGCTCTTCCTCGGCGGCCGCCACAAGGGGCCGTTCCTGGAAGCCTTCGGCGCCGACATCTTCTTCGACGATTCGCAACACAACATCGACAGCGCGCGCCACCATGTGGCCGCGGGTCATGTTCCGCACGGGGTGGCGAACCCGTAGGGCGGGCCTTCGCTCGCCCTAAAGCGGCAGGCGGATGTCGGTCAGCTGCCAGCGCAGGCCCTGGCGCGTGAAGACGAACACCACCGGGTCGCCCTCATCGTCGTGCACGGTGGCAGTGAAACGGGACAACGACTCGTATCGGTGGCTGGCCTGTCTGAGCGGATCTGCCGGGGTCGGCGGGGCGTAGGTGTCGCCGCCCACGGTGTCGCCGACGGCGCGTTTCCATGTGGCGCGGCCTTCCAGGATCGCGGCGATACCCATCGGCGTAACCATCGTATCCACGCCGCGCCCCAGCATGCTGTTGGCGATCGAAAGCGCCGCGGCACCGAACAGGTTGCCGCTGAGCTCCGGTCCGGCGCGCCGTGCGAGCGAGTCCTCCACCTGCGCGCGCAGGTTCACGCGCAACGAAGCGAAATCGACATGCTTCTGCAGCTTGCCGGTGTCCTGCTCCGCCAGCGCCGTACGGATGCCATGGATGGCCAGGTAGGGCCCGGCGGCCACATAGCCCGCCAACCCCAGCAGGAGGGCGACCACCACTCCGATCACGAGCCACTTCTTCATCGGCAAACCTCCGGGTCAGAACTCCAGGTCCAGCGCAGCGCACAGGTAGTCGACGAACGGGCCAAGCGCCTTGAGATCGGCCGCCACGGTCTGGCGCAGCTTCGGACCGGTCATGGTGGCGTCGTCCAGCGAGCGCCAGAACACGAAATTGCGGTGCTTCAGGTCTTCGATGAACTCGAAGTCGGCGGGAAACCCGCGCGGAGGGCGTACCAGTTTCTCGCTCTCTTCGAACTCGAATCGCCGCCGGAAAGGCGCATCGTGCGCCGCCTTCTTCCAACTGCCCGGGTTGTCCAGGATGAACTGCCGCACCCGCCGCTGCGTGTCCGGCTCGGGATGCCAGAGTCCGGCACCGACGAAACACTCGCCAGGCTGCAGGTGAAGGTAGAACGAGGGCGCGGGCACCTGTTTGTGGCGCTCGTGGAACAGGCGTGCACCCTGCCAGGACTTGTACGGGGATTTGTCGTTGGAAAAGCGTGCGTCACGATAGATGCGGAACAGCGACCCGCCTACCGTCTTCGGTTCGGAGCGGAAGTGCAGGCTCACTGCCGCCAGGTCGGGCTGCAGGTCCGTCAGGAGCCGGAGGAATGGCTGTCGGACGTGATCCTCGTACTGCGCCTTGTGGTCGTTGAACCAGGTCTTGTCGTTGTGACGGGCCAGCCCGCGCAGGAACTTGAAGCTGGCATCGGAGAAGTAGGTGGCCATGGCCGCCATTCTAGACAAGCCGGCGTCATCCGGCCGACAAGGCTGCCCTCGATGTCGCCTGGCGTACTAGAGGCCGGCCTGCAGGTCCTGGCGCCATTGCTGGATCCTGTCCAGCAGCACGAGCCGGTCCGCATCGGCGGCGTGCGTCATCCGCAGTTCCGCAAGTTCGGCGTCGAAGCTGGCGAAGCTGTATTCGGACATCCCGGTGTCGGTCGCGAGGCGCTGCCGGCGATAGTCGTCCCAACGCTGGCGCTCGGCGGGAGACAGCGAGCCGGGCCAGTTGCGCGCGCGATAGCGGAACAGCAATTCGGGCAGGCGGGCATCGCGGAAGCCGAAATCGCGTTGGCCCAGCAGCGCAGGCGGCGTGGTCCGTACCTCGGTGAACCGGCGTTTGTCCGCGTCCGCCAGGAAAGCATCGTAAAGCGAGGCATCCACATCGCCGGGAGTGAACTGCCGCTCGCCGGCAAACACCTGCCGCACCTTCTCCGCAAGCTCCGGGCCGGCCTCGCGCAGGACTTCCGCATGGCGCTCGCAGCGCACGGGATCGATGCCGAGCCGGTCCATGTCGGCGGGGCGCAGATGCGACCAGGCGACCAGCGCCGGTGCACGGTTCAGATGGACTTCCTTCAGCGGGATCCGCTGCTCGCTGTCCGGCAGATCGGCGGCCGGGGTGTAAAGACGGTCGGCGATCTCGTCGGGCGCCAAGGCCAGCAGCGCGGCCGGATCGCTTTCCAGGTCGAACACCACCACGCGATTGTCGATGCGCGGATGCCGCGCCAAGGGCAGCACCGGCGCCGCACAGAGGCGGCTGGCGGGATAGCGCTGCGAGACATGCAGTACCGGTTGCATGGCCGTCACATCCAGCAGGCGCGCGGCGAAGCGCTTGTCGCGCAGTTGCAATGCGTAGTCCCACAGGCGGGGTTGGGCCTGCCGCATCAGCCGGGCCAGGCCGATGGTGGCGTACACATCCGACAGAGCCTCGTGCGCATCGCCTTCGCGGACGCGGTTGGCCAGCGCCAGGTGTTCCAGCCTGAAGGACGTGGCACCGTCGTCCCGCTTCGGCCACACGATGCCGTCCGGCCGCAGCGCATGCATCAGCCGCATCACGTCCAGCAGGTCCCAGCGCGAGTTTCCGCCACGCCACTCGCGCTCGTAGGGCTCATGGAAATTGCGGAACAGGCCGTGACGCACGAACTCGTCATCGAAGCGCAGGCTGTTGTAGCCCAGCGTGCAGGTTTCCGGCCGCCCCATCTCGTCGGCAATGCGGGCGAAGGCTTCTGCTTCGTTGACGCCGTCGCGCAGCGCCTGCTGCGGCGTGATGCCGGTGATCAGCGTGGCGATGGGCGAGGGCAGCAGGTCATCCGCTGGCTGTACGAAGAAGCTGACCGGCTCCTCCATCAGTTCCAGCGCGGGCGTGGTACGCACGGCCGCGACCTGCGCGATCCGGCTGCGGCGCGGATCCGCGCCGAAGGTCTCGAGGTCGTAGAACAGGAAGCTGGCGCTCACCCCGCCATTTCCTCCAGCACCGGCAAGCGCGCGAGCACATCGGCATCGACCGCTGCCCAGTCGATGCCGTCGAGGGCACCGCGCCCGGCGGTATGCCGTACCAGAAGGTCGCGCTGCACGTGGCTGCGATGCTGCGCCACCGAGTACGGGATGCGCATGAAACTGACCATCGTGTAGTGCGGCACGAAGCGGTGCGGATGGCGCTCCTGCAGCGCGCGCTCCAGTTCCCGCTGCAGCAGGAAGCCGCTGTCGTCCACCTTGTCGCGCATCTCCACGTAGTTCTCCAGCGCCATTTCCTGGATCGCCAGTGCATTGGGCTTGCGCTCGGCTTCGAAGGCGGCGAAAGCCTCCGCGAGGTCTTGCGTGGATTGCAGGTGGTGGGCGAGGGCGACGCAATCCTCGAACGCGCAGTTCATGCCCTGGCCGTGGAACGGCACCATCGCGTGGGCGGCGTCGCCCAGCAGCACGGCCTGGCCCTGCAGGTGCCAGCGTTCGAGATACAGCGTGGCGAGCAGGCCAGTGGGGTTGGCGTCCCAGTCCTGTTCCAGTCGCGGGATCAGCGGCACCGCATCGGCGAAATCGCGCAGGAACAGCGCCTTCGCATCCGCGCCGCTGCGCACGCTGTCGAAGCCCGGATCACCTTCGTTGGGCAGGAACAGCGTCACCGTGAACGTGCGCTCGTCGTTGGGCAACGCGATGCACATGTAGTGGCCGCGCGGCCAGATGTGCAGGGCGTTCGGTTCCATGATGAAGCTGCCGTCGGCGGCAGGGGGAATCTCGAGCTCCTTGTAGGAGTGGTCGAGGAACTCGGTACGTTCACCGAGATCCTCCCGCTGTTGCATGGCGCCACGCAAGGACGAGCCGGCACCGTCGGCGCCGATCAGGGCGGTGAACCCGACAGGGTGGACGCCGCCATCCTGCTCGTCGACGAAGCGGGCGATGTGCGCGTCGAAATCCACGGATTCCAACCGGCGGTTGAACTGGATGACGGCGCCTGCGCGTTCGGCCAGATCCAGCAGCGTGATGTTCAAGTCGCCGCGATGGATCGACCAGATGACCTCGGAGTCGTCGCGCCCGTAGCGCTGCAACTGCAGCCGTCCGTCGAGGGCATGCACCATGCGCCCGCGCATCATTACTGCCTGCCGCATCACTGCATCGTCCGCATCCGCCATCCGCAGCGCATGGCGGCCACGTTCGGTCAGTGCCAGGTTGATCGAGCGGCCTCCCGCATAGCCTTGCACGCGCGGGTCGCCGCGTTTTTCGAACACCTCCACGCGCCACCCTGCGCGCGCCATCAGGGTGGCCAGCAGCGCACCGGCGAGGCCGGCGCCGATGATGGTGATGTGTCGCTTGCCGTCAGTGACCAAACTCGTTTCTCCGGATCAGAACCCCCGCCACGTCTCGACTTCCTCGACGAAGCGGTGGACATCCATGTAGCGGTTGTACAGCGGGGCGGGCGAGATGCGGATCACGTCCGGTTCGCGCCAGTCGCCGACCGTACCGACGGACAGCAGGTACTCGAACAGTTCGCGGCCGCGTTCGCGTCCGCCGGTCACTCGCAGCGAAAGCTGGGCGCCGCGCTGGGAGGTGTCTGCGGGCGTGATGATCTGCAGCACGTCCGACAGCCTTGCCTGGATCAGCGCTTCCAGCAAGCCGGTCAGCTTGAGCGACTTCGCGCGTATCGCCTCCATGCCACCCGCTTTCTCGAACAGCTCGAGCGAAGCGCGCAGCGGCGCCAACCCCAGGATCGGCGGGTTGCTGAGCTGCCAGCCCTCGGCGCCGGGCGTGGGCACGAAGGCCGGCTCCATCCGGAACCGGGTCTCCTTCTCGTGACCCCACCAGCCCGCAAACCTTGGCCTGTCCGTCCGGGCATGGCGCGCATGCACGAAGCAGCCCGCGACCGCGCCCGGCCCCGAGTTCAGGTACTTGTAGTGGCACCACACCGCGAAATCCACGCCGCTGTCGTGCAGGCGCAAGGGCAGGTTGCCCACCGCGTGCGCCAGGTCGACGCCGACGACGGCGCCCTGCGCATGGCCCAGCCGCGCGATCTCCACCAGATCGAAGGCCTGTCCGGTCCGGTATTGGACACCGGGCCACAGCACCAGCGCCAGGCGTGGGCCGTGCTCGACGATGGCGCGTTCGATGGCCGCCATCGATAACGTGCCATCGGGCAGATCCGGTTCCACTTCGATCAGGTCGGTGGCGGGATCGAAGCCGTGGAAGCGTACCTGCGACTCCATCGCATGCCGGTCGGACGGGAATGCGCCGGACTCCATCAGGATCGCCGGACGTTCCGCCGTCGGACGGTAGAAGCTGACCATCATCAGGTGCAGGTTGGCGGTCAGCGTGTTCATCGCCACCACTTCCGCCGGCTCCGCACCGACCAGGCGCGCCAGCGGTTCGCGCACGAGTTCGTGGTAGGTCATCCACTGCGCGTTGCCCGTGAAGTGGCCTTCAACGGCCTCGTTGGCCCATTTGTCCAGCACCTCGTTGAGGTAGGTGCGCGCTGCCTTCGGTTGCAGGCCGAGCGAGTTGCCGCAGAAGTAGACCTGGTCGTTGTGCTTGTGGCGCGGAATCAGGAACTCGTTGCGCAACGGACGCAAGGGGTCGGCGGCATCAAGGGCGATGATGTGGGTGCGGGACAGCGGGTCGGTCATGGAATGTGGTTTGGAGATGATCTTTGGGTTGTAAGAGCGACGTGAGTCGCGACCGTGGAGTGTCGGTGGAGATGACGTCGAATGGGCTGGTCTCCCCCGAAGATACTGAAGGTCCTGGCAAGATCGTGCCGTGCGGTCGCGACTGACGTCGCTCCTAAAAGGAGCCCTTTCACAGGAACCTCGAGGCGGGCAAGCCAAGCCATTCCAGCGCGGTGCCGTGATACAGGCGCGCCTGCCGGGCCTCGTCCAGGCCCAGGGCGGCGATGCCGGCACCGGGCTCCTGTTCGCCCAGCGGGAACGGGTAGTCGGTGCCCAGCATCACACGCTCGTGGCCGACCGTGTCGAGCAGGTAGTGCAGCGCGCGTGGATCGGCGACCCAGGAATCGAAGTAGACCCGGTCGAGGTACTCACGCGGATTGCGATGGTTGTCGGTGGCCACCAGGTCGGGCCGCATGTTGAAGCCGTGCTCGATGCGGCCGATGGTGTAAGGAAAGCTGCCGCCCCCGTGGGCGAAGCAGACCTTCAATCCGGGCAACCGTTCGAGCACGCCGCCGAAAATCAGGCAACAGGCGGCGCGCGATTGTTCTGCGGGCATGCCGACCAACCAGGGCAGCCAGTACTTGGGCATCGATGCGGCGCCCATCATGTCCCAAGGGTGCACGAGGATCGCCGCGCCCAGTTCGCTGGCCGCCTGGAAGAATTCGAACAGTTCCGGCGCGTCGAGGTTCCAGTCGTTGACATGGCTGCCGATCTGCACGCCCTGCAGGCCCAACTGGTCCATGCAGCGCTCCAGTTCCTGCACCGCCAGTCGCGGCGACTGCATCGGCACCGTGCCGATGCCCGCATAGTGGCGCGGATAGTCGCGGCAGGCGGCAGCGGTGTGGTCGTTGAGCGCCTGGTGCAGCTCCAGCGCATGGTGCGCCTTGGCCCAGTAGCTGAACATCACCGGCACGGTGCTGATGACCTGCACCTGCACGCCGAATTTGGCGTAATCGGCGATGCGTTCTTCCGGATCCCAGGTCTTGGGCCAGATCTCGCGGAAGAACTTGCCGTCCTTGTAGATGCGATGGCGGCCGTCGTCGCCGTGGTGGATCACGGGAAAGCGCAGGTCACCGTACTTGGCCGCCAGGTCGGGCCAGTCGCGGGGCAGGAAGTGCGCGTGGGTGTCGATCTTCAGCATCGTCGGATTGTAGGGGCTGCCCGCGCGGGATTCGCGCTGCAGTGCCGAACGGGACCCATCCCCCGGGGCGCGCGCACCGCCACCTCAGGTGATGTCGGCTTGCGAATCGGCCTGCATCTCATAGCGGCTCGGGCGGGGGTTCAGATGGCCGCAGGCCTTGCAGGTGCGCAGGTCGTCGCTGCGGTAGAAGGCCTCGAACACCCTGAAGAAATCCTGCTCGATATCGTTCAGGTGGAAGTACTCCTCGTACACCTTCGCGTTGCAGCGCTCGCAGAACCACAGCAGGCCGTCGTCTTCGTGCGGCAGGCGCTTGCGTTCGATCACCAGGCCGACCGAGCCCGGCATGCGTTGCGGCGAATGCGGCACACGCGGCGGTAGCAGGAAGATCTCGCCCGCCCGGATCGGAATGTCACGCGGCGCGCCATTCTCCTGGATACGCAGCACCATTTCGCCTTCCAACTGGTAGAACCACTCCGGACCCTCGTCGTAGTGGTAATCGGTGCGCGCGTTCGGGCCGCCGACCACCATGACGATGAAGTCGCCGTCGTAAATGACCTTGTTGCCGACCGGCGGCTTCAGCAGGTGGCGGTGCTCATCGATCCATGCCTGGAAGTTGAGCGGATTGGGCAGCATGTCAGCGGGCCTCGGACAGGTGCGCGATGCATTTCAGTTCGATGGCGATCGGGGTCGGCAGCGAGGTGATACCCAGCGTGGTGCGGCAGGGCGCCGCCGCCGGGTCGGGGAAATACTCCGCCCACACCTGGTTGTACACCTTGAAGTCGTGCGCCATGTCGGTGAGGTACACCGTCACGTCCACCAGGTCTTCCCAGCGTGCACCGCTGGCCTTCAGCACTGCGCGGACGTTGGCGAACACGGCACGGCACTGTGCGTCGATGTCATAGCTGATGAGGCGTCCCTCGGCGTCGTGCACGTTGCCGACGATGGCATTGCTGGCCGGATCGCGCGGGCCGATGCCGGACAGGAACAGCAGGTCGCCCACGCGGCGCGCGTGAGGATACTGGCCGACGGGCTTCGGCGCGGCATCGGCATGGATGACATCACTCATCGCGCTTCCCCTTGCCCGGGACGCCGGCGAGCGCACGCTGGTACGCAGGCTGGAGTTCATCCTGCGCCGCCACGTCCATGCCGAGTTCGCGCACGCGGCCGTCGAACAGGCTGTAGACCCAGCCGTGGATCGCGAGCGGCTGGCCGCGTGCCCATGCATCCTGCACCACGGTGGTCTGGCACACGTTGAACACCTGCTCGATCACGTTGAGTTCGCACAGGCGGGCATGGCGCAGGGATTCGGTATCGACCTGTTCCAGCAGATCGTTGTGCTTGAGTGCGACATCGGCGACATGGCGCAGCCAGTTGTCGGCCAGCCCCACGCGCAAGCCGGTCATGGCGGCGTGCACGCCGCCGCAGCCGTAGTGACCGACCAGCAGGATGTGTTCGACCTTCAGGATATCGACGGCGAACTGGACGACCGACAGCGCATTGAGGTCGCCGTGCGACATCACGTTGGCGATGTTGCGGTGGACGAAGACCTCGCCGGGGTCGAGGCCGAGGATCTGGTTCGCCGGCACGCGCGAATCGGAGCAGCCGATCCACAGGTAGCGCGGTGATTGCTGCTGCGACAACCGCTTGAAGAAGCCGGGATCCTCCTGCTTGATGCGGGCGGCCCAGTCGCGGTTGTTCTGCAGCAGTTTCTCGAGTTCGGTCAGGTCGGACATGGGGTTTGATGGTCCTCAGCGCAACGCCACGCAGACGTTCTTGGGTTCGGTGAAAAAACGCATGGCCTCGTGGCCGCCTTCGCGGCCGAGACCGGATGCGCCCACGCCGCCGAACGGCGTGCGCAGGTCGCGGGTCATCCAGGTATTGATCCAGACGATGCCGGCACGCAGTTGCGACGCCAGCCGATGGGCCCGGTCCAGGTCGCGCGTCCATAGCGTGGCCGCCAGGCCGTAGTCGCCGGCATTGGCCAGCGCGAGCGCATGGGCCTCGTCCTCGAACGGCTGCAGGGTCACGACCGGGCCGAAGATTTCCTCGCAATTGGTGGCTGCCTGGGGTCCGAGGCCTTCGATGACCGTGGGCGCAATGAACCAGCCGGGCCGCTCCAACGCATACCCACCGAGCAGCACGTGGCCGCCTTCGGTTCGCGCCCGCGCGATGCAGGCCAGCACCTTGTCGAAGTGCGCCTGCGACACCATCGCGCCGAGGCGCGTGGTGGGATCGTCCAGTGCCCCCGCCTGCAGTCCCCGCGCGCGTTCGATCAATGCATCGCGGAATTCGTCGTAGATCGCCTGCTGCACCAGCAATCGCGACCCGCACAGGCAGATCTGCCCGGCGTTCTGGAAAGCGGAGCGGAGCAGCGTGTCGAGGTGCGCGCGCCAGTCGCTGTTGGCGAATACCAGCGTGGCGTTCTTGCCACCCAGTTCCAGCGAGACCTTCTTCAGCAGCGGCCCGGCGAGGCCGGCAATGCGACGGCCCACCCCGGTGCTGCCGGTGAAAGACACTGCCCTGATCGCAGGATGCAGCACCAGTGGCTCGCCCACCGCCGGGCCTGTGCCATGCACGATGTTCAGCACGCCGGGCGGAAGGCCGATCTCTGCGGTCAACGCGCCAAGCATCGAGGCCGTGGCGGGCGTGATCTCCGAAGGCTTGGCCACCACCGTATTGCCGGCGGCCAACGCCGGGGCGATCTTCCAGGTGAAGAGGTACAGCGGCAGGTTCCATGGCGAAATCGCGGCGACCACGCCCAGTGGCTGCCGCAGCGTGTAGTTCAGCCCGGCTTCGCCATGGTGCGACTCGCTGGCGAACTGGGTTGCCGCGTGGGCGAAGAAGCGCAGGTTGGCAATGGCACGGGGAATTTCGATGTCGCGCGCCAGCGCCAGTGGTTTGCCGGCATCGCGTGATTCGGCGAGGGCGAATTCCTCAAGGCGGCCTTCGAGCGCATCGGCGAGTTTTTCCAGCCAGCGCGCACGCCCGGTCGTGGTCAGCGCCGCCCACGCGGGAAATGCCGATTCCGCCGCATCGACGGCATGCAGCACATCGCTTTCGGTGCCCTCGGCAACCTCGGCATAGACCTGGGCCGACGCGGGTTCAAACACGGGACGCCATGCGCCGCCGTGGCGCGGTTCGCCCGCGATGAAGTGGCTGAAGCGGTCCATGTCCACTAGCTTAACCCGGCTGGCAAGCCCCCTGTGCCGGCGGATCAGATCGATTGCATGCGTCCGCCATCCACGGCCAGGCTGACGCCGTTGATGTAGCCTGCGGCGGGCGAGGCGAGGAAGGCGATGGCGGCGGCGACCTCGTGCGCGTCCGCGAAACGACCTGCCGGCACGGTGGCCAGCATCGCGCTGCTGACGGTGGCCTCATCCTTGCCGGTGGCCTGCATGCGGTCATGCAGGATCTGCTCCAGCCGCTGCGTGCGCGTGTAGCCGGGCAGCACGTTGTTGACCGTGATGCCATTTGGGGTCAGTTCCTTCGACAGCGTCTTGGCCCAGCTGGCGACAGCGCCCCGGATGGTGTTGGACACCCCCAAATTGGCGATGGGTTCCCGCACCGAGGTCGAGACGACATTGACGATGCGGCCCCAGCCGGCTTCACGCATGCCGGGTACGGTTGCCTGAGCGAGCACCTGGTTGGCGAGCAGGTGCTGCTGGAAGGCGGCCAGGTAGTCATCCGCCACGGCCTCGATGGCTCGCCCACCCGGTGGGCCGCCGGTGTTGTTGACCAGGATGTGGATCCGATGCGTGGCGGCCAGGCCGGTGACGTTGTCGCGTAGCGTTGTCGCATCGGCGATGTCGATGGCCAGCGTGCCGTGGCGCTGGCCGGTGGCGACGACAGGCAGGGCGTTGGCCACGTCCCGCAGCACGTCGGATCGGCGCGCCAGCACGGTGACATCAGCGCCGAGCAGGGCGAGCTCGTGCGCGGCGGCGCGTCCGATCCCCTCGGACGCGCCGCAGACCAGTGCGTGCCGGCCGGCAAGATTGAGATCCATGCATCGTTCCCGGAAGGACAAGGCGTCGAGTGTAGCCCTGTGGGAGCGATGCAAGTCGTGATGCTTTCCCGGCAAACCCGGAGGACTGAAATCCCCCGTCGCGACTTACGTCGCTCCCGCGCCGTCCTTGCGGAGCTCCAGGCGCTCGCGCATCAGGCTGGCCACCGCCAGATTGTCTTCGCCGCCCAGCCGCTGCAGCGCGGCGGCGGCGCCCTCGACGTTGGCGACAGGATGGTTCTGGCTGAGCTTGAACTTCAGTTCGATGCGCTCGACGACGAAACGGAAACCCACGATGCCGCGCAGTTGCCGCACGTGGTCAGCGCGCCCGTGTTCGAACCGCCAATCGTTGCCGACGGAGGCCTCGTTCACCTGGCTCAGGCGATCGACGATCCCGGCCAGGGCGCTGGTCTCCTCGGTGGTGTCCAGCGTGCCGTGCAGGTGCGCAACCGCGTAGTTCCACGTGGGCACGCGCGCGGCTTCTTCCTTGTCCGCATACCAGCCGGGCGACAGGTAGGCATGCGGGCCATGCACGATCATCAGTGCGCTGCCGGCATGCCGTGCCTGCGGGTTGGGCCTGGCCCAATGGCCTTCGATCAGCACGCGGTCGCCATCCCGGGTGTAGAGCACCGGCAGGTGGCTGACGAAGGGCAGGCCGTCGGCGACGGTGACCAGTGTGACGAAGGCGTCGCGTGCGATCAGCCGGTCCAGTCCGGCCAGGTCGGTCTCGGCGAACGCGCGCGGCGTATACATGGCGCGTGCCTCAGGCGCGGGCGCCCAGCGACTGCACCATCATCGGTCGCAGCACGTCGTCGCTGTCCGCATGCGGGGGAGAGACGTCGTGCAGCGAGAAGCCGCGCGCGAGTGCGTCATCTTCGTCCAGACCGTCCCAGGCGACGAACTCGGCATCGAACAGCGCGGCGCGCGCGGTGTCTTCGCTGTCGTAGGGCAGGGTATGCCCGTCGCTGTCCAGTACCTCGGCCGTGCCTGCCTCCAGTACGCGCAGGCGTGCCCAGATCAGCGTGCGGCCCAGTGAAGCCAGGTACCAGTGTTCGCTCATGTGGTCGCTCATCCCAGGGCCTCCGCCCACAGCCACAACAGCCCGGCCATGCCCAGCCCGACGAAGATCACGCACAGTGAGATCCTCGCCGGGGTGGCCAGGCCGGACAACGAGCTGTCGGTGATCCGGCGATAGCCACCGCCCAGCAACCAGCGCAGCGCGACCGGCTTCAGGAAGGCGCCTTCGCCCCATTGCGCACCCAGCGCCGCATGGCGGTCGCGGACGTGCACCAGTGTCAGCGGCCAGAAGATCACGAACGCACAGAATCCGGCGATGGCGATGCCGACGAAGCAGAGGGCGAAGAACAGCAGCATCGATCAGAACTCCGCGTTGCCGGGTGCGCGCGGGTAGGGGATGGCGTCGCGGATGTTGCTCAGTCCGCAGACGTATACCACCAGGCGCTCGAAGCCCAGGCCGAAGCCGGCATGCGGCACGGTGCCGTAGCGGCGGAAGTCGCGGTACCAGCCGTAGTGCGCCGGATCCAGGCCGAACTGCGCCATGCGCGCGTCCAGGATGTCCAGGCGCTCCTCGCGCTGGCTGCCGCCGATGATCTCGCCGATGCCCGGGGCCAGCACGTCCATCGCGGCGACCGTCTTGCCGTCGTCGTTCAGGCGCATGTAGAAGGCCTTGATGTGCTCGGGGTAATTGGTCACCACCACCGGGCGACCGACATGCTGCTCGGTCAGCCAGCGCTCGTGCTCGGTCTGCAGGTCCAGGCCCCATTCCACCGGGAACTCGAACTTGTGGCCCGACTTCTGCAGCAGGCCGATGGCATCGGTGTAGTCGATGCGCTCGAACGGCGCATTGACGAAGGCTTCCAGGCGGGTGATCGCATCGGGCTGCACGCGTTCGGCGATGAAGGCCAGGTCGTCGCCGCGCTCATCCAGCACGGCGCGGAACATGTACTTCAGGAAGTCCTCGGCCAGCTGCGCGTTCGCGGCCAGGTCGTTGAACGCGACCTCCGGCTCGATCATCCAGAACTCGGCCAGGTGGCGGGTGGTGTTGCTGTTCTCGGCCCGGAACGTCGGGCCGAAGGTGTAGACCTTGCTCAGGGCCAGCGCATAGGCCTCGGCATTGAGCTGGCCGGACACGGTCAGGAAGGTTTCCTTGCCGAAGAAGTCGCGCGAGAAATCCACCGCGCCGTCCTTGCCGCGGGGCAGGTTGGCCAGGTCCAGCGTGGATACGCGGAACATTTGCCCGGCGCCCTCGGCATCGGACGTGGTCACGATGGGCGTGCTGATCCAGTAGAAGCCGTTCTGGTGGAAGAAGCGGTGCGCGGCCTGGGCCAGGCAGTTGCGGATGCGCGCGACCGCGCCGAACAGGTTGGTGCGCGGACGCAGGTGGGCGAACTCGCGCAGGTATTCCAGCGAGTGCTGCTTGGGCTGCATCGGGTAGGTGAGGGGATCCTCCACCCAGCCGACGACCTCGATGGAAGACGCCTGGATCTCGAAGCTCTGGCCCTGGCCCTGCGAAGCGACGAGGATGCCCGTGGCGATGACCGCGCAACCCGTGGTCAGGTGCTTCACTTCGGATTCGTAGTTGGACAGGGTGTCCGGGGCTACCACCTGGATCGGCGCGAAGCACGAGCCGTCGCTGACGTTGACGAACGACAGACCGGCCTTGGAGTCGCGCCGCGTGCGCACCCAGCCGCGCACCGTGACCTCGCCGCCGGCCGGGAGCTTGCCCGCCAGCGCATGTTCGACGCTCACCACCGTCATGGCTTGAATCCTTCCGTAAACAGACACATTAATGGAACGCGGAGTTTACAAGAGCCGCGCGGCCCACGCTGCGCGGCCACCGCTATAATTCCTTCCCAGTTGTCCCGCAGGAGCACCGCATGGCCATCACCCTCACGCCGGTTGCGCTGGAACGCGTGCAGCGTTTCGTCGAACAGACCCCGGGGGCACTGGGCCTGCGTTTCGGGGTGACCCGCACCGGCTGTTCCGGCTGGGGCCACGTGGCCGACCTGGCCCGCGACCAGCGCGAAGGCGACACGGTGTTCGACTTCCAGGGCGTGCGGATCTACGTGGATGCCGACAGCCTGGCGCTGGTGGATGGCACCGAGATCGATTTCGCGAAGCAGGGCCTGAGCGAGACCTTCCTGTTCAACAACCCCAACGCGGCCGCCGAATGCGGCTGCGGCGAGAGCTTCACCACCACGGCCGACGCGGCCTGAGTGTACTGGTGGGGGCCGGAGTTGCTGCCCCCTTGGGGTGTTGGTGGCCCCGGCTTGCCCCTAAGTCACTGACCTGACATAATTTCCGGCTCCCGATGGCCTGCTGGCCGCGGGTCCTTGCCCCACCGCACCCCGCCGGCACCATCGCGGAGTGGTCGGGGGGCTGTCCCGCCCGGCGCGCGCTCCGCATGCCGGGCCCACATCCGAAAGGTAAATAACGATGCGTCACTATGAAGTCGTGTTCCTGGTCCACCCGGACCAGAGCGAGCAGGTGCCGGCCATGATCGAGCGCTACAAGTCGCTGATCGAGACCGGCAACGGCAAGATCCACCGTCTGGAAGACTGGGGTCGCCGCCAGCTGGCGTACCCGATCCAGAACCTGGTGAAGGCCCACTACGTGCTGCTCAACATCGAAGCCGACCAGGCCGTCCTGAACGAACTGGTCGAGAGCTTCCGCTTCAACGATGCGGTGCTGCGCAATCTGGTCATCAAGCGCGATGGTCCGGATACCGAGCAGTCCCTGATCATGAAGAACAAGGACGAGAAGGGCGACAAGCCCGAGCGTGGCGAGCGCCGCCGCCGTGACGATGACGAAGGCGAGGCCAGCACCGAGGCTTCGACCGATTCCGACACCGCCGAAGCCGCCTGAGCACGCCATCTAGGAGCGCCACACCCATGTCCAAGTTCTTCCGCCGCCGCAAGTTCTGCAAGTTCACCGCCGAAGGCGTGAAAGAGATCGACTACAAGGATCTCAACACCCTGCGCCAGTACCTGACCGAGAACGGCAAGATCGTGCCGAGCCGCGTCACCGGTACCAAGTCCCGCTACCAGCGTCAGCTGTCCACCGCGGTCAAGCGCGCCCGTTTCCTGGCGCTGATCCCGTATACGGACAACCACGACGTGTAATCCAGGACCTCCCCTCGCGGGGAGGTTCTTCTTCCTACTGTCATTCGGACAGCCAATCGCTGCAGGCCAGGCCTGCTAACGAATACGGAGCAATACGATGGAACTGATTCTTCTGCAGAAAGTGACCAACCTGGGTGTCCTGGGTGACAAGGTCAGCGTGAAGCCGGGCTACGGCCGCAACTACCTGGTGCCGCAGGGCAAGGCCGTGCCGGCCACTGCCGCCAACGTCGCCGAGTTCGAAGCCAAGCGCGCCGACTACGAAGCCAAGGCCAAGGCCGTGCACGACGACGCCGAAGCCCGCGCCGCCAAGCTGGAAGGTGCCAGCGTCACGATCACCGCCAATGCCGCGACCGAGGGCAAGCTGTTCGGTTCGGTCGGTCCGCGCGACATCGCCGACGCGTTCACCGCCGCAGGCCTGCCGCTCGAGAAGAGCGAAGTCATCATGGGCGAAGGCGCGCTGCGCAACATCGGCGAGTACGAAATCGCCGTGAAGCTGCACGCCGACGTGCAGACGACGGTCAAGGTCGTGGTGCAGGCGGAAGCCTGATCCAGCCAGCGCATCATCCGTGATGCCGACAGACGGGCGCCGCAAGGCGCCCGTTCTGTTTCTGCCGTCGGCGCACGCCGACAGGTGGCCCGCGCCGTCGCAGCGGGTGAGACGACAAAAGATCAGTCTGAAGATAGTTATCCACAGGTTGTTCCGTCGCGTGCCCACAGGCCGGGCTCCTACGATGCCCGGTCCGGCCCCATTCCGACCTGGTTGTACTGTCCATGCCCGCACGTACCGGCTTCCGCACCGACCCGCACGACTCGCGCATCGAACAGCTGCGCGTTCCGCCGAATTCCATCGAGGCGGAACAGGCGGTGCTGGGCGGCCTGATGCTGGCGCCGGAAGCGTACGACCGCATCAACGACAAGCTCACGCCGAATGATTTCTACCGTCGCGACCATCAGCTGATCTATCGCGCCATCGGCGAACTCGCGGAACGGAACCGTCCGTTCGATGCGGTGACGCTGGGAGAGTGGTTCGAGTCGCAGGGGCACATGGAACTGGTCGCCGGCGGTGCCTACCTGGTGGAACTGGCCAGTACCACGCCGTCGGCGGCGAACATCACGGCCTATGCCGAGATCGTGCGCGACAAGGCGGTGATGCGCCAGCTCATCGAGGTCGGCACCGAGATCGTCAACGACGCCTTCCAGCCGGAGGGCAAGGAAAGCGACGAGATGCTGGCGGTCGCCGAACAGAAAGTGTTCGCGATCGCGGAGCAGGGCGCACGCGGACGTACCGACTTCGTGGCGATGAACGATGCGTTGAAGGATGCGTTCGAAGTCCTGCGCGTACGTTCGGAAAGCGGCGGCACCGTCACCGGCCTGCCGACCGGCTACACCGAGTTCGACATGATGACCGCGGGCCTGCAGCCCACCGACCTGGTGATCCTGGCGGCGCGTCCGGCGATGGGCAAGACCACGTTCGCGCTGAACATCGCCGAGTACGCGGCCATCAAGTCGAAGAAGGCGGTCGCGGTGTTCTCGATGGAAATGTCGGCGGGACAGCTGGCGATGCGACTGATCTCGTCGGTCGGCCGCATCAACGCCACGCGACTTCGCACCGGTTCGCTGGAGGATGAGGACTGGAGCCGCGTCACCAGCGCGATCCGCATCCTCAAGGACCAGGCCAAGGTCTTCATCGACGACACGCCTGGCCTCTCGCCGGACGTGCTGCGTTCCAAGGCGCGCCGGTTGAAGCGGGAACACGACCTGGGCCTGATCGTCATCGACTACCTGCAGCTGATGTCCGTGCCGGGCAACAGCGAAAACCGCGCTACCGAGATTTCCGAGATCTCGCGGTCGCTGAAAGGACTGGCAAAGGAACTCAACGTGCCGGTGCTCGCGCTGTCGCAGCTCAATCGATCGCTGGAAACACGCACCGACAAGCGTCCGGTGATGGCGGACCTGCGCGAATCGGGCGCCATCGAGCAGGATGCCGACATGATCGTCTTCATCTACCGCGACGATTACTACAACAAGGAAACCTCGCCGGACAAAGGCCTGGCCGAGATCATCATCGGCAAGCAGCGTTCGGGTCCGACCGGCTCGTGCAAGCTGCGCTTCTTCGGCGAATACACCCGCTTCGACAACCTGAGCCACGACAGCATCGGCGCGTTCGAATGACACCATGGGTGTTCGCGGCGGTGCTTGTCGCGTAGTACGCTGCACGGGGCAGGACCGGTCCTCGGGGGAGCCGATACCAGGCATTGAAGGGCGCTGCGGGGCGCCCGGACGCGGTGTCCGGTGCGGCGGTGGTCCGGAACACGAATGGCCAGATGGCCCGTCGCCGTGGCGATGGCAGTGGCGGAACAGAGCCGCCAGCGAATAGACGTGCAGGGGAATCCAGTGGCCAGTGCGTCGGGCGCGGGCACAAGCAGGCGGTTGCGTGGCTGGCGGGCCGCATGGGCCGGTCTGGTGCTGCTTGCCTGCATGCAGGCGGCGTCGGCCCTCGAGATCCATCGCCAGCTGTCGCAGTTCCACCACACGGCCTGGAGCGTCAAGGATGGCGCGCCGGGTCAGATCACCGCATTGGCGCAGACCGCGGACGGCTATCTCTGGCTGGCCACCCAGATCGGCCTGTACCGCTTCGATGGCGTGCAGTTCGAGCGTTATGCGCCTCCGGCCGGCGAGTCGCTGCCCGCGACCAGTGTTTCGGCCCTGTATGCGCCTCCCGAGGGGGGGCTCTGGGTGGGCTTCCGCTACGGTGCCGTCAGCCACATCCACGCGGGCGGACTGAATCACTACGGTGAAGCACAAGGTCTGCCCAGCGGAACCGTCTTCGGTTTCGCACGCGATGCCGATGGCCGGCTGTGGGCCGCCACCTTCACCGGACTGGTCTATCTGGAACGGGGACGATGGCACGCGCTGGGGCCGGAATGGAAATTCCCCGGCCGGCAGGCGCGCACCGTGTTCAACGATGCGTCCGGTACGCTGTGGGTGGCGACCGAGCAAAGCGCCGCTTTTCTGCCGCGTGGAGCACGGGCTTTCCAGCGCGTGCAGGCACCGGTAGGCAGGATCAGCCAGTTTTCGCAGGCGCCGGACGGCGGCATCTGGATTGCCGAGGCCGACCGCGCCGTACGCGTATTGCCCCTGCCGGGAGTTCCGATGTCGACCGCGGCGCTGCCGCTGCCATCGGCCGGCCTGCTGTTCGACCGCGACGGTGCGCTGTGGGCCACCACCCTGGGCGACGGCGTCTACCGGCTGGCGGGCGAAGGGCAACCGCACTTCGAGAGCTATCGCCAGCGCGACGGCCTCAGTTCGGACTATGCGTTGCCGCTGCTGGAAGACCGCGAGGGCACGATCTGGGTAGGCAGCAGTCGCGGACTGGACCGTTTCCGCCATGCCAACGTGGTGCTGGCCCGTCTGCCCGACGGCGCGCACGACTTCGCCATCGTCGCCGATGACGGCGCAGCCGTGCTGGCGGGAAGCCGCAACCGGCCCCTGATGCGGCTGCGGGACGGTGCGCTCGAGACGTTGTCGCTGCCTCCGCCGCTGACCGCAGCCTACAAGGACGACCAAGGCGTGGTCTGGCTCGGTGGTCCCAAAGGACTGTGGACATTGCGTGACGGCAGGTTGGCGCCCGCAGCGCCCCTGCCGGTCAGCGCGTATTCGGGCGTGCAGGCGATCGCGCGGACGACCGACGGTACGCTGTGGGTGTCGTTGAACACGCCAGGCATCCATCGCCTGCGCGACGGCCACTGGACCCATCTGCAGGAACTGGCGGGTACGCGCGATGGCTCGTCGCCGCTGAGCCTGCTGGCCGACCGGGAAGGTCAGCTGTGGATGGGCTTCGCGCACAACCGCATCGCGCGGATGCGGGAAGGCAGGCTGCAGGTATTCGGCCCCTCGAAGGGTCTGGACGTCGGCAACGTCAGTGCGCTGCATCAGGGGCGTTCCGGCATCTGGATCGGCGGCGAGCGGGGTCTTGCGCGTCTGCGCGGCGACCGCATCCAGAGCCTGCGCGCGCGCGCGGACAGCCCGTTCCGTGGCATTTCCGGCATCGTGGAGACGGCGGACGGTGATCTCTGGCTCAACGGTGCGCGAGGCATCGTGCGGGTGCCGGCCAGCGCCATCGAGGCGGTGCTCAAGGATTCGCCGCACGCTGCGTACGATCTCTTCGACTTCCTCGACGGACTTCCCGGCGTCCCCGCGCAGTTCCGACCCATCCCGACCGCGCTGCAGGCCGGGAATGGAAAGCTCTGGTTCGCCACCACCAGTGGCGTGGTGTCGATCGATCCGAAGGCCATCCAGCGCAATCCGTTGCCACCGCCAGTGGCGATCCGCGCGCTGTCCGTCGACGGCCGGGACCATCGCCTGGAGGGCGGCCCGCTGTCGCTGCCTGCCGGCGCGCGCAACCTGCAGATCGGCTACACCGCGTTGAGCCTGGCCATCCCCGAGCGGGTCCGGTTCCGTTACCGGCTCGAAGGCTACGAGCAGGAATGGCAGGAGGCCGGCACGCGTCGCGTGGCGTACTACAACGATCCGGGGCCGGGGCACTACGTGTTCCGCGTGCTGGCGGCCAACAACGATGGGGTGTGGAACGAGACGGGCGCCAGCATCGCGTTCTCGATCGCGCCGCGTTACTACCAGACCCCATGGTTCGCCCTGCTGTGCATCGCCCTGATCGCCGGACTGCTGTGGGTCGCCTACCTGATGCGTCTTCGCCGCGTATCCCGGCAGATCCATGACCGCCTGCAGGAGCGCCACCGCGAACGCGAGCGCATCGCCCGCGAGTTGCACGACACCCTGCTGCAGAGCGTGCAGGGGCTGATCCTGCGCTTCCATGCGGTGGCAGGAACGCTGGGGGCGAGCGCACCCGGGCGGGACGCCCTGGAGTCCGTGCTGGAGCGCGCCGACGACGTGCTGGTGGAGGCGCGCGACCGTGTGCTCGACCTGCGCGCGACCCACCATGCGGGCGGACTGTCCGACGTGTTTGTCCGGATGGCGGCCGACCTGGCCAGCGATGCGGATGTTTCCTGCCGGGTGACGATGGAGGGACTGGCCGTGCCCCTGGATCCGATCGTGCAGGACGAACTGGTGCAGATCGGGCGCGAAGCACTGGTCAACGCGTTCCGTCACGCGCATGCGGGGCACATCGAGGTCGTGATCGAACAGGCGACGAATGGCGTGCGGGTCCGCTTCATCGATGACGGCCGCGGCATCGAACCCGATGTACTGGCACGCGGAGGCAGGCACGGGCACTGGGGGCTGGCGGGCATGCGCGAACGCGCGGAACGGCTGGGCGCGACGCTGGACGTCGCATCGCGACCGGGCGAGGGCACCTGCATCGACGTCCGTGTGCCGGCGGCGCTCGCCTACCGCGCGCGGTCGCGTGGGTGGCAACGCTGGTTGCTTGAGCGCCGTGCCGGGAAGGACGGGCGCTGAAGCAGCGGGCATCCGCATTCGCACCGCTACAATCACCCCATGCCTGGACCCGACCACATCGAGGGAATGGACTTCGCGACCTCGTTCCGTCCCGAAGCGAACGACCGTCCCACCCGCATCCGCGTGGACCTGGACGCGTTGAGCCACAACGTCCATGCGCTGCAGGTGCACGCGGGCGTGCCGGTGATGGGCATCGTCAAGGCCAATGCCTATGGGCACGGGCTGGTGCCCGTCGCGCTGCACCTGCAGGCCCAGGGCATCGGGCAACTGGGCGTGGCGCTGGTGGAGGAGGGCATCGCGCTGCGGCGCGCGGGCGTGACGGTGCCGATCCTGGTGCTGGGCGGCATCCATGCGCCGCAGGTCAGCCAGTTCCTGGCGTGCGATCTTGAGGTGACCGTCTCCTCCATTGCCAAGCTGCGCCAGGTGGAACTGGCGGCCGAATCGCTGGGACGTCGCGCGGTGATCCATCTGAAGGTGGACACCGGCATGGAGCGCATCGGCGTGCACAGCGAGAATGCCGGACCCTTCATCGAGGCCGCAGTCGCCTCACGCTGGTGCACCGTGAAGGGCGTCTATTCCCATCTGGCATGTTCGGACGATCCCGCCTCGCCGATGACGCAGGGACAGCTCGCGCGCTTCCTCGACGCCTGCCGGCATTTCGAGCGCATCGGTGCGCCGATGCCGATCCGCCACCTGGCCAACTCAGGCGGCGTGCTGCATTTCCCTGAAACCTGCCTGGACATGGTGCGCCCGGGCATCGCGCTATACGGCGTGATGCCCGATCCCGCCTCGCGCCCGACCGTGGCGTTGAAGCCAGCGTTGTCGCTGGTTTCGAAAGTGGTCTATTTCAAGGTGGTCGGCGCCGGACGCACGGTCAGTTATGGCGCCACCTGGACCGCGCCGACCGATACCCGCATCGTCACCGTGCCGATCGGCTACGGCGACGGTTACCCGCGTTCGCTGTCATCGCGTGGCGAAGTGCTGGTGCGGGGTGCGCGCCATCCCATCGTCGGGCGCGTATGCATGGACCAGTTCATGGTGGACATCGGTCCCGGCGGCAGCGCCTACAACGAGGACGAAGTGGTGCTGATCGGCCGCCAGGGCGGCGATGGCATTACCTGCGAAGCCGTGGCGCTTGCAGCGGGCACCATCCCGTACGAGATCCTGACCGGGCTCAATGCCCGCATCCCGCGCGAATACATCGGCGGTGCATCCGGCATGGCGCCTGCGACGTAAGCAAACGGACCCGTCTTCCAGAGTTTCCTGCATGCCCAACGCCCTCGTCTGGTTCCGCCACGACCTGCGCCTGGACGACAATCCGGCGCTGCAGGCCGCGCTGGATGAGGGCTTCACGCCACTGCCGGTGTACGTGCACGCGCCGGCAGAGGAAGGCGAATGGGTGCCCGGTGCCGCATCGCAGGCCTGGCTGGGCAGATCGCTGGCATCACTCGATGCCTCCCTGCGGCAGCGCGGTTCGCGCCTGCTGATCCGGCATGGACCCAGCCGACGCACGTTGCAGGATCTGATCGATGCATCCGGTGCCACCGCGGTTTTCTGGAACCGCAAGTACGAACCCGCCACGCAGCCACGCGATGCCGCGATCAAGCAGGCATTGCGTGACAACGGGCTGCGCGCGGAGAGCTTCAACGGCAGCCTGCTGATCGAGCCGTGGGACATCGCCACCCAGCAAGGCCAGCCCTACAAAGTGTTCACGCCGTTCTGGCGCGCCGCGCAGACCCGGTTGCGCCTGCCCGCGCCGTGGACGGCGCCACCGCGGTTGCCGGCGGTGGATGACGCCATCACCGGCGTGCCGCTGGAGGCATTGGAACTCCGTCCGCGCCCTTCGTGGGATATCGGGTTCTGGGAAGCATGGACCCCGGGCGAAGCGGGGGCTCGCGAAGCGCTTGAGGTCTTCATCGAGGGTGCACTCAACGGCTACCGCACCGATCGCGATCGCCCCGACCGAACCGGCACATCGCGACTGTCGCCGCACCTGCACTTCGGCGAGATCGCGCCGTGGCGGATCATGGCGGAGCTGGAGCGCGTTCGTTCGGCGGCCAACGGCGCCGACATGGAGGGCTACATCCGTGAGCTCGGCTGGCGTGAGTTCGCGTACCACCTCCTGCATCACTTCCCGCATACGACCACGCAGGACCTCAACCCGCGTTTCGCGCATTTCGACTGGGCGAAGGTGGACCCCGCCGCGCTCGAGGCCTGGCAGCGTGGCCGGACCGGCGTCCCGATCATCGATGCGGGCCTGCGCGAACTGTGGACGACCGGTTACATGCACAACCGCGTGCGCATGATCGTGGCCAGTTACCTGACCAAGCACCTGCGCTACCACTGGCTGCACGGCGCGCACTGGTTCTGGGACACGCTGGTCGATGCGGACCTGGCCAACAACACGCTGGGCTGGCAATGGACCGCCGGCACCGGGGCCGACGCCGCGCCGTACTTCCGCGTCTTCAATCCCGTCACCCAGGCGGAGAAGTTCGATCCCAGGGGCGAGTACATCGCGCGCTGGGTACCGGAACTGGCGCCGTTGCCGGTGCCGCTGCGCTTCGCGCCCTGGCAGAAACCGGACCTGCTGGCGCACGTGGCGCCGGACTATCCACGCGGACCCATCGTGGACCTCGCCGAAGGCCGCGACGGTGCGCTGGCGGCGTACCGCGACAGTGGTGGCTGAGATGCGTTGACGCCTTTCGGCGCCGCGTGCTTCACTCGGCGCGGGAGAGGAGGGCAAGCATGGCCACGAAGAAGGCGCCGGCAAAGCCGCGTCGCGAGCCGATGTCGCGGGTGGATACCGCCTGGTTGCGGATGTGTCGTCCGACCAATCCGATGATGATCACCGGCGTGCTGATGTTCGACGAGCCGATGTCGCTCGACCGGCTCAAGCAGGTGGTGAAGAAGCGCTTCCTCGCTTATCCGCGCTTCCTGCAGAAGGCCGTGGACACGCCGGCCGGTGCCTCGTGGGTGACCGATCCCGACTTCGACCTCGACTGGCATGTGCGCCTGTCCGCACTGCCGGGACGGCGCGATCCGGCGTCCGAGAAGAAGGCGCTGGAGCGCTTCACCAGCCAGATGGCCTCCACCCCGCTGGACAAGACCAAGCCGCTCTGGCAGTTCCACCTGATCGAGCGCTATGGCACGGGTTCGGCGCTGGTCGCACGCATCCACCACAGCTATGCCGACGGGATAGCGCTGGTGCAGGTGCTGCTGTCGCTGACCGATACCAGCCGCAAGCCGGATGCCGGCAAGGACCTGCGCTCGGCATGGCTGAAGAAGGACGGCGTGGAGGTCGTGCGCCGGGTCGGCGCGATCGACCGCTACATGCAGTTGGGCGGCAAGGTGCTGGGCAAGGGGATGGAGATGTACCGCGATCCTTCGCTGGCCACGGTGCTGGCGAAAGAGGGTGGCGAGATCGGGCGCGAACTGCTGCATGCGCTGTCGCTGTCGGACGACCCGCCCACACTGCTGCGCGGCAAGCTGGGCGTCAGCAAGCGGGTGGCCTGGGCCGAGCCGCTGGATCTGGAGGAAGTGAAAGCCGTCGGGCGCGCCTGCGACTGCACCGTCAACGATGTACTGATGGCGGCCGCAGCCGGCGCGCTGCGCAGCTACATGCTGGAGCGGGGCGAGCAGGTCGATGGCATCACCCTGCGCGCGACCGTGCCCGTGAACCTGCGGCCGCTGGAGCACGCGCGCAAGCTGGGCAACCATTTCGGCCTGGTGTTCCTCGACCTGCCGGTCGGCGAAGACAACCCGGTCCGCCGGCTGGAGCGCGTGGCGGCATGCATGCGCGACCTCAAGAACTCACGTCAGGCCATCGTCGCGTTCGGGCTCCTGGCTGCGCTTGGCATGGCACCGTCGGCGGTCCAGGGTGTCGCGCTGGAGCTGTTCTCCCGCAAGGCCACGGCCGTGGCCACCAACGTACCCGGTCCGCAGCAGCCGCTGTACATGGGCGGATCGCGACTGCGCGAAATGATGTTCTGGGTGCCGCAGACAGGTTCCATCGGCATTGGTGTCTCCATCCTCAGCTACAACGGCCGCGTGCACTTCGGATTGATCGCCGACGCCAAGCTGATCCCGGACCCGGACGCGGTGATCCGGCGTTTCGGCCCGGAGTTCGACAAGCTGCTGTACCTGTCGCTGATGGGCGACTGGGAACGGACGCTGGATGCGCCGGCGGCGAGCGCATTGCTGTCCTGATCCCCGCCGCCACCTGAATGAACAGGGGAGAAATCGCGCGTTCTACACAGCGCGATGGTTAGGCTTGCGACCGTTCCGGGTATTCACCCGACGCCACAAGGAGGATCCATGAATACGATGCTGAAGACCGGCGCCCTGGCAGCGCTCACCGTCACCCTGCTGGGCGGTTGCGCCAGCTACACCGGCCAGACCAACGATCCCAACGACCCCAACCGCACCCGCACGGGCGCCCTGATCGGTGCCGGTATCGGTGCCGTGGCCGGCCTGCTGAGCGGCAGCGATGCCACCGAACGCCGCCAGCGCGCGCTGGTGGGTGCTGGTGTCGGCGGTTTGGCAGGTGGCTCCATCGGCGCCTACCAGGATCGCCAGGAAGCCGAGCTGCGCCGACAGACGGCGGGCACGGGCATCGACGTCAGCCGTGACGGCGACGTCATCAAGCTCAACCTGCCCGATGGCGTCACCTTCGACTTCGGCAAGGCCGATCTGAAGTCGCAGTTCTATCCCGCGCTCAACAACGTGGCGTCCACGCTGCGCGAGTACAACCAGACCATCGTGGAAGTCAGCGGCCACACCGACAGCATCGGTTCCGACGCGGTCAACCAGCGCCTGTCCGAGCAGCGTGCGGCTGCGGTCGGCAACTACCTGATCGGCCAGGGCCTGCAGCGTGAGCGCTTCGAGATCGTCGGCATGGGCAAGCGGTATCCGGTCGCCAGCAACGATACGGATGCGGGTCGTGCGATGAATCGCCGCGTCGAAGTCCGCGTGCTGCCCGTGCGCTCGTAAGCCATCGTCGCAGCGTGTCGGAAACGGGCCGCGCAAGCGGCCCGTTTTCTTTGTCTGTTCCGCCGGGTGCTGTCAACCCGTTTCCAGCGCCGCCATCCGTTGCCACAATCGGCATCCCACCCGGTCCATCGGGTTTTCCAGTACGGACGCAATGCAAGACCGCAATCTCCACATCGCCCAGCACATCGCCGCCACCATTGCCGCCGAGATCGGTGCACAGACCGCGCAGGCCAAGGCCGCCATCGCGCTGCTGGACGAAGGCGCCACGGTGCCCTTCATCGCCCGCTACCGCAAGGAAGTCACCGGCGGACTGGACGACATCCAGTTGCGCAACCTCGAAGTGCGCCTGACCTACCTGCGCGAACTCGAAGACCGCCGCGCCGCCGTGCTGGCCAGCATCGACGAGCAGGGCAAGCTGACCGACGCACTGCGCGCCGACATCGAAGCCGCCGACAGCAAGGCCCGCCTGGAAGACCTGTACCTGCCTTACAAGCCCAAGCGCCGCACGCGCGCGCAGATCGCCCGCGAGGCCGGACTCGAACCGCTGGCCGACGGCCTGCTCGCCGATCCGACCCAGGTTCCCGAAACCGCCGCTGCGGCGTATGTCGATGCAGACAAAGGTGTCGCCGACGCCAAGGCTGCACTCGACGGCGCGCGCGCGATCCTGATGGAGCGCTGGGGCGAGAACGCCGCGCTGGTCGGCGAACTGCGCGCGTGGATGACCGAGGTCGGCGTGATCCGCGCGAAGGTGGCACAGGGCAAGGAGAACGAAGG
Source organism: Pseudoxanthomonas sp. 97-1-1 (assembly GCF_057773125.1). Classification (NCBI taxonomy): domain Bacteria; kingdom Pseudomonadati; phylum Pseudomonadota; class Gammaproteobacteria; order Lysobacterales; family Lysobacteraceae; genus Pseudoxanthomonas; species Pseudoxanthomonas sp. 97-1-1. Next base: position 95,133 of record NZ_JBYMTJ010000001.1, on the reverse strand, counting down.
CGCCAAATACCGCGACTACTTCGACCACGCCGAATCGCTGGCGAAGATTCCCTCGCACCGCCTGCTGGCGCTGTTCCGCGCGCGCCGCGAAGAGATCCTGCTGCTCGACCTCGACCCGGGCATGGAGGCCGAGGCCGGCCACCAGCAGGCCGAGGGCCGCGTGGCCGTGCATGCCGGCGTGGCGGCGCAGGGGCGCGCCGCCGACAAGTGGCTGCTGGACGCCTGCCGCCTGACCTGGCGCGCCAAGCTGCACATGCACCTGCTGCTGGACCTGTTCAACCAGGCGCGCGAGAAGGCCGAAGCCGAGGCCATCGCGGTATTCGGCGACAACCTCAAGGACCTGCTGCTGGCCGCGCCCGCCGGGCCGAAGGCCGTGCTCGGCCTCGATCCGGGTCTGCGTACCGGCGTGAAGGTCGCCGTGGTGGATCGCACCGGCAAGCTGGTCGACCACGCCACCATCTATCCGCATGAGCCCAAGCGCCAGTGGGACCCGTCGCTGCATGTGCTGCGTGCCTTGTGCGCGAAGCACCAGGTGGAGCTGATCGCCATCGGCAACGGCACCGCCAGTCGCGAAACCGACAAGCTGGCCGGTGACCTGATCAAACAGGCGGCGGACCTGAAGCTGGAGAAGATCGTCGTCAGCGAGGCGGGTGCGTCGGTCTACTCCGCCTCGGAATTCGCATCGAAGGAATTCCCCGACCTGGATGTCAGCATCCGTGGCGCGGTCTCCATCGCACGCCGACTGCAGGACCCGCTGGCCGAACTGGTGAAGATCGAACCGAAGGCGATCGGCGTGGGCCAGTACCAGCACGACGTGGACCAGTTCCGCCTGGCGCGGGCGCTGGATGCGCGCGTGGAGGACTGCGTCAACGCCGTCGGCGTCGACGTCAACACTGCCTCGGCCGCGCTGCTGACGCGCGTGTCCGGCCTGTCGTCGACGGTGGCCGAGAACATCGTGCGCTTCCGCGACGAACACGGTGCCTTCCGCACGCGCAAGGCGCTGCTGGGCGTGCCGCGCCTCGGTGAGAAAACATTCGAGCAGTGCGCGGGCTTCCTGCGCATCGCCGATGGCGACGAACCGCTGGATGCCTCGTCCGTGCATCCGGAAGCCTATCCGGTGGTGGAGCGCATCCTGGCCGGCAGCGGCAGGCAGGTGAAGCAGATCGTCGGCGACATCGTGTTCCTGCGCGCGGTGAAGCCCGAGCAGTACACCGACGGGAAGTTCGGCGTGCCGACCATCCGCGACATCCTGAAGGAGCTTGAGAAGCCCGGCCGCGACCCGCGTCCCGAATTCAAGGCCGCGCGCTTCGCCGACGGCGTCGAAGACATCAAGGACCTGCGCGAGGGCATGATCCTGGAAGGCGTGGTCAGCAACGTCGCCGCCTTCGGCGCGTTCGTCGATATCGGCGTGCACCAGGACGGCCTGATCCACATCTCCGCGCTGGCCGACCGCTACGTGAAAGACCCGCGCGAAGTGGTGAAGGCCGGCGACATCGTCAAGGTGAAGGTGCTGGAGGTCGACGTGGCCCGCAAGCGCATCGCGCTGACGCGCCGCCTCGACGATGCGCCAGAGCCGCAGGCACCGCGCGAGACGCGGGTGAACGATGCGCGTCCGTCGCGCGGACAGGAGCGTGCTCCTTCCCGCGACAACCGGCGTGGCCCGGCCCCGGCCAAGCCCGGCGCAGCGCCAGCCGACAATGCGCTGGCTGCGGCCTTCGCCCGCGCGAAGGGGCAGGGCTGATCGGAGTCAGCCCTCGCTCCCACCCGGGCATGCGCGATCAGCGGTCGCGGTCGCGCATCGTCGTCGCGTAGGGCGCCAGGTAGCGGCTCAGCCCACCGGCGCGCAGGTGGGAGGCGGCCGCGTTCCAGTCGATCGGCGCGCCGGCCTTCAGCGCGTCCAGCACCGCCACCACCGATAGCTCGACTTCCGGCAACCCGCTCGCACCCGGTGCGTTGCGGCGCTGTTCGATCGCCTCGAACAGCACCGCATTGGCTTCGGCATAGGCCAGCGGCGCGGTGCGACCGTGCGCATCGCGCCACGCGGGCGTCTCCAGCACCGCATTGACGTGCGACAGGATCAGCCAGGTCGCGCGGCCGATCAGTTTCAGGTTGCCGGGCTGCACGCTGGTCATGGTATTGCCGACCACGCGACCACGCTTGGCCATGACGCCGGTGGAATGGGCATTGAGCAGCATCTTCAGCGCGATGGTCTGGTCAAGCTCGAACGCATCGCGCTGCGGCACCGTCACCGCGATCACCGGCACGGGACGGGGCAGGGCGGCGGCATCGCGCACGACCTCGGAGGCCAGCGGACGTGCGGAGACCGACACCAGCACCAGGTCCGCGCCTGCTGAAGAGAAAGCGTGCAGCCACTGCCGGTTCGCCTCGTCATGCGCTTCATCGCCGAGCAGGATCAGCGCGCCGGAATCGCCGGCCTGCGGTCCGCTGCGGCGCATGTTGGCGTCGGAGTACGACAGGTCGTACAAGGCCTGCTGTTCGTCGCCCGCGTTGGCCAGCCCGCGCAGCGCGGATTCGCGCAGGTACGGGTCCTGGATGCCGGTTTCGAACGGTGGCAGGTAAAGCGCCTTGTCCAGGCCATGGAAGGGGCGGTGCAGCAGTGCCTGCCAGGCCTGTTGTGCATTGCCTGCGGGCGTCCATACCTGGATCCATGAACGCCGTTCCGGTGCGTCCACGGGGTCCAGCGGGCCGAGCCGGAAGGTCGGCGCGCGCTCGGTGACATCCACGAACACCGGCATCAACGCGCGCGTGGCCAGGTAGGTGGCGCGATGTCCGGCGGCGTAACCGGCGGCTTCGCGATCGGTCCACGCCGCGAGTTTCGGCGCGGCCGCCGCGACAGTCTGCTGGATGCCGGCGAAGCCGCGCAGGCGATCGGCGATACCCGACTCGCCGAAGCCCAGCGAGGCCAGTTCTTCCGCCGTCAGCACCTCGCTCAACAGCGTGCGCGTCGCATCCTCCAGCACCACGCCCAGCACGTACAGGCTGGTGGTGGTGGCCTGCATGCGGGTGGAACCGGTGATCGCCTGTGGCCCGGTGGGCAGCGGGATCTTGGTGATCCGCGGATCGTCCAGCACGCGACGGCTGCGCTCGAATGGACGCAGCACGTCGTCGGGATTGTTGTAGACGAACCAGGTACGCCGCGCGTCCGCGCCGGCCTGGTCGGCGGCCGCCAGTGCGGTGCCGATCACGGCCGAGGTTTCGCCGCCTTCGGTGACAGCGAAGACCAGGTCATCGCGCTGGATGCCGTTGTCCTGCAACTGCAGGCGGCCGATCTCGGGGATGTCCTCGAAGCCTTCCAGCGAGGCGATCAGTGCACGGTCGCCACCGGTGATCTCGCCACGCACGCGCTCGCGCAGGCCGGGAAAGCGCGCCTCGATCTTGGCCATCGCCGGCGACGCCGCGGCGCGCTGCCAGAACGGGCGCCACAATCCGCTTTCGATCGTTTCAGCCAGGCGTCCGGTCGAGCCGGTGCCATAGAAGTACAGGCGATGCCCGTCGCGCAGCGCGCGGGTGATGTCGTGCGAGGCCGCTTCAAGTGCTGCCCGCCGTGCCGGATCGTCGGCCACGCCCTGCAGGGCCTTCGCGATGTCCTCGTCCACCGCCAGCAGCGCCGCCAGTCCGTCGGTGGTGTCGGCCGCGATGCGCGTGCTCAGGTCGAAGCTGCGCGGATGGCGCTGTTCGGTCAGCAGGCTGTGCAACTGGAACTGCTGCTTGTGCGCCACGAAGTCCTGCGACTGCGCCGAGGGCGTCACGCCCAGGCGGGACGGCGCAGGTTGCGCAGTGGCGGGGGCCAGGACACCGGCCATGGCAAGGAAGGACATGCTTCGCATGATGCATTTCGCCGTACGGGACATCGGATCCCTCATCAGACAACGGAAGACGGTGTCGAGACCGGCGATGTTCCCCTTGCGCGGCGCCCGACGCGGGCTGCTATCGTCATGACAACGATAGCAAACGAGAGCGCCACTATGCCCCGGAACTCGCGACCGATGCATGCCGCGCCGCGCCACCCGCGCCGGCGCATCGCGATGCTGGCGCTCGGCCTGATGCTCACATGCGGCGCGAGCGGGGCATCCGCCGCGACATCGCCGCCGGCTCCCGCAGCCTGCGATTGCGCCACCTCGGCACCGCTGCTGGGCATCGATGTCCTGCTCTCCTCGCGCCTGGACCTGCTGCGCGGCAAGCGCGTGGGTCTGGTGACGAATGCCACCGGCATGGACCATGCGTTGCGCAGCAGTGTGGACCGTTTCGCCGCACGCAGCGACTTCAGGCTCGTGGCGCTGTTCGGGCCGGAGCATGGCGTGCGGGGCGACGTGCAGGCCGGCGACAAGGTCGCCTCATCGCGCGATGCCGCGACCGGGTTGCCGGTGTACAGCCTGTATGGCGAGCACCGCGAACCGACGCCGGAGATGCTGGCCGGCGTCGACGTGCTGGTGTTCGACATCCAGGATGTGGGCACGCGGTTCTACACGTATCCGTACACGCTGGCGGGCGTGATGCGCGCGGCGAAGCGCGCCGGCATTCCGGTGATCGTGGCGGACCGGCCCGATCCGCTCGGTGGGGTGCGGGTCGAGGGCCCGGTGCTGGATCCGGCGCTGGCGTCGTTCGTGGGCATGTTCCCCATTCCGATCCGCCATGGCATGACCATCGGCGAGCTGGCGACGCTGTTCAATACCGGGTTCGGCATCGGCGCCGAGCTGCATGTGGTCGCGATGCAGGGCTGGCAGCGCGGCGATGAACCGCTGCGCGGTGCGTTGCCGTGGGTGCCTCCGTCGCCCAACATGCCCACGCCGGACACCGCGCTGGTGTATCCGGGCATGGGGTTGCTGGAAGGCACCAACGTGTCCGAGGGGCGCGGCACGACGCGGCCATTCGAAACGCTGGGCGCGCCCTGGGTGGATGCGCGCGCACTGGCCGAGCGGCTCAACGCACTCGGATTGCCCGGCGTGCGCTTCCGTCCCACCTGGTTCACGCCCACGTTCTCCAAGCATGCCGGCCAGGCCTGCGGCGGCGTGCAACTGCACGTGACCGACCGCGCGGCATTCCTTCCCGTGCGTACCGGCATCGCGGTCCTGAAGGCCCTGCACGATCAGCATCCCCGGGAGTTCGCCTTCCTGCCCGGCCAGCCGCCGTTCTTCGACCGGCTGGCCGGCGTGGACGATCTGCGCGCCGCCATCGCGCGCGGCGACACCCTGGACGTTATCGAGGCGCGCTGGCAGCCGGGGCTGGCGGCGTTTGAGGTGCTGCGCCGGCAGCATCTGCTGTATCCGGTGCCCTGAGCGCGCGGCCGTTTCACCGTGAGCCCCCGCGACGGAGCTCGGAGCGTGAGCGATGGGGCTCCGAGGCCCCAACGTTCGAGCGCCGAGGGCGATCTGTCTCACATTGAGAGCCAACGATGGGATTCGGAACGCCGTCGATGACACTCGGAATGCGATGAAGATGGCACTGCGATCGCGATCCGCGAAGCTCCGAGCCTTGCGCATGGGGCTCGGAATGCGATCTGTCTCGCATTGAAAGCCATCGATGGCTTTCCGAGATCGATGGGATGGCATTCCGAAAGCGATCCTCGGAGCTCGCAGCCTCGCGGAGGAGGCCTGGAGCCCGATCTTTCTCACATCCAGCCCGAACGATCGCGCTCGCAGTGGCATCCTTCTCACATCGAGGGCCACCCAAAGGGCTCGGAATGACGAAGACGCCTGCGACCGGCAAAGGCGTGGGAGCGGCGTGAGTCGCGAGGGGCGATCGGTCACGCTTCATCGCGACTGACGTCGCTCCCACACCCACATGCCAGACGACGCCCACGCGTGCTGCAGCCGCTACGTCGCCACTGCTTTCCGTTTGCGCGGGGTGCGTCGGGTCGTGCGCGGGGCTTCCGGTACCGCGGTCAGCGGGGCGACTGCCTGCTGGAGCTGTTCCAGTGACGACAGGGTGTCTGCGTAGGCGATGAAGTGCTGCAGATAGCCCGGCGACACCGCACGCATCAGGTGCAGGGCGCGATGCACCAGCATGCCGGAGTTCAACGGGCCGGCGTCTTCGGGCACGTTGTGCAAGGACGCGCGCAGCTGGCTGTCGATGCGGATCCGGGCCCAGGTATCGCGCGCTTCGGTCAGTTGCACGGGCGCGGCGGGGGATGCGTCAGCGGCTGGAACGTGCTCCGCGCGCGCCTGCAGCGCGGCGACCAGCTCGCGCAGTCCGGAAGTCGGCACGGCCGCGCGCTCCGCTGCGGGTGCGGCGGACGGTCGTTGCGCCAGGGTCTTTTCGTACGCCCGGATCAACCCGGACAGTCGCGCTTCCAGCAGGCGACGGGCTTCTCCCTCGTGCGCGCTGATCCGTGCGGCGAGCGCCTGCAGGATGTCGAAGCGCGCCGGGTCCGCGCGGTCCGCGCCCTGGGCACGCCACGCCTGCAGCTGCGCCGTCAGCGGCAACGCGTCACCGTCCATCGTCACCGCTGCGTTTGGCGGGGCGGGGGATGGGGGCGATCTCGACACGGCGGTTGCGCGCGCGGCCTTCTTCGTCGGTGTTCGCGCTGACCGGTTGCTCCGCGCCGAACGCGGCAGCGAACACCGACGACGACGGCACGCCCTCGGCGATCAGCGTGCGCGTGACCGTGAGGGAACGCTGTGCCGAGAGTTCCCAGTTGTCCGCGAACTGGCGATTGCTGTTGCGCACCTGGCGATCGTCGGTGAAGCCACTCACCATCAGGATCTCGTCGCGCGTGCGCAGGTAGCCCGCGAGCGGAGTGGCGAGACCCTTGAGCAGGTCACGGCCCTCGGGCTGCAACTGGTCGGAGTTCAGCGCGAACAGCACGCTGCCGCGGATGCCGATGCGGCCATCCACCAGCGTCACGCGCCCTTCGGCCAGCGGCACCGCGAGGGCCTTCTCGAGCGCATCGCGCTGCTGTGTTTCCCGCTCGCGCCTGCGGACTTCCTCGTCCAGTCGCTGCGACAGTTGCGCCTGCACCGCGATCACGCCGACCAGCACCAGCACGAAGGCCCCCAGCAGCACCGACATCAGATCGCCGAAGCTGGCCCAGACGGGCGCGCCGAGGTCGGCGTCGTCTCCGGTCTCCACGCTCATGCGGCTTCGGCCCCGGACAGGCGTTGCAGGTCGACGGTGATCTGGCGCTGCGCGGACAGGCTCAGGTCGACCACTTCACGTGCCTGTGCCACGTAGTAGGCCAACTGCTCGTCACTGCGCACGAGCGAGCGCTCCAGCGCGCCTTCGAGGCTTTCCAGGCGCGCAAGCAGGGCGTCGTTGGACTGGCCGAAGCGGGCGACCACGCTGCCCAGCGCATCGCCCAGGCCGGCGACCTCGGTGGCACCGGCAGCGACCTGCGCGGCGACGTGTCCGAGCTTGCCGGTCTCGGCCTGCACATGGTCGGTGAAGCGGGTGCCGACGCGGTCCAGCAGGTCGGCTGACGTGGCGACCAGCGCATCGATGGCATCCCGCTGTTCGGTGGAGGCGTGGTTCACCGCGTCGAGCAGGGTCTGCAGTGTCTCCATCAGCTGGTTGCGCTCTTCCAGCATGGCGGTATCGCGGACCATGCTGTCGGACAGCTTCTGGCGGAGTTCTGCGATCACCTCGGCGGCGGCGCGCGGCGCTTCGGACGCCACCTGCACCAGGTGCGAAATCTCGGTGATGGTCTGCGCGGCGTGCGCCTGCGCCTGGGTGGTGATGTCCTGGGCACTGCGCGCGAGCGCGTCGCAGATCTCCTGTTGCAGGCGGGCGGACTGCGCGCCTGCACGTTCCCATTCCTCGCGCAGGGTGGCGCTCATCGCGGCCAAGCGCTCGGCCCACGCCGACAGCCGCTGTTCGTCCTGTGCCGCCAGCGTCTGCTGCAGACCGGCATGCGAGTGCTCCATCGCCTGCAGCAACGCGGTGGCCTGGCGTTCGATGCCGTCTGCAGCCACCGCCAGCGCCTGTTCGTTGCGCGCGGCGATGGCGGCGCTGGTTGCGTCCTGTCGCGCAAGCGCCTGGTTCCAGCTGTCCGACAGTTCGGTGGCGTTGTGCTCCAGCCGCGTGGACAGGCCATCGACAAGGGCCGCGCTCTGTTGCTCGAAGCGGCTGGCCAGCTGTTCGGAGAAGGCGTGCATCTGGCCGGTGAGGCTGTCATTGGTCTGGCGCTGCTGCTCGATCGCCGTGGCCCAGCTGGCGGCCGCGGCAGTCGAGGCGGCGCTGAAACCGGCGGTCAGGCCGTCGAGCTGGCGCTGCACCGCTTGCGTGACGGCGTCCTGCATCGCCGCGCTCTCGCGTGCAAGCCCTGAAAGCGTCGCTTCGGTCGCCGGCTGCAACGCGGCGACGACGGCCCGGGCGCTGGCGTCGACACCCGACTTCAGGGCTTGCTCGAGCGAAGCGGCGAGCTGTACCTGCGCCGCCTCGGTGCGTTCGTGGAATGCCTGCTGGTTGACGACGAGGCGTTCGCCTGCGGCGTTGTTCTGGTGTTCGATCGACGCGACCATCGTCTGCAACCGGTCCACGAGGTCGGGCATCAGCGCGGCCTGCTGCTGCAGCAGGCGGAAGGATTCCTCGCGCTGGAACGATTGGGAGTGCACGCGCAGCGAGGTCGCGATTTCGCCGTCGAGCTGTTGCACGGCCTGCAGCCGTTCACGACGGCAGAGCGCCGCCAGCAGGCCGAGCACCGCCGAGGTGGCCACGCCTGCGATCGAGGTGCCGAAGGCGAAGGCGAGCCCCTTGACCGGCGCGGCCAGCGAACCGCGGATGGCGTCGAGATCCGTGGCGCTTTCCAGCGCCAGGCCGGTGCCGCGCAGCGTGGCCATCATGCCGAGGAGGGTGCCCAGCATGCCCAGCAGCACCAGCAGGCCGACCAGGTAAGGCGTCAGCGCCGGCGCGGGCAGAGCGACGCGCTCGCCTTCGATGCGTTGCCGCACCGACGGCCGCAGGCCCGGAGGCAGCAGCGCCAGCCATGCGTGCAGGCCACTGCCGGCGGCGGAGGTATCCGCGACGGCCTGCACCAGCATGGTGGTGGACTGGCGGTAGCGGTGCAGTTCGATCGCACCGGCCACGTAGCAGGCGCCGATGACCAGCGTGACCACGACGCCCAGCGCATGCGTACCGACATAGCCGACCCCGATCCAGGTGACGATGGCGAGGCCCAGCAGGAACAGGGCAGCGAGGAGAGGGGTTCTGATCATGGTGTTCCGGAGGCGTGCGAAGTGCGAAGGGCGGCGAGCAGCGCTTCGATGGGGTGGAAGCGGACATCCAGCTCGGCGAGCAGGACGTCCTGCAGGTCACGGCGGAAAGAAGGGAGCCAGGCGTCGTCGGGCGCCTCGGCGTTGGCCCGCTTCAGTCGTTCGAAGTGCTGGCCGAGCAGGGTAGGGGTCGTGGCCAGCAGGGCGTGTTCGCGCGGGCTCAGCGTCATTTCCATGACGGCATCGACTTCGGCCAGCCTCGCCTGGTCGGATGAGCCCGTGGCCAGTGCATCGCGCAACCGCCCGCGCAACTGGCCGGTCGACGCCAGCATGGATCGCTGGAGGTCCACGCAGTGGCGACGGAACGGCGCGAAATCCTCGCCGGTCGGGTGTGTGGGCTTGTCGGTGCGCGTGATGGCGGTCTGCAAGGTGGTGCGTACGCGGGCGCAGGCGGCGGCTTCGCCCTCGGCCTGGATCGGGAAGGAGCCGGGCGGTGGCGCCGCGTCGAGTGCGCGCGACAGCGCGATGGCGCGGTTCCAGTCGATCCACTGGCCCAGCTGCTCTGAAAGGGCGGGACCTGCGGAAGGCGCGCCGATATCGCCCAATCGGGCCAGGAGTCGGACGAAGGCCGGGGCCGACACCGGCGCCCGTTGTTGCACTGCTGCCACGCTGACGCTCAAAAAAGACGGCGATTTTACAGGAAGCACCAAGTCGACTGACCGGCAAATGGTCCGTTCATCGGTAATCTGAGCTGACGGATGCGGGCAGGCAAAGAAAAAGCCGGAACCTCGCGGTTCCGGCTTTTCTTCAAATGGTGGAGGTGGGCGGAATTGAACCGCCGTCCGAAGGCACTCCATCCCCGGTACTACATGCTTATCCCGCCGTTGAGTCTCGTCCTGCAGCAGCACGGTGGGCAAAGCGCACCGCAGAACCAGCCTGTTTTAGGTTGACCGGGTGCTGACAGGCAGCCACTCCCGGCGATTCCGTGATGATGACCTTACGCTGCGAGCACGGACACAAGCAGTTTCAGGGCTTACGCCTTAAGCGGCGAGAGCGTAGTTGTCGTCGTTGGCAACTAGAGTTTTGCCGCTGGATTTACGAGGAAAGCTGCCCCCTCGGCATGCACCAGGCAACTTCGCAACCCCCGTCGAAGCCAGTGCACCCCCGGGAGTCAGAAACGTCCTGACAAGAGCAAGTGTAGGGGCGGGCACCTCGCTTCACAAGGCACGGCGGAGCCGACGTTCAGCCTCTGGGGTCAAGCCATCGTGGTTTCGAGCCAAGCCCCCTTGGTAAGGGGGCGAATTCGCGCGTCAGCGCGAATGGGGGATCGGCAGCGCACGTCGGGGTCCAAGATTTGCTAAGCAAATCTTGGGGGCTTCATCGCGAAGCGATGGAGCTACGCGTCCTTGTTGTGCCGGCGCATGACGCGCGACTTCTCGCGCGCCCAGTCGCGGTCCTTCTCGGTGGCGCGCTTGTCGTGGGTCTGCTTGCCCTTGGCCAGCGCCAGTTCGGCCTTTACCTTGTTGCCTTTCCAGTACAGCGAGGTGGGCACCAGCGTGTAGCCATCGCGCTCGACCTTGCCGATCAGGCTGTCGATCTCGTTCCGGTGCAGCAGCAGCTTGCGCGTACGGCGGTCATCGGCGACGACATGGCTCGAGGCCTGGATCAACGGGGTGATCTGCGCGCCGAACAGGAAGATCTCGCCATTGCGGATGGTGGCGTAGGCCTCGGTAATGTTGGCACGGCCGGCGCGGATGGCCTTCAGCTCCCACCCCTGCAGGGCGAGGCCCGCCTCGTGGCGCTGCTCAAGGTGGTATTCGTGGCGCGCGCGCTTGTTCAGCGCGATCGTGCCCGTTGCTTTATTCTTGTCCGGTTTCTTTGCCATCCGTCCTATTGTCGCCGAAGGCGGAACCCTACGCGAGCCACATGCACACGATTCGCCGCAGCGCCCTGGTCGAACACTCGGCCACCCGGATGTTCGACCTGGTCAATGACGTGGCGGCCTATCCCCGCCGGTTCGACTGGTGCAGCGCCGCCCGGATCATCGAGCAGGACGAAAGCCGCCTGGTGGCCCGACTGGACCTGGGGCTGGGCTCACTGAGCACGTGGTTCACCACCGAGAACACGCTGGACCGTCCGCACCGCATCGACATGAACCTGGTCGATGGGCCATTCCGCAAGCTGCATGGGCGTTGGGATTTCCATGCGCTGGATGAGTCGGCCTGCAAGGTCACGCTGACGCTGGAATTCGAGCCTTCCAGCCGCCTGCTGGCACCGGCGATGGCGATCGGCTTCCAGACGCTGGCGGACCGCATGGTGGACGACTTCGTGCGCGCCGCCGACCGCGGGGAATGAGATGCGCGTGGAGGTGATCCGCGCCTGGCCGCACCGGTTCGAGACGGTGCAACTGGATTTGCCGGCGGGCGCTACGGTGGCCGATGCGCTGGTTGCGAGCGGTTTCGACGACGTGCAATCGGCGGCGATCGCGATTCATGGCGTGAACGCGACGGCAGGGACGGTGTTGAACGAGGATGACCGCGTGGAAGTGCTGCGGCCGCTGTTGATCGATCCGAAGGACGCGCGCCGTCGACGGGCGCGCAGATAGCAGGTCAGCCCCGCCTCAGCGGCGGCCGCCCTTCTTCTTTTCCTTGGCCAGGTTGGGGCCGAACTTGCGCACGTCGCGCGACAGCTGGAGGTCGGCTTCGGGGAAGTATTCGCCTTCCCAACTGGCCAGCACATCGCCGTTGAACACCAGGGTGAGATTCTTGATCTCGGTCGTGCCACGGCGATTGGTGCGGTTGCTGGCGGTGTAGTCCCAGCGGTTGGCATGGAACGGATCGGCGATCGACGGGCTGCCGAGCAGCGACTGCACCTGCTGCTTGCTCTGGCCCACCTGCAACTGGTCAACGGCCGTCTTCTCGAGCAGGTTGCCCTGGTAGATCGGCTGCTTGTAGAGAATGCCGCAGCCGGCAGTGGCGGAAGCGAGGACGGCGACCAGCAGGAATTTGCGCATGGGGCAGGTACGGTAGGAAACCGGGCCGATGATACACTCCCGCGCACCGCCGCAACCGAGCTTCAGGCAGCTGGCGCTAAACCGAGAGTGAACGGAGACGCCATGGAATCGCAGGACCTTCGCAAAGTCGGCCTCAAGGTCACCCACCCGCGCATGCGCATCCTGGAGTTGCTGGAGCAGAAGAACTCCCAGCACCACCTGAGCGCGGAAGACATCTACCGTCAGCTGCTGGACCACGGGGACGAGATCGGCTTGGCCACGGTGTACCGCGTGCTGACCCAGTTCGAGGCGGCAGGCCTGGTGCTGAAGCACAACTTCGAGGGCGGCCAGGCCGTCTACGAACTCGACCGCGGCGGCCACCACGACCATATGGTGGACGTGGACACCGGCAAGATCATCGAGTTCGAAAGCACCGAGATCGAAAAACTGCAGCGCGAGATCGCCGCCAAGCACGGCTACGAGCTGGAAGAGCACTCGCTGGTGCTGTACGTGCGCAAGAAGCGCTGATAGCCCGGAAATCCCGGGCTGTGGGAGCGACGCAAGTCGCGACGAGGCTTCATCGACCCCACTTCGCGACTTGCGTCGCTCCCACAAGTAAACAACAAGGGTGGATCAGACCGCGTTGGCGAGCAGCCGCTTGGCCGCGGCATGGGCTTCCTTGCTGACCTCCACGCCGCCCAGCATCCGGGCGAGTTCTTCCTCGCGCTGCTTCGCGCCCAGCTTCTCGACTGCGCTCTGGGTCATGCCCTCCACCGGCGCTTTGCTGACGCGGTAGTGCGCGTGGCCTTGCGCGGCCACCTGGGGCAGATGGGTGACGCACAGCACCTGTCGCTGGGCGCCGAGTGCGCGCAGTTTCTGGCCGACGATCTCGGCGACCGCGCCGCCGATGCCGGTATCCACTTCGTCGAAGATCATGGTGGGAACCGCATCCAGGCCAAGCGCGGCTACTTCGATCGCCAGCGAAATGCGCGCGAGTTCGCCGCCGGAGGCGACCTTGCGCAGCGGGCGGGGCGGCTGGCCGGCGTTGGCGGAGACCAGGAATTCGATACGTTCGGCGCCGGTCGGATCCGGGCGTTCGCCGTCCTGAGGCTCCAGTTCGATCCCGAAGCGGCCTCCGCCCATGCCCAGCTCGGCGATGAGTGCGGTAGTGGTGTCGCCCAGTGCTTTGGCGGCGCGCTGGCGCGTGCGGGTCAGTGCGGCGGCGGCATCGCGCCAGTGTCCCTTGGCCGCGTCGATCTCGCTGTTGAGCTGGAGCAGGCGCTCGCCCGCACCACGCAGTGATTCCAGCTCGGCCGCCAGCCGGTCGTGCTGCTCCTGCAGGCCTTCCAGCGGCACCCGGTGCTTGCGCGCGAGGTCGTGCACGCGGGCGAGCTTGCGCTCCAGCGCATCGAACTGCAGGGGTTCGCCGTCCAGGTCGTCCCGGACCTGGCCGAGCAGCGACAGGGCTTCCTCGACCTGGATCGCCGCGCCGTCCAGCAGCGCATCCACGTCGCGCAGGCGCGGCTCGTGTTCGGCCTGGCGGGCGAGGTCGGCGCGCACCTGCTGCAGATGGCGCGTCAACGAGGGGGCGTCGTCACCGGCCAGTTGACCCAGCGCCGCGTCACAGGCCTGGATCAGGCCGGTGGCGTGGGCCTGGCGGCGATGGCTGGCCACCAGGGCCTCCAGCGCGGTCGGCGACAGGTCTTCGCGCTGCAACTCGGCCAACTGGTGCTCCAGGTAATTGATCCGGTCCGAGACATCGCCCTGGCCGGACAACTGTTCGCGTTCGCGCAGGAGGGTGCTCCAGCGCAGCGCCGCGTCGCGCACGGCGCTGCGCTCGTCGCCGTTGCGGGCGAAGGCATCCAGCAGCGCCAACTGGCTCTGGCGGGCGAGCAGGGCCTGGTGTTCATGCTGGCCATGGATTTCCACCAGGCGTGCCGCGAGGTCGGAAAGCTGCGACAGCGTCACGCTGCGGCCATTGATCCAGGCGCGCGAGCCGCCGTCGGCACGGATCACCCGGCGCAACTGGCACTGTCCATCGTCGTCGAGCTCGTTGTCCGCGAGCCAGGTGTGCGCCGGAGAGCCCGCCGAAGCCAGGAACTCGGCGGAGAGCTCGGCGCGCTCCGCGCCATGCCGGACTACCCCGCTGTCGGCCCGCAGGCCCGACAGGAAGCCCAGCGCGTCCACCAGCAGCGATTTGCCGGCGCCGGTTTCTCCTGAAATGACGGTCATGCCATCGCCGAACTCCAGCTCGGCGGCGCGGACGACGGCGAAATCCTTGATGGCGAGGTGTCTGAGCATGCGGCGGATTGTAAGCGGTGCCGGCTCAGGTTCTGAGACGCGGGGAGCGCCCGGCTTGCAAAGCCGCAGGCGCGACGTTATCTAACGGGCATGAACTCACCGTCGCCCCCGCTGGATCCGCGCGCCCGCCAACTGCTGCGCACGCTGATCTCGCGCTATATCCGCGACGGTGAGCCGGTGGGGTCGCAGACGCTGGCCCGGCACGCCGGACTTGAAGTCAGTTCGGCGACGATCCGCAACATCCTCTCTGAACTTGAGGAGGTCGGGCTGCTCAGTTCGCCGCACACCTCCGCCGGGCGCATCCCCACGGCACAGGGCTACCGGGTGTTCGTGGACAGCCTGGTGCAGGTGAAATCGCTGGGAGAGGGCGAAGTGGCCCGGCTGCGTTCGGAGCTGCCGGCCGGCGCCGGGACCCAGGCGCTGCTCGGCAACGCCTCCGAGCTGCTGTCGGCGATGACCCACTTCGTCGGCGTGGTCAGCGTGCCGCGGCGCGAGCAGTTCGCGTTCCGCTACATCGACTTCGTGCCGCTGGATGGCCAGCGGGTGATGGCCATCCTGGTATTCGCCGACAACGACGTGCAGAACCGCGTCATCGAAACGCGCCGGGCCTACGACCGGTCCGAACTCGAGCGCATCGCCAACTACCTGAACACCCAGTTCGCCGGCCGGCCCCTGTCCGAGATCCGCGCGAACCTGCTGCATGACCTGCGCAGGGCGCAGACCGAGATGGAGGGGTTGCTGGCCGAATCCATCGAACTGGCGGAGCAGGCCCTCACGCCGCCCAACGACGACGTGGTGCTGGCAGGACAGACCCGCCTGATGGGCGTGCAGGAACTGTCCGATCTGGAACGGCTGCGCGACCTGTTCGAGGCATTCGCCCGCAAGCGCGAGATCCTGCAGTTGCTGGAGCGCACGATCCGAGCGCCGGGCGTACGCATCTTCATCGGCGAGGACACCGGCTTGGCGCCGCACGACGGCGTCTCGGTGGTGACCGCCCCCTACATGGCGGGCGGGCAGGTGCTGGGCGTGCTGGGCGTCATCGGGCCCACCCGGATGGCGTATGACCGGGTCATTCCGGTGGTGCAGGCGGCGGCGGATGTACTCGGTGCGGCCTTGAATCCGGAAACGCCGGCCCCATAGGTTGGGGCTTGGGCGGCCGGACTTGCCGCGATGGGACCCGAAATGAACCAACACGAACACGATTCCGACCTGGGCGGCGGCAACGAGCCGCAGGACGTCGAAGGCGCGCTGATCGCCGAACTGGAAATCCTCCGCAACGAAGTGGACCAGCTGCGCGCGGCGTCGCTGCTCGAGCGCGCCGACCTGGACAACCAGCGCAAGCGCGTGGCGCGCGATATCGAGCAGGCGCGCAAGTTCGCCAACGAACGCCTGCTGGGCGACCTGCTGCCGGTATTCGACAGCCTGGACGCCGGGCTGGCAGCGGCGGGCAATGAGCCCAGTCCGCTGCGCGACGGGCTCGAGCTGACGTACAAGCAGTTGCTGAAAGTGGCCGGCGACAATGGCCTGACCCTGCTCGACCCTGCCGGCGAAGCCTTCAATCCCGAGCATCACCAGGCCATCAGCCAGGCCGATGCCCCCGGCGCGGACCCCGGCAGCGTGGTGCAGGTGTTCCAGAAGGGCTACGTACTCAATGGCCGCCTGCTGCGCCCGGCCCTGGTCGTCGTGGCAAAACACGACTGAACGCCTTCGCGGGGCGCTTGAACGGCGTCATCGCACCCTTATATCGAGACCATCCACCCGGCCACCGGCCGGATCCAGACAGAATTTGCTAGGGAGCATTCACCATGGGCAAGATCATCGGCATCGACCTCGGCACGACCAACTCGTGCGTGGCGATCATGGACGGCGGCAAGGCCCGCGTCATCGAAAACTCGGAAGGCGACCGCACCACGCCCTCCATCGTCGCCTACACCAAGGACGGCGAAGTGCTGGTGGGCGCGTCGGCCAAGCGCCAGGCGGTCACCAACCCGAAGAACACCTTCTACGCGGTGAAGCGCCTGATCGGCCGCAAGTTCACCGACGCGGAAGTGAAGAAGGACCTGGACCTGGTCCCGTACGCCATCATTCCGCATGAAAACGGCGACGCCTGGGTGCAGACTTCCGACGGCAAGAAACTGTCGGCGCAGGAAATTTCCGCGCGCATCCTGGAGAAGATGAAGAAGACGGCCGAAGCCTTCCTGGGCGAGACCGTCACCGAAGCCGTCATCACCGTGCCGGCCTACTTCAACGACAGCCAGCGCCAGGCCACCAAGGACGCCGGCAAGATCGCCGGCCTGGACGTCAAGCGCATCATCAACGAGCCGACTGCGGCCGCGCTGGCCTACGGCCTGGACAAGGGTGACGGCGGCGCCGACCGCAAGATCGTCGTCTATGACCTGGGCGGCGGCACGTTCGACGTGTCCATCATCGAGATCGCCAACGTCGACGGCGAGAAGCAGTTCGAAGTGCTGGCCACCAACGGCGACACCTTCCTGGGTGGCGAAGACTTCGACAAGCGCGTCATCGACTACCTCGTCGAGGAGTTCCAGAAGGACCAGGGCATCGACCTGCGCAAGGATCCGCTGGCCCTGCAGCGCCTGAAGGACGCCGCCGAGCGCGCCAAGATCGAACTGTCCAGCTCGCAGCAGACCGAAGTGAACCTGCCGTACGTCACCGCCGACGCCTCGGGCCCGAAGCACCTCAATATCAAGCTGACCCGCGCCAAGCTGGAAGCGCTGGTGGAAGACCTGGTGAAGAAGACGATCGAGCCGTGCCGCATCGCGCTGAACGATGCCGGCCTGCGCGCCAGCGACATCGGCGAGGTCATCCTCGTCGGCGGCCAGACCCGCATGCCGAAGGTGCAGCAGGCGGTGGCCGAGTTCTTCGGCAAGGAGCCCCGCAAGGACGTCAACCCCGATGAGGCCGTGGCGCTGGGCGCCGCGATCCAGGGCGGCGTGCTGGCCGGCGACGTCAAGGACGTGCTGCTGCTCGACGTGACCCCGCTGTCGCTGGGCATCGAGACGCTGGGCGGCGTGTTCACCAAGATCATCGAGAAGAACACCACCATCCCGACCAAGGCCTCGCAGACCTTCTCCACCGCCGAGGACAACCAGTCCGCGGTGACGGTGCATGTGCTGCAGGGTGAGCGCGAGCAGGCCCGCTTCAACAAGTCGCTGGCCAAGTTCGACCTGTCCGGCATCGAGCCGGCACCGCGTGGCATGCCGCAGGTGGAGGTGTCGTTCGACATCGACGCCAACGGCATCCTGCACGTGTCGGCCAAGGACAAGAAGACCAACAAGGAACAGAAGGTCGAGATCAAGGCCGGCTCGGGTCTGTCCGAGGACGAGATCGCGCGCATGGTGGCCGATGCGGAGGCGCATCGCGAGGAAGACAAGAAGTTCCAGGAACTGGTGCAGACGCGCAACCAGGCCGACGGCCTGCTGCACGCCACCCGCAGCGCCATCACCGAACACGGCAGCAAGGTGCCGGGCGACGTGATCGGTCGCGTCGAAGCCGCGATCGCCGATCTCGACACGGCGATGAAGGGCGACGACAAGGCGCAGATCGAAGCCAAGTCCAAGGCGTTGGAGGAAGCCGCCCAGTCGCTGTATGCGGCCGCCGCGTCGGAGCAGCCGGGCACCGCCGATGCGGGCCAGGGCAACCCCGCGGACGACGTGGTCGATGCGGAATTCACCGAGGTGAAGGACGACAAGAAGCCGTGATGAGTGATTCGGGATTCGTGATTCGGAAAGGTGGAGCGCAAGCTCCACTTCTTCCGTCGCGGATCCTGGACATCGAACAGGCAGTTGCTTTTGCGAATCACCCATAACCCCTCACGAATCACGGCTCCATGAGCAAACGCGACTACTACGAAGTCCTGGGCGTGGCCCGCGACGCCAGTGACGAAGACCTGAAGAAGGCTTACCGCCGCTGCGCCATGAAGCACCACCCGGACCGCAATCCGGGCGATGCCGCCGCCGAGGCCGCGTTCAAGGAGTGCAAGGAGGCCTACGAGGTCTTGTCGGACGGCGCCAAGCGCCGCACCTACGACGCCCATGGGCATGCTGCGTTCGAGCACGGCATGGGCGGCGGCGGTGCCGGTGGCCCCGACATGGGCGATATTTTCGGCGACATCTTCGGCAACATCTTCGGCGGAGGCGGTGCCCGCGCGGCGCGGCGCGGCGCGGATGTCGGCTACGTGATGGAGCTGGACCTGGAGGAGGCCGTCGCCGGGGTCGAGAAGCGCATCGACATTCCCTCGCTGGTCGCCTGCGCGCCGTGCAAGGGCTCGGGTTCGGCCGATGGCAAGGTGGAGACCTGTGGCACCTGCGGTGGACGCGGCAACGTCCGCATGCAGCGCGGCATCTTCGCCATGCAGCAGGCGTGTCCAGCCTGTGGTGGCCGCGGCCAGATCATCCGGAATCCCTGCACGGAATGCCATGGCGCCGGGCGCGTGGAAGAAGAAAAGGTCCTGTCGGTCAAGATTCCGGCCGGCGTCGACAACGGTGACCGCATCCGCCTGACCGGCGAAGGTGAAGCCGGCCCGCCGGGCACGCCGCCGGGTGACCTGTACGTGGAAGTGCGCGTGCGCGAACACGACATCTTCCAGCGCGATGGCGATGACCTGCACTGCGAAGTGCCCATCCGCATTTCGCAGGCGGCGCTGGGCGACACCGTGCGCGTTCCCACGCTGCATGGCGAGGCGGAGATCCGCATCCCCGCGGAAACGCAGACCGGCAAGCTGTTCCGCCTGCGCGGCAAGGGCGTCAAGTCCGTGCGCAGCCGCAGCGAGGGCGATCTGTACTGCCGCGTGGTGGTGGAAACGCCGGTCAACCTGACCCCCGAACAGCGGGAACTGCTGGAGAAATTCGAGGCCACGTTCAGCGGCGACGAAGCGCGCAAGCACTCACCGAAATCGGCCACGTTCCTGGATGGCGTCAAGGGCTTCTGGGACCGCATGACCTCCTGATTTCCTGCGTTACCCCGCCGCCCGCGCGGGCGAGCAGCTTGTGGCATCCTGCGACGGCCCCGGCGACCCCGGGGCCGTTTTCATTCAGGTCCACGATGAAGGGAGGCCGCGTGCATACGAACAAGGGGAAGTGGTGGGGAGTATTGGCGCTGGTCGTGCTGGCGCCCGCATGGGCGGCCGATGACCGGCCGTTGCAGGTCGAGCGCGAGTCGACGCGATTCGTGCTCAATGCCGATGGCAGTTTCGTGCAGGAGCAGGAAACTGCGATCAAGGTGCTGAAGGACAGCGCCCTGGAAGCCGCTAAGGATGCGTCGGTCAGCTACAGCACCAGCATCCAGAAGGCCGAGGTGGTCGAAGCCTACACGTTGAAGCCGGATGGCCGCCGCGTCGATGTGCCCAAGGGCAACTACCAGGTCAGCAGCAGTTCGGGGCGGGAGGGCGATTCGCCCATCTACTCCGACCAGACGACGCTTACCGTCGTGTTCCCGGAACTCGCCGTCGGCGACATCACGGTGTTCACGTACCGGGTGACGGCCACCCAGCCGATGTTTCCGGGCCATTTCTCGGTGATCCGCAATTACAGCCCGGCCGCGTACTACGGCGACGTGCAGGTGACCATCGATGCGCCGGAGGCGATGCAGGCCACGTGGCGCAACTGGCAGATGACCCAGCCCGCGGTCCAAACGCGCGACGGCCGCCGGATCGTGCGCTGGCAATGGAGCAACCGCCAGCCAGTCGACCGCGAGAGCCTGCGCGATACGGTCTTCACCGCCGACCGCTACCCGGGCTACGCGTTCTCCACCTTCGCCAGTTACGCCGACATCGCGGCGGCCTATGGTGGCCCGGCCAATGCCAAGGCGGCACTGACGCCCCGCTTGCGCACGCTCGCCGCGGAGATCGCGGGCAAGAGCAAGGACCCGCGCGAGACGGCGAAGAAGCTCTACGAATGGGTCTCCACGAAGATCACCTATGCGGGTAACTGCATCGGCCTGGGCGCCGTGGTGCCGCGCGACCTGGACGTGGTCCTCGACAACCGCATGGGCGACTGCAAGGACCACGCGACCCTGCTGCAGGCGCTGCTGAAGGCGCGCGGCATCGACAGCACCCAGGCGCTGATCAATGCGGGAGGCACGTACACACTGCCGGACATCCCGGTCGCGTCGGTCGTCAACCACGTGATCAACTACATCCCCAGCCTGGACCTGTACGTGGACTCCACCGCGGCCACGGCACCCTTCGGCAGCCTGCCGGACGGCGCTGCTGGCAAGCCGGTGCTGCTGGTGGACGGCCATCGCGACGGCGCCACGACGCCGGCGACGCAGGTGGGCTCGGAATGGCAGAAGTTGCGCACGGCCATCCGCATCCAGCCCGACGGCTCGATCAAGGGCACGCAGCGGGTGGAACTGAGCGGGCGCATGGCGGTCGCGGCGCGGTCGCAGTTCCGCAACTTTGGCGCGGGCGACGCCGACAAGCTGGTCCGCAACTACTTCCGGGGGAACGCCCTGACCGCGAATGGCAAGGTGACGTACGACGATCCGGTGCCGATGCTGGAGACCTTCAACATGGAGGCGGACTTCGAGGTCGACCGGATGATTCCGACGACCGGCGGCTTCCAGGTGCAGCCCTGGTTCCTCAGTTTCACCCCGGTCTCCATGCTGGTGGCCTCGCAGCTCGGCGACCCGGACCAGCCGGAAGGCGAGAGCAGTTGCGGCGCTTACCACTCGGACGAGGAATACACGTTCGAGTTTCCTGCCTTGATGCGGATCATCGCCGTGCCGAAGGACGTCAGCCTGCACGAGGGTACGCTGAGCTACGCCTCGACGTTCCGCCAGGAAGGCGCCCGCTTGTATGTCCGGCGCACACTGGATGACCGGACGCCGGGACCGGTGTGCTCGCCCGAGTACAACGAGGGTTTCTCCCAGGTCATGCGGAAGATCATGCCCGACCTGCGCGCGCAGGTGGTCTACCTGACAGAGGAAGGAGCGGTGAAGCAGTGAGCGCCGATCGGTGCAGCGCGTGACGCCCAATCTCCCTCCGCTGATCGGCATCGTCGGCAGCGCAGGCGCCTATGGCCGCTGGCTGCAGCATTTCTTCCGCGTGCGCATGGGTCTGGAGGTGATCGGCCACGACCCGGCCGATCCCGCCTCGGCGGACGAGGCCGAACTCGTGCGGCGGGCGGATGTCCTGGTTTTCTCGGCGCCGATCCGCCACACCGGGGCGCTGGTCGCCCGGTATGCGGCGCTTGCCGGGGGAAGCGAGGCTGGCCGGTTGTGGCTGGATGTCACCTCGATCAAGGCTGTGCCGGTAGCGGCGATGCTGGCCTCGCGCGCCGAGGTGGTCGGCCTGCATCCGATGACCGCGCCGCCCAAGGCCCCGACCCTGAAGGGCAGGGTGATGGTGGTCTGCGAGGCGCGCCTCGACACATGGCGGCCTTGGGTGGTGTCGCTCCTTGCTGCAATCGAGGCGGAATGCGTGCAGGCGACGCCCGAGCAGCACGACCGGGTCATGGCGCTGGTGCAGGCCATGGTGCATGCCTCGCATCTGGCCCAGGCGGGCGTCCTGCGCGCGCAGTCGGCGCGGGTCGGCGACCTGGCCGCGTTGATGCCGTTCCGCTCCGCATCCTTCGAGATGGATGCGGCGATCATCGCGCGCATCCTGTCGTTGAATCCGGCCATCTACGAAGACATCCAGTTCGGGAACCCCTATGCCGGCGAAACACTGCGGGCGCTGGGCACGCAGATCACCCGGATGGCATCGCTGGTGGGCGAGGGGACGGACATGGCGCGCGCGGCGTTCCGCGAAGAATTCCTGCGCGAAAACCGCGACGCCTTCGGCGACACGACACTGGCCGAGGGCAACTACAGCTACGAGCGCATCGGCTACCTGCTGGCCGATCTCGCCGGCGCGCAGGCGCTCAGCGTGCACCTGCCGGAAGACAGGCCGGGCTCTCTGCGTGCTCTGCTGCACGTGTTCGAGCGGCACGCCGTCAGCCTGTCATCGATCCATTCATCGCGCACGCCGGAGGGCGAAGTGCATTTCCGCATCGGATTCGATGCGGACGTGGACCGCATGGCGCTGGCCCGCGTGGTGGGTGACATCGACGGCACGGGCCTGGGGAAGGTGTTGGCATGAGCGCGCCGACGGAGATGAGGGCCTTGACCATCGATGGAGTACTCGCTGGGAAGGCTGTCGAGTTCACCCGTCCCGGCAGTCGCAGCGCGATCGCGAAATCACCGCTGGAGGGCAGGCAGCGGGTCACCCTGCTGGGCATCCTCGGTGACCAGCAAGGCGACCTGCGCGTGCATGGCGGGCCGGACAAGGCCATCCATCACTACCCTGCGGACCACTACGCCCGATGGCGCGACGATATCGGGGCGCATCCATTGCTCGATGCTCCCGGTGCATTCGGCGAAAACATCAGTACGCATGGCATGGCCGAGGACGCGATCTGTCTTGGCGACCGCTTCCGGCTGGGCACGGCGCTGGTGGAGGTATCCCAGTCCCGGCAGCCGTGCTGGAAACTGTCGGACCGTTTCGCCGTGTCCGACATGGCCCGTCGCGTGCAGGACTCGGGGCGGACCGGCTGGTACTACCGCGTGCTCGAAGAGGGAGAAGTGCAGGCAGGTGACCGCATGACGCTGGAGGCGCGGCCACATCCCGCGTGGCCACTCGCGCGCCTGATCGAGCTGCTGTACCGGCGATCGCCAGAGCCCGGCCTGCTGCGCGAGGTGCTGGTGCTGCCACTGGTACCGTCATGGCGGACGCTGTTCGAACGCCGCCTTGCGCAGGGCGCCATCGAGGATTGGGGCAAACGGTTGACAGGCGCTTCTTCGCACGAATGAAACAACGCACGGCGCTTCATGCGTACGGCGTCTCGCCAGATACATGCGTTTACTCGACAGGGTGGTGGCGTCCCACTAGCATCGCGTGTATCCGGTGCCGGCACGCATGGCATCGCTTTCATCATCCGCAGGGAGTGTGGGGAGATGAGCCGGGATAACAGGTTGACGTCGTTGTCGTCAGTGCGGCCTGACATGCGAAGCGGCGAAGCGGCATCGTCGGCTGCCGACGATATTGCGTTGCTGCAGCGCATCGTCGCGGCGCAAAGCGAAATCGCCGCCGCAGGTCCCGAACCGCAGGAGGTCGTGGACGCGATCACCCATCGTGCGCAGGAACTCACCCGCTCAGCCGGCGCGGTGCTGGAAATCCGCGATGGTGACGTGATGCGCTACTGGTCGGCCAGCGGGATCGCGCAAGGGCAGGTCGGCTTCAGCCTGCCGGTGTCCGGCAGCTTGTCCGGCCGATGCATCGAAGAGCAGCAGGTGTTGAGATGCGATGACAGCGAAGTGGATCCGCGCGTCAATCGTGAGGCGTGCCGCAGCGTGGGGTTGCGTTCGATGCTGGTCGCGCCGCTGAACTTCCGCGGACAGGTGGTGGGTGTGCTGAAGGTCCTGGCGACCGCGCCCGCCGCCTACGCCGACACGGATTGCAGGACGCTCGAGCATTTGAGCACGCTCGTGGCCGCGAGCATGTACAAGGCCATCGAACATGCGCAGATGCGCGCAGCGCTGGATGCCCGCATGGGTCAGGGCGAACGCGAGCGGCGTCATGCGCAGGACGCCCGGGAGCGACTGCTGCAGGTGCTGGAAGGGGCGCAGCTCACGGCAGCCCTGCAGCCGATCGTCAGGCTCGCCGACGGCGTGGTGGTGGGGTACGAGGCGCTTGCGCGGTTTCCGCTGGAGTACGACCTGTCGACAGGCCGCTGGTTCGAGGATGCGGCGAGCAGCGGCTTGAGCGTGGAACTGGAACTGGCCGCCGCAGCGGTCGCCCTGGCGCGGTTGCCCTCCCTTCCCGATGACGCCTTCCTCGCCGTCAACGTATCGCCCGAAACCGCCTGCAATGCACGATTCCACGACCTGCTCGCCGGTCACGCCCCGCAACGGCTGGTGCTGGAAATCACCGAACACACCGCCGTGGAAGATTACGCGCGCCTTGGCCAGTGCCTGTCCTCGCTGCAGCAGGCCGGCGTCCGCATCGCCGTGGACGATACCGGGGCAGGTTTCGCCAGCCTGCGCCACGTGCTGAGGTTGGCGCCGGACATCATCAAGCTCGACATCACGCTGGTGCGTGAAATCGACCAGCGTCCGCGCGTGCAATCGCTCGTGGCGGCGCTCCTGACGTTCGCGCAGGGCACGCAGGCGGAACTGATCGCCGAAGGCGTCGAGAACGAACGGCAATTGCAGACGCTGAAGGAGCTCGGGGTGCCGTTCGCACAGGGATTCCACCTGGGCTATCCGCAGGTTGCCTGATCCGGACATACCCGGTTCGCGTTGGCATCACGCGCCCGCTACCATGCCTGCATGGACACTTCCCCGACACGTCTCCTGATCCACGGTGCCTCCGGCCGGATGGGCCAGGCCTTGCTTCGACTGGCTGCCGAGCAGCCTGCGGTGTACCAGACCGTGGCGGCCGTGACGCGGCGCGCGCCTGCGCAGCGGGTGGTGGATGGCGTGCCCCACTTCGCGGCCAGCGAGCTGGCGGGCGTGCCCGACTTCGACGTGGCGATCGATTTCAGCCTGCCGGAAGGGTTCGACCCGGTGCTGGCGCTGTGCGCCGACCGTGGTCGGGCACTGGTCTCCGGCACCACCGGCATATCCCCGGTGCAGCAGGAGGCATTGGCCGCGGCCAGTGGACGCATTCCGCTGGTGTGGGCGACGAATTTCAGCCTGGGCGTGGCGGTGCTGGCCGACGTGGTCGAACGCGTGGCGGCGGCGTTGCCGGGGTGGGACGTGGACATCGTGGAGTCGCACCATGTCCACAAGAAGGATGCCCCGTCCGGCACCGCATTGACGCTGGGACAGGCCGCCGGCAGTGCGGGCGCGCAGGTGCACTACGCCAGCCTGCGGGCCGGCGACATTGTCGGTGAACATACCGTGCAGTTCGCCGGGCTCGGCGAGCGCATCGAGCTGACCCACCGTGCCACGCATCGCGATGTCTTCGCGCGTGGTGCCCTGCACGTCGCGCGCGTGCTGTCGGGACGCCCACCGGGCGCCTATCACGTGCGGGATCTGCTGGATTGAAGGCCGGCCGGGCGTCCGGATATGGACGCCGGAATATGAACACGCCTCGCCGCGGGCGGGCGCTGTCCGTCGGACAGGCAAAAAAACGGTGGCGCTGAACAGGCCATCCCCGTACAATTCCCGCTCGCCTGTTACCCATCGCCACGGACCGGATAAATGCCGCGTTCGCGGTTTCTTGCAGCCGCAAGTCGGTGGGGCAGGGTTCCTCCACCCCAAGGCGAACCCCGTGACACGACCCGCAATTCTCGTACTCGAAGACGGCACCGTATTCGAGGGCGACTCCGTAGGCGCCGACGGCCTTTCGGTCGGCGAAGTGGTGTTCAACACCGCGATGACCGGCTATCAGGAAATCCTGACCGACCCGTCCTACGCCCGCCAACTGGTCACCCTGACCTATCCCCACATCGGCAATACAGGCTGCACCGACCAGGACGACGAAGCCGCCAAGGTCTGGTGCGCCGGTCTCATCGTGCGCGACGTGCCGCGCCGCCCCAGCAGCTGGCGCAACCAGCAGGCCCTGCCGGAGTGGCTGCAATCACGCGGCATCGTGGCCATTGCCGGCATCGACACCCGCAAGCTGACGCGCATCCTGCGCGAGCGCGGTGCGCAAAACGGCGCACTGATGGCGGGCGAGGGCATCAACGCGGAGATGGCGCTGGAAGCGGCGCGCAAGTTCCCCGGACTGAAAGGCATGGATCTGGCCAAGGTGGTCAGCACCGACAAACCGTATCCCTGGCGCGACGGCCAGTTGGACCTGGACCGCAACGCGTTCGTGCAGGCGCCGGCGAAGTTCAAGGTCGTGGCGTACGACTTCGGCGTGAAGCACAACATCCTGCGCATGCTGGCCGAACGCGGTTGCGACGTGACCGTGGTGCCCGCGCAGACCAGCGCCGCCGACGTGCTCGCGCTGCAGCCGGATGGCGTGTTCCTGTCCAACGGCCCGGGCGACCCCGCGCCGTGCGACTACGCCATCACCGCCATCCGCGAGTTCATCGCGAAGAAGGTGCCGACGTTCGGCATCTGCCTGGGCCACCAGCTGCTGGCCCTGGCGGCCGGCGCGCAGACCATGAAGATGGGCCACGGCCACCACGGTGCCAATCACCCGGTGCAGGATCTCGACAGCGGCCGCGTGATGATCACTTCGCAGAACCACGGCTTCGCGGTGGATGAAGCGACGCTGCCGGCCAACGTGCGCGTGATCCATCGCTCGCTGTTCGACGGCACCAACCAGGGCATCGAACTGACGGATGCCCCCGCCTTCTCGTTCCAGGGGCATCCGGAGGCATCGCCGGGCCCGCATGATGTATCGCCCTTGTTCGACCGGTTCGTGGCCTCGATGGAGGCACGCTGATGCGGGTGCGCCTTGCTGTCACCGCTGTGCTGATGGCGCTTGCGCTGCCGGCTGCCGCCGCCACGCCCGGTGAAAAGCAGATCGACGAGATGACCGACCTGCTGGTCAGCATGCTGCCGGTCGGCGCCATCATGGAAGAGGCAGCCGGCGAGAATCCCGCCTGGCCGGTGCAGGACAAGCCCGATGCCGTCACGCCCGTGCAGTTGGCCTGCCTGCGCAGCGAACTTTCCCGCGACGGCTTCCGCCGCGTG
The DNA here is from genome assembly GCF_057773125.1 of Pseudoxanthomonas sp. 97-1-1. Lineage (NCBI taxonomy): Bacteria > Pseudomonadati > Pseudomonadota > Gammaproteobacteria > Lysobacterales > Lysobacteraceae > Pseudoxanthomonas > Pseudoxanthomonas sp. 97-1-1. The sequence goes on along the minus strand of NZ_JBYMTJ010000001.1, from coordinate 68,022 downwards.
AAGCGGGCTGAAGTGGTCGAGTACGCACAGGCACATCCGGGCCGGTTCGACGAAGAATTGCGCCTGGTCCGCACGGCGGCGCCGGTGTTCGGCAGCATCGTGCAGGCCGGCATCGCCTCGGCGAAGACGGAAACCGACCTGGATCCCGCCGACCTGATGCGAACGGCCAGTGCCGATCAGTTGCTGGCACTGCTCACCATCGCGCGCGATCCCGAGTACCGCGATTTCCGCGCACTGAGTGGCTTCGGCGACGTGCTCGCCGGCGACGGCGACAAGGCCGACGGCAAGTCGGTGGGCGAGATGGCGGCCATCAAGATGATGTTCCAGGGCATGAAGGCGTGCGATGTGTCGCCAGGTGCCCTGATGTGATGTGCACCCGTGCGCGCCCATGCGCGCCGGGACAAGAGGTGGAGCGTGGCCCGTCCATCGCCCCTGTCGGACGCGCCCCTGGAGCAGATGCCCAGGGCGGCGGCCCCACACAATCCGAGAAGTAGATTCCCATGCCCAAGCGCAACGACCTTAAAACCATCCTGATCATCGGCGCAGGCCCGATCGTCATCGGCCAGGCCTGCGAGTTCGATTATTCCGGCGCGCAGGCGTGCAAGGCGCTGCGCGAAGAGGGATACCGGGTGGTGCTGGTCAACAGCAATCCGGCGACCATCATGACCGACCCGGAAATGGCGGACGCGGTCTACATCGAGCCGATCAACTGGCAGACGGTCGAGAAGATCATCGCCAAGGAGAAGCCCGACGCGCTGCTGCCGACCATGGGTGGCCAGACCGCGCTGAACTGCGCATTGGATCTGGCCGACAACGGCGTGCTGGAGAAATACGGCGTCGAACTGATCGGCGCCAAGCGCGAAGCCATCCGCATGGCCGAGGATCGCGAGCTGTTCCGCGTGGCGATGGGCGAGATCGGACTGGAATGTCCGAAAGCCGCCGTGGCCCACACGCTGGAAGAAGCGCTGGAGATCCAGACCCGCGTCGGCTATCCCACCATCATCCGCCCCAGCTTCACCCTGGGCGGCAGCGGCGGCGGCATCGCCTACAACCGCGAAGAGCTGATCGACATCGTCACCCGCGGCCTGGAACTGTCGCCGACCACCGAGGTGCTGGTGGAGGAATCGGTGCTGGGATGGAAGGAGTTCGAGATGGAAGTGGTCCGCGACACGGCGGACAACTGCATCATCGTCTGCTCCATCGAAAACCTCGACCCGATGGGCGTGCATACCGGCGACAGCATCACGGTCGCACCCGCGCAGACCCTGACCGACAAGGAGTACCAGCGCCTGCGCGACGCCTCCATCGCGGTGCTGCGCAAGATCGGCGTGGATACCGGTGGCTCGAACGTGCAGTTCGGCATCAATGCACAGACCGGCCGCGTGGTCGTCATCGAGATGAATCCGCGCGTGTCGCGTTCGTCCGCGCTGGCCTCGAAGGCCACCGGCTTCCCGATCGCCAAGGTCGCGGCCAAGCTGGCCGTGGGCTACACGCTGGATGAACTGAAGAACGAGATCACTGGTGGCCTCACCCCGGCGTCGTTCGAGCCGGCCATCGACTACGTGGTCACCAAGATCCCGCGCTTCGCGTTCGAGAAGTTCCCGCAAGCCGATGCCCGCCTGACCACCCAGATGAAGTCGGTGGGCGAGGTGATGGCGATGGGCCGCACCTTCCAGGAATCGCTTCAGAAGGCGCTGCGCGGCCTGGAAACCGGCAAGGTCGGGCTCGATCCGACCGGCCTGGACCTCACCAGCGAAGACGACCTGACCACGCTGCGGCGCGAACTGAAGGCACCCGGCCCGGAGCGTCTGTTCCATGTCGCCGACGCCTTCCGTGCCGGCATGACCGTGGAGCAGGTGCACGCGCTGTCGTTCATCGATCCGTGGTTCCTCGACCAGATGGAAGAGATCATCGCCGCCGAGCAGCAACTGGCCACCGATGGGCTCGGCTCGCTGGACAAGGCGCGCATGCGCCATCTCAAGCGCATGGGTTTCTCGGATGCGCGCCTGGCACAACTGGCGAACACGAATGAGACCGCCGTGCGCGTGCTGCGCAAGGCGCTGGGGGTGAAGCCTGTCTACAAACGCGTGGACTCGTGCGCGGCCGAGTTCGCCACCAGCACCGCGTACCTGTATTCGACCTACGAGGACGAGTGCGAGGCCGAGCCGACCAACCGCGACAAGATCATGATCCTGGGCGGTGGCCCGAACCGGATCGGGCAGGGCATCGAGTTCGACTACTGCTGCGTACATGCAGCGCTCGCGCTGCGCGAGGACGGATTCGAGACCATCATGGTCAACTGTAATCCGGAAACCGTGTCCACCGACTACGACACCTCGGACCGCCTGTATTTCGAGCCGCTCACGCTGGAAGACGTGCTGGCGATCGTCGAACTGGAGCAACCCAAGGGCGTGATCGTGCAGTACGGCGGGCAGACCCCGCTGAAGCTGGCGCAGGCCCTGGAAGCCAATGGCGTGCCGATCATCGGCACGTCGCCGGACTCCATCGACCTGGCCGAAGACCGCGAGCGTTTCCAGCAACTGGTCGACAGGCTGGGCCTGAAGCAGCCGCCGAACCGCATCGCCCGGAACGACCAGGAAGCACTGCTGCTGGCCCGCGAAATCGGCTATCCGCTGGTGGTGCGTCCGTCGTATGTGCTGGGCGGACGCGCGATGGAGATCGTCTATGGCGAATCCGACCTGGCCCGCTACGTGCGCGACGCGGTCAAGGTCTCCAACGATTCGCCGGTGCTGCTCGACCGCTTCCTCGACAATGCGGTGGAAGTGGACGTGGACATCATCGCCGACCCGGAAGGCAACGTGCTGATCGGTGGCGTGATGGAGCACATCGAGGAGGCGGGCGTGCACTCGGGCGATTCGTCCTGCTCGCTGCCGCCGTACTCGCTGTCGGCCAAGACGCAGGACGAACTGCGCCGGCAGGTGGTGGAACTGGCCAAGGCACTGAAGGTCGTCGGCCTGATGAACACCCAGTTCGCCATCCAGGCCGCCGAGGATGGCGGTGACGACATCGTCTACCTGCTGGAAGTGAACCCGCGCGCCTCGCGTACGGTGCCGTTCGTGTCCAAGGCCACCGGCATGCCGCTGGCCAAGATCGCGGCCCGCTGCATGGCCGGCAAGACGCTGGCCGGGCAGGGCGCCACCCGGGAGATCGTGCCGGACTACTACTCGGTGAAGGAGGCGATTTTCCCGTTCGCCAAGTTCCAGGGCGTGGACCCGATCCTGGGCCCGGAAATGCGTTCCACCGGCGAAGTCATGGGCGTGGGCCGCAGCTTCGGTGCCGCCATGGCGCGCGCGCAGGAAGCAGGTGGCATCAAGGCGCCGCCGGTCGGCAAGGTGTTCATCTCGGTACGCGACCCGGACAAGAAGCGCGTGCTGCCGGTGGCGCAGGAGCTGGTCGGTCGCGGTTACAGCATCGTGGCCACCGCCGGGACCGCCGCATGGCTGCGTGAGCGCGGCATCGACTGCGAGCAGGTGAACAAGGTGGTCGAGGGCCGTCCGCACGTGGTGGACCTGATCAAGAACGGCGAGATCGTGTATATCGTCAACACGACGGAAGGACGCCAGGCCATTGCCGACTCCTTCTCGATCCGGCGCGAGGCGTTGCAGCACCGCGTCACCTACTCAACCACCGTTGCCGGCGCCAAGGCGCTGGTGCATTCGCTGGAATACCGTGGCACGGGCCCGGTGCTGGCGTTGCAGGAACTGCACAAGGAGCTTCAAGGGTGAGAGCCCCATTGACCATGCAGGGCGCGCAGCGCCTGCGCCAGGAACTGGATCTGCTGAAGACGGTGAAACGGCCGGAAGTGATCACCGCCATCGCCGAAGCGCGCGCGCACGGTGACCTGAAGGAAAACGCCGAATACCATGCCGCCCGCGAGCAGCAGGGCTTCATCGAAGGCCGCATCAAGCAGCTGGAAGGCGAGCTGTCGCACGCCGAGATCATCGACGTCAGCAAGCTCAACGCCGGCACGCGCATCGTGTTCGGCGCCCGCGTGGTGCTGGCCGATGTCGACACCGACGAGGAGAAGCGCTACCAGGTGGTCGGCGACCTGGAGGCGGACATCAAGCTGGGCCTGATCGCGATCTCCTCACCGCTGGCCCGGGCGCTGATCGGCAAGCACGAGGGCGACAGCGTCACGATAGACGCGCCTGCCGGCCAGCGCGAATACGAAATCGTCAGCGTTTCCTACGCAGACTGAGCCGATGGCGCAGGCCACGCTGCTGTTGCCTCCGCGTACCCGCCTGGTGGGACAGGCGTTGCCGGCCGATGTGGCGCGGGCGCTGGGGCGCGCGGATCGCGCGGCCGGAGAGGCGGGCGAGCATGCGCAGCTGCGGCGCCACTTCCAGTTGGTGCCGGACCATTGGCCGGTCGCAGCCCTGACGCGCCAGCGCGACGCACGGGATGCCGCCGGCGCGTTGTGGCTGCGTGCCGATCCTGCGCGCGTGTCGCCCGACATGAACGGTGCGCGCATGCTGGCGTATGGCGAGGCGCTGGCGCTGGGCGACGAAGACACCGCACAGTTGCTGCCCGCACTGAAGCCGCTGTTCGGCGATGCCGGCATGCTGCTGGACGCACCGGATCCCGCCCGCTGGTACCTGCGCCTGCCGCCCGAGGCGAAACTCCCGGTGTTCGCGCCGGTGAATGACGTGCTGGGCGACGATCTGTTCGCGCACCTGCCGGAAGGCGAAGCGGGCCGCCGTTGGCGTGCCCTGCTCAGCGAAGCGCAGGTGCTGCTGCACAACCATCCCTGGAACGCACAGCGCGTCACGCAGGGCAAGCCGCCGGTGAACTCGCTGTGGTTCTGGGGCGGCGGCGTGCTGCCGGACTTCGTACGCACCGGTTTCCGCCAGGTCAAAGGCAACGATGTGCTGTTGCAGTCGCTGGCGCATGCGGCCGGGGTGGAACCTGTGCACGCGAGCGGGGAGGGCGGCGTGGATGCGCTGATCGATCTGCGTCATCTGCGCAACCTGGATCTGCTGTGCCGTGACGCACTGCAGCCCCTGCTGGACGCCCTGCACAAGCGCGAGCTGGACGTGCTGACCCTGGATTTCGAGGATGGTGCGCTGTTCGCGCTGCGCCGCGAGCAACGCTGGCGCCTCTGGCGCCGCCCGATGCAACGCCTGGACACGCTACGCCCGGACCACGTTCCGGCATGACCTCGCCCAGGATCCGCCGTCGGACCATCGCGGCGAATGGTCAGTGGCCCGAGGGCGTGCCGTTGCTCCTGCAACGCCTCTACGAAGCCCGCGGTGCACTCTCGATGGACCAGGCGCAACCACGCCTGGCGCAGTTGCTGCCACCCGACCAGCTCGGCGGCCTTGGCGGCGCCACCGCGTTGCTCGCCGATGCGATTGCGCAGGACCGGCACATCGTCATCGTGGGCGACTTCGATTGCGATGGCGCCACGGCGTGCGCGGTCGGCGTGCGCGGCCTGCGCCTGCTTGGCGCGCGGCACGTGACGCCTGCGGTGCCCAACCGCATGGTGCATGGCTACGGATTGTCGCCCTCGCTGGTGGATGAACTCGCCGCACTGCAACCCGACCTGCTCGTCACGGTCGATCACGGCATCGCATGCCACGCCGGCATCGCGGCGGCGAAGTCGCGGGGCTGGCACGTGCTTGTCACTGACCACCACCTGCCCGGCGACGCCTTGCCGCCGGCCGATGCCATCGTCAATCCGAACCTGCGCGACGACCCGTTTCCCAGCAAGGTGCTGGCCGGTGTCGGGGTGATGTTCTACGTGCTGCTGGCGTTGCGACGGCTCCTGCGCGAACGGGGCACGTTCGACGGCGCGGGGCCGGATCTCTCCACGCTGCTGGATCTGGTCGCCGTGGGTACCGTGGCCGATCTCGTGCCGCTGGATGCGAACAACCGCGCCCTGGTCGGCGCAGGCTTGCGCCGGCTGCGGGCCGGGCAGGCGTGTGCGGGCCTGCAGGCACTGATGCGCGTGGCAGGCCGCGAGCCGGCGCGCCTGACCTCAGCCGACATCGGTTTCGCCATCGCGCCACGCTTGAATGCGGCCGGACGGCTGGAGGACATGGCCCTCGGCATCGCCTGCCTGCTGACCGACGATGCCACGCAGGCCGAAGAGATGGCGCGCGTGCTGGAAGGCATCAATGCCGAGCGTCGTGGCGTGCAGCAGCAGATGGTGGATGAGGCGCAGGCCGCGCTTGCGCGCATCGATGTCGCGGAAGGCGGGCAGGTGCCGCTCGCCCCGTGCCTGTTCGATCCGGAATGGCATCCCGGCGTGGTGGGCCTGGTCGCCTCGAAGATGAAGGAACGCCTGCATCGCCCGGTCGTGGCCTTCGCACCCGCAGAGCCGGGCAGCACCACGCTGCGCGGGTCGGCGCGCTCGATTCCCGGCTTCCACATCCGCGACGCGCTGGCGGCCATCGACACTGCGAACCCCGGCCTGATGCAGCGCTTCGGCGGCCATGCGATGGCGGCGGGGCTGTCGCTCGATGAAAGTGCACTGCCGGTGTTCCGTGACGCCTTCCACCGCCATGCCGCCGCGATGCTCGACGACGCCTTGCTGCAGGAAGAACTCCTGAGTGACGGCGAACTCCAGCCCGGCGAACTGGACCGCGTGCACGCGGAAGCACTGCGTGGCGCGGGGCCATGGGGGCAGGGATTCCCGGAACCCATGTTCGATGGCGTGTTCGACGTGCTGGACTGGCGCGTGGTGGGCGAGAAGCACCTGAAGTTCTCGTTGCGCCTGCGCGGACAGGCCACACCGTTGAACGCGATCCAGTTCAACGGGTGGCACGACCAGCCACCGCCTTCCCGCATCCAGGCCGCCTATCAGCTGGACACCGACGACTGGCAGAACCGTCGCGGCATCCAGTTGCTGGTCCGGCACTGGCAACCGGCCGATTGAGGGCGCCGGTCAGCGCTCCGGCCAGGCCAGGGGCTCCGGATTGCGGGACGGCACTTCGCCGGCACGCTTCAGTCCGAACAAGGGCCGCAGCCATCCCACGCGGCGGATCACTTCATAGCCGGCGAAGCACGCGGCGAAGGTGATCGCCACCAGCAAGGGACCTTCCACCATCGGCGGTATCGCCAACGGTTTCAGCTGGTGGGCGACGACCACGGTCACCGTCTGGTGCAGGATGTAGACGGGAAATACCGCCGGCACCAGATAGCGCAGTGCACGGTTGTCGGCAGGACGCCAGTGCCGGGCGAAACCCAGTACCGCCACGATGGCGCACCACTGGTTCAGGCCCCAGGCCATCCGCATTCCCATGCGTGCCCAGTCGGGCGGTGCCGCGTCGGCAAAATGCGCGAAATAGGCGACCAGCCCGGCCCAGCTGAGCAGCCAGGCAACCAGGGCTGGCCAGCGCTGGCGTTCGATGGCATCCCACACCCCGTCCGCACGGGCGATGAGGAAGCCGAGCAGGAACACGCCGAAGTACTGCACGTGGTTGTACCAGTCGTCCACCAGGGCGTGCGTCTGCTCGAAGCGGCCGATCATCAGCACGCGTGCCACGCCGAGGAACAGGACGGGACCGGCCAGTACGCCGATGCCGGAAAGCCAGCGGCTCAAGTGGCGCTCCGCTGCATTGATGGCGCGGGGCACGAGCTTCCAGAGCAGCCACAGTGCAACGGTGTAGACCCACAGGTAGGCGACGAACCACAGATGGTTCCATGTCGGGACCTCCAGGCAGCCGTCGGCATCGCAGAAGCCGTCATGACCGGCCAGGTAACGCGCGTAGAACGCCAGGTAGCCCTCGTGGTAGCCGCCAGGCAACTGTTCGACCACCTCGTAGTAGGACTGCGGCGGCACGATCACCAGCATGCCGAAGACAAGCGGCACCAGCAGCCGCCACGAACGGGCCCCAAGAAAGCGCATCCGGCCACCGGCAGCATCGGCGGCCTGCCGCGCCTTGCCGAGCAGGAACGCCGTGGCGCAGCCGGACGCCAGGAACAGCAGCGACAGTCGCCAGGGGGAGCTGAGCATCATGAACGGTTCCAGCGCGTGGCTGGCGCCGGGGCTTTTCACGTGCCAGTCCCAGGTCACGTAGTACATGCCCACGTGGTAGAGCACCAGCAGTCCGAAGGCGCAGACGCGGACCCAGTCCAGATCATGGCGACGTTGCATGGTGGTCTCCTTCATCGACAAGGTGGCCAGCGTCGGGCGCCGTGCATGTGTGCGCCATCGCGAAGGGACGCGTGGTGGAGGGGCAGGGGCCAATCGAGGGAAGCAAGGGACGAGTGGCGGCGGTGTTGCGGGAGGCGCCGGCTAGAATGCGCGCATGACGAAACAGTCCCCACCCACCTACGAACGCTATCTGCCCTGGCGGCGATGGGTGGAGATCGGGTTCTGGGTGGCGATGATCGGCGCCAACTGCATCGGCAACAGCATGACCACGCTGATCGACATGCGGCGGCAGGGCTCCGGCGTGGAGGCCTGGGAGCCGGCCGTCTGGGAAGCGAGCAGTGCGCTGGTGTGGCTGCTGGTCCTGATACCGGCGATCGCCTGGTACACCCGACGCTTCCCGCTGCATTGGGAAAACTGGCGCCGGCGGATACCCGAGTACCTGCTGGCGAGCATCGTGGTCTGCATCATCCACGTCGCCGGCATGGTCGCGCTGCGCGTGATGGCCTACCGCAGCCAGGGCATGACCTACGAGTTCGGCCCCTGGCCTCGCGAACTGGTCTACGAGTACCTGAAGGATATCCGCAGCTTCGCCACGATCGTCGTGCTGGTGGAGGGCTACCGCTTCCTGCTGCGCCGCTGGCAGGGTGAAGCCAGCCTGCTGGCCGAGCCGGACGAAGGTCCGCCGCTGGAGCCGGTGGACCGCCCGGAGCGCTTCCTGGTGCGCAAGCTGGGCCGCGAGTTCCTGGTGGCGGCCAACGATATCGAGTGGCTGCAGGCCGCAGGCAACTACGTCAATCTGCGGGTACGCGGCCACGACTACCCGTTGCGGAGCACGATCGCCGGCATCGAGACCCGCCTGGATCCACGCCGTTTCACCCGCATCCACCGCAGCTACATCGTCAGCCTGGACCAGGTGGCCTCGATCGAGCCGCTGGACACCGGTGATGCGCGCGTGCACATGAAGGATGGCAGCGCGCTGCCGTGCAGCCGCCGCTACCGGCAGGACCTGCGTCAGCGGACCGGGGCCGAAGCCGCCTAGGCGGCGCGGATCGCCGGCACGCGCGGCAGACGTTCCACGGCGTAGCTGGCCACCAGTTCGATGGCACCGCTGCGGACCGCGCCTTCAGGCTCCTCCAGCAGCGCTTGCAGGGCGACGCCGGGTGGGAGCGTGCGTCCCCACAATCCGGCCCAGGCGTTGCGGCGGTCCTTGGCCGCATACAGGGCGCGGTCGGCCATGCGCAGCGCGTAGTCCCAACCGCCTGTGGTGTTGTCGAAGAACGGGAAAGGGGCGAAGCCCAGCGAGACGGTCAGTGGCCAGCGCTGGCCTGGCGCCAACTCGTGCGCATCGCACAGTGTTTCCTGCACGCGCGCCGCCACCGCGCAGGCCTGGGCTTCGGTCAGGTCCGCGCACGCCATCAGGAACTCCTCGCCACCCCAGCGGGCGATGACGTCGTCCGCACGCCCCAGTTCGCGCAGCTGGCGCGAGAGCGCCACCAGCACCTGGTCGCCGGCGTGGTGGCCATGACCATCGTTGACCTGCTTGAAGTGGTCGATGTCGATGAGGAACAGCACATGGCGCGTACCGGCGGCGGGCCGCTGCAACGACATGGCCTTCAGCGACTCCGTGGCGGCGCGGCGATTGCGCAGGCCGGTCAGGGGATCGGTGGCACTGACCTTGCGCAGCTGCCGATTCTTGCGACGCTGCAACAGGCCGAAGCCGACACCTGCCAGCACCAGCAGGGTCATCAGCGTCACGCCCGCACGACGCAACAGCGCGGATTTCTCGTCATTCAGCACGCGGATCTGTGCCTGGTGACGCATCTGCTCCAGTTCGCGCTGGGCCTGTGCGCTCTCGCTCCGCGCCTGCAGATCGGCCAGCAATTCCAGCCGCTGATGCCTCAGCGCTTCCATCTCTAGTCCGTGCAGGCGGGCACCCACCGCCAGTGCCTGCTCCGCCTGCCCCAGCGCGGCATGCGCCGCCATCCACGCGAGCAGCACTTCGCGCTGCTTCTGTGGCTGTGGCTGGTCGCCCACCAGGGCCCAGGCTGCGCGGGCGGTCTCCAGCGCCTGCACGCGTTCACCGGCCTTGCGCTGCAGGACCGACAGTTTCGCAAGCGAGCCCGCCTGCCCGGGCAGGTCCCTGTTCTTCGCCTGTTCGCGGATGGCTGCCGCCAGCACCGGCCGGGCCCGTTCCAATTGCCCCTGCCGGATCCACAGGCCTGCACGCTCGCTGCGCAGGCGATGCACCACGGTATGGGCCTGCTGGCGCTGGGCCATGGCTTCACCGGCGTCGATCGTTTCCATGGCGTCTGCATCGCGCTCCAGCGCGACCAGATTGAGCGCATGGTTGTGCACGATCAGGGGGTCTTCCAGGCCCACGCTGGCCGCTGCGGCCAGGGCTTTGAGGTAGTACCCGTCGGCCACTTCGGGCGAGGCCAGATAGTCGGCATGGATCAGCCCGATATTGTTGAGCGTGGTGGCCTGCACCAGCCCGGCATCGCGTTCGTCGAGCCGCGAAGAGACGTCGTAGGCACGGAGGTACGCGGCCTCCGCGGCGCGGATGTGGCCTGCGCCCTGGTAGATCGACCCGATCTGCGAATACGCGCGCATCCGCAGCGCGGGTGCGAGCGCTGGCGTTTCATCGACGCGCCGCTCCATCCGCTCGGCGGCGCTGATCGCCCGCTCCGGCTCTCCGCTCAGGCCGGCGGCGATGCCCAGGCAACTCAGCGTCTTGAGTTCATCCTCGACGTTCAGGTCTTTCGCTTGCAGCAGCGCGCTCGCCAGCACCACCGCCCTGGCAGGTTCGTCGCGCCTCAGTTTCAGGCACTGACCGACCTGGCTCGCGCGGTCGGCCACGGGCGCCGCCGGCGCGTCGCCGGCACAGGCCACGGAGAAGGCGAACACCAGCGCCAGGCCGAGCAGGCCGGACAGCAGCGATGCGGACGGTGCGATGTGGGTGGTCATGCCGGCAGCGACTCTGGGCAGGGCACCGGATGTCATGCAAGAACCGTTCCGCAGCCGGCGCGGCGCACCGCTCTGGTATCCTTCCCGACCGATTCCGCATCCCTGCCACGCACCCCATGATCGAGCTGAATCCCATCCGCCAGCGCATCGCCGACCTGCAAGACAGGCTGGCCTCGCTCCGGGGGTATCTTTGACTACGATTCCAAGCGCGAACGCCTGGAAGAAGTGAACCGCGAGCTGGAAAGCCCGGACATCTGGAACAACCCCGAATACGCACAGCAGTTGGGGCGCGAGCGTTCCCTGCTCGACAAGACGGTCAACGGCATCCGCGAGATCGAGGAAGGCCTGGCCGGTGGCTCCGAACTGCTGGAGCTGGCCGAAATGGAAAACGACGAGGACACCGCGCAGGCCGTGGTAGCCGACGTGGAGCGCTACGCCTCGCACGTGGACAAGCTGGAATTCCAGCGCATGTTCTCGGGCAAGATGGACGCCTCCAACGCCTTCGTCGACATCCAGGCCGGCGCCGGCGGCACCGAGGCGCAGGACTGGGCGGAAATCCTGCTGCGCATGTACCTGCGCTGGTGCGAGTCGCGCGGCTGGAAGACCGAGCTGATGGAAGCCAGCGGCGGTGACGTGGCCGGCATCAAGTCCGCCACGCTGCGCGTGGAGGGCGATTTCGCCTACGGCTGGCTGAAGACCGAGACCGGCGTGCACCGCCTGGTGCGCAAGTCGCCGTTCGACTCCGACAACCGCCGCCATACCAGCTTCACCTCGGTGTTCGTGTCGCCGGAAGTCGACGACAACATCGACATCGACATCAACCCGGCCGACCTGAGGACCGACGTTTACCGCTCATCCGGTGCCGGTGGCCAGCACGTCAACAAGACCGAATCGGCGGTACGCATCACCCACGTGCCCACCGGGATAGTGGTGGCCTGCCAGACCGGCCGCAGCCAGCACCAGAACCGCGACAACGCGATGAAGATGCTGGCCGCCAAGCTGTACGAGCTGGAAATCCAGAAGCGCAACGCTGAACGCGACGCGGTGGAAGCCACCAAGTCCGACATCGGCTGGGGCAGCCAGATCCGCAACTACGTGCTGGACCAGAGCCGCATCAAGGACCTGCGCACCGGCGTGGAGCGTTCGGACACGCAGAAAGTGCTGGACGGCGACCTGGACGAGTTCGTCGAGGCCAGCCTGAAATCGGGCCTGGAAGCGGGTTCGAAACGCATCGACGCCTGATCCGCTCACGAGTCACCCGTGGGAGCGACGCAAGTCGCGGGCTCTTCTCCGGCACTCGCTCGCGACTCACGTCGCTCCCACGCTCCAGAACACGACACGACCCATGACAGACCACACCCTTCCGCAGGACGAGAACAGCCTCATCGCCGAGCGCCGCGCCAAACTGGCGGCGTTGCGCGGGCAGGGCATCGCGTTCCCCAATGACTTCCGTCGCACCGACTACGCGGGCGACCTGCAGGTTCAATACCAGGACCCGGAGCTCTGGACCGGAGAGGCGCTCGAAGGCGGCGGCCGGCGCGTGAAGCTCGCCGGACGCATGATGGCCAAGCGGGTGATGGGCAAGGCCAGTTTCGTCCAGATCCAGGACGAATCCGGGCGCATCCAGCTGTTCCTGCAGTCCAATGCGCTGGGCGAGACCTACGACGCGTTCAAGGGTTGGGACATCGGCGACATCGTGGGCGTGGAAGGAGGGCTGACACGGACCCGTACCGGCGAGCTGTCCGTGAAGGCCGACGCCTTCCGCCTGCTGACCAAGGCGCTGCGTCCGTTGCCGGACAAGTGGCACGGCCTGTCCGACGTGGAACAGCGCTACCGCCAGCGCTACGTGGACCTGATCGTCACGCCCGAGGCGCGCGATGTCTTCATCAAGCGCTCGCGCATCATCCGCGCGATCCGCGAATGGCTGGACGCGCGCCGCTTCCTGGAAGTGGAGACGCCGATGATGCACTACATCCCCGGCGGCGCAGCGGCCAAGCCCTTCACCACGCACCACAACGCGCTGGATCTGGACCTGTACCTGCGCGTCGCGCCCGAGCTGTACCTGAAGCGGCTGGTGGTCGGCGGACTGGAACGCGTGTACGAGATCAACCGCAACTTCCGCAACGAGGGTGTCAGTACGCGGCACAACCCGGAATTCACCATGCTCGAGCTGTACGAGGCCTACGCCACGTATACCGAGATCATGGACCTGACCGAGGGCGTCATCCGCGACGTGGCGCACGAGGTGCTGGGCACCGGCCAGGTGGCGTGGGACGGCCAGGACATCGACCTGGAGCCGGCGTTCCGCCGCTGGCGCATGGACGAGGCCGTGCGCCACCACAACCCCGAGATCAGCGCCGCCGACTGTACCGACCGCGACGCGCTGGCCCGCCACTGCGAGCGCCTGAAGATCCACGTCAAGCCGTCCTACGGCTGGGGCAAGCTGCTGCTGGAGATCTTCGAGAAGACCGTGGAACACACCCTGGTCCAGCCGACCTTCATCACCGACCACCCGGTCGAGGTGTCGCCGCTGGCCCGCGCCAACGACAACGACCCCGGTTACACCGACCGCTTCGAGCTGTTCATCAACGGCAAGGAGCTCGCCAACGGGTTCTCCGAGCTCAATGACCCGGAGGACCAGGCGGCGCGCTTCATGGCCCAGGTCCAGGCGAAGGAGGGGGGAGACGATGAAGCCATGCACTTCGACGCCGACTACATCCGGGCACTGGAGGTCGGCCTGCCGCCGACAGGCGGGTTGGGCATCGGCATCGATCGCCTGGTGATGCTGCTGACCGGTTCGGACTCCATCCGTGACGTACTGCTGTTCCCCTACATGCGCCCGGAAAGCCAGGGCTGACGGGGGCGCCCCAAGCGTCAAGAGAGTGACGCTCAGGGGCAGAATGGGCTCCCGTCTGCATGAAGCGACGGGCCACCGGCCGCCGGCGGAGCTGTTTTCCGGCGCGCCACCCTGATCCACCGCGCGCCAAGGATGGACGGAAAGGCCTCATTCCGTGACGGAGGTCACCATGTTCTGCCCTGACACCCCCTGGCCACGGCTGGCACGCTTCCTGCGAAGATTCACACGCAGGACGGTCAATTTTCCGCCGCCCGCGCCGATAGAGATCAGGGGAGGGGGCCCCGGGATTCGCATCGGTTCCCTTCGTGGATCACGGACCCTGCCCGGGTCCGCGCCGCCGAACAGGACTGCCGACATGTTAGATGCGAGCGCTGCCACCGCCGGAGTATCCTTGCCCGACAGCCACGTGATGTGGCCACAAGGGGTGGGTAACGCTTTGAATATCGTCATCGTCGACGATCAGACGTCTGCGCGCACGATGCTGCGCCATGTCATCGAGGACATCGCGTCCGAGCTGACCGTCCATGATTTCGGCGATCCGCTGGCAGCGCTGGAGTGGTGCGAAAAGAACCGCACCGACCTGCTGCTGCTCGACTACCGCATGCCGGGCATGGACGGGCTGGAGTTCGCGCGCCGCTTCCGCCGGCTGCCGATGCATCGCGACATCGCGATCATCCTGATCACCGTGGTGGGCGATGAACCCATCCGCCAGGCCGCGCTGGAAGCCGGCGTGATCGACTTCCTGGTCAAGCCGGTGCGTCCGCGAGAACTCCGTGCACGCTGCCGCAATCTGCTGCAGCTCCGCCAGCAGTCCGAGAACGTCAAGCAGCGTGCGCTCTCGCTGGAGCAGCGCCTGCTGTCCAGCATGCACGAGGTCGAGGAGCGCGAGCGCGAGACACTGTCGCGGCTGGCGCGTGCCATCGAGTATCGCGACAGCGGCACCAGTGCGTATTTGGAGCGCATGGCCCACGTGGCCGGCCTGATCGCCGAACAACTCGGCCTGCCTGAAGACGAAGTACGCACCATCGAGATGGCCGCCCCGCTGCACGACATGGGCAAGATCGCCATTCCCGATTCGGTGCTGATGAAGGCCGGCCCGCTGACGGCCGAAGAAACCGATGTCATGCGTCGCCACCCGAAGATCGGCCACCAGTTGCTGTCGGGCAGCCAGAACCGCTTCATCCAGACCGGCGCCCTGATCGCCTTGCGCCACCATGAGCGCTACGACGGCAGCGGCTACCCCGATGGCCTCGTGGGTGAGCAGATTCCGTTGGAAGCGAGGATAGTGGCGGTTGCGGATGTCTTCGATGCGTTGATTTCACCGCGGCCGTACAAGAAGGCCTGGGAGAAGGACGCGGCGCTGGCTTATCTGTACGCACAGCGCGGTCGCCTGTTCGATCCAGCATGTGTCGACGCGCTGATCCGTGGGCGGGCGCGGCTTGACGACATCTGCGAACGCTACTCGACGGTGCAGAGCCGTCCAGGGATGGAGTAAGCCATGTCCAATGTCCTTGCATGGATCAAGTCCCGCCTGGCGCACCGTGGCGACAGCGAGCACGGGCAGGCGCTGATCCGGATCGCGCTGATCTCCATCATCCTGACCTATGCGTTGCTGCCTTCCTCGCGCACCGCGCTGCCGGCGGACGAATACACCATCGTCCTGACCATCATCACGTCGGGCCTGGTCAACAGTCTCGGCATCTTCGCCTGGCTGCTGGTGCAGCCGGGCAAGTCCCACGTCCGTCGCGGACTGGGCATGATCGCCGACTACGGATTGCTGGCAGCGGCGATGAACGGCATGGGCGAACCGCTCTCGTGGGCGTACGTCGTGCTGATGTGGATCACGGTGGGCAATGGCCTGCGCTACGGCAATCGCTACCTGGTGGTTGCGGTTGCGATGGCCAGCACCGCCTTCGCGGCCGTGGTCGCGATGAACGACTACTGGCGCGCCAACACGACCCTGGGCGTCGGCCTGGTGCTGGGCCTGATCGCCGTGCCGATGTACCTGTCCGGCCTGCTGCGCGACCTGACCCGCGCGACCGACGAGGCGCGTCGTGCGAACGAGGCGAAGAGCCGGTTCCTGGCCAACATGAGTCATGAATTCCGCACGCCGCTGAATGGTCTGGCAGGCATGTCGGAACTGCTGGCGACCACCCGGCTGGATGCCGAACAGCGCGAATGCCTGTCCACCATCCAGGCTTCCACGCGTACCCTGCTGGGTCTGGTTGAGGACGTGCTGGACATTTCCGCCATCGAGGCGGGCAAGGTCAAGCTGAACGTGGTCGAGTTCGCGCCCCGCGAACTGGTGGAGAGCATCGGGCTGATCCTGATGCCGCAGGCGCGTGGCAAGCAGGTGCGTTACGAAGGACACGTGGACGATGCCATCCCGCTGAAGCTGCGCGGTGATGCCGGCCACCTGCGCCAGGTGCTGCTCAACCTTGCCGGCAACGCGGTCAAGTTCACCGATGAGGGCGAGGTGCGGGTGGCGGTCACACCGATGATGGTGGATGGCCAGCACATGCGCCTGCGCTTCACCGTCACCGATACCGGCATTGGTGTCCCCGTCGCCTTGCGCGAACGGTTGTTCGAAGCGTTTGAACAGGCCGACGGCAGCCTGTCGCGGCGCTACGGTGGCACGGGCCTGGGCACGACCATCGCGAAGGGGTTGACCGAGGCGATGGGCGGCACCATCGGCTTCGAAAGCAATGAGCAACGGGGCAGCTGCTTCTGGGTCGAGTTGCCCTTCGAAGCCGTGCCCGAACGGGTCATGGTGCCGGCGGTGCACGGGCACGCCGAGTGGCTGCAGGAAGAGCAGGAAGCCTCGAGCGCGGAGAACATCATCGCGTTCTCCGATCCGTTCCTGCGCCATCGTGCACGCGTGCGCAGCATGCAGATCCTGGTGGCCGACGACCACGAGGCCAACCGCATGGTCGTGCAGCGCCTGTTGCAGAAGGCGGGGCACCGCATCACCTGCGTCAACGGTGGTGAAGAAGTGCTGGACGCGCTGGAATCGGCGTCTTACGACGCGGTGATCTGCGACCTGCACATGCCCGGCCTGAGCGGCCTGGATCTGCTGAAACAATTGCGCGTGATGGAAGCCGGCAGCGGCAGCCGCACGCCGGTACTCATCCTCAGTGCCGACGTGACGCCGGAGTCGATCCAGCGCTGCGAACAGGCGGGTGCGCGCGCCTTCCTGGCCAAGCCCGTGGTCGCCACGCGGTTGCTGGATGCGCTGGCGGACATCGCCACGTCGGGCCGCATCTCCGCGACCGCGACCGCGACGGTGGCCGCGCCCGTGCGTCCGGAAATGTCGGACGGTGTCCTCGATGTCAGCGTGCTGGACGAACTCACCGCACTCGGTATGGGGGATGCCTTCGAACGCGAGTTCATCGAGCAATGCCTCAACGATGCGGACGGATGCATCGGCGCCATGGCCCATGCGATGGAACGGGGCGACGGCGAACACCTGCGCGAGCACGCGCACGCGCTGAAAGGCGTGGCCAGCAACCTGGGCCTGGTGAAGCTTGCTGCAGCCGCAGGCGAGATGATGAGCCTGGCCGATTGGCAGATCACGCGTGAATGGCGGCACCGCCTGGCGGCGCTCAACTCGCACCTGAGCCACGGTCGCGCGGCGCTCGATGCGCGGCAACGGGTGCGTGGCGCCGTCGAGAAAGGCGGCGAGGGCACTTCGTCGTGACGCGCGGATCCGCCGCTGTTCATGCGATGGCATGCAGTGGCGAAACGCAGCGCGTCGGGTGTCCACGGGATGGATGGTCCCTGGCGAGTACGGTGACCCGGACTCGCCCTTGAAGGCGCGAAGGCGCGCTTCAACCCCCTGATTTTCCCTGCGTGTTTGCAGCAGACTACGGACGCTGCTCTCAGGCGGCGCGGATCGACCGCTTCTCCTGCGCGCGGACGATGCGCTCCATCATCTTCAGCGACTTGTCGCCCAGGGTCAGTGCGGTATCCACCCACACTTCGGTGATGCCCATCAGTTCGTCGTAACCCACGGGTTGGGCCAGGTTGCGGCAAGCATTCAGCGCCAGATGCGCGTGCGGTGAACGACGCTGCTTGTCGATGATCGTCTGCACGGCGGCGGCGCCCTGGCCCTTCGGCACCAGTACGTCGACCACGCCCATCCTGTACAGCTCGTCGCTGGTGTAGATGTTGCCTTCCAGGATGATCTTCTCGGCGACCTGTGGCGACACGCGCTTGCACAGGAAGGAGTAGGCGCCCATGCCCGGGAACAGGCCGAACAGTACTTCCGGCAGTCCCATGTCCACGCCTTCTTCGGCCACGATCGTGTGGCAGGACAACGCGATCTCCAGGCCGCCGCCCAAGGCATCACCCTGGATCAGCGCGATGGTGCGGACGTCGCCGCCGAGGCCGGTATTGAGGTGGTGGACGCCATCGATGCAGCGGCGCGCGTAGCTGAGCAGTCGGTCGCGGTTGTTCTCGCGGATCAGTTGCGAGAACAGTTCCAGATCGCCGCCAAGGTTGAACGCATTCGCGTCCGACGCGATGACGAGGTGACGCAGCTTGCCCGGCTGGCGCTGCGACTCGCGCAGGGTGATCGAGTTGGTGAAGCTCAGCACATCGTCGAGCATCTGGCTGCGGAAGCACGGACGCACGCCGGGTGCGGCATCGGAGTGCATGTACAGCCAGTGGGCATCACCGCTGGGTTCGGATTCGACGCGGATGGTCGGGAAGGCACGGGTGCGCTGCAGTTTTTCGACGTTGTTCATGAGGAGCTCCTTGGAGGGTTTCTTGCCCGCGCGGCAGGGGAAGCGGGTGACGGATTAATGTGACGCAGGTGGCATCACGCGCCGATCCTACACCTGAACGAATAATTAAAATCCAGTGCACGAGCGCGCTTGTGCGATGGAGAGCGCGCCAATGGCGTACCAGCATCACAATCTGTGATGGGCGTCTAGAATTCGCCCCTAAAGTCCTGACGGAAAAGAAAAAAGGCCGGCGCATGGCCGGCCTTCTTCAGACACATGAACAGGGCTCAGGACGCCTTGGCGGGCTCCCGAAGTTCCTTGCGCAGGATCTTGCCGACATTGGTCTTGGGCAGCTCCGTGCGGAACTCGATGTGGCGCGGTTGCTTGTAACCGGTCAGGTTGTCGCGGCAGTACGCCTTCACTTGTTCGGCGGTGAGGTTGGGATCCTTCTTCACGATGAAGACCTTCACGGCTTCACCCGACTTGTCGTCAGGCACGCCGATCGCAGCGACTTCAAGCACCCCTTCCAGGCCGGCGATGACGTCCTCGACCTCATTCGGATACACGTTGAAGCCGGAGACCAGGATCATGTCCTTCTTGCGGTCGACGATATAGAAGAAACCGTTCTCGTCCATCTTCGCCATGTCGCCGGTATGCAGCCAGCCATCGGCGTCCATGACGTTCGCGGTTTCCTCGGGGCGCTGCCAGTAGCCCTTCATTACCTGCGGACCCTTGATGCACAGTTCACCGACCTCGCCGACGGGCATGATGTTGCCATCGTCGTCCTTCAGGCAGGCATCGGTGGAGGGCACCGGCAGGCCGATGGCGCCGTTGTAGTCGTGCAGGTTCATCGGGTTGATGCAGGCCGCGGGCGACGTCTCGGTCAGTCCGTAGGCTTCGACCAGCGTCACGCCCGTGACCTTCTTCCATTTCTCCGCCACCGCACGCTGCACGGCCATGCCGCCACCGAGCGTCATCTTGAGGTTGGAGAAATCGACTTCATCGAAACCGGGCGTGTTGAGCAGGCCATTGAACAGCGTGTTGACGCCGGTGATCGCGGTGAAGCGGGTGGCCTTGAGTTCCTTGACGAAGCCCGGCATGTCGCGCGGGTTGGTGATCAGGTGGTTCAGTCCGCCCAGCTTCATGAAGACCAGGCAGTTCGCCGTCAGCGCGAAGATGTGGTACAGCGGCAGCGCGGTGATGATCACCTCGTTGCCGTAGTCCAGCCCCGTGCCCACCCACACGCCCGCCTGCTGCATGTTGGCCACGAGATTGCGGTGCGTGAGCATCGCGCCCTTGGCTACGCCGGTGGTGCCACCGGTGTACTGCAGGAAAGCGATGTCGCCGGAATCGATGTCGACTTCGGGCAGCGTGTGCAATTGTCCCAGCGTCAACGTGTCCTTGAAGCGTACGGTGCCCGGGATGTCGTAGTCCGGCACCATCTTCTTCACGTACTTCAGTACGAAGTTGACGATCGCACCCTTGGGGAAACCGACCAGGTCGCCCAGCGCGGTGGTGATGACCTGCTTGACCTGCGTGCCCGCCAGGGCTTCCTGGGCGGTCTTGCCGAAGTTGTCCACGACCAGCAGCACGCTGGCGCCCGAGTCCACCAGCTGGTGCTTCAGTTCGCGCGGGGTGTACATCGGATTGACGTTGACGACCGTCAGTCCCGCGCGCAGCACGCCGAAGATGGCGATGGGGTACTGCAGGCAGTTCGGCATCATGATGGCGACACGGTCGCCCTTCTTGAGCTTCAGTTCGCCGAGCAGGTAGGCCGCGAATTGCCGGCTGAGCTTGTCGATCTCACCGTAGGTCAGGGTCTTGCCGAAATTGCGGAACGCGGGACGGTCGCGGTACTTGCTGATCGCCTCATCGAAGACGGACACGATGGAGCGGTACTGCTCCAGGTCCACTTCCTGCGGCACGCCTTGCGGGTAACTCTTGAACCACGGACGTTCCTGACTCATCGTTCTGCTCCCTCCCCAGGGTCTTCGGGCTGCCTTGCGGCGAACTGTGGGCGAGCGCCCGGTCACGGACGCCTGTCGGGAGCATACCGTTCCGGATGGAAAAGGCGAAGGTTTCGATGTCGACAGTGAGGTGGAAGGGAGCCGGATGTCTGCTGGCGCTGATGCTGGGTCTGGTCGCGTGCACGACGGATACACCCGAAGCGCAGGTGCGGCAACGGTTCGACGACATGCAGGCGGCCGTGGAAGAGGGCCGCGTCGGCGATTTCATGGATGGCGTGAGCCGCGACTTCAGTGGCGATGGTGGCATGGACAATGCTGCGTTGCACAACCTGCTCAAGATGCAGACGCTGGCAAATGCACGCATCGGCACCACCACGGGACCGCTGCACGTTCGGGCGGAGGGCGATAGTGCTTCGGTTGCGTTCCGCGTACTGCTGACGGGGGGCAACGGTCGATTCCTGCCCGAGCAGGCGCGCAGCTACCAGGTGACGACAGCCTGGCACAGAGAGGACGGCGACTGGCGTGTGTATCACGCGCGATGGGAGGACGCCCGGTGATCATTTCACCGGCGTGAGTTTTCCGGCCGTCCATCGGTAGCGCAGCGTCCTCTCGACGGTCGGGCAGCAACGCGGATCGTTCGGGCCGGGCCATTTCGTCTTGAGTTCCACCACGCGATCGCGGACGGTCATTGCCTCGACGCTGCCCAAAGGTTCGTGCGTTTCGCCTGCCGGCACGTAGCGTGCTCCTTCCTGCGCCAGGACGGCCACACCATGGTGCCAATAGGTGGGGCCGTACAGGGTCCACAGCACGACGATCTCGTTCTGTCCGTCATTGTCGAGGTCGGTGATGACGACGTCCCCCGCCTCGTAGCCTTCCTGCGGATTTCCACCTGCCGACTGCTTGCCGGCGACGTACTGTTCGGCGATGCGCCGGGCCTGTCCTGCATCGGGCGACGCCGCCAGCGCTACCGGGGCCGAGGCGCCGGCGATGCAGGCAGACGCCAGCAGCACGCTCAAGCGAAGGATCATGATGTCCATGGCAGGGCACTCTGCAGCCTTCGAACGAAGGCCCTCTGCAGTGCAACGGAACCGGCGTGCGCAACCGGCAGCATGGAGGCCCGCTCCAAGAGTGCATTTGCATGCAAGGCCCCCCGCTGAGTTGAAGCAGGGGCGGGGCACGGGCCTCGAAATCCTCCGGGGCAGGCCGCGCGCAGGAAAAGGGCCGCCCGAAGGCGGCCCCATTCTCTTGCGCCGGAACCCCGCGACTGGCGGGTCAGGCTGCCTTGCGCGCCGCCAACTGGCGAAGGACGTAATGCAGCAGGCCGCCATGGCGGAAGTACTCGACTTCCTTGGGCGTCAGCAGCAATACCTTGGCCTGGAACTTCACTTCCGTGCCATCGGCCTTGCGTGCACCGACCGTGGCGACCTTGGCGGCGCCGTCCTGCAGGCCGGTGACATCGAACGTCTCCGACCCGTCCAGGCCCAACGACTGCGCGTTCTGTCCGTCGATGAACTGCAAAGGCAGCACGCCCATGCCGACGAGGTTGGAACGGTGGATGCGCTCGAAGCTCTCCGCGATCACCGCTTTCACGCCCAGCAGATTGGTGCCTTTCGCGGCCCAGTCGCGCGAGGAACCCGTGCCGTATTCCTTGCCTGCGATCACTACCAGCGGCACGCCATCGGCCTTGTACTTCATTGCGGCATCGTAGATGGACATCTTCTCGGGCGGCGTGCTGCCGAAGTACAGCGTGTTGCCGCCTTCCTCGCCGCCGAACATCAGGTTCTTGATGCGGATGTTAGCGAAGGTGCCACGCACCATGACGTCGTCGTTGCCGCGGCGGCTGCCGTAGCTGTTGAAGTCCACGGGCTGTACGCCCCGCTGCTGCAGGAAGCGGCCCGCGGGCGAGTCCTTCTTGATGTTGCCGGCGGGCGAGATGTGGTCGGTGGTGATGGAGTCGCCGAACAGCCCCAGCACGCGCGCGCCATGCACGTCATCGATGCTACCCACCTCCATTGACATGCCATCGAAGTAGGGCGGGTTCTTGATGTAGGTCGAGCCGCCGTCCCATGCGTAGAGTGCGCCATCGGGTGATGCGATGGTGTTCCAGCGGCTGTCGCCCTTGAACACGTCGGCATAGTTCTTCGCGAACATTTCCGGCCCCACGGTGCGCGCGATGAAGTCGCCGATTTCCTTGTTGGTGGGCCAGATGTCCTTGAGGTACACCGGCTGGCCATCGCTGCCCCGACCCAGCGGTTGCGTGGTCAGGTCGATGTCGGTGGTACCGGCGATCGCATAGGCCACTACCAGCGGCGGGCTTGCGAGGTAGTTCATTTTCACTTCGGGATGCACGCGGCCCTCGAAGTTGCGGTTGCCCGACAGTACCGAGGCCACTACCAGGTCGTCTTTGGAGATGGCGGCCGATACGTCGTCGGGCAGCGGGCCGGAATTGCCGATGCACGTGGTGCAACCATAGCCGACCACGTAGAAGCCGAGCTTCTCCAGGTCCGACAGCACGCCAGCCTTTTCCAGATAGTCGGTGACCACGCGCGAACCCGGGCCGAGCGATGTCTTGACCCAGGGCTGCGCCTTCAAACCCTTGGCCACCGCGTTGCGCGCCAGCAAGCCCGCGCCGAGCATCACGGCAGGATTGGACGTATTGGTGCAGGACGTGATGGCGGCGATGACCACCGAGCCATCCTGGAGATTCCAGGCGCCGCCGCTGTCCGGCGAGGATTCATGCGCGGCTTCGTGGGCGCCGACAGCGGTGCCGCCGCCACCCTCGTTCTTCAGGCGGTCTTCCTGCACCACGTCGATACGCTTGCGACGTGCGTCGATGAAAGGCGTCAGGTTGTCGCGGAAGTTCTGCTTCATGTCCTGCAGCAGCACGCGGTCCTGCGGACGCTTGGGGCCGGCCAGCGAGGGCCTTACGTCGCCCATGTCCAGGTGCAGCGTGGCACTGTATTCGGCGTGGGGACTGTTGGCGTCGTGCCACAACCCCTGCGCCTTGGCGTAGGCCTCGACCAGCGCGATCTGCTCCTCGCTGCGTCCGGACAGGCGCAGGTAGGTCAACGACTCGGTGTCGATCGGGAAAATGCCGCAGGTCGCACCGTATTCCGGCGCCATGTTGCCGATGGTGGCGCGGTCGGCCAGCGGCAGGTGCTGCAGGCCGTCGCCATAGAACTCGACGAACTTGCCCACCACGCCCAGCTTGCGCAGCATCTGGGTGACCGTCAGCACCAGGTCCGTCGCGGTCGCACCTTCCGGCAACTTGCCCGTGAGCTTGAAGCCGACCACCTGGGGAATGAGCATCGAGGAGGGCTGGCCCAGCATGGCGGCCTCGGCTTCGATACCGCCCACGCCCCAACCCAGCACACCGATGCCGTTGATCATCGTCGTATGGCTGTCGGTACCGAAGACGGTGTCCGGATAAGCGATGGCCTGGCCGTCCTTCTGCCCCGTCATGACCACGCGGGCCAGGTTCTCCAGGTTCACCTGGTGGACGATGCCGGTGTTGGGCGGTACCACCTTGAAGTTGTCGAACGCCTTCTGGCCCCAGCGCAGGAAGCCGTAGCGCTCCTTGTTGCGTTCGAACTCGATCTTGCCGTTGAGATCCAGCGCATCCGCGCTACCGAACACGTCCACCTGCACGGAATGGTCGATGACCAGCTCGGAGGGGATCAGCGGATTGATCTGGTCGGCATTGCCGCCCAGTTTCACCACCGCATCGCGCATGGCCGCCAAGTCGACCACGCAGGGGACGCCGGTGAAGTCCTGCAGCACCACGCGGGCCGGCATGAAGGCGATCTCGGTGTCGGGTTCCTTCGCCGCCTCCCAGTTCGCGACGGCATGGATGTGCTCGGGGAGCACCGATACGCCATCTTCGCAGCGCAGCAGGTTCTCCAGCAGGATCTTCAGGGAGTAGGGCAGGCGGGCGAAACCCTTGGTCGGGTCCAGTCGCTCGGCAAGGGCCGGGAGGCTGAAATAGGTGTAGGACGTGCCGTTGACGTCCAGGGAACGGCGGGTGGCGAAGGAATCGCTCATCGCGGAGGCTCCTGTAGCTATGGGAAGGGGCGCAGGAGCAGCATAGGCCGCCGTTCCTTCGCGTCTTGTCGATGCTTGCCCGGATTATCCGTCAAGACTGAGACGGTCGTGACCCGACCAAAGCCGAAGGGCGGGACGGGCAGTGATACGGGACGAGGCGAACTCCTGTGATGGGGTATGCCGGAGAAAGTATGTATAATTCGTCCATACTCAAGAGGGCGTGACAATGGAAGCCACCGTTGCCGAGCGCGGACAGATCACGCTCCCGAAGGCCGTGCGGGATGCACTGGGCCTGACCAAGGGAAGCGTGCTCAAGGTCGAGCTGGAAGGTAGCCGCATCGTGTTGCGGAAGAGTGTCGACGACGCGATCTCGCGCGTGCGCGGCAAGTTCGCCCTCGATGCGGTGCCGACACCGGATACGCCCGCCGAATGATCGCCGTCGACGCGCCCGTCCTGATCGAACTGCTGACCGACGGCCCGCGTGCGGACGCCGTGGAGGCCGGCCTGCGCCAGAGTCTGGGCGGCGGTCGCGTGGTCGTCTGCGATGCCGCACTGGCGCAGCTGTGTGCTTCGCTGCGCAACGGCGCCGATGCGCTGGCGGCGCTGGAGGAGATGGGCGTGCATTTCCACCCGGTCGAGGCCAAGTCCGCGCTGCGGGCGGGCGAGATGCAGCGACGTCATCGCCAGCGCGAAGGCGGGGCACGGCCGATCGCCGACTTCCTGGTCGGCGCGCATGCGCTGCTGCAGTGCGACGGGCTGATCACCTTCGACACTGCGTTCCACCGCGACTATTTCAAGGGCCTGAAACTCATCGTGCCCGCCAACGAGTAAGCCTCAACCGTTTTCCTCTCCACCGCCCCATCGAACGACCGGAGTCACCATGTTGGAAGCCTATCGCCACCACGTAGCCGAGCGCGCCGCGCTGGGCATCCCGCCGCTGCCGCTGACGGCCCAGCAGACGGCCGAGGTCATCGAACTGCTGAAGAATCCGCCGGCCGGTGAAGAAGACTTCCTGATCGAGCTGATCACCCACCGCGTGCCTGCCGGCGTCGATGATGCTGCCAAGGTCAAGGCGTCCTACCTGGCCGCCGTGGCCTTCGGCGCCGAGAAGACGCCGCTGATCTCCGCGAAGCGCGCCACCGAACTGCTCGGCACCATGCTGGGTGGCTACAACATCCATCCGCTGATCGACCTGCTCGACAACGCCGAGCTGGGCGCGGTCGCGGCCGAAGGCCTGAAGCACACGCTGCTGATCTTCGACGCCTTCCACGATGTGCAGGAAAAAGCCGAGGCCGGCAATGCGCACGCGCAGGCCGTGCTGCAGAGCTGGGCCGATGCCGAGTGGTTCACCAGCAAGCCGGAAGTGCCGCAGTCCCTGACGATCACCGTGTTCAAGGTGCCGGGCGAAACCAACACCGACGACCTGTCGCCGGCACCGGACGCCACCACGCGCCCGGATATCCCGCTGCATGCGCTGGCGATGCTGAAGAACAAGCGTCCCGATGCGCCGTTCGTGCCGGAGGAAGACGGCAAGCGCGGTCCCATCCAGGAAATCCTGTCGCTGAAGGACAAGGGCCACCTGGTCGCGTACGTCGGCGACGTGGTCGGTACCGGTTCCTCGCGCAAGTCGGCGACCAACAGCGTGCTGTGGTTCACCGGCGAGGACATCCCGTTCATCCCGAACAAACGCTTCGGCGGTGTCTGCCTGGGCTCCAAGATCGCCCCGATCTTCTACAACACGATGGAAGACGCCGGCGCGCTGCCGATCGAGCTCGATGTGTCGCAGATGAACCACGGCGACGTGGTCGAGCTGCGCCCTTACGACGGCAAGGCGTTGAAGAATGGTGAAGTGATCGCCGAGTTCCAGGTGAAGTCCGAGGTGCTGTTCGATGAAGTGCGTGCCGGCGGCCGCATCCCGTTGATCATCGGCCGCGGCCTCACCGCGAAGGCGCGCGAAGCGCTGAAGCTGCCCGCGACGGACCTGTTCCGCCTGCCGCAGCAGCCAGCCGATACCGGCAAGGGTTTCTCGCTCGCCCAGAAGATGGTCGGCCGCGCCTGCGGTTTGCCGGAAAACCAGGGCGTGCGCCCCGGCACGTACTGCGAGCCGAAGATGACCTCGGTGGGGTCGCAGGACACCACCGGCCCGATGACCCGCGACGAGCTGAAGGACCTGGCCTGCCTGGGCTTCTCGGCGGACCTGGTGATGCAGTCGTTCTGCCACACGGCGGCCTATCCGAAGCCGGTCGACGTGAAGACGCACCACACGCTGCCGGAATTCATCTCCACCCGCGGCGGTATCTCGCTGCGTCCCGGCGACGGCGTGATCCACAGCTGGCTCAACCGCATGCTGCTGCCCGACACCGTCGGCACCGGCGGCGACTCGCACACGCGTTTCCCGGTGGGCATCTCGTTCCCGGCCGGTTCGGGCCTGGTCGCGTTCGCCGCAGCCACCGGCGTGATGCCGTTGGACATGCCGGAATCGGTGCTGGTGCGCTTCAAGGGCGAGATGCAGCCCGGCGTCACTCTGCGCGACCTGGTCAACGCCATCCCATACTACGCCCTCAAATCCGGATTGCTGACAGTCGCCAAGCAGGGCAAGAAGAACATCTTCTCCGGCCGCATCCTGGAGATCGAGGGCCTGCCGGACCTGAAGGTGGAGCAGGCGTTCGAACTGTCCGACGCGTCGGCCGAACGTTCGGCCGCCGGTTGCACGGTGCGTCTCAACAAGGAACCCATCATCGAGTACCTCACCAGCAACATCACGCTGCTGAAGTGGATGATCGCCGAAGGCTACGCCGACGCCCGTTCGCTGGCCCGCCGCATCAAGAAGATGGAAGCATGGCTGGCCGACCCGCAGCTGCTGGAGCCGGATGCCGACGCCGAGTACGCCGCCGTCATCGAGATCGACCTGGCCGACGTACACGAGCCGCTGCTGGCCTGCCCGAACGATCCGGACGATGTGAAGACGCTGTCCGACGTGGCCGGCACCAAGATCGATGAGGTCTTCATCGGTTCGTGCATGACCAACATCGGCCACTTCCGCGCGGCCGCCAAGCTGCTGGAAGGCAAGCGCGACATCCCGACCCGCCTGTGGGTCGCGCCGCCAACCAAGATGGACGCCTCCGAGCTGACCAAGGAAGGGCACTACGGCACCTTCGGCACCGCCGGCGCGCGCATGGAGATGCCGGGCTGCTCGCTGTGCATGGGCAACCAGGCGCAGGTGCGCGAGGGCGCGACGGTGTTCTCCACCTCGACCCGCAACTTCCCGAACCGCCTGGGCCGCAACTCCAATGTGTTCCTGGGCTCGGCGGAACTGGCGGCGATCTGCTCGCGTCTGGGCAAGATCCCGACCAAGGCCGAATACATGGCCGACATCGGGGTGATCAATGAGAAGGGCGCCGAGATCTACCGCTACATGAACTTCGATCAGATCGAGGAATACCAGGACGTGGCCAAGACCGTCGCGGCCTGATCGGCCCGACGGGAAAAGAAAAGGCCCGGCAATGCCGGGCCTTTTTCTTGCGCGTTCCACCGGGTCAGGCCAGCCAGTCCTCCACCGCCTCCAGCATCTGCCGGCGGCCGAGAACGAAATCCCACATCGTGCCGCCCAGCTGCCGCCAGAGCACGGCCGAGCGCACGGCGGCCAGCAGGATCGCGCGGATCTCGGCCACCACCCCGGGCTGACCGAGGTAATGCGGATTGCCCTGGACCATCACACGCGGGCGCAGGTGGCTGATGGTGTCGGCGTACAGCCCACCCAACGCGGACAGCACATCCGGATGGGTGCTGCCCTGTTGTTCCGCACGTGGCGCGATCTCGCCAATGCCGCGCGTGACCGCATGCACCGTGTCGTTCTCGCGCACAAAGCGACGCTCCAGTTGCAGCACCGCCATCGCCAGGCGGGGCAGGGCCTCGTCGTGGGCGTCCTTCGCCAGATAGCTGCGGAGGACGCGCAGGCCGGGCGTGACCCCGGCCACGCTGCCGTAGACGTCCGCCGGCGACGCGGCATCGATGCGGAACACGCTGTCCAGTGCGGCCTGCACGGCCGACCCTTCGGACTGGCCGGTTTCGGCGATGCGGCGGACCTGGTGGAGCGCCTGCGCCAACCCGGCCAAGGCCAACACGCGGTCGGAATATCGATTGCTCAAGCTGCTTGCTCCGCGAGTTTCATTTCAAGAGGTGCGTCGGTGCGCGCGATGACCGCGCCCCCCAGGCATTCGTCGCCGTCATACAGCACGAGCGATTGACCGGGCGTGACGGCACGCTGTGGCGCCGTGAATTCAACCGCGACCGTGCCGTCATCGAGCACGTCCACCTGGCACGGCTCGTCCGGTTGCCGGTAACGGGTCTGTGCGGTGCAGGCGAAGCGGCCAGCAGGCGGACTGCCGGCAACCCAGTGCGCCGACTCGGTCCACAGGCGCCTGGACATCAGATAGGGGCTCTGGGTGTCCTGATCGACGTACAGCACGTTGTGGGCCACATCCTTGCCCACGACATACCACGGTGCCTGCGGGCGCCCGCGAACACCGCCGATCTGCAGGCCTTCACGCTGACCGAGGGTGAAATAGAAGACGCCGGAGTGCTCGCCGATCACCTGGCCTTGCGGATCGCGCATCTCGCCGCGCCTGGCGGGCAGGTAGCGGCCGAGGAACTCGCGGAAGTCGCGTTCGCCGATGAAGCAGATGCCGGTGGAATCCTTCTTGTCGTGCGTCTGCAACCCCGCCTCGCGCGCGATATGGCGCAAGTCGGTCTTCTGCAGTTCGCCGATCGGGAACAGCGTGGCCGACAGTTGCGCCTGGCCGAGCTGGTGCAGGAAATAGCTCTGGTCCTTGCCGCGGTCGACACCGCGCAGCAGGCGCCAGCGTCCATCCCGCTGGTCCACGCGCGCATAGTGGCCGGTGGCGATCTTCTCGGCGCCCAGGTCGCGTGCGGCATCGAGGAAGTGCTTGAACTTCACCTCGCGATTGCACAGCACATCGGGGTTGGGCGTACGGCCTGCGGCGTACTCGGCCAGGAAGTGCTCGAACACGCCCTGCCAGTATTCGCTCGAAAAATCGCGGAAGTGGAACGGAATGCCGAGGCGGCCGCAGACGGCGACCGCATCGCGCCGGTCGTCCTCGGCGCGACAATCGCCGGAGCCATCATCGGCCCAGTTCTGCATGAACAGGCCTGCGACGGATTCACCCCGCCGCACCAGTTGCAGGGCGGCGACGGACGAATCCACGCCGCCCGAGACGCCCACGATGACGCGTGGCTGGCTCATGCGATCTGTTGCAGCGTGGACAGGGGAGAGCGACGTCCCGACAGGAAGTCCTGCACGACCTGCCACACCAGCGGGCTGCGGTGGCGGTCGGACTGTGCCTGCAGTTCGGCGGGCGTCAGCCACACTGCCTGCACGATGCCGTCGTCGAGCGGGCGGTCCGGTAGGTGGCGCACCGGCTCGGCGGCGAAGGCGAAGCGCAGGTAGTGCCGCCCCGTCTCCGCTTTCCATTGGTAGGCACCGACGAAGGCGGTCAGTTCGACCTCCCAGCCGGTTTCCTCGAGGGTCTCGCGGCGGGCAGCCTCCAGCAGGCTCTCGTCCGGTTCCAGGTGGCCCGCCGGCTGATTGAAGACCAGACGACCCTGTGCACGCTCTTCCACCATCAACAGCCTGCCATCGTGGACCACCACCGTGGCCACGGTGACGTCAGGCTGCCAGAAGCGTCCCTCCCGGTAGCTCACTTACAGCTCGTCCTTCTCGCCGGAGAGCTCGATTTCCTCGTTGTCCGCCGTCTCCGCCGCAATGTCCATCGCCGCTTCCAGCGCCGCGCCGTCCACGCTGTCGGGCAGCTTGATGACGAAATACAGCACGTCGCCCGACAGCTCCCAGCTGCCCAGCTTCTTGGCGCGGCTGTCCGCCATCAGCGCGAGTGCCTTGGCGCCATCGATGCCGTCGGCGGCGACGCGGCCGGCCGGGGAGAACACCTCGCGGATGCTGATGCCGTTGACGTGTTCGGTGCGTCCGGACACGAAGACGAGCTGGGTGCGGTTCTCCTGCTTGTAGGAGTAGGTGACCTTGTAATCGCCATCGGCGTCCACTTCGAACTGGATCCCGCGCGCCGTCAGCCGGGCGTCAACCGAGGCGTCGGCCGCCAGCACGGGCGTCGCGATCGCAGTGGCGCACAGCAGGGCGGCGGAGGACAGTCGGGACAGCGCAGGTTTCATGGTCGGCTCGGTGGTATTGGGATGGCGCATTGTGGCCGGGGTCACGCATGGCGTCCATGCGGGCGGCGACGGCCGGCTCCACCGCCTATAATTGGCCCATGTCCCGAAAGAACGAAAACGAACGCGACCATGGCCTGATGGTGGAGACCAGCCGGCCCGAGGTCGCGCCGCCACCCCTGTACCAGGTACTGCTGCTCAACGACGACTACACGCCGATGGACTTCGTGGTGACCGTCCTCCAGCAGTTCTTCGTCATGGACCTGGAAAAGGCGACGCAGGTGATGCTGCACGTGCATACCCGCGGTCGTGGCGTATGCGGCGTGTACACCCGCGAGGTGGCCGAATCCAAGGTGGCCCAGGTCAACGAGTTTTCACGTATGAACCAGCATCCCCTGCTGTGCACGATGGAGAAATCCTGAGGGGACCGGCGGGGTAGGCCGGGTCGGATACGGTGTGGGGGCACCGCCGCGAGGCACAAGGCAACGATCCCTGAACACTGAAATCCGGTAGGGTGATGGAAAACCGCCCGCCAAGCCGCATATTGTCGGCATAGGCCCCGGAGGCAACCATGTTCAGCAAAGACCTCGAGCAGACCATCGGACAGTGCTACAAGCGCGCCCGCGAAGCTCGGCACGAATTCATGACCGTCGAGCACCTGCTGCTCGCGCTGCTCGAAAACCCCTCGGCACAGGCCGTCCTGAAGGCGACCGGCGCGGACGCCAACCGTCTGCGGGCGGACCTGGAACAGGCCATCGAAGCATCGGTCTCGCGGCTGGCGGAAGACGACGGCCGCGACACCCAGCCGACGCTGGGCTTCCAGCGTGTGCTGCAGCGCGCCGTCTACCACGTGCAGTCCTCGGGCAAGAAGGAGGTCACCGGCGCCAACGTGCTGGTCGCGATCTTCGGCGAGAAGGACTCGCACGCGGTGTACTTCCTCAACCAGCAGGACGTCACCCGCCTCGACATCGTCAACTACCTGTCCCATGGCATCGCCAAGCAGGGCGAGGAGAACGAGGCCGGCGGACAGCCGGAGGGCGAGGGCAAGGCGGAGGGCGGTGAGGGCGAAGGCAAGGGCGACGCACTGACCGAATTCGCCAGCAACCTGAACGACATGGCGCGCCAGGGCCGCATCGATCCCCTGGTGGGCCGTGGCGACGAGATCGAGCGGACCATCCAGGTGTTGTGCCGTCGCCGCAAGAACAATCCGCTCTACGTCGGCGAAGCCGGCGTGGGCAAGACGGCGCTGGCCGAAGGCCTGGCCAAGCGCATCGTCGAGGGCGAAGTGCCCGATGTGCTGCTGGATGCCGTCATCTACTCGCTGGACCTGGGCGCGCTGGTCGCGGGCACCAAGTACCGGGGCGACTTCGAGAAGCGCCTGAAGGGCGTGCTGGCGGCGATCAAGAAGATCCCCGGCGCCATCCTGTTCGTCGACGAGATCCACACCATCATCGGCGCCGGTTCGGCCAGTGGCGGCACGATGGATGCGTCCAACCTGATCAAGCCGGCGCTGGCGTCGGGCGAGCTCCGCTGCATCGGCTCAACCACGTTCCAGGAGTACCGTGGCATTTTCGAGAAGGACCGCGCGCTGGCGCGGCGCTTCCAGAAGATCGATATCGTCGAGCCCACCGTGGGCGAGACCTACGAGATCCTGCAGGGGCTGAAGCCCAAGTACGAGGCGCACCATGGCGTGACCTACGCGGATGATGCGCTGCAGGCAGCGGTGGACCTGTCGGTGAAACACATCGGCGACCGCCTGCTGCCGGACAAGGCCATCGACGTCATCGACGAGGCGGGTGCCCGCCAGCGCCTGCTGCCGCTGGAGACGCGCAAGGAACTGATCGACGTCGAGGAAATCGAGACCATCGTCGCCAAGATGGCGCGGATTCCGGCCAAGCAGGTGTCCTCGTCCGACAAGGACGTGCTGCAGCACCTGGAGCGCAACCTGAAGATGGTGATCTTCGGGCAGGACCCGGCCATCGAGACGCTGGCTTCGTCCATCAAGCTGGCGCGCAGCGGCCTGGCCAATCCCGAGAAGCCGATCGGCAACTTCCTGTTTGCCGGTCCGACCGGCGTCGGCAAGACCGAGGTGACCAAGCAACTGGCGCTGCAGCTGGGTATCGAGCTGGTGCGCTTCGACATGTCCGAGTACATGGAACCGCATTCGGTCAGCCGCCTGATCGGTGCGCCTCCCGGCTATGTCGGCTTCGACCAGGGCGGCCTGCTGACCGAGAAGATCGTCAAGACGCCGCACTGTGTACTGTTGCTGGACGAAGTGGAGAAGGCGCACCCCGACATCTTCAACATCCTGCTGCAGGTCATGGACCGCGGGGTGCTGACGGATACCAATGGGCGCGAGGCCAACTTCAAGAACGTCATCCTGGTGATGACCACCAACGCCGGTGCGGCGCAGGCATCGCGCCGGACCATCGGCTTCACCCGCCAAGACCATTCCACCGACGCGATGGAAGTGATCCGGCGCAGCTTCACGCCGGAGTTCCGCAACCGGCTGGATGCCATCGTGCAGTTCCAGGGGCTGGGCTTCGAGCACATCCTGCGCGTGGTGGACAAGTTCGTCATCGAGCTGGAAATGCTGCTGCAGGAGAAGCACGTCAGCCTGTCCGCCACCCCGGCGGCGCGTGACTGGCTGGCCCAGCACGGCTTCGATCCGCTGATGGGCGCGCGCCCGATGGCCCGCCTGATCCAGGACAAGGTGAAGCGTCCGCTGGCCGACGAGCTGCTGTTCGGCAAGCTGGTGGACGGTGGCCGGGTCAGCATCGACGTGCGGGAGGGCGAACTGGTCGTCGATGCGCAGGCTGAACCTGAAAGGCTGTTGCCGGCGACGGTGTAATCGGCCGGACGCTCACGCGGCCATGTCAGAAAAGGCGGCCTCCGGGCCGCCTTTTCCGTACGGACGCCTTACTGTCGTGCGCGTCGTTTGCGGACAGCGAACTCATCGGCCGTGATCTGTTCCACGATGCTGACGCGGCAGCTCCCGCGCTTCGTCACCACCTTGGTGTCCTGGGGGCACAGCTGGCCCACCTGGCCCTTCGTGGATATTTCCACGGTGGGCGTCATGGTGATGGGGGCGCAGCTGTTTCGGAATGCGACACGGTAGTGGCTCTGGCCGTCACGCAGATAGAACTGCTCACCGCCGCCGGCTCTGATGATTTCCTGGTCGTTGCCCAGGCTCACGCACGCGGTCACCGGCTCACCCGCCTGTGCCGCCAAGGGGACCAGGCTCGCTACGAGCAGCAGGAAGGGAAGAAGACGTGGATTCATGGCACCGCTCGACGGGTTGGCAGCCGGAATTGGCCACGGCCACGCTACGCCTCGGTCCCGAGCTGCAAATCTGCCGTTGGTGGTCCTTACCAGCGACCCGGTGCCGGAAGTCACGGCACCCGCACCAGCCCGCACGCTCGGGCGCATAAACGCAGAAAGCGGCCATTGGCCGCTTTCAAATCAAAGAGTTGCGCGCATTACTTCATGCGATAAGTGATTCGACCCTTGGTGAGGTCGTACGGGGTCATTTCGACCTTCACCTTGTCGCCGGTCAGGATGCGGATGTAGTTCTTGCGCATGCGGCCGGAGATGTGGGCGATGATCTCGTGCCCGTTTTCCAGCTTGACCCGGAACATGGTGTTGGGCAGCGTCTCGGCAACGGTGCCTTCGAATTCAATGGAATCGTCTTTCGACATGTATGCCTGTGCTGTGCCGCGAGGGATGGCGGATGCCATGAAGCCGGGCATTGTACGCCTGCGGGGCTCCCGGTGCAAAAATTCCGTTACGGCACCAATGGTTGCGCCAGTTCCGGGGCCGCCATTACACCGAATCGCTCCGTCCAGCCCTCGGCGGGGAAGGGGTGTGCCACCCATTGGGCAACCTCGGCAAGAAACGCCTCCCGGGGCATCAGGATTGCGCCCAACGAGCGCAGGTGTGCGTTCTCCACCTGCGCATCGATGAGCGGCCAGCCCCATGCCCGCAATCGCATGGCCAGCGCCGCGAGCGCGACCTTGGATCCGCCCGGACGGGCACTGAACATGCTCTCGCCGAAGAACATGCACCCGATTGCCACGCCATAGATGCCGCCCACCAGCGCGCCATCGGCGAAGACCTCGACCGAATGCGCGTGCCCCGCCCGGTGCAGATCGATGTAGGCCTGGCGCATGCCGGACGTGATCCACGTACCCTCCTGTCCTGGCCGGGGTGCTTGCGCGCAGGCGGTGATGACCTGCTCGAAACGGGTGTCCGCGCGGATCTGCCACGTGCTGTGCTTCAGGTCGCGACGGAAGCGCGAGGACAGGCGCACGCCGTCGGTGCGGAACACCATGCGGGGATCCGGCGACCACCACAACGGGGGCTGGCCCGGAGAAAACCACGGGAAGATGCCGTTTCGATAGGCGTTGAGCAGGCGCGGCAGCGACAGGTCGCCACCGATCGCCAGCAATCCGTCGGGTTCGCGCATGGCGTTGCCGACGGGAGGGAAAGGCGCGTGGGGATCGGAAGACAGGACGAACGGCCGTTGGCGCATGTCGCGATTGTAGGGCGCATACCCGGCGCGACGCGCGGGGTTCAGTCGCACTGCTTGAACGGCGTATGCGCCTGCAGGCTGAGGGCATAGCGGCGCACGGCCGAGGCTTCTTCCCCGCACCAATCGGCCAGGGCGGCGGAGAAGTCCGGACGGGCGATCCAGTGGCGTGAGTACACGAAGGCGGGCAGGAACCCGCGCGCGATCTTGTGTTCGCCTTGGGCGCCGGGCTCGAAGATCTTCAATCCCTCGCGCAGGCAATAGTCGATGCCCTGGTAGTAGCAGGTCTCGAAATGCAGTCCCGGCAGCACGCTCTCCGCGCCCCAGTAACGGCCATACAGGGTGTCCCCTCCGCGCAGGCACAGCGCCCCTGCGATCGTGCGGCCCTGATGATCGGCCAGGAACATCACCAGGTTGCGCGGCAGCGAGGTTGCGAGATGTTGCAGGAACTGCAGCGTCAGTGCCGGCGAGTTGCCGTAGTCGCGGAAGGTACGCAGGTAGAACCCGAACATCGCCTGCAGGTCGGCCCCGCTGGCCTCGTCGCCGTGCACGGTACGGAAGGTCACCCCGGCGCGCTGCACCTTCGCGCGTTCCTTGCGGATGTTCTTGCGGTGCTTGTGGTCGAAGTCCGCCAGGAAGCCATCAAAGTCGCACCAGTGCCCGGGGTTGCGCCAGTGGTACTGCACATCGATGCGGGGCAGCCAGTCGTCCGGAAAGCCTGCGTGCTCGACGGGCGTCGGGAAGTTGATGTGGGCGGAAGACAGGTTCAGCCGCAGCGCCTGGTCCTGGATCGACGTCAGCAGCAACGCGCGATGGCCATGATCCGATGCCAGCAGCCGTGGTCCCGTGACAGGCGAGTAGGGCACACCGCCCAGCCACTTGGGGTAATAGTCCAGTCCGTGCTGCGCGTACGCGTGCGCCCAGGCGTGGTCGAACACGAACTCGCCGTGCGAGTTTTCCTTGAGGTAGCCCGGCGCTGCGGCGACCAGCAGCTCTCCGTCCCACAAGGTGGCGTGATGAGGCGTCCAGCCCCATTCCTCGCGCAGGCAGCCGTGGGCTTCCAACCCGTGCAGGAACGCATGGGAAACAAAAGGGTTGCGGCCATCGTGCAAGGCGTCCCACGCGGGCGCCGGCAGGTCGGCAAGGGAAGGAAGGAAACGGACCGCAATCATCGGCAGATGCTACGGACGCAGATCCAGCACGTCGATGGTCGGAGGATTGAACAAGCGCATCGGCAGGCCGATCTCGCCGGTACCCACGGTGGTGTACACGCGCACGCGGCCATGGGGCGTGCGCAGGAACTGCTCGCCGCGATCGAAGCCGTACTGGCTGGGAATCACGCGTTTGTACAGCCACGGAATGCGGATCTGCCCACCATGCGTATGGCCTGCAAGCACCAGAGCCGCCCGGGCCGGATCGAGGTCGATCGCGCTGTCGGGATTGTGGGTCAGCACCAGGGTGGGGGAGGTCGAGGGCAGGGCGGAAAGGAAGCCGGGATCGTCCTTGTTCGCCCAGCGGTCGCCCAGTCCGGCGAGACGGAATCCGCGCACGGTGACGGTTTCGCCTTCGATCACGCTGACGTTGTGCCTCGCCAGGGCGGAACGGAGTTCTGCATCGATGTCGGGCCCCGGCGCCTGCTGGTCATGATTGCCGAGCACGGCGTACGTTGGCAGGTGGAGCTCCGCGAGGGGCGCGAACATCTGTTGCAGCGACTTGCCGGCAGGCTCGTAGGTGAAATCGCCGGCAATCACCACCGCGTCCGCCTGCAGGGTGTTGATCCGGTCCACCAACCGCTGCAGGTATCTACTGTCCTTGTAGACGCCCAGATGGATGTCGCTGATCAGCACCAGGCGTGCCTGCCCGCCGGTGCCGGCGAGTACCGTCTCCTGTACGTGGATCCGCTGTGGTTCGACGAAGCGTGACCAAGCGAACAGCAGGCAGCCGGACAAAAGCAGGGCAACCAGCCAGCGCCCGCGCCTCTCGCGCAAGCGCCACACCAGCCAGGCCAGGAAAGGCCAGACCAGCCAGCTGCCGTAGAACAGGCACTGCTTGATCAGCAGCTTGTCCATCCCTGGCGCTCTCCCCTGGGGCCCGGATCAGCCGTCCTTGTCCAGGAAGCGCTCCGCATCCAGCGCCGCCATGCAACCGAAGCCTGCCGAGGTGATGGCCTGGCGGTAGTGCTGGTCGGTCACGTCGCCGGCGGCAAACACGCCCGGGATCGTCGTCGCGGTGGCGTTGCCCTCGATGCCGGAGCGGATCTTCAGGTAGCCGTTGCTCATGTCCAGTTGGCCTTCGAACAGGCCTGTGTTCGGCGTGTGGCCGATGGCCACGAAGAAGCCGTGCACGTCGATGTCGCGCGTGCTGCCGTCCTGCATCGACTTGACCCGGATGCCGGTGACGCCGGCCTCGTTGCCCAGCACCTCGTCCACCGTGTGGTGCCACACCGGCTCGATCTTGCCGGCCTGGATCTTGGCGAACAGCTTGTCCTGCATGATTTTCTCGGCGCGCAGGGTGTCGCGACGGTGCACCAGGTAAACCTTGCGGGCGATGTTGGACAGGTACAGCGCTTCCTCCACCGCGGTGTTGCCGCCGCCGATCACGGCCACGTCCTGGTCCCGGTAGAAGAAGCCGTCGCAGGTCGCGCAGGCCGACACGCCGCGGCCCTTGAAGGCTTCTTCGGACGGCAGGCCCAAGTACTTGGCGGTGGCGCCAGTGGCGATGATCAGTGCGTCGGCGGTGTACTCGCCGCTGTCGCCGATCAGCTTGAACGGACGCTTGGACAGATCGGCGGTATGGATGTGGTCGAAGATCACCTCCGTCTCGAAGCGCTCCGCATGCGCCTGCATGCGCGCCATGAGGTCGGGGCCCATCAGGCCATGGGCATCGCCGGGCCAGTTGTCCACTTCCGTGGTGGTCATCAGCTGGCCACCCTGCTGCAGGCCGGTGACCACGACGGGCTTGAGATTGGCGCGGGCTGCGTAGACGGCAGCGGTCCAACCGGCGGGGCCGGAGCCCAGGATCAACAGGCGGCAGTGCTTCGAAGTGCTCATGTATACTCGCGAAAAGAGGGTGATCGGGCAGGCAACGACGCAATTGGATCATCGTCTGCAAGCCCATAGAGTGGCGATGCGTATCCGGCGAATCAAGGCGCGCGGGTGGAAAGCGGTGGTGCACGCGCAAGCCCGACGGATCGATTGAAGACGCTGCGCAGCCACGCGGCGTTTTTTGCTGTCTGGGGTAGCGCAATCGTCCGCCCTGGCGGGATGCCCCTGCTGTTGCGTCGGGCATGATTCGTTTACTATCAATCACTAACAGAAATTTCCTAAGGTCTGGTCCAAAGGTGGCGAAGCAGCTCCCGGACAACGGCAAATCCAAAGGCGGCAACACGGCCGCGCGCAAGCAGGCGTCGCCTCCGAATCCCCGCAGGCAGCGTCTCTGGCGTGATCTGGCGCTGATCGCCATTGCTCCCCTGTTGCTGTACCTGCTGGCCAGTCTCTTCACCTTCTCGCCGCAGGACCCCAGCTGGTCGCAGTCCGGCAGCCTGACCGCGCCGGTCCACAACATGGGGGGACTGGCGGGTGCGTACCTCGCCGACATGCTGTTGTGGCTGTTCGGCTACGTGGCTTTCCTGTTGCCGTTGATCCTTGGCGCGGTCGCGTGGATCGCGTTGTTCGGCATGGATACCGATGGCGACGGTGAGGCCGACCTGGGGCCGGCGCTGCGCCTGATCGGCATGGTCGGCTTCCTGATTTCGGCGACGGGGCTGCTGCATCTGCGTGGCGTGCCGGCCGAACATTTTTCCGCCGGAGCCGGCGGCATCCTCGGCACGCTGGTGGGCAAGTCGCTGCTCAAGCTGTTTGGCGGACTGGGTGGCAACCTGTTCCTGCTGGTGCTGTTCCTGACCTCGGTGACGCTGGCGACCGGACTGTCGTGGTTCGCCGTGATGGAGCGCATCGGCAAATACGTGCTGATGCTGCCCGACCTGTTCCGCCGCGGCAGCCAGCAGGCCAACGAATGGCAGCAGACGCGGGCGATGCGCGAAGAGCGCGAGACCGTCCGCAAGACCGACGCCATTGCCCGCGCCAAGCGCGAGCCGGTGAAGATCGAACCGCCTGCGCCCGCCATCGTGGAAAAGAGCGAACGCGCCAAGCGCGAGCAGCAGATCCCGCTGTTCCACGGCACCGGCGGCGACGAATCCGGCCTGCCGCCGCTGTCGCTGCTGGACGATCCGAAACCGCAAACCAAGGGCTATTCCGAAGAAACACTGGAAACCCTGTCGCGGCAGATCGAGTTCAAGCTCAAGGACTTCCGCATCGATGCCCAGGTGGTCGGCGCCTATCCAGGCCCCGTGATCACGCGCTTCGAGATGGAGCCCGCGCCCGGTGTGAAGGTCAGCCAGATCAGCTCGCTGGACAAGGACATCGCCCGCGGCCTGTCGGTGAAGTCGGTGCGCGTGGTGGACGTGATCCCCGGCAAGTCGGTGATCGGCCTGGAGATCCCGAACACCAGCCGCGAGATGATCTTCCTCAGCGAGTTGCTGCGCTCGAAGGAATACGACAAGTCGGGCAGTCCGCTGACGCTGGCGCTGGGCAAGGACATCGCCGGTCGGCCGACCGTGGCCGACCTGGCGCGCATGCCGCACCTGCTGGTCGCCGGCACCACCGGCTCGGGCAAGTCCGTCGCGGTCAACGCCATGGTGCTGAGCCTGCTGTACAAGGCCTCGCCGAAAGACCTGCGCATGCTGATGATCGACCCCAAGATGCTGGAACTCAGCGTCTACCAGGGCATCCCGCATCTGCTGGCGCCGGTCGTGACCGACATGAAGGAGGCCGCCAACGGTCTGCGCTGGTGCGTGGCGGAAATGGAGCGCCGCTACAAGCTGATGAGCGCGGTGGGCGTGCGCAACCTGGCCGGCTTCAACAAGAAGGTCAAGGACGCGATGGACGCGGGCCAGCCGTTGATGGACCCGCTGTTCAAGCCGAACCCGGACCTGGCCGAGGCCCCGCGTCCGCTCGAGCCGATGCCCTTCATCGTCATCTTCATCGACGAATTCGCCGACATGATGATGATCGTCGGCAAGAAGGTGGAAGAACTGATCGCCCGCCTGGCGCAGAAGGCGCGCGCGGCCGGCATCCACCTGATCCTGGCTACCCAACGCCCGTCGGTGGACGTCATCACCGGCCTGATCAAGGCCAATATTCCCACCCGCATCGCGTTCCAGGTCAGTTCGAAGATCGACTCGCGCACCATCCTCGACCAGTCCGGTGCGGAAACGCTGCTCGGCCACGGCGACATGCTGTATCTGCCGCCGGGCACCGCGATGCCCGAGCGCATCCATGGTGCCTTCGTCAGCGACGAGGAAGTGCACCGCGTGGTGGAACACCTCAAGGCCAGTGGCAGCGCCGACTACATCGAAGGCGTGCTGGAGGAGATCCAGACCATGGGCGACGGCATCGTCGTGGGGCCGACCGGCCTTCCGGAGTCGGGCGGCGGTGGCGGCGACGAATCCGATCCGCTGTACGACGAAGCGGTGAAGATCGTCACCGAGAGCCGGCGTGCGTCGATCTCCGGCGTGCAGCGCCGTTTGAAGATCGGCTACAACCGTGCCGCACGCCTGATCGAAGCCATGGAAGCGGCCGGCGTGGTGACGCCACCCGAGCACAACGGCGACCGCCAGGTCCTCGCGCCGCCGCCACCGCGCTGACGCTTGATTTTAGGGGAGCGACGTAAGTCGCGACGACG
Organism: Pseudoxanthomonas sp. 97-1-1; assembly: GCF_057773125.1. Classification (NCBI taxonomy): domain Bacteria; kingdom Pseudomonadati; phylum Pseudomonadota; class Gammaproteobacteria; order Lysobacterales; family Lysobacteraceae; genus Pseudoxanthomonas; species Pseudoxanthomonas sp. 97-1-1. The sequence goes on along the minus strand of NZ_JBYMTJ010000001.1, from coordinate 26,879 downwards.
CGCTGCCGGAGATCGATCGCGACTTACGTCGCTCCCACCACAGCCGGGCGCCCACCCCCCATTCAGTTTCACCCGGCCACACTCCGCCCCAACGTCCCTCACCCCGGAACGCACCATGCTCCGCACTGCACGCTACGCCATCCTCGCCACCGCCTTGCTCGCCACCAGCGCCTTCGCCGGTGCCCGCGATGAGCTCAAGACCTTCACCACCGGGCTGAAAGGGTTGGACGGGCAGTTCACCCAGAAGGTGTACGACGGGGGGGGCAAGCTCAAGGAAACCTCGAATGGCCGCGTCGCGCTGTCCGCCCCGCGCCTGTTCCGCTGGGAGTACAACAAGCCCTACGAACAGCTGATCGTTGCTGACGGCAAGAAAGTCTGGGTCTACGACCCGGACCTGCAGCAGGCCACCGTGCGCGAACAGGGCATCGAAGAAGAGAACAGCCCGCTGGCGGCGCTGATCGACCCCGGCAAGCTGGACCAGCAGTTCAAGGTCGCCGAAGCCACGGGGCAGGGCGGCGAGCAGTGGCTGACGCTCACGCCCAAGCAGGAAGGCGATGCCAGCTTCCAGACCGCGCGCCTGGCGTTCACCAACGGCACGCTGGTGAGGATGGAAGTGAAGGATGCGGTGGGCCAGCGCACGGAAATCAGCTTCTCGGGCTGGAAGCGCAATCCCGCGTTCGCCGCGGGCACGTTCAAGTATGCACCGGCCAAGGGCGTGGATGTCGTGGGCGGCCCCTGAGCGGGACGCCACGCATGGCCTGCGGTCGCGCGACGTTACAATGAAGCGTGGCCAAGACACGTACCCCCCTTGAACCGCAGGCCGACCTGCTGAGTACCGACACCGATGCGCTGAGGCCGTTGGCAGAGCGCATCCGGCCGCGCAGCCTGGATGAAATGGTCGGCCAACGCCGGCTGCTCGCGCCGGGGAGCGCGCTGCGTCGTGCCGTGGAATCCGGCCATGTGCACTCGATGATCCTGTGGGGACCCCCGGGCTGCGGCAAGACCACCTTGTCGCTGCTGCTGGCGCGCTATGCCGATGCCGAGTTCAAGGCGATCTCCGCCGTGCTGTCCGGCCTGCCCGAGGTACGCCAGGTGCTGGCCGAAGCCGCGCAACGCTTTGCCGGCGGTCGTCGTACGGTGCTGTTCGTGGACGAAGTGCACCGCTTCAACAAGGCACAGCAGGATGCGTTCCTGCCGCATATCGAGCGCGGGACGATCATCTTCGTTGGCGCCACAACGGAGAATCCGTCGTTCGAACTGAACTCCGCGCTGCTCTCGCGCTGCCGCGTGCATGTGATGGAAGCGGTGTCGCCCGATGACATCCGGCATGCCCTTCGCCTTGCGCTTGCGGATGCCGAGCGCGGACTGGGCGAGCTTGGCGTGGAGGTGGACGACGAAGCGCTGCTGGAGATCGCGACGGCTGCCGACGGGGATGTGCGGCGAGGATTGACGCTGCTCGAAATCGCTGCGGAACTGGCTGCCGACGAAGGGGGGCGCATCACCCCGCAGACACTCGCACAGGTGCTGGCAGACCGCACGCGCCGCTTCGACAAGGGGGGCGAGCAGTTCTACGACCAGATCTCGGCCCTGCACAAGTCGGTGCGCAGCTCCAATCCCGACGGCGCCGTGTACTGGCTGGCGCGCATGCTGGATGGGGGGTGCGACCCCGCCTATCTGGCACGACGCATGACGCGGATGGCCGTGGAGGACATCGGCCTGGCTGATCCGCGCGCCCTGCAGATGGCGATCGACGCGTGGGATACCTACGAGCGGCTCGGCAGTCCCGAGGGCGACCTCGCGCTCGCGCAACTGGTGATCTATCTCGCCAGCACGGCCAAATCCAACGCCGGCTACATGGCGTTCAACGCCGCCAAGCGCGACGTGCGCGAATACGGCACGCAGGACGTACCCCTGCACCTGCGCAACGCCCCGACCAAGCTGATGAAGGAGCTGGGCTACGGCACCGGTTACCAGTACGACCACGATGCAGCGGGCGGCATCGCGCTGGACCAGACGGCATTTCCCGATGCGATGGGCGAGCAGGTCTACTATGCGCCCGTCGACCGCGGCCTCGAGATCAAGCTGAAGGAAAAACTCGACCGTCTGCGCGAGGCGCGCCGCCAGGCGCGACTGCAGGCCGGACGCGACGACTGACCTCCCCGCTGACGGAAGACGACCGATGCCGGCACACGCTGCACTCTGGTGGCAACAACTGATGCTGGTGATGGCGGGCGGTGCGCTCGGCGCGGCGGCGCGCTTCTGGCTGGGCGGCGCGCTGCTGCGACAGCTGGGAAGCGGATTTCCCTGGGGCACGTTCGCGGTGAACATGATCGGCTCGTTCGCCGCCGGCTTCCTTGCGATCTGGCTGGAAGGGCGCGGCCCTTCCGCACTCTACTGGCGCGCCTTCCTGCTCGTCGGGGTGCTGGGAGCACTGACCACGTATTCGGCGCTGATGGTGGAGTGCCTGTTGTTCGCGCGAACGGAGCGCCAGGGCGCCGCGCTTGGCTATCTCGCAATCACGCTGCTGACCGGGCTGCTGCTGGTGTGGCTGGGTGCACGCCTCGCCGATGCGGTCCGCGCACCGACCTGGTAACGGCGACAACGCTGGCAACTACCGGGGCCGGCCATCACGCGCTGGATATGACGCTCCCGCTTCGCCAGCGGACGAGCGGTCTGTTCGCGAACGAAAATTTAACGCGTCGCGCGAACAGGACTAACGATTGCCATGCAAGTGTGACCCGCGTCGCTTTTTAGGGGCTTCCCCTGGGTCCCGGAGCGGCCACAAGGAGAATCAACATGTGCATTCGCAAGACACTGATCGCATCGGCGGTATTGCTGGCGCTCGGCACGACGGGACAGGCATTCGCGCAACAGACCAATACCGAAAATGGCCCGGGTGACGACATCCTGGTCAACCTCTCGGCGGATCTGAGCAACAACAGCACCAACACGGACAACAGTGACCACTCCGACAATTCGGACAACTCCGACAATTCCGACCACAGCGACAACAGCACCCACGACGGCGACAACCGCAACAATCGCGGCAGGGCGACTGCGGAGGGCTTCGGCTCGACGGCCGCCAACAATGGCAGCACCGCGACGTCCACGTTCTCCAACTCTTTCAACCACAGCAAGGCCGTGGCCGAAACGAAGCTGATCGGCGCCGTTTCGGGCGTGACCGTGCACGACATCGGCAACGTGGCCAAGAACTGGGGCGACGCGAACGGCGGCGACGGTGGCAAAGGCGGCGCGGGCTACGGTGGCAAGGGCTACGGCGGTAGCGCCGCGGGTGGCACCGGCAACGGAGGTGACGGCGGCGACGGCGGCAATGGCGGCAATGGCGGCAGCGGTGGCGATGCCAACAACGGCAGCGCGACGGCGGGCGATTCGTCCAACGGCAGCGCAACCATCGGCGACGCGACGGCCGGCAACGGTGGTCGTGGTGGCAACGCCGACGATACACGCGGCGCCAATGGCGGCGACGGCAATGGCTGGGGCGGCGACGGCGACGCGACGGCCGGCAATGGCCGTGGTCGTGGCGGTGACGCCGGTGGCTGGGGCGGTGATGGTGGCGGAGCCACGGGTGCTTCAGGTGGCGATGCCGGAAGCGCGAGCGGCGACACCGGTTCGATCGCGGGTGCTTCCGGTGGCGACGCCGGAGCAGGCAGCGGCAACGTGCGCGAACGTGGCGCAGGCGACGGTACCAGTGGCGACGGCACGGCAACCGGTGGCGCAGGCACGTCAGGTGACGCGACTGCAACGGGCGGAGCAAGCAGCGCCACCGCCGGTGCAGGCACGTCGGGTGACGCGACCGGTACCGGCGGTGACGGCTCCGGCACGGGCGGCGCAGGCTCCGGGACGGGCGGCGACGCGACCGCCACGGGCGGTGCAGGCTCCGGCATGGGCGGCGCAGGCGGCACGGTGACGGCGACCGCAGGAGACGGCGGTGATGGTGGCGATGCCAGCAATGGCGACGCCAGCAACGGCAGCGCGTCCTCCACCGCCAGCAATGGCGATGCGACGGCCGGCAACGGCGCCAGCGGCGCGGTCGGTGCGACCGGTGGTGCCGGCGGCGTCGGCAACGGTGGCGATGGCAATGGCGGTGACGGCAATGGTGGCGTCGGCAACGGTGCGACCGGTGGTGCCGGCGGCGCGGGCGGTTCCGTTGCGGTCGATGCGGGTGCGTTCGACATGTCCAACAACATGACGAGCGTCGGGCAGTCGGCGGCCGGCATCATGGTGGCGGCACAGAACAGCGGCATGGCCTCGCTGATCCAGCAAGGCATCACCGTTCAAGCCAACCTGACCGTAGGCCCATAAGCGTTCCGCGGTGTCCTGGCCCAGCCGGGCCAGGCACTCCGTGCGGACGCAGGCGTCCCGCTTCACGGCGGGACGCCCCATGGCTGCGCGGTGGACGCATGGCAAGGGAGACTGACCATGCATACGCACCAACAGGCCGGGTTGCGCATCGCAGCCTGGGGATTGCTCGTCCTCGCGTTTGGCGCCTCGGCGGAAGACAACACCGTCGCCCGCGCAGGATGGACACCCGCCATCACGTTCGAAACCAAAGTTCCGGACGTTCGGCTCGTGGCCGTCAGCGAATTGGGACGCGCGATCGCGGTGGACCGGCTGTCCGGCTTGCGAGGCGGTGACAGCAGCCAGACTGAGAACCTCATCGATGTGGACGGCTCCGTGGATGGCAACACGGCGCACCACATCACCAGTGGAACCAACAGCATCGCTGACGGCGCGTTCGGCAACGCCAGCGGCATCAACACGGTCATCCAGAACACCGGCAGCAACGTGCTGATCCAGAACGCGATGATCGTGACCATCGATTTCAGCGGCGGACCGCAATGAAACACCGTGTGCGGCAGCGTGGATGGCCGCGATGCGTCGCGCTCGCGTGCGCGCTGGCGGTGCTCGGTGGCGCTTCGGCGGCCACCAGCGACATCCGCGTGCCGGGCAGCGCCTACAGCGTCCGCGTGACCAGCCTGAAGGAAGCGCGGTTCAAGACGACGCTGCCGCAGCAGTACGATTTCAGTTGCGGCTCCGCCGCTACGGCGACGCTGCTGACGCATCAGTATGGCCACGCTGTCAGCGAAGTCGACGTCTTCGTGCAGATGTACAACAACGGCGACCAGGCGCGCATCCGCAAGGAAGGCTTCTCGCTGCTCGACATGCGACGCTACCTGCGCTCGAAGGGGTACGAGGCCGACGGCTTCGAGTTGCCGCTGGATAAACTGCAGCAGGAGAACGTGCCGGCCATCGTGCTGCTCAACGACCGCGGGTACCGTCACTTCGTCGTGGTGAAGGGCCTGCGCGACGGTCGCGTGCTGCTGGGCGACCCGGCGCGTGGCACGCGTGCGATGCCGCGTTCTCGCTTCGAGGCGCTGTGGGACAACCGGGTGATGTTCGTCGTGCACAACCAGCGGGAACGCGCCCGCTTCAACCAGGCCCGCGACTGGCAGACCGCACCTCCGGCGCCGCTCGACATGGGAATCCAGCGTGATGGCCTGCGCAACGTCACCGTGCCCAGGCGCGGTGCGGGAGACATCTGACATGGACAGGATCAGGCAGGGTGTATGCCGCGCCACGGTCATGCTGGCGGTGCTGCTGGCACCGGTGGGTGCACGGGGGCAGGGCGGTGACCTGGGCGCCGAATGGCAACCGGTGGATCCCGCCCGGCTGGCGCAGATGCGCGGGGGCTTCCAGATGCCGTCGGGCATGACCCTGTCGTTCGGCATCGAGCGCGTCGTCTTCGTCAACGGCGAACTGACGGCGCGTATCGCCGTGCAGGTTCCGGACGTGGCACGCATCACGCCGGACCAGGCTCAGGCGTTGGCCGATTTCAATCGCGGGCTGGTGGTCCAGATCGGCGAGGGCAATCGCTTCGATCCCGCACAGGCCACCGGCGGCCTGGTGATCCAGAACACGCTGGACGACCAGGATATCCGCACCGTCACCCGCATCGACGTGGGTGTCGACACGCTCGGGGCCTACCAGACCCTCAACGCGAACGGCGCGCTCACGGACGCGCTGATCCGCGCACCCGGCAGCCCGTGACATCGACGCAGGACCGGGATCACCGCGCTCACGCACAAGACAAGGGGCACAGCATGAAAGGGACGTCTCTGATGGAAGTCGCACCGCTGGCACTGGCAGTCAGCCTGGGGGTGCACGCAGGGCAGGCGCGGGCACAGGAACCGGTGATGCCGGCGTCGCCCCCTCCGCCGGTGCCGGCGCAGCCCTACGAAATCACCGCCGATGCACGGCTGGACGCACTGCAGCGCCAGCTCAATGAGCAGACACATCGGTTGCAGGCGATGCGTGACGCCATGCAGGCCCAGGAGCAGCAGATATTCACCCTGCAGAATGCGCTCAACGAAGAAATCCTCGCCAATGCGCGCGCGCGTGGTGCGCCCGCCCCCGTGATCGTGCCCGCGCTGAACCAGGCACCGACCTTCCGCGATTCCCCTCCACCTGCGCAGACCTACATCGTGACCGGCCCAGCGCCGCAGGCGACCCCGGTGGCACCGGCTCCCGACGGCGCGCATGCGGGCACGCAGGTCGCGCAATCCGGTTCCCCCCCGCCCGCGGGCCAGCAGACACAGCAGGCAGACACGCAGGCGCCGCAACGTGTCGGACAGGCGCCGGAGAGCGAGTCGCGGCCGCCCGAGGTCGCGCAGATCTTCGATCAGCCGGGCGTGCTGACGCCCAAGGGCAAGATGGTGGTGGAGCCGTCGCTGCAGTACGGCTACTCGGCCAACGATCGTGTCGCGCTGGTGGGCTACACCATCATTCCCGCCATCCTGATCGGCCTGATCGATGTGCGCCAGGTGAAGACCACCACCGCCGTCGCCACGCTGACCGGGCGTTATGGCCTCAGCCGGCGCATGGAACTCGAAGCGAAGCTGCCCTACGTCTACATCCACAGCGATACGGTCAGCCGCGAGATCTTCACCGGTTCCGCCCAGGACCGCGTGTTCAACGCACGCGGCAGCGGGATGGGCGACGTGGAAGTCACCGGCCGCTACCAGCTGAACCGGGGCGCCGCCGACAAACCGTTCTACATCGCATGGCTGCGCTACAAGAGCCGCACGGGGCGCGATCTGTTCGAGGTCGTCACCGACTGCGTGACGCGCTGCGTGGCCAACACCACCGGTACCGGCCTGCCACTGGACCTGCCCACGGGCAGCGGCTTCAACGCCCTGCAGCCCGGCGTCACCTGGCTGTTCCCCTCCGATCCGGTGGTGTTCTTCGGCAGTCTCAGCTACCTGCACAACTTCAAGCGCAGCAATGTCTCGCGCCGCGTACTGGGCGGGCAGACCGAATTCCTGGGCGACATCAAGGCCGGCGACATCCTCGGCTTCAACCTCGGCATGGGCCTGGCGCTCAACGAGAAGGCGGCCATCAGCATCGGTTACGACCAGAGCATCGTCGACAAGACCGAGCAGGATGGAAAGGAGGTGGCGGGCGCCGTGCGTACCACGCTGGGTACGCTGCTGCTGGGCGGCACCTACCGCTTCAGCGACCGCATGTCGCTCAATGTCGCGCTGGGCGTGGGCGTGACCCGCGACACGCCGGACCTCACCTTCACCGCGCGCTTGCCGATCAACTTCTGATCCGGCAACTCAGCTGGCCCGGCCCTGCCACCAAAGCCACAGGGCCGCCGCCAGCATCAGCCACTCGGTCACCACCAGCATCATGGTGGTCGATTCCAGCGGCCACCAGCGCAACAACGCTGCGCTGCGGTAGAGCACGATCGGCAGGTACAGCGCCATCGCCAGCACCAGACCGGTGCGTAGCTGCTGGGTCAAGGCGAACCAAGCGAACAGGAACGCAAGCCCGAGTTGCAGGCCGCCGTAGATCGTCAGGTACTCGGTCTGCCCGGACCGGGTAAGCGACGCATAGCCGACGGCCGCCGCCGTGCGCGCGGGCGCGAACGTGCACCAGCCGGCGAGCAGCAGGTAGAGCACCGCGTTGAGGTAGAGGTAGGCGGCTGTCATCGGATGTCTCGCAGGGAACAGGCGCCTCTTCTCGCACGGCACGGGGTGATGGCGTGGTGAACGCGCGGGAAATCCCGACAGCGCGGCGCGGCGCGCCCCGATCCCGATACCCCTGCCATCGCCGGATCCTGCAGCCTCCATCCCGCAGGAGCCTGCCATGTCCGCGTCTTCGTCGTGCGCGCTGCGCATCCTGCTGGCTGCCATCCTCGTCGCCATCGGCAGCGCCACCTGGGGCAGCGATCCAGTCCACAAGTGCCGGGGTGTGGATGGTCAGGCGCACTACCAGGCGATGCCCTGTACCTCGACGCAACGCACGGAATGGGTGCGCGCCTATCCCGCCGATCCGCCGATACCGGCGACATCCGCACCGTCCTCATCGGCGCCACGTGCGACGGCCAGGGCAGACAGTCCACGTCCGCGTTCCCGCACGGGCGCGCGACGCCGGCAAACCTCATCGCAGGGCGCTGTCATCTCGATGCATCGCGACGCGGCCGCCTGCGAGCGGGCAAGGAAGGCGCGCGAGCAGACGCATGCGCGCCTCGGGCTGAGGCGGGACTTCGATACCAGTCGACGCCTCGACGACCGTGTCAACGCAGCATGCCGCTGATGTTGGGCACTCAGACCGTGCGCGAGAACCGCGGTGCTTCTGCCGACGCTGCCGCATGCAGATAGCGATCGAAGCACATCGCGATCACGCGCAGCAGCAGGCGGCCACGTGGCGTGGCCTGGAAGCCGACCCGCGTGAACGTCAGCAGGCCGTCGTCGGCCAGTGCCTGCAGCCTGGGGAGGGCATCGGCGAAGTAATCGGTGAACGCGATGCCGTGGCGGCGGCCGATGCGGCCATAGTCCAGCCGTCCGTGGCACATCAGTTCCTGGATGACGTCTGCGCGCAGCACATCGTCGCGGTCCAGCGGCATGCCGCGCCAGACGGGCAGGCGCCCGTCGTCGATGGCGCGCTCCCAGCTCGCGATGTCGCGCGGATTCTGGCTGAAGCTGTCGCCGACATGGCTGATCGCGCTCACGCCGAAGCCCAGCAGGTCGCTTTCGGCGTGCGTCGTATAGCCCATGAAATTGCGGTGCAGGTCGCCACGTTCCTGCGCACGCGCCAGCTCGTCGCCGGGCAGGGCGAAGTGGTCCATGCCGATGTAGACGTACCCCGCCTCCACGAGCTGTTCTATCGCGCACTGCAGCAGCTGCAGCTTCTCCTCGGGGCTGGGCAGATCCTCCAGTGCGATCCGTTGTTGCGGCTTGAACAACTGCGGCAGGTGGGCGTAGCTGTAGACTGCAATGCGGTCAGGCCGTGCCTGCACGACGATTTCCAGCGTACGCAGGAAGCCTGCGCGGGTCTGCTTGGGCAACCCGTAGATCAGGTCGATGTTGACCGATCGCATGCCGTGCTCGCGGCACGCGGCCACGATGGCGAGCGTTTCCTCCACGCCCTGCACCCGGTTCACGGCCTTCTGTACCTCGGGATCGAAATCCTGGACGCCCAGGCTCGCGCGGTTGAAGCCGATGCCGGCCAGCTCGCCGATATCGGCTGGCGTGACGAAGCGCGGGTCGAGTTCGATGGAGAAGTCCATCCTCTCCGGTGCGGCGAAACTGAACTGGCTGCGCAGCTCGGCCACGCAGTCGGCGATCTGGGCGGGGGTCAGGAAGTTGGGCGTGCCGCCGCCGAAATGCAGCTGTACCACCGGGCGCCCGCTGTCGAACAGCGGCGCCATCCGCGCAATCTCGCGATAAAGATAGTCCAGATACAGTTCCGCACGTGCCTTGTCGCGGGTGATCACCCGGTTGCAGCCGCAATAGAAGCAGGGACTGGTGCAGAAAGGAATGTGCACATACAGCGACAGCGGCCTGGTCTGCGCCTGCCGATTGCTGGCGGCGGCCTGGTCGCGCAATTGCTGCGCACCGAAGCTGGCGCTGAATTGCGGCGCGGTCGGATAGGACGTGTAGCGCGGCCCGGGCGTGTCGTAACGCCGCAGCAGGTCCGCATCGAACAACGGAGACGGGGAGAGGGTGCCCATGACGCACAGGCTAGGGGCACCGCGCGGGTGCCGCATTGATCGGGATCAATTCCGCTACGAATCGCGTGCCTGGGTCGCTGGGGCGTCCGGGATCTCGGGCAGCATCTCCAGCGCGGTGGGCGTGGTGCGGAGCATGGGATGGAAGCGCGCCGGATGCAGCAGATGGCGGGCCTTGAGCAGGCGGCGTCCGCCGGCAATCAGGGCCAGCAGTCCCAGCGTGCAGGCGAAGAAGGCCGGCAACGCCGTTGCGCCGGACCGCTGCATCAGTACGCCTGCCAGCGCAGGGCCCGCCGCAGCGCCGATGCCGTTCAACAGGAGCAACGCACTGCATCCGGCCAGCAATTGCTCCGCCGGCAGGCGATCGAGCAGATGCGCGACCGCCAGCGGATACAGCGCAAATGCCAGCCCGCCGAACAGGAAGAACAGCGCGTGCATGCCGGCAGGCGTAGCGGCTTCCACACGCAATGCGAGCATCGCCGTGACCGATCCCAACGCGGCCACGACGGCCAGCGTGCTGCGACGGTCGCCCCGGTCCGACAAGCGGCCGATGGGCAGTTGCAGCGCGGCACCGCCCAGGATGGTCACGGCCATGAACGTGCCGATGCCCGCACGATCCAGCCCCAGCGAGGCCGCATAGACCGCCCCCAGGCCCCAGAACGCGCCCAGCGCCAGGCCTGCGAGCAATGCCCCTGCGGCGGCGCTGGGGGCTGCGCGGCATAGCTGCAGGATGTGGGTGCGCGGTGCCGTGCTCAGGGTGGGCGGCTGCAGTTGCGTGGTGCTGACCGGCAGGATGGCCAGCGCGAACAGGATGGCGACCAGGCTGAAGAGCACGGGGCTTCGCGGCGGCTGCAGGTCCAACAGCAATTGACCGCTGGCAAGCGCAAGCAGTGTCACCACCATGTACACCGCGAACACCCGGCTGCGATGTTCGGGCGCCGCCTGCGCGTTCAGCCAGCTCTCGATGACCGTGCACAAGCCGACCAGCGCCATGCCGGTGACGACGCGCAGCGCTAGCCATCCCATCGGCTCCATCCAGAGCGGGTAAACCAGCACGGCGGCAGCGGCAAGCGCTGCGTGGAAAGCGAACGCGCGGATGTGCCCGACGCGGCGGATCAAGGGAGGCGCAGTGAACGTGCCCAGGAAGAAACCCACGAAGTAACCCGACATCACCAGACCGGTGGTCCGTTCGCCCCAGCCTTCGGTCTGGCTGCGTACGGCCAGCAGCGTACCCAGCAAACCGTTGCCGCCGAGCAGCAGGGCAACGCTGGCGAGCAATGCGGTGATGGGAAGCAGGACACGAAGCACGGAGAGCGGGCGACACCACGGGGAGACGCTCCGCATGCTAGCAACGCGATGCTGAGCGAAAGGTTCACGTGCCGCGCTTCTGTCGTCCCGTGCGGCTGACGTGCCGCGCGACGCCTTCGGTTATCCTGCGCACGTACCGTGGTCGATATGCAGCAGGCAGGGCTCCCCGATGAGTGAACGCAAGATTCCGGGCATCGATGACTACGACGGCGCAGCGGGAGGGTGGGGCGCCCTCGCTGCTGTTGCACGCGCACTGAAAAGCCAGATGGCGGTCGGCCGGGAAACCGCTGCGCTGCGGCGCGTCAACCAGCCTGCGGGCTTCGATTGCCCTGGCTGTGCATGGCCGGATCCACGCCATACTTCGTCATTCGAGTTCTGCGAGAACGGGGCGAAGGCGGTGTCGTGGGAGGCCACCGGCAAGCGCGCGACGCCTGCCTTCTTCGCGGAGCACACGCTCTCAGGACTCTGGGAGTGGAGCGACCATGCGCTCGAGGACGAAGGCCGGTTGACGCATCCGATGGTGTACGACACCGCATCGGACCGCTACGTGCCGATCAGTTGGGAGGATGCGTTCGCGCGCATCGGTGATGCACTGCGCGCACTCCCGCATCCGGACATGGCCGAGTTCTATACATCCGGGCGCACATCGAATGAAGCGGCGTTCCTCTACCAGCTGATGGTGCGCGAATACGGCACCAACAACTTTCCCGACTGCTCGAACATGTGTCACGAGGCGACCAGCGTGGGCTTGCCCGAGTCCATCGGCGTGGGCAAGGGCACGGTGACGCTGGATGATTTCGCGCATTGCGACGCACTGTTCAGCTTCGGCCACAATCCCGGTACCAACCATCCGCGCATGCTGTCCACACTGCGCGAGGTATCGAAGCGAGGAGTGCCCATCGTGGCGGTGAATCCGCTGCGCGAACGCGGGCTGGAGCGGTTCACTTCGCCACAGCATCCGGCGGAGATGTTGACCAACACCGCCACGCCGATCGCACAGACGTATTACCAGGTCAGGATCGGTGGCGACCTGGCATTGCTGAAAGGCATGATGAAGTGCCTGCTGGATGCCGATGCCGAGGATCTCGCCGCAGGTGGTCGCGGCGTACTGGACCATGCCTTCATCGCCGAACACACCGAAGGGCTGGATGCCTTGCGCGAGGACCTGGCGCGCACGACGTGGGACGAGATCGTCGAATGTTCCGGGCTGTCGCGCGATGACATCGCCGCCGCCGCGCGACTCTACGCCAAGGCGGAGCGCGTGATCCTGTGCTACGGCATGGGCATGACCCAGCATCGCCGTGGCACGCAGAACGTGCAGCAGATGGCCAACCTGATGCTGCTGCGCGGGAACATCGGCAAGCCTGGCGCCGGCATCGCGCCGATACGCGGCCACTCCAACGTGCAGGGCGACCGCACGGTCGGCATCACCGAGAAGCCTACGCAGGCACTGGTCGATGCGATCAAGCGAACCTACGGCTTCGAATTCCCGCTCACGCATGGCCATGATGCGGTGGAAGCCGTGCGCGCGATCCGCGATGGACGCTCGCGCGCACTGGTATGCATGGGCGGGAACCTGGCGGTGGCAATGCCGGACCCGGAGACCACCCTTCCCGCCATGCGCAAGCTGGACCTGGTGGTGCACATCGCCACCAAGTTGAATCGCTCGCACCTGATCCCCGCGCGGCAGGCGTTCCTGCTGCCGTGCCTGGGGCGCACAGAACGCGATGTGCAGGCAAGCGGCGTGCAGTCGGTGACGGTGGAGGACTCCATGTCCATGGTGCATGCATCGCAGGGTGGCCTGCCACCGGCATCGGAACATCTGCTGTCGGAGCCGGCCATCGTCGCCGGCATCGCCAAGGCCACGCTGCCGCAGACGAAAGTGGACTGGGATGGGCTGGTGGGCGATTACGACCGCATCCGTGACGACATCGAAGCCGTGTTCCCGATGTTCAGGGATTTCAACCGGCGCGTGCGCGAGCCCGGCGGATTCCGGCTGTACGTCGGCGCATCCCAACGGGACTGGGGCGGTGAGGGCAGGAAGGCGCAGTTCCTGGTGGCCGAAGGATTGAACGAGGATCCCGGCATCGATCAGCAGCATCTGCTGACCCTCACCACGATCCGGTCGCACGATCAGTACAACACCACCATCTACGGATTCAACGACCGTTACCGGGGCGTGAGCGGGCGCCGTGATGTGGTGTTCATGAACAAGCTCGACATGCAGGCGCGTGACCTGAACCAGGGCGACCGGATCCTGGTGGAGTCCCGCGTTGGCGGCAACGATGCGGGTGCGCGCCAGGTCGCGGGCTTCATCGCGGTGGAGTACGACCTGCCGCGCGGCTCGGCGGCGATGTACTACCCCGAAGGCAATCGCCTGGTGCCGCTGGACAGCCACGATCCGCAATCGGGGACGCCGGCCTACAAGTCGATCCCGGTGGTGGTGAGGAAACTCCATGATCCCGATGGCCATGCCGGCTGACCGCATCGAGGGAGCAGCGGGGCGCGAGGTCATCGACGTCACCGGGGGTGCCTCGACGACGCGCCGGGATCTGCTGGCGGAGGAAGTTCCGCTCGCGATCCGCTGCAATGGCGAATCAGTGGCGGTGATGATGGTCTCGCCCTGCGACCTGGAGGATTTCGCGTACGGCTTCGCATTGACCGAACTCGGTGTTGCGGCTGACGAACTTGTTCAGGTGAACGTCCAGCCATTGCTTGAAGGCATCCAGCTCGACCTGCGCACGCGACATCCTTTGCCCACCCGGGCCGCGGATCAGCAGCGCTGGTTGCCGGGACGCAGTGGATGCGGCATCTGCGGACACCGGCATCTGGAAGAGGTCGTCAAACAACCGAAGGCGGTCGGGCAGGGCAGTTTCATCGCGTCATCCGCGTTGGACCTCGCGTTGGCCGGCATCGGGGCGCGGCAGCCGTTGAATGCGGCGACCGGCGCGATCCACGCAGCGGCATGGGCGAGGGCGGACGGTACGCTGGTGGTGGTGCGCGAGGATGTCGGGCGCCACAACGCGCTGGACAAGCTGATCGGCGCGATGCTGCGCGAGAACATCGACGCCGGATCGGGCTTCGCGCTGGTGACCAGCCGTGCGAGTTACGAGATGGTGGCGAAAGCAGCGGTCGCAGCGATTCCACTCTTGGCGGCGATGTCGGCACCCACGGCATTGGCGGTGGATCTGGCGACAGGCTGCGGGCTGTCGCTGGTCGGTTTCCTGCGTGACGACAGGCATGTGGTTTACAGCCACGCTTGGCGACTGGGGTTGCGCTGAGCCCCTGCTGGGGTAACAAGCGCCGTTGCGGCAACGTACGTCGCCGCGTCGGTTGCCTGCGTCGCCCAGCGGCGGTGTCGCCCGTTAGGGGGTCTTGGTTTTGCCTTTCCGCCTGGTCGCCACCGACGCGCGCTTCACCAGTTTGTGTGGAACCACATGGTTGACGATGACCCGCGCAGAGGCGCTGGGGCGTCGGATTTCCCGCAGCAGGATGTCGATCGCCGCATCGGCCATCGAGGCAACCGGCTGGTGGATGGTCGTCAGTTCCGGCCAGACCATGATGGCTGCGGATGTATCGTCGAAGCCCACGACGGACAGGTCGCGCGGCACGTCCAGGCCGCGGCGGTGCGCCACCGAAACCACGGCCGAGGCCATGTCGTCGTTGCTGGCGAAGATCGCAGTGGGTGGGCTTGGCAACGCCAGCAGGCTTTCGGCGGCCTCGAGCCCGGAACGGTAGGTGAAGTAGCCGGGTTGGACCAGGTGCTCGTCGAATGCCACGCCCGCCTCCGCCAGCGCATCACGGTAGCCCTGCAGGCGATGGGCGCTGGCCGTCTGGTTTGGGTCGCCCTTGATGTAGCCGATCCGCGCGTGCCCATGGGCGATCAGATGGGCCGTCATGTCATGGCTGGCGCGATGGTCGTCTATGCGGACGCAGGAAATCGTCTCGCTGAAGCGGCCCGACGCGATCGAAACGACGGGAACCCCGGCCCGCGCGAACTCCATGACGATCGTCTTGGACTCGCACAGCGGCGGCGGCAGGATCACGCCCGCCACGCTCCTGGCCAGTTCGCGCGCCGCCGCGCGTTGGCCGTCCACGTCAAGCGTGTCCCAGGTCGCGATGACCAGCTGGGCCGCTGCGCGCGCGGAACCACGCAAGGCACCGACCAGAAGTTCGCGCAGGTAGCTTGAACTGGGGTTGGTGTAGATGAGCGCGATGCACGTGTGCTGGGCCGCAGCGAGCGAACTCGCCGCCAGGTTTGGCCTGTATCCCAGTTCGCGCACAGTGCTCATGACGCGCTCACGCGTGGCGTCACGGACACCGCCGTGCCCGTTGACCACGCGCGACACCGTCATCGGCGAAACGCCTGCGTGGGCGGCGACCTCGTCGATGGTGATGGCGCCTCCCTTTCGCCGGACGGATTTGATCGATTTTTCCATGCTGCTCTGTCTGCTCCGTATGCCGGGTGCAATCTAGGTGCTGCGAACAACGGGTGATGCGGTTGCGGTGAGCGTCGCACATGGAGATGCATCGAACGAACATCGATACGTCGCCCAACTCGCTCGCGCATGGAATCGCGGTTACATGGACATTCTCGACGAACCCCCATGGAAACGCTTCCATTTCCCTGCTTGGTTACCCACGGAACGTGGTCTTGACGAAGCCACTTACGGGATTGCTGCGCTGCATGGTGACAAACACAGGGGTGCGTGATTAGTCTGCGCCGAACTCGATGGTAGCGCTACCACATTGATCGATGCACTCATCGATCCGTCCTTGGAAGTTGACTGAACGCTTTGTCGCCTTGCGACACGGGAACCAGCCGGAAGAGTGTTTTCAACCGCTGTGCAATGACGGGCGCTATCACCATGCCCGGTCTGGAAATGCGGGCCTGCGCCCAAAGGTGCCCTTGGGGAGGGCGACACATCCAATGATCGAACGTGAGAGGGGAGACCACATGAAAGAGTGCAGGTACCGATGCCGTGCACCGGACAAGGCCCAGACCATTGCGGGAGCGCGAATCCATGCCTGCCGCGGCGTTGCTGGCCCTTCAATTCCAGACCTGAGGACATGCTGATGAGTCGTAAGTTGGCGAGGTTCAAGTCGACGGCCATGTTCACCTTCGTGGGTGGCGTACTGGTCATCAATCCTGCTTTCGGGCAGGAATCGCAACAGGCGCAGGCTCCGGCCGCGCAGCAGACACAGCAGCAGGCGACGCCGGACGCCACCACGCTGGATGCGGTCGTGGTCACGGGCTTGCGCAGCAGCCTGAGCCAGGCAATGGACATCAAGCGCGACTCCGCAGGCGTCGTCGATGCGATCAGTGCCGAAGACATCGGCAAATTCCCGGATACCAACCTCGCCGAATCCCTGCAACGCATCACCGGCATCTCGATCGAGCGCCGCGATGGTGAAGGTGCGCAGGTCACGGCGCGCGGCTTTGGTCCCCAGTTCAACATGGTGACGCTCAACGGCCGGCAGATGCCGGGCGCGGATGCGTTTGGTGCTTCCGGACAGGTCGCCATCGGCGGTATCGATGGCGGCACGCGCGCGTTCAACTTCGCCCAGCTAGCCGCCGAAGCGATCAACGGCATCGAGGTCTACAAGACCAGCCAGGCTCAGGTTCCCAGTGGTGGCATCGGCGCCACCATCAATATCCTGACCGCAAGGCCGTTCAACCACGACGGCGTCGTTGCCAGCGCCGGTGCGAAGGTCGTGTCCGACCAGAGCCAGCCGTTCGAGAATGACTTGACGCCGGAACTGTCGGGCATATTCAGCTACACCAACCCCGACAAGACGTTCGGCGTGAGCCTGAGTGCCAGCCATCAGAAGCGCAAGGGCGGTTCGGTGCAGGCGACCGAGAACTACTGGAATGTGCAGCCGTGGACCGGGACGATGCCCGGCAACCCGACAGTCGTCAATGCGCCGGCCATCGGCGATCTTTACGCGCGTCCGAACGACTTGCGCTATGCGTTCTCGGAGTTCGAGCGCGAGCGCGTGAATGGCCAGGCGGTAGTGCAGTTCGCACCTACCGACAGCCTGACCCTGACCCTGGACTACACGTACTCGACCAACGAGATCACCGAGAACCGTGGCGAACAGGCGATGTGGTTGCAGAACAGTAACTACACCGACATCGAGTTCGACACCAGCGGCGCGGTCGCCACGCCTATCTATATCCGCGAGATCGCCGGGACCAAGGATTTCGGCCTCGAGCAGCAGCGCAGCATGCAGAAGTACAAGCTGGGCTCCCTCGGGCTCAACGCCGTCTGGGATGTCAGCGACAGGTTCCGCTTGAGCTTCGATGCGCACAATTCGAAGAACGAGAGCCGGCCAAACGATCCGCTGACCGGTGGCGGTTCGATCTTCATGAGTATCGCCGGCACCAACAACTGCACCACTGGGCCGCACTGCGGTGGTTCGTGGGTACAGGAACTGGCGTTCAACAACGGCCTGCCCATCGGCACGCAGACCTGGTACCCGACCACCGATGACGCGATCGCCGGGACCAACGGCGTGGTCAATCCGGGATTCGTGGAAGGCGAGATCGGCTCGCAGGTCCTGCGCATCAATGCGCAGACGCAGGTCAGCGAGATCAAACAGGCCCGCATTGACGGCGAATGGAGCTTCGACCAGGGCCGCTTCCAGTTCGGCGTGGATACCAACAAGTCCACGACGCATCGCATCCAGGCGGCAGAGGCGTATTCCACCCTGGGCGACTGGGGCGTGGCCAATGTGGATTCGGACACAGCCGCTGGATTGGTGGATCTTCTGCGGCCGGTCAACATCGTCGGCCTGTTCGACGATTTCAGCGCCTCCAGCTGGCCGGCATGGCGCGGCAACGCCGGTGAGCTCGCCCAATGGGCGGCAGGCCAGTATGGCGTGGGGTTGGGCGTCAGCCCGCAGCGTGCGGCCGACAACCGGGTGGAAGAGAAGACCCATTCGGCGTACTTCCAGGTGGAGCTGGAGGGCGAACTGGGTGGCATGCGCACCAACACCCGCCTCGGCGTGCGGTACGAAACGACCGATGTCGTGTCGACGTCGGTGATCGCCATACCCGAAGCCATCGAATGGTCGGCCAACAACGACTTCCGCATCGTACTGTCCGACGAGCAGCAGCCCTTCAGCGAAACGGCGAGCTACAGCTATATTCTGCCCAACCTCGACTTCAGCATCGACTTCACTGAAGAGCTGAAGGGTCGCGCTTCGTTCGGCAGGAGCATCGCACGGGCGCCATATGGCAACCTCTATGCAGGTCCCGGTGCGCAGCAGCCTTTCGGTTCGGTCCTGCTTGATCCTTCCGTGCGCGCGAGTGGCAGTGCCCAGAACCCGAGCCTGAAACCGCTGGAATCCGACAACCTGGACCTGGCGCTGGAGTGGTACTTCGCCGATGCGAGTTATGTGTCGTTGACCTACTGGAACAAGTCGGTCGACAACTTCATCGGCAATACCGTTGGTCAGGAATCCCTGTACGGTTTGAGGGATCCCACCTCGGGCCCGGATGCGCAGACGGCACTGGCCTTCCTCACCAGTGCGGCGTGTGTGACCCAGGTCGGGGCCGCCAATGCGGCGGCGTGCTCCGCCAACGACACGTCGCTGTTCACGGCCCTGGCGCTGCTGCGCAACGATCCGGCGGGCCTGGCGGCGTTCAATGGCACCGGTGCGCAGACGTTGGCGACCGAGGCGGCCTACAACCTCTACGGTGAAGCCGACGATCCGCTGTACCAGTTCAACGTCAACCGGCCGATCAACCAGAACCAGTCCAAGCTGCATGGCTGGGAACTGGGCGGCCAGTACTTCTTCGGCGACAGCGGTTTCGGCATCCTGGCCAACTACACCGTCGTGCGGGGCGATGTGGGATACGACGACGGCGGCGACCCGGCCATCGACCAGTTCGCGCTGACAGGCCTGAGCGACACGGCCAACGCCATGTTCATGTATGAAAAACATGGATGGTCGGTCCGTCTGGCCTGGAACTGGCGCGACGAGTACCTGATCCTCGCCAACCAGGGCGCGAGCCGCAATCCTTATTACGTGGAGGAGTACGAACAGTGGGACCTGAGCGTGAACTACACGCTCAATGACCACTGGTCGTTCGGCCTGGAGGCGATCAATCTGACCGGTGAGGACGTCCGTTGGCGTGCACGCACCGATCAGATGATCGTCAAGCTGGCCGATCAGAGTCCGCGCTACATGGTGGGTGTGCGCTACAAGTTCTGAGTTTGGCGATAGACGCCCTCTCCGGATATCGCCGAGCGGGGACCGCTGCGCGAGCAGCGGTCCCTTTTAGCAAGGCGTGCCGGCGGACAGGGCTCGAACACGATCTGCCAGCGTTAGTATCATCGGATGCCTCCAGGCTTCCCCGAGAGAAAAGATGGCCCGCTACGAACTCCTCAACAACGTTTCGCACAGGGATCTGCGTGTCGCGACCGGCTTCGGTCCCCAGTTCGGCGACGACGTGGGCATGGTGCCTGCCTTTCCCAGCGAGTTCGCCGAGTTGCAGCGCGAGTATCCGATCTTCCTGAGGAAGGATCCGGGCACGGGCGAATGGCAATCCGTCGTTCTCCTAGGTTTCGAACAACGCGAGAACCTGTTCCTGCAGGACGGCCGATGGAATGCCGCCTATCTCCCGGGTGCCGCAGCGAAAGGGCCTTTCCTCATCGGCTTCCAGGAGCAGCGCATCGACGGAGAGCTGAGGAAGGAAGCGGTGATGCATGTGGATCTCGACCATCCACGCGTGAACTTCGCGGCGGGCGAACCGGTATTCCTTCCGCAGGGCGGCAATAGCCCCTATCTCGAGCATGTTGCGGGCGTCCTGCGTGGCATCAGGGATGGCAGTGAATTCGGTTCCGGCATGTTCGCGGCCCTGGATGCGATGGGTCTGATACAGCCCGTCAATCTGGATGTGCAGATGGATGACCGACACCGCGTGGGCGTCAATGGCTTGCACGGCATCGATCGGGAGAAGCTGGCCGCGCTGGACGGCAACGCATTGTTCGAATTGAACCGCGCCGGCTACCTGGAAGGCGCATACCTGATCCTGGCGTCGCTCCACAACATGCGTCGCCTCATGGCCGAGAAGCAGCGTCGCTTGCGCGCGCAGGATGCCGCGATGCCGCATGGCGGGAACTAGCCGTCGTGTCGACGGGCGGTGCAGCGATGCGTGTCCTGGAAGGCGTGCGTGCAGATGCGCTGCCGCTGGAAGAGCTCATCTCGGATGGCCAGCCCGTTCTGCTCAGGGGCGTCGCGCGCGACTGGGAGCTGGTGCAGGCAGGATTGCGATCCGCGCAGGACGCGATGTCCTACCTGCTCGGCTTTGATGCCGGCAGGCCGATCCAGTATTCCTTCGGTGGGCCCGGGATTGCCGGCCGGCCTTTCTACAACGAGGACTTCACCCGGCTGAATTTTGACGTCAGGCGTGGATCCCTCGCCCAGGTGCTCGGAGAAATATCGGACCATCTGGACGACCCACGTCCGCCCACCTACTACGTGGCCTCGCTGTTGGTCGATGGAGCACTGCCTGGCTTCGCCCGCGCCAATGCCTTGCCATTGGCCGCGCAGGATATCGATGCGCCACCCAGCATCTGGATCGGCAATCGCGTGGTCGCGTCCTGCCACTTCGACGCACCCAACAACCTGGCGTGCTGCGCGGTAGGCAGGCGGCTGTTTACGCTGTTCCCGCCGGAACAGATCGAGAATCTCTATCCCGGTCCGCTTGATCCCACGCCCGGAGGGCAGGTCGTGAGCGTGGTCGACTTCGATGATCCCGACTACGGGCGCCATCCGCGATTCCGCAAGGCGCTGGCTAGCGCGCAGACCGCACTGCTCGAACCCGGCGACGCCATCTTCATTCCCAGCATGTGGTGGCACCACGTGCGCAGCCTCGAACCGTTCAATGTGCTGGTCAACTACTGGTGGCGCAGTTCGCCAGCGTTCCTGTCCTCGCCATTGCCGGCTTTGCACCATGCCCTGTGGACGCTGCGGGATCTTCCGGAACGCGAGAAGCTGGCATGGGCGAAGGTGTTCGAGTACTACGTCTTCGGTCCCGGCGAGAGGGCGGGCGAGCACCTGCCCGAACAGGCGCGCGACATGTTGGGACCGATGGATGAAACACAGGCGCGGCGCATGCGCGCCATGCTGATTGGACGGCTCAACCGCTAGCTCACGCAAGGAGACACCGCATTGGACGATCGAGTAGCCCCGACGGGACACATCCGCAAAGTGGTGATCGCAGGCGGCGGTACTGCGGGCTGGCTCGCGGCGTGCGCGCTCTCGCACCAGTTCCGTGATCGGCTGGACATCACCCTGGTCGAGTCCGAACAGATCGGTACCGTGGGAGTGGGGGAGTCCACCGTCCCGCCCATCCGCACGTTCCACCGTTTCCTTCAGATCGACGAACAGGAATTCCTGCGCGCCGTTGCCGGCACGTTCAAGCTCTCGATCTCGTTCGAGAACTGGCGCCGTCCGGGCGAGCGCTACATCCATCCCTTCGGTATCACGGGGCAGGGCACGTGGGCGGCCGCGTTCCATCATTTCTGGCTCGACAGCCTGCGCCGGGGAATGCCATCGGAGCTGGGGGA
The DNA here is from genome assembly GCF_057773125.1 of Pseudoxanthomonas sp. 97-1-1. Classification (NCBI taxonomy): domain Bacteria; kingdom Pseudomonadati; phylum Pseudomonadota; class Gammaproteobacteria; order Lysobacterales; family Lysobacteraceae; genus Pseudoxanthomonas; species Pseudoxanthomonas sp. 97-1-1. The sequence goes on along the minus strand of NZ_JBYMTJ010000001.1, from coordinate 4,958 downwards.
TTTCTGCCTGGAGACGGTCGCTTCGCGGGGAGACCAGTTCTCGTTGCAGACGCAACCGCAGGTCAACTACGCGTACCACTTCGACGCCGGCCTCTACGCGAAGTTCCTTCGCCGCATCGCCGAAGGCCATGGACTCAAGCGCGTGGAAGGAAAGATCCGCGAGGTCAGGCAGCATGGGGATGATGGTGCCGTGCAGTCCCTGGTACTGGAAGACGGACAGGTCATCGAGGGCGACCTGTTCATCGATTGCACCGGCTTCCGCGGCTTGCTGATCGAACAGACGCTGCACACGGGCTATGAAGACTGGAACGAATGGCTACCCAGCGACCGGGCGGTGGCGGTCCAGACCGAGTCCGTGGGTCCGCCGGTGCCGTACACACGGGCGATCGCCCACGAGGCCGGCTGGCGTTGGCATATCCCGCTGCAGCACCGCGTCGGGTGCGGCCTGGTGTTCTCCAGCCGGCACATGTCCGACGATGAGGCGCGCGCCAAGCTCCTGCGCGACGTGGGTGCGCCTGCGCTTCGTGACCCCTGGCTGGTGCCGTTCCGCACCGGGCGCCGGCTGAAGGCGTGGAACAAGAACGTGGTCTCACTGGGCCTGGCCAGCGGCTTCATCGAGCCCCTGGAGTCGACCAGCATCCACTTGGCCATCAGTGCCGTGGTGCGCCTGGTCCAGTTGTTTCCCTTCGACGGCATCGCCCCGTCGCTCGTGGAGCTCTACAACGACGTGAGCCGCGCGGAGATGGAACACGTGCGGGACTTCATCATCCTTCACTACCATGCGACGCAGCGCGACGAGCCGATGTGGAAGGCGTGCCGCGAGATGGCATTGCCCGAATCGCTGGACATCCGCCTGCGCGCGTGGCGCGAACGCGCGCATGCCTGGCAGGATCCGGACGAACTCTTCCGGGTCGACTCTTGGACCCACGTATTGCTGGGCCAGGGCATCACGCCCGGGCAGCCCCATCCCCTGGCGCGAGCGCTGGCGGATGACGACCTCCGGAAACTGTTGGCGTCCATTCGCCAGCCCATCGACCATGCGGTCGCGCAGATGCCATCGCAGCAGGCGTTCATTGACCGCTACTGCAAGGCCGGAGCGGAAGTGTGGGGCAGCCGGCCCGTGTCCGCGTAACCGCCGGGACGCGCGGACAAGCCCATGCTCATCGCCCCTCATGCGGATATCCGGATCACCCGGCACACGATCGGCAAGGAAGGCGCGCCGCTGCTGATCATCGACAACGTGCTGTCGGATCCGGAGCGGATGGTGCGGAAGGCGGCCACACGCCAGTACGTGAAGCAGTCTTCGATGTTTCCCGGCATTCGCGCGCCTGCACCGCCTTCTTATGAACGCTTCCTGGAGGCGACGCTCAATCCGTTGTTGCATGAGTGCTTCGATCTGGCGCCTGGCCGCTTCGTCTTTCCCATGTGCCATTTCTCGCTGGTCACGCAACCGCCGGCCAGCCTGCATTTCCTGCAGCGCGTGCCGCACATCGATTCGGTCAGCCATCGGGGTCTGGCCACGGTGCATTACCTGTTCCACGGCACATGGGGTGGCACGGATTTCTACCGGCATCGTCAGACCGGATTCGAGTACGTGGATGAAAGTCGTCATGCGACGTACTTCGATTGCCTGGCGCAGCAGGGCCATCACGACGCCGATTCGACTGCGGGATACATCAACGGCGACACGACCTCGTTCGAGCGCGTAGCGGAGGTCGAGGCGGTATTCAATCGGCTCATCGTGTACCGGCGGAACTCATTGCATTCGGGACGGATCGACAATCATCGACCGCTTCCCGCCGACCCGGTCCTCGGAAGGTTATCGATCAATGCGTTCATCGACGTTGCGCGCTGAGCAGGTCGCTGCGGCCATTCTGCGCGGAGCCGCCCGGCACAGCTCAACCGGTTGTTTTGCAATGCATTTTGCGGCGCAGCACGCTTTTTCTGTGGGTGCTGGTTACAGTGTCGTTGCCAGCACGGGAGGCACCGCCTCCGTGTTTGCAGAGGGAGCAATTCAGAGGTTCCCTTTTTTTACCGGACAAAATGGTAGCGCTAACTTTTTGAGCGCCGGAGGCAGGAATCGATGGCTTTGACCGCCGGAATCGACGCAGGCACGCAGAGCCTGAAGGTGGTGGTGTACGACGCTGCCACACGTGCGGTGGTGGCCGGTGCCAGCGCGCCGCTGGAGCTGATCAGCGGCGAGGACGGCAGCCGCGAGCAGCACCCGGCCGACTGGGTGGCCGCGATGCAGGCGTGCTTCACGCGCATCGATCCGGCACTGCGTGCGCGCATCGTGGCGCTGTCGGTGTCGGGCCAGCAGCACGGCTTCGTGCCGGTGGATGCGCAGGGTGAGGTACTCGCACCGGCCAAACTGTGGTGCGACACCAGCACCACGGCCGAGTGCACGCAGATCATGGACGCGGTGGGCGGTTCGACAGCGACGATTGCGCTGGCGGGCAACCCGATCCTGGCCGGTTACACCGCCTCCAAGTTGCCGTGGACAAAGACCCACCGCCCCGAGGCTTATGCACAGCTGACGAGCATCCTGCTGCCGCACGACTACCTCAACTTCGTGCTGACCCGCCAGCGCTTCTGCGAGTACGGCGATGCCTCCGGCACCGGCTGGCTCGACGTGCGCACGCGGACATGGTCGGCGGAGCTCCTGCGTGCCACCGATCCGGATCGCGACCTGGCCGCCTGCCTGCCGCCGATCGCTGCACCCGATGCCCTGTTCGACATCGATCCCACCGCAGCCGCGCGACTGGGCCTTCCGGCGACGGCGAAGGTCGCCGTCGGCGGCGGCGACAACATGATGGCGGCCATCGGCACCGGCTGCGTGGAAGAGGGCCGGCTGGCGATGAGCCTGGGCACCTCGGGCACGCTGTTCGCCTACTCCGATACCCCGGTAGTCGATCCGGCCGGCGCCTGGGCCGCGTTCTGTTCCTCCACCGGCGGCTGGCTGCCGCTGATCTGCACGATGAACTGCACCGTGGCCACCGAACAGGTGGCCAAGGCGTTCGGCTTCAGCACGCGCGAGGGCGATGCCCACCTGCACGCCACGCCGCCCGGCGCAGACGGCCTGGTGATGCTGCCCTTCCTCAACGGCGAGCGCACGCCCGACCTGCCGCTGGGCAAGGGCGTGCTGGCCGGGCTGGATACGACCAACATGACCCCGGCGCATGTCTACCGCGCCGCGATGGAAGGGGCGACCTACAGCCTGAAGTACGGCTTCGATGCCTTCGTGCGCGCCGGCATGCAGTTCGATCGCATCGTGCTGACCGGCGGGGGCAGCAACAGCGCCGCGTGGCGGCAGCTGGTGGCCGATGTGTTCGGCCTGCCGGTGGATGTGCCGGTGCAGGCCGAGGGCGCGGCCTTCGGTGCGGCGCTGCAGGCGCTGTGGGCATGGGGCCGTTCGCGTGGCGAGACATCGTCCATCGCCGACATCGCACGCGCCCACGTCGCCACCGAGCCGGCCTTGTCCGCCACGCCCGATCCCACCCGTACGCAGGCCTATGCCGCGGCCTACCGCCGCTTCCTCCAGCACCTCGATGCCCTCACGCCGCTGCAGCGCGGCTGACACCCCCACGTACATCACGCACAACCACAGGATCACGCACCATGAGCACGCAGCCCTTCATCGGCGCCCAGGAATACTTCCCCGGCATCGGCCGCATCCCGTTCGAGGGCCGCGGCTCGGACAACCCGCTGGCGTTCAAGGTCTACGACGCCAACAAGACCATCGGTGGCAAGACCATGCGCGAGCACCTGCGCTTCGCCGTCTGCTACTGGCACACCTTCTGCAATGCCGGCCATGACCCCTTCGGCCCGGGCACGCGCCACTTCCCGTGGGAAGCGGGTTCGCCGATGGCCACGGCCGAGGCCAAGGTCGATGCCGCGTTCGAGTTCTTCACCAAGCTCGGCGTGCCGTACTGGTGCTTCCACGACATCGACCTGGCCCCGGATGCCGAGGACATCGGCCAGTACCAGAAGAACCTCAAGCATATGACCGGCCTGGCCAAGGCCCGCCAGGACGCCACCGGTATCAAGCTGCTGTGGGGCACGGCCAACCTGTTCTCGCATCCGCGCTACATGAACGGCGCATCGACCAATCCGGACTTTGCCGTGGTCGCCCGCGCGGCGGTGCAGGTGAAGGCGGCGCTGGAGGCCACGGTGGAACTGGGGGGCGAGCACTACGTGTTCTGGGGCGGCCGCGAAGGCTACGCCTCGCTGGTCAACACCGACATGAAGCGCGAGGTCGAGCACTTCGCCCGCTTCCTGACCATGGCCCGCGACTACGGCCGCAGCATCGGCCTGAAGGGCAACTTCCTGATCGAGCCCAAGCCGATGGAGCCGATGAAGCACCAGTACGACTTCGACAGCGCCACGGTGGCCGGCTTCCTGAAGGAGCACGGGCTGGAGAAGGACTTCAAGCTCAACATCGAAGCTAACCACGCCACGCTGTCGGGCCACACGTTCGAGCACGACCTGCAGGTGGCCAGCGACCACGGCCTGCTGGGCAGCATCGATGCCAACCGCGGCAATGCGCAGAACGGCTGGGACACCGACCAGTTCCCCACCGATCTGTACGACACCGTCGGCGCCATGCTGGTGGTGCTGCGCCAGGGCGGGCTGGAGGGCGGGCTGAACTTCGATGCCAAGGTGCGCCGCGAGTCGACCGATCTGGAAGACCTGTTCATCGCCCACATCGGTGGCATGGACGCGTTCGCGCGTGGCCTTGAAGTCGCCCACGCGCTGCTGACCGACTCGCCGTGGGAGCAGTGGCGCAAGGAACGCTACGCCAGCTTCGACAGCGGCAAGGGCAAGGATTTCGAGAACGGCACGCTGGGCCTGGCCGATCTGGCCGCGCTGGCGACCGGGCAGGGCGAACCGAAGCAGATCAGCGGCAAGCAGGAGCGTTACGAGAACCTGCTCAACCAGTACCTGCTGCGCTGAGCGCG